>NZ_MJIE01000001.1:1401771-2803543 GCF_001940235.1 Hornefia porci | reverse complement strand
GTAAGGCGGCTCTGCAGGGGGCTTCTCTGAATGTGTTCATCAATACAAAAGCGATGAAGGATCGGGAGAGCGCTGAGAGGATTAATGACGAGGCGGACAGCATGCTGTTCGAGTATACGGTAAAGGCCGATACGGTGTACGCCCAGGTGCAGGCGAGTCTGCGGGCTGGGACGACTGAGCCTGCGAAGAGCCTGATCAGTCACTGAGCATCATTTCCAGAGAATCATCCTGAAAGAAGGTATTGGCGTTGTAGAGGAACAGTATTTCATCCACTTTGTAGGCATTAATGAGGTCACGATATCCTCGAAGAAATAGCGGGATCCACGACGATGATTCTCCGGTAGTTCCGGGACAGAAACGGGATAAAGCTGTTGGCGTAGCTGTCTTTGATCAGCAGCAGGGTGCGATCCTCTGTCCCCGGCGTCTGAATCGTGTACATCGGATGATTGCTTCCGCCGAATACGGTATAGGCATCCTTCTTCTTCAGATTGTCAAGCTGATAGAAGTGGGTTGTCTTTTTCTTTGTGTCGGCGTAGTAGATCACGGAATTGCGGTAATTCTGACGGCTGTCGGGAGATAGATTTTTATCGCGTCGTCCCGTCCGTTGACGAATCCGCTCTTGGAGCAGAGCGTTCCCTGAAGTCGTTTTTGACGGCGTACCGTCGTAGGCGGTCTTTGTATCAAGCTTTATTTTCTTCGCGGCGGTCCGGTACGCGAGATACGCTCCGTCGCTGGTCCAGTGGTGGTCGGTCCGGTAATAGAGCTGCGTATCCTCCTTCGCCTTGCGGAATGCGTCCCGAACGTCAATCGTCGTGTAGCCGAAGCTGCGCAGATCAGACAGAAACGAGTCCATATAGGCTGTTCTGGTCGGCCATCCGCACGGTGGCCGGAAGCTTGTCGGAAAGAATGTTCGCGGCGTTCGGCGCCAGCAGGAAATACATTTTCACATCGCTGTACTGACGGCTGAACTGGCGCAGGGCGTTTTTTGTATAGACAAAGTGCTTGTTCGGCGTGCTGATCTCCTCCATGAGGTAATGATCCCTGCAGCGATATACTCCGTTGGCCTCCAGCTTTCCCTCTGTAACGTCCGCGGCGGATTTAATCCGGATGAAGGTGTTCCGGAACAGGAACTGGTCGTTCACATAGTTTTCCAGCTTTGTTTCATAGCGCCCTTCCATGTATTTTGAGATCGAAAATGACGGCAGCGCCTGAAGAACCCGGTTCTCCACAGCGGAAAAGGTTTTGTCCGGCAGAATGAGATTCAGCAGGAACACCGCCGCCAGACAGACGATGAACAGAAGACCGGTTATTCTGGTGTAGGAACTGTTTCGCATAGTGACCGCCTCCCGGGTCTTTTAAAATCTGAAGTACAAAAACGGATTATATGAACTGTAAACCAGGTACGCCACGGACAGAATGAAAACCGCGAAAATGCAGATCACCGCCGGAACGCGCCGCTCCTCCGCGAAGCGCCGGAAACGCTCCATGGGGCGAGGGCCTGAAAGCACGCAGGAAAGAATCAGGAGGATCAGATTCGTGCGCAGCAGATACAGCGTTTTCACATTGGCGAGGGCGAACCGGCCGACGCCGAACATGACGCCCAGATAATGGATCGCCGCGGACAGATCGCTGCTGAAGAAGAAGACCCATCCGATCAGAACCACCAGCATGGCGTACAGATGCTGAGCCCACGCCGGGCTTTGTTTCAGAGCGCTTCCGAAGACATACTTCTCCAGGATCAGCACGACTCCGTAATATAACCCCCAGAATACAAAATTCCAGCTGGCGCCGTGCCACAGCCCGGTCAGGGACCAGACAATCAGCAGATTCAGGATATGGCGGGGAACCGTAACCCGGTTGCCGCCCAGCGGAATGTAGAGGTAGTCCCGGAACCATCCGGACAGAGACATATGCCATCTGCGCCAGAATTCCGTGACGCTCCTGCTGATATAGGGATAGTTGAAATTCTCCAGAAACTCAAAGCCGAACATACGGCCCAGACCGATGGCCATGTCAGAATATCCGCTGAAGTCAAAGTAGATCTGCAGCGTATAGGCCAGCGCGCCGATCCAGAAGGAGAGGACCGAGGCCTGGCTGTCCGGCAGGTTCAGGACCAGCTGGTGCAGCGCGCCCAGGTTGTTGGCCAGGAGCACCTTCTTTCCGAGACCGAGCATGAAGCGCGTCGCGCCCTGGCCGAATTTCTCCGGATTCGTTTCACGGTATGACAGCTGACTCTCAATGTCGATGTACTTCACGATGGGACCGGCGATCAGCTGCGGGAACAGCGCCAGGTACAGAGCGAAGTTCAGAAAGCTGCTCTGGGGCTTCACTTTGTCCCGGTACACATCGATGATGTAGGACAGCGCCTGGAAGGTGTAAAATGAAATACCGATAGGCAGGGACAGCGCGGTATAGGAAATATGGAATGGAAGATTCCGTTCACGGTGTCCATCAGGAAGCCGAAGTATTTGAAGAAACACAGGATGAAGAGGTTCATCACAAGCGCGAACAGAAAGTCCCGCTTCCCGGAGCCGCCCTTTCGCCTGTCCTGCGCGATCAGATGCGCCATGAAATAATGAAAAAGGCGCTGTAAATCATCAGGAACACATAGACCGGCTCTCCCCAGCTGTAAAAGACGAGACTGAAAAGCAGCAGAACGATGTTCCGGGCGAACAGATATTTTTTCGGCACGAGGAAATACACGGCCAGAAGGATCGGCAGGAAGCAGAAGATGAATACGATACTGCTAAAGAGCATGACGGAACACCTCCTCATACCGGTCAGGATTTTGTCCACGCAATAGAAAATATAGTTTCCGCGTTTGTATATGATGGCGTTTTTCAGCATGGCGACCTGAGACGGCCCGTAGCCTTCAAAGGTCCTTGTCTGATCTGCGACGCGCCTGTCGATGGCGTCCTCCACCGCGGTCAGGTCGTCTCGCCGGTAACGCGGACAACCAGAACCTCCTGCACCGAGAGCCTCCCTGCTCTTGTAATAGATGTAGGAATCGTAGTCAGAGTAATCCAGTCCCATGAACTGCATCAGCTGACGGTTGCTGCATTTCTGCATGGAGGAGAGGCCGGTTCCTTCCGCAGAGCGGATTCGACGGTCCATAGGCACGTCCGGAGCGCTGATGCAGTTCATGGGACTGGATTACTCTGACTACGATTCCTACATCTATTACAAGAGCAGGGAGGCTCTCGGGGTGCAGGAGGTTCTGGTTGTCCGCGTTTACCGGCGAGACGACCTGACCGCGGTGGAGGACGCCATCGACAGGCGCGTCGCAGATCAGACAAGGACCTTTGAAGGCTACGGGCCGTCTCAGGTCGCCATGCTGAAAAACGCCATCATATACAAACGCGGAAACTATATTTCTATTGCGTGGACAAAAATCCTGACCGGTATGAGGAGGTGTTCCGTCATGCTCTTTAGCAGTATCGTATTCATCTTCTGCTTCCTGCCGATCCTTCTGGCCGTGTATTTCCTCGTGCCGAAAAAATATCTGTTCGCCCGGAACATCGTTCTGCTGCTTTTCAGTCTCGTCTTTTACAGCTGGGGAGAGCCGGTCTATGTGTTCCTGATGATTTACAGCGCCTTTTTCAATTATTTCATGGCGCATCTGATCGCGCAGGACAGGCGAAAGGGCGGCTCCGGGAAGCGGGACTTTCTGTTCGCGCTTGTGATGAACCTCTTCATCCTGTGTTTCTTCAAATACTTCGGCTTCCTGATGGACACCGTGAACGGAATCTTCCATTCCCATATTTCCTATACCGCGCTGTCCCTGCCTATCGGTATTTCATTTTACACCTTCCAGGCGCTGTCCTACATCATCGATGTGTACCGGGACAAAGTGAAGCCCCAGAGCAGCTTTCTGAACTTCGCTCTGTACCTGGCGCTGTTCCCGCAGCTGATCGCCGGTCCCATCGTGAAGTACATCGACATTGAGAGTCAGCTGTCATACCGTGAAACGAATCCGGAGAAATTCGGCCAGGGCGCGACGCGCTTCATGCTCGGTCTCGGAAAGAAGGTGCTCCTGGCCAACAACCTGGGCGCGCTGCACCAGCTGGTCCTGAACCTGCCGGACAGCCAGGCCTCGGTCCTCTCCTTCTGGATCGGCGCGCTGGCCTATACGCTGCAGATCTACTTTGACTTCAGCGGATATTCTGACATGGCCATCGGTCTGGGCCGTATGTTCGGCTTTGAGTTTCTGGAGAATTTCAACTATCCCTATATCAGCAGGAGCGTCACGGAATTCTGGCGCAGATGGCATATGTCTCTGTCCGGATGGTTCCGGGACTACCTCTACATTCCGCTGGGCGGCAACCGGGTTACGGTTCCCCGCCATATCCTGAATCTGCTGATTGTCTGGTCCCTGACCGGGCTGTGGCACGGCGCCAGCTGGAATTTTGTATTCTGGGGTTATATTACGGAGTCGTGCTGATCCTGGAGAAGTATGTCTTCGGAAGCGCTCTGAAACAAAGCCCGGCGTGGGCTCAGCATCTGTACGCCATGCTGGTGGTTCTGATCGGATGGGTCTTCTTCTTCAGCAGCGATCTGTCCGCGGCGATCCATTATCTGGGCGTCATGTTCGGCGTCGGCCGGTTCGCCCTCGCCAATGTGAAAACGCTGTATCTGCTGCGCACGAATCTGATCCTCCTGATTCTTTCCTGCGTGCTTTCAGGCCCTCGCCCCATGGAGCGTTTCCGGCGCTTCGCGGAGGAGCGGCGCGTTCCGGCGGTGATCTGCATTTTCGCGGTTTTCATTCTGTCCGTGGCGTACCTGGTTTACAGTTCATATAATCCGTTTTTGTACTTCAGATTTTAAAAGACCCGGGAGGCGGTCACTATGCGAAACAGTTCCTACACCAGAATAACCGGTCTTCTGTTCATCGTCTGTCTGGCGGCGGTGTTCCTGCTGAATCTCATTCTGCCGGACAAAACCTTTTCCGCTGTGGAGAACCGGGTTCTTCAGGCGCTGCCGTCATTTTCGATCTCAAAATACATGGAAGGGCGCTATGAAACAAAGCTGGAAAACTATGTGAACGACCAGTTCCTGTTCCGGAACACCTTCATCCGGATTAAATCCGCCGCGGACGTTACAGAGGGAAAGCTGGAGGCCAACGGAGTATATCGCTGCAGGGATCATTACCTCATGGAGGAGATCAGCACGCCGAACAAGCACTTTGTCTATACAAAAAACGCCCTGCGCCAGTTCAGCCGTCAGTACAGCGATGTGAAAATGTATTTCCTGCTGGCGCCGAACGCCGCGAACATTCTTTCCGACAAGCTTCCGGCCACCGTGCGGATGGCCGACCAGAACAGCTATATGGACTCGTTTCTGTCTGATCTGCGCAGCTTCGGCTACACGACGATTGACGTTCGGGACGCATTCCGCAAGGCGAAGGAGGATACGCAGCTCTATTACCGGACCGACCACCACTGGACCAGCGACGGAGCGTATCTCGCGTACCGGACCGCCGCGAAGAAAATAAAGCTTGATACAAAGACCGCCTACGACGGCTACGCCGTCAAAAACGACTTCAGGGGAACGCTCTGCTCCAAGAGCGGATTCGTCAACGGACGGGACGACGCGATAAAAATCTATCTCCCCGACAGCCGTCAGAATTACCGCAATTCCGTGATCTACTACGCCGACACAAAGAAAAAGACAACCCACTTCTATCAGCTTGACAATCTGAAGAAGAAGGATGCCTATACCGTATTCGGCGGAAGCAATCATCCGATGTACACGATTCAGACGCCGGGGACAGAGGATCGCACCCTGCTGCTGATCAAAGACAGCTACGCCAACAGCTTTATCCCGTTTCTGTCCCGGAACTACCGGAGAATCATCGTCGTGGATCCCCGCTATTTCTTCGAGGATATCGGTGACCTCATTAATGCCTACAAAGTGGATGAAATACTGTTCCTCTACAACGCCAATACCTTCTTTCAGGATGATTCTCTGGAAATGATGCTCAGTGACTGATCAGGCTCTTCGCAGGCTCAGTCGTCCCAGCCCCGCAGACTCGCCTGCACCTGGGCGTACACCGTATCGGCCTTTACCGTATACTCGAACAGCATGCTGTCCGCCTCGTCATTAATCCTCTCAGCGCTCTCCCGATCCTTCATCGCTTTTGTATTGATGAACACATTCAGAGAAGCCCCTGCAGAGCCGCCTTACAGAACACAACGCCCACGCCGGCGTCGCTGATTGCGAGCCGGCTTCCTTTGTTAGCAAATTCCTCGCACATGTCAATAGCCTCGCAGCATTTCCGCATGATCTCAAGAGGCGCCGCGCACGCATCCTGAAGCACGATGGCCATGACCCGCTCCTTTTCCCGTTTCTGCTCCTCCGTATCCCGCGGCATTCCGTAAGCCTTTGCCAGAGGTGCGAAGGCCTCCGCATCCCGTTCCACCAGGTTCAACATATCATGCTGAATCTTCTCGCAGCGATCCATCATGTCGTGCATTTCGTCCTCTACCGCCGCGTATTTTTTCTTGCCGACGGTCAGGTGACCGACCATGTTCCCCAGAGCCGTCCCGATCGCGCCCAGAAGCGCCGATGCGCTCCCGCCTCCCGGTACCGGCTCCTTACTGGAGAGTATTTCCACAAATTCTCTGCAACTGCTGTCTGTGATCATTATTATCTGATTCTTCCCTTCTGCTGTAAATCTGTCTGATGTGTGCCCGATCCCTGCAACGCGGGTTAAAACAGCCCGGTAATCCTTCCGGAGTTATCCACATCGATTTTCTCCGCCGCGGGTACCCTGGGCAGCCCCGGCATCGTCATGATATTTCCGGTCTTCACCACGATGAATCCTGCTCCCGCATCCGCTTTCGCCTCTGTCACCGTGATATGGAAGCCCTCTGGCGCACCCAGCAGGGACGGGTCATCCGAGAAGCTGAACTGGGTTTTCGCCACGCAGATCGGAAGGCCGCCGTAACCCAGTTTTTCCAACTGATCGATGGACTGCGCCGCCTTCTTTTCGTAAATCACGCCGTCTGCATGGTATACGCGTTTTGCGATGGTTTCAATCTTTTCCCGGATGGTCAGCTCCAGAGGATATGTAAAGCTGAAATGATTTTCTTCCTCCTCAATAAGACGGATGACCTCCTTCGCCAGGTCGACGCCGCCTTCGCCGCCCTTTGCCCATACCTGGCTGAGAACCACGTTGACGCCCAGCTCACGGCATTTCTCCTCAACGAGGTGAACCTCCGCCTGTGTATCCGTAGGGAACTCATTCAGCGCCACAACCGCCGGAATGCCGTAGACTTCCCGGATATTCTCAAGATGCTGCAGAAGATTAGGCAGCCCTGCCTCCAGCGCCTCCAGATTTTCTTCATTAAGATCCTTCTTAGGCACGCCGCCATGATACTTCAGCGCCCGTACTGTCGCGACCAGAACGCAGGCGTCCGGCCTCAGACCGCCCTTGCGGCATTTGATGTCAACGAACTTCTCCGCACCGAGATCCGCAGCGAAGCCCGCCTCCGTAACGACATAGTCTGCCAGTTTGAGCGCCATCTTCGTCGCCATCAGCGAATTGCAGCCATGAGCGATGTTTGCGAATGGTCCGCCGTGTACAAATGCAGGCGTATGCTCCAGAGTCTGCACCAGATTCGGTTTCAGCGCGTCCTTCAGCAGTGCTGCCGCCGCTCCCTGTGCCTTGATATCCGCCACGGTAACCGGCGCTCCGTCGTATGTATACCCCAGAATAATTCTGGAAAGCTTATCCTTCAGATCTTCTATATCGTGGGAGAGACAAAGAATCGCCATGACCTCGCTGGCCACTGTAATCTCAAATCCGTCTTCCCTCGGAACTCCGCTGGCCTTTCCGCCCATTCCGTCCAGAATATGTCGGAGCTGCCGGTCATTCATATCCACAGCGCGTTTCCATGTGATTCTTCTGGGATCAATGTTCAGCGCATTTCCCTGCTGAATATGGTTGTCCAGCATGGCGGCGATCAGATTGTTCGCGGCGCCGATGGCGTGCATATCTCCGGTAAAGTGCAGATTGATGTCCTCCATCGGAACCACCTGGGCGTAGCCTCCGCCCGCCGCTCCGCCTTTGATGCCGAACACGGGGCCCAGAGAAGGCTCCCTCAGCGCCAGCATCACCTTTTTGTCCAGTCTGTGAAAAGCGTCTGCAAGTCCCGCTGATGTGGTGGTCTTTCCCTCACCCGCCGGAGTCGGAGAAATCGCCGTCACCAGGATCAGTTTACCGTCCGGCTCATTCTTTTTTTCTTCCAGGATGCTGTAATCGATCTTCGCCTTATAGTTTCCGTACAGCTCCACGTACTTTTCATCAATGCCCGCGTCCCTCGCGATGTTCAGAATCGGTTCTTTTTCCACTGCCTGTGCGATTTCGATATCGGTTTTGATTTCCATGTTTTTCTCCTTCCCCGGTCAATAACCGGTATTTTTTAAAAAATTGCGCCGATGAATCGGGGTCACTCCGTGCTCCCGGATTCCCTCGTAGTGCGCCTTTGTACCGTAGCCTTTATTTCTCTCGAAGCCGTATCCGGGATACTCCTCCGCATACTTGATCATCCGTCGATCCCGTGTCACCTTGGCAACGATGGACGCTGCCGCGATGGATACGCTGCTGCTGTCTCCTCTGATGATGGAAGTCTGCGGCTTATCCAGAGCCTCCAGCCTCAGTGCGTCGATCAGCACGTGCTCCATGGTGCTCCCGTCTTTCTCCCGGAGCATCTCGTCTGCGGCAGCCGCCGCATCCAGCATGGCAAGCTTTGTGGCCTCCAGAATATTAATCTCATCGATGACCTCCGGCCCCCGGCGCCCTATCCCCCAGGCGACCGCCCGTTCCAGGATCCGACTGTACAGGTGCTCCCGTCTCTTCTCCGACAGTTTCTTGGAATCATCCACCCCCAGAAGGTCGAAATCCTGCGGGAGCACGACACAGGCCGCAACGACAGGCCCCGCCAGCGGACCCCGGCCTACCTCGTCGATACCGCCGATATACCGGATCCCCTGTTCCCACAAGGCCTCTTCCGGAAGCCTCATTTCCCGGAGCCGCTGCCGCATGCGCTGCTCCCGTTCTTCTTTTTTCATAGTGCGCCCTCCGGTGTGATGTTTCCCGGTGCGGTCTCCAGTGTGATCCTTCCGATTCTGCCGCTGCGAAATTCATCCAGAACAGTCCGGGCGCACCGCTCATAGTCGATTCTCCTGCCCGGCAGAATGAATCCCCGTTTCTCCGCTATGCGCTCCATGGTCTCCAGCGGCGTCTCTCCCAGTTCCTCCAGTCGGTAGCGTTCCCGAAGCATCTCCGGATAACGGTTCTGCATATCCTCCAGAAAAGACAGCGCCAGATCCGCCGTATCCAGAATCTCGTCCCGGATGCTCCCGCAGTATGCGAGATTCAGCCCCACGCGGGGATCCTCAAACTTCGGCCACAAAATCCCGGGCGTGTCCAGCAGCTGCATTCCGTTGGACAGGGTCAGCCACTGCTTTCCCTTCGTCACTCCCGGCCGGTCGCCGGTCCGCGCGCTCTTCTTTCCGGTCAGACGGTTAATCAGCGAGGATTTGCCGCAGTTGGGTACGCCCACGATCATCATACGCATCGGCCGCTTGTAACGGGCGGACCCGATTTCTTCCTGCCTTGCGGACAAAGCCCCGTACAGAGTTTTGACCCCTTCGCCGCTGACACAGTTCATCTCCAGCGCCCGAATGCCGCCGGCGCGGAAGAAGGCAGTCCAGTTCCGGTTCTCTTCAGGATCCGCCAGATCTTTTTTGTTCAGAATAATCACCCGGGGCTTCTCCCCCACCAGTTCATCGATGATGGGGTTCCTGCTGGAAACCGGAATCCTGGCGTCGATGACCTCGATGACCAGATCCACCATTTTCAGATTATCACGGATCAGTTCCCGGGTCTTTTTCATATGACCGGGGTACCAGTTGATACTGTTCATTGCGATACTCCTGCTGTTCAAAGGACATCGGTCCTCATTAATGTCAATATCCGTTAAGCCGGCCCGGAACCTGTCGGACCGGCAGTTTATATCTGATTATTGCGTCATTACTTCAGTACAGAAAAGGGAACCTTGCGGTTCCCCCTTCATTATCTGCTTTCCTTTGATTTGATCTTCGCGGACTTTCCTGTTCTGCCACGCATGTAGTGGAGCCTTGCTCTTCTGACATCGCCCTTGCGAACGACCTCGATCTTCTCAACCCATGGTGAATGAAGCGGGAATGTCTTTTCAACGCCGACGCCTGATGCGATTCTTCTGACGGTGAAGCTCTCTCCGATTCCGCCGTTCTGACGCTTCAGCACGAAACCCTCAAAGACCTGAATTCTCTCTCTGTTTCCTTCTTTAATCTTGATGTGTACGCGAACGGTATCGCCGACACCAAATTCCGGAATGTCCTTCTTCAGGTAATCCTGAGTCACAGCATCTATTGCATTCATAATGATGATATCCTCCTTCCCTCATAGACGTTCTTAAATGCCCTCGAGTTACTCTACGCATCCTGCAGGATGCATCATTCAGAGGAACGCCCGTAATACCTCATAAGTATAGCATATCGCCGATGCCGATGCAAGGAAAATTTCATCTGCGGACGGTGTTTATAAACCATGCTGGCAGGAGCTGTCATTTACCACTCTGTCGTTTCATTCAATTGATTTCGAATATCTCTTCCGGCATACATGATACGGACAACAGAAACAGTCTCTTTGGAAAAATTAACCGTGTAGAAAACCAGATAGCTTTTGACGGGCAGAAAGCGAACGCCCTGACTGAGCCACGGCTCTTCCTTATACATAGGATTTCTTTCCGGCATGGATTCCAGCGTTCTGACCTTTTTCATAATCGAATCGGTCATTCTGCCTGCTGTCTCCGGAACAAGCAGTGTGCAGGCAATGTATTCGTAAATATCCCGTAAGTCCTGTCTTGCCTTGAATGTGTAGACGATCTTCATTCGCTGTATAGTCTCCTCATTTCAGCTTCGACATCCTCAGCAGAAACGACGCGGCCTGCAGCGACATCATCCATCCCCAGTTTCATTTCAGCATCGAACTGTTCTTTCGTCAGTTCGCCTATAGAAACAGGCTTTGCGACAGGAAGCTTCATTTCAAAAGGTATTCCCCGCTGGATGATCACCTGCTTTAAAAACATGCCGATGGCATTTGACATCGGGATTCCAAGATGATTCAGGATGGCTTCGGCCTGCTCCTTTGTCTCGGGATCTACTCGTGTATATACATTCGCTGTTTTGGTAGTTGTCCTTGCCATAACTCGCACCTCCTTAGAAATTCCTAAGGACAGTATATCATTTTTGATTGCTGAAAGCAATCTAATAGATAGCCTGGGCGGTGTCAGGCTGCGCCGAAATTTCTACTTTGCCCTGTAACGCTTTATGTCGATCCAGGTCCACAAAATATTGATCGCCGTTCCTCCGAGGAACGGTACCGCGATGTAATACAACGTAAGCTTAGAGGGCATATGAATGAATAATGCAATCACGAACAGCAGAAACAAAATCTCGCCGGCGATAAATCTCCTGACCCAATAGGATTTCTCTTTCAAATAAGTCTTATCTTTTTCTTTGGTCGTTTTCATTGGTTGTTACTCCTCCTCATTGTTCAAACTGGTAGAATGTAGCAGCACTGGTCTTAACGGTATTTTCCTTGGGCTCATTTGACGCCTGCCAGAAAGCCGGTTTGCCGGCTGCTCATTCCCAGTTGTTCGGTTTATGCAGGTTGAATCGCCTTCGTGCGTGTTCGTGTGATACCCCGGGAGATTGAATCGGCAATGAGTAAAGCTGGTACCACTACCACTCAATTTCATGGAGGTATGAATCATGTTGAACGCCGTAGGCATTGATGTTTCCAAAGGCAAGAGCACTGTGGCGGTCCTGCAGCCCGCCGGTGTGGTCGTTCGTAAACCTTTCAATGTTTCTCACACGAAGAAGGATCTTGATCAGTTAGTCTCCTTCATCAAAGGGCTTGAGGGTGAGACCCGTATCGTTATGGAGAGCACCGGTCATTACCATGAACCGATCCTCAAATCCCTTTCCGAGGCGGGTCTGTTCGTTTCTGCTTTCCCGTGAGCTTAACATTCACATTTTCTTTGCTTTTACTGTATACGCCATTTGAATTTTTCGATATGCATATTCATCGGCCTGTATACGCCCTGCAATCTTCCTCGATTTCCGAAATATACTTCCGGATATTCTCCGGATCTCCCCGGAAATTATACCCCGATGTACTCTGCTCGCCTATGCGTTCCAAATTAGCGTTCACCTTCTTGATGGTATGTATTAGCGCATCGTATTTCGCAGGGTTACCCAGATCTTCATTCAGTTCAATCAGAAATTCTTCCAGACCGTCCATTCGATATTCCCTGTATGCACCCGACTCTGCGACGCGGTTGATATTCGCGGACAAAGGACGCATCGCCAGCCAGTAACTGTTCAATGCCTTCTTTTTCTCCCCGTTCGTCAACCTGTCTGAACTGACTTTATCGAATGATACAGCACTGTATCCCGCATACCGGAAGTCATCGGCGAGCATCTGTCCATTGACCGATACCTGCCTCTGGTACATGGTAATAAGCACTGCGAGCAGCACGATACACACGACTGCCAATACTCCGTAAATTATTTTCCGCCTCATAAATTCCTCCATTATTAGAATATTTTTCAAGTTGAAATTATCACTTATAGGTTGGACGTTTTAATGTACGATACACATATCCACGATTATTTCCCTGCCAAGTACCCATTATTTTATACGTAATTTTAGCACTTTTCTTTTTCCCCTCTGAAAAATCCTCGTGTATTTTCTAAACATTTTTCTCCTCCGATTGTCTGAAAAACACATTCCGTTTAATATGTGCTCAGTCATCGATTATGATTGAAATATCAATAGACCAATGAGCATATACTATCTATATAAACGCACAAAACAACCGAACGGGGACAAGAAAATATATTTTTTTGATTCCGATGCAGTATAATATTGCATATCACATCAATCAGAAATATTAAGAACGAAATGTTAAGGCTTTATCGCACATTGAGTCTGTTATAAGTTGATATATCTTGACGTATTCTGATGCATTCGCTGTGCTATGGTCGTTTCCCCGAGTCGTTATAAAGCACGTCAATCGGCGGTAACGTAAATCAATACTTTACATTTTATTTATCTACCACGTCAATATCGCCTAATCACAATTATGGCGAACTGCATCTGGCCGGACACGGTCTGGCTCATGCACATAATTGTGAACAGAGTGGAGTGCAGGGATAAATAGAACCCTCCGTATCTAATTCCTCAACACAGAGGGTCATATCATTTCAAACGTTTAACCGTTTCCTATCTGAGCAATCTTCCATTTTCCACCCTCTTTTATCAATGTGAACTCCATCACGACCGTACTGTCGCATTTCCACCAGGGTGCCCAGAAAGAACTGTAGTTATATTCTGTATAAAACTTAGTCTCTCTTTCACTGGTGTTGGCTGAACTTAATTCCCGGAGTTCCAGTAAACGCACATCCAACATATCATACTCGCTGTCTGCGGACGGATAAGATCTGTTTCTGGAGTCTGTCTGAATGGATTGAATGCCTTGCTCATCGTTTCGGTTCAAGTACAACAAATACAGTCTTACCGTATCTTCCGCAGTTGCCGTTTTTTCGCCGGAAATGACATCCTGCGGCAATCCGAAATTACGGTAATGAGAGCTTATCCTTATTCCTGCCGCAATGCACATTCCAATCAGAAAGGCGACTGCGAACACTTTAATTTCCCGTTTTCTGTTCATTGTCCCTCCCTATTTCACAATTCCAAACACCGCCTTTGGATGCTCTTTCTTAATCTTATCCCATCCGCATTTTTTTGAGCTAACATAAGCATGATAATCTGCAGTGTGTTGTGCGACCTTGAAATCGTAATAAGTAGACCCCTCCGTAGTTTTTTTGTTTTCCGTTATTTCAGTTACAAATCCCATATGATCCCAATCTTTATCATTTGCGGAATCCTTGGTAATGAAACTTCCCCTCTTAACATTTTTTGACAAACTCATAAAACTTGTGGTTTTATACTTCACCCCATAAAACTTTGCAAATTTATCCGCAACCGTCCAGCGATAACCATAATCACTCTTGCTCTTATAGTACCAGGAGTTCTTTTTATCTAACGTCGGATTGACTGTTCCTTTGTAAGTATAGTGAAAGGGCACACCCCCTGCTTTTTTTATTTGCGAAACAAAATTTGTACAATCTCCACCATTAAAATAGTAATATTTCGAATTGTGTTTTCCTTTTGGAGCATATTGCTTCGCGTACGCAATTCCTTTTTCAATATCAAACTTTGAATTTCCCGGATGCGCCTGCGCTTTCGATTTTGTCTCGATGCCGGTCTCTGATTTAATAGAAACAGACACTACTTTTACTGGTTCAGCATCTTCTTCCGTACAGGAAACTGTCAAATTATACGGGAGAACATCCCCTAAAAGTTCTACTTCTTCCTTCAATTTAATAAATTCACCATTGTTTATAGATTTTGACAAATTATTTACGATTGTTTCGATTTGATCATTCTTAACCTCATTCTCGTAAATGTCCAAGAATTCGTCGATTTGTGGAAGCACTGTTGCGATATTCTCTGGTACATCAACCTGTTCAAGCGAATCCATAACACAACCTCGATATTCCTGATAATTACTGTCGTTTAACTGTTCAAAACCGTATCTTGCTTCCAAATACTGCAATGCTTTCTCCTCTTTTTCAATCAGATTCTTCATCGCTTCTTTATTGTTTGTAAATTCCGGATAGAGTTCAAATTCGCCTTGGTTCGTTTTTATTATACGACAAATTTCAATAGTTCCATAGTCCTTTAAAAAATTGTCCTTTTGCACATTATCCAATTCTACAACTTGAAGGCCTTTTTCACTAACAGCACTATCCTCATTTTTCTTGGTATTTGTATTAGCCCATATGTTAATTGTAGCAAATCCAAATACGAAGAGCATAATGATTGCTATTCCTATAGTTACTTTTTTAACAGCTTTTCTCTCAAAATCTTTTTCCATGTTTTTCCTCCATGGTTATCAGCAATGTTTCTATAACAATAAGACAAAAATACCTCACCATAGATGTCAGTTTTTCAATACGTCGCGCTCTCATCTTGATACGCAAACGATAACAAACCATTTCCGTCCTTTTCTAACTTTCATTTTCAATACCTCCATTTGATTCTAATCGAGTAACTTTCTCCTAAATCTTTAGTTATGCCATATCGGTCTCACCCCTTTCAAATCATCCGGAATAAAACGCCTTTCACTATATATAACCTTCTAAATGTCCGTTTCGTGACATAAATTCTAAAAATATTTTTGCGTCCTGCTGTATAAACGCTCGAGAATTCCGAACGGGGACAAGAAAATATATTTTTTTCGAATTTTTTCTGCATTTCTCGCGAAATGCTTGACATACAGCAGAAATCAGGTTATTCCAATGTCTCCGCCATCTTCATCAAGACCGACAGCTTACAGTTTCCACTCAATTCGAATGCATAGTATCCATTATTCCAATATAGGCACCAGTTTCGTTCTCGATAGCAGCCATATCCCTCATATCCATTTATCTTCATCTTTTTTAAAGTTGTATCCTCTGAATTCCAACGAGCTTTTGCATTCTTCACTGTATATTGAGAATAAATTATTTCTTTGTTATTCCCATCCTTATAAATGACATCATAGAACGGGTCATTTTTGATTTCCTCACTGATCGTGTATCCTTCAGGCGTCTCGGGCTTAACCGGGCGAAACTCCTTCGCCAGTCCATCGGGATCCTCTTGTCTGTAAGAGACGTGCCACTCCGTCCTGCCCTTCAGAATCTTTGTAAAAATCGTCGGACGCACCAGCGCGAAGGCGAGGATGGACGTGGCCATCAGGACGGCGACAAGCAGAATCACCAGAGCCGCCCGACGCACTCGGAGCCTCGGACGCATTGTCCGTACACGGCGCTCCGCAAGCCTCTCCGCGCGGCGGATCCTTCGTTTAAAACGTCGGGAGAACTGATGCTCCGGCTGTTCCTCGGAACGTTTCTTCAATTGTTGAAATTCCTCAGCGTAGACCTGAAGCATCGCTTCTCTGACATCATTCATCGGTTCTCAGCCTTTCCTGAAGTATGGCGCGGCCGCGCTGCAGCCTCTTTTTTACCGTCTCTCTACGCAGCCCCAGGAATTCCGCGATTTCCTTTGTCTCATAGCCGTCCACGAAGAACAGCAGGAGCACGTCGCGATAAATCGCCGGGAGCTCGCGGATCACACGCTTTGTTTCAGCAAACTCCAGCCGGGACTCCGGAAGCTCCGCCGCCGTATCCTCCATCGTATCCACGAATTCCTCCGCGGCAGCTGCTCCGTCCGAATCCCGTCTGACCATATCAATCGAAATGTTTCTGACTATAATAACGATAAAATTCCGCGTCCGGGGACAATGAACCTCATTAATTTTTGAAAAATTTTTTGCGATACGAAAAAAAGCCTCATTCACCGCATCCTCGGCAAGTCCCGAGTCATGCAGTATTTCTGAGGCAATATAAAACATCAGCTTCCTGTAGCTGTAATAAAGATCTTCGAATCGGCTTTGTTCCTCCGGCGTATCTACAATCTGTAAGAAGACGTTCAGCATAGTCGGCGTCCCTTCTCAGGCCCGTGGATGAGTCCTGTCGTAAATGTCCTTGATCCGGTTGCGCATATGCTCGAAATACACCTGCGTCGCCAGAATATCCTCGTGGCCCATGAGCTCCTGCAGGGATTTCATATCGATTCCGTTCTGTACCATGTGCATGGCAAAAGAATTGCGCAGGGTCTGGGGCGTCAGCTTATCCTCCAGATTCGCCGCTTTTCCGTACTGCTTCAGGATTTTCCAGAAGCCCTGACGTGTAAACTGTTCTCCCATGTAATTGACGAACAAAGGCTTGTCCGGGCCGTCCTCCTGATCACGGATCAGCGCCGGACGGCTTTCATCCAGATATGTCTGCAGGGCTGACCGCGCAGGCCCGCCCATCGGCACGATTCTGGCCCGTCCGTGGTTCCCGCTGCACATGACGAAGCCCATATTCAGATTGACGTCAGACATCCGCAGCTCGATGATCTCGCTGACGCGTATGCCGGTGGCGTAGAGCACCTCCAGCATAGCCCGGTCCCGTTTTCCCTTCACGGAATCGTCCGGCGTCGCCAGCAGCGATTCCACTTCCTCTATGCTCAGATACGAGATCTCTTTCCGGTTAATCTTCGGGGACTTGATTCCTTCTGTGGGATTCTCGCTGATTTCTCCTTTTCCCTGCAGATAACGATACAGCGCACGGATCGACGCCAGTTTGCGGTTTACCGTCGCTCTGGACTTTCCGCTCTGCTTCAGCTGCATCAGATAGGATACAACCTGTGTGTTCGTTGCCATCGCGTAATGCTCGATTCCGTTCTGCTTCAGAAACCTTCCGAAGGCAAGAAGATCCTGCCGGTACGCCGCGACCGTGTTCTGGGACACCTTTCTGGTGCTCGTGATATATTCCAGGAAATTTTCTACTTCCATACTGCTCTCCACTCTTTTGCCTGCTCACCCGGCCTGCCTGACCCGATCTCTATTCCAGGTAATCGTCCAGCTCTCCGCGGTCGATCAGACCCTTCACCATCAGAATCGCGACCTGACTCTTCCCGTCCGTGAGTTCGCCGCGCATCACCATATCATAAAGCTCGTCGATATGATGCTCCTCAAGATCGATCGCCTCGTTATCATCCAGATCTGTCTCCCCCGCATGGAGTCCCGTCGCGAGAAAGACATGCAGAACCTCTCTGGAAAATCCCACCGACGGCCATGAGGACGTCAGAAACCGGATATGCTCCGGCGTATAGCCGGTTTCCTCCCGAAGCTCCCGCAGAGCCGCCTCTTCCATCTCCTCGCCCGGATCCATTTTCCCCGCGGGAATCTCGAAGACCACATCCTCCACCGGTTTTCTGTACTGACGCTCCATGATAATATTCCCGTCCGGCTTCAGCGCCGCGATTACGACGCCGTCGGCATGCTCCACGATCTCCCGCGAAGACTGTCCGTCCACCGTAGTCACGATGTCTCTGCGTACATCGATCAGTTTTCCGTGATACACAATTTCAGAACGAATCGTCTTTTCCTCAAAAGTCAATGTCTCGTCTCTCTTTCCTGCTGTTCCTTTTTCCGTTACTTTTCCTGTTGATTCTGCCGGCTCTTCCTCCCGGTTCCGGCAGCCGTCAATCCTTCTCTCCGCCGCTCATCGCCTCAGACTTGCGAATGGCTGCTCCGGCGCCGTCTCTTACGATTTCCCGAAAGCCGTGCGCTCTAAGGAAGTTCACCGCTTCGCAGGTCGTTCCTCCCGGAGTGCAGACGCTGTCGATCATTTCCTCAAGATCCCTGTCCGCAGACAAAACAAGCTTCGCCGCTCCCAGAACAGCCTGCGCCGCAAACATACGGGCATCAGAGGCACTCATCCCTGCCTTTTCGCCGGCCTCTGCAAGCCCCTGAATATACATATATGTATACGCGGGACTGGATCCGCTGACACCGATCACTGCATGAATCAGCTCCTCCGGCACCTCGCCGGCCTTTCCGATGCTGCTCAGCAGATTTACAATGCTCTGTGCCTCAGCATCACTCACATTTCCGTTGCGGCTGACGCTGACCATAATCTCCCCGACTCCGGCAGGCGTATTGGGCATGATGCGGATGAGCTTCGCATCCGTCCCCAGCGTTTCCTCTATCCGGTCGAGGGTGATTCCCGCAGCCATGGAAATGAGAAGTTTATCCTGAGTGAAAGTCTCCGCGATTTCAGGAAGGATTTCCGGAAAGGTTCCCGGCTCCACGCCGACAAAGATAACATCGCAGGAGGCGGTCAGCGCCGCACGGCTGACCGCGGCTTTCACACCGAAGTCCTGCGCCTGTTCCGCGGAGCGTTCAGGATTCCGTCCCGCCACCATCACGTCCTCCGGGTTCAGTGCTCCCGCGTTCAGGAGACCGCGCAAAATCGCGCCGCCCATGTTTCCTACGCCGATAAATCCATATTTCATGCGAATCATTACCTCATTTTTAATTACTTTACAATATTATATCACTCGTAAACTCTATTGGGAATAGCGTTTTTTCGAAAAAAACTAACTAAAAAAACTGATTTTTAGCTTTTGGCTCTTGCAATTCGGACGCTAATCTTATATAATCAAATTGTGGTTATCCCCCTGATAACCTCATTAATCTCTAATCCCAATACCCCTTTTGAACAAAGTAGACTGCACCCCTGCGGTCTATTTTGTTTCCCGGAGAAAATTCAGATGAAAACAATACGAAAAGAAGTTCAGACTGAGCCCTTCCGGAGCCGGGCGTTTTCACTCTATACCGCCGGCTCGGAAATCGCCGTATTCGATATCGAGACAACCGGCCTGTACCCGAAACGGGACAGCCTGATCCTTTCCGGCATTCTTCGGCTCCGTCCGGACGGAAGCGCGACTGCGACCCAGTACTTTTCTGACCGTTCCGGAGACGAGCCGGAGGTGATCCGGGCGACTGTCCGGGATCTTGCCGAGTGCGATCTGGTCGTCACATACAACGGGCGCTCCTTCGATCTCCCGTTTCTGCGGACGCGCGCCGCACGCTACGGAATTGACACCGGCGCGCTGAACATGGCCGATCTGGATCTCTATATGGTTCTCCACTACCATTCCGACCTGAAGGCGGCAATCGGCTCTCTGGCGCAGAAAAACGTAGAGCGGTTTATGGGACTTGACGCCGCCCGGAAAGACGAAATCAGCGGCTATGACAGCGTCCGGCTCTATCAGCGGTATATGACGAATCATGATCCGAAGTTGGAAGCGAAAATTCTCCTCCACAATCACGACGATATCCTTCAGCTGGGGAAGCTGCTCCCCGTCATCGAAAAGACAGACTTTCATCGCGCGATGTTCTCCCTCGGCTTCGGCGCAGGCGATTTCACGGTTAGGGAACTGCGGGCCGGCGACGGCGGACTGGATCTGCGGGCCGATAAACGGAGAAACGCAGTGGATTACATTTTGTTCCCCACCCCGGAGCAGCCCTACAGCCTGATGATGTCGCGGGAGAGCGGGAGCCTTGAGGTGAGTTTCCCTGCCGTCAAGGCTGCGCCCGGAATTCCGGTTATCGACGCCCGGAGGATTCTGGGGGAGGAAACGATGAAAACACTGGAGAAATATCCTGCCTTTGAGAGCGGATATCTGATTCTGAAAAAGGCCGACCGCATCAGCTATCTTGAAATAAACGCCTTTGTATCCGCCTTTCTCAGACAGATCGGTCCCCGGCTCAGCCGATAGACGCGCACGCCGCCGCATTCACAAAAAAACCGCCCCGGTGAGATACCGTAAGGCGGTATTTTTCTGCCGTTTATCCTCGGAACACCATCTCTCTGCGGATTTCCGAAAGAGACGCCGCGCCGCACATGGCCATAGTGTCTGCCAGTTCTGTGCCCAGCTGCTCGGTGAGTTCTGACACGCCCTGTGCGCCCTGCCTGTAAACCGCGCAGACATAGGGACGGGCGATCAGAACCGCATCCGCGCCCAGCGCCAGAGCCTTGAAAATATCCACGCCGCTTCTGATCCCGCCGTCTACCAGGATCTTCACAGCGCCGCCGCAGGCGTCGGCAATCTGCTCCAGAACCTCTGCCGTAGCGGGACACTGATCCAGGACCCGTCCGCCGTGATTGGACACGACGATGGCCGACGCTCCCGCCTCCACCGCCTTTCTCGCTCCTGCCACCGTCATAACGCCTTTAACGATAAATGGTACGCCCGCCTCCCGGATAATTTCCGTCAGCTCCTTCGTGGATTTGCTTCCCGCCGGCGGCTGGAAGTTCTTCAGAAACGGAAGTCCCGCAGCGTCGATATCCATCGCCACCGCAAAGGAGCCGGACTGCCGCACCAGTTCCATCTTCTGTGCTACCATTTCCGCATTCCAGGGCTTGACCGTGGGAATTCCGAAGCCGTCGTTCTCGCCGATGACGCTGCATGCGGAGATCATGACCTGCTCATTCATTCCGTCACCTGTAAAGGCTGCAATGCCGGCCTCCCGGGCAGCGGGAATCAGAATGTTGTTATAGGCGAGGTCGTCATAACGGTCGCCGTAATGAAGTTCCACAGCGCCCACCGGTCCCGCGAAAACCGGAAAGCGGAACCTCTTGCCGAAAAGTTCCAGCGTCGTATCCGGCTGCCTGTTTTCACAGATCGTGTCCATATTGACACGAATCTCCTTCCATTTGTCGTAGTTCCGGATTGCTGTATCGCCGACGCCCTTGGCGCCCGGACCCGGAATCGTGTTCCCGCAGGCTCTGCCGTCGCAGACCCTGCACATCTTGCAGAAACCTTCCATTTGTTTCTCAGCTCCCTTCTGCTACCGGATCAGCGCGTCAGCCAGGCGGTCCATCGCCTCAGTGCGGTAATCTTCAACAGTTCCGCTGTCGCAGGCGGCAGCCAGCGCCGGATCGATGGGCAGCTTCGCGATATTTTTAATTCCATATGAGGCGGCGACCTCTTCCACATGGCTTTCTCCGAAAATCGCATGCTCGCTCCCGCAGTCCGGGCAGCGGAAATACGACATGTTCTCCACGATTCCCAGAACCGGAACATTCATCATCTCCGCCATTTTGTACGCCTTCTCCACAATCATTCCCACCAGCTCCTGAGGTGATGTCACGATGACGATTCCGTCCACGGGCAGAGTCTGATAAACCGTAAGAGCCACATCTCCCGTTCCAGGGGGCATATCCACGAACATGACGTCGATATCGCCCCATACGACATTGCTCCAGAACTGCTGGATGACGTTGGATAGCACCGGCCCTCTCCAGACCACCGGATCCGTCTCGTTCTCCAGCAGCAGGTTGATGGACATTGTTTTAATTCCGCTCTTTGTAGCCTGCGGAAGAATGATCTCATCGTTCCCCATCGCTTTGTCAGTGATTCCAAAGGCCTTCGGAATCGACGGGCCGGTGATGTCGGCGTCCATCACGGCGACCTGCTTCCCGAGATGAGACGCGGCCACCGCCAGCATGGACGTGACAGAGGACTTTCCGACGCCGCCCTTTCCGCTGACCACTCCGATCACCTTACGAATATTGGACTCACTGTTCATCGGCGCCTTGGGGATTCCTCCCTGACGTTCTCCGCAGCTTTCCCCGCAGCTGCCGCAATCATGATTACAATCTGCCATAATTTTTCTCCTTTACATTTTGTTAAAACATTTCTATCTGCATTTTGTTAAAACATTCCTAAATTCCTGAACAGGAACAGCCACAGAAACAGCGTCAGACAGGAAAACGCTGATGAAAAAATCACGCAGTTCCCCGCCAGTTCCCCATCGCTTCCCATGGACTCCGCCATGGTATACGAAGAAATCGCAGTCGGCGCCGCCAGCATGGAAACCAGACTGACGAAGGCGACTCCGCGGAAACCCGCAGCCGCCGCGACGGTCAGGAAAATTCCCGGCACGACAATCAGCCTTCCCGTCACACAGATCACCAGGTTCCTTCTGCACCGTCCCAGGCTCTGAAAGCTGAAGGACGCCCCCAGCACCACCAGCGCCATCGTCGTCGCCGTGACGGAGAGATCCCCGATCACAGTCTCTATGGCGGCGGGAAGTCTGATCCCCGTGAAAACAAAGAACAGCCCCGCGATCGCTCCGAGAATGATCGGATTCGTAACGACGCCCTTCGCGACTGTCTTCACATCCGGTTTCCCTCCCCGGAAGACCTCCAGTATGACGACAGCAAGAACATTGTAAAGCGGCACAACCACCGCGATCAGCACAGCCGTGACCGCGACGTTCCCCCGTCCGTACACATTAATCGCCATCGGAAGCCCCATGATGATGAAATTGCTCCGGTAGATCGCCTGAATCATCGCACCCCGACTCCGCTGCGAGGGCTCAAGCTTCATGACGATCGGAATCGATACGGCGCATACCGCGAGAACTGAGCCCACGCCGAACAGAATCAGTCTGAGGTTGAATGCCTGTGCGAGATCCGCCCCGTACAGGTTCTCAAACATCATGCAGGGATAGCACACGATGAAAATCATATGGTTCAGTCGGCTCACTTCCTCTGCCGTCAGAAGTCCCTTCCACTTCACGGCGGCTCCGATCAGCATCAGAATAAACAGCGGCAGCACCGCCCACACGCATACCAGAAAATTACTCAGCATCCGTGATCACCCTGGCGATTTTCCTGTCATACTCATCCACCGGAATCTCTCCCGGCCCGCAGGTCATCTTCTCGAAGCAGATCAGCGCGCAGGGAAATTCCATCCCTTCCAGGTAACGGTCATAGTAGCCCCGGCCGTGCCCCAGACGATTTCCGTCGTGATCGCAGCTGACGCAGGGAATGATGCCGAATTCGATCTCTTCCCGCGGAACGGACGCAAGGCCCTCCTTCGGCTCCAGAAGCCCGTAAAAGCCTCGTTCCAGATCTTCGTCACAGTTGCGGATCTCCACTGCCTCCATGGTTGTTTTGTCGATACATCGCGGAACGCAGAGTTTCTTTCCACTCCGAAGCGCATCCTCCAGGATGGCTCTTGTATCCGGCTCCGCGCCTACGCCGACAAAGCAGAATACGACACGGGCCTGCTGATAATCCGCATCTGCCGTCACTCTGTCGCAGATTCTCCTGCTGGCGGCCGTACAATAGTCCCGCGACAGACCGCGGGCCCGCTCCTTCATTTCCGTTCTCAGTCTCTTCTTCGCTTCTCTCTGGTTCATCTTCTTACCGGTTTATCTTCTTACAAACTCACATTCTGCGCATTCCGGTCTGTGGGGATGGTCCGGATCGCAGTGCAGCGGATAAAGCTTCACATTCGGCTTCAGTCTGTTCCCCATCAGTGAAATCAGCCCGGCAATCTGACACAGAGTTCCCGCGAACTCCACCGTCTGTCCGGACTTCGCCTGTCTCAGCGTCTCTCTGTACACCTTCGGCATATCCCGATAATAGTAGTCATCGCTGTACTCATAGTAATTCGTGAACCCCGGCATCTCCACCGGATTGTACAAAGGACAGTACAGCACGCAGTTATTGCAGAGCTTGCAGCCGTTTTCATCGATGACCGGCTTCATCCGTCCGTCCGCATCCTTTTCCATCTTCATACAGTATTCGCGGCAGCCGACGATACATGCGCCGCAGCCGTTGCAGTTCTTAATCCGATCTGTAATCTGCATATTCTTCCTCCCTCTCGTGGCCCGCGGCCACCGATACCATTATATCACATATTTTCAAGTCGGCTACAGGGAACCGGATTCTGCGATGATTTCAGTTATTTCAGATATTTTGCCGGAATCCTATTGACTTTTGCGCGATAATGTATTAGTATATGTACATAAAGAAAGTACCAAGGGTACAGGAAAGGAGTGAGGGCCATTGCAGAAGCGGACCATTGGACCGGGAGACATATTCGGGCATAGCCTTCTGCTTCGGAGTCAGACTGGACGGATCTGAAATCAAACAGTATGACTGAGACGGATGAAGGGAAAGACCTGCCGGACACGCAGATAAACCGACAGCGCGGAGAACTCGGAAGCAGCAGAGCGGTTGCCCATGCAGATATCGTAACAGTTGCGGAGTCTATGGAAGGAGTAGATATACCGAAGTTGATATAGATCGAGATTCAATTTATATAGATTACGATATGTCTTTCAGTCAGTAAAAGTGAATAATAATGAACGATAAACGGACTGTCTTCAGAGCAGTCCGTTTTTAATGCACGATTTCCGGCACGCGGCAGACGGAGCCCCGGCTGCTATGCCTGAAGTGTGGGTCTTGACCCGGATACTGCCGGAGGGCCGCCGGCGTTTTTCTTTTTGTCGATCAGGAATTTGCTGAAATTAATTTCCTGTGACGCCATTTCCATGAGATCCAGGCAGGTGTTTCCTATCCGTTCCACGTCATGGAGGAGGTCGTTCAGGGATATTGTCAGATTGGCGTCGCACAGACCCTTGCCGACCCTCTTCATATGAGCGGCGCGAATCTTATCGTCGAGCCGCACCAGTTCTTCTTTGTCTTCCATAGACTTCTGCATCGCCGTCACATTCCCCATGACAATGCTCCTGTGCACCGCTTCATAAAGTCCGGACAGGACATCAAACAGTTTGGAAATCTCTTTAATCGCCTCCTTAGAATATCCGGACTTTCCCTGATTCGCCGCAGCCAGGTTATCAGAAATCTGCCCGCACAGTCCGCTGATCCGGTCGATATCGTTCACTACCAGCATCAGTCCCGTTGTATCTGACGCCTGCGTTTCAGTCAGGACGCCTTTGGAGAACATCTTCGCCAGATATTCACTGATCGCATCACCCTGTACCGCGATTTCCTGCGCCTCAGAATGAACCACCTGCAATGTATCCTTAAGGGTTTTCAGCCGGATTCCCCGGAGAGAGACCAGCATATCATTAACGCGATCGCTGCATGAGATGATTTCCTCAAATACCAGGTGCAGAGCGGATACCGGCTGATGCAGCAGATTGTCGTCCAGTGTTGTAATCGGTTTTCGCTCATAATCCTTCTCAGGCAGAATCCTCATTACCATCTTCACCATGAGCCACAGCAGAGGCAGCCAGATCAGTGTCATTGTAAGATTGAAGCAGGTGTGGGCGTTGGCGATCTGACGGGAGATCACCGCGACCTCGTTCCCATGCGGTGATATGTACTGAATAAGCCTGGCGTAGGGCTTGATAAACCAGATGAACAGGCATGTGCCGGATACATTGAACAGGCAGTGTGCCAGTGCGGTCCGCTTCGCATCCCGGCTCTGTCCGATACTGGCCAGAATCGCGGTAATCGTGGTTCCGATGTTGTCTCCCAGCAGCACCGGAATCGCTCCGGCCAGTCCGAGGATGCTCGATACGCCGTCCGGTCCGGGCTGGGAAGCGAAGTTCTGCAGTACCGCAATGGTGGCGGAGCTGCTCTGCACCACAAGCGTCATACACATTCCCACCAGTACGCCCAGCACGGGAACGTCTGACACCTGAGCAATGAGGTTCACAAAAAACGGGCTGTCCGCCAGTGGCTTCATGACATTTCCCATGGTGTCGATTCCCAGGAAAAGAAGTCCGAAAGCCAGAACCGCCTGCCCGATATATTTCAGTTTCTCTGATTTTGCTACAAACTGGATAATAAATCCGACGAAGATAATCGGATAGATATAGTCGCTGATATTGAATGCGATGATCTGCGCAGTCATCGTCGTTCCGATATTTGCCCCGAATACTACCGAAATTGCCTGGGGCAGAGAGATCAGACCCGCGCTGACGAATCCGATTGCCATAACCGTGGTGGCGCTGCTGCTCTGCAGCACGGCTGTTACCAGCGCTCCGGAAATCACACCGAGAAGGGGATTCCGCGTCAACATCGCCAGCACCTTTTTCATTTTCTCTCCGGCAACCTTCTGAAGGCTGTCGCTCATCATGTTCATACCGAACAGGAACAGCGCCAGCCCGCCAATCAGCCCAAACGCCACTCTTATCGTTTCATTCATTCGTCTGTCCTCCTTTACGCTCACATTAATTTTACAAAAACAGAGCTTTTTTTATCTATCAGAGGACTGTAAAAGTTATATTAAATCTTTGTAAAATAATGTTTTCCCGGACGCGGACCGGCTGCGTCTTCCATCCTGATAATTTCACGGCAGACGCGCTCCGAATTGCGGCGGTCGTGATACCGGAAGAAGCAGTCCACTCTCTCCCTGTACAGCTCCGGCTCCGCGCAGTCTGTCGAGAGGAAACGGACAATCGTATCTGCTGCAGTCTTCAGATCGCAGACCACCGGTCCGAAACCATCCCGCTCATAGTCGAAATAGCCTTGCCGGAAGATGTGACGTCCTTCTATGTCGCTGCTGTCAAACTGCGTATATATCACCGGTTTCCTGAGATAGGCAAAATCAAACGCGACGCTGGAGTAGTCCGTAATCAGAAGAGCCGCCCGCGCAAAGATATCGCTGTAATCCATCTGATCATCCCCGACGGTAATCAGCGAGTTCGAATGAAAATCCCTGAGCTGGCTGCGCAGCGAAGGATGCAGATGAAATTCACCCCGATACCCGGCCCTCTCCATAGCTTCAAGGAGCTCCGGCGAATGGAGCAGGCCGTCATAAAACCGGAAGTACCCGGTCTCCCGAAAACTCTCGGAATATTTTCGTTCCCCCGCCCTGTCGCTGAGGGTTCCGGCGAGATCCTTCCGCCAGGTAGGCAGAAACGCAATCAGCTTTTCCCTGCGATCCCGAAGCCGGTCATGCCGCGGCATCCCCGTCAGCTTCACAACGCTCTCGTCATATCCGTAATTGCCGTCCAGAACAGACCGGTATTCCCGTTCACCGGAGGTAACCATCATGCGGATATTCACATTCCCCCGGTGCAGCCATCCGGAGAGGTCATTCTGAATAACGCCGTGCTGCAGGAACACAAAATCCGATTCGATCATATCCAGGTAATACTTTCTGTCTTTGCCAAAGGGGTTGATGACCCACTGGTCCGCCGCAGAGGAAATGATTTTCGATGCCGCCAGGAAATACGCCAAATGCTCCTCCGATCCGTACTTCAGCACGGGTCCTGCCTTCGCCATCCGTTCGTAATCCTCGCTGTCCGCGTTGAGAACAAAATAAATTTCTCTGCTCTGCTTCGCATCGCTTTTCATCAGATACCGGAACAGCGCCTCGCCGTTGTCACCGGCGCGGTACGCACGGTCGAAGACCAGCCAGATCGGCCGCTTTTTCGATCTTTTCTTCAGACCGGCAGCTCTTTTCCGAATTCGCAGGACCTCAGGCTTTTCCAGCTTCTTCAGGGATCTGTCGCGTTTCCTTGCGGCCCTCCACGCCGCATACAGATTACCTGACGAAACGGCAATTCCATTCTCTTCCCGGCTGACCATCCTGTTCCCGCAGAGAAAGAAGGAATTCTCCACACCTGAAAGTCTGGACCACTTCTGCAGCTTCAGCGGCATCCACGCACAGTTGCCCATACTGTCGGAAATCCGGAACCGGTAAACAGTATCTCCCTTCAGCGGAAGATCCAGTGAAAACCAGATCCCCTGCTGAGCCAGATCGCCAAGCATTCCCTTCCGGTCATAATGTGAATTTCCGGTGCAGAGAGGGTTCCATTCGCGGCCGACTGTATCCACCGCCCGGATTTCGCGATTCTCTCCCGGAATACGATGCGCGCTCACGCCCTCCAGATGAAGCATTCCGTCCCTTTCTTCCAGCATCCGGATCTGCAGAGGGATCCTGCTCAGAAGGAGATCCTGCGGAAAAGCCCTGTCACCGTATTTCAGATGAAGCGCGTATGCTTTGTAAGGAAGTGGAAGGCGGGACTGTACGATGGTCAGATCCTCCACTTCAGCCAGAATTCCGCTGATAAGTTCCCTGTATGCAGTTCTTTCCTCCCGGGACATTTCCGATGGAAGAGGCTGCTTCAGCCGGGTCTGCAGATCGCCGAGAATAAAATTCTGCGCATAGGCAGTGACTTCGCCGCAGTATTTTCGGGAGCATTCGATCATACCGGAATACGCGGCCTTTGCATAGGAGAAGTATTCATCCCTTCTGTCCAGAAAATCCCATGCTCCCCGTTCGGGAATCACGTCTGAAACATGGCACACCGCCTCTCTCAGGTAACGGATTCTTCCGGTCCGCAGCGCCAGCCTGCCGATAAGTGTCTGGCGCTCAGCCGCGCCCGCCTGCAGAGCAGACTCCTCCTCCGTCAGCAGAGATGCGGGAATGAAGGAGGAGCTCAGATCGTACAGGACTTCCTTCGGTCTTTTATCGGTTTTACAAAGATGAGACTTCCTGAAGTTCCGGTCGCCCGCTCCGACAAAGCCCCTTCGTTTTCCGTGATATTCCCGGCGGCAGGTAATAATTTCCGGACAGGTTTCTGAAATATTTTCCGGACCGCCGTCTTCCGGTATTGCAGAATCTCCGGCTTTCCGAGCAGCCCGATCACTGCCCTGCGGAAGCGCGCTTATCGCTTTCATGACAAGCCTCAGGGCGTCTGCATCCCAGTAGTCGCCCTTGCCGGAGAAGTTCACATAACAGCCCCGGACATACTTTCTGAGTTCCTTCAGTGCAGAGACCGCCGATCCGGAAAGAATCAGAACATTTTCTCCGTGCTTTTCCCTGAAATCAGCGCACCGACGGTGCTGCTCCTCCCCGCCTCTGTCTTCAATCAAAAGCACCTGCGTACTCCCCGGAAAACCGGCAGTCTGATTTTCCAGCGCACGCAGGGCCTTCTGCAGCTCTTCTTTTTTCTGATCTGTATGTATGACAACTGAACATACGATTCCATTCTGCTCCATATATATCTCCGTCATCGGTTCCTGCACGCACTCCGCTTCTGTACAGCCCGGGTTCCGCACAGCCGGTCCCGGGTTGCGCGCATTCAGCGAAAATCAGGGCGCCGCCGCGTACCTCAGAACGTCGCGACCTCCGGCACCGCCGGCGCCGCCTTCTTCACCTCGGTGCAGTAGAGCACCGGCCCGGGGCCCTCGCCCGCATACACAGGATCATCTTCAATACGGACCTTTGCAGAAACAGTAACCCAGTCGCCGTTTCCGAAGGACGCCGCCTCATCGGTCCATTTGCAGACCAGTCCCGCGAACTGAATGTCCTCGACGCAGCAGGTCATGACATGGCGTCCGAACACGAATTTGTTCTTCGGAATGTCTCCGCCGTTCACCAGACGTCCCTTCAGATGAAGAACCTTGCCGTCATATTTCTGCTGATCTTCGTTGATATCGCGGTACCATTCCGCATACCAGTCGTCCCGGATCGTGATGACCGGCTGCTCCGTGTCGAAGGGCAGCGGATCCGGAATCGTGTCCATCTCAACATCATTTTCGCCGTACTCGTAGAGTATCTGGCTCTTCCGGTTGGCGACCCGGACAATTTTATGGAACTGCATCTTTGTGGAAACGCCTTCCTCATCGACCTCATCCATTTTTTTGCGGTCACAGCGGTTGAACACCACAAGCTCCGCGCTCTTCAGCTTGTCGAACACCAGCTGCCGCATATTCTGATTATATGACAGAAATGTGCGGGCGTCCGCAAACATCATTTCCTGATAGGTCAGCCATTCTGCAGGCATAGCGCGATAAAAGCTGTCCAGTCCCCACATTCCGTTGTATTCTACAATTACGCGTTCCACGCGGTGCTTCTTCTGCAGGCTGACCAGCAGTTCCTCGCTGAGATCCTCTTCATTCTCAACAGTCTCAAAGAAAACATTCGTTCCGAAAAACTTAGAGGGGTGATATTCCGTCTCGCCCTCTTCGCACAGCAGAAACAAAGTCCGCTCACCCATATTAAAGTCCGGACCTTCCAGAGCCTCCTGGATGAACGTGGTCTTTCCCGACTCCAGAAAGCCTGTAAACAGATATACCGGTATTTCCATACTGCCTCCTTTGTTCTCCTTATAATCCCCGGCCGACTTCAGGCTACAGCGCGAAAAGCTCGCGGATGCGGTCGCGGTCGATTCCCGCGCCGATAACGCAGATCATACCGGTCGTCGCAGTGGCGCCTGTACGTACATCCGGTTCTCCCGGCACATAATCGAAATGGATCCACTGTCCGTCCTCGCCCTCTACGATACCTTTTGCCCGGAGCACCTGTCCCGCCTCGGCGATATTCTGAAGGCCGGTCAGTGCATCGCGTATCTGCTCCTGCGTATATTTATGTGTGGTCTCCGCTCCGAAATCCTCGAACACTTCATCTGCATGGTGGTGCCCGTCGTGATGATGGTGCTCATGCTCATGATGCTCATGGTCGTGGTGATGATGCTGCTCATGTTCATGGTGCTCGTGTTCATGGTCATGCTCGTCGTGGTCATGGTGCTCATGGTCGTGGTGATGGTGGTCGTGCTCATGCTCGTGGGCGTGAGCTGCCTCCTCCGCATAAGCCTCTTCACGGAGTCTGTCGAGCTCCGCGGACAAAGTCTTTTTCTTCTCCATGGTTTCCAGAATCTGCGCACCCGTAATCTGATCCCACGGCGTAGTAACGATGGACGCATCCTTGTTGTGCTCCCTCAGAAGAGCGACGCAGGCGTCCAGCTTCTCCTGAGAAAGTCCGTCCACATGGCTCAGAATGATAGAGCTCGCGTGCTCTACCTGATTGTTAAAGAACTCGCCGAAGTTCTTCATATACATTTTGCATTTCTTCGCGTCCACGACGGTCGTGAACCCGTTCAGCTGAATCTGATCATTATGCAGATCCTGCACGGCGATAATCACGTCGCTGAGTTTTCCCACGCCCGAAGGCTCGATCAGAATCCGGTCCGGAGAAAACTGCTCGATGACCTGATTCAGCGCCCGCCCGAAATCGCCTACCAGACTGCAGCAGATACAGCCCGAGTCCATCTCATTGATCTGCACGCCGGTATCCTTCAGAAAACCGCCGTCCACGCCGATTTCGCCGAACTCGTTCTCGATCAGAACGATCTTCTCGTCGCCATACGCCTCTTCAATCAGCTTCTTGATCAGCGTCGTCTTTCCGGCTCCGAGAAAGCCGGAGAAAATATCTACTTTTGCCATAAAAAAATCATCTCTTTCCGTTAATTTTTTGTTTGTCGTCTACCTTCTTTATATACCCTTCCGGCAGGAGGATAAACGCTGCGTCAGTAAAAGCGGGCCACGTTTTCCCTTACCATATTCATGACCTGATCCCAGCCGTCCACGCATTTCCAGTCGGAAGCGAGGTTCGCCTTCACCACTCTGTAAAGGTAGTCCTCATAGTAGCGCATCGCCGCGTCCATGTCCATTCCCCGCTTCTGCAGCTGACCCACATCGTATCTGGAGAACTCCATCCGTATCACGCAGCGACGCCGCTGTGTCCCGTCTTCCCTGCCTTTCGGAAAATCCATGACCGCCACATCGACATAATTGTACAGCGGCGTGTCCGGAACTAAAACAATTTCCTTCATCCTCTCGCCTCCATTATTTCGCGGACAAATCTCCGGATTTCGTACAGATCTCCGCCGCTTTTCTTTTTCGCCGGATCGACCAGGCTCAGTTTTGAGATAATCTCGGTTTTCTTCAGATATTTTTCAATTCTGCTGAAGCATTTATCCGCCCTCCCCGAGGAGCTGCACAGAGCGACGCCGATTTTCTTGCCCCTGATTCTGTTAGCCAGCAGAAATGTGCGGATCGGCGGGGCAATCGTGCCCGCCCAGATCGGAGAGCCCACAATAACCGCGTCATATTTCTTCGGGTCAAAGCTGTACGGCTTCAGCTGCGGCCTGGAGCCCAGGGATGCGGCAGCGCCTCCTTTGATGTATTTCATCGGGCCCGCGTCAGCATAGGGACGGACCGGCTCCAGACGGATCACATCGACCGCCGTCCCATCGCCGATCGTCTCCAGGATCCGCTGTATCACATACTCTGTATTTCCTCCCAGTGAAAAATAAACAACCGCGATTTTCCTGTCTTTATTCCGTATCATTTTTTCTCCTTTCCCGGGGAAATATCTGCTGAAAGAGTCTTTCACTCTCCTCTTTTCAGTTCCTCCAGGATTGCGTAGATAATCCCGGAGCCGTAACCCAGACTGTTGAGTCTCCGCGCGATACGTCCCCTGATTTTGTCCGGAACGGGATCCTCCGGCGTGAGCTCCGCGAGACGCAGCACCTTCTCCGCTTCCTCGCGGGCCATAGACGTCTCATCGACAGGCTGTTCATCCGCGTAGTCTTCATATGCGGCCGCGATGATTTCTTCATCCACGCCCTTTCTCCGGAGCTCTGCGAACACACGGTACTTTCCTTTGTTCCTGCGGAAGGCGACGACAAAATATTCCGCGCAGTATTTTCTGTCGTCGAGGTAGCCGTCCTCCCGGAGCTGCAGGATCGTCTGCCGGATCTCCTCATCCTCATAACCCTTCCCGCTCAGAAACGATTTCATCTCTGCGGCTGTCATCATCCTGTCGGCGAGTTTTCTTACCGCCGCTTCACCACAGCTTCTGTTCATGCCAGAATCCTCAGCTCGTATTCCCGTTCTCCGGAGGTGCAGAACGCACATTTCATCTCATCGGAGATCTCGATTTCTCCGAAGGCGTAGGGGCTTCCGCCGCAGTTTCCCTCATCCGTCAGCACGTCCGGCATCTCGCCGCCGAAGAGCCCTTCTCCCGTCATCTTGCAGTAGGCCTCCTTGCGCACCCAGACCCGGAAGAACCCCTCCTCGCCGTTCTCTCTCACGTAGTCCGCCTCTCCCGGCAGAAACCACCGGTCGGCCAGCCGTTCGTAATCGCATTCCTTCATCAGCTGCAGATCAAGTCCGCAGGGAGCGTCCGAGAACATGCACATCCAGAGTTTTCCGCTGTGCGTCAGGGAAAATTCCAGCGGAACCTCCGCAAAATAGGGTTTGCCCTTCTCGTCACGCACGATCTCCGCGTTCCGCGGATCGAAGTCAAGCCCGGCCTCCAGGCAGTGCCGCGCCGCCGCCAGCCGGACCAGATGCTCTCCTGCCTTCCCTGTTTTGTAGTCGCCGTCGTAAATGTAAACTGAATTCATGCTTCCTCTCCGTTCTGTTCCTTCAAAGCTTCCTCAAAGCGTTTAACAAAAAAACGGGGGACAGCTTCCACATCGCTGCCCCATACCCGTAATCGTTTTCATCTGTAATTGCATTATTCCTTCTGCTCAGCCGGTTCCTTCGCGGCCAGACGCTCCAGCACCCGCCGGTAACCGTCTGCGCCGTAGACCAGGCATTTGTTGATACGGCTGATGGTCGCGGTAGACGCACTGGTCGCCTCCTCGATCTCATTATACGTGTGCTTCTCCGAAAGCAGCCTGGCAACCTGCAGCCGCTGCGCGATCGCATGGATCTCGTTCACGGTGCAGATATCTTCAAAGAAACGATAGCAGTCCTCCCGGTCCTTCAGCGTAAGCACCGCGTCAAACAGCTCATCGATATCTTCACGCTGGAATTTCGATTCATAGGCCATTTCCAATGTTCTCCTTCCACCTTCTCTGCACTGAGTATAGCACTTTTGCGCATTAAAGTCAACGAACGCGCCGGTTATTTCAGCAGATCCATCGCCTTCTGAAGCTGCCGGTCCGTCGTGTCTGAGGACTTCAGCTTCACCACGTAATCAGGCCGGACACCCTTCCCGTTGATCTGATGTCCCTTCGGGGAGAAATACTGATGAGTCGTAAGCTTCAGTGCAGATCCGTCGCGGAACGGATATTCCGCCTGCATGATGCCTTTGCCGAAGGTCGTGACGCCGACGAGCTTCCCGCCTCTGTTATCCTTTACTGCAGCCGCCAGAAGTTCTGAGGTGCTAGCGGTGTTTCCGTCCACCAGCAGGACGTACTTCAGCCTGGTGCTGCTCTCATCTGAATTGAAGTACGTTTTCTTCCCGTTCCGGTCCCTGACATAGGTGATCGTTCCCTCAGGAAGCAGCATATCCGCAATTTCAATGCCCTGATTCGCGTAACCGCCGCCGTTGGCGCGGATATCGATGATCACTCCCTTAGGATTCTTCTTTTCCAGAGCCTTCAGCTCAGTTTTGAACTCTTCCGCGGTCTTTTCCGCAAAGGAGCTGATGCGGATATATCCGATCTTCCCTTTCAGCATCGTTCCCTTCACCGTGATTTCTCTGACCTCTCCCCGGATGATGGAAACTGTCTTCTCGGCGCCGCCGCGTTCATAGGTCACCCTCACTCTGGTTCCCTGTTTTCCCGTAATCGCCTTCTTCAGCGCCGTCGTGTCCGGATAGGTCTTTCCATCCACCTTCCGGATGATGTCGTTTTTCTTCAGCCCCGCGGACTTGGCCGGACTCTCGTCCATAACGTCGTTGATCACGTAATTTCCGTCCTCGTCCTCACTGAAGACGATGCCGATGCCGTAAAATGTTCCGTTGACGTAGTTGTCCCACTCCTTCGCCTCCTTGGCGGTGAAGTATACGGAATATTTGTCCCCCACACTTTTGACCAGCGCCTTGTAGATAGCGTTCATCTGCTTCGTCTCGCTGACCTTGTAGTAGCCGTTCGTGTTGATCTTCTTCTGGATCGTGTACAGCTTGCTGTACTTTTCTGCGATTGCGGCGTTCCGCCGGTAGGTGTCGCTGTTCACAAAGGCCATTCCGCCGATTTTACAAAACGCCAGGAACCCCGCGCCGGCGGCGAGAAGAGTCAGGATTACCGTACACACAATCACGCGGATCATTTTTTTCTTTTCTGTCTTTATCATCTGTTCCATTCTCGCAGTATATCACATTTCACGGACATTTTCCACGATCATCTGCATAGAGACTCTTCCGTTCCATTCCTTCAGCCCCAGAGAGCCGATGACCTCACATCCGGCGGCACCCTCTTCAGACACGGTTTCCCATATCGCGTCCGTATCCCGGAACACAACGCATTCCAGGCGTTTTCTGCCGCTCATCAGCTCGTAGAATCGCATATACTGACCGTTGCTTCCCATGCGCGCCGGATCCACCGCCCTGCCGCGAACTGCCACCTGCGGTTTTGCATTTCCGCAGCCGCAGGGCTCCAGCAGGGACAGCTGTTGAATCAGTTCCGGATTCACATCAGTGCCGCTCAGAGTCAGATCAGTCCGGATTTTCCGCCGGAAAATATCCGGGTTTTGCACCCGGAGCTGTTTCATCCGGTTCTCTGCATTCTGACGGAGCTGTGGAAAACGATCCTTCCGAATCGTAAAACCGCATGCCGCCGCATGTCCGCCGAACCGCTCAAACAGATCCTCGCTTTGTTTAAGCACCTCGTAAATATTCACTCCGGGGATGCTGCGTCCCGTTCCCTTCAGGCAGTTCTCGCCTGTATCTGTCAGAATCACCGTTGGACGGTAATACTGCTCCGCCAGCTTCCCCGCGACAATTCCCGTCACGCCCTCGTGCGCCTTCCCCATATCCAGCATAAGGAAAAGGCTCTCCGCCTGCTCCCGGTTCACCTGTTCCTCACAGCTCCGGAAAATCTCCTCCTGAATCTTCTTCCGCTGCAGATTGCACTCGCAGACACGCCGGATATTCTCACTCACCAGATCTTCATCCCGGGGCAGAAAAATATCCGCGGCAATGCGCGCATGCTCCATTCTTCCGGCCGCGTTCAGATGGGGGACGATAACAAAGGACACGTTCTCGGCCGTAATCTGCCCCTGCTTCAGACCGACCGCATCAATAAGTCTCGCCAGATTCCTCCGTTCTCCCGTATTAACCGCCCGGAGTCCGTACTTGGCCAGAGTCCGGTTTTCATCCACCAGAGGGACAATATCTCCGATGGTTCCGATTCCCACCATATCGAGAGTCCGGACAAGAAGGCTCTTCGGGAGCCCGGTTTTCCGGACGATTGCCTGACAGACCTTAAAGGCGACCCCGCAGCCCGCCAGCCACGGACAGGGATAATTACAGTCCGGCTGATTTGGATTGATGACGAGACAGTCGGCGATACGGTCCGTCACCGTATGATGATCCGTCACCAGAATCTCCATACCCAGTTCTCTGGCATATTCCACTTCCTCGCAGGAAACGCTGCCGCAGTCCACGGTAATGATGAATTCTGCACCCATCGCCCGAACGCGGTCAATCGCGCCCATGTTCAGCCCGTATCCCTCTTCAAACCGGGACGGAATATAATACATCAGCCGGTCCGTCAGAGCGGACAGCACCTCCGTCATGACGACGACAGACGTGATCCCGTCGGCGTCGTAGTCCCCGTACACGCAGATCTTCCTGCCCTTTTCTATGGCAGACAAAATTAAATCCACTCCTGCCTCCATATTATGGAGCAGGAATGGATCATGTGTTTTCTGAGGACGGTCAGAGAGGAATTCTGCCAATTCCTCTTCTGTCCGTATTCCTCTGTTATTCAGTAGTTCTATCAGTTTCGGCTGCAGCTCCATTCGCAGATTTACTTCCTTTCATCATGAGATTCCGATATACGGTCTCGGACTGATCGGCGTACCGGAGCTGTTGCGGACCTCGAAATGGAGATGAGATCCCGTACTCCAGCCTGTCGATCCCGCCAGAGCGATCTTCTGTCCTCTTTTCACTGTCTGCCCCGCGCTGACCAGGAGCCTGGAATTGTGACCGTAAACAGAGGTAAGGCCGTTTCCGTGATAGATGACCACGGCGTATCCGTATCCGCCGTAGGAACCTGATCTTACCACCTTTCCGCTCTGCGCCGCGTAAACCGGCGTTCCTGTCGGTACAGCCAGGTCAACGCCCGGATGGCTCTCATAACTTCTGGCCTCTCCGAAATGAGAGGTCAGCGTATAGCCGCCCGGCAGAGGGAAAGCCCACTTGCCTCCGGAGTAAACGACGCCGCCGGCGCTGGCCGCCGCGGCAATCTGGTTCTTCAGCTTGTTCTCGGTCTTCTCCAGCGAATCATACTTCGCCTGCAGCGTAGCCTTTGTGCTGTCTAGAGACGCCTTCGCCGTCTTCTGCTTTTCCTGCTCCGCGCTCAGCTCCGACTTCTCCTTCTTCAGCTTTGCTTCCTTCTCCTGAATCGCCTTCTTCTGGGATTTCAGTTCAGTCAGAATGCTCTGGTCATTGCTGAAGATCTTCTGCACCAGATCTACATTTGTAACGAGTTCCTCCACACTGTTGGAACCCAGAATCACATCCAGATATCCGATGGATCCGCTCTTGTACATATTGCGAAGGCGCTTGTTCAGACCGTCCTTACGCGCATTGATGTCCTTCTTTGTCTGCTCCAGTTCCTTTTCCGACTTCGCGATCTGCTTTTCCTTCACCCTGATGTCGCTGTTGATCGCATTCAGTGTTTTCCGTTTCTTCTTGATCCGCGCCTTCAGTGTGCTCAGTTCCTCGGAGATATCGTCCTTCTGGGCCTGAACCTCCTTCAGCTGCTTCTTCTGTTTCTTCACGCTCTTCGCCGCATAACTGGCCTGAAGCGGACAGAAACACACAATCAGAGACGCGATCATCGTAACAATCAGTAACTGCTTTCTTTTCATCCGGAACCCTCCCTGCTTACTTATCCAGGAACTTTCTCATTGAGATGATACTGCCGGTCGATCCGATTCCGACGCCCAGCGCCAGAAATATGATGACCAGATTGCTTGCCAGATATCCTGCCGGCACCAGCGGAGACGACAGAATTGTCATCACCTTGACGCCGATAGCGTCTACAATCCTTCCATAGAACAAATATGTCGCGCCGGCCGCGATCAGCGAAGAGATCGCACCGATGATGATACCTTCCACAAGGAACGGCCCCCGGACGAACCAGTTCGTCGCGCCGACATATTTCATTATGGAAATCTCCCGTGCCCGAGCAAACACCGTAAGACGTATGGTGTTCGCGACGACCACGATGGAAACGATAATCAGGAACAGCATGATCACCATAGCTGCAATCGCCATGAAGTTGGTGACCCGGGTCAGCTTGTCAACCGTTTCCTTATAATATTTCGTACTCTCCACCCCTGCGATCTTGCCCGCGGCCGAATTGACCCGGTTGGCCGCGCTCAGATTGTCCACCTTGACCAGAATCGAATTGGGCAGAGGGTTGTCCCCCAGGGAGTCCAGCAGATATCCGCTTTCTCCCCAGCGCTCCTTCAGAATTTTCAGCGCCTGATCCCGGGTGCGGTACTGTACTTTATTCACGCCGTTGATGTTTTCCAGTGTATCCATGATGGTCTGAGCCTGTTTGGTGTCCGTGCTGTCCATCAGGTAGACCTCAACCGTATCGTAGTCCTGCTTGACCATTTCCGTGAACAGGTTGACGTTGACGACGATCACAAAGAACATTCCGAGGATCAGCATCATCGCTGTAATCGCGAAGATGGAGGCCAGCGCCATTCCTTTGTTTCTGCCGATCTGGAGGATCGCCTGCTTGATGTTGTAGAACAGTCTAATCATCCGTGAAGACCTCCTCCCTGTAATCGTCATCCTCGTCATATCCGTACTGTCCGTAATCGTCCCGCACGATATGACCGGATTCAATGGCGATGACACGCTTGTTCATGCGGTCCACGATGTCCTTCGCGTGGGTCACCATGACGATGGTCGTTCCGGTCTCATTGATCTCATCCAGAAGCTGCATAATGCCGGTCGCGGTGTCCGGGTCAAGATTCCCGGTAGGCTCGTCCGCGATCAGCACCTTGGGGTTGTTGATGATGGCTCTTGCAATGGCCACACGCTGCTGTTCACCCGCGGAAAGCTCCTGCGGATACCGCTTGGCCTTGTCTCCGATTCCCACCAGAGTCAGAACCTGAGGCACCCTTTTGCGGATCTGACGGCGGCTCTTATGCATGATTTCCATGGCAAAAGCCACATTTTCAAATACGGTTTTCTTCGGCAGCAGGCGGAAATCCTGAAACACGATTCCGATTTTCCGTCTCAGCTGCGGTATCTGACGGTTCGAGAGGTTGGTCACATCGTATTCGCCGACCTGGATCTTTCCGGCGTCCGCGTCAAGCTCCTTCAGAATAAGCTTGATAAACGTGGACTTCCCGGCGCCGCTGGGACCAACCAAAAATACGAAGTCTCCGTTTTCAATGTTGACACTGGCGTTCTCCAGTCCAACATTCTCTCCGTACATCTTCGTTACGTTTGTAAATGTTATCATATAAAATGCTGTCCTTTGTACCTGGAGTATTTCTTAAGTTTTCTTAATAACTCGTATAGTATACCATGTTTTTTCCGTTTTGCAAACCTTCTCCGTATGAAGGTTTTGTGAAGGCGGTCTTCCCCGGGGGCAGGAACAAAAGCCGGGGTGCGCCGGCCGAAGGGATTACGCCGCCCGCGCGGCAAGGCACTCCGGCCGCGAATTTGCGCCGCCCGCGCAGCAAGACGCTCCGGCCGTGAATTTGCGCCGCCCGCGCAGCAAGACGCTCCGGCCGCGAAAAAGGGGCTGCGCACCTGCGATGATTCGCCTGATGACACAGCCCCCGTTCTCTGCAAAAGCTGAATATCAGTAGAGCGCCCGTACCGCCGCAACGATATCCCGAGCCGTCATACCATATTTATCTCTGAGTTCATCCGGCTTTCCGGATTCTCCGTAAACATCCTGCTGCCCCACCATTGCGATCTTCACCGGGCACTCGCGGGAGGTGAATTCCGCCACGGCGCTTCCCAGTCCGCCGATTACGGAGTGCTCCTCCGCCGTCACGATTTTTCCGGTCTCCTCTGCCGCTCTGCGGATGATCTCCGTATCCAGCGGCTTGATGGTGTGCATGTCGATAACGCGCACGTCGATGCCTTCCTCCGCCAGGTGGGACGCCGCGTCCATCGCGGAAGCCACCATGATGCCGTTCGCGATTACGGTAACGTCTCTTCCTTCGCGCAGCTGATTGCCCTTTCCGAGCGTAAGCTCCGCGTCCCCGTCATAGAATACCGGGACGCCGGCTCTTCCCAGACGGACATAGGCCGGTCCCTTCATGTCCACGACCTGCTTCAGAAGAATTTTCGCGCTGGCCGCATCACAGGGTGACACCACCGTCATTCCCGGAATGGTCCGCATCAGCGCCAGATCCTCAAAGGTCTGGTGGCTGGCCCCGTCTTCTCCGACGGTGATTCCCGCATGGGTCGCGCAGACCTTGACGTTCGCTCCCGTATAACCGATTGAATTGCGGATGATCTCAAAGGCTCTTCCGCTGGCAAACATCGCGAAGGTGGACGCGCACACGGTTTTGCCGGAGAGCGCGATTCCCGTCGCCATTCCCATCAGATTCTGTTCCGCGATTCCCGCGTTGAAAAAGCGGTCCGGGTACTTCTTCGCAAAGTCCTTTGTCTTGGTGGAACCGGAAAGGTCAGCGTCCATTACAATCAGATCCGGGTTTCTCGCGCCTTCCTCTACCAGAAATTCGCCGTAGGCGGCTCTTGTCGCAATCTTATCTGCCATTACCATTCACCTCCCAGTTCTTCAACCGCTTTCTTCGCCTGTTCCTCGTCCGGCGCCTTGCCGTGCCATCCGGCCTGATTCTCCATAAACGACACGCCTTTGCCCTTCACGGTTCTGGCGATGATCACCGAGGGCTGTCCCTTCACTTCCCGCGCCTCGTCGAGAGCCGCGAAGATCTGATCGAAATCATGACCGTCGATCTCTGCTGTATGCCAGCCGAAGGCCCGGAACTTTTCCGCGATGGGCGTCACTGTCATAACGCTGTCATTTTCGCCGTCGATCTGGAGACCGTTCCAGTCCACGATGGCACAGAGGTCGTCCAGCTTATAATGGCCGGCCGCCATCGCGGCCTCCCAGACGATGCCCTCCTGAAGCTCGCCGTCGCCGAGCAGCACATAAACGCGAGAGCCGTCGGCGTTGACTTTGTTCCCGATCGCCATGCCCGCGGCTACGGAAAAGCCCTGTCCCAGAGAGCCTGTCGACATCTCCACGCCGGGCACCTTCAGCATGTTTCCATGCCCCTGGAAAGGACTTCCCAGCTTGCGCAGACTCATCATATCCTCCACCGGATAATATCCCCGCTCGCCCAGCGCCGCATACTGCGCCGGAACCGCGTGTCCCTTGGAGAGAACGAAACGGTCCCGTCCCTCCATCTTCGGGTTCTCCGGATCGATGTTCATCTCTCCGAAGTACAGCGCCGTAAGAATATCCGCCGCAGACAGGGAGCCGCCCGGATGCCCGGAACCGGCGTGGTAGACGGCCCGGATCACATCCATCCGCACCCTGGCGGCGATGTTCTCATAGTACTCACGATTTTCTCTCTTCATCTTCGTCTCCTGTTACATCCATGTTGATAATTTCATCTATTGCATACGGCAGCTCCTCCACGATATCGCTGGCGATCAAGCCGTATTCGCCTTTGTCATCCGCCGCAAGATCTCCGGCCGCCCCGTGAATCAGCACGCCCGCTCTCGCCGCGTCCCAGGGGGAAAGCCCCTGCGCCGTCAGTGCGGCTATCACGCCGGTCAGCACATCTCCGGCTCCGCCTGTGGCCATTCCCGGATTCCCTGAGGTATTGCGCCAGGCCGTAACTGCTCCGGTCTTCAGCGCGGAGCTGTACCGCGCGACCAGCGTTCCGGCACCCTTCAGGATCGCAATTCCGCGGAATTTCCTCACAAGCGCTTCCGCCATCTCCTCCCGCGAGGTGGTCTGATCCAGGTTCACGTCCTCCAGCAGACGTTTCGCCTCTCCCACATGGGGCGTCAGAATCAGTTCCCCGCTGTAGTTCTGTGCGAAGCCCGTGAGCTCAGGTTCTCTGGCCAGCAGGTTCAGTCCGTCCGCATCGATAACCAGAGGACCGTCGTAGCTGAGCAGAATCGCCTTCAGCATCCTCCTGGCGGAGGCGGACACTCCCATTCCCGGACCGAACGCGATCACGTCATAGTTCCAGGGGTCGTTCCCTCTCCCGGCCAGCTTATCGGCCACCCTGTCCCAGTCAACGCAGATTGCCTCCGGAGCCGCGGTCTGCAGCACCTGGTAATTTGCCTTCGGCGTACAGATATAAGTCAGCCCCGCGCCGCTTCGCATTGACGCACGGACAGCGAGAACCGCCGCACCGGCCATACCTGACGCGCCGGCCAGAATCAGCGCCCGACCGCAGTCACCCTTATGAATATAGGGAGACCTCCGGGGGAGCAGCTTATGAACCGTTTTCTTTGTGATTTCATAGTTTTCCGTCATGTCACACCTCCACTGTCATGGTTTCTGCTTCAGTCCTGTCGTACTGTATTGCTGCCGACGATTTCCGGCCGGTCATATCGGCAGGAAAATCTGCGCCATCGCAAAGTAAATGCTGAGCGCCACCGCATCAGACACAGAGGAAATCGCCGGGTTGGCGATCAGAGCCGGGTCCAGGTGAATCTTCTTGACGATCAACGGAATCATGCTCCCGATGATTTTGGCAAAGATGACGATAAACACCATCGAGGTGCAGACCGTCAGAGCGATGCCGGGATTATGGATTCCGTCAATGAAATAGATTCTCAGATAGTTCAGCACGCTGAGAATCACGCCGATGATCACGCCGACACGCATTTCCTTCCAGAGCACCCGGAGCGCGTCGTCCGTATCCACCTCGTCCGTGGCCAGGCCCCGGATAATCAGCGTCGCCGCCTGGGATCCCGTATTTCCTCCGGTTCCCATGAGCATCGGCATGAACGCCACCAGCTCGATTACCTTGGACAGCGACGTCTCGAAGTTGGTCACGATACGTCCGGTAAAAATGTACGCCACCATCAGAATGATCAGCCAGGGCAGGCGGTTCAGCGCGTGCTGCCACACCGACGTATCCAGATACCCCCGGTCCGAATCATCGAAATCGATGACGCCGTTCATACGCTCGATATCCTCTGTCGCCTCGTCCTCCATAACGTCCAGAATATCGTCAAAGGTGATGATGCCGACCAGCCGGTGTTCACTGTCCACCACCGGCAGAGCCAGATATCCGTATTTCTTGAAATCCTCGGAAACCTCCTCCTGATCGTCGTCCACATCCTCATAGATGTAGTCCGTGACCATGATATCCTTGATTTTCACGGCGTCATCCGTCACCACCAGCGTGGACAGCGACACGATGCCGATAAGCTTCCGCCCCGTATCCTTGACGTAGCAGGTATAAATGGTTTCCGCATCGATTCCTTCTTTTTTAATATGCTCCAGCGCCTCCCGAACGGTCCAGTCCTTCATCAGCGAAATATATTCCGGCGTCATCAGACTTCCCGCGCTGTTCTCCGGATAGTTCAGGAATGTGTTAATCTGCTTTCTCTCGTTCTTCGGCGCTTTCTCCAGGATCTTGTCTACGATGTTGGCCGGCAGTTCCTCCAGAACGTCGATTTTGTCGTCGAAGTCCATCTCCTGGATGATATAGGTGATTTCCTTATCTGTAATCTCGTTGATGATATCCACCTGATCGTTCGACGGCAGATAGGAAAAAACCTCAACTGAAATGTTTTTCGGAAGCAGCCGGAACAGAATCACCGCCATCTGGATTCCGCTGTCGTCGATGATCTCCTCCAGCAGCTCTGCGATATCCGCTTCATTATATTTCAGAAGCTCGTCTCTGGCCCGGAAATACTGTTTGTCCACCAGCAGTTCCATGATTTTGTCGAGAGATTCCTCCAGCATGAGGTCCTTGTCTTCGTAATTATCCATTGGATTGTTCTCCCTTCTTCAGTATTCCCCTCTCACGGGGAACACGGGAGAGCATGCGCTGCGGGCCGCGGGCAGTCTTTCGCGGTACAAAGCATGATTCAGTCGTATTCTGCCGTGAGGTCAGGATTTGTTTTGCTGCACAACGGTACGCTGCTTCGATTGCCGTCCGGAACGTTTTCCATGTCCTCACTTCCTTTCTGAACTCAGTGTGCGCCGGCACAAATCACAGTCGGCATATGCGCCGCGGCACTGTTAACTGACCTTTGTCATCGTCCATGAAAGTCCGGCGGGAATTTCATGAACATACATTAGATTATTATACCGCAAAAGAAAATATGTGGCAACAAAATCAGCCATCAAATCTGTGTTCGTCAAGAAAAACAAAAGAATCAGAAAATCTTGCTCTTTCTTCCATTGACAAAAAAATCTAAAGTGTTATATTTGAGTTGTCCATTAATGTATACGCATTTTGAAACTATATTTAATAAGAGAAAAGAGGAGATCAAAATGGGAAATTTAGTTCAGCAGTACATTGATATTGCGAAGGAAAAGAATCCTGGCGAGCCGGAATTCCTTCAGACCGTAGAGGAAGTTCTCACTTCCATCGAACCGGTTCTGGAAGCGCATCCTGAGTACATTGAAGCTGGTCTGGTAGAGCGTCTGATCGAGCCTGAAAGAGGCGTGCAGTTCAGAGTTCCCTGGGTTGACGACAACGGCAAGGTTCATGTCAACAGAGGTTACAGATTCGAGTTCAGCAGCGCTCTCGGCCCCTATAAAGGCGGTTTGAGATTCGCTCCGAACGTCTATCCCGGAATCCTGAAGTTCCTCGGATTTGAGCAGATCTTCAAGAACAGTCTGACCGGTCTTCCGATCGGCGGCGGCAAGGGTGGCGCTGATTTTGATCCAAACGGTAAATCAGACGCGGAAGTCATGAGATTCTGCCAGTCCTTTGTTACGGAGCTGTTCCGCCACATCGGACCGAACACAGACGTACCTGCCGGCGACCTGGGCGTAGGCGGAAGAGAAATCGGCTACATGTTCGGACAGTACAAGAGACTGACCAACGTCTATGACGGAACCTGGACCGGCAAGGGCACGGAGAACGGCGGACTGGCCGGAAGAACCGAGGCGACCGGATACGGTATCGTCTTCTTTGCGAGAGAGATGCTGAAACACTGCGGCGAGTCCCTGGAGGGCAAGACCGTCGTCGTATCCGGATTCGGCAACGTTTCCTGGGGAACCATCCAGAAGCTGAATCAGCTGGGTGCGAAGGTCATCACGATTTCCGGACCGGACGGCTACATCCTGGACGAAGACGGAATCACCGGAGAGAAGGAAGACTTCCTGCTCGAGCTGAGAGCCTCCGGAAAGAACATCTGCGCTCCTTACGCAGACAAATTCCCGGGTTCCAAATTTGTCGCAGGCAAGAAACCGTGGGAGGTCAAGGCTGACCTGTACATTCCGTGCGCGACCCAGAACGAGGTTCACATGGAGGATGCGAAAAACATCGTAGCCAGCGGAGCTAAGTTCTACTGCGAAGGCTCCAACATGCCGACCACCAACGAGGCGATCGCTTACATGCAGGAGAACGGAATCATCGTCGGACCTGCCAAGGCGGCCAATGCGGGCGGCGTAGCATGCTCCTGCCTGGAGATGGCGCAGAACGCAGAGCATCTGATCTGGTCCAAGGAGGACGTCTACAATCAGCTGGAGGGCATCATGGTGAACATCCACAAAGAGTCCGCAGAAGCCAGCGAGAGATACAACCTGGGCTACGACCTGGTCAAGGGCGCGAACATTGCCGGATTTGAAAGAGTCGCAAAGGCAATGATGCTGCAGGGTATCGTATAATCTTGTTCCACAGATAACAACAGGGGCTGTTGCATATTTGCAGCGGCCCTTTTTCGTATCCCGCGCCCGGCTTTGCGCCCGGTTTTTTTCGGGTTCTTTTTTCATACGTTACGTCGGCTTCTTTGTTGACCCTCATAAAATTTCTATGGTATAATTAGTGCCTGCTAATGAAGTCCCCGTCGGACTTCACGGACGCTGACGGCTGTCTGTCAGCAGCGCCGCGGCGCACCATCCATATGGAAGAGTGCGCCGGCAGACACTAATTGATGCTTGTGCTCAGGGATTCGGCCGTTTCCGAATCCCTCTGCCGCAGGATTTTTTGGATGAAACGCCCGAAAACCCTGCGGCAGGCTACCGAATATGCTCTTTGTATTATTGATATTTCAAGCATATTCGGTAGCTGAGCACGCATTAATTAGTGCCTGCTAATGAAGTCCCCGTCGGACTTCACGGACGCTGGCGGCTGTCTGTCAGCAGCACCGCGGCGCACCGCCGAATACGCTCTTTGGATTACCGATATTTCGAGCGTATTCGGCGGCTGATCACGCAATAAATATTTGTGCATACGACATACCATGGAGGAACAGAATGGAAAAAGAAAAAACAATGGAACAAGAAGAAATGCTGAGCCCGCCGGAGACGGTAAAACAGAAAAAATCGGTAGATCCGATGGTAATTCTGGCGGTTATTATCGTCATCGCGGCGATCGCCACCTGGCTGATTCCGGCCGGCTCCTTTGACCGCATCGCGGTAAAGGGCGCGGATTACGACAAAATCGATATGGACTCATTCCGCTTCGTAACGCAGAAGCCGCTGGGCTGGTTCGATCTGTTCATGTCCTTTACAAAGGGGCTGCAGGGAGCCGGCGACATCATCTTCTTTCTGCTGATTATGGGAGGCGTTTTCCAGGTCGTGGAATACACCGGCGCGCTGCACGCGGGACTATCCAACCTGGTCATCAGACTGAAGGGAAAAGAGATGCTGCTGGTTCCGGTTAGCATTTTCCTGTTCTCTCTGATCTCCGCAACGGCGGCCTGCTGCGAGGAATATCTTGCGTTTCTGCCGCTGATGTATATCATCTGCGTTGCGGTGGGCTTTGACTCCATCACCGCAGTCGCCCTTCTCTTTGTATCCTCGGCCGTCGGCTATGCGGGAGGCATGATGAACGCGTTCACCGTAGGCGTCGCTCAAAACATCTCCGGACTCGGAATGTTCTCCGGAATGTGGTACCGCTGGATCGTCTGGGCGGTTCTGGCCACGCTGACCAGCATCATGGTCATGCGCCACGCGCGTATGGTCCGGAACCATCCGGAACGCAACGAAATGCTGGAAACCGACCGAAAATACGCGGAGCAGCTGGATCTTGGAGAGGTGCAGCCCATGACCAGAAGAGAAGCGCTGATTCTGGTCGTGTTCGCGGGAGCCTTTGTGGCCGTTGCCTTCTGCATCATCAGGCTCCACTTCTATATCGATGAAATGTCCGCCATTTTTCTGATCGTCATGGTGCTTGTGGCGATCATCGGAAAAATCGGGCCGAGCACGGTCGCCGAGCAGTTCGTCAAAGGCTGCTCCAATCTCCTCTGGGCCGCTCTGATTATCGGAATGTGCAAGGCCGTCACCAACATTCTGACTGACGCCGGAATCATGGACACCATGGTCTGGGCCATGGGCAATCTGCTGCAGGATCTGCCTCACAGCGTCACCGCCAGCGGAATGTTCGTCCTGCAGGATCTCCTGAATATCATGATTCCGTCCGGCTCCGGACAGGCCGCGGTCACGATGCCGTTTATGGCGCCTCTGTCAGACGTTCTGGGACTGAACCGGCAGGTGGCTGTCCTGGCGTTCCAGATGGGTGACGCCTTTACAAATGTAGTTACCCCGACCAGCGGAGAGCTGATGGCTGCGCTGGCGATCTGCCACATCCCGTACAAAAAGTGGTTCCGCTTCCTGGCGCCGATCTGGGCGGTATGGGCCGTCGCAGCGTGCGTTTTTCTGGTCATCGCGGTGCAGATCGGATATCACTGATTGCAGGCACGGCAAAGGCCGGTTGAAACGTGTCCGGAGCATCGGGCTGACGTGGCCGGAGCATCAGGCTGACGCGAAAGAAGCACGCAGAAAAAACATCGGACCGGCCTGAAGAAATTACACGGAGAAAACAGATGAAACGATTATTTGAATACAATGAAGAGCAGCTTCCACTGGCGATTTTTGAAGATATCGCTCAGATCCCCAGACCCTCCGGCGGGGAGGAACATATTGCCGCATATCTGACGGAACGCGGAAGAAAACGGGGGCTCGAGGCGGAAATGGATCCGGTCAGCAGAAACGTTATCGTCAGAGTTCCGGCGACGAAGGGTTATGAAAACTCGGAGCCGGTTATCCTTCAGGCACACACCGACATGGTCTGTGAAAAAAAGCCGGACAGCGATCATGACTTTCACGCAGATCCCCTCCGGCTCATTCTGGAGGGAGATTCTCTGCGCGCTGACCGGACGACACTCGGCGCGGATGACGGCATCGGCGTCGCTCTGGCTTTCGCGGCGGCAGAGTCCGAAGAGATTCAGCATCCGCCTCTGGAGCTTCTTCTGACGTCAGAAGAGGAAACAACGTTCCTGGGCGCAGGATCTGTAAATGCAGATTCATTGAAGGGACGCAGGATGATCAATCTGGACAACGCCTCCGAAAATCAGATTATTCTCGGAAGCATGGGCGGCACCGCGGTCGGACTGCACCTTCCGGTGCAGAAAACAAAGGCTGTCCCCGAGGACGGCATGGCCTTTGAGATCGTAATCGCCGGCATGCACGGAGGACATTCCGGCGAAGATATTCACCGGGGCTACGGGAGCGCCAACCAGCTGCTGATCCGGCTCCTCCGAAAGCTGGAGCGGCAGCATCAGGTTTCCCTCGCGGAGCTTCAGGGAGGTTCCTTCCGGCTGGCGCTTCCGAGAGACAGCCGGGCTGTCATCCTGACCAGGGACGATGTGACGGAAACCGTAAACGACATGAAGGCCGATTTCCTTCAGGAATATCAGCAGACCTGCCCGGAGCTTTCCATACAGCTGAACGCAGCCGGCGCGCGGGGACTGAAATACACATCGGAGGACTTTCGCAGGATCCTGGCGCTGCTGAGCGTTCATCCGGACGGAATCATGCAGATGAACGGAGTCTTCCCCGGAGTGGTGGAAAGCTGCCTGAATCTCGGATACATCGAGGAACGGGAACACGAGCTGTATCTGGAAACAGAGGTCCGCGGCGACTACCCCTCCACCATCGATGACATCGTAGAGAAGCTCGCCTGCCTCGCAGAGCTGACCGGAGCCTCCTGGGAAACCTTTGACTCCTATTCTCCCTGGAGCTATGATCCGGAATCCGCGCTTCGGGAAAAGGCCGTCGCGGTCTACCGTGAGCTTTTCGGACGGGATATGACCCGCGTCATGATGCAGGGCGGTCTGGAATGCGGAATCCTGAAGGAAACGATTCCCGATCTGGATGTGATTTCCTTCGGACCGGACTGCCGGGACTTTCATTCTCCGGGGGAATGCCTGAGCGTTTCCTCCACAAAGAGGACCTGGACGTATCTGAAGGAACTGCTGAAAGCGCTGAAATAGGCGCGGACAAGTTTTGCAGACCGTGCATGGAAAGGGAGGCTGCGGAAAGCGATTACCCGCTTCCCGCAGCCTCCCTTTTCGATAGATTAATTTACAGAGACTATACAGCCTGTGTATTACGGTTCCGGATAGAATCCTGACGGAGCCTCGGACAGATTGATCATGATGTTCTTCATCTGCGTGTAATGCTCCAGGATCACCTTATGCGTCTCACGGCCGATTCCGGATTCCTTGTAGCCTCCGAACGGAGCGCCCTCCGGTATCGAATTGTAGGTGTTCACCCACATGCGTCCGGTTTCGATTCCTCTCGAAACACGAATCGCCCGGTTGATGTCTCTCGTCCAGACAGCGCCGCCCAGTCCGTAGGAGCTGTCATTCGCCATCCTGATGACATCCTCTTCATCCTTGAATTTGATGACCACCGCGACAGGTCCGAAGATTTCTTCCTGTGCGACTCTCATATTGTTCGTCACATTCGTCAGCAGCGTCGGCTTCATGAAGCAGCCCTTCGCCAGCGCGCCTTCCCTGGCTCTTTCTCCTCCGCACGCCACGGTCGCTCCCTCGGAAACTCCGATATCAATGTAATTCAGAATCTTGCCCAGCTGGATCTCGTTAATCTGCGAGCCCATCTGCGTTTCAGGATCCAGAGGATCACCGACCTTGACCGCATTGAATCTCTTCACTGCCTCCGCGACGAATTTGTCATAGATGCCTTCCTGAACAAAGACTCTGGAACCCGCGCAGCAGACCTGCCCCTGGTTGAACAGGATGCCCAGCTGGAGACCGTCCATCGCCATATCCCACTTGCAGTCCTCGAAGAAGATGTTCGCAGATTTTCCGCCAAGCTCCAGCGTGCTCGGAATCAGCCGGTCCGCAGCGGCCTGCGCCACGTCTCTGCCCACCTCAGTGGAGCCTGTGAACGCCAGCTTGCGGAATCCCGGGTGCTCCAGCATATACTGTCCGGATTTTCCGCCCTTGCCGGTAATCACGTTGAATACGCCTTTAGGAATCACATCCTGCGTCAGCTTCGCCAGCTCAAGTACGCTCAGCGGCGTAGAGCTCGACGTTTTGAATACGGTGCAGCAGCCGCTTGCCAGTACCGGCGCCAGCTTCCACGCCGCCATCAGGAACGGGAAGTTCCACGGAACAATCTGTCCGACCACGCCGATCGGTTCCCTGAGAATCAGGCTCAGCGTATCCTCGCCCAGCATCGTCGCACTGCCCTCTTCAGCCATGATGCAGCCCGCGAAATATCTGAAGTGATCCGCAGACATCGGAATATCAATAGCCAGACACTCTCTGATCGGTTTTCCATTGTCCATGGACTCTACAGTAGCAAGAAATTCTTTGTTCTCATCGATAATATCCGCAACCTTATTCAGGATCACCGCTCTTTCATTCACAGTCGTCTTCTTCCAGCTGTCAAACGCCTTCCACGCCTCCTTCACAGCGAGATCCACATCCTCCCTGGTCGCCTCCGCGCAGCTCGCCAGAACCTCACCGGTCGCCGGATTCGTTGTCTTGAAGGTCGCACCGTCTGAAGCCTTTCTCCATTCTCCGCCGATAAAAAGCTCGTACTCATCCTGTAATTTAACCTTATCCATAGTTTACCTCCTTGGACCCTTCGGTCTTCTTCCTTTTGTACAAATTATAGTACAAGAGTTTTCAGAGTACAAGCATAGTTTAGATTTTAACAAAATTTTCTGTTAATTAGATAATTTTCTGACAATGCTTTGTCAAACTTTCAACAACTGTTTTTTTCACTTCGCAGTTCATGTTATTTTGTTCACAAAATAAAACACAGTGCAGGAATTCTGTTCATCCGCTGACAAAATCTCCCCCCACGTATCATAAAGGGACGCCTGCGTCCCGGACCGGATGCGGCGTCCCCTGATCATTTCGAAGTATTTTGTTATTATAAATTCATTTGTTACTGCAAATTCAGCCGGTATTTCATAATTCCCCATGTAATGACGTAATATATCGCGCCGAACGCGAGGCCGAAGACGCTCAGTCCCAGCGACTGAGGCGTAAAGACATGCATCCCGATTTCAGGCATATTGCCTGCGACAGACATCGACATGTTGGTAAAGGAATCCATCCCGAAGGTATTCAGAACGACCGCCTCGATGATCGTAAAACCGATAAAGGCCGCGATCCCGCTGACATTCTGCGCTTTGGGCACCAGATGCCCTACGCTGATCGACGCGTAAATCCGCAGCGCGAGACTGCCGGCGATAACCACCGCCATAATAATGATGCTCACGATGTCGAGAGGCGTAATATCAACCTTCACTTTTCTGATCGTCTCAATGGCCATCCCTACATTTCCCACGCCCATCACAGGCACCATCATGAATACCAGTGCAAAGACGCCCGCGACTGCGGAGAAGAAAAACCAGATCAGGGCTGAAATGGTTTTATTCCAGATATGCGTCGAAATAGAGGCCGGTACGGTAAGAGTCAGATAACCCTCACTGCCGTAAATATTTTTGTTAAACCTCTGGACGATCATTACCAGCGTCATGATGCCCACAATCGTGGAAACCAGCACCAGCAACAGCGTTGTAAACGCTATAATCGTCTTATACATATCCATGTCCGGGTCTGACGCCATTAACGCCCCGAATACCACAGACAAAATCAGCAGCGCCGCATACAGCGGGAGCATGATACGCCCCACAGCACGAATCTCATATTTCAGCAATTTCCCTAACATTTGAATACCTCCCTGAACAAAGCATCAACACTCATCCCTTTTTCTGCTCTGATATCGTCCGCCTTCCCGTGCAGAACGATGTCCCCTTCTTTTATAAATATCACGTCGTCCAGAATCGATTCCACATCGGAAATCAGATGCGTCGAGATCATCACCACAGCCCTCGAGTTGTAGTTGGAGATGATCGTCCGCAGGATGTAATCTCTGGCAGCCGGATCCACCCCTCCGATCGGCTCGTCCAGAAGATATACCTGCGCCTCTCTGCTCATGCACAGCACCAGTTGCACCTTTTCTCTGGTCCCCTTTGACATGCTGCGAATCGTCATGTCCGGCTGTATCCCCAGCGACCGGAACATTTTAATCGCCTTGCTCTCATTGAAATCCCGGAAAAAATCCGCATAATACCTCATCAGCGCTTCCACCTTCATATATCCCGGCAGAAACTCCTGATCCGGCAGATAGGCGACGATTGATTTCGTCGCCGGTCCCGGTGTGTTCCCGTTAATCCGGAGCTCTCCCCCGTTCGGCGTCAGCAGACCGTTTGCCAGTTTGATAAAGGTCGTTTTCCCGGACCCGTTCGGACCCAGCAGCCCTACAATCTGCCCCGCCTCGATATCCAGATCGATTCCCTTCAGCGCAGGCACTGCGCCATAATACTTTGTCAGACCGTTACATTGAATGATTCCCATTTTCTTCTCCCCCTGTCTCCCGGCTCCATCTGGTCACAGCTTCCCGGATTTCCTGATCCGTCATGCCGATTTTGCGGAGCCGTTCAAAAAACTCTGCGATATACGTTTCTGCCAGCTTCTCATGTAATTCCTTCAAGACTTTTTCCTCCTTTGTTACAAAGCGCCCGGCGGTTCTCTCAGAGAACACCAGTCCCCGCCGCTCTAACTCTCCCAGCGCCCGCTGCATCGTGTTCGGGTTGACTCCCGCGTCTGTCGCGAGATCCCGCACCGACGGAAGGCGGTCACCGGGTCTGAAGGCGTTGCTGGCGATCTTCATGCTCATCTGGTCAACAATCTGTGAATAGATCGGCTGACCTCCTTCAAATTTCCATTCCATTTATTTCCTCCTGATTTCCTCCATCCCGTGACACATGATCGCGATCTGTGTTACTGTATTATGTACTTAGTACACTAACACATTAATACATGTCTGTCAACCCCTTCTCTGAAAAAAAAGGTAATCGCATTAAAAAGCGCATTAATGAAAAAACGCCACATGGGGGGCGATTATTCAGAATTTATATATTTGAATAATAACGGTGCAGAGATAGTCCATCAGTGCGATCTCCCGTTCCGGATGGATTGACTTGTATTCGAATCCTCCATGTGATCCGATTGCGCGGTGCTCACAGTTCGCCACAAGGTCGGCCAGTGACGGCTTGCGCATATGGTTCTTTCTCATCAGATCGGCAAGAATCTTTTGCCCGTTCTGACCGTCGATCACGACCTTTGCCCACGATGCTTCCCGCAGAAATTCCATGATCCACCGGTTCGTCGCGCGGATCGGCCGGCAATCTATCGCTTCAACAAAGACGCGTCCATCCGTCGTTTTCACTGCAATTGATACAGCTACGTTCGTGCCTCCCGGACCGTATTTGATTCCGACAAACAGCTTGCCTCTCAGGCTCGCCAGCAGGCGTTCCCATGCGGTATGAAAGGTGTCTGTCCGGTGCGCCGTATGAAGAATCTTTTCTCCGTGCAGCAGACCGTAAACCTCACGAATTGCGATGACCTCATTCTTTCCGTTCTGTCCGGGAACGGAAAGCCCGTATTTCATATGTGTCCACTGGTTATCCTCTTCACGTGCCAGAATGTCATAGACCAGCAGTTTCTGCCAGTCCATTGCCTGTCTTCCGGATTTCCCGTAACATTCTATGGCTTCTGCTCCGTCTGTCTTCTGGTAAGGTAAAACAAAGCTCTCTGTAGGGGTCTGGCGTCCGATTCTGTCTGCCATTTCCCCTCCTTCAGTTCAATTGTCTTGCCGGTGCTCTTATGTGCTTCATGCTATTACTCCGTCATTTCTTTCAACAGGCCTATCTCTTTTGCTCTCTCTCTGAATATATTGTATGTAACCTCAATATTATCTGTAGTAAGTCCCTCTATGGTAATACGATTTCCGTCATGTAGTTCTATCCGAGTGATGCCATCAATATCCTGAAGCATTCTGACATCGATAATGAATCCTGTAATACGTTTCATCGTCTTTTTATCCATTTCGAACATTTTGATCAAATCTCCCGCTGCATTTCCGCAGCACACACTTAAAAACGCTGCGTTATTGCAGCGTTTTCTCTATAATCGAGTAGGAGGGGGAGTTTTCCCCCGTCCTCTCACAGCACCGTACGTACGGTTCGCGTATACGGCGCTTTCAATAGTTGATGTGCATTCGCTGGTATGCTTCGGATAGATCATAAAATCCGATGTGTACCAGTATTTCTTTCGACAAAGCTCTGTTGACTGTGCTGGTCGCCGATGTAAACCAATACCCTCTGCGGCTGTTTGCCGTCATATAGGCATAGTATTTCGGGATTCCCAGTCTCATCAGATACTTCATCTTTGACCGCGGCCGTTTCCACATCTTCCAGATGCACATCCGGATTCGGTGGTACAGCCATCCATTGAGTTTTCCGATGCTGTTCTTCATTGCGGCTATGCCGTAATAATTTAGCCATCCGCGCATGTACACCTTGATTCTGTGCAATGCCGGAATGACGCTCTGAACCCATCTCCGGGAAGAGAGATCTTTCAGTTTAGCCTTCATCTTTCTCCACGACTTCGCATGAACGCGAACGTATATTCCGCTTCCGTTCCTTCCCCGTGCGAAGCCGAGGTACTTAAAATTTCGGATAGCGAAAACACTGGTAACTTTGCTCTTCTCTTTGTTCACGGTCAGCTTCAGCTTCCCTTCCAGATATGAAGTGCTCGTTTCCAGCAGCCGCTTTGCGGCTCTTTCGCTTCTCGACAGCAATACAATGTCATCTGCGTAGCGTACACATGGTACCCCGCGCTTCTCGAACTCTTTGTCAAACTCATCCAGATAAATGTTGGCCAGAAGCGGAGAAAGGTTTCCGCCCTGGGGCGAACCTTCCTCTGTTTCCATAACCACACCGTTCACCATCACTCCGCTCTTCAGGTACCTTTTGATGATCTGAATGACTCTCTCATCATCGATATCCTTTCTCAGCAGATTCAGAAGCCGCTCATGATTCAGCGTATCAAAGTATTTGCTGAGATCAAGACTAACCGCATAGCGGTATCCTTTCTCCGCATATTCCTTCACTCTGTTTATCGCATCCTTTGCGCTTCGTCCCGGCCGGTAGCCATAGCTTCCGTCCGAAAACTTCGGCTCGTAGATGGGCATGAGTTTCTGACTGATGGCCTGTTGGATGATACGGTCAATGACAGTTGGAATACCAAGCTTTCGTATTCCACCGTTTGGTTTCGGGATCTCGACTCTCCTCACCGGAGACGGGGTATATTTCCCACGTAATATCCTTCCAATGAGTTCATCTTTATGCTCCCGCAAGTAAGGCAGTGCCTCCTCGATGGTCATTCCATCGACACCCGGCGCTCCCTTGTTTGCCTTCACTCTCTTGTAGGCTTTATTCATATTTCTTCTGTCCAGTATCGCCTCAAGAAGTCCCGGCTCTGCACTGTCCCTTTCCTTCCATATCCGGCGGAATGAACGGCGCGCTCCTGCATACTCTTTACGTTCCGCGCTATCCCTTTGCAGGCAGCTTTCTTTCTTGTTTTCTGTGCTCAAGTTCGTTCCTCCTTTCCCGGTCGTACTCAAGACTCCTATTGATTCGGCCCTTCACGGACTGGCCCGCTACTATGGCTTCGGCTGACTTCTCACCATTCGTTGTTACTACAAGTCTCCTTGCTGGTGAGACCTCCCCGGGTACTCACACGTTCTTTTCCTCCATCTACCTGCCGCATTTACACTGCATGATTCCGTGCAGTAATTGGACTTTGACCTGTTTAGCAGCCTTATCCTCATACAGAGCCTCATATGCGATTTCTGTTCGTCAGGCCAGAGGTTTGCCCATGGGTTAGTATTTTCCCCACATCCGACTTCCTTCAGATTCCACCTCACGATGGACACCCTTGCCCTCGGCTGTATCCTTCCCACTGCCGGGCGGATTCGGGACTTTCACCCTTTAGAACGTGCGCTCGCCGGGCGCACTAACAAAACCCCGCGTTTGCCGCGAGGTTTAAAATTCCTGATATGTGTTTTAAATGAATAAGCAGCTTAGGCGGGACCGTCTTTTGTCGCCCGCATTTCTCGACCCACCAATCGGTGGCGCGTTGGAGACGGATACTTTTCAACCTCTAAGCTGCTTTCTCTTGCCTATATATTATCACACATTTATCTTGTTTTCAATGATTTGTCCTTCTTTTTTTAACTTCCTAATTTTCCTTTTGTTTATTTTATGATAATGAATAACAATATTTTTCCCTTCTCTGATAAACACACATTCCATTATACTCTTGTTACTCCATTTTATTTCCTTGTATAGTAGCAATGATTTCTTGTGATGTGAGTCATTTAGCGCTATGCAGTCCGGCGATGCAATAGTATCTCTTATTATGTCAAATTCTTTTAAATCAAACTCTTTTCCATGTTTACTCAAAATCCTTTTTAATGATTGCCCTTCAATGAATACAATCGATCCGTCCAGCAGTTCGTGCTTCTCTGGCGTCCGATTCTGTCTGCCATTTCCCCTCTTTCAGTTCAATTGTCTTGCCGGTGCTCTTATGTGTTTCATATCGTTTCTCCCGCTGCGTTGCCGCAAGGTTCCTTATTCCTTAATTTCTTTTAGCACACCGAGTGCTATTACTCTTTCCCGGAGCAGATGATATCTGACTTCAATATCGTCCTTTGTAAAACCCTCAATATCGAGATTATATCCACCATACAGCTCCACCTTTGTAATTCCATAAAGATCATTTAATTTGCTTAAGTTAATTAAAAAACCTGTAATTCGGTCGTCTTCTGTTTTATCCATTTTTACCTCCCGTTTTCACCTCTCCATAATAAAACCTCGCGGTGTCCGCGAGGTATAAAATTCCTGATATGTGATTTAAATGAATAAGCAGCTTAGGCGGGACCGTCTGTGTCGCCCGCATTTCTCGACCCACCAAGTGGTGGCGCGTTGGAGACGGATACTTTTCAACCTCTAAGCTGCTTTCTCTTGTCTATATATTATCACACATTTATCTTGTTTTTACAATGTTTTTTTCTTCAACATCAATCAAATATTTATTTGGATTATCTGAGTTCATAAAATCGTAACAATCAACAATATAATGTCCCTCTTCACGATCTATATCATCACAAATATAGCCAAGTTGTTTGCTTTCTTTTATCAATACCTTGTCACCAATTGCGAACGAATCCATAATTTTCACCCTCTATCAAATTCTGTGAGCTGTGATAAATGTCGGAATGCCATCTATCATTTGCCAAACAGTTATAAATTTTCTTTTCTTTGTCTTGCCTAGTGTTATTATAACAGAATATCTTCGCCTATTACCATAAAATTTTCCAGAAATTTCGTTTGCCTTATTTTTCTCTATCTCTCTCATAATATCACTATAAAGTTGCTCAGCGTCTTGCTCAGTGTATCCTAAATCAAAAAATTCTCTTGAATGCTTTGCGCCAGGAAGTAGTAGATATCCCGATATCTTCTTATATGGAATCTCGGCTTTATCTATATTTGGCAAAATGTCATCTTTCTCATTTTCAGCAATTCTTTTCACTTTGCCTATATCTCGTTCTGCTTCCATTTTCTTCGCATATGTTTGGTTTTCCTTGATCCTTGTTCGTCGTGCATCCAGCTCCTGCTGGTCAATCCATTTCTTCGTATACGCGTCCTGATATCCCTTCTCGGAGATATACGTCACCGTGCAGTTGCAGTTGTCATGCCTTGCATAGATATCATCTGGAGTTTCGTCTTCATAATATTCACCAACCAGGCTGCTGCACCAGGCGCAGCACTTGCCATCTGATGATCGTAGAATCTTCGGCTCCATTCCTGCTCCTGTTTCAACTTCCATGTTCGCCTTCACGTTGTCATCAGCAACACTGGCTACTGAATTTTCTGTGGATCGTAGAATTGTATCTTTAATTTTGTCCTGCTTCTTGCTCATCGTCATCTTCCAATAAGGACAGGTTTACGATCTTGTTCATGATCGCATCGCACCGATCCTGATTAAATTCCGCTCTCTGCGGTTTAATGCCAATACGCTTCTTTTTATGCGTCACATCGATAATGCTGACCATCGCGTCATTCACCATGTCTGTAGACTCTCGAAGAATCGGTTCAATCGTCCGCTTCGCAATGTTCCAATATATCTTCCCATCCGGCAGATTATCTTCGGTCAAACCATTTGCCAGTGCTTCACCGGCAGTTCTTCCGATTAACATAGCATAATGCGAAGCCTCTTTCTGTGTCGCCGTTCCGGCTTTCAGTTTTTTCCGGAACGCACGAATCCACGGATTGATAGCAACCCTCGACCTGAAATCTTTGTGAATCCGTTCATACAGTTCCGGAACAATGTCATTCTTCTGTGTCTCCATTGCCTGCCTCCGCTCCTGCGCGCACTCCGATCAGCTGCTCCAGGCTATCTTTGTTGAAATACCCCGGAACGGCCTGATTGATTTTGATGGCTGCATCGCCGATCCCCGACATCTGGGACGCATCCGGCTCGAATATCGGTGCCCAGCGCGGTGTTGTCTGATACACGGCGTTTCTGCTAAACGCGTAATCATCCCGAAGGCACGCCGCCAGATATCCCACATTCATGAATCCGGATCCGAATGTCCTCTGCGCTTTTCTGGCGGTCAGCCGGAGTGTCTCATGGCTTGCCTTGATAGCTTCCGCTGACGATGGATTCTCTGTTGCAAATCCTAAATCATCCATTGTCAGTCCGGTCTCCCCGGCGAATGCTGCCGCATACATTTTGAACTGGCTGATGTGCGGCTCCATGTTCTGCTGTGTAAATTGACCGATCTGCGGATTGCTCCCGTCCTCGCCTCTGTCCAATGCCAGGAATGAGGAAATAGACGCTTTAGTGCTGTCAAATTCCGCATCTTCGTCCAAACCCAGCACATACCGCTGCGGATGGCTGTAGAATTCCGCTGTGACATTGGCCCGCGTCAGCGTCATTCTCGCCTGATTCTGCAAGTTCATGCAGGAACGGGAAATCCGGCTGTGACCGAAGGGCCGTCTGGCGTCCGGCCGGTAGATGATCGGTACAAGAAGCGGCGCCGGAGCGTGACTTATGAACTCCTCCTGTGTGCGCTCCTCGTAATCTCTAACTACGGTGATTCCTGTTCTGAAGTACGCATCCTTCAGAACCTTCTGGTTGTCCGTGTCCCTGCTGAGGACTGCATATCCCTCCTGCAGCAGTCCTGTGGTCGGATCAATGATTCCCGTCGCGTTCGAACCGTCGATCACCTGCAGGTTCGGCGTTCCGTCTCCGCTTGTCTTGATGCTGGTCTCTGATCCGTCCGACCCGCGGGCTGTCTCTTCTGCTCTGATGATCTCTGCGCAGCGTTTCTGGATTCCAGGAACTCTACTCTTGATGCAACGACGTCCGTCGTATAGACAGTATCTCCGTTCTTGTTCTGGTAACTTTCGGTCTGGATCCTGCCCTCGATCACAACGAGAATGCGCTGGTGGAAGCAATTTGGTGATATGTCAAGGGGGAATTTGAAATGATTTGAATAAAAAAAAATCCGAGTTTAATACAACTACGGTTATCAAACAATACCGTAGGGAACAATTACCATATGAGGATTACCTACTCCTCGTAGAACATGGTAAAGAGCATGACAAATGGCACAGCGATATAGCCGGAAAGGATTTCAGAGTTCCGAGACACTCAAGCAAAGAAATTCCTAAAGGCACACAGAACGCGATAATGAGGGATGCGGGGCTTAAATAATCCCCACTCCCCCTACACATAATGAGGAGGTATATATATGAAATACGCATATCCAGCAATTTTTACAAAAGAAGAAAAAGGCTACTCTGTTCTTTTTCCTGATCTCGATGGTTGCTACACCTGGGGCGACGATATGAACGACGCTTTGTATATGGCAAGTGACGTTCTGGCATTCACTCTGTTCGATTATGAAAAAAGCGGAAAGATTATTCCGACGCCAAGCGATTATACTGATATAAAAATTAAGGCTAACGAATTTGTGAACTATATTGCTTGTGACACGATTGAATATCAGAAGCGGAATAACAACAAATCCGTAAAGAAAACACTTTCGATTCCGGAATGGCTTAACTCCGCAGCACTCGAAAACAACATCAACTTCTCGCAAGTGCTTCAGGACGCGCTGAAGAAAAATCTCGGGTTGTAGGTCGTGAGGTGATAAACCTATGAAAAACAGACCGAAACAGTCTATCTGCGAACAAATAGTAAAGATGAACTGCATACATCTTTTAACACTGGCACAGGAACGCCTGTCTCCGATGTGGTATGCATTTTTCCGTCTGCCCACATATACCGGTATGCGCCGCGGTGAGGCACTGGCACTAAAATGGTCAGACCTTGACGAAGATGCAGGCACGCTGTCTACAGTGCAGGATCGGTTAGGGCATTCCGATGTAAAGACCACCATTGATATTTATAATCATGTTTATGAAGCAGATGAGACGAAAGCGCTGAATCGGTTTATCGACTTTATGGATGCATAAAAAGTATGGTAAAAGTGTGGCAGTTTCTTGAGCATATTTGCAAGCATTTGAAAACCTTTATGTATGACAAAAGCCTTGAAAATTCAACCCAATCGGTTATTTTCAAGGCTTTTCATCATTACCTATGGTGGAGAATACGGGGCTCGAACCCGTGACCTCTTGACTGCCAGTCAAACGCGCTCCCAGCTGCGCTAATTCCCCAAGCACTATCCATTTTAAAGCAGCGAGCAGAAACTGTCAACATTTTTTTCGGAGGCAGTGTCAACATTTTTCATAACACATACCCTCGAGGTTATCATAAACCTTTGGCATCTGGACACCTGATCCTCCGACGCCTCGTCAGACTCAAACCCAATGCCATTATTGCATTCTCTAACCTCTTTGGGATTTCCTTTTAAAAAACATTCAGGAGAAATGCCTTCAGAAAACGCTTTGCATTTACATGTATCTCATCTTTCATCATTTATAAAATTTTTACATTCGGCACAATCAGAAAAACTGCCATTTGACATACTCCTTTATCAAATCTTTGATTTCCAGTAACACATCTCTGTTATTTCTTATTGCCACAAGTCCTTCTGCTATCGTCTCGTGCATCAGTGCTGCCTTTTTCGCCTCGTCTGATGCGCCGCTGTTCAGCAGAATCCGCTCTTCCAGATACCGGACCTGACCGTACAGATCGTCAGCTCCGTCGTGCAGGTTATCTACTTCGCTTACCCGGTAAGTCTGATGCAGCACTCTTATTTTCTCCGGTATGTTCATAGTTCCTCCAATTTGTCATATTGTCATACAAGCCTTCCGGAAGAAGCGTCTGATCAACCGTGATTTCGACCAACTCCCCGAAGCGTATTCTGATTCCGATATCAAGCCCTGTTTGCGTTGAATAATTCCCAGCCATCTTTTCTGCGTGTTCGTAAATGGTCAATGCACTTCTCTGAATCATGTGGATCAATTCTTTATCTGTCGTCATTTATCTTCCCTCCGTTTCGTTGCACAAAAACACCCCGTGTTGCCACGGGGGTAGAGTGGGGTAATCAAAGTTTTTTAGGGTCTCTGTTCATTCGGGTCTAACAGTGGGCTCCTTCCGTGGGGTCTGACAATGGGGGCAGTGCGTAGGGGCAAAAGAACTCAAAATGATTAGAGGAGGCCGTGATTGCCTCCTCCATGCTTCTTCATTTATCATATAACTGCAACGATTTTAAAATGAAAGGAGCATACATGAATGATATCATAAGATTTCTTGAATTAGAAGACCCTGCAATAACAATCGAGGACATCTCCACAGAGGGACGTGTCAAAACGGTTACGTTGTCGACACCACCGGAGATCAGATTCTGTCCCCGGTGCAGCTTTCGAATGCATTCCAGAGGGATCAGGATCCGAAGGGTCAATCATCCGATATTGCAGGACACGTATCAGTTAGTCCTTTTACTGAAGCAGCGGCGCTGGCGCTGTACGAACGGGCAATGTCGATATGAAGAAAATGAATCTTTTAATTTCATAAGTAAACACCGTCGGAACACAAACGCAGCCGACTTTCTCATCGTCAATGAATTCCGGGATCTGACTAAGTCTGCCGCAGATATCGCAAGGAAGTTCAACACTTCTGACACATACGCCATCAACGTATTTGACCGGTATGTCAACATGAAGAGGATTGCCCTGACGGATGCGATCAGCATCGACGAAGTTCATCTCGACATCGATCAGATATGTCAATATGCGCTGGTCGTTCAGGATTTTCATACAGGAGAAGTGATTGATCTGCTCGAAAGCCGCAGGCAGAATGTGACTGAACCATACTTCGCATCCATTCCAAAGGAAGAACGTTTTGCCGTTCAATATCTCATCACGGACATGAACAATGAATATCTTCGCTATGTTGAGAGATACTTTCCGAACGCAGTATCTGTCGTAGATTCTTTCCATGTGATCCAGTGGATCGTCAAAGAACTTGCGGATTTCATACGCGATCTGCAGAATACGATCAGAGAGCGTGACGAAATACGGCAGAAAAAACTGTCGGAAAAGGCCGGACACCAGGTAAGGCTTCCAATGTCCGATGAACTGTATCTGCTGAAGCACTACCGTTTCCTTTTACTTTCCAATGCAGATTCCATCACATATCACGAGGAACCACACATGGACCGGCACTTCAGATGCCTGATGAGAACCTCCGATTACAAGGAACGCTTTTTTCTCATTGATCCCGCGTTGAAAGAACTCCATGATCTGAAAGAGCGTTATGTGCGATTCAACACAGTAAATGCCGGCAAGCCTCAAAAGGCGGCAATCGAATTGAATCAACTGATCAATGACTACGCCCATTGCGATCACGACATCTTTATCCGTTTTTCCAGACTCCTGAAACGACACAGGGAACCTATCATCAACTCATTCGTTCTGATGGAACGGCTTGATAAAAACGGGGGCGCTATCATTTCGAGATTGTCCAACGGTCCTATCGAATCCACGAACAGAAAGGCCAAAGATCTGAAACGGATGGGGCGGGGTTTCCGTAATTTCAACCATTTTCGGAATCGGTTCCTCTTTGCTTCAAGAAACGATCCCCAATTAAACGGACGCGAGCCTGTCGGACAAGACCGGCCTCGTTCTTTAAGATACCGGAACACAGTTCCTAAGAGTAAACAGCGCGTCCTGAACGCTGAGCTCGAGTCGATTCTCGAAATGTACGACTGCTCAAAGGACGAGCTTCTTTCCCTTCGGCACTGGGTGGCTGAAGGCAACAGTCCTTTTAACAACCCGGATAGGATCCTCAATGAAGCGGGGCTTCCATGTGACTTCATTGCTGCCAGCAGAATACTGGACGAAGCCTTTCTTGACATCAATAAGGGAGGTGATTTGAGATGACCACCTATCAAGAACTGCATCAACATATCCTCGATCTTGAAACGGATCTCGATTTTCAAACAACGGAATTAAACTGCCTGTACGGATTCCTGTCCTGGATGAATCTATGGGATGAATTCATCTATTTCAGAAACCATGCTCATTCTGAACAAAATGAAGACGAACCCTTCCCACGTCTGGTACTTTAACCTAAACTCTCATTAAGAAAACTGACATCAGAATCGTTGCAATTCAAAGCGGAGATCACTTATCGATCCTCCGCTTGATTTTCCGTTCAGTTCTTGTTTGTTCAGACCCCATAGTTCGCCCCTAATGAACGACCCCACAGACTGTCCCTAACGACAGACCATAACGAATGACATCTGACCCTAATGCTTTCCCCCAAAAAACTTTGACAAACCCTAAAAAACTTTGATTACCCGTAGAGTGCCGCCGCACCCAGTCCTAATCGCTTTCTTATCACTTTAATTGGGGCAACCGACTATTGGAATAATCCTTATAGACCTCCCCGGTTTTAGGGTTTATCGTAACAAAGGCAACATATTCGCTCTCGCTCTCGTCTCCAATTCTAAAGTCCTTGGGTGGGTTTGTATCTGCGGTAGCTGCAACACTGAAAGGCTCATCAGCCACGACCCTGTCCATGCATAGGCAAATATTTTGACCATATTTCTTAACAAATTCTATCCCAAACATTTCAGCCAACGCCTTCTTCCCAATTTCTTTAAGATCAGATTTTTCTAACATGCCGTTGCCCTCCTCTTTCCTCTAAAGATACGCCAGAATCTTATACATTGCAACTTCCATGTCATCGTATGCCATTTACGCGCCTCTCTTTCAATTCAAAATCACACCCTTTGCGCGAGCTTCTTTCTTTTCTTTTATTTCATTTTCTAAATAATTTCTCATTTCTTCGGTCCCATGTTTTAATATATATTCGAGTATCGTACAATCCTCGGTACTGTCCATATATTCATGGTATAGCCGATCTTGTTCTTCTAATAGTTTCTCAGGCATCAGCGATCTCATAATATTTCCTCTTAAATATCTTGTAAACACAGCTGGACAATTCGTTTGTTCCTCGTCTCCACGAAAAAAAACACGGTGCCTGTGCTGCCGTGCCTATTAAAGCCCAAATTCCTTTAGTATTTGGTCAACACCCTCATGATAGTTTTTATCAAGTTCCTTTGTGTCCGGAAAATTCTCAACCTCTTCCGGCGATGGCATTTTACTATCATCGATATAATCATCCCATATATCTTCAGGCCTTACCTCAGTTTTTTGAATTACCATATAATCACCTTTTCGTAAATTTTAAATAGCCTTTCCTTGATAACTTGTAAATCATCGTCATCGAACATTTATATTCAATCTTGTCATCAGAAAAAACATTAAACTTTTCTTTAGTGTAAGTATACATCTTTTTCTCTATGTCAGCAATATTTTCAAACGGTTTTAATTTCTCAAGCCGATACACGTCCCCATTATGGCTGCATATTGTTGATGCAGACTGCTTACCTCGTTCAAATAACTTATGAATATCGTCTCTAGATGGAAGCGAATTGTTTGGATGGTTGTGCAACACCTCATACGACCCTCCTCTCCCTCAAGCCAGTTCTGCTCCTTCCGACTAAAGCCACACCGATGTTTTACTCCGTTTGCAAAGGCAGCGCAATTCTTTACAAGCCTATCTCCGGTTCTTGCATCAATCGCAACAATATCTTCAAATTCAGTGTTATTACGATCCCTGAGAATTTTCATCGATTCGCTGTAAAGACTTTCATTTACATCCTTTTGCCTTGTAAGATTATCATATTTATCATGATATTTCTTTGTACTTACTAACGGCAAATTGACATGCCCCGGCTCCCTTTTACCATCATCTTGAATATATGCATATGCGCGTTCTCTTTCGCTGGTACTACTTATCGTTCCGGTGCTTCCCGACTTCTCGCCGCCTCGTATCTCTGCAATCTCCTCATCGCCCATTGCGGCCGCAGTGCTGCATCTGCAATTCGGATGCATGGGCGGAGCGTTCTCGCTAATCAGCATGTCCTTCACTTTGAACTTCTTTCCGTTCAGCGCCCGGCACACCTCACAAGCCCCGCTTCCCAGTGACAGAAACATATACCATTCAAAGCCGTTTTCTTCAAACGATCTCATCTGCGCATCCGTCTGTACCCTGGCGAGTTCCGTTCTCATGAGCCGTTCTGCGTCGGATCGGGAGACATTGAACGCCTTCCGGATGTCTCTGGCCAGAACCTGCGGATGCTTTCCCGCAATCAGCCCCTGCTGGAGCTGCTTGTCCAGTTCGCTTTTCAAAAACGCCTGCGAATATAGATGCAACACAGATGACAGAGGAAGAGATCCATGCGAAACTCGATAGAGGATATCAGGAAGCAATGGAAGGCAAGATTCGTAATGCCAAGGAAGCTTTTGCTGCGTTCAGAGCGGCGAAGAAGTACTGACACATTTCAATATCCACATCACTGATGTTGCCAATGAGATGATGGCAGACGCAGCACTTTATTCTCCGCCGCCTGAAAAGCCCTGGTATTTCAACAATATCAGGGCTTTTTATATGCTCCGCTCTCTATATCTTTCTTTTCTTTGTGCGCGAAAAAGCTTTTGTCGAAGGGGCCGGCAGATTAAGCCGGAGTCCGGCAAGAGCCGCGAAGTTTTCCGCTACGCCGCAAGTCTGTCGTCCTTCCTGCCGAACACACTCTTTGAGAGGAAGATCCCCAGGAAAATCAGCGCGACCACAATTCCGACCGGGTAGGAAATCGCAGTGGAAAGGCCGAGACACTCCTTCGCGAAACAGAAGTAGGTGACCGAAACGGCGGACATGAACGTCGCCGGAATCACTGCCATCCAGTAAAACCGGTGATTTTTATAGAGATACATGGCGATCGTCCAGAGAGCGATCATCGCCAGTGTCTGGTTGGACCAGCTGAAGTACCGCCACACCACATCATAGTTGAGCTGACTGATCAGTGCGCCTGCCGTCAGCAGCGGCAGAGTAACGGCCAGCCTGACTTTGTACGAATCCTGATCGAGTTTGAACCAGTCTGCGATTACCAGTCTGGCCGCCCGGAAAGATGTGTCCCCGGAGGTAATCGGGCAGGCGATCACGCCGATCATGGCGAGGACGATTCCCGCGCCGCCCATCGTTTTCGCACAGACATCATAGACAGTGCCGGCCTGTCCCTGATCGTTCATAATCTGAAACAGTCCGGTCATCAGTCCGCCTGTGCGCGCATAGACCGCACAGCCGGCGGCAGCCCATATCAGAGCGATAATCCCCTCGCATACCATGGCTCCGTAGAATACAAAATGCGCTTCCTTCTCTGTTTCGCAGCATCGCGCCATCAGCGGCGACTGTGTAGCGTGGAATCCGGAAATCGCACCGCAGGCGACCGTCACAAACATCACCGGCCAGATCGGCGTGCCGGCGGGATGCATACTCCTCAGCGTAATCTCCGGAATCGTATACCCGTGGGTGAAAATCCCAACAGAAACTCCGAGTGCCATGATAATCAGACACACGCCGAAAACCGGGTACAGATTTCCGATGATTTTGTCGATGGGAACAAAGGTTGCGATGAAATAGTAAATCAGTACGACAGCAAGCCAGAAATAGGTGTTCGTCCAGATGCTGTCACCGTCAATCTGCTTTCCGATCAGAAGCGCAATCAGCGCGGCAGGCCCGACTGCGAAAACTGTTCCGACCATGACCAGAAGAATCACACTGAACACGCGCATGACCTGCTTCATGATGTTTCCCAGGTACATTCCGGTCAGTTCGGAAATGGACAGACCGTCATGGCGCATACTCATGAATCCGACGCCCAGATCGTGAACCGCGCCGCCGAAAATCGTTCCCAGGGTGATCCACAGGAACACCGCCGGTCCCCACTCAGCGCCGGCCAGCGCCCCGAAAATCGGACCCAGTCCTGCGATGTTCAGCAGTTGAATCAGAAAAAGCTTCCATTTCGGCATCACGACATAATCCAGCCCGTCGTTGATGCGCACAGCAGGCGTTTCGCGCTCATCCGGTCCGTAGACCTTCTCCGCGACCTTGCCATAGGTGAAATAACCGATAATAAGAACCGTCAGACAGACAATAAAACTTACCATACTTCCCTCCTCCCCGGGTACGCCGTGACGTCGGGCCATAACGAAAACCGGGTCAACGACCGCGCCCTGCATTTGAAAAAATCCGGATAGTGAAAACATTATCAATTCCACTTAAATTATTGCACTTTTTATATTGCGCGTCAACCCGGCCTCCGGCGGATTCCCGTCCGATACCATTCATTTCGGGAAAGTCAGTCCTTTCAGGTTCAGTTGATTCAATCCCGAGAGCTGTCTGTTCCGGTCATTCCGTCGTATTGTTGAACATCTCTTCAATCTTTTTCAGCGCATCTACAGTCCCGCCGGTCATGACGTTGTAAAAGTCTCCGTCGTCCTTGAATTTGTCGATTACCCATCCGTCGCTTTTCTTTGTGAGATGCAGTGTAAATGTCCCGGTGTAATTCTTTTTCATTGCTTTAAGACGTTTTTCCAGGAGTTTCTGGGACATCTCCCCTATTTTTTTGTCGGAGGCCCCTGCCAGAACCTGCTTCAGCACCTTGTCCCGGTAATCCTGATAGAAGCCCTCGAGCGCGTCTCCAAACGCATAAGTCGTGACCTTCACCTTCACAGAAGCCTTGTCTCCGTCGATTTTTTCATCGCTGAGTTTATAGTCAAAGCCGGTCAGCTTGTTTCCCACAATTTTCTCCAGAGTTGACGAATAACCGCCGGACGAGCCGTCATCTCCGCTCTCGTCTTCAAACGCCAGCTCCAGATCGATGCTTTCTCCCGCGTAAACCGTTTTAATCGTCTTTGTATCGTTCTTCTGCAGCGCCGTCATAAACGAATCTGCCACCTCCGTCGGCTCAGGTCCGCCGCAGGCGCACAGAACGGCCGCAAGCGCCACAGTCATCAGTATCGCAAGCATTTTCTTCATATTCTTCATCGTTTTCCTCCTCGTTTTTTCCTGACAAATATGATTCACCGCTGTCAGTTTTTCCGGCACTCATCCACCGAAAACCTCGCGGTGGATTTTGTCCGTCGGCAGCGTCTCAAGCTCATACGCCGCAGGCTTTACCGCGGGCATTCCGAGAGACAAGACCGCCTCCAGTCTGAAGTTCTCCGGGAAATTCAGAATTGAACGAAGAAAATCCTCCGTCGTGCCGCCCTCCGCGGCTTCCCTGCTTCTCCCCTGAATCCAGCAGCTTCCCAGTCCCAGACTCGCCGCCGTCGTGTGCATGTTGCTCATGGCGACCGCACAGTCCTCAATCCACACATCACTTTTCTGTTCATCGCCGATCACGACCACGGCACAGTCCGCCCCTGCCAGCATCCCTGCGGCGCCGACACGGCACCGGCTCATACGCTTCAGTCGTTCCCGGTCTCTCACCACAATGAATTCCCACGGTTTCCTGCCTTTGCTCGATGCGGAAAGCAGGCCGGCCGCCAGAACCTTCTCAAGCGCCTCTTCCGGTACGGGTTCCCCCGTATATTTACGAATACTGCGTCTCTCTCTCAGTATATCCAGCATATCCATACGCCTTCCCCTTTCCATGCTCCGGCCCGCATGTACGGACAGGGGCCGTCTGCATCAGAACAGTTTTTGTACTGAATATTATATATTACGGGCCGCAGGCTGACAAGAGCATCTTCCCGGCGACAAAATCTCCCGCGATCTCCCGCGAAAACCCCGAAATGCGCAGAAGCCCGGACCCGTTGACGCACATGTTCGTCAACGGGCCGGCGGAAATACAAAAGAACCCCTCGCAACTGTTGAAATTGCAAGGGGTTTCAAGTGGTGGTCTGCGCGGGGCTCGAACCCACGACAACCTGGTTGTGACCCAGGTGCTCTCCCAGCTGAGCTAGCAGACCGAAACGCGTCCTGAATTATTATACGACGGATCAGAGTTTTTTTCAACCTCCGATTTGCATTTTGTTTACAAAGTTTTTGCGCTGTCAGTTTTTGCGCGGTCCAGCAGAGGCAGAATGATCGCCGCTCCGATTACACAGGTGACCGCACAGATCCACAGCAGCGCGTCAGCGCCAAGGGTATCCAGTATCACGCCGCCGCTGAAGCTCGCAGCGACCGCACTGACAGTAATCATAATCACATACAGAGACTGGCCGCGCACTGCCTCCCGCTCATCCATTATCTCATTGATATACCGGACCACCGCGGGCAGGAAAAGCGGAAATCCGAAAGGATGCACCACAAGAGTGAGCATCATCGCCGTCGGCGTATGTGCCAGGAGCATGAAAACACCGCGAAGCACAAAGCCTATCGTAGCGACCTTCAGCAGAAAAGATGACCGGAAATGTTTTGTCAGCCAGGTAAATCCAATGAGCGGAATCAGTTCCAGGATCGTCATAATCGAATAGTAATGACCCATGTTCCCGCTGTCTCCGCCTACATTCTGAAAGATCTGCAGCATAAAGAAGTTGATAATCTGATGATCATAGAAGATAAGGAGAATTCCGATGTTGATGACCAGGAAAACCCTGTGCCTGCGGATAAACTCCCCCATGGAGATACTGCCCTTTTCCTTTATGTCCGGAGAGCCCGCGGAAGCCGTCGAGCCCGCTTTCCGGAAACGGCCGCCCAGAAGCAGCAGCCCGCCCAGAAGCAGCAGGAGACAGATTTCTCCGGCGACCGGAAGCGCACGGACACCCGCGCTGACCACAAGAACGCCCAGCACTGCGGACATCACTGAATATCCCAGAGACCCCATGGCTCTGCAGATTCCGTAATCCACACCGATCCCGCGGCGCGCCAGCTTGGCCTCCATAGAATTCAGCAGCGGCTGCAGACTGGCCTGAAAACCGAACATCAGAACGTACGCCGCCGACAGGAGGAAACTCCTCCCGCTGAGAATCAGCGTGACTGCTTCAAACAGCATTACAATGACAGTGACAAGGATGGAGACCGGAAAAACACCGAACCGTTCGGACCGGTCCGCCACACTGGCGAGAACCGGCTGGACCGCTACAGATACAAGGTTTCCGGCCGCGATCATCGTCCCGATTTCCGTATTCGTATATCCGTTGGCAAGCAGAAACACCGAGCTGAAGCTGGCGACCACACAATACACGCTCCAATGCGTCCAGAAAATTTCAGCATATTCGATATTCGGTTTCAGATTTTTTCTCATTCTCTTCCTTTCAACATCGTTGAATCCGCTCAGTCAACACATTTCATACACTTTTCCACAGGGCTCGCCGAAATTGTATACAATCAAATCCACATGGCGGTGTGGATAATCAGCGATGCCGCAGCAGCCTCATTCTTTATCCGTTCCGTCCGCTGATTTCCCTGTCGAGTCTTTACTGAAAATAACGTAGAACAGATAAACATACTGATAATCCCTTACCTTTTCCGGATGCTGCGCGATATCCTCGGGCGAATAAGTTTCCACCTGATCGGAATCCGTCAGAACCAGACTCATCAGGTAGATCTTTTTGCCGTCCGATACCTTTGCCGGCTCTGTAAACTCACTGCTGCTTTCGCCCCAGTCCTTCTCCGTCGCCTTCTTTGAAATCGCGGCATCCCGCGAACTTCCGGCCATGCCCTCTCCGTTGGACTCTGCCAGATGCACCATCCGATCCCTCACCACGACAGCAAGCTTTCCGCTCCGTGAATCCTTTGAATCCAGAGGCGCAGAAAAAGAGCTTCCGTTCGTCTCAGACAGTTTTCCCTTCTTATATACATCGGCGCCCATTTGAATCGATTTATACTCATCGCCCACCTTGAACTGCCCGATAACGGTATAATCATCGTCACCCTTCAGAAGCTGCGTCAGCTCCTTTTCACTTTTTGTCATTGAATAGGGTCTCACATAGTTTCCCGCTCCTATCCTGTCCCCTACACTTTCGCAGCCCGTCAGCAGAACCGCCACCATGACCGCGGTCAGCGCCGCCACTAATCTCTTTCCTCTCATACTGCTCCTCTCCTCACTCCGGCATATCACTCTGATTCAAGGATAACATTTATTCCGCCACAAAACAAGGGGCGCACCGCCGGGGACGGCGTTTTTCACAGGTCTTTTTCCTGTCCTTCTGCTGTATCGTCCGTCCGGCGTCTTCGCGGATCGTGATGCGTTTTTCACAGGGCACAAAAGAATCCTTGCGCAGTTTCCGGGAAGCTGTGGTATAATGGTTCTGACTGATTAATATGCCGGCGGATTCGACAGCCCGGCAATCCGCCGTCTCTGCGGCGTTGCCGCAAGGTAAGAACCATTGTGATCGACGCTTCACGGAAAAAAACAAACTGAGGGAGGAAAGTACTATGCCATCCAAGATTCTGCTGATTGAAGACGACGCCGACATCCGCGAAGGCGTCCGCATCCTTCTGGAAAGTGAAGATTATCAGATAGCGGAAGCCGGAAGCGGCGAAGACGGACTGAAGCTCCTGTCTGAGGAAACCGACCTGGTCATCCTCGATATTATGCTACCGGGAATCTCCGGTCTGAAAACCTGCGAGGAGATTCGCAAAAAATCCTTTGTTCCCGTGCTCTTCCTCACCGCGAAGGGGCAGGAGTCGGATAAGCTCATCGGTCTCATGGCCGGCGGCGACGACTATCTCGTCAAACCGTTCTCCTATTCAGAGCTGCTGGGAAGAGTCAAGGCGCTGCTGCGGCGTTATCATCTGTACAAAGGAAAGGACTCCGCCGATTCGGAGGATTCCGCACGGTACATCGAACGTTCGGGAGTGCGGATCTCGGAAAACTTCAACCAGACCTTTGTCGGCGAGGACAAGGTGGATCTGTCCGACAAAGAATACCAGATCCTTCTTCTGCTGATGAAGCATCCGAACAAAGTATTTTCCGCGCAGAATATCTATGAAAGCATCTGGAACGAGCCCTACTATTACTCCTCCAACAGCACCGTCATGGTGCACATCCGAAAGCTCAGAGTCAAAATCGAGGCGGATCCGCAGAATCCGCAGCATATAAAAACCGTCTGGGGAAAGGGATACCGTTTTGAATAGACTGAACAACGGATTACAGAGGGAAGCCTTTTTTGGTATTCTGATCGCTCTTCTGGTATCGGGATTTCTGTATTTCTGTATGCATGAAATCAGCAGCGCGTTTCTGGATCAGCATCTGAACGACACCAGACTCTGGGATCAGAAAACGGCGGAAAAGGCGGCCAGCCTGCAGCATTTTGTCACAGACCGCGACCTTCAGCTGAAGGACGTCAGCTCGATTAAAGAGTGGGACAACACGCAGCGCAGTACCTTCGCCTATATCTACAACGGTCATAAACAGATTTACAATTCAGAGGGGAACGTCAGCTCCGGCGGCGTCACCTACCGGAATCTGCGGCACTACTCGCTGAATTTCGCAGACGGAAAGGCGGATCTCTACCTTTTCTATGCGGTCACTTATCAGTATTATGTTCTGGCCATGATTCTGGAGCTGATCCTCTGCTCCATCGTGTTCATCGCCCTGTTCCTTTATTTTGTGCGCCGCAAAATAAACCACATCACCCGGCTGGAGCAGGACATCCGCATTCTGGAAAGCGGCGGGATGGAACACGAAATCACGGTTCCCGGAAACGACGAGCTGGCGCTGCTCGCCCGCGGCCTGGATCAGATGCGCATTACGCTCCGGGACAACATGATCCGTGAGGAAAATCTGGTTCACGCCAACAACGAGCTGGTCACGCGGATGGCGCATGACCTGCGGACGCCTCTGACCACACTGCTCCTCTATCTGGGTTTTCTTGTGGAGAAAAAGTACAGCAGCGAGCAGCAGCACGATCATTATCTCCATGTTGCACTGGAAAAAACCGAGCGGATCAAGGCGTTGTCCGATCAGCTTTTTGAGCGCTTCCTGGTGACCGGAGAGGAGCATGTCAATCTGGAAAATCCGGAGCCCTTCCGCATTATTTTCGAGGATCTGCTGTCGGACATCTCCGAAAACCTTACTTCTCACGGCTTTCGTCTTGAAGCGGAGCTAGACTGGCCGGCGGCCACCGCACAGGTATCCTTCGAATACATCAGCAGAATCGCAGATAATATTCTCTCCAACATACTGAAATACGCCGACGCCGACAGACCCGTCATACTCAGGGTCGCAGAGGAGGACGGCTTTTCCCTCATCACCTTTGAAAACACGATCAGCAGGCACGAGGAGCGTCATGAAAGCACCCGTATCGGCGTCCTCAACATCCGCGCGATGATGGAGAAAATGAACGGCAGCTGCGAGATTCACAACGACGGAATCCTTTATTCCATTACGCTTTGTTTCCCAAACGTGACAAAATAATAACGGAAAATTACCGTTCAGAAAACTTTGATTATTAATTGATATTGGAATATGAAAACCCATGAGAATATACTTAGTATTGTAATTGTTTATGGGTTTTTTATTTTACTTGTCTTATTGAGGAGGACTTATTATGGGTAGAAAGATACCTCTATGGCAAGCATTATTATGTTTCTTCTTCACGTTGATCGTATTAATGTATTGTCTGGGCATCCTTGGAAAATTATTTGGGGATGCACTCGCCTGTGACTATGGCGAGGTACACATCGCACTTCTTACTTCTGCGACATTTGCCGCGATTGTGGCCGCTCTGAACGGCTACAAATGGTCATTCCTGGAGGCCGGCATGCTGGCTTCCATCAACCGCTCCATGCAGGCCATTCTGATCCTCGCTGAGGTCGGTCTGCTGATCGGATGCTGGGTCGCCGCGGGCGTCGTTCCCGCGATGATCTACTACGGACTGCTGATTCTGAAGCCGAGCATCTTCCTGTTCGCAGCCTGTCTGCTCTGCTGTATCGTATCTCTGGCGACCGGTTCTTCCTGGACCACCGCCGGAACCATCGGTATCGCACTGATCGGTGTTGCGACGGGTCTCGGAATCCCGTCCAGCATGGCAGCCGGCGCTGTCGTCTCCGGCGCTTATTTCGGAGACAAGATGTCGCCGCTGTCTGACACCACCAATCTGGCTCCTGCCATGGCGGGCGCCACGCTGTTCGATCACATTCGCCACATGGTCTACACGGTTACGCCGTCTCTGATCATCGCTCTGGTCATCTACCTGATTCTGGGTATGAGAGCAAGCGGAAACAACCTGGACATCGTTGAACCGATGAGACAGGCCTGCCTGATCAACTTCAAGCTGAACCTGTGGATGCTGATCCCGCCGATTCTGGTTATCATCATCGTTGCTCTGAAGATCCCTGCGATCCCGGGCATCATGGGCGGTATCGTTGCCGGTATGCTGATCGGCTCCATCTTCAACGGAATCAGTCTGGCTGAGTGGCCGGGACTCCTGCACTACGGTTATTCCGTACCGGGATTCACCGACGCTTACACACAGGCACAGGACAAACTGGCGGATCAGATCGCATCCTACGATGCGGACAGTTTCCTGGCAATGGACGCCGGAGACTTCGCAGCTCTTGCTAAAGAGCAGGGTCTGAGCAACGCCATCATCGGCGAATACAATATTGATAAACTGATTGACGACAAGGGCGGTATGGATTCCATGATGTGGACCATCAACCTGATCCTCTGCGCAATGTGCTTCGGAGGCATCATGGACGCCTCCGGAATGCTGGGCGAAATCGCACAGTCCCTGCTGCACTTTGCAAAGGGAACCGGCGGACTGGTTACCGTTACCGTTATCAGTTGCATCATTATGAACGTTATCGCCGGAGACCAGTACCTGTCCCTCGTTCTGCCGGGCAGAATGTACAAGGAAACCTATGAGGACAGACGTCTGGCACCGAGAAACCTCTCCCGTGTACTGGAAGACTCCGGTACAATCACATCCTGCCTCGTCCCGTGGAACACCTGCGGCGCTACGATGCAGAAGTTCCTGGGCGTCAAGACCTGGGGCGGCCCGGGCGGAGGCTATGGACGCTATGCGTTCCTGAACCTGATCAATCCGCTCGTTTCCATCTTCTACGGATTCACCGGCATCACCATGATGAAGATGACCGACGAAGAATACGAAAAGGTTATGCAGGCCAGAGAGAAGGAAAAGCAGGAAGCTCTTGCCAACCTGGAAGCATAATTTATCAGTCGCAAGTAAAATAAAAGAAAATCCAAAGAAGGCGGACTGTCATAACGGCAGTCCTCTTCTTTTTGTCATATCGACAGTTCAAATGCTGCCGGCGCACACTGCCGTTGAATGACGCGCCGCGGCACTGCCGGCGGCCTGCCGTCAGCGCCCGTCAGGTCCGACGGATCTGATGGGCAGGCACTAATTAAGAATTATTAATAATTAGATAAGGACATATTAAGAACATTATGACATAATTAAATTAATCCGAGGACAACCAAAAAACGACACGGACGATAATCACGTCTGTTCCGGCACTTCCAAACTGTCGTCAGCGCCGGGCGAACGCGGAAACCGAATGTTCCGGTATCGCTGAAGTCCGTCAGGAAAAAGCAGAAAAAGTGGAGAGAAGCAATGGAGTATAACAGAATCCGATATTTTATCGCAGTTGCGAAATACCAGAACATGACCCGCGCCGCCGAAGAACTGCATGTGGCCGAGCCGGCCATCAGCCAGGCAGTCAAGCGTCTCAGCAACGAGTTGGGAATCCGCCTGTTCGAGCGCAAGGGCCGCAATATCGTTCTGACGGCAGACGGAAAACGGCTGTATGAGAAGGCTGCTCCTCTGATCCGGGCGCTGGACGATATGTCCGAAAGTATCGCACGTGAAAAGAACACTGAACACAGCGTTATTCACCTGAATCTCCAGTCTGTCCCCCAGCTGTTTCTGGATGTAATCAACGATTTCCGCACCAGCCATACACAGGCGATGTTCCGGCTGTCTGATGCGGGCGAAAACGATATGAGCTGGGATATCCGCATTACCTCAGCTTCGGAAAAACTGAGATACGTGAAGAGCGTACCGCTCCTTTCCGAGCCGGTGATGATCGCGGTCAGTAAAAGTCATCCTCTGGCACATCAGGACTCAGTCAGCCTGAATGAACTGAAGGGAATGGATTTCATCTTCCCCGAGGAGAACGGTCAGTTCAGCGCGTTCCTGAACGGATACTGCCAGATGGTGTCCTTCCGGCCACACATCATCTACTCCTCCGGCAGCGTGGAGGCGCTGGAGGGGATGATCGCCTCCGGACTTGGAATCGGGTTCTGGCCGGTCAGAAGCTGGTCACAGAAGTCTGACCAGGTGCACCTGCTGTCCATCGACGGACCTCAATGCGAGCGGACCATCTATCTGGAAAACAATGAAGCGGTTGCCGATAAACCGCTGAAGGATGAATTCTTTGAATACGCCTCGCATTATTTTATGTAAATCGCCCGTGCTTCGGGGTTCGGGTTGTCACAGAGCACTTCAGGTATATTCATCTGTCGAGCACACACTGAAACAGCGGAGCTGCCGCATCACGCGAATGAATGATGAGAGTCATAAACCTTCATCGCGGATGCGGCGGCTCTGTTTTTTGCCGCAGAAGTCACTTTTTGCGGTGCGCCGCAGGCCTCTGCTTCACACGGCGGCTGCCGCGGTCAGCCACATCCACAACCGTCAGACGGTCTCCGCTGACGGTAAATCGAATATCCTGTTCTCCAAAGCTCATTCCGTAGACGTGCCCCGGCTTCTTTTCATACGCGTCCCGGGGATCCTGCTCCAGAACCTGAATCAGTCCATTCTGTCTTTCCGGTTCAACTCTGTTCAGCAGTTCGGGCGGAAAATTCACCGACAGCTTTTTGTATTCTATCCGGTCGGTAAATCCTCCCGGTGCGTCAGGATGAGAATCGACATATGGAACATAGGGCTTCAGATCATAAATCGGCGTGCCGTCCAGAAGATCCGCGCCGCTCACCAGAATCCGCCCCGCGGCGGCGTCTACTGACCGGATCCGCACAGAAGACAGCCCGATGGGATTGGGCCGGTTGGGAGAGCGGGTGGCAAAAACTCCCACTCGCGTATTTCCGCCCAGGCGCGGCGGACGCACCGTAGGCGACCACATCTTCCCGTCCTTTCGCGGGGAATTCGCGTGGAATCCCCAGATCAGCCACAGATACGAATATTCCGAAAGCCCCCGTACCGCTTCCGGCGATCGGAATTCCGACGTAAACACAACCGTTGCCGTGAGTTCAGACGCCAGTCCGGACTGCCTTGGAATACCGAATTTCTCATGAAAATCCGATTCGATATAAGCGACGGGCTTCAGCGTCAGTTCCATCAGTTCCCCGCGCTCGTCGCGCGTGCTGCTGTCGTTCGTGCCCTGCCCGCCGTCGCGCGTGCTGCTGCGCTCATTTGTCCTGTCCATTTCACATATCACCGATGAATTCCTTCAGTTTTTCGCCCAGGCCCTCCGCAACAAAATATCCCTCGTCATAGGCTCTCTTCAGCTTCCTGCGGTCCTTCTGGGTCGGCGCGATATTCAGCGGGCCCATCGGCGCGATGACAAACGCCTTTCCGGCCTCAATCTGCTCGTCCAGATAGTCCAGAGTGCGGTTATAATTCCTGTTACTCTCCGCCAGCGTCTCCAGGAACCGAGGATACCGGCGGTACCTGGCCCTAAGCATCGGCATCAGCGGCTGCAGGGGATTTTTCCGGTAGCCCTCCGGCTGCGTCAGAATCACTACCGCCTTTTCATTGTTTTCCAGCGTATAGCGAACCGGAATCGCATCCGCCGCGGCGCCGTCCATATAGACATAACCGTCTATCGGCACCATTCTGGCCGCCAGCGGCTGCGCGCTGGAGGCCCGGATATATTCCAGATCCGTCCGCAGGTCACTCACCTGCGGATACTCCGCTTTTCCGGTGATGCAATTGGTCGTCACGACCCGGAAACAGACGCCTCTCTTCTCCATCCCCTCCTGATCCAGGGGATACAGCTCCTCCGGGATTTTATGGTAGACAAAATCCACGCTGTAATAATCTCCTGTTTTCCGCAGATTCCTGACGCTGCAGAATTCCGGATCATCCAGGAAATCCGTAAAGGCCTCAAAGGCTCTGCCCCGCTGTCCCGACGCATAGCTGCACGCGTGGGTCGCTCCGGACGACACGCCGATGATGTTCGGAAAAACGATCTCCTGATCCATCAGATAATCCAGCACTCCGGCCGCAAAGATGCCCCGCATGCCGCCGCCTTCCACTACCAAACCAACGCTCATAGACTCACTCCTATCACTTTTCCCACTGAGAACAGATACAGATACGCCTCTCCGACGCTGCGCCCGCCGCCTTCCTCCAGCGCACGGGCGTAAATTCTCAGCTGTTCCCGATACATTTCTGAAATACGTTTCCGTTCTTCCTCAAACGGTACGCGGGGATTTACCCGGTTCGTCTTGTAATCCAGAAGAACGATCTTTCCATCCTCCACAAAATAACAGTCTATTATTCCCTGTACGATGATATTCTCTCCGTCCCGCTCCATCATCAGGTCAAAGGGCTGCTCCCTGTAAAGCATTCCCCTCCTCGCGGCCGCGACGGCCCGTTCCCCCAGACCGGTCCGGAAAAACCGGGCGATTTCAGACACCGGAACCGCCTCCCGCTCGTTTTCCAGGAAGATTCCCGCCTCCACAAACCCGTCGATTGCGTTCCGGATATATTCTTCCCCTTCCTCCGCAGCCCGGAGAAAATCAATCCGTTCCATTATTCCATGGCAGACGGTTCCCTTTTCCGCCGCAGTCAGCCTCTGCTCCTCCTGCAGAAATTTCGGAACCGGAAGAACCGTCTCCGGCTCCCTGTCCCGATCCGGCTTTTCAGTTTCCCCATCTCCCGCATACAGATCTTCGTCCGCGTCCGACCGGGCCGCTACCGGACGGTGCGCCTCCTCATTCAGTGTACTCACTGAATATTTGGACCGCAGCTTCCGGGCTGCCGGATACGGATACCGGTAGGAGAGCTTTTGTTCCACCCGTTCCGCAAGAGCGGGCCCCGCCGCCGAATCGTCCTTTGTTCCCTCCGGCGCCTCCGCCTGCACCCTCAGCTCCGTCAGCTTCCTGCAGTCGATGAATTCCGTGCGGGGCATCCTGTCCAGTATCGAAAGATAATCCGTCTGCCCCCGGGCGCCCGCAGCTTTCCCTTTCTCATAATCCTCCTCGCTCCGGACCGTCCCGGTGAGATACAGAATATCCCGGGCGCGGGTCAGCGCCACATAGAGGACACGGATATGTTCCTCATATTCCTCCTGCCGCATCTTGCTGATGATAATGTCATAAGGGAGTGAACGCTGCTCCAGGCTGTGCTCCGGATCCTCCAGATACATTCCGAGACCGATGTCTTTGTGGAACAAAACCTTGTCCCCCGCTCTGGAATACATCAGCTTCTTTCCCATGCCGCTGACAATGACCATCGGAAATTCCAGGCCCTTGCTCTTATGGATAGTCATAATCCGCACCACGTCGTCGTTTTCACCCAGCAGGCGGACCTGACCGATGCTGACCCGGTTTCTCTTCACATTGTCGATATAGCGCATGAATCCGTACAGAGAACTCTGACCGTTCTCCTCGAAGCGTTCTGTCCGGTCGCAGAGGGCGCGCAGATTAGCCTGACGCTGCGTTCCGTTGGGCATTGCCCCCATGGCGATATAATAGCCGGTTTCCAGCAGAAGTCTCCAGACGAGGTCGGTCAGCGGAACCGCCCGGGAAAGGATCTTCCAGCGCCGGAGCTTCTGCAGTACCGCCCCGCAGCGCGCCGCGAACTCATCGTCTCCGTCCGCAACGGCCCGGAAAGCATCCGCGTAGCTTCCCTCAGGCTGACGCTTACGCACTTCTGCAAGCTGGTCGGTGGAAAATTCGAAAATCTCCGAGCGCAGCACGCTGATCAGCGGAACATCCTGATACTGGTTGTCAATCAGTGCCAGCAGATTCATGAACACGTTAATCTCCATCGTATCGAAATATCCGTCGCTGTCGTCTACAAAGACCGGTACGCCGCGGCTCCGGAGGATTTCAGAATACGCAGCCGCATTGCTGCTGACCGACCGCATCAGAATCACCATATCCCGATACCGCAGGCGCTTATGCTCACCGGTGCGGGAATCGCAATACTCACGCCCCAGGTTCTCCTCGATGAGACGGCAGACCTCCAGTGCCTCAAGCTCATTGTTCTTCAGGTCGGCGATGGCTTCGTCCTCCAGGTACTCCCTGGTCGAGGTGTCGATGAGCTTCACCTCCGGCTCAAAGCAGTACCGGGCGTCGGCCTCCAGTCCCGGATACAGACAGGCGTCTTCGTCATAGCCCTCCATAATCGACCGGAACCGTTCATTTATCCAGCTCAGAATGGAAGGCTTGCTGCGGAAATTACGGTTCAGATCGATCTTCATCGAGCTTCCGTCCCGGCATTTCCCGTAAGTGTCGTACTTCGACTGGAAAATTTCCGGCTCCGCCAGTCGGAATTTATAAATACTCTGCTTGATGTCTCCCACCATGAAAAGATTATTCTCCCTGCGGATCATTCCGATGATGGTCTCCTGCAGAACGCTGGTATCCTGATATTCGTCGATGAAAATATACTTGAACCTGTCTCTGTAAAACGCCGCGGTTTCAGGGTTTTTCAGTATTTTCAGGCAGTCGTGCTCGATATCGCTGAAATCCAGGAGCTTTCGTTCCGCCTTCTTTTCCCGGAAAATACGGTCGTATTCCTTCAGCAGCTTCTGCAGGGTCCGCGCTACGGGGACGGCCCGGCGCACGCTTTCAATCCGGCTGTCCACATCCTCCTTAAGGAAATCCGCCACACGGGTCCGGGCTTTTTTCGCTTTTTCCTTGTAAGCCTTGAACTCGTCGTTGAGCATGTCAAAGTCGGCCTTTTCCTCCTTCTTCGCCCGTATCGAGGTCCACCGGAAACCGCTCAGATGCTCCCGAAGTCCTTTGTAGTCCCCGTGCTCCGCCATGTCCCGCATCGTCTCATGCGCCTCAGTGTCCGGACGGAATTTATCTGCCAGGCGCTCGAGTCCCGCCTGCCCCAGCAACTCCTGCGCCGCGAGGGTCGCCTCCTCCGCCTCTTCCATATCCTTCAGAATAACAGCATTCAGAAACTGCATCGCCTTCGTCTGACGATACTCCTCCGGAGACAGAGACAGCTCCCGGATCTTTTCCTCGAGCGTTCCGAACGGATCCGGAAGCGCCATCAGGCTTCGGTACAGATTCTGTATCATAGCGCGAATCGCATCGTTGCCGCGCTCAGAGCCGTACCAGTCCAGAAACTCGAAAAACTCCTTCTCTGCTCCGTCGAAGGCCGCCTCCAGAAGCTCGTCCAGCGCCTCCTCCTGAATCACCGCGCTCTGTGCCTCATCACAGATGGTAAAATCAGGTTCCCGGTCGATCTGATAGAAGAATCGCCGGATCACCTCCAGAGCAAAGGCATGAAAGGTGCTGATGCTGGCCTGAGGCAGAAGCTCCAGCTGCCGGCGCAGCTCCGGATGCGTGGCGGCCTTCTCCTTCAGCGCCCTTCGGATTTTCTCCCGCATCTCCGCCGCGGCCGCGTTAGTGAACGTGACGATCAGCATTGAGTCAATGGAGACATTCTCTTCCGTCACCATCTTTCGAATTCGTTCCACAAGGACCGCGGTCTTGCCGGATCCTGCGGCTGCCGCCACCAGGATGTTCCGATCCCGTTCGTCAATGGTTGTCTTCTGCTGTGGTGTCCAGTCTGTCATGGCTCCTCCGTGTTACTGACGTCTTCCTGCATTTCCCTACATTGTATAGTATATCACAATTTTCCTGTTCATACATTGATGATTTGCCTCCGCTGTGTTATCATACAACTGTTACAGGAATGCGAAAAAGACCATTATTTCTCAGATACCGGAGTCTCTGACGGCTCCGATGAAGGGGTGACAGATATGAACAATAAAAAACCGACAATGCTGCTGATCATGGACGGCTTCGGCCTGAATGACAAGGTCCACGGAAACGCCATCGCACAGGCGAACAAGCCGGCACTGGACAGGATTTTCAGGGAATATCCGACGACGAGGCTGGACGCCTGCGGAGAGGCGGTCGGTCTGCCCGCGGGTCAGATGGGAAACTCCGAGGTGGGTCATCTGAATATCGGTGCGGGACGCGTCGTCTTTCAGGAACTGAGCCGCATCACAAAGGACGCCGAATCGAAGCACATGTATGAAAATCCGGCCCTGCGTCAGGCCATGGAGCATGCGAAGAATAACGGCGGCACGCTCCATCTCTTCGGTCTGCTGTCGGACGGCGGCGTACACAGCCATATCGACCATCTGTTCGCCCTTCTGGATATGGCGAAGGAACAGAGTCTGACGGACATCAGCGTCCATTGTTTCCTGGACGGCCGCGATGTGCCGCCCCGCTGCGCGAAGAAATACATCGCTCAGCTGGAGGAGAAGCTCGCGTCTCTCGGAGTCGGCCGCGTCGCATCCGTCGCGGGACGCTATTATGCGATGGACAGAGACAAAAGATGGGACAGAGTGCAGAAGGCCTACGACACCATGACACTCGCGAACGGGCTCACCGCTCCCTCCGGCGCGGAGGCCGTCGACGCCGCATACGCCAGAGACGAAAACGATGAATTCGTCCAACCCGCCGCCGTACTGGATCAGGACGGAAATCCCTCTGTCGTTAGAGACGGCGATTCTGTCATCATGTTCAACTTCCGGCCGGACAGAGCCAGAGAAATCACCCGTACCTTCGTGGATCCGGATTTCGACGGATTCAGACGAGAGAAAATCATCCGGGATCTCAGTTACGTCTGCATGACCACTTACGACGCAGCCATGCCGAACGTCACCGTTGCATATCCGCCTGAAACCTACAGAAACACCCTGGGCGAATACATTTCCTCACTGGGTCTGAAGCAGCTGCGCATCGCGGAAACCGAGAAATACGCTCATGTCACGTTCTTCTTCAACGGCGGCGTGGAAGCGCCGAATCCGGGAGAAGACCGGATCCTCGTGCCTTCGCCGAAGGTGGCGACCTACGATCTCCAGCCGGAGATGAGTGCGTATGAGGTTACGGACAAGGTGCTGGAGCAGATCGCCGCAGATAAATACGATGTGATCATTCTGAACTTCGCCAACGCCGATATGGTCGGCCACACCGGAATTATGCCGGCGGCAGTGAAGGCTATCGAAACACTGAACGACTGTGTTCCCCGCATCGCAGACGCGGTTCTCGAAAAGGGAGGCCAGATTCTGCTGACCGCGGACCACGGAAACGCGGACGTCATGCTGGACGACGATGACAACGTCGTCACCGCCCACTCCCTGAATCAGGTTCCGCTGGTCCATATTTCCAGAGAGCCCCGCCAACTGGCCGACGGCGGAAAGCTGGCCGATATCGCACCCACCATGCTGACGCTGATGGACATCCCGGTTCCGCCTGAAATGACCGGAAACGTACTGGTGAAATAGTATCCGTTCATTTGCTCATTAAGCTCCCGTCGGATTTGACGGGTTCTGACGGCACTTTGTCAGCAGCGCCGCCCGCCGGGCGCACTCAGAAAAAAAACGCTGCAGCAGCCGGGTCATCCGGCTGTATTCTGCAGCGTGTTCTTTTTGTATATTCAGATTCCGCAGGAGCTCACTCCATCGGCGCATAGCGGCGGATTATCTCCTCTGCCAGCCGGATTCCGTCCACGGCACTGCTCATGATGCCGCCGGCGTAGCCCGCGCCTTCGCCTCCGGGGAAAAGCCCCTTGATATTGCTCTCGAAATGCTCATCGCGAAGGATGCGGACCGGGGAGGAGCTTCTGGTCTCCACGGCTGTCATCCTGGCGTCATCGGCGTCGAAGCCCTTCAGCTTCTGTCCCAGATGCGGCATCGCTTCCCGGATCGCGTCGACAGCAAAGGCCGGAAGACTCTCGACGACAGGCTGTGCGGCTGCGGTATTGTCGCGGAAATCCGCCCATGTCGTCTGAGGCGCTTTGTAGTTTCCTCCACCGTTGCGGAAGGCGATTTCCTCATATTTTTCCTGAAATTCCATGCCGGACAGGGGGTGATTGCTGCCGAAGTCCGAGGTGCGCACATCCACCAGGAGTCCGCTGTTGGCCACGCCGCTGTTCCTTTGTCGATAGCTCATTCCATTGGTCACCACCCTTCCGGTTTCCGATGAGGCCACGATAACCTCGCCGCCGGGGCACATGCAGAAGGTATACACGCCGCGTCCGTTTTCGCAGTGATGCACCAGCTTGTAGGTCGCATGAGGCAGATACGGATTTCCCGCCTCGCTGCCGTACTGCGATTCATCCACCATCTGCTGCGGATGCTCGATCCGAACGCCGATGGAGAACGGTTTCTGCTCCATGTGAAGACCTGATTTCAGCAGGCTGCGCAGCGTATCCCGCGAGCTGTGACCCATCGCCAGAATCAGATTGTCCGCGTCGATGTGACGGAGCTGATATCCCTGCTGAATCACCAGTCCGGTCAGCCGGTCCCCCTCCGTGGTAATGCGGTTCATGCGGGCGTCAAATTCCACATCGCCGCCCATATTCTCAATTTTATAACGCATGTTCCGGACGATATGGCGCAGAATGTCCGTACCCACGTGCGGCTTCTGCACATAGCGGATCTCCGGATCCGCGCCCGCCTCGATGAATTCATCCAGAACCTTGAATCTCCGCGGATCCCGGATGCCCGTCGTCAGTTTTCCGTCAGAAAAGGTTCCCGCGCCGCCCTCGCCGTACTGAACGTTGCACTCCGGATTGAAGATTCCTCGGTTCCAGAACTCATTGACCACCTTGATCCGGGTATCCATATCGTATCCGCGCTCCACGATCACCGGACGGTATCCCCGTTCCGCCAGCGTCATTCCGCAGAAAATCCCGCAGGGTCCGAGGCCCACGATGACAGGACGGTGCTTCATCGGCTCTTTCCCCGACGGCACAGGCCGGTAACTGACATCCTTCGGCACAGGCAGATCCAGCTCCCGGTCTGTTGTGAAATCCACCGTGAACACCTGGCGGATATCCGATTTTTTCCTGGCGTCCACCGATTTCCGGACGATGGTCAGATCACTGATCTGCATGTCCCTGTGGCCGAATTTCTTTGCGATTTTTTCGGGGATCACATTCGGTGATTCGTCAAGTCTGAGTTTCAACTGTGTTAATCTGTATCTTTTTACCTTCATCCTGCCAGTCCCTTTCCTGCTCTGATTCCTGTTTCCCAGGCGTGCTGCAAATTATACCCTCCGCACGGGCCGTCATAATCCAGAATCTCTCCCGCGAAGAACAGCCCCGGACAGAGCCTCGACTCCATCGTCTCCGGGTCGATTTCGCTATAGGGCACCCCGCCCCGGGTGACCTGCGCATACTGCCATCCTCGAAGATCCGCAGGGTGCACCGTGAATTCTTTCAGCTGACGCGCCAGCTCCGGGAGATTGTCTCCGGCCCTTGCGCTGATTTCCCTCGCAAGAGGCCGTTTTATCAGGCTGCACAAAAGCCTGTCCGCCGGCACTCCCGTGCCTGCCCGCCGGGCCAGAAGCGCTTCCGCGTCCTGAATCTCCGGCAGGAGGTCGACCCGGATCTCATAGCCGTCGAATCCGTCCTTCCGGCTGCGTCCCTCCGGAAGCTCCAGAAACCGGGAAAGATTGAACACGCATATTCCGGAAATGCCGTAGTCCGTAAACTGTATTTCGCCTCGCTCCTCGCACAGAACACTTCCCTGCCGGAGCAGACGGACGACACACTTCTCTCTCACGCCGGAAAGTCCGCGCAGGTTTTCCCGCGTTTCAACGGCAGTCAGCGCCGGCGCCAGCCGGGTCACCGTATGTCCCAGCCCGCGGGCAAGGCGGTATCCGTCGCCGGTGCTCCCGAACTTCGGTCCGGCCTTCCCGCCTGAGGCGATCAGAAGACGGTCCGCCAGAAGCCGTCCGCCGTTCCAGGACACCTGAAACCCGTCCGCAGTCTTCTCCGCCGCGGTCACCTCTGCATGACAGACCGTCCGGACGCCCATGTCCTTCAGCTGTCCGCGCAGCGCCTCCACCACATCTGCCGCATCCTCGCTGTACGGATATATCCTGCCCGATTCCTCTGTACGGGTCATCACACCGATTCCGCCGAAGAAATCCAATATCCTTATATAACCGTCACACTCCGCGTTTGACAGATTGCATCTGCCGTTTCCCGTGGCCTTCAGCTTCCGCCCGGGTTCCTTCATCTTTTCCAGAATGATGACCGTCCGGTCCGGCGCATATTTCTTTGCCGTAATCGCGGCCGCCATTCCGCTGGCGCCGCCGCCTATAATGCAGATGCCCGACATCGTCCCCTCCTATATTTTACACTACTTATCCGTTCCGGAACAGTAATATTGTGAAAAAATTATCGTTATTTGTTCCCGCGTTATTGTTTCCTGTGCGACGCGCTTTACAGCCCCAGGAATTTTCTGATAATGACGACCTCTGTTTCCTGCCCCATCATCGGCGCATAGGTGATTGTCATCGCCCGGCAGATCCGGTCCGCCCCCTGACAGTCGTAACAGACGCCTCTCTTCTCGCAGGGCGTTTCACATCCGAGGCGCTTCGCGTTCAGCGGAGCCGCGATGTTTCGGGCGCGGCCGATCGCATCCTCCAGAGTCGGACGGATTTTGTTTATCCCCAGAACATAATAGACCTTGCTGTGACCGAACAGCGTTCCCGCCAGCCGGTTCCCGGCTCCGTCGATGTTCACGATCTCTCCTGCCTCACTGATTCCGTTCACAGAAGACAGATACACGTCTCCCGTCATCGCCGCCGTCCGGGCCTCCTGTACAGTTTCACCCTCTTTCAGATGCCAGTGCCACTCCACATTGTTATGCGCGGAAAGCCTCTGGTACATCCCCATTTTATCCAGCGTGACGGAGCCGCCGATGCCGACGTTCTTTCCGTCGATTCTGCCGTCCAGATATTCTGCGGCTTCCTCCGCAGTATCAAAGACGCTGACGATATACCCTCTGCGCGCAAGATTCATCTGCATAGTCTCCAGGTCCAGATCATAGCGGTCCAGCTGCGTACTCTCCACATACTGCTCCTTCAGCTCTCCCAGTCTCCTGAAATGAGCCGTCGCGCAGTGCGCCTTCTGCGACTCCTCATCCTCCCATACCTCATCCAGCATCAGGTCGTTGGGACGTCCGTCCGGCTCCGTATATTCATACAAAAGGCAGCCCTCCTCGCCGCGGCTGGCCGCGTCGATTTTCTCGCGCTCCACCGCGTCACGAAACGCCTGACGCATTCCGGGCTTCGCCGTATATTTTACCTTTAACACAAGCATGGTCTGTCTCCTTCCTGTTCTTTGTGCTATAATCAAAGCATGGATAGAGTTATTTTACACTGTGACATCAACAGTTTTTTCGCGTCCGTCGAGCTTCTGGACCATCCGGAGCTCCGGGATATGCCGGTAGCCGTCAGCGGCGATCCGGAGCTTCGTCATGGAATTATTCTGGCCAAAAACCAGGCCGCAAAGGCCTGCGGCGTGGTCACCGCGGAAACCGTCTGGCAGGCCAGACGCAAATGCCCTGATCTGGTGCTGCTCCCTCCCCACCACGAAAAATACCGGGAATACAGCCGCCGTCTGAACCGTCTGTACCAGGAGTACACGGACATGGTGGAGCCCTTCAGTATCGACGAATCCTGGCTGGACGTCACCGCGAGCCAGACCCTGTTCGGATCCGGAACGCAGATCGCGGACCGCATCCGGCAGCGGGTCCGGGAAGAGCTGGGCGTCACCCTTTCCGCCGGCGTCTCCTACAACAAAATCTTCGCCAAAATGGGCAGCGAGTACAGGAAGCCGGACGCTACCACAGAAATCACCCGGGACAACTATCAGCAGCTTCTCTGGCCCATGCCGGTAAACGAAATGTTCTTTGTCGGCTTCGCCACCGCGGAACGCCTGAAAACCGCTGATATCCACACAATCGGCGATCTTGCTCTGGCCGACGCACGCACGCTGGAGCGGCTTCTCGGAAAGCAGGGACCCCTGCTCCGCTCCTACGCGCGAGGAGATGACGACTCTCCGGTAAGGCGTTATGATCAGAGGAACAAAATCAAGTCCGTAGGCAACGGCATCACCTTCCGCCGCAATCTGACAGGGGAGGACGATATCCTCACCGCTCTGACCCGTCTCTCCGACACCGTGGCGGGCCGTCTGCGAAAATATCAGCTCAGGGCCGGCGGCGTCAGGGTGGACATTAAGGATACACAGCTGAAAACAGTCTCACGGCAGACTCAGCTGACGCACCCCACCAACCTGGCCGACGAGCTGCGGAGAACCGCCATGGAACTGATCCGGAGCTTCTGGCCCTCGCAGAAACCGATCCGCCTCATCACGCTGACTGCCATCAGCCTGTGCGATGAAACAGGAGAAGAACAGCTCTCTCTTTTCCGGGAGGAAAACGCCTCCCGTGAAAAAGCCGAATCTGTGGAGCGCACGATGGACGCGATTCGCAGCCGGTTCGGTGACAATGCGATAGGCTTCGGTCAGATCATCGGGAACGATATCGGCATCGATCTGTAAAACGGCCCGGGAGTCCGGATCCGCTGGAGATTCCGGAGCCCCCGGAAGACGGAAATCATCGAAAATCCCGGGGCTTCGGCAGCCCGCACCATCTGTTCCGTCTATTCGTCCTCACGCCCGTCCTTTGCGGCGGCGACAATCTCCCCGATTCGGCTTTTGTCCACCAGATCGCAGCCCCGGTCGATATACTCCAGAATCTTCGCGTTCGCGGGATCGTCCGCCATCATCTTCCGCACCAGTTTCATGACGCCCTTGTCGAAACGCCGCAGCCGCGACGGGTCAAACGCCCCGGGAAGAAACCAGCACGGAATCGGCAGAAGCTTCACCCGAAGCAGCTCCTTCAGGTCGGGATCGGCTTCTTCCGGACGGTCTTTATCTTCCTCCGCATCTGTCACAAAACGTTTTCCGAAGTTGATCTCCATCGCCTGCTTCCTGTTGGCCTCCTCCTCAATGGTGATTCCGACGCCGAAGCAGAGCACTCTTTTTTCGTTCAGCCCTTTGTACCAGTTCTTTGTAATCAGCTCGATTCCCCGGATGCCTCCGGAGTATATCCCGCCTCCGTACACAATCGTATCGTAGGGCTCCAGATCCCTGAACCTGCATTTCCCTGCGGGAATCAGATCCGCGTCCAGCTCCTCCGCAATCCACCGGGCGTACCTCTCCGTTGACCCGTAGCGGGAATAATAGACGACGACCGCGTTCATTTGCTCAGCACCTCGATCAGGCGGTACATATCCTGATTAAATTCCTTTTCCATCTTCAGCGCGTCAGCCAGGTCGTAAGCGACAATCTGACCGTCCACCGTGCCGATCGCCTTGCTCTCGGAGTCCTCTGCCAGAAGCTCCGCCGCTTTTGCACCGCACATCGTCGCCAGCAGGCGGTCCCGCATCGTCGGTCTCCCGCCCCTCTGCAGATAGGACAGGACAACCAGTTTGGTCTCCCGGCCGGTGCGTTCCTGGATCTCCTGCGTCAGCTCCTGGGAGCCGATGTCCACGCCCTCCGCCTTGATGATGATGCTGTGCAGTTTTCCGTGGTTTGCGGACATGACGATTTTCCGGCAGAGTGCGTTGATATCATACGGAATCTCCGGTACCAGAATCTCCTCGGCTCCGCCGCAGAGGCCGGCGTACAGCGCGATGTCGCCGCAGCGCCTGCCCATCACCTCGATGATGGTGTTTCTCTCGTGAGAGGAGGATGTGTCTCGCACCTTGGAGATGGCGTCCAGAACGGTTGTCACCGCTGTATCAAAACCGATCGTGTAATCCGTATAGGCAAGATCGTTATCGATGGTTCCCGGCAGTCCCATGACCTTCACGCCCAGCTCTGACAACTCCTGCGCCCCGTGGAGCGTCCCGTCGCCGCCGATGGCCACCAGTCCCTCTATGCCGAAGGTGTCCAGCATGGCCGCCGCGTGTCTGATTCCCTCCTCCGTCATGAATCTTTTGCTCCGCGCGGTTTTCAGAATCGTACCGCCCCTCTGCATGATATCACCTACAGAGCGCCGGTTCATCTGCTCGATCTCTCCGTCGATCAGGCCGGAATATCCCCGGGAAATTCCGTACACCTCAAGCCCGCGCTCAATTCCGCATCTCACGACCGCCCGGATCGCGGCATTCATTCCCGGCGCGTCTCCGCCGGACGTCAGAACTCCTATCCTCTTCATTTATCTATTGCTCCTTTCCTGTGCTCATCTTGACGTTGGACGCTCCCACGATTCCATTGAGCTCCTCAATCAGATAATCACTCATTTTAACGCCTGCACTGCTCCGCACGATCTTTCCGTTCTGTAAATAAATCAGCACCTCGGTGTCTCCCCGATCCTCCCGGAAAATCTGCTCCAGCTGTTTCAGAACACGTGGCTCCCGGACGTCCGCGGGAATCCGGATCTTCACCATGGGACCCTTTGTTCCGCGCGCCCGCCGTTCCACCTCATCCATGCTCACCACAGAATCCGCCAGAACCTTGGGAACCTCTCCCTCCTTGAAATTCAGTTTTCCTCTGACGACCACCACGGCATCGTCCGCAATGCTGTCCTGGCACCGTTCGTAGACGTTCGGGAATACGACGACTTCAGTGATGCCGTAGAGATCCTCCAGATCCACAAAGGCCATCAGCTTGTTGTTCTTGGTTACAAGATTCTTTTTTCCGGCGATCATGCCGGCCATAACCACCTTCATGCCGTCATAAAGATCCGAAACAGCTCCGCTGTCGAATCCCGCCTCCCGTATCGCGCCCTCTTCCTGCTCCTCTTCTCCTGCAACGCTTGCCTCCAGATCCTGACTGGTTACGGTCACCAGTTTCCGGATTCGGTCCGAGTAAGCGTTCAGAGGATGACCGGTGATATAGACCCCCAGCATTTCCTTTTCCAGAGAGAGCAGCATCCGCGGCTCAAAATTGCGGACGTCGGGGAGACTCCGCCCTCCGATGCCTGCGGACATCTCCTCGCCGCTGATCTGAAACAGGGAAATCTGTCCCGCAAGATTCTTCCTCGCCTCGTTCTGCGCCGAACTCATCAGCTGACCGTAAACGGCCAGGTGTGCGGCCCGGTTGGGATTCAGACAGTCCAGAGCGCCGGCCTTGATCAGCGATTCCACTGCTTTTTTGTTCACTATGCCGACATCGATGTTGCTGATAAACTGAAAGATATCCTTCGGGAGCCCCTTTGTCTCCCGGGCATGGATGATCTCATCGATGGCATGCTCTCCCACATTCTTGACGCCGAGCAGACCATAGCGGATTTTTCCGTCCACCACAGTATACTTCTTCTCACTTTCATTGATATCGGGCGGCAGCACCCGGATCCCCATCTCCTCACAGTTGCGGATGTATTTAGAGGTCTGACCCGTATCTCCCATCACGCTGGAAAGGAGAGCCGCCATGAATTCCACCGGATAATATTTCTTCAGATATCCTGTCTCATAAGCGACCACCGCATAGGCCGCCGCGTGGGACTTATTGAACGCGTACTGCGCGAAGGTCTCCATATCCGCAAATATCGCCTCTGCCGCTTCTCTGCTGATGCCGTTCCGCAGGCAGCCGGGAATCTCCACGTTCCCCTGTTCGTCTTCCTTTCCGTAGATGAAGTACTGACGCTCCTCCATCATCACGTCCCGCTTCTTTTTACTCATGGCGCGGCGCACCAGATCGGAACGGCCGTAGCTGTAGCCGGCCAGATCACGGACGATCTGCATGACCTGCTCCTGGTAGACCAGACAGCCGTAGGTTACGTCCAGAATCGGCGCGAGCTCCGGCGTCACATACTGAATCCTGTCGGGGTTTTTTTTGTTGTCGATGTATCGCGGGATCGAATCCATCGGTCCCGGCCGGTACAAAGAAATTCCCGCAACAACATCCTCGAAGCAGGTGGGCTTCAGATTTTTCATGAAACCGGTCATGCCGCCGCTTTCCAGCTGGAAGATGCCTTCCGTATTTCCGGCGGCGATCATCTCGTACACGGCTTTGTCGTCGTATCCCATCCTGGCGAAATCGATGCTCACCCCGTGGTTACGGCGGATCATCGCCAGCGCGTCACGAATCACGGTCAGGTTCCGCAGCCCCAGAAAATCCATCTTCAGAAGACCCAGCTCCTCGATGGTGGTCATGTTGAACTGCGTCGCCACGCCTTTGTCGGACATATAGAGCGGCACATATTCATCCAGCGGAAGGCGCGAGATCACCACGCCCGCCGCATGCGTTGAAGCGTGACGCGGCATTCCCTCCAGCTTCCGGGACATGTCAATCACCTTGCGGACAGTGGGATCCTCATCGTACATTTTTTTCAGGTCGGGGCTCATTTCCAGCGCCCGGTCAAGAGTCATCTTCAGATCGAAGGGAATCGCCTTGGCGATCCGGTCCGCATCGGCGTAGGGGAGGTTCAGCGCCCGGCCCACATCCCGGACAACCGCCTTGGCCTTCATGGTTCCGAAGGTGATAATCTGGGAAACATTCTCCTCGCCGTATTTCCGCCGGACATAATCGATCACCTCGCCCCGGCGCTCAATACAGAAGTCGATATCGATATCCGGCATGCTCACCCGCTCCGGGTTGAGGAATCTCTCGAAAATCAGATTGTACCGTATCGGATCGATATCCGTAATCCGCAGGCAGTAGGCGACCAGGCTCCCCGCCGCGGAGCCCCTGCCCGGACCCACCATGATTCCGTGCTCCTTCGCGTAGTTGATGAAGTCCCAGACGATGAGAAAATATTCCACATAACCCATGGACTCGATGACTCCCAGCTCGTAATCCAGTCTGCCGCGCAGCTGCTCCGTCACCTCGTCATACCGCTCGTGAAGGCCGTCCGCGCAGAGCTCCCGCAGGTACTGCTTATTCGTCTTCCCTTCCGGCGGCAGGAACTCCGGCAGATGATATTCGCCAAAGGTAAATTCCACGTTGCAGCGCATAGCAACCTTGTGAGTATTCTCCACCGCCTCCGGCAGCTCACGGAAAATCTCCCGCATTTCCTGCTCGCTCTTGAGATAGAACTGGTCGTTGGCAAACCGCATGCGGTTTTCATCATAAACATTCGTCGCGGTCTGGATGCACAGAAGAATATCGTGCGCTTCCGCATCCTCCCGGTTCACATAGTGAACGTCATTGGTGCAGACCATCGGGATTCCCGTTTCTCTGCTGAGACGTATCAGTTCCGGATTGATGAAGGCTTCCTCATCCAGTCCCTGGTCCTGAATCTCGAGGTAGAAATTATCCTCGCCGAAAATATCTCTCAGCTCCAGCGCTTCTGCCTTCGCGCCCTCATAATCGCGGTTGAGCAGGCAGCTCTGCACCCGCCCTGCCAGACAGGCCGACAGCGCAATGATGCCGCCGCTGTACTGCCGCAGCAGATCTTTATCCACACGCGGCTTGTAATAAAAGCCCTTCGTGAAGCCTCTGGAGACGATTTTAATCAGGTTCCGGTAACCGTCGTTGTCCTTCGCCAGCAGAACCAGATGGCCCTGATATTTATCCTTGTCCGGCTCTTTGTCCTCCATCCCCCGCGCAGCCGTGTATACCTCGCAGCCGATAACGGGATGAATCCCCTGTTTCCTGCATTCCCGCCAGAAATCGATGACGCCGAACATGACGCCGTGATCCGTAATGGCCAGAGAATCCATTCCCAGCTCCTTCGCCCGCGCCACAACGTCCCGGATTCTGGCCGCGCCGTCCAGAAGACTGTATTCCGTATGTACATGAAGATGTGTAAATGACATAGTTTCCTCCGTTTGTTCTCTCTATTTTATCACACATCGGCTTTTCTGGGTAGACTTCGTGTATCCGGATTATACCTGAATCAGATGTGTACCCGGATTGCGCCAAAATTAATTGCACAATTCGGAACAGTATGATAGAATCAATATGTAAAACTAATACGCAATATTTAGGAGGGTTTATTATTATGGACACAAAAGACAAGCAGGAAATGATGAAAAAAGCTTATATCAATGCGGTTGATAACATGGTCATTTCAGGACTGGACAACGAGATATGCTATATCGTCATCAGAGAATCCATGAAGCTCTATCTGAAGGGACACAATGTAGAGGCGACTGAGGGTGAGATCGTTTCTTACATCAAGTCGCAGGTCGAGATTCTGCATAAAGCGCTGAGCGACTATGAAGTCGGCGCTAAGTTCGAGCATATCGGCCACGAGAAAATGTAATCGGCCGCGACTGCCGGAACCGGAGCGTGCGCCCGTCGGGCGCACTGACAGGACGGCCGGCGCATCAGGCGGGCTCCCCCGCCCCGATGCGCCGGCCGTTTATTTTCTGCGCGCCTCCGGCTTCATGACTCTCAGCCGGGCGCGCGGTGCTTTCCGCTACTTCATGTAATCCGAAATGCGGGCGCGGACCTTTTCCTCACCCATAATCTGCTGAATCGTCCAGACATCAGGAGACTGGGCACGTCCCATCAGCGCGATGCGAATCACGGTGGAAACGTGTCCGACATGGCCTTTGTACTCCTCCGGATGCTTCTTGAAATCCTTCGGCTTTGCCGCATATCCCAGCTCTGTGGCGATCTCCCGGATCTTGTCAAACCACCGGCTCTGATCGTCCGAATGGTCATATGTGGACAGGTAGGAGGACAGAATTCTGTTCACATCCTCCTGCGGAACCTCCGCGGGAAGCGGATCCTCCCGCCTGAACTGTGCGTCGAAAAAGTAACTGATGAACTCCACGATCTGACGGGCGTAGACCAGATCCTTGCGCGGTTTTTTGTCGCCGCGTCCGAGGTCCAGAATCTTCAGCATATACTCCCGATCCTCAAACATATTACTGTACTCCGGAGCGAATTCCCTGCTCCAGTCGGCGAGGAACTCATAAATCCGGTCCGCGGGAATCTTCAGGAGCACGTCCTTGCTGATATCGTTCAGCTTATTCAGATCGAACAGCGCTCCCGAGCTGCTCATTTTCTCTGTGGTGAAACGGAAATCATCGACGGGAGCATCCGGGTTGGCGATTCTCCACTCCTCGAAATCCGAATTCAGGATCGTCAGAAGATATTCGCGGACGGCTTCCGGATGATAGCCCTGCCGGCGGTAGTAGTCCAGAGACAGCTCCGGATCCTCGCGTTTGGAAAGCTTGCGCCGGTTCCCCTGCTCGTCCAGCTTCATCAGCTGCGCCGTATGGCAGTACACCGGCATTTCCCAGCCCAGCTTCTCGAACAGCTCCACATGCACCGGCAGGGAAGACAGCCATTCCGCCCCCCGCACCACGTGCGTCGTTCGCATCAGATGATCGTCAATCACATGGGCGAAGTGGTACGTGGGAATCCCGGTCGCTTTGAGAATCACGGTATCCATGAAATTCTCCGGCATAGTCAGCCTGCCGCGGATCGCGTCGGCAACCTCCACACGCCGAACCTCCGCGGTCTCTCCTGACTCCGCAGAGACCGCCTCCCGTCCGTCGGACTTCAGCCGGATTACATAGGGTCGTCCTGCCTGAAGCGCCTCCTGCACCTGTTCCAGAGACCAGTCTCTGCAGCGGGCATACCTGCCGTAAATCCCCGGCGTAACCTTTTCTTCCTCTTGCTGCGCCCGGATCTCTCCGATTTCCTGTTCAGTAAGGAAGCACGGATACGCCTTTCCCTCCGAGACGAGTTTTTTCGCGAAACACTGATAGATCGGTCCCCGACGGCTCTGGGTGTAGTCACCGTAGTCTCCCACATCGCCGCTGCGGGTCGCGCCCTCATCAAACTGAATTCCGAAAAAGCGCAGAGAGTCAATAATAGTCTCTACCGCGCCATCCACATAGCGCTTATCGTCCGTATCCTCAATCCGCAGATAAAACACGCCGCCGGACTGATGCGCCAGCCGCTCATCTGCGAAGGCTCCGTAGAGGTTTCCCAGATGAATGAAGCCTGTCGGACTGGGTCCCAGTCTGGTCACTTTGGCCCCCTCCGGCAGAGTCCTCGGCGGGTACATCGCCTCATACTCCTGCGGCGTTTTCTGTATCTGCGGAAACAAAAGCTCCGCAAGTCTGTTATAATCCATAAAGTCTGCTCCTTATATTCTGATTTCGGTTATTTCCTTCCCATCCGGGATGTACTGCAGAATGCCCAGCGCAAGCGTAAGGAAAAAGATCGCCGCCAGCACCAGCGCAACCACAATGACGACCTTCGCCCAGGTCGGGAGCCCGGTCGGCACAGCGCGGTTATCGTATTCCTCCCTATATCGGTTTTCTCCATCCGGCGCATAACCTTCACCCGAAGTCCCGTATCCTTCTCCCGGCGCCCGGTCATACCGCTGTTCATACTGCTGTTCATACCGCCTCGCCACATATTCCGGTTTCAGCGGATAATCATGCCGCACCAGCAGATAAATCACCACGCCGATAAAGCCGGGCGTGAATACGGCGATCAGCGCCCAGAGCCAGGGCGTGCAGCCCTGCCGCTTCCGCGCGTCCTGACAGACCAGAACTGCGATAATGATCGGCACGATCAGGCCGCAAAGTAAAAGAACGAGCGGCGCCAGTATTGCGAAAAACACGTCTGTTCCCCTTTCTCCTTTTGAGTGAAGTCTCCCTTACCGGCGCACCTCTCCGCCGGACAGCGCGTCATCGTAAACCGCGCGGCTTCCGCCGATGAATTTCGGCCGGGTTCTCGCACAGACCACGTTGGCCTCTCCGATCTTCTTCTGCGCGATCCGCACCGGCACCGCGACCGGACGCAGATGCATTCCGATCAGAGTATCGCCGATGTCGATGCCGGCCGCCGCCTGAATATGCTCCACTGCCACCGGGTGCTCCGCGTTTTCATAAACCGTCACCGCGAAGGAGCCACCCGCGTGAAGCTGCGGCACCACATTACAGATTTCCGTCCCCGGAAGAAGGGCCTCCTTCTCCACGATGATTGCCCGATTCAGATGCTCACAGCACTGAGCCGCCAGATACAGTCCCTTTTCCTTCAGAACAGGGAATATCCCTTCATAAACCGCCTTCGCGGCGTTGATGTCGGATCCCTTTCCGATATGCTCCCCCTTGATCTCGCTGGAGGAGCAGCCGACCACAAAGATATCGCCCTTTTCTGTCCGCGCCGTCTCCAGCAGCTCTCTAACGGCATTCTCTGCCTGTTTTCTGATTTCTTCATATGTCATAAGATCACCGTCCTTAAAAATTATACATTCCAGCTGTTCAGGTAAGCCTCCTGCTCATCGGTCAGCCGGTCAATTTCAATTCCCCAGGCTGCGAGTCTGCGCCTCGCGACGCGGTCGTCGATTTCTGCGCTGACATCGACGACTCCGCTCCGCAGCTCTTTGTGATGCTCCCGGATATACAGTGCGGAAAGCGCCTGAACCGCGAAGCTCATGTCCATGATTTCCGCGGGATGACCATCCGCGGCCGCGATGTTCACCAGCCGTCCCTCCGCGATGACATTGATCCACTTCCCGTTGGGAAGCCGGTAACCCGTGATGTTGTTTCTGGTTTCCTTTTTCTCCGCCGCTGCCTGTTCCAGCGCGTCCATGTCGATCTCACAGTTGAAGTGTCCCGCGTTCGTCAGAATCGCACGGTCCTTCATCGTCATCATGTGCTCCACCGTAATGGTCTTGCAGCAGCCTGTGGCGCTCACAAAAATATCGCCCAGCGGCGCGGCCTTGGCCATGGTCATAACCTCATAGCCGTCCATCCTCGCTTCAATCGCCTTCACCGGGTCGATTTCGGTCACGATCACCCGTGCTCCCAGCGCGTCCGCGCGCATGGCGATTCCGCGGGAGCACCAGCCGTATCCGACCACCACGACGGTTTTGGATGCAATTATCAGATTTGTGTTCCGCATGATACTGTCCCACACAGACTGTCCTGTTCCGTAGCGGTTGTCAAACAGATGCTTGCATGCCGCGTCATTCACCGCCACCATCGGGAATTTCAGAACGCCTTCCCGTTCCATCGCCTTCAGCCGGATAATGCCCGTGGTGGTCTCTTCACAGCCGCCCCACACCTCCTCCGCCAGATCCGGACGCCCGGTGTGCAGCATTCCGACGAGATCTCCGCCGTCGTCGATGATGATATTCGGTCTGTGGGACAGACACATCTCAATATGCCTGTCGTATTCCTCCTGTGTGGCACCGTGATATGCGAATACGGAAAGTCCTTCCTCCGCAAGCGCCGCCGCCACATCATCCTGCGTGGACAGGACGTTGCTGCCGGTCACGGACATCTGCGCGCCGCCGGCCGCCAGCGCCAGGCAGAGCCTGGCCGTTTTCGCCTCAAGATGGACGGACAGAGAGATCTTCACGCCCTCAAAGGGTCTGTCTCTGCGGAATTCCTCCTCCAGATCCGCCAGCAGCGGCATGTTGTGACGCACCCACTCGATCTTGGTATGACCTGCGGGCGCCAGACCGATATCCCGAATATCGTATTGCTTCATGCTCTCTCCTTCTGTTTACTTCGCCGCAGCAGGATTCTCTCCGTCTGCTCCGCGGCCGTTTCCCCTTCTACTCTACTGTAACCGATTTGGCAAGATTTCTGGGTTTGTCGATGTCTTCCCCTTTGATTTTCGCCACGTAATACGCGAACAGCTGAAGCGGGATCACCGTCAGAATCGGAGTGACCTCGTCGTCGCACTGCGGAATGTAGATCACCTCTGTGCTCTCCGCCTCGATTTTGTCGCTGCCCTCTTTGGCGATAGAAACGACATGCGCCATCCTCGCCTTCACCTCCACAATATTGGAATACATCTTTTCAAACAGCCGGTCCTGCGTGGCGAGGGCGATCACGATGGTTTCCGGCTCCATCAGCGCGATGGTTCCGTGCTTCAGTTCCCCTGCCGCAATGGCAAAGGAGTTGATGTAGGAAATCTCCTTCAGCTTCAGGGAGCCCTCCAGCGCCACGGCGCTGTCCACGCCGCGGCCGATAAAGAACACCTGCGTTCTGTTGTAAAGATGTCTGGCCAGTTCTTCAATCTCCGGCGCCTTCTCCAGCGTCTGCCGTATTTTGTCCGGCATGGCCATCAGTTCCTCCAGGATATGGTCATAATATTCTCTGGAGATATTTCCGGTAAGGTCACCCAGATACAGAGCGATCAGGTACATGCACACAAGCTGCGTCGTGTAGGCTTTAGTGGACGCCACCGCAATTTCCGGGCCCGCCCAGGTATAGAACACATCGTCCGATTCCCTGGCGACAGAGCTCCCCACCACATTGCAGACAGACAGTATCCGCGCGCCGTGGCTCCTGGCCTCCCGAAGCGCTGCCAGCGTATCCAGAGTTTCTCCCGACTGGCTGATGGCGATGAACAGAGTCTTGTCATCGATGACCGGGTCCCTGTATCGGAACTCCGACGCCACATCGATCTCCACCGGAATCCGGGCCATTTTTTCAATGGCGTACTTCCCGATCAGCCCCGCATGATAAGCCGTTCCACAGGCAACAATATAGATTTTGGTGATATTCTGCAGATCCTCCTTTGTGAGAGAAATCCCGTCAAGGCAGATCCTGCCGTTGTCATCGATGCGCCGCAGCAGCGTATCCTGCACGGCCTTCGGCTGTTCGTGAATCTCCTTCAGCATGAAGTGCTCGTAGCCGCCCTTTTCCGCGTCTTCGATACTCCAGTTCACCTTCATGACCTCGCGGCGGACCGGACGGCGGTTCTCGTCGTAAATCCGGACGCTGTCCGGCGTGCAGACCACCATCTCGTCATTCTCAATCAGGTAGATATCATTAACATATTTCAAAAGCGCCGGAATATCCGAAGCGATGAATTTGCAGTCGCCTCCCAGCCCGGCAATCAGCGGTGCGTCCTTGCGGTACGCCACGATTCTGTCCGGCGTGTCAGCGGCGATGACTCCGATGGCGTATGCGCCCCGCATCTCCTGCACCGCATCATACACCGCATCTTCCAGATTTCCGCCGTTTTTCCGGTAATTGACGCCGATCATCTGCGCGATGACCTCCGTATCAGTTTCGGTGCGGAATTCAATTTTCTCCTCGTCCGCCAGCTTCTGCCGGAGCTCCACGTAGTTCTCCACGATTCCGTTGTGAACCACCGCGATTCTTCCGTCAGAGCTCGTATGGGGATGAGCGTTCACGTCCGAGGGCGCGCCGTGTGTCGCCCAGCGGGTATGTCCGATCCCGGTCGTTCCAGTCAGCCTTTCGGACCCGATGAATTTCTCCAGATCCTCGATTTTTCCCTTTTTCTTCCGGACAACCAGCCTTCCCTGCTGCTGAAGCGCGACGCCGGCTGAATCGTAGCCGCGGTATTCCAGCCTTTTCAGCCCGTCGATAATAATCCCGCAGGCCTCTTCATGTCCCGTATATCCTACAATTCCACACATATATGATTTCCTCCGTCATTTTCCGTATTTGCTGCTGATCAGATCCGCCAGCGCCTGCGCCATCTCTGAAATAGCGGCTTTGTCCCGGCCCTCGATCATAATCCGGACCAGCGGCTCCGTCCCGGAGGGGCGGATCAGCACGCGACCGTCTCCGGCCATCTTCTCTTCGATGATCTCCACCGCGCGGAGCACTTCTTCGTCTTTCTTGTACAAAGTCTTGCCCTCGCCGGTGACCCGGGCGTTGACCAGCACCTGCGGGTACAAAGTAATCTCAGCCGCAAGCTCTGAAGGCCTGCGTCCCGAACGCTTCAGTGCCTTCATGAACTGCAGGGACGAGACTGCGCCGTCGCCTGTGGTCGAATAATCCCTGAAAATAATGTGTCCCGACTGTTCTCCGCCGATTACACATCCGCTTTTCAGCATGGCTTCCAGCACATAGCGGTCCCCCACATCGGTCACGTCCACGTCCGCGCCCATGTTTTCAATGTATTTATGAAATCCGAGATTGCTCATGACCGTCGCGGTGACCTTGTTCTTCGCCAGTTTTCCGTCATCCTTCAGCATCCGGGCACAAATGCAGATGGTTTTGTCTCCGTCGATCACCTCGCCGTTTTCGTCCACTACAATCAGGCGGTCCGCGTCTCCGTCATAAGCGAGACCGATGTCCGCGTGCTCCTCCCGGACCTTCTGCTGCAGCTTCTCCGGGTGGGTGGAGCCGATATGATCGTTGATGTTGATCCCGTTCGGCGAGCAGCCGATAGGAATCACCCGCGCGCCGAGATCCCGATAGACCTGAGGAGCAATCTTGTAGGACGCGCCGTTGGCGCAATCCATGACAACGGTCATTCCGTCAAGACGCACGTCAATCGTGGAAAGAAGGTAGCGCCGGTAGATCTCCATGGCGTTTTCTTCTCCCTCCATGCAGGTACCCAGCGCTTCTCCCGTCATATGCGCATTGGGGTCAATTCCGCGGATAATCAGATCTTCAATTTTCTCTTCAATCGAATCATCCAGCTTGTAGCCTTCACTGTTGAAGAATTTAATTCCGTTATATTCAAACGGATTATGCGACGCGGAAATCACGACGCCGGCCTGTGCCTCATAGTGACGGACCAGATAAGCCACCGCAGGAGTGGGAATCACGCCCACCTTGATCACATTGCCGCCGACCGCAAGAATTCCCGCTGTCAGTGCGTTCTCCAGCATATCGCCGGAAACACGCGTATCTTTTCCGATGATGATCATCGGGTTTTTTCTGGATTCTCCCAGTACTGACGCCCCTGCTTTTCCGAGATTGAAAGCGAGCTCAGGCGTCAGCTCAGAATTGGCGACGCCTCTCACGCCATCCGTACCGAATAATCTCCCCATGAATTTTTCCTCCGCTTAATTGCTTTCTGTCAGAACAACCGTAATCTGCGCCGGAGTCACTGAAATGCCGCTGTGGGTCTTTCCGCAGGAAGCCTTGACACTCACGCTGTGCGTTCCCTCGTTCAGACCGTCGCAGCTCGCAGACACCCCGATGTCCCCGGAATCGATCTTCGACAGCTGATTTTTTGTTCCCGTAACCGTGACACGCACCGTGCCTGTCGTGACGCTGGCGCTCAGACCGCTGTCAACATCAGTGAGATCCACCTTCCTGCCACTGATGGAAAATGTCCTGGAGCTGCCGGTATTCCCGGACGATGTGCCCTTCACTGTAACCTTCATCGCAAGGTTATCGGAGGTGTCCGCCAGTTCCACGCCGTCCGGCAGCTTCGGCTGTATTTTCAGCGTAGTGGATTCCGTCACGCCGGACAGATCGATGGTTTTCGCCGTCACGCTGCTGATTTTATCAATTGCGTTCCGGTCTCCTTTAATCACAACAGTGGACGGAGCCTTCCAGGTCCGCTTATAGTCCCCGCTGTTCTCGCCCTTGACCGGCACGGTCAGTGTCACCTTCTTTGTATAGTAAAGTACGGTTTTTACATTCGCCTTGTTCTGTGACAGAGTTACGTTGCTCACCTCGTTCCCGTCGGCGTCCACCGGCGTCAGCCTTGCGGAAATCACAGTTTCGCTGGTTTTTATATCCGAAACGTTCACCAGCCCCTTCACGTAGGATACCTTCTCCACCTGCGACCTGGCTCCGCTGACCGTGACCTGCTTGGGATCCACCGAGGTCGTCGTCGCTTCTGTATTCGATCCGCCGCTGCCGCTGTACAGAATGCGTACCGGACGGCTGGCGCTGATCCGCTTCTGTACGTTGACCGTAATGCGGTTCAGGCTCTGATCCTTCACATCCACGTTGCCGGGAACGCTGATGTTGACCCGCAGCTGGTTGTTCCCGGCCGCGGCCTCTGAAACGTCCACTGTCGCGGAAATATCGGCGGAGCGCACCTTGTTGACGGCGCTGCGTTTACCGGTGATGGTGATGCTCATCTTTTCAGAACTGGTACTGACGACCGCCATTCCATTATCCTGCAGGGTCTGTGTGTTCGTCAGTGTGATCGGGATATTGCGGAAGGTCTTGTTCGTCGTCGGATTCATCTCTCCCACCACATAGAACCAGAGGGTGAGTGCCAGGATCAGGGAGATAATCAGATTGCCCTTTTTACTTTGAAGCATGCTTCCCCCTTCCCAGCCGGTTTCCCAGCCTTCCGAGTCTGGACATTTTTTTGTCCTCTTCCTCTGTGATGAAAAGGTTGAACAGAATCTTTTCCACGCTCTTCTTGTCCAGGAACCGGGTGATCTTTCCCTCCTGTGCAATGGAAATGATACCGGTCTCTTCACTGACGATCAAAGTCAGAGCGTCGGAATTCTCGGTGATGCCGATGCCGGCCCGATGCCTTGTCCCGAGACTTTTGTTCAGATTCTTGTTGTCTGTCAGAGGGAGCACGCAGCCCGCCGCATAAACCTTGTCTCCGCGGATGATGACCGCGCCGTCGTGCAGCGGCGAACCCTCGTAGAAAAGATTTCCCAGCAGTTCTTCCGAAATCTCCGCATTAATAAGAGTCCCCGTTTCCGCGATATCCTCCAGCGTAATCTCCCGCTCGAACACGATCAGCGCACCGGTCTTGCTGGCAGAGAAGGACATGGCCGCGTCCGCGATTTCATCGCAGATGAACTTGGCCTTGTCTTTGTCCACCTGGGAAACCAGACGGGCGTGGAAAAACTTGCTTCTGCCCATATACTCCAGACCGCGCCGCAGCTCAGGCTGAAAGAGCACGACCAGGGCGAACAGACCGATGGTGAACGCCCCGCCCAGGAACCAGTGAACCACATGAAGATTCAGAATCCCCGACAGGAAATAGGCGATGACCAGAACGGCAAGCCCCTTAATCAGCTGCTGCGCCCTGGTTTCCTTGATGAATTCCAGGATCTTGTAAAGCACAAAGGTTGTAATTGCAATGTCCAAAGCATCATTCCATCCGATGCTGTATATTGTGTTTGTAAAAAATGTCTGCAATTCCTGCATAAAAAATCCCCTTCTACTCAACCCATTTAATTGTATATGAAACGGCACAAAATATCAAGGTATCTGTGGGGATAGTTTGTGCGGAATCGGATATTGTGCGGGCCGGAGAATAATTCTTTTCTCTGCATTGACAGCCTCCCCGTGAATTCGGTATAATTGAAAAATCGGCCCGCACGGATGCGCTGCATTCGCTGGATCGTCAGGTTTCAACGATATCGGAGGTTTCATCATATGATAATCAAAACAGTTCTGCTGATTGCTTTTTTCTCTGTATTTATTTCCATCGGCCTCTATTGCCGCCGGCACAGCACCGATGTGAACGGTTTTGTTCTGGGAGGCCGCTCAGTCGGCCCCTGGCTCACCGCCTTCGCCTACGGCACATCGTATTTTTCCGCAGTCATCTTTGTAGGGTACGCAGGCCAGTTCGGCTGGAATTTCGGGGTCGCCTCCACCTGGATCGGACTGGGAAACGCCTTTATCGGCTCTCTCCTCGCCTGGGTCATTCTGGGCCGGCGGACACGCATCATGACGCAGCATCTGGGCTCCCGCACCATGCCGGAATTTTTCGGACAGCGATACGGCTCAGCACGCCTGAAGGTGCTGGCTTCCTTTATCACCTTTGTATTTCTGATTCCCTATACGGCGTCCCTGTATAACGGACTGTCCCGGCTGTTCCGCATGGCCTTCAACGTGGATTATTCAATCTGCGTCATCGTCATGGCGCTGCTGACCGCGATCTATGTAATCGCCGGAGGTTATATGGCCACGGCCATCAACGATTTTATCCAGGGACTGATCATGCTGGCCGGCATCGTCGCGGTCATCCTCGCGGTCCTCGCGCAGAACGGCGGGTTCATGAGTTCGCTGGTAAAAATGTCGGAGGTCAGTTCTCCTGTGATGAAGGGCGCCTACGTATCCTTTTTCGGCCCGCAGCCGCTGTATCTGCTGATTGTCGTCCTCCTCACCTCGCTCGGTACCTGGGGGCTTCCGCAGATGGTCAGCAAATTCTATGCGATCGACAATGAGCGCAGCATCAAAACCGGCACCATCGTATCGACTTTTTTCGCTATCATCGTGGCTGGAGGCTGTTACTTTCTCGGCGGCTTCGGACACCTGTTCACCACGGAGCAGGAGGTGCAGGCAAACGGAATGGACAGCATCATTCCGACCATGCTCTCCGGCCTTCCGGATATCCTGATCGGCGTCGTTCTGATTCTCGTGCTGTCCGCGTCCATGTCCACCCTGTCCTCACTGGTGCTGACCTCCGGCTCTACGCTGACACTGGACTTCATCGATCCGCTGCGGGGAAACAGAATGAGCGAGGCGCAGAAAATGACTGTCATGCGGATTTTCATCGCGGTTTTCATCGTCATCTCGGCGGCCATTGCCATCGTACAGGCCCGTTCGAGGATCACCTTCATCGCACAGCTTATGGGAGTCTCCTGGGGCGCCCTGTCCGGCTCCTTCCTGGCCCCCTTCCTCTACGGACTCTACTGGAAAAAAACCACCCGCGCGTCTGTACTGACCGCCTTCGGATTCGGAACGGTTATGATGCTGCTCCAGCTCTGCACCTCCCTCGGCCTCTTCACCCCAGCCGGCCCCGTCCTCCGCTGGATCTTCCGGAATTCCCTGTATTCCGGCGTGTTCTCCATGGTCGTCTCCCTGCTGATCGTCCCTGTCGTCTCTCTCCTTACACAAAGAACTGCGCCCGCAGGTGTTGATGACATGTTCCGCTGCTATGACCGTTCCGTTGTCGTTCATGCCAAAACAGTGCTCGGAGACCGGGACAAATAGTACGCCGCTCCGGCGGCGAGGTGCTGCGAGGCGCTGCAGCCGCGGGAATGCCGTCAACTGCGCCGCACCGTGACCGCACTGCACCACATCACGGCCGCGCCGCACACGCAGAAGGGCCGCTCACCGGACGATGAAGCATCATCGGTCCGGCGGGCGGCCCCCGCATTTTATCCGTCAATACGGAGCTGAGAGATCAGTAGGTTGTCTCCAGCAATCCGTAATTTCCGTCTTTTCTCTTATATACGACATTAACGCTGTCCGTCTCCATATTCAGGAATACGAAGAAATCGTGCTGCAGCATCTCCATCTGCAGGACGGCCTCGTCCTCGGACATGGGCTCCAGCTGGAATTTCTTGGCCTTGACGACTTTCGCCTCCTCCGTTTCCGTCTCCGGTTCAGGCATGAATTCAAACTTCAGAGCTTTATTGTCGTTATAGCGTTTCCTCAGTTTTCCTTTGAATCTGGACATCTGGCTGGCCAGCTTGTCTACCGCCAGGTCGATTCCCTCGTAAATGTCATCGGTAACCTCCTCCGCTCTGAACACAGCGCCCTTGGCGTTGATCGTTGCCTCAATTTTGTCTCTTCCCCTCTCTTTTGACAAAACGACTTTCGCTGTCGCTTCATCTGAAAAATACTTGTCGAGCTTGTCGAGTTTCTTTTCCACGGTCTCCTGCAGGCGATCATACGTGTTAAAATTCTTCCCTGTGATGTTTACCTTCATATGTGACCTTCCTTTCCGCTTCCGCATGATTGCTGAAGCGCTTTTATATGCAGACCTGAAATCAATATCTCAGGTCAACATTATTATATCATAGCGAAAACCTTCCCGCAACGGAAAGCCTTTTTATTTCCCGGCCACAACAGAAAATCCGTCGAACCGGTACTGCCGCATTGTGGAGGGATCTCCGTAATACCCGTATTTCTCATCCCGAAGCGGCTCTCCCGCTGCCTCGCCGTCCCGCACCGCAATCAGCGCATCCCTGATTTTGTCGATCGCACTCAGATCCGTTATAAAATCATTATGCGAAACGTAAATGCTCCTCATGTTCGGACAGCGGCGCTTCACCTTCTCCAGCGAATCGATGTATTCCTGTATATCGGAATGCCCCAGAATCTCGTTGTCGAACTGGACGTAAATCACGCCGAAGTAAATCATATCCCCTGCGAAGAGAATGCCGTCCCGGTGATCGTACAGCATCGCGTGATCCTCCGTATGACCGGGAGTCGTGATGAATTCCACCTCGCGTCCTCCCAGCCGGAACCGGTGGCCGTCCTCACAGCACCGGATACGATAAGGCCGTATGCAGTAGTCTTCCGGAACAAAGCCCTCCGGATAGCCGAACAGAAACATATCCTCATCGGCCTGATTCGCCAGAGGCTCATGGGGAACCCCCTCTCTGGCCTGCCTGCGCACGATCGGAGCATCTGCAGTCACGATTTCCGGAAATCTCCACGCGTTTCCGGTGTGGTCGAAATGAAGATGGCAGTTCACGACAATCAGATTGTCCAGCATCTCTCCGGCCTGCGCCCCGCACCGCAGAGCAACAAGCTCCTCGATGACCGGCCGGATGTCACAGATTCCCATTCCCGTATCGAGCATCAGCACGCGGCTTTCCCCGAAAATAAGGAAAACGTTAACCTCCTGCAGATGCTGCGGTTCACAGACAGCATACACATCCCCCGGAAGCTCGTAGCACTCGTACCACCCCTGTCCGTTCCGGATATCAATCTGTCTGTACTTACTGTAATACGGTCTTTTTTCGAGGCATCATCAACATGTGTGGGTCAAAATCTGACCTTTCCACGGCAGACTCACCTCGATATCTGAGCATCGCAGCATGATCATGTCCATCATGTTGTCAATGTTTCTGAATCCGTAAGCCATACGGATCGTCAGCTTGATCTTGTTGTTGACTGCCTCAATGCGCGCATTGGACAGCTTGTGCTCCAGAGTTGCCAGAATTGCATCGTAGTGCCGGCGGATCTTTCGCTGCAGTTCCACGAACTCCGGGATCCTGCAGTGCTGTGCCCACTTGATGAAGCGATTCAGTTGTTCCTTCCCTGCATCCAATCCGTAATGGAACACCAGCCGCAGTTCTTCCTTCGGAAGGTATGCCCGATACAGGCGGTTGTCTTTCCTGGCAATCAGTTCAAGCTTTGCCCGTTGCTTCTCGGTCAGGTTCTCCGGAGCCTTTCCAAGAGCGAAATTACTGGATTTGATGTCCTTCGCTGTGGTATCCGGCTTTGGCGTATCCCCGGATGGCCTTCCCGGTTTGCGCTTCGTCTCAGAAGAGACCTTCTTACGGGCATCGTTCCAGGCGGCAGCGCGGACTTTGTCCAGAGCTTCCATGGCCCACTGGACAACATGGAAGGGATCGATGCAGCGTTCGGCATCGGGACAGTATTCATCTATACAGGACTGGATCCATTTGGCGCCGTCGCCGGAAACAAGCTGTATAGAAGCTCTCTGCTCCTTTGTCAGCTGCTTGAAGAACAGGGAGAAGACACCTTTTCCATGTCCTTCGTGAACCCAGATGACCTTGCCGGTATCATGGTTCACAATGACCGTAATATATTTGTGGCCCTTCTTGTAGCTGGTCTCATCGACGCCGATGTTCACCAGTCCATCGAAACGGCTCTTTGGATCGAAGTCCGCATCTTGCCGGATCCGACTGATGATCGGACCGACAGTGTTCCATGAGATCCGCATGAACTCAGCCGTTACCTTACGGGAACAGTTCACCGCGACCCATGCAGTCATATGCTCGAAATCGTATGTGAATGCCGAGTCGTGCCTGGCCCATGGAACAGCACAGGCAACAACACCATGCTCGGGGCAGTTGACCCGATAGACCTCTGACTCCAGATACGTTTTATGCGTGTTCATGTCACAGGTCCGCCAGCGCCTGATCCCGCTGCCGGCATCATATCTCGGAGCTTTCCGGCCGCATTTGCCGCAGCGGCATTGTTCGCCCTTCGTCGGGTGAACACGGACGATAATCGAATCGTCCGAACCAAAAGTTACATTATCGATGGCAGTGTGCTTGACATTCAGTGCTTTTTTGAGTATTGTTTTGGTAAGCATACAGATTCCTTTACGTAAGAGATTTTTGTTGCAAAAAATATCCTACAGGAAATTGTATGCTTTTTCAATTGTTTTCAAGGGTCACGGCACTTCAGTCACCCACACATGCTGATGAAGAGCCCTTTTTTCCGGCGTTTTCCATTTCATTTCCGCATTCCTGCCTTCCTGAATCACCTCGCGGGTCTGTCTGAGAAATAAGAAAAACGTCTCCGGGCTGACCTGGTCTTTGCCCCCACACTCGCCTTGACCGGTATTTTACCGAGGACTTACATCTAGAGCGCGCCATGATAGTCGCCGCCTTCCGCGGCGGTTTACGTGGATCCCTTCGCCCGCGCCTGGCCTGGATTTTCAACCACAGACCCCGGAAACGTTAATTCCAAGTATATCAGTAAACGCGCCTCGTTTCAACGGAAAACCTTCAGTATTTCGCCGCAGCACCTTCAGTATTTTGCCGCGAACGCGATGAAAATCACATCTGCCGGCTCTGCGTGCATCAGCGCCTTTCTGCATTCCAGAGCGGTTGCCCCGGTGGTGTAGAAATCATCCAGCAGCAGTACCGTCCGCCCGCGGATTCTTTCCGCGGTCTCCATGTCAGGTTCAATGCTTCCGCGAATATTTTCCTCCCGCTCCGTCGGCGAAAGCCCCCGCATCGGCCGGGTGTCTCTCGTTCTTCGCAGTGCTCTGGGAACAAAATCCGCGCCCGTAAGCCTGCCGAGATGCTTCGCGATCAGCGCCGCCTGATTGAAGCCGCGCGCCCGCTCCTTCGATGGATTCAGCGGAACAGGTACGATGACATCAAAAAAGATGCCGGAGCCCTCAAGCCGATCCCGCATCATTTCTGCAATATCCCTCGCGATATATCTGTGACCGTTGTATTTTAAGGAAAAAATCAGTGTTCTCTCATAGATCCCGTACTGCGCGCAGCGCAGCGTCCGCATCCCGTCCCGCTCCCGCGGCGGATCCTGATCCCATCGGATATGCCGGATGCAGTGATCACAAAGGTTATACGTTCTGGTTTCGTCAATCAGATTTCCACAGCAGCTGCAATACAGCGACGGCGGGTAGATCAGATCCAGAACCGATTCCACAAACGCCCGCACCCCTGCCGGCGTTAAACGTCCCGGTCGTCCCACACGGATTCCTCCTTCCCGATGTCAGTCTCTTCAAATTCCATCATCCTGCCGAGCCGGTCCTGCAGGCCGGAATACCTCAGCCGGATCCGGTCGTTGTCAATCATGGCGCGCATCCGGTTCTCTGAGCCCACGAGAACCACGATCCGCTTACCGCGGGTCACCGCCGTATAGAGCAGATTTCTGGTCGCCAGCATGGGCGGGAACCAGGAAACCGGCATGACCACGACGGGAAACTCGCTGCCCTGACTTTTGTGCACCGTCACGGCGTAAGCCAGCTCAAGCTCATCCAGCTGAGAAAAATCATACTGGACATAACGCTCATCGTCATACAGCACCGTGAGGCTGCCGTACTCGTTATCGATCGCCTGGATGAAGCCCACGTCCCCGTTGAACACGCCCTGCCCGCTCTGGGCGACGCCGGGAATCTTCCACTCCATCTGATAATTATTGCGTATCTGCATCACCTTGTCGCCGGTTCGGAAAACGTGATCTCCGAACTTCTTTTCTGCGGCGTCCGGCGACGCCGGGTTGCAGGCCTCCTGCAGAATACCGTTCAGCTCCACGGTGCCCACCGGGCCCTTCTTTGTCGGTGAAAGAACCTGAATTTCCCCGACAGAATCAACTCCATAATACGCAGGCAGCCGCCGCGTCACGAGCTCGGTTATCAGACGCTGAATCTCTTTCTCGCTGCTCCGCTCCATGAAAAAAAAGTCCGTGTCTCTTCCGTTCAGCGTCGGATATTCCCCGTGATTGATGCGGTGGGCATTGACCACGATCATGCTCTCCTCTGCCTGCCGGTAAATCTCCGTCAGGCGGGAGGTCTGAATCATGCCGCTTTCTATGATATCCGTAAGAACGTTCCCCGCCCCGACGGACGGCAGCTGATCACTGTCCCCCACCAGAATCAGACGGGTTCCGGGCCGGATCGCCTCTGTCAGGCTCTGCATCAGAAGCAGATCGATCATGGAAGCTTCATCGATGATGACCACATCGTAATCCAGCGGATCCTCCGCGTTTTTCCCGAACTGCATTTCGTCCATGCCTTCCGAATAATAATATTCCAGAAGTCGGTGAATCGTTGATGCGTAATGGCCGGAGGTCTCTGTGATCCGCTTCGCGGCCCTTCCTGTCGGAGCAGCGATTGCCGCCTTGAAACCGCTCTCCTCAAAGACGTTGATGATCGTGTTGATGATCGTTGTCTTTCCGGTTCCCGGACCTCCGGTGATTACCGAGATTCCGGAGGTCACGGCGCGGAGCACTGCGGATTTCTGCTTCTCCGACAGGTGGAGCCCGGTGGACTTCTCTGTCATTTCAATGCTTCTTTTTATATCAGCGGCCGGAGCCTTCAGGTCGCCGTGGGCGATGGCGACGAGATTGCGGCATACCTTCTGTTCTGCAAGATAATAACTGTAAAGATAGACCACCTGCTCGTCACGGATGGTGTCGAGCTGCACATCGCCGGTAAACGCCATGTTCACCAGTTCGTCCTTCACCTGCTCCCGGGTGAGATCCAGAATCTGCGCCACCTTCTCACACAGAACCTCCTGTGGAACGAAGGTGCTCCCGTCGCTGACATAACTCATCAGTCCGTACCGTATCCCGCTCTGAATCCGGAACGGACTGTCCGGCGCCACGCCCATTCTGGCCGCCACCTCGTCCGCCCTCCGGAACCCGAAGCCGTACAGCTCGTCCGCCAGCCGGTACGGATTCTCCTGAATCAGGGAAACCGCGTCCTTTCCATAGCCCTTATACAGGCGCAGTGTCTGTGCGGCAGACACGCCGTAACCCTGGAAGAACAGACTCACATCCGCGAACTCACGGTGCTCCGCAAAGGACGCCGCAATGACATCGGCCTTCTTCGATCCGATTCCCGAAACCTCACAAAGCCGTTCCGGCTGCTTTTCAATAATCTGCAGGGTCTCCTCCCCGAATTTCGCAACAATCGCACCGGCCGTCTTGGGGCCGATTCCCTTAATAATCCCGGAAGCCAGGAAGCCCTCGATGCCGGCGCGGCTGGTGGGCAGAACCTCCTTCGCCTCAGTGAATACAAACTGCTCTCCGTAACGCGGATGGGTCTTGAAGGTGCCGGTAAGCTCAAAACAGGTACCCTTCGCCGCGGAAGAAAGATTGCCCACAACCGTCAGAAGCTCATCATCTGTCTCCATGTCGGCAATCGTGTACCCGTTTTCATCGTTATGAAATATGATCTCTGTCAGTACGCCTTTTTTTGTTTCCATACTCTCCCGATCCCGCGGCTCCATCGCCGGATCCGCCCGCTCTGCCGCACTCTACCGCAGCCAGTGAACGTAGCGGCTGTTGGCGCTGAGCTTGCTTTTGCTGTATTTCTTCGCCATCTTCAGAAGATACTTCCGGTCATTATTCCGCGGATCCTGATGTACCTTGGCGACCACGAGATGCAGAAGTTCTTCGGCCTTCTCCGGCTCATCGGTGATTCCCGCCTCCATGATGTCATTTCCGTCGATGCAGAGATCCTCCACAAAGATCGGTTCGTTGTTCTCCTGCACCGACTTCAGCAGCGCGTTCCTCGCCTCAATCTTCATGGCCGGATGATCGTAGACGATGCGCTGAGCCTTTGTGAGATTATGAAGATAATTGTACTTCTGGTAGCCGTTCTCATAGATGTACCGCTTCAGGTCCTGCGTATTGGAGAGGAACGTGACCTTCAGAATCTCTGTCATCGCTTCCTTCAGTCTCGTTTCCGTCGCCTGATCGAAATTCATGCGCTCAATCGCCGCAAGCCCCCGTTTTTCGTTGAGAACCGTGTAAAAGAGTCCCAGTCTCCGGAGCCGCACCGGCCTGGTCTTGTCGATGTTCTCGCACAGCGTGATGAACTGCTGCCCCTCACCGGAGCTCATTTTGCGCGCGACCTCTTCGCCGTAGACGGCCGCCATCAGTCCCGTATCCGCCATCATATTCAGCGCCTTTCCGGTGTTGCTTCCGGTCAGCACCAGCTCCAGCTCCTGCCGGACGGGTCCGACCAGATGATCCAGAAGCAGCCGCCAGTTCCGCACAATGGCGTCCGCCATTCCTTTCTGAAGATCGAACCCGTACTGGGAAACATAGCGCATCGCCTGCATCATGCGGATCGGCTCCTCGCGGAACAGCTCGTCCGGATCCTTCACCGTCTTCAGCAGCCGGTTCCGGATATCCTCCATTCCGCCGTACGGATCCACCAGAGTACGCTCCGGATTGTCCGCGATGGCGGCCGCGGTGAAGCCGTAGCCTGACACCTCCTCTTCAATCGTGCCCTCCATCGTCGCGATATCGCAGGTCGAACCCTTCACCGAGGTCTCTCCGAACTCGTCCTCCTCCTCATAGGTGAAATCCAGACGAAAGATTCCGTTTCTCTCATCCGCGACCTCCGCCTCCGGGAAGATCCGCCGGATCGTCTCCGAATCTGCCTTTGTCACCATATCCCATTCCCAGGGAGATTCACCCAGCGCCCATTCGATTATGCAGTCGCCGACCACATAGGTCTCGAAGCCTTCCTTCTCCAGCGCCTTCATCGCCCCGTGAACATCCTTGTCGAACTTGATCAATGATCCATCCTCCTCGTTTGATATATTTTACTGACCGCTGCCTGTCCTACCCTTACAGACACCGGTTTTACAGCTTCATTTCCGTCTGCGCCGCCTTCAGTGCTCTGCCGATCGCAGTATCCCGGTCCTCCATGCGCTCTCTCGAGGTCTTCGGACGAGCCGCGGCGCCGTCCAGGTGCGGTTTCCCCTGTCCGGTCCCCGGCGTTCCCGCCGCTCCGGCGTCACCGTTCTCCGTTCCCTCCGGCCGCGGTGCAGTGGAAGGCTTGTACAGCCTGCGGTTGTCCAGCGTCCAGACACGGTCGGAAAAGGTTCCCGGTTCCGCGGGAGCCAGTGCATCGAACATATCGAAGAGCCTGGCGTCCAGAATATCCAGATAGTGAAGCACCTCCGCCTCCGGGAACAAAGGCTTCTTTGGACTTCCGTACTCCGGCTCGTAATGGTGGGACAGAACCATGTGCTCCAGCATCAGCGCCTTTTCCCTCGGAAATCCGAGTTCACGGGTCAGCTCGTCGAGATATTTGACGCCCATCACAATATGTCCCAGCAGCTGTCCCTCAAAGGAATAGCCCGGCGAAACGCCGTTGTGATCGGACTCGATCTCAAAGAGCTTCTGTATATCGTGAACGATGACGCCCGCCGCCACCAGATCGCGGTCCAGATCTGTGTAGACCTCACAGACCCTGAGCCCGGTCATGAGCATCCTCTTCATATGAAACAGCAGTCCCGCATACTCCGCGTGGTGGTTGCGGGTGGCCGCCGGATAGTACATGATTCTCTCCCGGTTATCCTTCATCACCCGTGTGCAGAGCCTGCGCAGATCCGGATCCGCCATGGCGTCTGCCGCGTTATAAATATAATCATACATTTCCTCCGGACGTTCCGGCGCGGCTTTGATATAGTCGGCAATCTCACAGCCGTCCTGGGGCACGGCCTTCCGGATCCGCATGATCCGCAGCTGCGTCTGATTCTGCCACTCCGTCACCGTAGCCTTGACCTTGACCAGATCGCCCTCCTTCATGGCGTTCAGCGACGGCGCCTCCGCCTCGCTGACATCCCACTTCTTGGAGTGCACTTCACCGGTCTTGTCACCCAGCGTGATATCAAGGTACTGCTTTCCGTTCGATCCGATCTTGATTCCGATCATCCGAACCATGAAGAAATCCATGATCTCCATGTCTTTTTTCAGTTTATTTACGTAGAATTGTTTCAATTTCGGTCTCCGTCATTTGCTGAAATAACTTAGGCGGCGCGGCCGTCTCCGGAACAGGGGCAGCCGCGTTTCCGCACGAGGATATTATATCATAAATCTGTACCGCGCGCTATACCGCCCCTTGCACATTTGAAATTTCCGTGTATAATGGGATTGTATAAAACCACAAGGGGAGCTTGCAGAGGCAGGCTGAGAGTAAGCGGCAGCTTTGACCCGTAACCTGATTTGGATAATGCCAACGTAGGGAAAGAAAAGGGACTTCACCGGGCCGCAGAAGGTCCGGTTTTTTGTCGCAGGAAGGAAACATTATGTTAAAAGAACAATTTGACAATCTCAGAGCGGGATCAGTCCTCGTTCACAACATCACCAATTACGTCACTGTAAATGATGTGGCCAACGCGATCCTGGCGTGCGGGGCGAGCCCCATCATGAGCGATGAGCCGGAGGACGTGGAGGACATCACCTCTATCTGCAGCGCTCTGAACATCAACATCGGCACGCTGAACCACCGGAGCATCGAGGCCATGTACGCGGCAGGCAGACGGGCCGGAGAACTCGGGCACAAAATCCTTCTGGATCCGGTGGGCGCAGGCGCAAGCAGGCTTCGCACGGAAACCGCCCGGGGCCTAATGAACAAAATCAGATTCGACGTGATCCGGGGGAACATCTCGGAAATCCGGACCATCGCCACAGGCTCGGGCACCACGCGGGGAGTGGATGCAGACGTCGCAGACGCCATTACAGAGCACAACGTCGACGAGGGCGTGGATTTTGTACGGAGCATTGCCGCGGAAACAGGCTGCATCATTGCCGTCACCGGCGCCATCGATCTGGTCAGCGACGGAAAACGATGCTTCGTCATCCGCAACGGACGTCCGGAAATGAGCCGCATCACCGGCACAGGCTGTCAGCTTTCCGGCATCACCGCCGCGTTCCTCGCGGCAAATCCGCAGACTCCACTGGAGGCGACCGCCGCAGCGGTGTGCGCCATGGGACTCGCCGGCGAAATCGGATGGAGCCGGATGCAGGAGGGCGACGGAAACTCCACCTACCGGAATCGCATCATCGACGCAATCTGCAATATGGACGGACAGCAGCTGGAAGAAGGTGCGAAATATGAAATCCGATAGAGAAAATCTGCTGCTTTACGCCGTGACGGACCGCCACTGGACCGGACGGGAAACCCTGCGCCAGCAGGTTGAGGCCGCACTCAGGGGCGGCGTGACCTTTGTACAGCTTCGGGAAAAGAATATGGAACACGACGCATTCCGGAAGGAGGCTCTGGAAATCCGCGATCTGTGCAGAGCCTGCGGGGTTCCCTTTGTTCTGGACGACGACGTTGCGCTCGCCATGGAGGTGGACGCGGACGGGATTCACGTGGGGCAGAGCGATATGGAGGCCGGCGATGTACGGGCGTTAATCGGTCCGGACAGGATTCTGGGAGTCTCGGCGTGCACCGTGGAGGAAGCGGTCAGGGCCGAACAGCGGGGCGCTGATTATCTCGGAGTGGGAGCTGTTTTTCCCACCGGCTCCAAGGACGACGCCAGGCCGGTTACCCATGAGACGCTCCGGAAAATCTGCGAAGCTGTCACAATTCCTGTCATCGCGATCGGCGGGATCACTGAACAGAACGTTATGGAACTGGCCGGCTCCGGAATCTGCGGCGTCGCTGTAATCAGCGCGATTTTCGGGCAGCCGGAAATCGAATCTGCCACTAAACGGCTGAAGTCGGCCGTCTCCGAAATGGTCAGCCGCTGAATCAGAGGATTCACCGCTGAGGCACAGAAAACAAGTTAATACCACGCGGCGGATCGGGGGCACCACTTTCCGTCGCGCAATAAAATTAATGCAAGGAGAATCGTAATGAAGAAAAAAACCGCATTAACAATCGCCGGATCGGACTCCGGCGGAGGCGCCGGGATCCAGGCGGATCTGAAGACCATGACCGTAAACGGCGTCTTCGCGACCTGCGCTGTCACGGCGCTTACCGCCCAGAATACCACCGGCGTAACCGACATCATGAACGTCACGCCGGAATTTCTGGCGGAGGAGCTGGACGCCGTTTTCACAGACATCTACCCCGACGCTGTCAAGGTCGGCATGGTTTCCGCATCAAATCTCATCGAGGTTATCGCGGACCGGCTGACGAGGTACGAGGCCCGCAATATTGTCGTGGACCCGGTAATGGTGGCCACCAGCGGAGCTCGCCTGATTTCAGACGATGCGATTGAAACGCTGTGTGCGCGGCTTCTGCCGCTCGCGACGGTCATCACGCCGAATATTCCGGAGGCGGAGGTTCTGTCAGGAGGACAGATCCGGAACGCGGCGGAAATGGAATCGGCGGCCCGCCTGATTTATGAAAAATTCGGCTGCTGCGTACTGCTCAAGGGCGGGCACGACGTGAACGCCGCCAATGATCTTTTGTACGGCGCAGAGGGAGCGGAATGGTTCCCCGGAAAGCGCATCGACAATCCCAACACGCACGGCACCGGATGCACTCTGTCCAGCGCAATCGCCGCAAACCTGGCGAAGGGCCGGGATCTGACAGAGTCTGTGGCTGCCGCCAAACGGTATATTTCCGGCGCGCTGTCGGCCATGCTGGATCTCGGAAAGGGATCAGGACCGATGGATCACGCCTTTGCAGTGAAGGGAGAGTATTGATGGAACGGAGAACTACAATATTTGAAAACGGACTGATCTGGTTCGGCGCCGGCGTGTCCATCGCCGAGATTCTGACCGGAACTTATTTTGCGCCCCTAGGCATGACTCGCGGAATCGCAGCGATTCTGACCGGACATCTGATCGGGTGCGTCCTGCTGTTTCTGGCGGGGTACATCGGCGCGCGGACGCGGCGCAGTGCGATGGAGACCACAAAGATGAGCTTCGGAGCCCGGGGCGGCCTGCTGTTCGCTTTTCTGAACGTCTTGCAGCTGGTGGGCTGGACCGCGATTATGATTTATGACGGCGCGCTGTCGGCGAATGCCGTGCTGAAAACCGGCGCCTGGGTCTGGTGCCTGATTATCGGCGCGCTGATCTGCCTGTGGCTGTTCATCGGTATTACAAATCTGGGGAAAATCAACGTAATCACAATGACGGCGCTGTTTATTCTGACTCTCGTTCTCTGCAAGGTCATCTTCTTCAGCGGCAGCAGCAGCCGGTACGCTATCTCGGACGGAATCACGTTCGGCGCGGCGGTGGAGCTTGCGGTGGCCATGCCCCTCTCCTGGCTGCCCCTCATCAGCGATTACACCCGCGAGGCCGAGAAGCCCTTCGCCGCGACGCTGGGCAGCGCCGTGACCTACGGACTGGTAAGCTGCTGGATGTACCTGATCGGAATGGGCGCGGCGATTTTCACCGGAACCTATGATATTTCTCAGATCATGCTGAAGGCGGGGCTCGGCGTCGCCGGTCTGCTGATTATCGTTTTCTCCACCGTCACCACGACATTCATGGACGCGTATTCCGCCGGAATTTCCGCGGTGTCCATCCGCTCTGAAATCAACGGAAAGATCTGTGCTGTAATCGTTGCCGTTGCCGGTACAGTGTGTGCCATCCTCTTCCCCATGGATGACATCACGTCTTTCCTTTATTTAATCGGATCGGTATTCGCGCCGATGATCGCCGTCATGATCGCCGACTTCTTTATTCTTCGCACCGACTCCGGAAGCACGGCGTTTAACTGGCGGAATCTGACCATCTGGCTCATCGGCTTCCTGCTGTATCGTTTCCTGATGACAAAGGATCTGATCTGCGGCAGTACCCTGCCGGATATGCTGATCACCACTGTCATCGCCGTCATCGCGGGAAAGCTGGCCGCCGCGCGTCAGGGCGCCCGCAGTGAACAGAACCGGGACGCAGTGTAGACACAATGCAGTCGCAGAAAAGGCAGAACTGTATCATCGCCTCCCTGCCGGGAGACAGTCAGATACGGCTCTGCCTTTTTTCAAGCTGTTTCCGCGGATGCAGGTTCTCATTCCCGCATCCGCGTTTTTTGCGATTTATTTTCCGTCCTCTCTGTCTGAAATATCCGGAATGTCCGGCAGATCCGGCAGACTGCCCTTCCCGGATCCTTTCTGCGGCTGCGCCGGCCTCTGTGGCTGCCGCGGCTGTGCCGGCCTCTGCGCAGGAGCGACGGCTCCGGCAGGCGCCGCAGGTCTTGCAGGAGCGGCGGGCGCAGGCGTAACTGTTCCGCCGGTCGCGGATTGCTTTGTCGCTCCCGCAGCAGCCTCAGCCTCTTCCGGTTCCTGTCCCGGAAGCGGAATTTTATTGAACCGGCTGTATGTGCCGTGCACTCTCGCAATCGCGCCGATATACACGACAACCAGAAGGATCATGCAGAGGATCGCCCCGCCTATAAGAATCAGTGCGTTATCCATATTTCCGGCCATATCTGAAATGTTCCGGATCGTACCGCCGTGTTCACTGATGGACTGAATCAGCCCTTTTCCTCCGGAGATCAGCGCCATAAGACTCAGAACAACGGCAGCTATCGTCAGAACCACATATTCCACCCATGTGCGGGTGCATTTTCTGGAATATTTTTTGTCTTCATGAGCCATGGCGATCTGCGCACAGCCGCCCATCAGATTCTTGATGCAGAGGATGTGGATGACGGCGGAAATCACCGACAAAACGACTGCGACAGTGACAATGACCAGTCCTGTTTCCTTCGGCATCGTGGTATTGCCGTTATCATCCATCGAACCGAGGATCAGGAATGCGCCGACGAACACGACCGCGCCTGCCAGAAGCGCCAGCAGAATATTCCAGATATAATAGTTTCTCGCCTTTCGGAATTTGTCCGAATAACTCCTGACCCTGCTGAGCCCCGCGATAATCAGCAGAGTGAAAACCAGGACGGCGATCACCAGAATCACTGTGGCCAGATTTCCTGATGAAATCCCCTCTCCCATAGTGTTTGAAACAACGGAACTGACTGCGCCTCCGATTCCGCAGATCAGAAATTCCAGCAGCATCCCCCAGAAGACAAGCTGCAGTCCCCTCAAATTATACGTTCTCTGATTCTCCATACCGTTCTCCTTTCTATGACCTTCCGCGGCGTTTTCCCCGCCGCAGAATCCGTCCTTTCGGACTATTGCGTTCTTGCAGATTCCGTATTCACCACCTTCTGCATTACCGTATTCGCCACCGGACCCGCCACTGTACTTCCGTAGCCTCCGTTTTCAACGCAGACGATGAATGCGTACGGGTACCCCTCGTTCCGGATAAATCCGCAGAACCAGGCTGTCGGATTGGCGGTTCCGACCTCGGCCGTTCCGGACTTGGCATAAATCTCAAGTCCCGGATAATTAGCCTGTCCATAGTTGCTCGTCACATTGTTCCGCATCATCCTGCGCAGCGTTGAGGCCGTGGAGGCGTCAATCATCTGATCGGTAGTCTTTCCTTCACTGCCCGATGAGTGTATGAAGCGCGGCTCGACGCCGTGACCGTCTCTCGCTATCGCGCTGAGATACACCAGCATGGAACAGGGGTTCAGCTGATCCTTCCACTGCCCGATTCCGGCCCAGGCGAGGGACAGAGGTTCATACGCCGGGAACTTGAACGTGCCCCGCGCATTCGTTATACCGTCGATGTCATAAGCCTCCGTCAGTCCCGTCTTTTTCACATAATCCTTCATCACCGATGCGCCCACCTTCTGTGTCAGAACAGAAAATGCGCAGTTACAGGAATTCGCCAGCGCCTGAGAGAAATTTTCCCGACCGTGCGCCTGAGTACAGGTGACCTTCTGTCCGCCGATCGTCCGGCTTCCCGTACACGTATAAGACCAGTTCTGGTAATTATCGTAGTTTTCGATGACCGCCGCGGAGGTGACCAGCTTGAATATGGAGCCGGGCGTCATGGTTCCCCGAAGAAATTTGTTTACAAAGGTGCCTGAGGCAGCCTTTGCGGCTGACGGAGGGTTCTTCGGGTCGAAGGACGGCGTGCTCACCATGCACAGAATTTCTCCGGTTTTGTAGTTATATACTCCCACGCAGCCTTTTCTTCCGGCCAGCGCGTTATAGGCGGTTCTGCTGATATCCTTGTTCACCGTCAGGGTGATATCCTTTCCCTTTCCGGTAACCGAGTAGGTTCCGGTCACGATGTTATATCCGATCATTTTGTCCTGGTATGCGGACAGCGCTCCCGTGGCCACATTTCCTTTGGAGTCCCCCACCGCATGGGCGACCGCTCTCCGCGCCGCCGCATCCTTCAGCCAGGCAGCTTTGCCGTCTTTGTTTCCGACCAGCAGTGTTCCGTTCACATCGTAAAGGCTGCCGGAGATCAGCTCCCCATTGGCAAAGATATGACTGTTATAGGCATATGTCGCCCAGTCCGCTCCCTGCGTCACAAAGCGAAAGACGAAAATCCCGACGCCGATTACCAGCACAGCGGCAATCAGAAGGCATATAATCGCACGATGCTCCAGCTTTTTCATATCTCATCGACCTCCTCTCCCAGTCCTTTGTCCTTGAGGCTCACCGCGATACTGGCGTTCTGTCTGGTGTCCGCCGCCTTCAGGAAGGCCAGAAGCCCCCAGGAAGCGATCATGGAGGTTCCGCCTGCTGACAGGAACGGGAACGCTACGCCGGTCAGCGGAAGCAGATTCACCGAGCCCAGCACGTTCAGACTGGTCTGCATCAGGAAAATCGCCATGGCGGAACAGGCCGCGATTGTATAATATGTGGACCGGCCGGCCAGAATCGAACGGTACGCAAAGACTGAAAGCGTCACGATGGCCGCCACCGCCAGAAGTGCGATGATCAGTCCCCACTCTTCTGTTACGACGCAGAATACCAGGTCCGTCTCCGAAGCGATAATCCCGTTCAGCCATCCTTCGCCGGCGCCCAGTCCGACGAAACCGCCGCTGGCCGCTGCGGTCATGGCTCGCGTCATCTGAAAGCCTGTACCGCCTATGAACTCCGGATCCCATGCGTGACCCCAGACCGCGAACCGGCTGGCCACATAGGAGGCGAAAGCGAATTTCAGAACCATCAGACCCCCGGCAAAGGTCACGCCCAGAATCACGATGAGCTTGGTGAAATCTCCGCTTCGGAGGAAGGAGATAATCAGGAAGATGACGAAGAAGATCATCGCCGTGCCGAAATCACTCATCGCCGCGAGGCACCCGAAGCAGAATACAGCGAATATAGTAAAATACAGTGTATTCCTCCGTCTGAACAGTTCGTCCAGCGACGCCGCACCCACCCAGATGAAGGCGAGTTTGACGATTTCAGAGGGCTGAATAGTAAGACCGCCCAGCTGCACCCAGTTAGACGCACCGTTCTTTGTCGTCCCGAAAAATACATTAAACAGCAGCAGCAGAACCGCCGCTACATACATCACCTTCTTCAGCGCGATGGTGCGGGGCAGATCCCGAAGCCAGGTACACATGAAGAAGAACAGGACGACTCCCATCACAACCGTTATAAACTGCTTGAACACCTGATTCGGCAGACAGGTGGCCGTCACCGCCAGAGAAAGCGTGGACAGGAAGAACGCGATGGTTTCCATCTCGAATCCCCGCCGTTTCATCCCCCGCAGGAGCAGAACATACACCCACATCAGAACACATATTCCCAGAAAGGATATGGTAATCTGCGCGTTGTACTTCTCTCCCAGCCCGATCATCAGCTGAATCACCGTCATGATCTGAAACACCGTAAGCGCCACAAGCGACGGCCACGGCGACGCCACCACCGTATCCTCCTGACGGAACTGGATGTTGTTGCGCCGCTCCTCAATGCTGATGGGGAACAAAGTGCAGACCGCGCCGCCCAGCTGCAGCCGGTCGCCGGCCTTCAGCTGTACCTCCGCATTGGGCCGGACACGCCTGCCGTTCACACTCGCGCCGTTTTTCGACCCAAGATCCATATACTTCCAGACGCCGCTGTTGTCGCGGGTCAGTGTCCCGTGATTGCGGGACACACTCATATCGTCAATCTGAATGTCGCAGCTTCTGGCGCGTCCGATCACATTCTCCCAGTGCCGCAAAGGAACATTCATATAATCCCCGATATTCAGATACGCCCAGACTTCAGACGGATTCCGGCTTTTCAGCAGCGAACGGATCGACGTCAGAAGAATAAAGAGGGCAAGCAGAATAAATATCCAGCGCGCAAAGGCCGTGTAGATCTGCCCCACATTACTGGTCAGCGTGAACACATCGGCTATCGCCTGCGGGATTCCGGCGAAAAAACCTCCTATTCCTTTTAAGATTCCCAGTATAATCTCCATGCATAATCTCCGTAATCGTTTTCTATCATATTTATATCAGCTTATATCACAAAACCTCCGTCAACGCCGATGACCTGTCCGGTTATGAAGGACGCCCTTTCTGACGCGAGGAACAAAATCAGGTCCGCGACCTCCTCCGGGCGTCCTGTTCTTCCCAGCGGAGTTTCCTCCCGGAGCATTTCAATGTCCTCCTGCGTCAGTCCGCGGTTCATATCCGTATCGATGACGCCGGGTGCCACACAGTTGACCCGTATCCCCGAAGGGCCGAGCTCCTTCGCGAGACTTTTTCCCAGGCCTGCCAGAGCAGCCTTTGTCGCGGAGTATCCCGCCTCACAGGAGGCTCCGGTTCTCCCCCACATTGATGATACGAGGACAATGCTCCCCTTGCGGGCGCTGATCATCGGGGGAAGAACCTCACGCAGCACGTGAACCGCACCGTCGAGATTAACGCCCCGCAGAAACTCCCACTGTTCGTCCGTCATATCCGGGAACAGACCGGTCAGACTCACTCCGGCGTTACAGACCACGATATCGAAGTCTCCCCCGAAGCTTCTGTGCTCTGATGCTGCCAGCCTGCGGGAGAGTTCTCTTCCCGCCTCCCCGACAGCGGTCTTTACCGCATCATGATCTGCGATATCGCAGCGGACGGGCAGGATGTTTCCCTCGGCCCCGGCCTCCAGCGCAAGAGCCCCGGCCGCGGCACAGCTTTCCTTATACAGAAACACGGTCTCGCAGCCACCGGCCGCCAGACCCCTCACCGTCGCCGCCCCGATTCCCCGGGATCCTCCGGCAACCAGCGCGGTTTTCTTCCTATTGATATCCTTGCTCATAAGAACATTTTATCACAGGTTGGCAAAAAATTCCACACTAACTTACCGTGCGCTGTCACCGCGCGCCCGGCACGCTGCCCGGCACGCTGTTTGGAAGTTTTTGCTCATTCTTTTATTATTTTTTTGACATTTTTTGAACATTTCTGCTTGACTTTGATTGAATTTGTGGTAATATATAGGTGTAAAGAAAATTGATTGAAAATTCTCACGTGACAAAGGAGGGTCAGGATGCTGCAGGAAGAACGCTTTGCTTTTATACTGAAGGAGCTTGCCGAAAAGGGAGCCGTCAAGGTGAACACATTAGCAGAGCAGCTTCACACCAGCCAGTCCACTGTCCGTCGCGATATTCGCGAGCTGGACGAGAGCGGGAAGCTCAGGAAAGTCTTCGGCGGTGCCGTGGCTCTTGAACCCTCCGTTAACACCGTTGAATCAGATGTGCTCACCAGAGAATCCAGAAACACAGCAGCCAAGGATGCCATCGCCCGGTACGCAGCGACGCAGATTAACGAAAATGATTTCGTTTATATCGATGCAGGAACCACGACCGAGCGGATCATCCCTTATATAGATTCCTCGCTGACCGGCAGCGTGTACTTTGTCACCAACGGCATCATGCACGCCAGACGCCTGGTGGAAAGAGGATTCCGGGTATTCCTTCCCGGAGGAGTTCTGAAAGCCACCACTGAAGCGATCGTCGGCGCGGGCGCTATGGAATACATCGACAACTGCAACTTCACCAAGTGCTTTATGGGGACGAACGGAGTCGATCCCTCCCGGGGCTTTACAACGCCGGAGATGGACGAGGCCCGGATTAAAGCTCAGGCCATCCGGCACAGCTACATCACCTACGTGCTTTGTGACAGCAGTAAATTTGACAACGTTTCGTCCGTCTCCTTCGGCAAGCTTAACTGCGCGTGCATCGTCACGGACCGTCTGCCAAACGAGATTTACCGGAACATCACCGTAATCAAGGAGGTAGAAGCATGATCTACACTGTTACCATCAGTCCCGCAATCGATTATATCGTTCACCTGGACAGCATGGTTATGGGAGCCACAAACCGCTCCCGGCAGGAGGAATATTACTTCGGAGGCAAGGGGATAAACGTCTCCGTCATGCTGCAGCACATGGGAATTCCAAGCGTTGCACTGGGCTTTGTCGCCGGATTCACAGGCGAAGCGCTGGAAAAGGGGCTGCACGACCAGAACATCGCAACCGACTTTGTTCATCTGGGTACAGGGATTACCAGAATCAACGTAAAGATAAAATCAACTCAGGAAACGGAAATCAATGGGCAGGGTGCCATTCCCGAAGAAAAAGACTTTTTACTCCTCATTGATAAGTTAACCAAAATGCGCAAGGGAGACATCCTGGTGATTTCCGGTTCCATTCCGAATGGCTTGCCGGCAGATACCTACGACCGCCTTCTCTCAACAGCTGAGATGCAAGGCGCTCTGCCGGTGGTTGATACAAACGGGGAGCTGCTTCTGAGTACGCTGAAGCACCGCCCCTTCCTCATAAAACCGAACCGGGACGAACTCATCGAACTGTTCGGTGAAATAACTCCTCTCGAGGGCGCCGAAAGGCTACACGCCATGGGCGCCCGCAACGTCATCATCTCCCTCGGCAGAGAGGGAGCCATGCTGCTGGCGGAGGACGGCCGCGTCTACCGGTGCGGCGTCCCCTCGGGCAGTGCGATAAATACCGTCGGATCCGGCGATTCAATGGTCGCGGGATTCATTGCGGGCTACAACACCACGCAGAACTATCAACACGCTCTGAACCTCGGTGGGGCCGCGGGATCCGCGACCGCCTTCACTCCGGGGCTGGCGGACCGGGACAGCATAGAGGCCTGTCTGGCGGAGCTGGAGCAGTAAGAGTTTGTCTCTGAGAAAGGAAATGTTGAAATGCGTACAAAAGATCTTCTGAAACCTCAATCCATTCTTCTCCACGCAGACATCACAGAGAAACAGGAGGCGATCCGCACACTGATCGATCTTCATGATCAGGCGGGGAACCTCTCCGACAAAGAAGAATACACCAAAGGCATCCTGGCGCGGGAAGAGGAAAGCACGACTGCTGTCGGCGAGGGAATCGCCATTCCTCACTGCAAAAGCCCTGCCGTAAAGACGCCCGGGCTCACTGCCATGACTGTGGATCAGGGCATTGAATACGGCGCCCCGGACGGAAAGCCGTCCAATCTTCTCTTCATGATCGCAGCGCCGATGGACGGGGATCTCCATCTGGAGGTGCTCTCCCGTCTGATGATGCTCCTGATGGATCTGGATCTGCGGGCAAAGCTCCTGGCGGCCGATACGCCGGAAGAATTCCTGCAGGCCATCGATGACGCGGAGACCGCGAAATTCCCGGACGAGGCGGAAGCCGCTCCCGCAGAGGAAGCCCCCTCCGCCGCGACACACAAAATCCTGGCCGTGACCGCCTGCCCCACCGGCATCGCCCATACCTATATGGCCGCAGAGGCGCTGGAGCAGCAGGGCGAAAAGATGGGAATCTGGCTGAAGGCGGAAACCAACGGCTCCGGCGGCGCGAAGAATGTCCTGACGCCGGAGGAAATAGCAGAGGCGGACGGCATCATCGTCGCCGCAGATAAAAATGTGAAAATGGCCCGTTTCGACGGCAAGCCGGTCGTCATCACGAAGGTTGCGGACGGCATTAACAAGCCCGGGGAGCTGATCAGCCGCATTCTGAACGGCGAGGCTCCGATCTACCATCATCAGGGCGGCGCGGAGGAGGATTCCTCAGGTGCGCCCGAAGGAGAATCCATCGGAAGAAAGATTTACAAAGATCTGATGAACGGCGTGTCCTATATGCTTCCGTTCGTCATCGGCGGCGGAATCATGATTGCGCTGGCGTTCCTGATCGATACCATCGCCGGGGCCCCCAGAAACAGCGATTTCGGAACCTACACCGCCGCGGCGGCCTTCTTCAAGACCGTCGGCGGATACGCGTTCAGTTTCATGCTCCCCGTTCTCGCGGGATTCATCTCCATGAGCATCGCTGACAGACCCGGCCTCGCAGTCGGCTTCGTCGGAGGATATATCGCCACAGTCGGCAGCACCTTCGCTGACCCGGCCGGTCAGGCGGCGGCTGTCTCCGGATTCCTCGGAGCGCTTCTGGCAGGCTTCGCCGGCGGATACATCGTGCTCCTGCTCAAAAAAATATTCGCATTCCTGCCCAGGGCGATCGAGAATATGCTGCCGATTCTCATCCTGCCCCTCTTCGGGATCATACTGATGGGCGCGTTCATGTGCGCGGTCAACCCGGCCGTCGGAGCGCTGAACACCGCAATGACCCACGGTCTGAAATCCATGGGAGGCACAAGTCAGATCATTCTCGGAATTATCGTCGCGGGCATGATGGCCATCGATATGGGCGGTCCCTTCAACAAGGCTGCGTATGTGTTCGGCACCGCCGCTCTGACAACGGGCGACTTCAACATCATGGCAGCCGTGATGATCGGAGGCATGGTCCCTCCCATCGCCATCGCGCTGGCAACCACCTTCTTCAAAAACAGATGGACCCCCAATGAACTGAAATCCGGACCGGTGAACTACATCATGGGCCTGTGCTTCATCACTGAAGGCGCCATCCCCTATGCGGCTGCGGATCCGCTCCGCGTCATTCCCTCCTGCGTCGTGGGATCGGGGCTGGCCGGCGCTCTTTCCATGGCGTTCGGATGCACCCTTCGCGCCCCTCATGGCGGAATCTTCGTATTCCCGGTAGTGGGGAATGTCGGCGGCTACCTGATCGCTCTGGCCGCAGGCGCTGTCGCCGGGATGCTGATGCTTGCCCTTCTGAAGAAGAAGCAGCCCCAGTCCGTGCCGGCGAAGCAGGCTGCAGCGGCCGCCTGACGCGGCGTCTGCACCGAATCATATTTTGTAGCTGAAAGTTTAATATATAAAAGGAGAAATCACTATGGTAAGCAAGCAACTCAAGGTAACTAATTCCCAGGGCTTCCACATGCGCCCCGCAACAGTCTTTGTCAACGCGATGGCAAAGTACAAATCCGACGTCACAATTAATTTCAACGGTCTGACCGTCAACGGCAAAAGCCTGATGAATCTCATCGCGGCGTGCATCAAATTCGGCAGCGAAATCGAAGTCGTCTGCAGCGGCGAGGACGAACAGGCGGCGCTGGATGAGGCCGTCTCCATGATCGAATCCGGTCTGGGGGAAGAATAAACCGCAGCACGGTAACAGAAACGCAGGTGAAATTATGATTTTGAAAGGAATCGCAGCATCCGAAGGAATCGGCATCGGAACAGTACGGGTCGTCATTACAACGCCGAAGGAAATCTCGACTGCCGCCCCGGCGGATACTGAACAGGAAGTCGCCCGCTTCAACGACGCACTCGAAGGCTTCTGCGCGGATACTGAAACAATGGCAGCGGAGCTGGAACAGGCGGCCTCCGAAAAAGAGGCGGGAATCCTCCGCGGACACATTCAGCTGATCCGCGACCCCTTTGTGCTCCAGCAGATCACAGACGAGATCCGCAAGGGACTCAATGCGGAATCAGCGACAGACCGGATCCTGAACTCGGTCATCGAAATGTTCCGGGCGACGGGCGACCAGCTGACCATGGAACGGGCAACGGACATCGCTGACATCAGAACGCGTCTGATCATGCACCTTCAGGGCATCGAGGATGTGGATCTGGCCAGGGTTCCGGCGGGTACCGTCATCGTCACAGAGGATCTCACTCCCTCTATGACGGTGGGGATTACAAAGGATTCCGTGGCCGGCATCGTCACCGCCAGCGGCGGCTATACCTCGCACTCCGCAATCCTGTCCAGGGCGCTGGAGATCCCGGCGGTGCTGAGCGTACAAAATCTTCTGGACAGCGTTCACGACGGCGACACGGTCATCGTGGACGGCACAGAGGGTTCGGTTATTCTCTCTCCCGCCGACGAGGAGATTGAGAAGTACACGAAAAAGGCCGAGGAATTTCAGGAAATGAAACTGCGCCTTGAGGCCTTCCGGGGCAAACCCTCTGTCACCGGTGACGGGGAGCTCCGGGAAATCGTCGCCAACATCGGAACGCCGGCGGACGGCGTAATCGCGAAAGACGACGATGCGGAGGGCGTCGGCCTTCTGCGGACGGAATTCCTCTATATGAACCGTCCCTCCGCACCGCTGGAGGATGAGCAGTACGAGGCGTACAAGAAGGTGGTTCAGACCTTCGGAGACAAGCCGGTCATCATCCGCACACTGGACATCGGCGGCGACAAAGAAATTCCGTATCTGAACCTTCCCAAAGAGGACAATCCGTTCCTCGGGTACCGGGCAATACGCTTCTGCCTGAACAATCACGACCTGTTCCAGGCACAGCTCAGAGCACTGCTTCGTGCTAGCGCATACGGAAATCTTCGTATTATGATACCAATGATCACCCGCGTGGAGGAGGTTCGTGAAGTTAAAAAGCTCCGCGACCGGTGTGTCGAGGATCTGACCCGGGAAGGAAAACACTTCAACCCGGACACCCCCATCGGGATTATGGTCGAGACTCCGGCCGCCTGTATGATGGCGGACAGACTGGCCGCCGAGGTGGACTTCTTCAGTATCGGAACCAACGATCTGACCGGGTACACCATGTGCGCGGACCGGGGAAACAGTCAGGTCGCCGACCTCTATACGGCGTATGATCCCGCGGTACTCCGCAGTATCAAACGCATCTGCTCCTGCGCCCACAACGCGGGCATCCCGGTGGGCATGTGCGGCGAAGCGGCATCGGATCCGGCGCTGATTCCTGTTCTTCTGGCCTTCGGGCTGGATGAATTCAGCGTCAGCCACGAAAAGGTGCTCAGCACCCGCTACAACATGTCTTTGTGGACAAGAGTCGAGGCGGATCACATTGCAAGGCACGCTCTCGCAAGAGACAGCGCCGCCAATATCAAACGTTATCTTAAGGATAAAGTAAAAAGGAGGATCTCAAGATGAGTATCAGATTAGCAATTAATGGTTTCGGACGTATCGGCAGACTCGCATTTCGTAAGGTATGGGCAGACGACAGCTTCGAAGTCGTCGCAATCAACGATCTGACCAAGCCGGAAATGCTGGCTTATCTGCTGAAGTACGACACCGTTCAGGGCGGTTATCACGGACACACCGTCGAGTATGACGACGATTCCATCACCGTGGACGGCAGGAAGATTACAATTTACAAGGAAGCGGATGCGAAGAACCTGCCCTGGAAGGAGCTGAATGTCGATATCGTTCTGGAATGCACAGGCTTCTACACCTCCAAGGCCAAGGCTCAGGCTCACATCGACGCCGGCGCAAAGAAGGTTCTGATCTCTGCTCCTGCCGGAAACGATATTCCGACGATCGTATTCGGCACCAATCATGAGACTCTGACTCCGGAAGACAATATCGTTTCCGGCGCCTCCTGCACCACGAACTGCCTGGCGCCGATGGCGAAGGCTCTGAACCAGTACAGAGAGGTCAGAACAGGATTCATGACCACGATCCACGCCTACACCGGCGATCAGATGATTCTGGACGGACCGCAGAGAAAAGGCAATCTGAGAAGATCCAGAGCCGGCGCGCAGAACATCGTACCGACGAGCTCCGGCGCCGCCAAGGCGATCGGTCTGGTCATCCCTGAACTGGACGGCAAGCTGATCGGCTCCGCGCAGAGAGTTCCGGTTCCCAGCGGATCCATCACCATCCTGGACGCGACTCTGAAGGACATGACCGACAGCGTATCCGTGGAAGGCATCAACGAGGCCATGAAAGCCGCTTCCAATGATTCCTTCGGCTACACCGAGGACGAAATCGTTTCCAGCGACACCATCGGCATGAGCTACGGTTCCCTGTTCGATGCGACCCAGACCCTCGCCCAGAAATGCGGAACTCACATCTATGAGGTAAGAGTTGTCTCCTGGTACGACAACGAGATGTCCTACGTAAGCCAGCTGATCAGAACTCTGGATTACATGGCGACTCTGAAATAACAGCCGCCGGTCATCACCGGACATTAATCAAAACAAAAACTCAGGCAAATACTGCGGGTGCTGCTCACAGATATTGCCTGAGATTTTTATTTTTTCTTCATCCCGCTCCTCAAAGCAGAGAGCGCCCTCCCGAAACAATCAGGAGCACTGCCAGGATTACGAAAAGGATATCCCTTATCATGCTCCTCTTTTTCCGATGTCTGATGTCATCAATGCAGTCTTCCGTAAATAACGTTACCGCAACCGCAAAACAGAATAATCCTGCTATCAGAAATCCCCGGCCGCCTTTGTCTGCCAGATTATATAGAAGCAGTCCGAAAATAAGGATTCCTGTTTTTACCATCCATCTGGTTTTTCCCTTATCCATTTAAGACTCCTTTCAGCGGTTATTGATGTTCTCTCCGAAATGCGCATTGTTTGATGCGCAGCCAGCATTATTGTGGTTTGAGTAACTTATATTGCAGTTTCTGTTGAATGTTCTCATAATAATGCAAATACGAGGAATAGTATTGAGTATACTGACATCAGTAGCAACATTCCGTTATCATTTATTTCTTTTTTTGCGCAGAGAACTTTGTATACTGCAATCAGTATTAAAGATACAACACTTAACGTTACAATTACATATTGCCTCGTTTCAGAATAAGTTCCGAAAACGCTCATTTTTATTATTATTGCAATCGCCACATAAATTGTTTCATATATTATCAGAATCCTGCGCAATGCCAGTTTTATGCATTTGTCTTCATTTTTATAAAAATCTCCTTTCATAATTGAGCCCCCTAATATGTCCAGACTTTCACAACATTGTACCTGTATCCAGTCCACGATGAATTCCCATGGTATTCTGTTACTTTCTTTCGATCGACTTTTACTTTCACACCTTTCGTTTTTTTAGGATATTTGAGCCCCTCGTATATAGCTACAAATCCTGCACCTATAAGTGCAACCACTACACCACCTGCTGTCGAAATTGTGACTCCCATAATGGCTGCTGCAACTGTAATTATCGCCACAGCAATGGTAAACTTATTTGCAGTGGAAGAAACTACACTCCTAAGTTTTTTATAACTTATTGAATATGTTTTCGGCCAATTTGATTTTGCCTTAGCGGCCTTTTGGTTTTCGACAGATTGATCAATAGACAATTCTTGAATTGTTACAGTTTGTCCAGTTTGAGACGAGTACAAGGTCCCCTTTTCTTTATTAATCAGAAAATAATCACTTTCCGATTCGCCATCCACCTTTACATCGTATTTTATAACGCCTTCATTTTCGTGAATCTTGAGTATTGCACTGTTTTCATAATCGTATAATTTTACAGTGTTTTCGTCAATTTGCAATGCTTTTATATCGTCGCTTAATGCCATGTCTATTTTGTGATCTATACTGTCCCCGGGGTCTATTTTTGTCGCCCCGAAGGCGGTTGCAGGCATAGTTACTATCAAAGTAAAAGCAATCATTAACGATATAATCCTTCTTGCATTCATATTTACCATGTGAACACCTCCTTTTCTTAACGCAAAATAAAAAACTTGTTTGACAAAATGATAACAGCATCTTGTGTTAATTTCAATTTCTTTACTCCACTTTTTGGGGTACGCGTCATTCCCGATATAAAGCTCCTCTTGCGCATATTTCACCACTATAAAATTCAAACGATTTGTGCTAATTTTACCCTCTCCATACATATAAACGCACAGAATACTAAAAGGGGGACAAAAATATTGGGGAGATTTATTTTTTTCATACATAACACCGACAATTTCTGATTTCCTGACATAAGAAAAAGGGAAGCCGTTAAAGCCTCCCGTATCATCAGACAATCGCATCCGATAAGCCGGATTGTCTGTTATAAATCCGGAATATTCATTCCCTCCTGAAGTCCATTTAAGACTCCTTTCAGCGGCTGCCCTCCGTTCAGAATCAGTTCCACTGCCCGATTCAGCAGCATTGGAGTTCTCTCATACAGATCTTCTTTGTACACCCTCTCGGTCATCTTGTGAAAATCCTTCCCCCACGGGCCGATGTTCATGCAGGGCATGGATATTTTCTCAATGGCTTCAACGGGCAGGTCGAAGTACTCTCCCAGAAGCGGCATCGACCGCTCCAGTGCCTTCCGGATATCCGCTCCGCCGCGGATACTCGTAAAGGACAGATCACAGATTCCCGTATAGAAATATTCTCTCTCATAATGCTGCCGGAAGTTCTCCGCCGCAAACTGATCCAGTTTTTCGTAAAGTCCTGCCACAGAGGGCTCCAGCCCCTCGAAAAACACATTGGATACATTCGGATAGTAAGGCGGAATCAGTCCGTAGATCACTCTTGGAGAAAAATCATCAATGTACTCAAAAACGAAATCCACGATTTCAAAATTACATTCTATCAGATCCGTTTCTCCGGAAGCGACCCGCGCCAGAGCGTCTTTTCTTTTTCTTTCGTACGCCTCCCGGAAGCGGTCGCCATAAGCTGACGCCGCCTCCCGAAGCAGAGTATCGAAATCTTCCACCCTGCTCTTCCAGGGAAGCTCCGACGCCACCGGTTCCGCCGTCTCGCAGAATCGCCGATAACTGTCGTTCATGTCTGCGACTACACATTCAAACGCCTCCTCGCAGACAGATTTCACTTTGTTCAGAAGGCTCTGCGGCGACTGATCCAGCGTCAGAACGCTGAAGCACCCGGAAGCAGAAAGCGGCATTGACACGTCGTAGTGTTTCTTGCTGTCCTTCATGTACAGCCAGGTGGGCGGCGGTGCACATTCATTGCCCACAACGTCCGAAAAATCCACATTCAGCTCCGTCCGTCTCACAATTTCACTCAACAGGCTGACCGGGTTCAGACCCTCGTAGACTTTTCCGATATGTGACAGATAGCCGCGGACATACACGAACGGCAGGAGCTTGCCCACCGAGCCCTCTGAAATAATTCCCACGTCAGGATTCTTCCGCTGATGCGGCTCGGAATTGAACATGATTTTATAGTCGAAGCCATACCGATCCTTCAGTTCCGCCAGAAGCTGCACGGCGCGGCGCATACCCGCGGAAAGATTTTCCTCATCCGGCACCGCAATCACAATGACATTCCCGCGGAAATCCGGAAGCTGCGCGTATCTCCGGAGCAGAGAAAACTGAATTGCTCCGCCGCCCTTCATATCGCAGCCGCCCCGTCCGAACAGCCACTCGCCCGATTCCAGATCCCTCCCGGCATCCTCCGGCAGAGATTCCCTGATTCCCGCCAGCTCCTTCTCCAGCTCATCCGGAGAAAATGCGTATTCCTTCAGGAGCTTATAATCCTCCACGTCAACCACATCATTGTGATGAACAAAGACCACCGCGTCGTTTCCCTGACCTCTCACCATGGCGTAACTCACCCTGCGCTGAAAAGGGTCTCCCTCTATTTCACAGGTCCCGAAATATTCCGGGTGAGCCTGAAAATACGGATCCGCGCCGAGCTCCTCCATCAGAAACCGTTACGCGTCTCTCTCCGCCGGCGTATAGGTCAGACTTCTGGCCTGAATGTACTTGTATAGAAACGGCTTGATTTCCTCTTCAATTCCGTTCAGAATTCCTGACTGGTTCATCGGTTCATCCTCCTTGAATTATTCTACTATGCTCACAATAAGTTCAGAATCAACTGTCCATTCTTGCGATACCATTTATTTCCATAGAAGATCACATAGATATTACCTTTTGTCGCATCCATTAGGTTAGACCTCCTTCTTTGTTCCGTATGGTGCAGTTTCCTCCGCTACCATCTGTAAATCCTGTTCTTTATTGCTGAAATCCTCAGCATAGCTAACTACCTGACGCTCCATATCGTTATTGTCCGTCCACAGCTCACACTGAAGCATTACTGTGGCAACAGCATCATCCATTCCTTCTGGCGGGTATTTATGTTTCTTTAATAGTCTCTTAATCATCATGCGCATCTTAGCGCGTGCAGAATCACGTTTCTGCCAATCGATAGATCGATTCCTGCGCAGCGCATCTGTGAGCTCTTTTGTAATAGCAATCAGCTCATCATTTTCATAGAAGTCCTTAATTGCCTGTGGCTTGGTAAGGGCATCATAGAATGCCAGCTCATCTTCAGAAAGGCCAAGCTCATCCCCGGCTTCATGTGCATCACGAATCTGCTTTGCCATTTTCAGAAGTTCCTCGATTACTTCCTCATTGGTAAGCATTCCGTTCAGATACCGGTTCATGACACCTTGAATAATTTCACTGAATTTCTCGGACTTAACCACATTCGTGCGTCTATATATCTGCACCTGTTCCGCTATTAGTTTTTTCAGAAGCTCAACAGCAAGATTCTTCTCCTTCATCTTTGAAATTTCCTCAAGGAATTTAGGGTCGAACAGGGAGAATTCCTCTTTAATATCAGAGAACAAATTGATAACACCATCGCTCTTGATGCTAGATTTCAGAAGTTCATTGATACGAGCGTTCATTTCCGGCAGAGATAGCTTCTTACCCTCGCCCTGATTCATTAAGCGCATAACAAGCACGCGGACAGATTCAAAGAATGCCGCCTCGACTCGCAGATCACGCTCTACCAGTGAAGAGCAGAGAGACAAAGCCTGACGCAACAACAGTGCTTCTTTGATGAAGTCTTCGCGTTCTCTTTCCTTGTCAGTTCCTACAATGAAGTTAACTGCCCCGGTGATAACCTTCGAGCGTTCAAGATCGGTGCCGTTCGTAAACTTGAAATAGTCATATCCGTGGAACAGATCACAGCAAATGGAGAGTTTCTCAAGGAACTTCGGATACGCCACTTTGGCAATATCGGTATCACCGTAATTCTTTTTATCACGAGCCGTATAGTCATTCATGGCCTGTTTCAATGCTGATGCAATGCCTACATAGTCAACAATCAAGCCGCCTTCTTTATCCTGAAAGACACGATTGACACGGGCAATGGCCTGCATCAGATTATAACCCTGCATCGGCTTATAGACATACATCGTTGCAAGAGAAGGAACGTCAAATCCAGTCAACCACATATCAACGACTATGGCGATCTTCATTTCGCTATTATTGTCTTTGAATTCCTTAGCGAGCTCATCCCTGCGGCGCTTATTCCCAATAACAGCACGCCACTCTTCCGGATCTTTATTGCTCTCGGTCATTACAACCTTGACCTTTTCTTTCCAGCTTGGGCGCAGTTCAAGAATACGATTATAAATCTTCATAGCGATTGCGCGAGAATACGCGACAACCATCGCCTTTCCTGTCAGGAGATCGGCTCGATAATTTTCATAGTGGTCAAGAATATCATTAACCAGTGAATCTATGGTAGCGTCATTTCCAAGAACAGCTTCCATCTGACCAAGCTCCTTCTTGCTCTTTTCAACCACTTCAGGATCCGCATTATTCGCCATAATGTCGTATTCCTGATCAATCAGATGAAGCGTAGCTTCGTCGAATTTCAGCTTAATTACGCGGCTCTCATAATATACCGGTCTCGTTGCGCCATCCTCTACGGCCTGTGTCATGTCGTAAATATCGATGTAATCACCAAAAACCTCACGGGTATTTCTGTCTTTCGCCGAGATGGGAGTTCCGGTAAATCCAATATATGTAGCATTCGGAAGGCTATCACGAATAATACGCGCCGTTCCGACCTTTATCTCACCGGTCTTGGCGTCAACTTTTTCCTTCAATCCATACTGGCTGCGATGCGCCTCATCAGCCATAACGATGATGTTACGGCGCTCTGAAAGCGGCTCAGAAGACTCCTCGAATTTCTGCATCGTCGTAAAAATGATGCCGTTTGCCTGCCTGCCGTCTAGCCAGTCCTTCAATCCGATATCATTTTTCCCGGAAGTCTCTGTTAGCTTCCTACAGGTAGCATGCACCGGTTCCTGACGCAGAAAATCCTTACACTTTGCAAACTGACCATAGAGCTGATCATCAAGATCGTTACGGTCTGTAATTACTACGATAGTTGGGCTGTCCAGCGCTTCCTGCAGAAGGTGTGCATAAAAAACCATAGACAGAGATTTTCCGCTGCCCTGTGTATGCCAGAATACGCCACCTTTACCATCAGTAACCGTGGCGTTCTTTGTAGATTCAATAGCCTTTCGCACTGCAAAATACTGGTGATAGCCAGCCAGAATCTTAAACTTCTTCAACCCCTCATTTGAGAAGCAGATGAAGTTTTTGATGATGTCCAGCAGGCGCTCTTTTTCAAACATTCCCTCAAAGAATGTATCAAACTGAGCGTATTGCGTATTCTCATAACTGCCGTCTTTTGTTTTCCATTCCATGAAGCGATCTTCACCGGAAGTGATGGTTCCGGCCTTGCTGGTTAAATGATCGCTGATGACACAGATGCAGTTATAGATAAACATCGAAGGAATTTCCTGCATATAGTTTCTGATCTGTAGATATCCTTCTGATGCATCGGTCTCCTCACGAGATGGTGACTTCAGCTCAATAAGTACAACCGGCAAGCCATTTAAAAACAGAAGCACATCGGGACGCTTGTTGCTGTTTTCAATGAACGTCCATTGATTGGCCACAACAAAGGAGTCGTTTTCAGGATTTTTGTAGTCGGCAATATAGACGAGGCCGGAGCGCTCCTCACCCTTAACGAAGTACCGAACTTCGATTCCATGCTGAAGATAGTCCATAAAGAGTTCATTTTTCTGGACAAGTTCAGCGTTTTCAAAATGCTTCAGTTTGGACAGCGCATCTGTAATAGCATCCTCCGGCATTTTCGGATTCAACCTATGCAGCGCAGATATCAATTCTTCTTCAAATAAAGGGCTATGGAAGTCACGCTCCAAATCCGGTGCGTATACATACCGGTACCCCATGTTCCGGAATAATTCGATTATCGAATTCTCATAATCCGCTTCGGTATAAAATCCTGACATGAGTCTCACTCCTTCATTTATTTCTTACATTGTCCTCTTCATAGAGATGGTTTTCATTCATCTTCGCTCCGTTTCAAACAAGAATTTACTTGAGCAAGCGCAAGCCACATATACTAAGATGTTTATCACCGATGCAGATTCTTCATGGCCTGAAGGCAAACTCTCTGACCTCATCGAGGTTTGTTATGGCAAAAATTATAAAAAGCTGAATGATGGTGCTATACCTGTTTACGGCTCAGGAGGTATCATGCGCCATGTTGATCAGTTTCTATATGATCATGAATCGGTTCTCATTCCTCGTAAGGGAACACTCAACAACGTTATATACGTTAATGAACCTTTCTGGTCAGTGGACACGATGTTCTTTACGAAAATGAAGAGGAAGAATGTTGCAAAGTTTGTATTCCATTTTCTTAAAGGCAAGGATTTAGCGTCCATGAATACTGGATCTGCAGTTCCAAGTATGACTACAAAGATTCTTGATGCTATTCCTCTCCAGATTCCGGATGACCAGACACTCTCTAATTTTGAAACACTGGCATCTCCGTATTACGAGACGATAGCTTTTAACAACAAAGAATCTAAAACCCTTGCAGATATGCGAGATTCATTACTTCCTCGACTCATGTCCGGCGAGATCGACGTCTCTAGCATCGACCTCTAAGCCGCATATAAATTCTTGTTTATCTTTTCATTTTCTTCGATCATGTCATCAAGCATAGCAAGATACCTCGCTATTATTTTCTGGTCAGATTCCTCTTCTGGAATATCAATTTCAAGTCCATTAATATCGTTACGATTAACAGATCCGAAAACAGTGCCGCTTTCTTTTTTAAGTAACAAAGGCATGTAGTACTTTAGAAGATAGAACAAAAAACTTTGATTTCCATTCTTCATTCTGATGCCACAAACACCACGACCAAGACACATATCTACTGGTGTAAAGTTTAAATCACCAACTGGAGCTCGTACACTCATAATGACATCACCAGCTTTTGCCGTTTTAGTGACTTTCGTAGTGTATGTATCAAACGTTGGATACTTTGTCCCAAATGTTCGATTACCTTGCAAAAATGGCATTCCCTCACCGTCTGAATTGTAGAATTCAGATTTTGGTGATTGCCCCATTGTGACATCTGCAATATCTTCCAATTTGCACTTCATCATTCCACTTCCTATCCAATATATTTCTTATGCGCCAGCTTCACGTTGCTCTGTTTGACCATTGCGTACTGAAGCGTTGTATCTATTCGTTTATGCCCGAGTAGCTGTTGCAACTGCTCAATCGGCATTCCCTTATCTATCGCCTTTGTAGCAAGCGTCCGCCGGAACTTATGCGGATGTACCTTCTCTATGTTCAGACGCTTTCCAATATCCCGGACTCGCGATTCCACACCTCCGATGGTAAGTCGTGAATGCGGAGCCTTCAGTGTGACAAACAACGCCTCACCGTTATCACTTCGACTGTCGAGATACTCTTGCAGATGTATTTTCGTTCGAGCATCAAAGTATACAATGCGTTCCTTGTTGCCCTTGCCGAGCACCTTGCACTCCCGCTCGTTGAAATTAATGTCCGACTGGTTCAGCAGCACCAGTTCACCGACGCGCATTCCCGTTGAGGCCAGCATATCAATCAAAGCGAGATCACGTTTTTCTTCACAACTGTCTCGCATCTTCTCCAGATCCTCATCCGAGTAAGTGTCCTTGATGCTGCTCGTCGTCTTCACCTTGTGAATTCGGCGAATCGGACTTTTGATAAGATATTCCTCATCCTCCAACCAGGAGAAGAAGCTCGACAGAATCCGGCGCACATTGTCAATCGTAACGCGGCTGAGGTCATTCAGTTTCTGATAGTCCGTCAGGTATGACCGCAGATCTTCCGTCATAATATGCGTCACCTCCTTACCAGTTTCCGTCAACATCCGGCTGATCGTGTTCTGGTAGTAGGTAAGCGTTTTCTCGGAACATCCCTCGATGCGCTTTGCCTCCAGAAACTTCTGCAGAAGCTCCTGACTGCTGATTTCGTCCTTATCCGGCTTATCCTCCATATACTTGCCAAGCACAGATTCCAGCGTCTGTTCCAGTGCTTTTGCCTGTGCATTGTCTAGAAGCGGCAGCATCCGCTGCAGCACTTCCTGTTTGATTGATTCTTTCATGTTGTCGTTTCTCCTTCTATAGATTTTCCAGAGAACGACATCAACGGCAGTTCCGTTGGTTTGTTCCTCCCGCCGTTGGTGGGAGTAGGCATTCGATTACTTCTTCTTTTTCTTTGTTTCTTTCTCAAGTGTTTTTATCGTATCCAAATACGCTTCTTCTACAGGAGAAAGTGTCTGTACCTGATATTTACGATACTCCGCTTCTGCTTTTTCCATCGCCTGTTTGTGACTAATCTTGCCTGCTCCTTGCAGTACCTGTTCACCTGTACTTCCAAGAACGTTATCTAATTGTTGTACATAGTCACTCATGTGCATCGGATTATGCCGCATTGCCTGAATTTCAGCAAAATCAAAATATCCAGAAACCAGATTGTTGAGTATCTTCAGCTCGTTTTCATCCAGATAATTCTTTGCAATGCCAATATCAGATTTCACAGGAAAATCTCCCTTAAATGACTTTAACCCCATAAACGGTTTATCAGCATCAGCCCGTTCATAGATTATCTCTGCTGCAGTATGTCCATGAACAGCATAATGTAGTTTATTCTGAACCATCTTAAAGAATGCAATTGACTCGCTGCTCTTGGGATCATAATCTACACTTGTAGCATAGAGATCAAGCACCTGTCGATACAGTACTTTCTCACTGGATCGGATATCACGAATCCGGTCCAGTAATTCTTTCCAGTATTCACCGCCGCCATTGCCCTTCAGCCTCTCATCATCCAAGGCAAAACCTTTTACCATATATTCTTTCAGAATAGCCGTCGCCCAACGCCTGAACCGCGTTGCAACTCGCGATTTGACTCTGTATCCAAGAGAGATGATCATGTCCAGGTTATAAAACGGCATCATCCTGGAAACAGTTCTATTACCTTCTTCTCTAACCTGTCGGAAATTCCGACAGGTTGAGTCCTCCTCCAGTTCACCTTCTTCATAAATGTGCTTTATATGTTCAACAACATTAGTTCTTGAGGTTTGAAACAACTCCGACATCTGCTGTTGCGTAAGCCAAACAGTCTCATCTTCAAGAAGAACATCAATATTTGTCTGTCCATCTTCAGATTGATATATTATTATTTGTCCCTTATCATTATTCTCCAATAGTTCTACTCCTTTAGTATTCGTGGTATAAACAAGAATTTATATGCGGCTTAGAGGTCGATGTCGGAGACGTCGATTTCACCGGACATTAGTTTCGGTAACAAGGTATCGCGAGTTTCTGCCAAACATTTAGATTCCTTAACATTTGCAGCTATTTGCCTAAAGATAGCCAGTAACAACTGTTCCAATGGTTCTACCTCTAACTTAGGCAATAGCGGAACAGGAATAGCCTGGATGTTCTTGATAGGAAGCTTTAACTGTACAGCGCCTACCGTACCCTTTTGGATTGCCTCAATACCTGCAGGGGAACGAAGGTAAAGAAGTAAATACTCTGGAGAGATTCCGTTAAGATTTGTGACTTTAACACAGTTTTCAGTCAAATTGGCATTATCCAGGGATTTATCAACGATAGCGGTTAACCCTATTGTTCCAACGATGGATATGAGAACATCACCCGATGACGTTATGTATCGTGAAATTGACTTCTGGGTCTCATCATCAACATATTCATAGTCAGCAGATAGCGAGGCAAACACAACATTGTTGAGATCACGTACACGAATATATGGATGTGAATTAGGTTCAGTGATTAAATTAGTTCCTTTTGGAAGCCTTTTTCCGCCCTTTATATCGCCTAACGTTCCTAAATTGGCATAGGAGATAGATCCCGAATGTTGTAGTGTGTTCTCAAAAGTAGCCATGGCTTGCTGCAATAAATTCTTGTTTATCTCATTGTTCACCTCGATTTTGTCATCTAAGTCTCGGAGTATCGAATCCACTACCTTCTGTTCCGGCAATGATGGTAATTCCACTTCAATGCCATCAAATGTGTCCCGCGTAATAGTATCAAACACCGAGCCGTGAGTATTCTTTTTCAAAACCACCACATTGTGCTTAATTAAGTAGTATAGATATTCTGTATCAACAAGGCCTTCTTTCGCCCGAAGCCCATAACACGACTGGTTAAAAGCCATGGGAAATGGAATCATCGCCATTTCCCCGACAGTACCACGCGCTGAAATTATCGAATCATTACGCTTAAGCATTTTCGTCGAACTATTATCAAGTCCAGCTTGTGTAATGGTTTTCTCTGTTTCATAGACATAACGATAATCATTGTTAAAATCTTTTACAGAAAGCCACGGAATATCACCATTCCAATATTCCGGTTTACTTGTTTTCGGAGTTCCACCGCCGATAATATCCATTATTTCGGAGAGTTTATATTTCATATCCAATCGCCCCCAGTTTCCTACGAATTTCGTCCTCAAGTTCATGAGAGCGCACAAACATATCGGAAAGCTCCGATGTCAGCCTTGTCATTTTCTCTTCAAACGGCTCGCCGTCATCTTCCCGTTCTTCGATACCAACATAACGTCCCGGAGTCAAAACATAGTCCTGCTTCGCGATATCCTGTATCGTTGCCACAGAACAAAAACCTTTTTCATCCTCAAGCGTACCGTTTTGGAAGTCCTCGAAAGTATCCGCAAGCTTCTGGATATCCTCGTCGGCGAAATCTCGGTGCTTACGGTCTACCATATGCCCCATCTTGCGGGCATCAATAAAGACTGTCTTTCCTTTCTGTTTCTTGCCCTTTGAAATGAACCAGAGCGTCGCAGGGATTGTTACACTATAGAAGAGCTGTGGAGGCATAGCGATGATGCCTTCGATCAGGTCATCCTCGATGATCTTCTTCCTGATCTCACCCTCGCCACCACTCTGGGAAGACAGTGCTCCATTTGCAAGAACAAGTCCGATCTTACCGTTCGGAGCAAGATGATGGATCATATGTTGAATCCATGCAAAGTTGGCATTACTTGCAGGCGGAATTCCGTATTTCCAGCGAACATCGTCCATCAACTTATCCTGTCCCCACGGATTGTAGTTGAAGGGAGGATTAGCCAGAATGAAATCTGCCTTCAGTGTCGGATGAAGGTCATTCGTAAAGGTATCGGCATGATAAGCACCAAGGTCTGCATCAAGGCCACGAATTGTAAGATTCATGATGGCCATCTTCCATGTGTCCGGATTGGCCTCCTGACCATAGATGGAAATTGCACCTCTATTGCCTGAGTGCGCCTGAATAAACTTTGCACTCTGTACGAACATTCCGCCGCTGCCACAGCAGCAATCATATACACGGCAGTTTGAATAAGGCTTCAGAATTGATACCAGCGTATTTACGATACTTGACGGTGTATAAAATTCGCCACCACCTTTACCTTCTTTTTCGGCAAACTGAGCGATACAGTACTCATAAGTTCTGCCAAGTATATCACGGTTTCCCTCGGTCTCTCCCATATCCATATTAGTAAAGAGGTCAACGACATCGCCGAGGACTCTCTTGTCCAGATCTGGACTGGCATAATTCTTCGGAAGCACGTTCTTCAGTTTCTTGTTGTCGGCCTCGATTGCACGCATAGCATTATCGATAACTGTTCCGATTTCCGGTTTGTGCGCTGCTGCTGCAATCTTACTCCAGCGGGCATCCTCTGGAACGAAGAAGACATTATCCTCCAGATATGCATCCGGATCATTCTCGAATCCATCGCCTTCAGCGACAAGCTGTTGATACTTCTTGTCAAATGCCGTAGAAGTGTACTTCAGGAAGATAAGGCCGATTATTACATTTCTATATTCTGATGCAGGAATATGTCCCCACAACACGCAAGCCGCATCCCAAATTTGTTTTTCAAAGCCGATATTGGCAGTATTCTTTTCAGCCATTTACTTCGTCCTCACTTTCAGTAGCTTCATCAGGTATCATCTCCATAATATCGGAGACATCACAGTTCAAGACGCCACAAATTTTAGCAAGTACACTTGTTGTAACATTCTCATCCTTTCCAAGCTTTGCAAGAGAAGAAGAGCTAATCTTCGCAGCTTTTCGCAGCTGTGTTTTCGTCATGTCTCGATCAATTAGCAGTTTCCATAATTTCTTATAACTGGTTTTCACCTTGAGCCTCCTCTACATTCCACGGCTCACCATAAAGCTCGCAATGGTTATACGAAGACCTATACACCCTATTATCTTTCTCGTTTCTACCGCATATGCATCTTGCATGTCGAATGCAATAAAAATCTGTAGTCAATCGTGCTCTGACATATCTTCAGACATGAAAAACGACTGAATACCGAATAAAGTATAGCACGATGCGAATCATAGGTCAAATATTTTATTTGAGATATGGATTTCAGGTTTGCATGTCAGCTGTAAAAAAAATCCACCGAGGTCGGTACAAATGATGTAAAAAAACTTACACAAAAAAGGCATTTGAGCATCCTCACTTGGCAAAAAAGCGAACAGACCGCGCACCGGCGGTAAAATCCGCACGGCGCACGGCCTGTTCTGATTTCGTTTAAGGTTACTTGACAGCAGCAAACGCGTCGTCCAGCGCGTCGATGATGTCCAGGATGTTTTCTGTTCCGATGGACAGACGGATGGTGTTCGGCTTTATGCCCTGCTCCTGCAGTTCCTCTTCAGACAGCTGGGAGTGCGTCGTGGAAGCCGGGTGAATCACCAGGGATTTCACGTCCGCAACATTCGCCAGCAGTGAGAAGATTCCCAGGTTGTCAATCCATTTTCTTGCGGTCTCCTCATCGCCCTTAATCTCGAACGTGAAGATGGAACCTCCGCCGTTGGGGAAATATTTGTCGTAATACTCGTGGCCCAGTTCTCCCTCCAGAGACGGATGATGAACCTCCTCCACCTGCGGATGATTCTTCAGATAATCGACGACCTTCAGCGCGTTCTGCACATGGCGTTCCACTCTCAGCGACAGAGTTTCCAGTCCCTGCAGGAACACAAACGCGTGTACCGGTGAAATCGTCGCTCCGGTATCTCTCAGCAGAATCGCGCGGATATATGTCGCAAACGCCGCCGGACCCGCCGCGTCCACGAAACTGACGCCGTGATAGGACGGGTTCGCCTCTGCGATCCACGGATATTTTCCGGTCTTCGCCCAGTCATAAGTGCCTGCGTCTACCACAACTCCACCGATAGCGGTTCCGTGTCCTCCGATGAATTTGGTCGCGCTGTGGATCACGATGTCCGCGCCATACTCGATCGGTCTGACCAGATAAGGCGTCGCAAATGTGTTGTCAATCGCCAGAGGCAGATCGTGCTTATGAGCGATTTTCGCCAGGCCTTCGATATCGGCGATATTGCCGAGAGGATTTCCCAGCGTCTCCGCGAGAATCGCCTTGGTATTCTCATCAATAGCCGCTTCAACCTCTTCTTCGTTATAGATATCCACCCACTTCGCGGTGATTCCGAAATTGGAAAGAGTATGCTCCAGCAGATTGTAGGTTCCGCCGTAAATGTATTTCGAGGCGACGATATTCTCACCCTGCTTCGCAAGCGCCTCAATCGCATAGGTTACCGCAGCGGCTCCCGAGGCTGTCGCAAGTGCGGCGACGCCCCCTTCCAGCGCGGCAATTCTCTTTTCAAACACATCCTCCGTGGAATTGGTCAGACGTCCGTAAATATTTCCCGCATCCTTCAGTCCGAACCGGTCGGCTGCATGCTGCGAATTTCTGAACACATAGGAAGAGGTCAGATAAATCGGAACCGCTCTGGCGTCCGACGCCGGATCCGCCTCCTCCTGTCCTACATGAAGCTGTAACGTCTCAAATCTGTAATTCTTCTCTGCCATTGTCAAGTACCTCCATATTCTTCCCGAACGCCTCGCGTCCGTCACATTTTAATGTCCTTGTGTGCTGACTTTTTTAACCTATATCTTTGGTGTGTTTATAATATAGCACGATTCCCTGTCCGTGTAAAATCTATAATTCCTATCGTGCGTAATAGCTTTTATCTATATCAAAATTCATTTGAGAGGAGGCCTCCGACGCCCTCTCGCGGCGTTCGTCAACCTCCTCGTTCCGCATTGCTGACTCCGTCCAGATAACGCTTCATCTCATCCACATACATCCGGCCGATGTCGCTGAGCGGACTGCGCTTCCTCGTAATATAGCCTATCGTCATGACCGCGTTCCGGTTTTCCCGGTCGCCCCGGAAGGGCACAGCCACATAGGCGTCACCGTTCAGTTCCTCATTGATGATCCCCGAGCAGAGAATATATCCGTTCAGCCCCACCATCAGATTCAGCATGGTCGCCCGGTCGCTGGCTTTGATCGTCCGGGGATACTCCTTCTCCGTCATAATCTCTTCCGTGAGATAATAGGAGCCTTCCTCTCCCTGATCGAACGCCAGGCACGGATAATCCTCCAGCTGCTTCAGCGTCAGCGACACCTCCTTCGCCAGCGGATGTCCCCGCCACATATAGATGTAGGCGCTGCAGCGAATCAGCTCATGGAATTCCAGATCGTGGTCCCGCAAAAGCTTTCCGATAGCCCTTCGGTTGAAGTCACTGAGGTACAAAACTCCGATCTCACTCCGCAGATTTCCCACATCCGCAATGACCGCCCGGGTCCTGGTCTCAAAGATTCCGAACTCGAAATCGCTGGTCCCAAGCTTTCTGACGGTTTCCACAAAAGCCTTCACGGCGAAGGAATAGTGCTGCGTAGAAACGCTGAATTTTCTTTTGTAATTGCGGTCGCTGGAATACTTCTCCTGAATCAGTTCATACTGCTGGTACAGCTGCCTCGCGTACATCAGGAAATCCGCGCCCTCGCTGGTCACAATCATGCCGCGGCTGGTTCTCGTGAAAATCGACAGTCCGATCTCTTTCTCCAGTTCCTTCACCGCACTGGTCAGGGACGGCTGGGAGACAAAGAGCTGTTCGGCGGCCTTGTTCATAGAGCCGGCGCGGGCGATCGTCAGAACATAGTGAATCTGCTGCAATGTCATTGGTTCTCTTCATCTCCCCTCTTCAAATCCGTATTCTCCGCGCCGTCATATCATATAGTCGTCGCCGGCGTCACCGCGGCGGACGAGATCCGCAACTGTAATGCCGTCAAAAAATTCATTTGTCATCTCATAATATTTCTGCCACATCTCCAGTGTCTTGCAGCCGGCGGCCCTGGGACAGGTATTCACCTCCGAGTCCAGACATGCGACAGGCGCGAGGCTTCCTTCAATTTTCCGAAGCACATCGCCGATAGTATAACTGTCCGCATCCCGGACCAGCCTGTATCCGCCGCCCTTGCCGCGCTGCCCCTGAACATATCCGGCTCTGGAAAACACGACGATGATGCTCTCCAGATACTTTTCCGAAATCCCCTGCCGTTCAGCGATCTCCTTCAGCGGAATGAACTCGCCCGTATTATGCTCGGCGAGATCGATCAGCACCCGCAGTGCATAACGGCCTCTGGTTGAAATTTTCAGTGCCATTGAATCACCTTCCTCCTCTTGTTTGTACCATTATACCACCGCAGTCTTCAATAATCAACTATTTTGGTAGGTAATTAGGATAGTCCTACGCCTCTGTATGCGCGTGTATGCTCGGCTTCGCTGTCAGCAGTTCCCGATCAGCACTGTGCTGAGAAATCCGGACGCAACCTCTGCAAGCCGACGTATCCGCCCTGTCTCCAGCGGTCGGCCCGAAACCTTGTACCGTGGGAAACAGCGGGTTACATGCAGCGGAATCTCCGGATCCAGCGCAGCGATCCACCGCGCCTCCGCTTCCATCATTTCCTCTGTGTCGTTCAGCCCGGGCACAATCAGCGTCGTCAGTTCCAGATGCGTCCGCGAGCCCGCCGCGATCTCGATAAAGTCCAGCGTCTGCTGAAAGTCTCCGCCCAGCATCCGGTAGCCCTCCTCTGAAAAGCATTTCAGATCGATGTTCATCGCATCGATTTCCGGAATCACTCGCTCCGCGATTTCCCGGCTCACGCTTCCGTTGCTCACAAGAACCGCCTTCATGCCGTTTCGGTGCAGAAGCTCCGCCGTATCCAGCAGGAATTCAAAGCTGATAAGCGGCTCGTTGTAGGTGAAAGCAACGCCTGTGTTTCCCTCCGGCCGAAGGGATATGGCCGTCTTACAAAGTTCTTCCGGCGAGATTTCCCGCCAGGGCACGCCGGCCTCTCCTGCCATGGAGATTTCGTAATTCTGGCAGAACGGACACCGGAGATTACAGCCATAGGATCCGCAGGAGAGAATTCTGCTTCCCGGCAGAAAACGGGCCAGAGGTTTCTTTTCAATCGGATCCAGCGCCAGCGACGTAATCCTCCCGTAGTTTGCGCAGATCACGCTGCCCTGTTCAGCCTTCCGCGCCCCGCAGGCACCGGTCTGCCCCTCCTGCAGTCTGCATTCTCTGGCGCAGACTGTGCATTTAATAATGTCTGACGACTTCAAACCGTTCAAGCTCGATCTCCTCGTCCGGCCGTATTCCGGCCTTCTGCCTGGCAATGCTGATCTGCTGCTCCACATCGCGCACGCCGTCCAGATTCGGCAGAAGCAGGCCCTGCCGCCCGCCGCAGGTCACGATCACGCCGTAGCGTTTCACATCCAGTTCCTCCGGAGACCGGATCTTTTCCGTCTCTCCCAGCACATCCACGCTGTACTCCAGAAACGGAAGCTCCGCCTCGGTTACCGGACTGAACCGGGGATCTCTTGATGCGGCGCTGACCGCATTATGAATGATTTCTTCTGCCACGTTTTCCTGCGTCGGTCCGACGGTTCCGATGCAGCCCCTGAGATTTCCGTCGATATGCAGCGATACGAACGCCCCGGCTCTGCGCTGCGTCATCTCCTCCGGAAGACCGTCAGGCAGGCCGATGATCCTTTGTTCCCGCACAAAGGTCTCCAGAGAAAGGCGCGCGAGACGGACATATTCGTCCTCCTGTTCCTTCCTCTCCGCCAGCCGACGGTCGTACTCCTCCACATAGCGTTCGCCGAAGCCGCGTCCGGCGTCATACCCTGTCGGATGCACAGAGCACACACCGTATCCGACGCCGGTCACGCCCTCATACGAGTAGACGCGGGTCTCCACTCCCGTCATGTCAAAAGCCCCGGCCATAATGGTGAAGGAACGGTGCCCGCACTCTCCGGCTCCTGACAGAAGAGCCGGCTCATACTCCAGAAGCTCGTCGAAATTGCCCGTTTCCATGGTTTTCATGATCCGGGCGTCGTAAACCGGTCCCTCCCGGTGAAATCCGTAGGGGCCGTCCTCCTTCAGATAATGGGACAGATCTCCGCTGGCGATGAACACCGTTTTGCGTGCCAATGCGGAAACCGCCTGCTGAATCAGAATGCCCAGCGCGTAATGATCCAGCAGAGACTGGCCGGAGAGACCGATGCGGATGACTTTGTAGTCAGGGCGCTTCCCACAGTCGCGGTACGCCTTTTCCACAAAACGAAGCGGAATCAGAACCGCGTGGTCCAGTTCTTTGTTCCTCTCCCCGAGTGTGCCCGCGCGAAGCCCGGACTTCTCCGCCAGATCACAGATCTCACGGATCAGCTCACGGTCGTAGGCGACATTCATGCTGATCCCGCGGGCTCCGAAACGGCTCATATCTCCGTAGGCTCCCTTTCCCGGCGAAATGTGGAAGTAATCGCTGTACATCACAGAGTGAGGCGTCGTCACGATAATGGTTTCCGGCTCCAGCTCCGCAATTTCAGCCGCCACCGCCCGATAGGAATCGATGGTTTTCTGTATCGTTTTCTCCTCGCCCCGCCCGATTTCCGGGAGAATCATCGGCGGATGCGGTACCATATATCCTGCCAGTATGCTCATTTCAGTTTTTTCTCATCTTTTTCAGTTCCTCGAGTCCGATGACCTCCGGATCCATCTCATCGTCCGCATCATCAGGATCGAACGGCGTGCGGAGAATGTTCTCCGCGACGCTTTTGCTATATGCCAGTATGCGGTCGATCAGGAACCGGGCCGGACCGTCCGGATTCAGTTTGCGGATGATTCCGTCATATCCGAACACCAGCTCATAGCACTGATCGATCTCCATCTGCCCGGGATCCTCCGGCAGCGGAATGTCGGTGAGGCGGTCAATAATCGCCTGCGCCATAATCATATCTCCGAACAGGTCGTTGTAGTGTCCCTCTGAAACAGACGGCCCCGCCACCTCCATGATGAGATCGAAGATATCCGTCAGCGGCATTCCTCCCCGCACATTGATATCAATCGGGTTTCCCTCCAGGTCCCTCACCGTTACCGTCTCCGACGAGTTCCATGCCAGCTGTGCTCCGGACAGCGCCTGCGTTGCTGCGATAATATCCTTCTTTTCCATCCTCGACTTCCTCCTAGCGGACTGCAAACGAAAACATGTACGGATCCAGGGACCAGTACTCCTCCATCTTGTATTTAATGTAATCGGCGGACTCAAATTCCGGAATCCCCATATAATAATGCTTTTTGTCATCATTCTCGGAAATCAGAGAGCAGGCCGCATAGACACTGAAAGCGAAAAACAGCTTACTCTTGCGGTCCAGTCTGCCCTTTGTCTCCGGAAGCTCCTCCAGCATGTCGAACATCTTCATCATACGCGCGCGGCTGGTCTCCACAGAATCGTCCTCCATGACGTCCTTCAGCGCCGCGAACCCCGCTGCGACAGCCGGTGTGTCCACCGCGTTCTGACACAGTTCGCCGATTACATCAAACATTCTGATGTAATCCACGACATCATTGTCATAAAACGGGATTTCCAGTCCGGTCAGAAGCTCACGCATCTCTCCGTAACGGCTGTTGGATTCCGGCTCCTTCGCATCCAGCGTCTCCCGAACGACTTCGTCGATCAAAGCGCGTTCCTTTGTTCCGTCATACTCGCCCCGGGGCCGGTACGCGCCTCCGGCATCCCAGCTCAGCAGCATGTATCCGCCTTCCGGCGAGGCCTCCACAGTCAGGTAATTCAGCGGCTCATACTCCCTGCTGTAAATCAGATAGATGACAGCGCAGAGCGCAGGACGCTCCGGCTTCGGCAGAAAAATCCGGCAGATATTGACGCCGCCCTCGTATTCCAGCAGACCCGCGTCAAAATCCGACTCTGCATATTCTCCGCCGTCCTCCAGACTGCTGTACAAATCCCGGAACCAGCCGGCGCCGCTTTCCTCCAGCCGGCGGACCATGCCCTTACAGTCTCCGTAAAAACGGTTCAGCAGTTCTACATGTTCCAGCTCATATCGTTCCATTTCTCTCTGTCTCCTTAACAAAAAACTGACCGGCGGGGTTCCGCTTCTTCCGCTTCCTCCCGCCAGTTCGACCGATTCTGTAACCGGGCGCGACCGGTCCTGCCGCCGGCTCTGTCAGAACGGTTTTCCGGTCAGAAGCTCGTAGGCCTCTTTATATTTTTCGATAGTTTTGTCGATTACCTCCTGAGGCAGCAGATAATCGCTGTCCGGATTAGCCTTCAGCCAGTCTCTGACAAACTGTTTATCGTAGGAAGGTTGCGCCCGGCCCGGCTCGTAGCCTTCCAGAGGCCAGAAGCGGGAGCTGTCCGGCGTCAGCATCTCGTCGCCCAGCACGACGTTCCCGTCCTCGTCCAGCCCGAACTCGAACTTGGTGTCCGCAATGATGATGCCTCTGGAAAGGGCGTATTCCGCGCATTTTTTGTACAAAGCAATCGTGCAGTCGCGAAGCGTCGCAGCGTACTCCTCACCCTTCCCCGGGAACTGCTTTTCGATGACGTCGACGCTTTCCTCGAAGGAAATGTTTATATCGTGGTCGCCGATTTCCGCCTTGGTGCTCGGTGTGTAAATCGGTTCCGGCAGCCGGTCGGACTCCAGCAGACCCTCGGGCAGACGAATGCCGCAGACTGTTCCCGTCTTCTGGTAACTGCTCCATCCGGATCCGGTAATGTATCCGCGTACAATGCATTCAACCGGGAGCATGTTCAGTTTCCGGCACATCATACTGTTGCCGTCGAACTGAGGCTGACGGAAAAATTCCGGCATGTCGTTAACATCTACGGAAATCATATGATTCGGCAGAATGTCATTCGTCATGTCAAACCAGAACTTGGACATCTGCGTCAGAATCGCACCCTTGTCGGTAATCTTGTTCTTCAGGATGTGATCGAATGCGGAGATCCGGTCGGTCGCGACCATGATCAGACTGTCGCCGTTATCGTAGATTTCACGGACTTTACCTTCTTTTACTGGTTCATATGTTTTCATTAAATTCCTCCCTGTTCAGCGCCGGGCGCAATGGTTCTTTCCTTTCGGCAACGCCGCCCGTCATCTGACCGTATGTCCTCCGGGTCAGATGACATCAAAATCAGATAGAACTCCATTTAGACCGGCGCTTTCCGCCCTGTTTCCGCCCTGTTCAGCGCCGGGCGCAATGGTTCTTTCCTTTCGGCAACGCCGCCCGTCATCTGACCGTATATCCTCCGGGTCAGATGACATCAAAATCAGATAGAACTCCATTTAGACCGGCGCTTTCCGCCTTGTTTTCCGCCTTGTTCAGCGCCGGGCGCAATGGTTCTTTCCTTTCGGCAACGCCGCCCGTCATCTGACCGTATGTCCTCCGGGTCAGATGACATCAAAATCAGATAGAACCATTATAGCACATTTCACCAAATTAACATTGTATTTTCGCGTTATTTTTTGTAAAATGAAATTTGTTATGCGGAAGGAGTTTTATCTATGGTTGAAATAATTGTGCTGGCAATTTACGCGCTGCTCATCTTATACACGTTATCGCAGCTGAATCACTGGCTGAAGCTGATCAGCCACGGCGTCCTGCTCCGGGCGATCGTCGATGTCCTGTACATTCTGTTCGCGCTGCTGCCCATCGGCGGCTGTTACCTGAGCGACGGCACCCTGAAGAACGCGATGACCGGAAACGGCAATATCTGGCTCGGGTTTCTCGTCTATTTCGGAATGTGCCTCGTGTTCTTCCATATCATACGCTTTTTCGTCTGGATTTTTTCACACTCACATCATAAAGACGATCAGGCGACCCGGAAAAAACATCCCTGGGCGGGACTGTTCGTTCTGTTCATGTGCGTTCTGGTCTCCCTTTCACTGACCACCTACGGAACCATCAACGCCCATAAAATCCACACAGTGAAATACAACGTAACACTTTCCAAAAAGACAGCGGCCCGCGGCAAGCTGAAAATCGTGCTGATCTCTGACCTCCACCTGGACACCAACACCTACGAGGAACAGCTTCGCGCGATGGTTCGCGAGATCAACAGACAGAACGCCGATATCGTCGTCATCGCCGGGGACACTTTCTCCGGGTCATACAGTGCAGTCCGCGATCCGGACACCTATGAAACCATCCTGAAGGGAATCAGATCCAGGCAGGGCGTTTACGCTGTCTACGGCAATCACGATGTCGAGGAGAAGCTGCTGTGCGGATTCAACGTCAGCCGGAAGCGTCCGATGCGCAGCGCGGGCATGGAGGAGTTTATGACAAAGGCAGGGATCACTCCGCTGGATGACAAGACCGTATTTATCAACGGCGCGCAGATCGTCGGACGGCTGGACGGCGAGCAGACCGGAACCGATTCCGCGAAACGTGCTTCAATCGCCTCCCTGACCGGTTCTCTGGACACAAAGATGCCGGTTCTGGTAATCGAGCACGAGCCGACGGATTTCAAAAATCTCTCCAGCTGCGGCGTCGACCTGGTGCTGAGCGGTCACACCCATGCCGGACAGTTCTTCCCCTGCACTGTGGCGATGCCGTTCATTTCCCAAAACGCATACGGGCTGAAAAGCATTCACGGCGTCTATTCCATCGTCACCTCTGGCGCGGGATATTACGGGCCTCCGATCCGCATCGGGACACACAGTGAAATCGCGGTTATCAACCTGAATTACTGAGACAAAGAATTTCTGAAAAAAGTCCCCGCGTTCATATGCTGCTTCTCAGGCAGACGTCATATGAATGCGGGGCTTTCATTTTAATGCAAGGTCTTCGTCTTAATGCGAAGTTTCATCTCCATGCGGGGCTTTCATTTTAATGAGTGCTCACCCGATTGCAATCTCCGGATTATCCTTTGTGAGGATATCACGGGCAAAGATCTCCGCGCCCAGAATTTCAGCGCTTTTCTTCTCGAGGCGATCCAGAATCCTCACCAGATCATCGTGACGGGACGGATCCACACTCTCGACAATCAGAAACGCGTTGACCGTATCATTGGTCAGCATGGTGCGCTGCCCGTCTCTCCAGTTCCAGCACCGGCACACTGCGCCCTGATCATCCAGATAGCAGAGCTCTCCCGGAAGAGTCGGATTATTTTCCTCGTCTCCCAGTGCCATGAATTCATCTCCGCCCTCTTCCGAAATCGTCAGCCGCAGGTTTCCGACAAAGGCGTCCAGGTTTTCGCCGCCCACCGGCAGCGCATAAGTCAGAGACGCTGCATTGTAAATATCCACCAGCGGATTGATGCCGCCGACATAATTTCCTTTGTCCACCCGGGCAAGCAGTGCCTCAATCGATGCGCGGTTTCCCTTCTTTTTTTTGAATTTCTGAAACGCCTGCCGCCACACCGCAACCACGGGGTTTTTAGACAAAGGCATCGCCGGAATCCATTTCACCGCTTCTTCGTTCGCCGCCGCAAGATCGTCGCGGATCTCCTCGTGCACATCGTAAACCGCCTCCGTATTATCGACGCCGTTCAGCACCAGGACTCCGATCTCCGCGTCCGGAAACAGTTCCCAGAACGAATTTTCACAAATAAACTTTTTCATTGAATCTACCTCCTGACTGTTCATTCATACTATCATATTTTCATTCCGATGACAATAATCGCAGACCTATGACGCCGACAACGATCAGCGCAATGCAGATCCACTGCGGCAGGCTGACCGTCTCCCTGAACAAAAGCACGCCCAGCACGCTGGTGCCGATGATGCCGATGCCGGTCCAGATGGCGTAGGCCGTCCCAAGCGGCAGATTTTTCAGCGCCAGCGCAAGAAACACCGCGCTCGCGACATAGCTCACCGCGGTTATAACGCTGGGAATCAGCTGTGTGAAGCCTCCCGAAAATTTCATCGCCACCGCCCAGGTAATCTCCAGCGCACCGGCAATTCCGAGTATTATCCATTTCATGTCAATCCTCCTGAAAAAAGCGCCAGTTCCTCATGTCTTCTAAGGCCTAACGACACGAGTTCCTGACGCCTGCAAACTCTCTACCCGGCGGCAGAGTGCAGTGTTCCTGCTTAATTTGTGTTCAGTCATCGGATATGCCTGAAATTTCAATAATACAAAAGCATATCTGATGATCTGCCGGCGCATACCGCCATCGGATTGTGCGCCGCGGCGCTGCTGACAAGCTGTCGTCAGCGCCTGTTAAGTCCGACGTGTACTTAACGAATACACTTATTATACAGCAGCTCCTACTATTCTACAATGTATACATAATTTTGTTTTCTGGGCGCAGCTTTAGGCTGTCCGCCCTCCGCATAACCCAGGATCACATGACCGACGCCTTCATAATCTCCCTCAATTCCAAGAGATTTCAAAAGCGCTTTTCCGTATTCACTTTCAAACTCTTCCTTCGCGCGGAAAATATAGCAGCTGTCAACTCCAAGATCCTTTGCAGCAAGCATCAGCGTCCCCATAACCAGACTTCCGTCATACAGGTATGTCGGTATTTCCCTGTTCGCAAGAACTACCAGAACATCCTTTGCTCCATAAAACGGATCCGTCCCCGGTTTCCCCATAATTTCCGCATTCTGCTTTGAGAGCTCGTCCCGCACCATATCGTTCTTTATCTGAAGAATAATCGGCGACTGCTTCCCCATTCCTGTAGGCGCATACGTCCCGGCTTCAACAATCCGGTCGATGACCTCCTGCGGAACGCGTCTGTCCTGATATTTCCGTACACTTCTTCTTTCTTTGATTACCTGAATCGTATCACTCATGTTCAAACCTCCATTCCTGTATTCAGCGCTCATTCGGTCTGATAGAGGACCGGATGAGTCTTCACTTGTCAATATACGTTATCCATCAATATTCATTATTTGTCAATATCCGCATAGAATTGATGATACAGATTATCGCGACGCCGACGTCAGCGAAAACCGCAGCCCACATATTGGCGATGCCGAGAGCACCGAGGATCAGCACGAGAATTTTCACCGCCAACGCAAACACGATGTTCGCCTTGACGATGCGCAGCGTCCTCCGTGCGATTTCCACGACGCGCGGGATCCTCCGCAGGTCGTCGTCCATCACAACGATATCCGCCGCCTCAATTGCGGCGTCTGAGCCCATGCTCCCCATCGCGAAACCGATATCCGCCCGGGTGAGCACCGGAGCGTCGTTGATTCCGTCTCCGACAAAGCCCAGTTTTTCTTTGTCACCCTGCCTCTCCAGAAGTGACTCGACTGCCTCGACTTTGTCACCGGGAAGAAGCTCCGCATGCACCTCGTCGATACCCAGAGCTTCTGCAGCCTCCCGTGCCGCGGCCTCCCGGTCCCCGGTCAGCATGACGCACTTCTTTACGCCCGCCTGCTTCACCTCGGAAATGGCCTCCGCGGCGCCGGACTTGAGCGTGTCTGAGATAACGATGCTCCCGCGAAAGCTGCCGTCAACCGCCTCGTAAATCACAGTCCCGCCGCTTTCCAGTTCTTCACATTCGATGCCATGCTGACGCATGAGCCGTATATTTCCCAGAAGCACATCCTTTCCGTCCACCTTTACGTGAATTCCGTGTCCGGGAATCTCCTCCGCGTCGCAGACGCGGCTCATGTCCGGCGTTCCGCCGTACGCGGCGCGAATTGATTCGGCGATCGGGTGGCTGGAATAGCCTTCGCTGAGCGCCGCAATCTCCAGCAGTTCTTCCTTTGTCGCAGCGCCCTCGGGATGAACGGACTGCACAGCGAATTCACCCTTTGTTAAAGTCCCCGTTTTATCAAACACCAGCGTCGTCATGTCCGCAACCGCTTCAAGATAGTTGCTGCCCTTGACTAAAACGCCGATCCTGGACGATGCTCCAATTCCTCCGAAAAAGCCCAGCGGCACGGAAATCACCAGCGCGCAAGGACAGGAAATTACCAGAAATACGCAGGCTCTCTGAAGCCAGTCGGAGAATGGAAGTCCAAAGGCCAGCGGAGGAATCACTGCCAGACACGCCGCGCCGATGGTGACAATCGGCGTATAGACTCTGGCGAACCGGGTGATGAAATTTTCGGTCCGTGCCTTCCGGCTTCCTGCGTCCTCTACCATCTCCAGAATCTTGGACACCGTCGAATCCTCAAATTTCTTTGCAGCCTTAATCTTCAGAAGTCCTTCGCCGTTGACGCACCCGCTTATGACGTCATCGCCTTCCCCGGTGCGACGCGGCACAGACTCTCCCGTCAGTGCAGATGTATCGATCATGGAGCTGCCTTCTGTCACAACGCCATCCAGCGGAATGCGCTCTCCGGGCCGCACCACGATCACATCTCCCACCGCGATTTCCTCCGGGTCCACCTGTACCAGCTGCCCGTCCTTCTCAATGTTGACGTATTCCGGACATATCTCCATCAGATCGCTGATCGACTGCCGGCTCTTCCCGACAGCATAACTCTGAAACAGTTCCCCGACCTGATAAAACAGCATTACCGCCAGCGCCTCGTTATATTCCTGCACGCCGAAAGCCCCGAAGGTTGCCACGATCATCAGAAAATTCTCATCGAACACCTCGCCGTGGCTGATGTTCCGCACGGCCTTCCAGAGAATATCATATCCCACAATCAGGTAAGGAACCGCATAGATTCCCAGTGCCAGCCGGCGGTTTTCAGTTACCGCGGCGAGCCGCCCCGTATGATCCAGAATCATCAGCACCGTGAACAAAACAGCGGCAGTGATGATACGGATCAGTGTCTGCTTCTGTTTCTTTGTCATCGCCCTCACCTACATGATAATTTTTGTACCTGCATCCACTTTCTCACAGCACTTCTGCGCCTGCTCCATAATCTCGTCGAAGCGGTCGTCATCTGCATCAATGGTCAGCTTCTGCGTCATGAAATTCAGGCTGGCCTCATGCACTCCCGGAATCTTCCGAATCGCCGCCTCCATCTTCGCTGCACAGTTCGCGCAGTCAACTTCATTCATCTTAAATCTCTTCTTCATGTTTGTCTTCCTTTCCGTCAGTATTGAATTACTGTTTTCCCCATTAATTTAATGCGTGCCCGGCAACAAAATGCGCCTGCTCTAACGCACGCTCACTTTCAAGTCTACTCCAGAACATGCTCCATGCCGTTATTGATAATTGTCTCTACATGCGCATCCGCAATGGAATAATACACAACCTTGCCGTCACGCCTGTTTTTCACAAGATTGGCCTGTTTCAAAACCCTCAGCTGGTGAGAAACCGCAGACTGTGTCATCCCCAGCAGTGCCGCAATATCGCAGACACACATTTCCGCCTGAATCAGAGCACAAAGAATTTTCAGTCTCGTGGAATCGCTGAACACTTTAAAAGTGTCGCTGAGATCCATCAAGGTATCTTCCCGGGGCATGCCGCCGCGAACCTTTCCGACTACCTCTTCATGAATAGTGGTACAGTCACAACGGTCAATATCTTCGATGATTCTGTTACTCACGATTTTCCTCCTTTACTGCTTCCTCTTCCTTCTCTTTTAAATTTTCGCTTCTGAATATAATTCTTAATCTTAATGCGTGCTCAGCTATCGAATATGCTTGAAATATCAATAATACAAAGAGCATATTCGGTAACCAGCCGGCGCACTCTTCCATTGGATGGTGCGCCGGCGCTGCTGACAAACTGCCGTCAGCGCCCATTAAGTCCGACGGGGACTTAATGGACAGGCTAACGCATGAACGCATGAACATTTGAATCATCGTTCAAATGAATTGTACCGCATGCGATGTCGTTTGTCAATACTGATTCGATATTTATCGGCTTGCATAGATTCGAAATTTATCGCCTGCTTAATTCGAAGCTTATTAGTGCCTGATGTCGAAATTTCGCAATTGGTCTTCATCCGAGTTCCGAGCCAGTAGATACACGTTTGGGAATTCGGTACATAAATCAATCCTGCCTGGCGGAATTCACTCACAAAGCCCGACTCGACTTACCTCTGCAACCGATGTCATCAGAGACTGACCGCACTCAATCACTTAGAAGAAGAAATTAGCGAAAATTGTTTTCTTTGATGCACTTCATGAACAAATACACGGACTATTCATCCGGTTTCAGAGAAATTTCTTATTTGACTTTGCCACATTTTTGGATTTTTATCAGAAATGTGGCAGATTCTATGTTAAGGAACCTGTTTATCGACGCAGAGCGCGCGGTTAAGGATGGCTAACCATGTCATTTTCGTCTATTCATACCAGAAACCGGAAAAGTGGCAGCGCAAAAATATACTCGTAGTACATTTACATGTCCGTATCGAGAATATTCGAAATATTCACGTGAAAATTCTGCCACATTTTTCGTTTTTTTTGAGAAATGTGGCAACTCCTATCATTTCGATAGGTTTATGTGCCTGCAGTGCCTTATAAAATTCACCCAGCTATTAACTATTCCCTCGGTTTCGCCCGGCCGGGGGAAAAGCATTTGGCAAGCGTCATCGCTCGGTCTTCCTTTTCCTCCAGTCGAGGAGGACATCGCCTGGCAGGCAGTCAGTCCGACCGGGCACAGGTTATGTCCGGGAACCGGTTCCCGACGGGCTTCTAATATAATCCGACAACGTTTTCCAGCGGTTCTCCGGAAGTCCAGTGCCGCAGGTTCCTGCCCGCAATACGGACGATACGTTCGAAGGTCTCATCCAGATAAAACTGCCCTGCGACATGAGGCGTGATGAAGACATTTTCCATATCCCACAGCGGATCGTCCGCAGGAAGAGGCTCCGGATCGGTCACGTCCAGACCGACGCCGGCAAGATGACCTTCCGACAGAACTTTTTTAAGCGCAGCGGAATCGACAGCATTGCCGCGGCCCACATTGACCAGATAGCTGCCTTTTTTCATCATGCGCAGTCGGCGCTCATCCATTATTCCCCGGGTTTCTTCACCGCCGGGGAGAACCATCGCAACAAAATCAGCCCGTCCCAGAACGCTGTCCAGTTCATCTGTTGTGCAGACCTCGTCTACACAGTCGGGTTTGGGCCCGCAGCTTCTGCGAACGCCAATCACAGTGGCCGCTCCCAGTCCTTTTATTTTGTGAGCAAAGGATGATCCGATATCGCCGAGGCCCAGGACCAGGACGGTCGAACCTTCAATAGAGACTATGTGCGTATTAGCCTCCCAGATGTGCTCCGCCTGCTTGCGGTGATATTCACCAAAATGCCGGATCATATCGAACAGCATGCCGATCATATGCTCTGAGACCGCAATGCTGTATGCGCCGCGGGCACAGCAGATCTGCCAGTGGTCGGCGGCCCTGCGGGCCGCCACATATTCGTCCGCGCCCGCCGTGTTCAGCTGAATCCACTGCAGTGCGGGCGCGGCGGCTGCCGCCGTTGGGCGGATGTTCCCAATCACAACACTGACATCCTCCAAGTCCGAATCGACTACAAGTTCTTTAGGCTTATAGATAAATTCGCACTCCGGTGCGCAGGATTCCAGGAATTTTCGGTGACGCGCATTGACCGGAAGTCCGACGAGTACGCGGGCACCGGCGGTCGCCGAACCTGCCGATGCCGGGGCTGCCGTCGGCGTCGCGGTGGTCGGCGGCGTCGTTGCTGTTGTCGGCGGGGCTGAAAGCCCGGTCGGTTTTCTTTTGTTCATGGCTCAGTCCTTCTTCAGCGCCACTGTTCCGGTTCTCTGAATATCCTTGATTCCAAAGGGGCGAACCAGCTCGATGAAATTCTCCACCTCGTCGGGGGCGGCGTGCATTTCGATGATCATGTTTTTCGGGCTCATGTGAACGATTCTGGCCTTATTAATCAGACAGATCTCAAGAAGCGAGCTGCGGTTCGTTGCAGAATAGGAAACCTTTATCAGCATCATTTCCATGCAGACACACTGGTTTTCCTCGAGACGCCGCACCTTGATGACGTCCAGTTTTTTGTTCAGCTGCTTCTCCACCTGATCGATGGTGCGTTCACTGCCGGTGGAAACGATCGTCATGCTGGAAACGTCGTGGCGCTCCGTTTCTCCTACCGCAAGCGAATCAATATTGAACCCGCGCCGGGCGAACAGTCCGGAAATCTGGGAAAGTACGCCGGCCTGGTTCTCTACCAGTACAGAAAATATTCCTTTCATCGCGACCTCCTATTTCACGTTGTTCTCGTCATCGACTTCGGCGACCATCAGGCAGGGCTCATTCATCGAAAGGAATTTCTCCACCTGCTGTTCCACCTCACTGTTGTTCTCAATATGCAGATATTCCATATCATATGCCTCGGCGATTTTGTCATAGCGGGGAAGATCGTAGAGGCTGATTCCCTCATATCTGGATTTATAGGTGTTCATCTGATACTCGCGAACCAGGCCCAGCACACGGTTTCTGACGATGACCACCTTCAGGGGCACATCGTTGACCCGGGCCGTCGCCAGCTCATTCATGCTCATCTGGAAAGCACCGTCGCCGCAGACCGCGACAACCTGCCGGTCAGGCGCGCACATTTTGGCGCCGATGGCGGCCGCAACCGAATATCCCATGGTTCCCATGCCGCCGGTAGTCAGAAAACGTCCCTTTTTCATGACATAATTATCCGCGGACCAGAGCTGATTCTGGCCGACGTCGGCGACGTAAATCGCATCCTCGTCCATCTTCTCCGACAAAGTCTGAACCAGAAGGTTCGGATTCACCAGCTCGCTGCTGAACACGCGGGTGTCCACGGTCCCATGCTTGATGTCCTCCAGTTCTCTCACCCATTCGGCGGTATCGATGTGGATGTCCTCCTTCAGAAGCTGGCTGAAAATATCCCGGACATCGCCCACCAGCGGAAGCGTCGGTCCGAGATTTTTTCCGATTTCCGCCGTGTCGATATCGATGTGAATGATCTTCAGTTTGTTTTCCAGGTTCTTCGGTTTCGCTACGGCGCGGTCCGCCACCCGGGCGCCCACGATGATCAGAAGATCGCTTTTGCTGACCGCCTTGTTCGCATATGGTTTCCCGTTGTTGCCCAGCATACCGAAATACAGCGGGTGGTTCTTGGGCATCACGCCCATTCCCATCATGGTATGGACCAGCGGGATCTGATTTTTTTCACAAAACCTGGTCACCTGCTCCTCGCCGTTGCCCAGAATCACACCGCCGCCGGCACAGATCAGCGGATGCTTCGATTTGTTGATGGCCGCCACCACCTTCCGCATCTGCTGGCGGTTTCCACCGGCGCTGGGCGGCTTGTAGCCGCGAATCCGGACCTCAATATCACTGTAATTAAATTCCTTTGTCATCGTCGCCCGCTGAATATCCACCGGAATATCGATAAGAACCGGACCCTTTCGCCCTGTATTGGCGATATAAAAGGCTTCCTTGAAAATCCGCGGGATGTCATTTACATTGCTGACCAGATAACGGTATTTGGTAAAGGACTCTGTCGCGCCTGTGATATCTGCCTCCTGAAAAACGTCACGTCCCAGAAGGCTGCTGTCCACCTGCCCGGTAATCGCGATAATCGGAATACTGTCCGCATAGGCCGTCGCCAGAGCGGTAATCAGATTGGTCGCGCCCGGCCCGGAGGTCGTGACGCAGACTGCCGGCCTGCGGGAGATCCGGGCCATTCCGCTCGCGGCGTGCCCTGCCGACTGCTCCCCCCTGACCAGTACATGTTCAATTTCAGAATCATGCAAGCCGTCGTAAAACGGCGCAATTGCAACGCCCGGATAGCCGAACACCGTTTTGATGCCCTCCTCCTCCAGACATTTCACCATTGCCTGTGCTCCACTTAACATTTTGTCACCTCGTTTATATTAATTCATCAAGCATCTGCCCGACTGTTTTCTGTCTTTTCGGATCGTACCACTCCGGTTCAATCTCCGCAATCGGCTTCAGTACAAACTCACGATTGTGAAGATCCGGATGGGGGACGCGGAGGTCATCGTCATCGATGATCTGATCTCCGTAGTAAATAATATCGAGATCGATGGTTCTGGGTCCCCAGTGAATGGTCCGTACTCTTCCCAGCTCCGCCTCAATCGTCAGAAGCTCCGCCAGCAGGCGATGGGGAGAAAGCCCTGTTTCAATCTCCAGAACCATGTTCAGAAAATTATCCTGATCTGTATACCCGTATGCCTCTGTCTCCATTATTGATGAGGCCTTTGTGATATGGCCCGCTCTTCCCTCGATTTCCTCCCAGGCCCGGCGCAGATACATCTCCCGATCCCCCATGTTGGAACCCAGCGCGATGATTGCGGTAGTCGCAGGCTGTTTTGCCGCGGCTGTCCCGGCCGTCGCGGACTGTTTTACCTCCGCGGATGTCCCGGCCGTCGCAGGCTGCTTTGCCTCCGCGGCTGTCCCGGCCGTCGCGGGCTGCTTTGTCATCCCGGCAGACATCTTCATCGCAGCGCCTCCATCATGCGGACCGCGTCATAGTTCTCCTTCACGTCATGGACCCTCGCCATCTCGATGCCGTGCATCTGCCCGTACAAAGTCACCGCAATGGTTCCGTACAGCCGGTCCGCCGGATCCTTTTCGTCCAGCAGCGCGCCGATGAAGGTTTTCCGCGACACCGCCAGAAGCTGCGGACAGTTCAGATCCGCGAAACGGTCTATATTCCGCAGCAGCGTCATATTATGCTCGAAGGTTTTGCCGAATCCGATTCCGAGATCGATGATGATTTTCTCCCGGGAAATTCCTGAAGCCACAGCGTAGTCGATCTGCCGCTGCAGATAATCGTGTACCTCCTGCACAACGTCATCGTAGTGCGGATCATTCTGCATCACATCCGGTCTGCCTCCGGTGTGCATCAGAATCACCGGAACGCCGGTTTTCGCCGCCACCGCCGCCATGTTTTCGTCAAAGGTCAGTCCGCTGATATCGTTAATGATGTCCACGCCGGCAGCAACGGCCGCTTCGGCGGTTTCCGCGTTATATGTATCCACTGACAGCAGAACCTCCGGATGTCTCCTCCGGATCCCTTCAATCACAGGGCAGACCCGGCCGATTTCCTCCCGGATCTCCACCTTCTCCGCACCGGGGCGGGTCGATTCTCCGCCCACATCGATAAACGACGCGCCTTCCTGAATCAGACGGTCCGCCCGTTCCACAGCCGCCTGTGTGTCTGCCGTTCTGGAGCCTGCGAAAAAAGAATCCGGCGTGACATTGATGATCCCCATCATCTCCATGTGCGCGAATTCCTTTCTCTCTCCGTTCTTTAAAAGAAAATGTTTCATAATGCTCCTGTCATATCTCCTCTCCGCCGGTAACCATCGCGTAGGCGGAATGGTTGTGGATGCTCTCCAGGCTTTCCACCTCGATGCAGTATTCCTTCACATCCCGCATTCTGTCCACACGGAGCTTGGCCTCCCTGCACACATCCTCCACGAACCGGGGATTATCGTAGGCGTGTTCCGTCACATATTTCTCATCCGGCCGCTTCAGCAGAGAATACACCGGCGAGCTTGCGCTCTGTTCCGCGATCTCCACCAGGTCCTCAATCCACATGAACTTCTTGCGGCGAATCTGAATCGAAACATTGGCGCGCTGATTGTGCGCCGAATACTCCGAAATTTCCTTGGAGCAGGGACAAAGAGTCGTCACCGGCGTGATCACCTTCATGTCGAACTCAAAATCATTGCCCTCCAGACTCGCACTGTATTCCACCTGGACATTGATGAAGGAGGCCAGCCGCGTGACCGGCGATTCCTTTTCAATAAAATAATCAAACTTCATCCGCACAAAGCTGCTCCGGGATTCCAGACGCTGCTGAATGCTTTCCAGGATATTTCTCATGTGCTTCAGGTCCATCCGCCGATTCTCCTGGATCATATCGACGAAACGGGACATATGTGTGCCCCGCAGGCTGGCGTCGAGCCCCACCAGCAGACTGATGTCCGCCGCGGTACTGAGCCATTCTCCGTTTTTGTTGCAGATCTCCATCGGCATCCGGAAATCCTTGATCCCCACCTGATTCAGATAGATCTGTCTCCGGTCCGGCTGATTCTGTACGTCCTTCATGCTTCCTCTCCGTGATAAATAATCCCTGATGTCTTTGTCTCCCATACCTGGATCTCACAGAGATGCGCGTTCTCTGTCTTCACCAGCGGGGCCAGCCTGTTCCAGACGTACACTGCGATGTTTTCCGCCGTCGGCTGCTCGATGAATTCATTGATATAGTGATGATCAAATTCATTCAGAATGTGTTCCTTCACGAGGTTTTTCAGATCCACAAAGTCATAGATCATATCCTCCGGTCCCCGGGTTCCTTCCAGCTTTACGACCAGCTTGTAGGTATGCCCGTGCAGGCGCTCGCACTTCCCGTGATAATTGATCAGATTATGTGCCGCGTCAAATTCAAATTCCTTTACTAAAATCATTCGTCATTCTCCAAAGCTTTTTTCCTTGCTACCCATTTTACTATAGCGTCTCCCCTTTGTCCAACCTATATTTTACAATTCAGTGCACGCCGGGAAATTACGGCTCACAGATTTTACAGGGGTCATAGCCTTTTCGAATCAGACTCTTGCGGCTGGTCTTCACCTTCTTCCGGTTGGAGGGCTTCATCCTCTTAACAGCACTGCAGCTGGGATAATGAAATTTTTTCGTGTTCTCGTTCAGGATGTAGGTCCTTTTGGCGTTGCTGTGACTGCTGCCGCCAGGATTCTCTCCGGCGGCGGCGTTCTTCGCGCGCACCCTGCCGGTTGCGTAATCAATTTTGTACCCGTCCATGACGTTGAACACATAGACATTATACTGCAATCCCGCATTCTCCACGGACCTGGCCTCCATGTGAACGCCTCTGGCCACGAGCTCGTTCCCCTTGAAAACCGGCGTCACCCGGTAGAGAACATGATTTCCGGTCTGACGGACATAGTTCAGCACCTGTTCCTCGAAAATCCACATACCGCCGCTCACGTTCATCTGCGCGGATCCGGTGATGAGGTTCCGGGGATTGGCGTTGCCCCCTCCGAGGCTGAAAGCCAGCAGGTGACACCGCTGCCAGCCCTGTCCGCTGACCCATCCGGTGGGATGTACCGAGCTGATATCGCCGCGTTCCTCTCTGGGCAGCGTCTCAGAGGACACACTGGCGGTCACCGCCGTACAGCGGCCTCTGTCATCCAGCTTACCGAACGTGATATACGCGTTCCGGGCCCGGGTCACCTGAGCGTCTGAGAAAGCCGGTTTATTGCCGTGCAGCACCGCATAGCCCTTTCCTTTGTACTCCATATTGGCCAGCGAACGGACGAACCTCTTCGTGACCGTCCTGCTGTATCCGGAACGGCTTCCTTTTCTGTACGCGCGTACCCGGAAGGTGTAGGTTTTCCCGGACTTCGCTTTTTTATATACAAATTTATTTGCGGAGGCCGTGCCGGCTTTTTTGTATTTCCCTCCGGTTTTCACATAAATCCGGAAGGTGGTTTTTTTCGCCGGTTTCTTCCATGTCAGGCGGATTCCGCTGTACAGATTCGCCGCCTTCACCTTTGTCGGCGCCGCGACACCCGACGCAGCGCTGACCGCTGCCGGATCCGTTCCCGCAAGCGACAGCGCTGTAAGGACGGCAATAATCAGCGTCAGTATTCTTTTCAGATATACAGTTCTCACATTCACAATCTTTTCCTCATTCTTTCAGTCTTTTCTCTTTCTCCGATAGCGTTCTTTTCCGATGGCGTTCCTTCACAGAAGGCCCTTGCACAGTTCTTCAATCCACTCTCTGCGGGCAAGGGCGGCAACCCAGTCGGACGGAATTGCGTCAAACCCGTACCAGACGCCGGCCAGTCCTCCCGCCACCGCTGCGACGGTATCCGTGTCCTCTCCCAGATTCACCGCCTTCAGCACACAGTCCCGATAGCTTTCCGTATTCAGAAAACACCAGACCGCAGCCTCCAGCGTATCCACCACATAACCCGAGCTCCGGATCTCCGATTCCGGCAAATCCGCCAGAGCCTTCAGATCCGCCATCCGCCGGTAGGTGCCCGTTTCCTCTGCAAACGGAGAATTGCGGTAATCCTCCAGCGCTCCGGAAACCGCGGCAGCCGCCAGGTTCATTTTGTTCCCCGTCATCGCGTCGATGAGCGCCGCCGCAAGCCGGGCGTAGATCCCGCAGGCAGCCATGCAGCGCGGATGCCTGTGCGTCAATGCGGAAGCGTTATGAATTCCGGTGAGATCACTGATTTTCCGGTCGCCGTCCCTAATCGCCACAAGCACAAAGGGCATAATCCTCATCAGTGAGCCGTTGCCGTTGTCCCGTTCTCCCGTTCCGCCGCATTCCAGAGGCGGCGTACCGTCCAGATACCGGTTAATCGCCCGCCGCGTCGCTTCGCCCATGTCAAAGGTCTCCCGGTACGGCGTATAATCACCCTTCTGCGCCCAGGCCGCAAACCGTTTCATGATCTCCCCGTAATCCACGCCTGCGGACAGGCTGTCCAGCGCCGCCAGCGTCATACTGGAGTCATCCGACCATGTTCCCTTCGGCTGGTTATACGTCCCGTATTCCCGCATTCCCGTAACAGGATCTCTGCGCCGGTCCTCACGGACGCTGAACTCCACCGGAACGCCCAGCGCATCCGCCGTGACCACGCCGAAAATCGCGGATTTAACATCGTAGGCCGTCATATTGTTAAACTGCATTGCCATTGTTTCTTTCTCCCTGTCTGTTCTGTCTTCTCATTTTTCTTTTTCGCTTTCCTGCTTACGGTGTTCTTCCTTCCATTCCTTGATCTGCTCGTACCGCTCTTTGTATCTGGCCTCCAGCCCCTGCTCTGTAGGATGGTAATATTCCTTTCCGATCAGAGAATCCGGCATGCACTGCAGCGTCGTTATCTTTTCCTTGTAGTCGTGAGCATATTTGTATCCCGCACCGTATTTCAGCTCCTTCATGAGCTTCGTGGGCGCGTTGCGGATCTGCAGGGGAACCGGCTCCGCCAGACTTTTCAGAGCGTCTGCCTTCGCCTCATTATACGCCTGCTCCATGGCGTTTGACTTCGGGGACAAAGCACAATACACCACGGCGTGGGTCAGGTGCACGGAGCATTCGGGCATACCGATCAGCCGGCAGGCCTGAAACGCCGCGACGCAGACCTCCAGTGCCCGGGAATCCGCCATCCCGATATCCTCGCTGGCGAATCTGGTGACGCGCCGCGCGACATAAATCGGATCCTCTCCGGCCTCCAGCATCCTCGCCAGCCAGTAAACCGCCGCGTCCGGATCGGAATTGCGCATGGACTTATGCAGCGCGGAAATGAGATTGTAGTGCTCTTCTCCGTCCTTGTCATACAGCAGCGACTTTCTCGACGTACACTGCTCCACGGTTTCCTCCGTCACCGTGATCGTGTCGCCGTCAACATCACCGTTCAGAACGACCATCTCCAGCGTAGAAAGAGCATTTCTCGCGTCTCCGTTGGAAAAGGCGGCAATTGCTTCCAGATAGTCTTTGTTCATCACCACATGCTGGTCGCCGAAGCCTCTGGGATCCTCCAGCGCTCTCTGCAGAAGCTCCGTAATGTCCTCCTGCGTCAGCTGCTGGAGCACAAACACCTTGCAGCGCGAAAGGAGCGCGCCGTTCACCTCGAAGGACGGATTTTCCGTGGTTGCGCCGATGAGCGTGATGGCACCCTTCTCTACAAAAGGCAGAAACGCATCCTGCTGCGCTTTGTTAAAGCGGTGGATCTCGTCCACGAAGACGATGGTCTTCTCTCCGTAAAAGCGGTTTTCATCCGCCTGCTTCATAATGCCGCGAATCTCCTTGATCCCGCTGGTCACCGCGGAAAACTCGATGAAGGAGGACCGGGTGCGATGAGCGATAATCTTGGCCAGAGTCGTCTTGCCTACGCCGGGCGGTCCCCAGAAAATCATGGAAGAGACCTGATCTCCCTCAATCAGGCGGCGCAGAATCTTTCCTTTCCCGAGGAGATGGCTCTGTCCCACGAACTCATCCAGGTCCCGGGGGCGGAGCCGGTCGGCCAGCGGCTGGTTGACCGACGTATTGTTAAAAAAAGTCTGTTGTTCCATATTTCTTCTCCCGCGTATAGTATAGCACAAAAAAGGAGTTTCTGTTTGATGTTGCGGCATAAATCGAGTATAATCAGTTTAACAGGAAAGGAGCTGAAATCTATGGCAAACGATGTAATCTTCACAAACGAAGTAATTCTTCAGTGGCTGCAGTATTTTGCGGAAAACACCCCCATCGATCTGGAGCAGATCAAGATGATGGATGTGACAAAAAAGAACAAGAATCTCATTCCCACTGTGGAGTCGCATAAAGCGGTTCTGGCCTTCATGGAGGCCGGCGATACAGAAATTTTCTATCATATGTGGAACGCGGGTCTGGGCGGCTGCGAGGTCTGGTACAACGAGGGTTCCGATCCGACAGGCCCCATCAAGCACGACGATGTGCGCTTCATGATCGACCGCGGGATCAACGCCTCCGCCGGCATGCTGGTGGTCAACCCGAACGCCGTCAGCACCTACAAAAGCGGGCTGGGCGACCTTTCGGTCCGTTCTTCCTCCAGTCAGGTGGGGTCAGAGCTGCGCAACATTATTCTCAGCAAGATGCATATCGACGCCGAGGACACCGTCTGCGTCGTGGGCGGCGAGATTATCGCCATCGACGCGGCCTTCCAGGCGAACGAGGGAACGGTCATCGCCGTGGAATACAACCACAAACAGAGAGAGGCGCTGGAAGATAATATCGACTACTTCGACCTGCGCAATGTACGGATTGTGGATCATGTGGACAAGGAAACTCTTGCCTCATGTCCGGTGCCTGACATCGCCTTCATCGTCGCCTCCGCAAGTATGGAGCAGGAGATTCAGTGTCTTATGGAGCTGAACCCCCATATCATTCTGGTGGTCTACACACTGGATTTTGTGGAAGCCGGTCAGCTCAAAAATGTGTTTGAGGCGCACGGGATCAAAGACCCGGAGGTTCTGCAGGTCGCCATCTCCAGACTGGGCCCCAAGAACACCTTCGAGATTGAACCTGCGCCCTGGATCGTCTCCGGACGCAGAGAAAAGGAATAGTGTTTCCTCGCATATATCACACAAGTGCTCAGATTCACGGAATCAAAGCAGGCTCCGTATGGCTTCGCTGTTGAGAAACGCCGCGAACGCAGACGGAACTGTGTAAATTTCCTCCAGGTCTGTGCGGGACGCGGCTGCATAGTCTTCAGGAAGAGGAAGCGCGGACAAGCCGTCAGCAAAGACGTCATAGCCGGTCATGCGCCATTCCACGTGAGAGAAAACGTGCTTTGCCGGCGGCAGTTTCCTGATTTCCGTCGGTTTTAAGCCGTGTTCCTGAAGAAATTGAACGGCAGAAGACTTTGTCAGGACGCCTTCTGTGCCCGGAAATTCCCAGAGCCCTGCCAGAAGCCCCTTGTCCCCTCTGCGGTGCAGGAGAACGTGAGATGAGTCATGAATGATGAAGACGGTGCGTTTCTCCACGCGACGCGACGCCTTCGCAGGCACGACGGGGAAATCGAGTTCACGACCGTCCAGATGCGCCGAACAGCACCGGCTCCAGGGACAGCGGTCACAGTCCGGCTGCCCCTTCGGCAGGCAGACGGTCGCACCCAGATCCATAAGTGCCTGATTATAGTCGCCGGGCCGCGTCCGGGAAATCCGTTCAGCATAATAGGCCCGGGCGGATTTTACTGTGGCAGGTGCTTTGATGTTGTCCGCCGAGGCCGTTTTTCGGGCCCAGACCCGCAGCAGGTTTCCGTCCACAGAGGGAACAGGCTGACCGAAGGCGATGGAGGCGATGGCTGCCGCCGTGTATTCACCGATACCGGGGAGGCGCACGAGTTCTTCCGCGGTTTTCGGCATTTCGCCGCCGCAGCGTTCCTCAATTTCCACCGCAGCCTTATGCATATTGCGGATGCGGCTGTAATATCCGAGTCCTTCCCACAACTTCAGATAACAGTCCTCATCAGCCGATGCCAGAGCGTGAATATCAGGAAGCTCCCTGAGGAATCGCGCGTAGTGTTCCCGCACGGCCTCCACCCGGGTCTGCTGAAGCATGATTTCAGAAAGCCAGACATGATACGGCGTCGGCTCCTCACGCCACGGCAGAATTCGCCGTCGGGCGTCATACCATGATAATAATTGTTCCGTTTCTTTCTGGTCTTTCATATCTTCATTAGTTATCAAAACTCCCTGCGCCGGGAGCAAAGTTCCGCCGCCAGGTGGATCTCAATTCAGTCTGTGACTTCGTTTTCGGCCGCCACCAGGAACGCGCCGCCGTACATTTCCCGAAGCTTCGGTTTCTCGATTTTGCCGGTAGCGTTGCGCGGAACATCGGCGAAGATGATGCGGACCGGTCTTTTGTACCGCGGAAGTTTCATGCAGTACTCGTTAATCTGCTTTTCGTTACAGGTATATCCATCCTTGACCTCGATGACGGCTGCGGAGATCTCGCCCAGACGCTTGTCCGGAAGACCGATGACCGCCACATCCTTTACCGCGTCATAAGTATGGAGGAAATCCTCAATCTGAACCGGATAGATATTCTCACCGCCGGAGATGATGACGTCCTTCTTGCGATCCACCAGATAGTAAAACCCGTCTTCATCCTGCTTGGCCATGTCTCCGGTATACAGCCAGCCGTCCTCTGACAGGACTTCCTCCGTAGCCTTGGGGTCTTTATAATATTCGATCATGACAGAAGGCCCGCGAACCGCAAGCTCACCCACCTGACCCTTCTTTTGTTCCTTCCGGTTCTCATCGACGATCTTCGCCTCCCAGCCGAATCCCGGAACGCCGATAGCACCCACCTTGTCGATATTCTCCACGCCGAGGTGCACACAGCCCGGTCCCAGCGACTCCGACAGACCGTAGTTTGTATCATAGAGATGATGCGGAAAGTATTCCTTCCAGTGACGAATCATGGAAGGAGGTACAGGCTGTGCTCCGATATGCATCAGCCGCCACTGCTCCAGATTGTAATCCTCCAGTTTCAGTTCTCCCCGGTCCAGGGCGTCCAGAATATCCTGCGCCCATGGCACCAGCAGCCACACGATCGTGCAGCGCTCCTCCGAAACAGCATGAAGAATATCCCTTGGTTTTGTTCCCCGCAGAAGCACCGCACGGCTCCCGGAGATCAGACTGCCGAACCAGTGCATCTTGGCTCCCGTGTGGTAGAGGGGAGGAATACAAAGGAAAACGTCCTTCCTGGTCTGCCCGTGATGGTGCTGCTCCACCTGACAGGAATGCATCAGCGCCCTGTGTTTGTGAAGGATTGCCTTTGGGAATCCGGTCGTGCCGGAGGAAAAATAAATCGCGGCGTAGTCGTCATCTGTGATTTTCACATCAGGCGCCTTGCTGGAGTAGTTTGAGGTCTGGAAGATGAAATTCTCCGCGAAGGTCGGGCAGGACTGTCCGAAATACAGCAGCAGCCTCCCCGCGCCGATGTTGGGAACGATTTCCTCCACCCGCCCGATAAACTCATCGCCGAAGATCAGCACGCGAATATCGGCGAGATTCACACAATACTCGATTTCATCAGCAGCGTAACGGAAATTCAGCGGTACCGCGACCGCCCCCGCCTTCAGAATGCCGAAATAAATCGGCAGCCAGGACAGGCAGTTCATCAGAAGGATTCCCACCTTCTCACCCGGGCGAATCCCCCGGGTGATCAGATAATTCGCCACCCGGTTCGCTTTTTCGTCAAAGACCTTCCAGGTGATTTCCTCCCGGTACTTATCGGTGCGCGCAGGCTCGATCAGCTCGTATTCCCGCCATGTCGTCAGCTTCGGCAGCGAGACGGACGGATTCAGCTCCACCAGCGCCACATCGTCCGGCCATTCCTTTGCGTTACGCTCCAGATATTGTGTAATAGGCATAATAAATCAATTCCTTTCCTGTTCGTCAACCACTATAATAGTCTTCTCCCCGTACAAAGTCAAGGTCTACACCGCAAGTCCCCTGGGTTTCTCCGCAAGCTGCATGAAATTCAGCTGCGCCGTAGCGCATAACTCGCCGCTGTCAAGGTCGCTGACCCGCACCAGCGCACTGATCATCCTGCCGCCCACATGGGTGTATTCCACACGGATCCGGAAATTCTCACCGTTCAGCGCGCGCAGATAGCTGACGCTCAGATCCACCGTCGTTACGAAATGCCGGGTGACTGCCACAGCCCCCGTCCCCGTGCAGTAATCCACCAGCGATGAAATAATCCCGCCGTGAATCCCTCCGTAGGGATTGCGATGCTCCTCCTTCGCCTGATACAGAAATTCCGCAAACGGCGCCGGCTCCACGCCGCAGTCCATATAACGGACGCCCAGCGCCGCGTTAAACCGCTCCGGCTGAAGCGCCGCAAAGCCCAGAGTTTCCTTCAGATATTCTTCAAATTCCTGTTTTGTCAATTGCCTTCCTCCTGTACCGGACCGCTTACACCAGTCCGACAATCAGCCCGATGACGATTCCGACGGCCGCACCGACGACAACCTCCGGAAGCGTATGCCCTATTTTCTCAACAAAGGGACGATCGTACAGCGGATCCTCCCCGGCTTCAATTCTCTGCCGTCTCTGTTCGTTCAGCACCTTCGCCTGCCGCCCCGTCTCGTAACGCACATTCATCGCGTCATAAACCACGACGATGGAAAAGAACAGCGCCATGGGAAATTCAAAGCCCCCCGGCCCGTAAACAGCCGCCGCGGCCGTCGTAAGTCCGGTTACCGTCGCCGTATGGCCGCTGGGCATTCCTCCGCCGCCTGTCAGCCGCTCCCTTGAAAACCCGTACTTCACGCTTTCAAAGAGTATCTTGCTCCCCTGCGCCGCAGCCCAGGAAAAGACCGCCGCCAGAAACACCCGGTTTGTAATCAGCTCAAACAAAAAATTCCTCATAGCAGTTCTCCCTTCAGTGAATTATCTTACCACAAAACTTGACCCCCCGCCACATAATGGTTACAATACATTTGATAATCGGAGGTGCAACATGAAAAGAAACCAGATCGAGCTGACCGAGAATGCGCTCGTCATAAACCGCAGGAAAACTGTTCCGCGCCGGAATATCCGCGCGCTGTCCTGGTGTCCGGACTGTCTGATTCAGCATGGCTCCAGAGAAACCGATGACCGCGACCGCAGTCTCGTTCTGGCAGCGGATCTTGACGCACCTGCCGGCGGACTTCTGAACAGAGATCCTTTCATCGTCCTTCCTTTGTCCCCGGACACAGATCCCTCCGCCCTGACGGACTGGGCAGGCGAGCTCTTCCGGGATCATGCAGAGACAAAAGATTTTTCCGCCGACTCTGTCGTCGTCGAGGCGAAGATAAAAGTCAACGATTATACAAAGGCTGCCACCGCTGGCACTAACGCCTATGGCAAGATCGGCATGACCAGTCCGGTTATCGAAACCGAGTTCAGCATTCCTGACGGAAACATCCATATCCGTTATCTCGGAACCAGCAGCAAAATGTATTTCAGCCGGTATTTCCGGGAGAATCCGGAGCATGATTTCAATTTCCGCGACGCTGAGCTTCTGCGTCCCGTCATCCGCCTTCATTACGGCCGTATCACAGCCGTGATGGAAATGGAATATCCCGGCATCGAGCGGGATGAGCACGGAAGCGGAATCTGGCAGGTTCATGCGGAAAAGTCCTTTTCCGCGGTTTCTGACGCCTGCGCCTGGCTGCGGACGCTTCACAGCAAAACAGCGCCGCGTCCAGCAGAATGTTCCACTGAGGACGCAGCGCCGCATTTTACAAAATCCGATGTATCAGCGCTTCTCTCCAATCTGGATTCCCTTTACAAGGCGGGTATCCTTTCAGAGCCTGAATATCAGAAGAAGAAGGAATTAATCCTTTCCATCGCTAACTGAACAGGTTTGCAGTGTTATACAGAACCGTCAGCACGATCATGAAGCTTACCAGCCCGCAGGAAATCACTGTTCTTGTCAGTGACGGGCGTCTTTTCGCCTGAGGATTTTTATACTGATGGATCTCGAAGAAGATGAATCCGACCAGAAGCGGCAGGAACAGGATCGACAGCTGCCCATAAGTCATGAACTTATACTGCTGCGCCATTGCCACGATGAAGAGGCAGATTACGAAATACAGGATCACCAGTCCTTCCATCAGCTCAGTGCGGGATTTTCTCTTGCTGTCCTTTTCATTCATTTCATTGTTCTCCTTTAATTTATCATCTTTGCTTTTCTTTGCCGGTTCGTTCATTCGAGATCACATCCCGTTTGCCTTTGTCGCCTATACCAGCCCCGGAAGAACTCTCAGACCGATGCAGGTAATAACAAACATGATTACGAAGATGTATGCGCAATATCCCCAAACCTTCTTCAGAGGTACGTTGACGACTGCCAGAGCCGGTATCAGATACAGCGGCTGCAGCAGGTTCGTGGCTTCATCGCCGTAGACGAAGGCGTTCAGAATATCAGGCATATAGCATCCCAGACTCTTTCCGAGCGGCAGGATGATCGGTCCCTGTACGATGATCTGACCGCCCTGAGAAGGAATGAACAGGTTCAGGATACATGCGGAAATGTATGTAACGAGCGGCATCGTTGCCTGTGTTGCAATGTGTGACATTCCGTCGATGACGATCTGACCGAAGCCGGACATGGTCATCATTCCCATGATCGCACCGTAGAAGGGGAACTGAATCATAACATCGGTGGAGAGGGACATGGAGTCCTTCAGTGCCGCGATGAATTTTCTCGGCGTATTATACGCGAAACAGTTCAACGTGATGAACAGGAAGATCATGAAGTTCAGATCCAGAGAACCCAGGAAACCCTTTGTCGCAAAGCTCATCACTGCATACACAATGCCGATCACGCCGACAACGTACATGATGATGCGGGAGCTGTTCATTCTCTCAGCCGGCGTCATCTCTTCCGGCTCCTCCAGCTGGATATCCGCGTCAGCGATATTTCCGTGGAACTCAACGATTTCATTTTTCGGCGGAACGGTCATGATGGACACAATCATAACGACGATTGCCAGGATGAACCACAGGATCACGTTCATCGGGTTGTATGTCGTCAGGTTCTGAGGCAGAACGCCGATGATGTTTTCAAACTGGTGACCTTTTCCGGCTACCATCGCGTATACTGTAGCCGACGGTCCCATGCACTGTCCGAGGATCATGGTCGTATATCCGGCCGCAACCATCATCGGGAAATGCAGGCCCTTCATATTCTTCGCCATACGCATGGCCAGAATCGGTGTGCAGACTGTGCAGAACGCCCAGTTGATGAAGGACGCGACATAACCGAAAATCATCATGACCGCCATGCAGCCCTTCGGGGTTTTCGCGATTCCCGCGAGTTTGTCAAGTCCTTTTCTTACAGACGGAGCCTTCGCGAATGTCGCACAGACAACGACCATGATCGTCATCTGGAAAGCAAACGCAGACTGCGTCCAGAATCCGTCATACCAGTACTGAACCATGTTCAGGAATGTGGATTTAGTGAATATCCAGCCGAGCAGAAAGGTCAGGATAGCCAGAACGATACAGAATACGAATGCGTCCGGAATGATCTTTTCTGCCGCGAACTGGAACTTCTTTGATATTCTCCAGAAGATATTTCCTCTGTCTTTGTTTAATGTTTCAGCAGTAGGCATAGGTTTTTCCTCCATAACTCTTATTGATAAATTGATAATGATAACGTCTATATCACTCACTGAGACCCGGAGGCCTCAGTGAGCTGAATGACTTCTGTCACCGTGTCGCCGTATTGTCCGGAACTATTTCAGACCGAGGATCTGGCGTGCCTCATCCGGAGTGGCAACCTCGAGACCGTACTCCTTAATCACTCTTACAGCTCTTTCGACAAACTGTCTGTTGCTGTCCGCCAACTGTCCCTTCGCGTACATGACATTGTCCTCCATGCCTACGCGGATGTTTCCGCCCAGAGCAATGGCTGCGTACATGATTTCCATCGCGCTGTGACCTACGCCGAAGGTGCTCCATGTAGAGCCCGGGCACAGCTGATCCATGGTTTCCTTCATGAATACCAGATTCTTGACTGTTCCGGGGATTCCGTTCGCACAGCCCATGCAGAACTGGAAGTGAAGCGGAGTCTTCAGGATGCCCTTCTTGACATAGTATGCGGCGTTTGCGATCATGCCAGGGTCAAAGGCTTCGATTTCCGGCTTGGTATTGGTCTCCTGGAACAGCTTTCCCAGGTTCTCCAGGAAAGTCGGGCTGTTCAGGAACAGGCCGCTGTTCAGCCAGTTCATGGAGCCGCAGTCATAGGACGCCATTTCAGGCTTCAGTTCCTTGACGTGCTCCATACGGGTCTCGTCAGTCGCGTAGATGTCGCCGGATGTGGTCAGATTCAGAATGATGTCGCAGTCAGGATGCTTCTCATGAATCAGGTCAACAGTCTTCTTGAACTTGTTGTGATCCATCGTCCCGTTTCCTTCGTCGTCTCTCATATGGAGATGGGCGACGGCGGCGCCTGCCTGCCAGCAGTCATATACGTCCTCGCAGATTTCCTCCGGCGTCATGGGAACATTCGGATTGTTTTCCTTCTTCGGCCATGCTCCGGTTACTGCTGCTGTGATGATGCGTTTGTTCTTTAAGCTCTTATCCATTTTCTTTTCCTCCCGTCAATTTCTTATCTATCTATTCTTTAATACATTTACAAAATCAGGTCCGGTGATCTGCCGGTGCGCTCTGCAATTGCGCTGTGCGCCGCAGCGCTGCTGAAAAGCTGCTGTCAGCGCCATTAAGTCCGACGGGGACTTAATGAGCAGATACTATTTATAGAGCATTTTGATCAGATATGCATTCAGATCCTCGTTGCATTTCTTAATCTGCTCCGGCGTCCATTTGTAGAACCCTTCGCCGCTCTTGAAGCCCATCTTGCCCTCTTCCTTCATCTTTGTAAGGAGCGGCGACGGCTCGTGGCTGTCCTCGATGCTCTTCAGCACGTAATTATGGATGTTGTACGTCAGATCGGTTCCTACCATGTCGGAATTCTCCAGAGGCGCCAGCTGAGGCAGACGCAGGCCGAAGCTGTTCTTGATGGCTTTGTCCACGGTCGGCGCATCAGCGATGCCGTGCTCTACGATAGAGATAGCTTCTCTCCAGAGGGCGTGCTGCAGGCGGTTCGCGATAAAGCCCGGTACATCCTTGTTGCAGAGACAGGGCTCCTTGCCGATGTCCTTCATGAATTTCATCACGGTGTCTGCCGTCTCATCACTGGTCGCATCGGTTCTCACCACCTCGACAAGAGGGATCAGGTGCCCCGGGTTCCAGAAATGTGTGCCGACAAAGCGCTCCCTGTGCTTCAGGTTCTTGCTGATTTCAGAAGGACTCATTACTGAACTGTTGGTGCAGAAGATGCAGTCCGGTCTGCAGCGCTCCTCCAGTTTGGCGAAGGTCTCCTGCTTCAACGTCATGTCCTCGAATACTGCCTCGATAACCAGATCCGCGTTCTTAACGCCGTCGCTGTCCATGTCCTCAGTGAAGTGAATTCTGGAAAGGCGCTCGTCCAGCTCCGCTTCCGTGATGACTCCCGCTTCCACAAGCTGTTTCATGGTTTCGCGGATTCCACCTTCCACATCCACCGGTCTGACATCATAAATCGTGATATTATGCTCCTTAACGGATGAGGCGACAAAGGCGATGTTCTTTCCCATCAGACCCCCGCCGCATACAAGTACATTTTTGACAGAACTCATGTTAACTTCCTTTCTGTTCCCATGTGTTATTTTCATCTCATTCCGGTCTGCTGCCGTCCCCGCGGTGTCCGTTCACACCGGAAATCAATTTCAATATCTGTATATAGCATGAGTCGTGCCAACAAAAACTTCATTTAAATTTCAACGTTCCATCACATATCCGGCGTTTATTCGATGATGCAAAAATACAACATGTCGCAAATTAACAACCAAAAATGTTGTTGATTTGCGACATGGCCTTCTGCTTTAAATTCTTCTGAATACTTCCCGGATTATTTTTTGTGAAGCTTCCGATACAGAACGCTCCGGTGAATTCCCAGCCGTTCCGCAGTCTTTCCAACCGATCCGCCGCAGTCAGCCATGATCCGGTCGATGTACTGACGCTCCGCGAAATCCACATACTCCTTCAGACTTCCGAATTCACGTTCCGGCTCATGCTCCTCCGCTCTGTCTGCCGGTCTGTCCGTAGGCTTTTCTCCGTATTCAGCCGTCGGCACCGGAGTAAAAAACAGCTTGTTGTCCTGGCTGATCACGTAGATTCGCTCCACGACATTTCTCAGCTCCCGGATATTTCCCGGCCAGTAATAGTTCAGCATCGTATCCTTTGTAACGTCCGCCAGCACCTTATCTGTCCCGTATTTATGGTTCAGCTGATCCAGAAACATCTGGGCGATCGGGAGGATATCCTCCTTTCTCTCCGCCAGAGGCGGGAGCTGAATGGTGAAGACACTGAGCCGGTAATACAGATCCTCACGGAAGGTTCCCTCCGCAACCATCTTCTCCAGATCACGGTTGGTTGCGCAGATGACCCGGACATCCACATGAATGTTCTCTATCCCGCCGATACGGCGTATGTCATGGCTTTCCAGCACGCGGAGCAGTTTCGCCTGAAGCGGCAGCGACATCTCTCCGATTTCATCCAGAAAAATAGTCCCTCCGTCAGTCGCCTCAAACAGGCCGATTTTACCTCCGGATTTCGCTCCCGTAAAGGCTCCTGATTCATAGCCGAACAGTTCGCTCTCCAGCAGTGCCTCCGGCATGGCCGCACAGTTGACGCTGAGATAGGACTTATTCGAGCGATGGGATTTTTCATGAATCAGCTGGGAAATCACATCCTTCCCCGTTCCGCTCTGCCCCAGAATGACGACGCTGCTGTCCGTGGGAGCTACCGCCTCCACCATTTTCAGCACATTCTTCATGATGGGGCTGTTGGCGATTACGACACGCTGGTCCTTCAGCCGCATATAGTCCAGTTCGCGGCGGAGTCTGCTGTTCTCAGCCTTGTTGCTCTCGATAATGTTCGCCCACTCCTGATTGTGCTTAAGGTTCATATTATTCGTAACAACGTATTCCAGCTTTCTCTCGCCGTCAAATACAGGAACGCTGTTGGAAAAAACATTGTCGTCGATGCGCCCCACCGCCGTCCTTCCGGTTCGTATCGCTTCCTCCGTAGTGGAATATTCGTATACTCTGTTCCTGACGAGCTCCCGGACATTTTTTCCAACCATATCCGGAATTGCGGAATTTATACGCCGCGCAGCGACCTTATTGGCAAAAACCACGATTCCCTTGTCGTCTGTTATGAAAATCGACTCCTCGTAATAGTCTCTGAGGATTTCAAGTATTCTATGCTCGTCCATTTGTCCATCCTCCCTGAACGGGGCAGCCGTATCCTGCGCACACATCTGCCGGCGGTCGGGCTCTTCGCCCCCAATCCGCGCGTCTCATTCCACCTCTTCATAATCCGCATCGTCCGGCGTTCTGGCTCCGTCCTTTTCATAAACGCCCATCGCTCCGCACCGCGGACATTTCCCGTAATCATCGCCGAATTCCGGGATCATGTCAATCGCATATTTGAACTTGATTCCGCATTCGGGACAGTGGTAATACATAAAACTCGGTCCCCAGGTCATAATTTCCTCCTGTTTCTTTCATCGTATGATTTACATCATTGCCTGACTCACATCATTCCCTGCCTTGAATCATTGTCTAAGACATTTCTAAGATATTATAGAGCAGTGATTTCAAATATTCAAGAACAACCCGGTCTGTTTCGGGCTCATTTCTCCGGTTCACTCTCGAAAAGGCTGTATGAGGGCGTCACGCGATACGCCTTCGCCCGAAATTAACAGCAATAAGAAAATCATTTTATTCAATTCTGTATATTACAGTTTCTTATGTCAAACATTCCTGTTTACCGTTTTACAGAACGGGCAAACGGCACTATAATCAAGGCAAATAAAGGATTTAAACAAAGTCGAGTATTGAATCGGGAGGTAATGGAAATGGTAGCAGGAGTCATCGGAGCACTGGTTGTATCTGGAGCATTCAGCTATGCAGTCAACAGAGCTGCTGCCCGCTAAACGGCAACAGAGAGAAATCACAGGGCCGTTGTATCAGGCGAGACCGTCGCATGATGCAGCGGTCTCTTTTTTATCCGTTTTTTCTGTGATATAATCAGTGCAGACCTGTTCTTCGGGATTCGGCCGTTTCCGAATCCCTCTGCGGCGGCGGTTACGGTTGTTCTGCCGTCGAATCCCGCGGCAGGACTTGTATTGAGAACGAAGGAGGTTTTTATGCGTAAAACCGACATTACACTGACGGAAAACGCCCGCGAAAAGATCCGGGAGCTGGAGATACAGGGATTATATCCCCGGCTGATCCTCACGAAATCGGGCTGCTGCAGTTATACCTTTGATATCTACCCGGATAAGCTCCGGGGCAGCGACGAGCTCACCGATGTGGAGGACGTCCATTTTATCGTTACCCCGCAGGTCAGGGAATTCGCCCCGACGCTGAGAGTCGACTACGGACGCAGAGGCATTCTGAAGAATTTCATCGTGAAGGCGAAATAGCGCGCTTCACTGTCCGGTTCACACTACCAGCTCTGCGCTGCTTCCGCCCTGCCTGCTCTTGTGAATGACAATCTGACGGTCGATTCTTTCCGCGAGTCCCTCCACATGAGATATGATTCCCACCAGGCGATCGCTTTCTGCCAGGGACGCCAGTGCGTCAAGCGCCTGTGTCAGCGCCTCGTCGTCCAGCGTGCCGAACCCTTCATCCACATACATACTGTCCAGACGGATCCCGCCGGCGCTGGCCTGGATTTCATCGGAGAGGCCCAGCGCCAGTGACAGTGACGCCATGAAGGATTCCCCGCCGGACAGGGTCCGGACGTCTCTCAGACTGTTATTGTAATGATCCAGAACATCCAGCTCCAGGCCGGACTGACTGCGGTTCTGGTCTGCCTCCTTCCGGCGGCGCAGCTCATACTGCCCCCGCGTCATGCGCAGGAACCGGACGTTGGCCCGGCCGATAATCCGGTCGAAATACGCCGACTGCACATAGGTCTCCAGCATAAGCTTGGGCCTGCCGCTCAGCGTTCCGGAAGCCGTATCCGCCAGAACTCCCACCACCTCAAGCTCTTCTTCCGTACGCTTCAGCGTTTCTTTGTTTTCACAAAGTCTTTCCTGCACTCTCCGGTTGCCGGACGCACGTGCGCGGATCTCCTTCTGCGCTTCATCTAAGGAACTCAGCGCTGCCTGAAGTTCATCTTTTTTTGTATGCAGCAGTTCCTCGTCAGGAGCCGGCGTTTCACGGATCTGCTCCCTCAGCGTACCGAGTTCTCCCTCCAGTCTTCTGAGCCGGTTCTGCGCCTGTTCTCTGGCCGCATCCGCGTCTTCCTTCGCCTTTTCCAGCCGTGCGCCTTCCTTCTCCAGTCTGTCGATTTCCTGTTCCGCTTCCTTCCTTCCCGGGAATTCAAGCTGTTCCCGCAGCGACTCGATACGGCTGCCGAGGGCTTCCCTCTGTGCAGAGGCAGATGCAAGCCATGAGGCTTCATCCGCAATTTTCCGATCCCTGTCCGCGAGTTCCTTCTCAAGCACCGGAATCTGCTGTTCAATCTCCTCCTTCCGGCGGCTTCGTTTCCGCTCCCGTTCAATTTCCTCTTCCAATTGCGAAAGTTCTTCCGTCATCTGCCCCAGACGGGAACTCACCCTGGCTTTCATCTTCCCCGGCTCCGGATCACCTTCTCCTGAACCCGGGGAACCGAAGTGCGCCTCTATCCGGTCCGCCAGCTTTTTCTTCATTTCGGAAAGCGTACCGCCGATTTCACCTGCCCGGCCGCTGGCACTCTCAAGCTCCTCCTGTGACCGCGTCAGCTCCCGGCGCAGATGCTCCAGCATTTCCTTATCCGGAGCACCGTCAGATTTCCGCGCCGGCTTCGGATGCTCCACAGCGCCGCACACCGGACAGGGAACCCCCTCCTTCAGCGTTTCCGCGAGAATCCCGGCCTGCTCGTCCAGATACGCCCGATTTGCATTCCGATATGCGTTCTCCGCGTTCCGGTGCTCATCCCGGCAGACTCTGTATCTCTCCTGCGCGTCACGATACCTCCCGGCAATCTCATCGTGCTCCCGGATCTGCTGCAGAAGCTGCTGCAGTTCTTCTGTCTCCCTTTGCAGCTCCTTCTGCCCGTTCAGCTTCTGCTCCAGGCTGACGCCCGCGTCCTTCAGCGCAGTGTTCTCCTCCTTCAGAGATTTCAGCGTTTCCGCAGCCTCCGCCCGGGCCGTTTTTTGTTCAGTCAGCCTCTGCTCCCTCTTTCCTGTCTCAGAAGATAAATCCTCCGATTTTTCCTTCAGACGGTCGAGTTCCTCGTAGCGGCCGATTCCATTCCTGATGAGAGCCGCGCGCTCTCCCAGGCGACGGCCCTGCCGCTCCTCCTCAGAAGCCTTTGTACACGCCGCTTCCGCCTGTTCCACACTCTCAGACGCCTTTGCGTGATCCGCCTCCTTCCGGCTCAGATTCCGCTTCTTCTCCCGCAGCTCATCTGCCGTCTTCAGCGCGCTTTCCACCGCCCGAAGTTTTTCCTCAGCCTTCCGCCGCTCCCCGCTCAGTTTTTCGTCCGCCCGCTCATCCTCTGACAAAAGCCGGTCCAGCAGAGCATCAACTGCCTCCGCTGTCAATTCCCCTTTCCTGACCCGTTCTGTCTCCGAGGCGTAAATGCTCTCTGCAGCACAGTAAATCTCGCTGCAATACTGTTTCATTCCTCTGAGCTCGTCCCTCCATCTTTGTCGGAGCTCATTAGCATCCGCACTGAGCCTTTTCTGTACCTTCTCATAGGGAGCCGTGCCGAACAGATCGCGGAAAATCGCTCTGCGTTCTTCCGTTGACGCCGTCAGCACCTGACGAAAGTCTCCCTGCGCGATCATGGCGATCCGGGCAAACTGTCCGCGGTCCACGCCGATGATTTTCCTGATTTCCTCCTCGACTTCGCGGTTTTTTGTCAGGGGAGCCCTCCCGTCCGGAAGAATCAGTTCGACAGCCGGATCCTGCCTGGTCATTCCCTCGCCCCGGGCCTTTTTCCTCAGATAGGACGGACTCCTGCGAACAGAGTAGCGTTTTCCTTTACAAAGGAATTCCAGCTCCACAAAGGTCTTCGTGTCCTCCCGGGCGTATTTGGACCGGAGCATTTCACGGCTTCTGTCCTCTCCGCTGGGAGCATCATACAAAGCATAGGAAATCGCATCGAAAATCGTGGTCTTTCCGGCGCCCGTCTCACCGGTAATCAGATAAAGTCCGCCCGTTCCCAGCGCCGCGAGGTCAAGCTCCGTTTCCCCCGCATAAGGGCCGAAGGCAGACATGGTGAGCTTCAGTGGTCTCATTGTTCTTCCTCCCAGACTTCTTCTATTACCCTTCCGGCATACTGCATCTGCCGCATCGTCATCATTTTTCCGTTCTGCATCTCAAACAGTTCACCGAAAAGCTCCAGAGGCGTTTTCTGCTCCGTCTCTTCCGCAGCCTGCAGCTCGTCGGATGCGCGGGTTCTCTGATTATCATAATCCAGACGCATCAGGTTCGGATATATGGTTCTCATTCGGGCCACAGCCTCGAGTATTTCCTCCTCATCCGTCAGGGTAACGTGAACATAATCCTCAGTCTCTGTATTCTCATAATTCTGCTTCAGCGTCAGTTCATCATAGGTTCCGCGTATTTCGCGCATGTCGTGAAGCGGGACGAGCGGCACCGCGCGCCAGGAGAATTCTCCTTTGTTCCCCAGCTCCGCAACCGTGACCGACTTCTCGTGTCCGGCCTCTGAAAAGGAGTATTTCAAAGGCGTTCCGCAATATCGGACCGTCTCGCGCTCCACATATTGCGGACGGTGAATATGGCCCAGCGCCACGTAATCGAAATCCCGGAAAACTGCCGCATCCACATTGTCCGCACCTCCTACGGTCCGCTCCTCCGAATCGGACGTGTCTGCTCCGGTGATGAACTGATGAGTGATCAGCACATTCCGCGCGGCGGGATCAATATGCATCTCCCGGATCGCCGCCCGGACCGCATCCGTATAGGAGACAACCGCATCAATCTCCTCCTGCTCCCGATCCATGCTCCGGAGCACCGCTCTCATATGGACCGGCTTGATGAACGGGAGCATGTAAATCCGCACCTCGCCCCACGCATCCTGAAGGGTAACGGGCCTCACCGTTCCGTCATAGGCCGGCGCAATGTACAGGCCTTCGTTTTTCATGATGCCCGAGCCAAACGCCAGACGTTCTGCGGAATCGTGATTTCCGCTTATCAGAAAAACCGGAAGCCGGCGGTTCATCAGCGCAGAAAGAAAACTGTCGAGGAGCTTCACCGCCTCGACAGCCGGCAGCGGCTTGTCGTATATGTCTCCGGCGATCAGAACAGCGTCAGGCGCTTCCTCATCGATCACACGCAGAATTTCCTTCAGAATGTGCTTCTGATCGTCTATCATGGAAAATCCGTTTACCTGTTTTCCCAGATGAAGATCGGATAAATGAATCAGTTTCATATCGGTTCCTTCCTCAGCAGTGCCGGTCGAACCAGCGCAGAAAATCGGCCCATACTTTGTCTCTGTCCGTTTCATTCAGAATTTCATGGCGATCTCCGTCGTAGATGTGGCAGGTCAGATCCTTCATTCCGTGATCCCGGAACATGCGGTAAACCTGAAGCACGCCGTCGCCCATATCGCCCACAGGATCATCCTCGCCGGAGGCGATGAGCACCGGAAGCTCCGTGGAAACCCTCTGCACGCTTTCCGGGTCACAGGAACCGCTCACTGCGTCAAAGAGCCCCAGGTATCCGTTCAGCGTAAACACAAAAGTGCATCTGGGATCACTGTAATAACGGCGTACAATTTCCGGATCCCCGGTCAGCCAGCTGTTCTCCGGATTTTCTCCGGTCAGGTCAAACTGCCGGTACGGTCCCGCAAAGGTCATTTTCTGCAGCATCCGGCTCCGGAAGCGCCAGCCCCGCACCGCGGCCATGGCTTTCACGACCCGCCGGGCTTTCTTTGTTTCCTTCTCAGGCACAAAACCCGTGCCGACGATCGCCGCTCCGGCCAGCCCGTCTCCGTGCTCCGCAATGTAGCACCGGAGCTCGTAAGACCCCATGCTGTGTCCCAGCATAAAATACGGGACGTCCGGGTATTCTCCGCAAAGCAGGCCTCTGGCACGGTGCATATCGCCGAGCAGGAGACTGCACGGTTCTTTTCCGATATATCCCCAGTCCTCCGGCGTTTCCGCTGAAGCGCCGTGGCCCAGCTGGTCGTAGCCCGCCGTCAGATAACCGTGCTCCGCCAGACAGGCGGCAAACCCGTCATAACGGTCGATAAACTCCTGCATACCGTGGGTGATCTGAATCACCGCTTTCACCGCGCCTCCGTCCGGAATCCATTTAACCCCCCGGAGAACTGTCTTTTCATCCGTTGACAGAAACTCAAACTTTTCTTTCATTCAGTTCTTCCTCCCGTGTCCGTCCGCCCATCGCCCGCCTTCGCACCGGGACCCGCCTCCTGTTTCCGAGGTGTTCACCGCCTGTTTCCGGGCGCTCACAACCCTTCAGAAACGGGCCCGCGCCTGTCAGGCTCAACGGAATCCCGGCGGAAACCTCTGATGAGCAGACATTCGTTATTTCTATTATATGGCAGGATAATCCGGGGCGCAATGAAAAGATATTCTGCCAGATACCCCTTTCCGCATAGCAGGCTCGAAAGCCTCCTCAAAAAATATCTAAAAACATCGCCCGGGTTCTGAAAAAAATGCGTGACAAATATTTTCATCTGTGTTATACTAATCAAGTCGCATGATCCATTAGCTCAGCTGGGAGAGCGTCTGGGTGACAACCAGAAGGTCACTGGTTCAAGTCCAGTATGGGTCACCAACTTAAAGAACCCCGTAACCGATGAATTCATATGGTTGCAGGGTTCTTTTTCATTTCATTTTTTCAATTCATCCGGGCAGCTGGTTCCTCAGCGCTTTCACCGATTTCTTCCGTTTCTGCCGACCGCATCCGAACGTTTTGCGGAGATCCGTCCGGGACTCAGTGCGGCGACGGTTACCGCAGCTCCGCCAGGTACGCCTCGATGGGAAAACCCATGTACCCCGGCTCCCGGTCGCCCAGATACTCGAACATTCCGGACATGAACCGCACCGCTTCACGGGTGCTGTCCTCCAGCGTTTTCCCGTTTATCAGCCCGCCGGTCAGAACCGCGGAGAAGATGTCCCCGGTTCCGGGGCAGCGCGTTCCCTTCAGTTCATAGGGTACGCGGAACACACTCCTGCTGCCGGCGTCATAACCGTAAACAAAGTACCGGTCCTCCGACGGCACATGACAACTGGTCAGGATGACGGAGCTCGCACCGAGTTCTCTCAGTTTTCGCATTACGCACCCGATTTCCCTGTGGCTCAGGGAATCGTACTGTCCCGGGTCCTCCCCTGCCAGAAGCAGAGCCTCAGTCAGATTCGGCGTAATCACATCCGCGTCCCGGATCATTTCCCTCATGCTTTCCACGTTTCTTCCGGTCATTCCGTTATACAGCTTTCCTTCGTCCGCCATGATTGTATCAGCAATGACGAAGCGCAGCGTTTCTCTCTGATTTTCAATCAGCTCCCGGATAATTTCGATCTGCTCCGAAGAATTGATAAATCCGATGCAGATAGCGTCGAAGTGAAAATCCAGCCTTTTCCAGACCTCTGCCGTTTTCTTCATGTATTCGCAGGTATCCAGAATCTCAAAGGCTCCGAAGTCCAGCGTATTCGAAACCAGCGCCGTGGGCAGCGACGCGACGCTGAAGCCCATGTGGGACAGCACAGGTCCCATCGCCGCCGTAGCGACCTTTCCCACGCCGGGCAGGTCGTTAACCAGCAGAATATGTCTTTGTTCCGTCATAACTCCATCCTCACTCTGCGCAGAGCGTCCCCGCCAGATAATTGATAAATTGCTGCGCGGTGCGTCCGGAAAATCCGCCGTGGCGGATCTCCCAGGCCCTGGCCTGTATCAGCAGCTCCTCTTCATCAATCTGAATCTGGGGATAGCGGCGCGCCAGCTCCTTCACGATAGTCTCATATTCCTTCGGCGTCGGCGCGAAATACCCGATCTGACAGCCGAACCGGTTCGCCAGAGACAGCTTTTCCTGAACAGTATCGTTGCGGTGCATATCCTCCTTCGATTCATCGTAGCGGTCTTTCCATGTCTCGCGGATCAGGTGCCGCCTGTTGGACGTGGCGTAGATCAGCACGTTTTCCGGATAAGGCTCCACGCCGCCCTCGATGACCGCCTTCAGGTATTTGTACTCTGTCTCAAACTCCTCAAAGGACAAATCGTCCATATATATGATGAACCGGTAATTCCGGTTGCGTATCTCCGTGATGATGCGCGAGAGGTCCTTGAACTGGTGCTTGTACACCTCGATCATCCGCAGGCCGTCGGCGTAGTAACGGTTCAGGACGGCTTTGATGCTGGTGGACTTTCCTGTGCCGGCGTCTCCGTACAGCAAAACATTGTTCGCCGCCCTTCCCTTCAGGAAGGCCTCTGTGTTCTCCACAAGCTTCTGCTTCTGGAGCTCGTACCCCACCAGATCCTCCAGCCGGACGTCGCTGGTATTGGTAATCGGCAGCAGCAGCTCCCCTTCCGGATTCTCGTTCACGCGGAACGCCTTGTTCAGACCGAATTTTCCGACCCCGTAACGCCGGTAAAAGTCGGTGACGACGCGGTACAGCTCCTCCGGGTCGGAGGTCTGCTCGATGGCTTCGCTGAGCTCCTGCACCTTTTCGCTGACATTTCTGTTGAAAATCTGCGAGCTCTTCACCACCGCCCGGTAATTCTCAATGATGGAAAAACACCGGATTCCCAGTTCCTTCTCCATCGCGGAGAAGTCATAATCGAACAGCTGCTTGAAAACAGCGAAGTCGTTCTTCGCGAACTCATTGACAGAACCGTCGTTGGCGCCCACCTTTTCCGACACAAGAGTAAACGGCGTGACCGTCATCGCCAGAAGATAGGCCAGGTAATTGTGCCACAGATTTTTGTTGAAGCCGTAACGTGTGGAAACCTCGAGGAGCCGGTTGATCTGCTCTAGGATCTCTGAAGTCAACTCCTCTCTGGCGTATTCCCCTGCCCGGAACCGGCGGCAGATATCCGCCAGCCGGAAGAGGATGCTGCCGCTGCCGATATTGCGGTAAATAACAAGCTTTGAAATGAGATTGTACATTCGCTTTCCCCGTCCTTCTCTACTTTATGTAACTGTAAACGTGACCGGGCTTCAGCTTGACGTTTTTGATCGCCGCAAGCTCTGAAACCGTCACCGTCTCGTAATTGTTTTTCTTCAGATACCGGCACAGCGCATCCACGGATTTCGCCGTACTCGGCTGAATGTCATGCATCAGCACAACGGCTCCGTCCCGTTTCTGTCTCCTCACATATTTCATGAGATGGCGCCGGTTCCGATATTTCCAGTCCTGTGTATCCAGCGTCCAGAACAGATTGGGACGGTTCATGATCTGCAGAATCTTTTTGTTGAACGCACCGTAGGGAGCCCTGCACAGAGCCGGCGTCTGTCCGGTAATTCTGCGCACCAGGCGGTCGGTGCGGCGGAATTCCCGGGAAATCTTTTTTCTGCTCTTTCCAACAAGAAATGCATGGTCGTAGCTGTGGTTTCCGATCTCGCAGCCGAGCTCCCGCTCCTTTCGCAGAATCCCTGCCGTGCTTCTGTTTATGCGGTTTCCCAGAACAAAGAATGTCGCTCTGCATTCATTCTTCTCCAGCGCCTTCAGTAGCTCCGGCGTCGTCAGGCGGCTCGGGCCGTCGTCAAAGGTCAATGCGATGTGCTTCTTTCTGTAATTATAGAGCACCGTTCCTTGCTGGCGGATGTACGCCTTTTCCCCCTTATACCGGATCTCGTACCAGTGCTCCGACACCGCTCTGACTGCCGCGTGCCGGCCGTATTTTAACGTCCCCAGCTGACTGCTGTTCTGCGGTTCCGGCGACGCTCTGTCATAGACCGGAATTTCCTTCTCCATGACCGCTGCTGCTTTGTGAGCGCTTACAGCACGGAATATTTCCGCAGGCTGTGCCGCCTGCTTCGCTCCGGCCTCTGAAACCCCCGCGGCGATAACGCAGCTGACCGCCACCATGCAGAGCATCTCCCGAAGAAGATACCGCTCCGCCCACTGCCTGTGTTCTGTGAGAAACGCGCAGCACGCTTCCCGCGCCTTCCGGCATTTCACTTCAAAAATCTTCCAATATCGGCGTCCCGCGGCGGCTGCGCGCCGCAGTTGCCGTTCCAGTTCACTTTCTCCCATCGATACCTCCGCCTCTATTATAGCAAAAGGACGCCCTCCTGTCTTGAAGAACCGCGTCCTTTTTTTGATATTGCCGGATTAATAATTTTCAGATAGATTACTCTTTTCGACCGGCCTGCGCCGCAGGCATCCCGAATCCGGATTTTGTCACAGACCCCTCAGGACGGAAATTCCTCAGGCCTCCGGAAGCTCCGCAGCTCCGGAATGATGCGGCAGGGAATCCGTCGATCTCTCCTTCAGCGCATAGGCCAGATTGATCGCATGGTCCGCACAGCGTTCCAGATCTGTGACCAGATCGCAGAACACGACGCCGGCCATCGGATCACAAGAGGAAGTCATCAGACGCTGAACGTGATTATTGACCAGCGTCGTCTCCTTCTCGTCCACTCTGTTTTCAAGTCTCTCAATTTCATCCAGCCTGCTGTAATCCTCTGATTCAAAGGCGTCCAGAGACAGATCCACTTCCCTCAGCGTATCGTCCGCCATCTCCCGAAGTTCATCGATTGCCGCCTGAGACATACAGGAATGCCGCCCCAGCATTGACTCCGCGTATTCGACAACATTCTCCGCATGGTCGGACAGTCTTTCGATATCCGTAACTGCGATAGTCAGCATCGATACACGATGCATATTCTCCTTGTCCAGATCGAAGGCCCGCAGCTCCGCGATCGCATCCGCTATTGTCTTGTTCAGGATATTGACGCTCTCCTCCCGGGCGCGGACAGACTCTGCCATCTCCGTCGTATAACTGAAGAAGCACGTCAGGGAATTGCGCAGGTTCTTCGCCGCGATTCTGCCCATGCGGGTAACCTCCCGGTGCGCCTGATCTACGGCCATGCTCTGAGGCACGGACTTGATATTCGTCATATATTGCAGTCGCCGTTCCTCAAGCTGCTCGCTCTCCTCCGGCAGAATCCGGATAATTTTCTCCACCAGCTTGATAATCTGTCCGGTGAACGGCAGTTCAATCAGAACCGCGATAATCGCAAACGCCGTATGCGTGTTGGCGATCTGCCGTCCGATGTCTCCCGGCGACAGACTGCGGATGAAATCCAGAATTCCCGGGAACAGATTAATCAGTGTAATCAGAATGATCGCGCGGATGATATTGAATGTGAGATTCAGCAGCGCCGTGCGCTTTCCGTTGCGATTGGTAGTCAATGACGCCAGAATGTTCGGCGTGACGGAGCCGATTGCCGCTCCGATAATCAGATAGACCGCGGTATCGTAATACAGAAGGCCCTGAACCGCAAAGGTCTGAAAGATAACCGTCGATGAGGATGAGCTCTGCAGCAGCGCGGTAAACCCAATTCCGAAAATCAGCGCTATCACAGGATTGCTCATGTTCGCGATAAATTTAATAAACTGCGGACTTTCCGCGAGAGGCGCGATCGCCTCCTTCATGATGGAAATGCCGAGAAACAGCATTCCGAAGCCCATGGTGATTTCACCGATGTGTTTCACCAGACTTTTCTTGATGAACAGGTACATCACCGCTCCGAAAAACACGAGAAGCGGTGCGTAGGCGCCGATATTAAAGGCGGTGATCTGCGCCGTGACGGTCGTACCGATGTTGGCACCCATGATGACGCCGATGGCCTGCGCCAGGTTCATCATTCCCGCGTTTACAAAGCCTATGACCATCACATCCGTCGCCGAAGAGCTCTGAATCAGCATGGTCATCCCGAGGCCGATAAGAACAGCAATATACTTGTTTGCGGTTGCCTTCTCCAGAATACTCTGGAGATTATCCCCACATGCGTTTCGCAGACCCGACGACATGATCGTCATGCCGAACAGGAACAGTCCGACGCCGCCGAGAAGCGAAAAAAACTCTAACATTGTCATGAATATATCCTCCAACAAAAAGCAGACATTATCTATCATATACCATTTTTCGGAAAATAGCACTACTATTTAAGAAATTATTTCCGAATCTGTCAGCAATCCATCGGTGTTTTGTCAGAGATATTCCTCCAAAGCCTCCTGATCCAGGATCACCAGATCCCTTCCGTCGATTTTCAGAATCCCCTCTCTGACCATGTTTCCAAGTTCACGGGAAAGCGCCGGCCGGCTGACCGTCAGATAATCTGCCATCTCCTCCCGCGGCATGACGCGAACCCGGTTCCCCTCCTTCTGCAGATCAACCAGAAGCCGTGCGATTTTTCCGCGGATTCCGGCGGATCCCAGCACGCGGAGACGCCGGTTCATCTGATACGCCTTCCGGGCAACCACGCTGAGGAGATTCCCCTGCAGCATCTGCGCCATCCGGTCATGCGCCGCGTTCCCGGTCATCCGGAAGGGTTCCAGGCCGATCGACAGCACCTGACTATTCCTCAGCGCTTCTACATACATATCATAATGGGGCAGGCCGATAAACGGATATATCTCTCCGAACAGATCTCCCGGCTCATCGATTCTCGTCAGGATCATTCTCTTTCCGCTCACCGTATCCTTGGCGACAAGAAGTTCGCCGCTGATCAGCATCCGTATCCTGTCCGGCGCATCCTCCTCCGCAAAGATAAATTCGCCCTGCTCATACGTCCGGAGCGTACCGCTGTTTCTCGCCAGCTCCCGGACTTCCTCCGCATCGCACCCCCGGAACAGAACGGATTCCGTCAGGATGTCCATAACTTCATTTGTTGTCATCTCATTCTTCCTTCAGCTGATTATCCTGTCTGCGGATCTTCTGTGTCGTCGTGCGCACGAAATCCTCCTCACGCACAAACACGTCGCGAATTCTTTTGTATACGGCCAGTCCCTGATTCAGTTCCCGGATCTGCTTTTTCATAAACGTCTGCAGCTCCTTCCTGTCCGGCTCATGACCCAGCGCCTCTGTCACCGCATCCATCTCCGGCAGGATCTGAACTCCCACGCTCTCCTCTCCTTCATTCTGGTACGGAAATACCATGGAGTCCGCGATGTAGGGGCTTTTATTGATGTATTCCTCGATTTCCTCAGGATAGACGTTCTCTCCCGTCTTTGTGACGATAATGTTCTTGCTTCTGCCGGTGAGATAGATCCATCCGTCCCCGTCGATAAATCCCAGGTCACCGGTGTGCAGCCAGCCGTCCGCGTCGATGGACTCCGCCGTTTCCTCAGGCATGTTATAATAACCCATCATAACATTGGGGCCGCGGAACAGGATCTCGCCGATTCCGTCCTCGTCCTGATTAATCACGCGAGTCTCTCCTCTGCTGACCGTCACTCCGACGGAACCCGCCTTCCGGTACCGTTCCGCAGGCGCGCTCATGGGTGTTCCTGAAACCAGCGGCGTACACTCCGTCATGCCGTAGCCCTGGAGCACCGTGATGCCGAAGTCCTCGAAGGCGCGGTAAATATTCGGCGACAGTGCCGCCGCTCCGGTAATCACCAGGCGGAGCTTACCACCCATCTGATCGATCACCTGCCGGAAAATCCTGCGGCTGACGTTGATTCCCACAGACCTCAGTCCCCGATTGACCTTCATCAGGCTGCGGAAAGCCTTCTCTCTGCCTCCGTCGCGAACCGCCTTTTCAATCCGTCCGTAAATCATTTCCAGTACCCTGGGAACCACGATGATGACCGTATTCTGCGCCTCCTTCATGTTCTTTGTGATATACTTGAAGCCCTCGCAGAACGCGGTGCTGGCGCCGCGGTACAGAACCAGGAGCATTCCCAGCGTGCACTCATAGGTGTGGTGAATCGGCAGGATGGACAGGGTCTTGTCTGTCTCCGGGATCTGCGCGATGCGGCAGACGTCCATAATATTCGCAGTGATATTTCTGTGACAAAGCATGACCCCCTTGGGATTTCCCGTCGTTCCTGACGTAAACAGAATCACGGCCAGCGCGTCGGGGTCAACCTCCTTCTCCAGGAATCCGATATCGCCGTTGTTCAGAAGCTCCTCGCCTCCGGCGACCAGGTCCCTCCAGGTATATACTGCGGCGTCCGGTACAAGGGCGCGGTACTCAGCCGCGTCCCGGATGCCGGTCACCGGCGGCGTGTCCGGCGATGTCCGGTCTCCGTAAAACTCCATGACTATAAGATTCCGGATCTCCGCTATGCCCTGAAGCTTCGCGCACTCCTTCGCGGTGCAGAAAATCGTGTCGCAGTCCGCCGCAAGCAGGAGATTCCGGATCTCCGGCCCGGACAGTTCTTTGTCCACCGGAACGATGATTCCCGTCCCGTTGACCACCGCCAGATAAGTGACGATCCATTCATAGCAGCCCTGTCCCATGACAGCGATTTTCTTTCCGGACATCCCCATCTTCACCAGCGCAGTGCCCAGAGCATTGATGTCATGCTGCAGCAGCTCGTAGTCCACCGGTTCGTAGGGGGCGCCCTTTTTCTGCTTGATCCAGAAGGCCGGATTCTTTCCGTAGAGTCCGACGCTTCCCGCCAGCATATCCTTCAGCGTGGTGATTTCACGAATATCGGTATACCAGTACTTGTCCACATTCTTCTTTTTCATTCGTTTCCCTCTTTACTTCACGCTTTCTCCGCGGGTTCCGGCTCTGAGTGCGCCCTTGTCGCAGCGGTTTCCCCAGGAGTCGATCAGCACGTCGTCCCGATAGACGCAGATGATCTCGCAGTTGTTGGGACAGCGTCCGCAGCTTGCCTCGCGGGTGCGGAACTCCATGTCTTCAATGGCGAAATCGAATTTCTTTCTTGCACGGGCTCTGCGCCCCAGAATCGCAATGCCGATCGCGCCCATCAGCGGACCGTTTTCATCCACGATCACCTTTGTTCCCAGCTGCTGCTCAAAGAAATGCACCACGCCCTCGTTGCGGCTCACGCCGCCCTGAAATACCACCGGGGATACGATTTTCTTTCCCTTTCCCACGTTATTCAGGTAATTGTTGACGACAGCGCGGCAGAGTCCCGCGATAATATCCTGCCGTGTATGACCCATCTGAATCTTATGAACCAGATCGGATTCCGCAAACACCGTGCATCTCGCCGCCAGCTGCGTGGGCGACTGCGACTGCAGCGCTATTTTGCCGAACTCTTCCACCTCCACGCCGAGACGCTTCGCCTGGCTTGACAGGAACGCTCCGGTTCCGGCCGCGCACAGGGTATTCATGGCGTAATCGACCACAACGCCGTTATCCACCAGAATGATTTTGGAATCCTGCCCCCCGATTTCCAGAATTGTCCGGACGTCCGGGTAGAAATTCAGCGTCCCCACAGCATGAGCTGTAATCTCATTCTTTACGATCGTCGCGCCCACCATGACGCCGATCAGTTTTCGGGCGCTTCCGGTGGTTCCCGTCGATACGATTTCATACTCGTCTTTATCAAACTGTTTCTCCAGCGCTGCGAGCAGCTTCTTGACCGCCCCCATAGGATTGCCCTCCGTCCAGAGATACTCCTTCGCCAGAATGTTGCTGTCGTCGTCCAGCACCACTCCCTTGGTTGAGATCGAGCCGATGTCGATTCCCAGATATGCCTTCTTCATTATATTGCCGCCCTCCTCATTCTCAGCATGTCGTTAAACGCCTCTACTCTCGTCTGCAGACCGGTGTCACTGGTCTGGGAATCGTAGGTCAGATACAGAATCGGGATTTTGTAATCCCTGCTGATGTTCTCCAGGACCGGCATGATGTCGATCTCCGGAGTGCATCCTGCGCTTTTCACATGAATCAGTCCGTCGAATCCGTTTTCTGCGTAATTCTTGGCGCACCAGATGTTCGCCGTCGAGGTGGGCCCCATCTCGAACCGGCTGTATTCCGATATCTGCACTCCCAGATTTTTCTGGCCTTTATAGTGGAGATTCCGGTTGGTGGGATTCATCCAGCGGTGGACCTCCACGCCCATATCCGCCAGCATCTGCTCAAGTCCCAGATTGGAAAAATCATCCATGACTGTGAAATATTCACCGATGACGCCGACCCTGATGGGATGATCCGGTTTGTCTGTACGGATTTCCCGAAACGCGTTTCTGGTCTTCCGGTACTGACGTTCAATGTCCTTTCGTCCGTTTACCATATCCATCGCCATCAGAAAATCCTCGTACGCCTTCCTGTATTCTCCTTTGTTGACCTCAAACCCGCAGTTTCTGTAATACAGCGCCTCAATCTCATCGATGTATTCCAGCATCTTCAGTCCGATCAGCGCCGCCTTGGTGAAGCGGGAAAGGCTGATCTTCGGGTTCAGACGCCGGATCGCCTTATAGTAGTCCTTCACGTTTCCTGTCGTATAACTGGCCAGATTGATCATTTCAAACTCATATCCGAGATCCCGCAGAATCTGCTCCTGCAGTTCTCCGTAATAGCCCAGACGGCACAGTCCCATTGTCATGATCAGTGTGTCCGCCCCGGCCTCCAGCGCGTCGATCATGCTCCCGAGGGTGCTCTTAAACGGCGCGCAGACATAGTCCGGGCTGTATTTTGTGCCCACATCCAGCGTGCGCCGGGTCATCTTTGGCTGCTCGATGTAGTTGAGATCCATTCCTTTCTCTATGAAGAATTTCACAATGCAGTTGTAGTTCGCGATGATTGGAAAGGCGATGTTCCGCTTGCCTGCATCCATTTACAGTTCCCCCCTTTGCAGCTTCAGCACGTCCGTAAAGCTCTCGAGTCTCGTTTCCAGGCCGGCCATTCCCTCCTGGGTGTCCAGCACGATGGTCTGAATCGGCAGATCCCGGAATTTCCGTATGATCATCTCGTTCACCATGGAATCCGGTCCGCAGGGATACGCGCTGAGCAGAATAACCCCGTCGATTTTGTTCCGCCGGATCTGAATGCTTCCCATCAGCTCGCGGCTCATCTCCCATTTTATTGTCGGGGAGATTCTGGTGCTCTGACGGATCGCCTCCTTCCGGTCAACCCGGTCCGCGATAATCGGGGTGACACCCATCTCTTCCAGCATCCGGATTACCGGTTTTCCGACATATTCATCCTCGGTGATATAGCTGTGTCCGGCAACCATGATTTTAATCTGATCCGTTCTCAGCTTCCGCTCCTCCTCCCGTACCTTACGCTTCCAGTCGTCGTTTTCAAACCGTTTCGCCGCCTTGTACGCGTTCTTGCCTTCTTTTCTGCTGAAGCCCATCGCTTCTGCCATGGCAATCATGGCCTTTTCCTCGCCCGTCTTTTTGATCACATCGATGTCATACGCCAGGAGCTTCTGCCCGCTGCCGCGGAACACGTTGTCAGTCATATCATAGAGCGCCTCGAACTTGGTGCACATGAAACGGCGGATTCCGAAATTACTGATCCGAGGAATCAGAATATAATCGCATTTTCCTATCAGCGCATCCACATGTCCCATATAAATCTTTGTGGACAGGCAGGTTTCATCGATGGAACGCTCAATTCCTCTGTCGATGATCGCCTTGTTGGTTCTGGGGCTGGTGACGCACTGGACGCCCAGTTCGCTGAAAAAAGACTTCCACAGAATCTCATACCGGTGATACAGCAGGGCTCTCGGCAGCCCCACTGTAATTTCCCTGTCTTCCCTTGCAAATATGCTGATTTTTTTACTCATTGACTAAACCTGCCACCTTAAATCCATGCCGCTATCTCGTCGATCTTTTCCATGTCCTCCGCGTGTTCTCCGACTTCGCCCGGAGCGTTCACGCCGCCGCAGACCAGCACTCTGGAATCGGTAAATCCCGCCACTCCGAACGTCGCCGCGGTCTCTTCCAGATACTTTGTGTAAACGTCCGCGGGACCTGCTCCGCAGGGGCTGACCAGCGCCAGCTTCTTTCCTGTCTTTGTCGCATTGGAAGCTGTCTCTCTGTCAGGAGCGAAAATGCTGTACAGACGGTCGATAAAGAGCATGGCCGGTCCGCTGAGCCGCCCGAAGTAAATCGGCGAAACGAGAACAAGCGCATCGCACCCGTCCAGTTCAGGAATCAATTCCCCCATCACGTCCTTCTGCACGCAGAACGGAGTCTCCTTTCCCTTACATACATTGCAGGCAAGACATGGGGAAACAGGCGTTTCCCGGAAGATCACGGTCCGGATCTCCGCGTCATTCGCCTTCTCTGCCAGTCTCGCAGTAATCACATCTGAATTTCCGCCCTTCCTCGGACTCACATTTACAATGATAACCTTCTTCATCATTTACCTCCTCGTCACATCATCTCTGACAAACAATCGAATCGTCTATAATTTCCAGCGTGTCACGCTCCACCCGGCAGGGCAGATACAGAACCTTCACGCCGGCTCTGACAGCTTTCCTCAGGGTTTCGCCAAATGCGGGGTGCGTCGTCATATTGGGTCTCACCTCAGTAATTCCCTCCATCTGTATCACAAAGGCCAGTACGGCGCGGTATCCCTCGCCGGCCGCTCTCATCAGTTCATGCAAATGCTTAATTCCCCGCTGCGTCGGCGCATCCGGAAAATATCCGATTCCGTCGATCTCCAGCGTGCAGCCCTTGACCTCCATCAGATACGGCACGCCCTCCCGCTCCATATAAAAATCCATTCGGGAATTCCCATAGGAATACTCCGGGCGGATCGCGCTGAAGCCCGCGCGACTCAGCCATTCCTGCACTACCTTGTTCGGCGCCTGGCTGTCGATATTCACAAGCCCCAGCCCTTCTTTGTATACAGCAATCAAATCCCACGCCGTTTTCCGGTTCGGATTCTCCGCCTCCGCCAGAATCACAGACGCGCCCGGCAGCAGAAGCTCGCGGCACCGTCCGGTGTTCTTCACGTGCACGGTCTGCGGCGTTCCGTCGATTTCCACATGGGCCACAAAACGGTTCGGCCGGTCTATAAATTTTCCTTCCACCGTGTTTTTATACTGCATTGGCGTTTGCATACCTCCGTTTCAGTTATTGTAACACATAGACGACAAAAAATCACCCGCACAATTATGTTTGCTTTTCTGTTTCTCAATCTCTTCCGCTCTGACCACATTTATACTATAATTGATGTACACTCATTACATACCAGACAGGAGGACATCATGCTGAAACAGAATGAACATGCAAAAAAATCCGCCACATGGTTTGGACTGAACACGCCGGGCGCGGAAATCGCAGACGTTGACGCCGTTATTTTCGGGATTCCCTATGACGGCGGCGTCAGTTACAGAGGCGGAGCAGCCCAGGCTCCCGATCTGCTGAGGGCCAACACGGACCACGCTACCCCCTGTACGGAGCGTCTCGGTTTTTACCGGGATTTCAGGGTTCTGGATGCGGGCAACTTCGACGGAACCGATCGGGACGAAATTTTCGCGGAAGTGCAGGAGTATGTCGAAGCTCTTGTGCGCAGCGGCGTGAGATTCACAATGATCGGCGGCGACCATTCCGTCACAATCCCGGTTGAACGCGGAATTAACGCGGCGCTCGACGAGCCCTTCGGCATTATTCATATCGATGCGCATATGGATCTCAGCTATGAACTGGAGGGGGATCCTCTTTCCCACGGTTCTACTGAGCAGCGCGCACTGGAAATGTCCAATATCACGTCCGAAAAGAACCTGTACTTCATCGGAATCCGCTCAATTGAACCCGATGAATTCGAGTTTCACATCGACAGAAATCTTCAGGTCAAGACCTCCTGGGACTGCTACAAAGAAGGAATCGAGTCGGTCGCTGACGACTGCATCGCGAAGATGCGGAATTTCAGCAGGGTCTACCTGACCTTCGATATCGATGCGCTGGACCCGGCGTATGCAGCAGGCACCGGAACTCCGCAGTTCGGCGGGCTGACCTCGCGCATGGCGATGACTCTGATACAGCGGCTGTTTGCCGAGCTGAACATCATCGGATTCGACATCGTGGAAATCGCGCCTCCACTGGATGACTCGCTCGCGTCTATGTACGCCGGGCGCAAGCTGCTGACAGAAGGCTGGGGTGCCTGGGCCGACAGCCTCGGCAAGCTCGTCCGGTTCTGACCCCCGGCTGACGCGCAGTCAGAACTCATCAGATCCCGGGGACTTAATGGGCAGACACCGGTTAGAAACGTGCACCGCCGAGCGCACCACCACTACAAAAGGAGCAGTTTAATCAGACCGCTCCTTTTTATGTGTTCTGAGCCGTTTTCGCCTCTGTCTACAACCATTACATCCTCAACATCAAATTCATCAAGAAGTTCAACAGACTGCGTCGATATAATGATTTGTTTCTCGTTCGATAACTGCCTGACCATTTCCGCAAAAATAGTAATCGCATATGGATGCAGACCAAGCTCCGGTTCATCGACAATGATAGTTGCCGGCTGCAGTTCGTGAGGCTGCAGCAAAAGCGTAGCAAGGCAGATAAAACGCAATGTGCCGTCAGAAAGCTGCGATGCATTGAAAATGTCTTCACAGCCCTTCTGCTGCCATTTTAAAACAATCTGCTCCTCATTTCCCTCCTGCGGTTCAAGGACAAAATCCGAAAAATACGGTGCAATCAGCTGAATGGTCTGCACAATCTCATCGTACGTTTTCTTATAGTGCCGCTTAAGCCGGTACAAAAATGCCGCAAGATTTGCAGCATCAAACAACAGCATCTTATTATTTGAGATGTTGTGTTCCTGTTTAACTCTTGCGTTTTGTCCCATATCGTGGAAATGATAGACTCTCCAGTTTTGTTTTTTCAGAATTGGAATAACATATTGATCAATTCGATTATGTACGCCGGCATCCCACATTGACTCACTGTTACCTCGGGCAACATTGCTCTCATTGTTATAGCCTTCATGATATCCGAAAAATTCCTTTTTGTTTAGTGCCTGCTCACTAAGTCTGATAACGGCTTGATGAACAGGCACTAAATATTATATATGCATTTTATCATAAAGGCAAACAGCACTTTGTCATGAGTCTAATGCCCGCCCTGTATATCTGCAATAACAAAACCTGAACTCCGCAGGTGCACTTCAGCAGTCCGATATATCTCTCAGTCCCACACGCTCATCACGCCGTCTCGAAATCCCTCTTCATCGCCGCGATTCTGTTCTCGTCACTGAAGATTTTCGCGATCTGAAGAGCGACGAGTTCGGCACCCTTCACCAGACATTCATGAGCCGCATCTGTCTTCACGAGCTCGGCGAACTCTCTGGTATGAATCGCCACGCCTCTTGGTGCAAGCTGCAGGCACGGATGGAAGGTAGGGCAGACGTAACTGACGTTTCCGGCATCAGCGGAGCCGAAAACCGCGTCATAGTCCCCGTTATCCGGAATATCCAGCTCGTCAAAGATCTCCCTCAGCGCGTCCAGTCCTGTGGGATTCAGTTTCAGATCCTGATATGTCGCCGCCGTGGGATATGTGTCCCAGGTCGCGCCTGTCGCAAGGCATCCGGCCTTGACACAGTTGACGACCTTGTCATTTACTTCCTCCATATAGCGATAATCCAGCGCCCGGACATACAGCTCCGCCGTAACCTTCTCCGGCACGATGTTCGGAGCTTCTCCGCCGTCGCGGATGATTCCGTGAATCCGGACATCCGGCGTAACGTGCTGCCTCAGCATATCAATTCCGTGGAACATCAGCTGGGCCGCATTGAAGGCGTTGATTCCCTCCCAGGGAGACGCCGACGCATGTGCCGCCTTCCCGTGGAAGGTATACATGTCGCTGCGAAGCGCCAGCAGTCTGGGCGTCACCAGATTCTGATCGTACAGATGCACCATGATCGCCATATCATAACCATCAAACACGCCGTCCTTCACCATCTTGCACTTGGCGCCGTCAGTCTCTTCCGCCGGCGTTCCGATGATATGGATATCCGTCTCCAGCTCATCCTGAATATCCTTTGTCGCGATCGCCGCAAGACAGCTGATAGCTCCGCTGAGACAATGCCCGCAGGCGTGTCCCACCTCCGGCAGGGCGTCATACTCCGCCATAATCGCAACCTTGTATTTATGAGCGTTGTTTCCCGCGACGCCCCGGAACGCGGTCTCAAGTCCGTCGAAGGGATATTCCACCTCATATCCCTTTCCCCGCAGCAGTTCGACAATCTTCCGCGAGGTCTGAAATTCTTCACCGGAAAGCTCCGGATGGTCTGCGATATCGTCATTCAGCGCGGACAGTTCCTCCCGCCCCCCTTCCACTGCCTGTATAATTCTTTTTTTCAATGCTTCATAGTCCATAGCTTCCTCCCGCAGGCTTCCGCATCAATACATTCTGTATCCGTCTCCTGCTTTATTTCTAAAATCTCAGCCGGCCGCCGGTACCCGTCAGGCGGCACCGGTCGCCAAACTGCGCCTTCAGCATACAAATCGCCTCCAGACCTGTACAGTGCAGAGGCACGACAATCTGCGGCTCCTCCTCCGTCAGACGGTCGATAATCTTCTGACGCATCCCGCAGGAGGTTCCGATTAAATGCATCCCGGCGACCACCGCATACAGCGGCTCTCCGGGGAACAAAGCCTTCGCGCGGCATATTGCGGCGATGATACCTTTGTGGCTGCATCCTGAGAAAAGAACGATGCCCTTCCCCGGTTCTCGAATCGCCAGGAACTGCTCATGCGACATATTGTCAGGAATCAGGTCCGTTCCGGCCCGCAGCCGGTAGAAACGCTCCGTAGGCTGAAATTCCGGCAGCTCCGGAATCGTTCCGGAAATCACGATATCTTTGCCGATCCGGATCGGACCGTCCGTCCGGATCACCCGGTCCCCGCAGGCCTCCAGCACTTCGGGTTTCCAGAGAATTCCGCACTCATAATCGTCGATTTTCCCCTTCGTCTCCCCGAAGGTCGCACCGAACGCATCCCTGTGAAGATAAATCTTCGCCTTCCGGTTCTGCCTGCAGAATTCCGGCAGTCCGCCTGTATGATCAAAATGTCCGTGGCTGATAACACAGATATCCGCCTCCGACAGATCCACGCCCTTCTGCTCCGCATTCGCGAACATAAGCCCGGACGCACCGGTATCGAACAGGATTTTGTGATCCTCCGTCTCGATATACATCGCAAGCCCGAACTCACCTCTGCACCGGAAGTCCTTTACATAATTCTCCGCAAGTATCGTTACATTAATCATGATACGGAATAAAGCCGCCCCTCCGGCCGTCGACGATTTCGGTGCCTCTGGCAGCGATTCCGCCGTTCACAAAGACATAGTCGATTCCCGCGGGCGGGAGACCTCCGTCGGTAAAGGTCGCTTTGTCGATAATCGTTTCCGGATCGAACACGGTCAGATCCGCGTCAGCGCCCTCTTCGACCCGGCCTTTGTTCCCGAGGCCAAGGCGTTCCGCCGGCGTGAAGCTGATCTTGTGCAGCGCGTCGATCAGTGACAGTGCGTGCTCCTGACGAACGTATTTCCCCAGGACCCGGGGAAATGTCCCTGCGGCACGGGGATGACCCGCTCCCTGATTGATAATGGCGTCGCTGGCGATCATTCCGTAAGGATCCGCCACCGCCTGCCTGATTTCCTCCTCATTCATTACAAAGGCAACCGCGAGCATATCCGGATAATTTTCCCGGGCGTCCTCGAACATTTCCTTTGTACACCGCTGATACAGGTACGGCTCCTCTGTCAGAAGGATGCTGTCGTAGCTCCTGTGCCAGGCCTCCAGGCATCCGTCCTCGAAGACCGACGAGCCCATATGCGTCGAAAAAGCGTCATAGGGATAGGTGTCATAGTTCAGCCGCGGATTGCGGTCCATCGCCCCGTGAATGAGATTCAGCGCATCAGTCATCTGCCCCATGGCCGCACAGCTGGACAGATGCGAAATCTGAAATTTACTGCGGATCGCATCTGTAACCTGAATCATCTCTCCGATGGCGTCCAGAGCCTTATCGTTATCTGATCTGTAATGAGCCGCGATAAGATGTCCCGGATTCTCCGTCACCTCTGCGGCGTACAGAATCTCATCCGTCGTCATACCGGGGTCGTATTCAATGCCGAAGGAAATTCCGATCGCGCCCTCCTCCAGCTCCGACGCCAGCATTTCGCGAATCCGGTTCCGCTCCTCCCGCGTCGCCGCCGCATAGCGCTCCGTGCCCAGCCGGTAGCGGCACTGGTTGTATCCGGCCAGCATCTGATAATTGACCGGAGAACCGCCGAGCTTCTGAATCCCGGCTTTGAACTCCTTCAGTGTCTGGTGCTGGATACCGCAGTTTCCTCCCACTGCCGTCGTGACGCCCATCCGGAGCATCATATCCGCGATGCAGTAGCGCAGCCCCTCTCCGGCAAAGTCCTCCTCATGCATATGGATATCGATAAAACCCGGAGAAACGACGCGTCCGGCGACATCGATCACCTGTGCCGCCTTCGGCTCTCCCTCTGTAATTATGTCAATTTTTCCGTCCCTGATTCCGATATTGCCGCTTCTCATTTCTCCGGCGCGGAAGTCCGGATAGCGGCCGTTCACCAGTAAAATATCAAGCATTCTGGTCTCCTTTCCTTAGTTCCTCTTCCTGTACCGTCTGTACAGAAGCGCTTCGCGCGCCGCCGTATAGAGCGCCATAACGACGATGAAAACCGGCGGCAGCATAGTGCTCTGCTTCAGGAACAGACATACGACGCCCACGCCGAGGGTAACAAAACACAGGGTAAGGATTTTGTTCCCGAAGAGCCGGCAGAACATCGCCATCTCCTTCTCCGGAATGTTCTCCCGGACAGAGGCCGTCAGCAATCTGGTGTTTCCCCGCTGAATCTGCGATCCCAGGAGAAACAACTGTATACCGATAAAAATCATCAGTCCGCCGAATACCGTCATTTTCCGTCCTCCCTGTCGCTTTCCCCGCGTCCTCCGCTTCGTCTGACTCGTCCGCTGTCATGTCCGCGCCTGCCGCTCGTTCCGCCTTTCCCGGTTCCTTCGCCCCTTCCGTTCTCTCTGCCGGCGGCGAATCCCGGAAAGGTGACGCCCAGTACGTAAACAACAGAAAGAGGCAGGGATACCGTGAGGCACAGTCCCAGCCAGGTGACATAATGCATGGCGAACATGTTGATCAGCATAGTGACCGCCGCTGCCATCAGCAGCACGTGCTTATTAAAATTACGCACCAGCGTGACGAAGAAAATCACCGTCGCGGCGACGGAGCACGCCAGTAATATCAAAATATAAAACATTTCTTCCTTTAAAAAAGGCAGGGGCCGCTGTGTCTTCCACGGAGTGCCTGCTGTATCGGTCAGCGGCACAGCAGCCTCTGCTCTCTTTGACAATAGGTTAATCGGTTTCCGCCGGCTTTTGCCGGTCAGTTCATCGCTGTTTCCGGGTTTAGAACGGTCCCAGGTTGATCGCCTGTGCGACGATGACAAAGACCAGTCCGAGCAGGTATTCCAGCCCGATCAGCGGCAGGATCCACTTCGCCCACTTGGCCCATGGAATCTTGGCCAGCGCCAGTCCCGCCATAAAGTATCCGGAGGTCGGTGTGAAGATATTGGAAATTCCGTCGCCCAGCTGGAACGCGATACACGCGACCTGACGGTTTACTCCGACCAGATCGCCCAGAGGCGCCATGATCGGCATGGAAACCGCAGCCTGTCCGGAACCGGAGGGAACCAGATAGTTCAGCAGGCACTGGAAGATGTACATTCCGACGGCAGACGCCATAGAAGGCAGATGCGACAGTCCAGCCGCGGATGCGTGCAGAATCGTGTGCAGATTGTTGGCGTCGTTCAGAACGACCAGAATTCCTCTGGCGAATCCGACGACCAGAGCGCCGGAGGCGATTCCCGCCATTCCTGCTCCGAAGGTCTCTGCGTATTTGTTGAAACCCATCCTGTCGATCACCGCGATGATCATGGACATTCCGAAGAACAGCGCCGCGATTTCATCCATATACCATTTGTAATGAATGACGCCGAAGATCAGCAGGATGATCGCCGCCAGGAACACGATCAGAATCGCCGCGTCCTTTCCGGTGAACTCCTTCAGATCCTCCAGCTGCACCGTGTCCTCACGGGTCTGGTCGAATTCATACATCAGGGACTTCTGCGGATCCTTTTTTATTTTCAGCGCATATCTGCAGACGAACACCGTCGCCAGTGCCACCATGCACAGATACATCACGATACGGAACGACATTCCCGACAGCAGAGGAAGCTCAGAAATTCCCTGCGCCACCTGAATGGTGAACGGGTTGATGAAGGCTCCGGCAAATCCCGCGCCGGCGCCGCAGAGCACGATGGCCGCTCCGGTCATGGAGTCATAGCCCATCGCCAGGCAGAGCGCGACGAAGATGGGAATGAACGGAATTGTTTCCTCAGCCATTCCGAATACAGAACCGCCGAGAGAGAACAGAACCATAACGATCGGCAGAATCACAATCGTCTTTCCCTTCAGCGCCTGTACGAGCTTGCCCATGCCGGCCTCGATCGCTCTCGTCTCCTGAACGACAGTAAAGGAGCCGCCGACGATGAATATAAAGAATATAATCTGTGCGGATTCCTGCATTCCTCTCGGAACCGCAGTCAGAAACTGCATCAGGCTGACCGGCGTTTTCGCGACGGTGTGCCAGGTGCTTGCCTGAATAATCTCTCTTCCGTCAATCGTCTTGGTGTCATAGACGCTTGCCGGCATAATGTAACTCAGTATCGCAAAGATTGCAATAATGGCCAATAACAAAATGTAGACGTGAGGAACTGCGAATTTTCTCTTCTTCTGAGTATTTTCCTGAACATTCTCTCCCATCATAGACCTCCTTTCTCCTCGGTCAAAGCTTGTGATTAAGAAATAACATTGATGCACACACCTGACGCGTCCTTCCGCAGAGCACTCCCTGACCTTCCGCAGAAGGAATTATCAAGTATGTGGATAAATATACTTTCATTCTATCACGAAAACGAATTTTTACAATAACAGAAATCATCAAACTTGTCCAAATTCGATTGCCAGTTTGTCCTATTGGCACAAATATCTTCCTGATGCTTTGTGTACTGCACGAAAAAATGCTGCAGCGAGCGACATTTTCTGATGATTTTCTCGTTACAGCATTTCATTACAGCATTTCATTTTTTTCGATACCCGAATCTGCCGTCAGCACTCATTAAATCCGACGGAGACTTAACGAACAGACGCCGATTACAGCTTCCCCTGCAGCTTCAGGAGCTCGACAAACGCTTTGTCACGGAATTTAGTGATTTCCTCCACGGTTCTGCCCTGCGCGTCGGACCGGTCCGCGATCTCCGCGTCCACTCCATCCGCAATCTGACCGTAGTGTTCAATCTGATCCGGCCGGCGGGCAGCGGTCTTTCCGTATTTCTCCGCCATCTCCCTGAATCCGCCCTGCACGCCCATGGACATGGTCAGAAGCTGCCCGGTCACCGCCATCCGCAGTCCCGGTCCGTACATGACAGCCTTATCCACATCCTCGACATCACAGACGCCGTCCAGAACCTTGTCAATCGCACCGTCCATCACTCCCCAGGAAAGACTGTTGACGATAAAGCCCGTCACCTCTTTGCGGCAGACCACAGGCTCCTTGCCCATCGCCCGGTAAGCCTCCAGCGCCCGGTCAATGGTTTCCTGCGGCGCGTGGGGTCCGCAGATTTCGATCAGCGGCAGCAGATACGACGGATTGTACGGATGCCCTACAATAATCCGCTCCGGATAGAGCGCGCCCTCCGCCAGCGCGGACGGAAACATGCCGCTTGTCGAGCTGGCGATGACTGTGCTGTCGCCGCAGATTTCCTGAATCTGACGATACGTCGCATGCTTGAGCTCAAGCTTCTCCGGCACACATTCCTGTACAAAATCAGCCCCGGTCACGGCTTCCGCAAGATCCTTTGTGAACGACATCTTCGACAAAGTCTCGTCCGCTTTTTCTCTGTCGACAGCTCCCGCCTCCACGAGGATATCCAGAACCTTCCTGACAGTTCCCTTCACCACTTCCGGCTCCGCGACATCGTACAGCACCACATCCTGACCTCTCAGCGCAGCGTTCACAGCCAGACCGGAACCGATCATTCCGGTTCCCACAAATGCAAATTTCATTGACCCACCTCCGGTATTCTTTCTTCGGGTTATTTCTTTGTTGTCCCTCTGCAACAGTGTTGCAGAAATCCTGCCGCCCCGGGCCGGAAATGCAGAAGCCCCGCCCTCTCCGGGCAGGGCTTCATCCCTGTCATTTCATCAGGCCTCCGTCATTTCACCCGGATCAGTTCCCCCGGGCGGCAGATTTACTTTGGCCATATAAGTTGCAATTTGTATGCCAGCGAACAGTGCAGGCATGATATACTCCAGTGCGCACCGGCGAACAGTACCTGCCGTTACAGCCTGCGGAAGTCGCTTGCCGGATGCTTGCACAGCGGACAGATGAAGTCCTCGGGAAGCTCCTCTCCCTCATAGACGTACCCGCAGACGCTGCACACCCAGCCCTTGCCCTTCGCCTCGGGCTTCGGTTTGACGTTCTGCTGATACCAGGAATAGGTCATCGTTTCCACAGAATTCAGCACCGCGGATTCCGTCAGCTCACAGACGAACATCCAGTGAGAGCCCATATCCACGATTCCGGTCACTTTCATGGACAGATAGGCGTTGGCATACCTGCTCAGATACGCCAGCCCGTTGGAGGAAATCCCGTAGTGCCGGTAATCCGCGAACTTGTCCACATCACGACCGGACTGAAAGCCGAAGTGCTCAAAGATCCGGAAGGGAGCCTGCTGATTCAGCACGCAGACATTCAGCACGCCGGTCCGGTAAATCACCTCCGCAGTGTAATTGGATTTATTCAGGTTCACGGCGAACCGATCCGGATTAGAAGCCACCTGTGAAACCGTGTTCACGATCTGTCCGTTGTGTTTATTCCCGTCGTTGCAGGTCACCACGTAAAGTCCGTAGCCGATGCGGAACTGCGCCGTCGGATCGATGGTCTGTCTGCGGCTGATCTGCGCGCCGGCATAATCCATGGCCAGTTCATCCGCCAGCGCATGGAGTTTCTCCGTGCTCTCCTGATTCAGCGCGGACAGAATCGTTACATTATTCTCCGTAAACAAAATATCCCTGGAATCCCTGAAGGCTGCCTTCATGACATTAATGGCGTTCGGTGCCCAGGAACCGTTTTCAATCAGCGCGACAGTCCGCTTCTGATAGTTGCGCTCCACCAGATGATCGATGAACTCCCGCATGAACGGGAAGATCTCCGAGTTGAAGGTCGTGGTGGCCAGCACAAGCTTATCCAGACGGAACGCATCCTCAACGCACTCCGAAATATCGCTTCTGGCCAGATCGTGGAGCACCACCTCCGGAACGCCTTTATCCTGCAGCTCAGTGCAGAGCATCTCCGCGGCCTTCTTTGTATGCCCGTAAACAGAGGTATAACAGATGCACACACCGTCATCCTCCGGCTGGTAGCTGGACCAGGTGTCGTACAGTCCCAGATAATAGCCGAGATTCTCCGTCAGCACCGGGCCGTGCAGAGGGCAGATCATCGCAATGTCCAGACCGGCGGCCTTCTTCAGCAGATTCTGTACCTGCTCCCCGTATTTGCCGACGATACCGAAATAATAGCGTCTCGCCTCGCAGGCCCAGTCACCGCCCGCATCCCGGGATCCGAATTTCCCGAATCCGTCCGCAGAGAACAGAACCCGATCCGCCGCATCGTATGTAACCATCACCTCAGGCCAATGAACCATGGGAGCGAACACAAAAGTCAGTTCATGGGTTCCCAGCCGCAGCGTATCCCCGTCTCCGACCTCCAGCTTGTTTTTCAGCGTGAGCTCCGGGAAGAACTGATGAATCATCTGAAAGATCTTGCTGTTGCCGACCACCGTCGTCTCCGGGTACGTATTCAGAAACGCCTGAATCGATGCGGAATGATCCGGTTCCATATGCTGTACAACGAGATAATCCGGCCGGCGCCCCTGAAGGACACAGTAGACATTCTGAAGCCACTCTGACGTCTTCCTCTGGTCGACGGTGTCCATGACCGCAACCTTCTGATCCAGAATCACGTAGGAGTTGTACGCCATCCCCTCCGGAACAACATAATGTCCCTCAAACAGATCGATATCGTAATCATTCACACCGACATAGACGATGGAATCTGTAATTTTATCGTTCATCAGATATTCTCCTCCCAAATTCCTGCTTGACATTTTATTAGCAGGCTTCCAGATATTCTCTTCCGTATACTGCAAGTTTAGCAGAGATGCACGCGAAAATCAATCGGTTCATGGAGTCTCCGGCAACAAAAAAATCTGCGCCGGGGCCCGCGAAAAGCCCCCGAGGGAGGGCCGCGAAAATCCCCCGAACATCCCTGCGAAGAGACTCTTAAATTCGTGGTTCGGGACGAAAACCCTCTGGCGCAGCGGCCGTATTTTGTTTTTGCGAACAAATTTCTGTCGAATAAATTATTGATATTGACATTTTCATGCCGTTTTTATATAATTGTCTTTGCGTTTGTATCTATACATGCGCGAATAATGCAATTATTATGAAACCTGAGTTTTTGAGTTCGAAATGAGGAGAGTGTAAATGAGAGAACAATGGAATTCTAAAGTTGGTTTTATTGTCTCGGCAATCGGCTCTGCCGTTGGCCTGGGCAATCTCTGGCGATTTCCGTACGTGGCGGCAAATAACGGAGGCGGAGCCTTCCTTCTGCCTTACCTGATCGCCATCATCACGGCGGGAATCCCGATTTTAATCATGGAGTATACCATCGGTAAATCCTACCGCGGCGGCGCCCCCGCCGCACTGGCCCGGCTGAACCGCCGTTTTGAATGGCTTGGCTGGGTACAGGTCATGATTTCCTTCATGATTCTGATCTATTATTTCGCGATTATCGTATGGACACTGTCCTACGTCGGTTTTTCCTTTACACAGGCGTGGGGTTCAGATCCGACGAAATTCTTTGTTAAATTCCTGGGCGTAACCGCGAACGCACATACCCTGGGCGGAATCCAGACCAATCTTCTGATCCCGTTCATCGTCGTATGGGCGCTGGCGGCGGTCATCATGTACCGCGGCATCTCCAGAGGCGTCGAAATGGCCTGCAAGATCGGACTGCCGATCCTGATGGTGCTGACCTGCGTCCTGGTCATCCGCGGAATCACGCTGCCCCATGCGGCAGACGGTCTGCAGTACATGTTCAATCCTGACTGGTCCTCGCTAACCAAACCGAATGTCTGGATCGCGGCCTACGGCCAGATCTTCTACAGTCTGTCCATCGCTTTCGGAATCATGATTTCTTATTCCAGCTATCTGCCGATGGAAACTGACGTGGTCAACAGCGCGTTCATCACTGCGACCGCAAACCACGGGTTCGAGCTGTTCGCCGGCATCGGCGTCTTCAGCATTATCGGTTTCATGGCGTATTCCCAGGGCGTGCCTGTCGAACAGGTTGCAGGCGCCGGCGTCGGACTGGCCTTCATGACCTTCCCGACCGCCATCAGTTCTCTGCCCACCATGCAGGCGCTGACCGGCGTATGCTTCTTCGGCGCGCTGTTCGTGGCCGGTATCACCTCGCTGGTATCGATTTCTCAGGTAATCGTCACCGCAGTGAAAGACAAATTCGAGATTTCCCACAACAGAGCTGTCACCTTCACACTGGTTCCGGCGTTCCTCCTGAGCATCTTCTTCATCACGGGTGCCGGGCTGAACATCCTGGATATCCTGGACGCCTTCATCAACAATATCGGACTCGCCGTTTCCGGATTCCTTGAGCTGATCCTGGTCGGCTGGTTCTTCAAGCTGGAGCGCATCCGTCAGATGGCAAACCGCTATTCCAACTTCCCGGCTTCCAAGGTCTGGTTCATCGGCTGCCTGAAGTTCGTCACGGTGATCATGCTGGGCATCATGACCTTCCTGAACACCCGCGGCTTCGTGCTCAACGGCTACGGTGAATACAGCCAGCTGGATATCAATATTTTCGGATGGGGCTCTCTGCTGATCGTCGTCATCGGCGCCATCGTGCTGAACAACGCGAAGAGCCGCGAGGGCTATGCGACCCTTGATCCGCTGACCACAAAGGAGGTGGCACTGTATGAGTAGCGCAGCAATTACCATGATGATTATCGGATGCGGACTCCTGTGGGGAGGCTTCATCTTCAGCATCAGCTTCTATTTCCACGCCAACAAAAAAAGGGCCGAACAGGAAGAAAAGCACGCGTCCTGAACGGCGGACTTCATGGAATCAAAATGGAGACTGCCGCGGGAAACATTGGCGAAATGTTTCCCGCGGCAGGCCTCCGTTTTTTTTGTGTCCGGCGAGCGCACAAAAATATCTCATTTCCCAAAGTGTCAAATTGACACTTTGGAATGAGCCTTTAACACTTCGGAAATCTTCCTTCTTAATAAGCGATCCTGAAATAGTCCAAATATGTTTTATATTTATCCTGTGCGGTCAGACAAGTGTCTGCCAGGTAGCCTTTTTCATTATTCCACTCTTTCAATCCCCGGTAATAGAACATCTTCAGATTATCCTCAATAATGAAAGGAACAATATTGTATTTCAGGCATTCCTTGAACATAATCAATCTGCCCACACGGCCGTTACCGTCCTGGAACGGATGGATTCGCTCAAACTTTACATGAAAGTCCAGAATATCCTCTAAAGTCTTTTCTTCCCTGGCATTATATTCTGTCAGTAACGCTTTCATCTTATCGGCAACTTCTTCCGGAAGGGCAGTATCCATACCACCAACCTCGTTTGGAAGTTTTTTGTAGTCGCCAACTGCGAACCAGTCTTTTCTGGAATCGCTGGTTCCGTTCTTTAAAATCAGATGAAGCTCTTTGATACACTTCTCTGTCAAAGAGGCTTTCGCGTTATCAATAATCATATCAATGCAACGGAAATGATTTGCTGTTTCAATCACATCATCAACATTGAGAACTTCATTTTCTATGCTGATCGTGTTGGTTTCAAAAATATACCTGGTCTGATCGTGAGTCAGACAGCTGCCTTCGATATGGTTGGAATTGTATGTCAAATCAATCTGTGTCTTATGGTAAATTCCGCCGGAGTATTTGCTCGCCTTCTGCTCTTTCAGAATACTCAAGAGAGTAATCGGTTCTTCTTTTCTCTTGTTGATGCGCTCTGTTTTTTCTGCATTTTCGGGAATATTCCAGGTCTTGCCGGTAAGAAACGCTCCATTCACACGTCCCTGGGCACAATAGTTTCTAACACTACGCTCCGACACATCCCATTTTTTTGCTGTCTCTGCAACCGAAAGGTATCGCATCTGCTGTCCTCCGTCATAAATCAGATCAAAAAAACACACTTATCTACTGTATAGCATACCACATTATCGGCAAAAATATCAACTATCCCTGTCTTCTGCTTCTCGTTTTTGCCGAAGCGGGAAATCCTGTTCCAGTCATCATAACTCACGATCACACTAAATCTTATAAAAATACGATAGGAATCACATTCTGCCGCTTCATCTCCGAAATAGAACCGGATTCGGCATTCCCTGAAGCAGTATCAGGATATGCTCGCGCTGTCCGCCAGAATCGCCTCGACCACCTGAACATCCGCCGGCAGCCAGTCGACAGAATTCAACTCATCCGCGGTCAGCCATCTGGCCGCCTCATGCTCCAGCAGAACCGGTTCGCCATCAAGCAAATCACACCAGAAGCAGTGCATGGTCAGATGAAATTTCGGATAGTCGTATTCAACTGTGCACAGCTTCTCCCCAACCCGGATCTCCGATTTCAGTTCTTCCTTTATCTCCCGGATGAGAGCCTGCTGCGGGGTTTCACCGCGTTCTGTTTTTCCGCCGGGGAATTCCCATCCGTCCTTAAACTCTCCATAGCCTCTCTGTGTCGCCAGGATTCTGCCGTTCCTGCGTATCTTCTCCCGACAGGAACGCGGTTTTCAGTCGACGTCCTTCAAAGCAGCGCTCATTAAACTTCCTCGAAAGCTCCTGTGCAGCATCCTTCCGGCTGCAGAACACCAGGCCCTTTACACGCTCTCCGCTATATCCGTAGAACTGCGCCTGGCGCAGAACATAATCCACTCGGTCATCGCATGTGATGAGATTGAATCTGCTTTTGTTGTCAATCTCTTCCCCGTTTATTTCCAAATCCGTAATACCGAAATAATGGAACGGACAGAGCAGATCCTCTTCCATCGCCTGACGGAGACGGATTTCATACGCGATGTTATTGTCAAACAGACGATAGACATCGTATCCGTCCGTTCGCTCGGGACTTGCCGTCATTCCCAGGCAGAATCCCGGTTTATAGTAATCGATAATTTTCTGATAGCTTTCCGCGCCGGATTTATGGGCCTCGTCAGCGTATTGTCAATAGGGACAATCAGATTTTCTTAAAAAATTTCATTCCCTTCTGAAAACCGACTTCACATATCCGTATCATTCATACCGTCTTCAGCCGATTCAGCAAATCTGTCACTACGCCCGGATCCTCCATCAGCGAAATTCCAAAGCACTTCTTTCCTGCATCCTTTATGGATGCCCCTACATGGTAAGCCGTCTTTCCATCCAGAATAATGAACCTGTCATGGAACACCTGCGTCTTTTTTACAGTCAATGTAGGATACTGTGCATTAAAGTTAGCCGCATCCCTATTTGTAAGCTGTGCGCTCGCAAATGTATAAATCTTTACGTCAACGCCGGTATTCTTCTTCGCCAGAATGTTCAAAGTATCCACATCAACATATCCGTCAATAAGGATGATTTCCTTCTGTGCTTTCTGTATTATAGTTGTAATCAAGCTGAAGGCATCATATATCTGACCATCAAAGAACACCTTTTGCTCTGATTCAGCATGATCCTCAATATACTGGAAAACTTTGTCAAATTTCTCATCTGTGCTTTTCTGGTATTCCAGCTGCTTCAATTCTATATTGCTGACTTTTTCAAAAAGCAGTGCATTATTAGCGATGAAACGCCGCATTTCAACGAAGGTATTCATTATCCGGATCGACACCTGAATTGCCACATCACTCCGAAGAACACCGGACAACATGGCTATGCCCTGCTCCGTGAACATGTACGGTCTATATCTTCTGCCGCCTCTTCCGTTTGAGGTTGCAATCTGTGACCTCAAAGCATCAAATTCCTCTTTTGTCAGCTGAAATCTGAAATTTTCTGGAAAACGATCTATATTTCTGGTCACAGCCTGATTGAAAACTTTTGTTTCAACTTGATAGAGCATCGCAAGATCACTGTCCAACATCACCTGCTGCCCACGAACAACATAAATCAGACTCTTTATATCTTTAGTTTCCGCTATCGCAGGAATAATATCCGTCGTCTGCTCCTGTCCCTTTTTTGCCATTTGCACCTCCATCTTTGAGGTCACAAATTGTGACCTCAAACACTTTTTCTTTAGTAGCCGTCCAAATCAAGCATCTGCCTTTTTTCTACAACTCGCACACCATAATATATTCTTCGGCATTCTCGTCCACAGTCTTGAACCCGACATCCTCATACATCTTCACAGCATAGTTCGCTTTCTGTTTCGCCAGGGAAGCCTTCTCATACCCCTGCCACTTCAGCAGTTCCAACATCCTCACCATCAGCTGTGAGCCGATGCCCTGTCCCCGGTATTCCTTGAATAGCGAAATAGCAAAGGACGGCGTTTCATCATCTACATGGCCATAATCATTCATGATCCGTGTCCAAACCGCACCGACAACCTTCCCGCCGAAATCAGCCACCAGACAGTTATCGCCCTTTCTGGTTCCGAAGTCATCCGTGTAAACACGCAGTTCCGGTTTCTCGATGATATCCCTTTCCGGTGGCTCCGCCCCTTTTGGAATGAAGATCGCCTCATGCAAGAAGTCCTTCAGCAAGTCCACCTCACTCTTCCGGAGCCTGACCGCCATTTCCAGAATCTGCTTTCCTATCCGTTCCAGATCCCCGTCATTCCAGCTGCAGATCAGCTCCAGCGTGTCGGGCGTCCAGATATAGCCATGCGCTTGATTGTAGAGGTATTGCTGAAAATGTTCATACTCTTTATCCTTGACCTGCTTCATTTCTTATCTTCCCTCTCCACATAATGCAGTTCCACGTCAAAGCCCAGATCCTCCATCATTGCCAGGAAGGTCTTGTTCATGATCTGTTCTTTGCTGCGGACGATCTTATTCACATATGACGGCGATGTACCGATGTTCTCAGCGATCTTCGCCTGAGTGGTGGACTTCTCGATACATCTCATTTTTACATCCATTTCTATATTATTCTTCAGCATATTCTTCTCCGCTGTGCGTCTCAATTACTTGACTTATAACTCAATCCAGTATAGCACAAAACGTTCGTTCTGAACAGCCGTAAAATAAAAAAAAAATTTTATAGGCTCCCAAGTCTGCTTCTCGTTTTTGCCGAAGCCGGAAATCCTGTTCCAGTCATCATAACTCACGGTCACACTAAATCTTATAAAAATATGATAGGAATCACATTCTGCAGCTTCATCTCCGAAATAGAACCGGATACGGCGTTCCCTGAAGCAGTATCAGGATATGCTCGCGCTGTCCGCTAGAATCGCCTCGACCACCTGAACATCCGCCGGCAGCCAGTCGACAGAATTCAACTCATCCGCGGTCAGCCATCTGGCCGCCTCATGCTCCAGCAAAACCGGCTCGCCATCAAGTAAGTCACACCAGAAGCAGTGCATAATCAGATGAAATTTCGGATAGTCGTATTCAACTGTGCACAGCTTCTCCCCAACCCGGATCTCCGATTTCAGTTCTTCCTTTATCTCCCGGATGAGAGCCTGCTGCGGAGTTTCTCCGCGTTCTGTTTTTCCGCCGGGGAATTCCCATCCGTCCTTAAACTCTCCATAGCCTCTCTGTGTCGCCAGGATTCTGCCGTTTCTGCGAATGATTGCCGCCACAACCTCAATTGATTTCATGCTGTCTCCTTGTATATCCTTGTATCTTCTTATATTTTCTCGTCTATTGCCGCACAGTTTTCAGCGATCTTCCCTGAAATATCGATAAATGTCATTTCTGACGCGATGCTCCATCGCAAAGCGGAAATTGACAATCGGCTCCGTTTTCCCGTTCTCATCCACCTTCTGCACCGTTTCGCGCCAGTGCGTCGGTTTCATCCTTCCCATATAATAGAAATCGGTTCCCTCGTCATCACTCTTTTTAACAAAGAGATAGATTCGCAGCCCGTCGTTCTCACAATTTATAATATCCTGCGCCTCTTTGCTGTCCAGCCTGACATTATGCCGTGTCATCCAGCTGAAATTCTCTTCGTCCTGAAAGCCGTCATCATAATTGATCCCGGAGGAAATATCTGCCGCTTTGTTATAGGTCACAAAGATAGGACACGAGTTTTCACGGATCGTATATCCGAACACCGTCGCACTGGTTTCATGCTCCCAGTTCAGCAGCCTGCACACATCCTTTCTGGAATATTTTTCATACAGGACAAAATTATCTTCGTCATGGGTCGCGTATTTGTCCCGGTAACGCTCCAGTCCAAAGGAAACAAGGTCCTGCATCTGCTCCCGGTATTCCGGCTTGTTCAACGCCTTCCTGAACTCCTCCGACCGTATCCTGCGTCCCTTCGCCATCTCCTCCGCATCAAAGAACTCCACCTCGCCATACTTCCTTCTGTATGACTGCGCGTTCGTAAATTCCATGCTCATCACGTTCAGTGCCGAATCATAATCCTGTTTCCTGAAAGGCTCCCGACGAGTCCCCAGCCAGTCCCGAATAATACGTTCACTCACCGAACCGTCCTCGCACAGCGCCTCCAGAATCAGCAATTCATGCGGACGCTTTCCGTTCACGAGAAAGTCAGAAACGAACTGCAGACTCTCCTGCTCCGCGTTTGTAAATCCGAAATCCTTTTTCTCCATCGCACTTATCAGGCGGTCATATGTTCCGTAATTGCTCAGAATCAGCATCGGATCGATTTCCCCGTAATGGTAGAAATCCAGTATTGTCGGAACGCGCCCCAGCTTCTGGCGAAACGCGCGGTATTTCGAAACAATCAGCCTTTTCCCGGCAGTGAAGCTGTCGATCGATTCAAAGATTTTTCGCCTGGCGATTTCATCAAAATGAATCGTTGACGCTCCCGGAATAACATTTGTCCCTTCCAGAACATACTTCCGGACCGCATCTTTATTATATGTCCGATCTCCCGACAGCGCCATCGGAATCAAGTAGTTCCGGGAATAATTCGCGATGAAGTCGAGCACCACAACATATTCCTTGTTCTCCGCCTTTCTCAGTCCGCGTCCCAGCTGCTGAACAAAGATAACAGGACTTTCCGTCGGACGCAGCATGATAATCTGATTCACTTCAGGGATATCGATTCCTTCATTGAAAATATCGACCGTGAAGATATAATCCAGCTGATCTTCTCCGGAGGGGCCCGACAGACGTCTGATACATTCTTCCCTTTGTTCCTGCGTATCTTCTCCCGACAGGAACGCGGTTTTCAGTCGACGTCCTTCAAAGCAGCGCTCATTAAACTTCCTCGAAAGCTCCTGTGCAACATCCTTCCGGCTGCAGAACACCAGGCCCTTTATACGCTCTCCGCTATATCCGTAGAACTGCGCCTGGCGCAGAACATAATCCACTCGGTCATCGCATGTGATGAGATTGAATCTGCTTTTGTCGTCAATCTCTTCCCCGTTTATTTCCAAATCCGTAATACCGAAATAATGGAACGGACAGAGCAGATCCTCTTCCATCGCCTGACGGAGACGGATTTCATACGCGATGTTATTGTCAAACAGACGATAGACATCGTATCCGTCCGTTCGCTCGGGACTTGCCGTCATTCCCAGGCAGAATCCCGGTTTATAGTAATCAATAATTTTCTGATAGCTTTCCGCGCCGGATTTATGGGCCTCGTCAATCACAAGGCAATCGAAGTGATCCGGCGGAAACCGTTCCATAATCTCCGGCTTTGCCATCATCTGCATCGTCGAGAACAAAAAATCCGCATCGTAGTCTCTGCAGCTTCCGGAAAGCAGGCCCATGTTTACTTTGTTGCCGAAGACTCTTCTGTAGCTCTGCAAGGATTGTTTGGCAATCTGTTCCCGGTGAACCACAAAGAGTACCCTCGAGGGATTCTGATCCCTCAGAGCAAATGCCGATGCATAGGTCTTTCCGGTTCCTGTCGCGGAAATCAGCAGCGCCCGTCGTTTGTGCTGTCTGATGAGTTCACGTACATTCTCAATCACTCCGACCTGCATTTTGTTCGGCGTCAGTGTCGCCTGTTCGAAATCGATCGGATTCGACTGGAGCGCAATTTTTCGCTGTCTGCGGGCTTCCTCATATCGGATTCTGTAATGTCCGATAAATTCCCGGTATTCTCTAGTTCTGTTCCGGTCGTTCCACAGACGCTCAAATTCAGAAAGGATATCCTGTGTAAATTCTCCCCGGTCAGTTGACACCAGCTTCGTGTTCCACTCTTTGTTTTTCGTGAGAGCGGAAAGGGTCATATTGGAGCTTCCGACTAAAATCCGGTACAGTTCTCTGTTTCGAAACACGTACCCTTTCGTATGAAACCCCTGTGCGGTTCCGTCCGACTGAAACATTCTGACTTCAATATTGGAAAATCCGGCAAGCTTATCCAACGCCCCGGGCTCACTGAAATTGAGGTAATCAGTGGTCAGAATCCGTCCCCGGACGCCTCTCTGCTCCAGCTCCCTGAAGGTCTGCAGCAGCGGTTCAATTCCGCCCATCGTGACAAAAGCGACGCTGAAGCTGAATTCCTCGCAGTCTAACAGTGCGTCCTCGATCGTTGTGAGGACCTTTCTTCCAGACTGATAATCATTTGAAACGAACTGTGGTCTGTACGCGAGATTCGACTGCTGCATGCCGTCGACAAACGCCGTGCGGAGCCCCTCTTCAAGCTCCGCGCCGGATGTATTGAACCTGCTGATGTTTCTGCCTTCCACTGTCATATGTCAAACAACTCCAAATTTTCCTTTGTTCGAGAGAATGTCAGATTTATCCTTTTGTCGCAGACCTATTCCCTGCTAGACAGCTCAACCATGCGCTGCGCCATCTCCGCCAGATGCATTACCGCCTTCTGGGGTGACAAAATCCGAATCTCTCCGCCGAACCGGAACACCCATGCATAGAATGTCGGGCTGAGGGAAACCTCCACGTCCACGACGAAGCGATTCCCCGGCAGAGCTCTTGTCTTCAGTTCGGTTCCAAAGCGATCCACGATGTACTTCGCCAGACTGTCCCGGCACTCCAGGCGCACCTTCACCGGCTCGCCATCATACATCTCGAAGATACGTCTGGAATAATCATCCAGGCTGAAGCTTTTCGGCGGCGCCGCTGCCGGCTCCTCTGTCATCTCAGGAGATTTCATCCGATCGACCCGGAACGCGGAAACGTTCCCGTGCTTGTCAGACCAGCCCACCGCGTAATAGTAGTCTTCATTCCAGAAGAGCGCGTAGGGGCTCAGCTCGTAAACCTCTCCGTCATTTCTCAGGACAGGCTTCAGCTCCGGCGTATACTCGATGTACTGAAACCGGATTCTCCTGCCCTCATTGATGGCGTGATTGATCGTGTCCACCATGTAATAAATCGTTTCATTATCGGACTTGACACGATTGGTGGCGTAGATGTGCCGCTTCAGCTCCCGCTGCTGGTTCTCACTCGCCAGAGAACAAAGCTTGGTTCCCAGCTCTTTGCTCTTCTTCGCCGTAATGAAACGGGAAGAAGCCACCGCGTCAATGAGCAGCTTCAGCTCCGGCAGTTCAAACCGGCGGTCTCCCCAGAAATACCTGTTCGGACGGCTCACAACCTTTACAATATCAACGCCCAGCTCCTGCAGGAGAGCGATATCCCCCCGAAGCGTTTTTTCGTTGGCGGGCACCCCGTGCCTCGCAAGGTAATCGATAATCTCCCGTGTGGTCATAGCGTTATTCTCGTCCGTCTGCTTATAAAACATCTTTGTCAGAATCAGCAGACGCGCCTTCACCTTGTTCTTCTCTTTATTATCGCCAGACATCGCAAATCCTTTCTTTCTCTCTTCTCTCTTTCTTATTTTTCTTTCTTTCTCTTTCTTTCTCGTGTTTATTCTCCGCTCTCCTGGCTTCCCCGTCCGCGGCGCGGATGCAGACCGGCGTTTCCTGAGGCCGGACCTGCAGCCTACTTCTGCCGTTTTATCTTCAGCCCGCGCAGATACGCTTTCTGCTCCGGCGTGATCCTCCTGCTCTCTATCGCTTTCTGTATCGCTTTGTTATGCGTCCAGACATCGAGTCTCTGTTCCTCCAGAAACGGCAGAACCGCTTCATACTGCTTGGCCAGAGCCGTGGCAAAATACCAGGCAATCATCATATTCACATAATATTCCTCCGACCGGAGCCGCGCCGCCATCTCCGGATACGTGGGATCGAAGTCCCCGTCCAGATAATGCTCCATCAGCATCCCGACGCCGAATCTCACCGTGTAAGGCTGCTCCGACGCCAGCCAGTCCCGTATCGGCTGAAGCAGCTCTGTCCGGTGTTTCCTGAATACCCGCGGCGACATCTGGTCACAGGTCGCCCAGTTATTGACAAAGGGAAGAAACCTTTCCACCGCCGCAAGACATTCTCCGTAATCCTTCATCTCTGACAAAAGAAAAGCGTGCAGCTGATCCTCATCGAAATATCGGTGCGGGAGATTTTCGAGAAATTCATCCGTATCCGTCCGTTTCCCGAGTTCCTTCGCGAATTTCCGAAGCTCCGGCGTCCTCACTCCGATCATGCGCTCCGGAGCCACTGTCGGGATCAGGTGGCTCTGAAAATCCCGGTACGCCGGATCCTGCAGGCGGAACAGCTCCGCTCTGATTTCATCAGTCAGCATAATTCCTCCTTCGTGCTGTGTACACATTTTTCTGACTTATACTATACCACAGGTCCGCTCGCGGATAAAGGGCTAACCCGCCCGAAGGCCGCAGGCAGTCCGCGATTATTCCGCTGCTCCCGGTCGGCGGCAGCAAAGGTCTGTCCCCCTTTCCGTTTTGTCCCGTAATCGGGACAAGCCAGACAGTTCTGGCTCTGATTTGGGGCAGACAGCCTGCCTTCACAGACAGATTTCTTCAGCCGGAACCACTCCGGGGCCGCTGATGATTTGTTGATTTTTCAGTCGATTCCAATGATTCATAATGATTTGCGTAAAGACTTTTTTCCGGTTGGCACGGACCGTGCTTATTAATATTAGCGTTATGTTTTCATTATTCATCAATGAGGAGGAATTATCAAAATGGAAAAAGAAACAACAATGAAGACGCCGAAGGCGCCGACTGTATGGCAGTCGCTGATCTCCTTCGGAGCTCTGGTACTGGTGATGTCTGTCGGCATTGCCTATTTCCATGTAGACCCGCATGTCCCGATGTTTATCGGCGTAATCGTGGCGGCGCTGGTTTCGCTGTCCCTCGGGTATAAATGGAATCAGATTGAGGAGATGATGATCTCCGGAATCTCCAAGGCAATGCAGGCTATTCTCATTCTGTGCATCGTCGGAATGATGATCGGCGTCTGGCTTCTGAGCGGAACGATCCCGACCATGATCTACTACGGACTCAAGCTTCTGTCCCCGTCGATCTTCCTGGTCGCCGCTCTGCTGATCTGCTCGATCACATCACTGGCAACCGGAACGTCCTGGGGAACCGCGGGAACCATGGGACTCGCGCTGATGGGCATCGCCCACGGACTGGGTATGCCTCCGGGGCCGACCGCCGGAGCGATTCTGTCCGGCGCCTATTTCGGCGACAAGCTTTCGCCCCTGTCGGATACAACCAACCTGGCTCCAGCCATGGCAGGCACCGATGTATTCACTCACGTCAAATACATGATGAAATCAACCATCCTTGCCTACTCTGTCGCCCTCATTTTCTTCGGCGTATACGGGTTCACCCATGCGTCCACCGGAAATGTGGACACCTCACAGGCTGAAGTTCTGGCAAACGGGCTTAAGGATACCTTCAACATCAATCCGCTGCTTCTGATTCCGCCAATCGTCGTCATCGGAGCGATCGCACTGAAGATCCCCGCGATTCCGGGAATCACACTGGGACTGATCACAGGCGCAATTCTGGCTCCGATCTTCCAGCAGGATCTGTCTATCTTTGATCCGGACACTCTGAAGGTGGATCATGTCGGCGCCAATCTGGGCGACATCCTGAACATCGCGCGGAACGGCTTTGTCTGCAACACGGATATCAAACAGCTGAACAATCTACTGTCCACCGGAGGTCTGATGAACATGTCTTCCTCCATCCTGATGACCGTCATCGCCATGATGTTCGGCGGCATCATGGAAGGCACCGGACAGCTGTCTGCAATCATTCAGGTTATCACAAAGAAGGTCAAGAGCGGATTCGGACTGGTCGCGGCGACCGAGCTCACCTGCGTGCTCTCCAACGTCGTCATGCCGGAGCAGTACATTTCCATCCTGATTCCGGGAAGAATGTTTGCGCCTGCGTACCGCAAGGCGGGAATTCACCCGAAATGCCTTTCCAACGCGCTGGAATCCGCGGGAACAGTATCCTCCTGCGCGGTTCCGTGGAATACCTGCGGTATGTTCATGGCCGCAACGCTTGGAATCACAGCATACACTTATATGCCTTATCTGATCTTCAACTACGCGATGATGCTCTCTACTCTCGTGCTGGCTGCCGTCGGCGTCACGGTCACAAAGATGACGCCGGAGGAACAGGCTAAAGCCGACGCGGGAGAACTGGTATAGGGTTCTGCCGCACAGATGCCCGCTGCAGCGGACGACTGGTGCGTATCGCACAAAATCTGACAGAAAAGGCTTCCTCCATAATCGGCGGGAGCCTGGCGTCCCGTCGCGGAACGGCGTATTTTGCCGGACCGCGGCGGTTTTTTGCGGCGGGTTCTTCTTTGTTGTATCCCGCACAAAGTCTTACAGGCCGTGTTTCTGTTTTTTTCGTGCAAAAGTCGAATGGGACAGTCCGATAATTTCCGCCGCCCGGCGGGTCGTACCGCCCTTTGTCAGAGCATACTCGATCAGCCTCTTCTCCTGCGCATCCATGATTTCATAATAATTCACACTGTCGCCGGCGTCCTCCAGCTGCTCCCGCCGAAGCTTTGTCACCACCGCCCGGTATTCCTCCGCGTTCAGCATCTCGTCCACGTCTCCGCCGCTGATAAACGCGCCCCTGGTATTGATGACGAGACGATGCATGACGTTCTCGAGCTCCCGCACGTTCCCCGGCCACGGGTAGGAGGTAAGCGACACATAGGCGTCGGACGTGAGATGCTTGCTGATGCGGTAACGCTGATTCCACTCCTCCACAAAGTGAGATGCGAGCCTGACAATGTCCGATCTCCGCTCCCGAAGCGGCGGCACCTCGATGGTGCAGATATTCAGGCGGTAGTAGAGATCCTCGCGGAACGCCCCCTCGTCCACCAGCTCCTTCAGAGCTGCATTGCTGGCACAGATCAGCCGGACATTCACATCCTGCTGCTGCGTGCCGCCAACCCGGTAAAACTGATTCTCCTGAATCACCCGCAGAAGCTTGGACTGCATGGAAAGCGGTAGGGTCCCGATCTCATCCAGGAACAAAATGCCACCGTCCGCCATCTCGAAAAACCCTTTTTTCCCTCCGCTGACCGCCCCGGTAAAGGCTCCCTCCTCGTAGCCGAAAAACTCCGACTCCGCAAGCCCCTCCGGAATGGTCGAACAGTTGATCCGGACGCAGGGCCCGTCCCGCCGCTCTGAATTCTGATGGATCAGAGAAAGGATCTTCTCCTTTCCCACGCCGGTCTCACCCTGAATGATCACATTGCAGTCGAAACACGCCACGTTCAGAACGTTCCGGAGCAGATTCCGGGAAACCTCGCTTTCAAAGATGTATTCCTCCAGCCCGGCCGCTTTCTCCAGGGTTTTGTCACTGAGCTCGCTGTCACAAAGAACCGTTCTGCCGTTTCTCTGACGATAAAAGGCGTTCAGCTTCTCCAGCCTCTGCTTCATTCCGCGAAGGAGTCCCAGCGTGAACCGGTCATAATTCTCCGCGCTGTTGTCGGAAGCCGCGATGGACACCACCTTTCCCAGCCCCTCCGCCACCAGCATGGCGTTGCTGGAATTATTCCGCATCAGGTCGAAATACAGCAGCCCGTGGGAGCGCACGGACAGCGCCGCCAGCGTCTCTGCGCCGTAAACATTGTCCGTGACCAGCACCGCGTCCATGAAACCCGATTTGAATTCCTTCTTCAGCAAGTATCCGAACGCGTTGTGAGGCTCCGACAGATCCAGGAAATACAGATGCCGCACCATCGGAATCAGCATGCTCCGTATCTCATTTTCCGAAATTCCGCTCCGTTTATTTTTGTGCGCCACAACCGTGACGCCGCAGCCGTCTCCGGCCGTTCTCCGGATCGCCTCCGCATAGTACATTACTGTATGAATATCGCGGCCGATGATCAGAATCCTCGACATTCTGCGCTCCCGTATCATCCGGCTGATCCGGTACAGATCTTCTCCGATGTTGAGGGCGGCCAGTGTATAGTTCATCGACAGGTCATGTACAGTCCGGAGAATATTAGTCGTCGGAAAAATAATCGCGGTTCCGTCGCAGACGATCTGCCCGTAATCGTAGTCCACCTCGTCGATTCGCCGGATTTTCAGAGGAATTCCGGCCAGCGAGGACTGGCAGCAGATCTCATCGCCGCAGCCGATTCCGTCCGGCAGCTCCGTACCGTCATATATTTCATCAATTGTACCCGAAAAAGTACCTCCGCTGTTTGTGAAGGGATTATGCAGTTTTCCGCGCCGCTGCACAAAGTACAGAATCTTTGCCCTTACTCTCTCGTCATCATAAGCACAGCTGGAACATATCTGCCGGAAGCTGTCCCAGTCGATGTGCACCCGCCGCAGACGCACTCTGGCCTCCCCGGGCCTGAGCGCGGGGCTGTTGTCGATTTTCCACGCGCTGACCGGCACTGTCCCGGCCGGCTCTATCACGCGGTCAATCCCGTAATTATTTTTCATTGCTTTTCACTTCTTTTCACTCCATCGTACAAAACCCGGCCCTGCCGTCATCCCCCGGGCCCTATCGTCATCTCCCGGGCCCTATCGTCATCTCCCGGGCCCTATCGTCATCTCCCGGCCCTATCGTCATCTCCCGGGCCTTCTACTACCAGTTTACAGGATTGCGTCGGTTATTCAAGCCCTGTCCCGGATTTGGGCCAGAACAGGAATCGAGTAGGAGGGGGAGTTTTCCCCCGTCCTCTCACAGCACCGTACGTACGGTTCGCGTATACGGCGCTTTCAATAGTTGATGTGCATTCGCTGGTATGCTTCGGATAGATCATAAAATCCGATGTGTACCAGTATTTCTTTCGACAAAGCTCTGTTGACTGTGCTGGTCGCCGATGTAAACCAATACCCTCTGCGGCTGTTTGCCGTCATATAGGCATAGTATTTCGGGATTCCCAGTCTCATCAGATACTTCATCTTTGACCGCGGCCGTTTCCACATCTTCCAGATGCACATCCGGATTCGGTGGTACAGCCATCCATTGAGTTTTCCGATGCTGTTCTTCATTGCGGCTATGCCGTAATAATTTAGCCATCCGCGCATGTACACCTTGATTCTGTGCAATGCCGGAATGACGCTCTGAACCCATCTCCGGGAAGAGAGATCTTTCAGTTTAGCCTTCATCTTTCTCCACGACTTCGCATGAACGCGAACGTATATTCCGCTTCCGTTCCTTCCCCGTGCGAAGCCGAGGTACTTAAAATTTCGGATAGCGAAAACACTGGTAACTTTGCTCTTCTCTTTGTTCACGGTCAGCTTCAGCTTCCCTTCCAGATATGAAGTGCTCGTTTCCAGCAGCCGCTTTGCGGCTCTTTCGCTTCTCGACAGCAATACAATGTCATCTGCGTAGCGTACACATGGTACCCCGCGCTTCTCGAACTCTTTGTCAAACTCATCCAGATAAATGTTGGCCAGAAGCGGAGAAAGGTTTCCGCCCTGGGGCGAACCTTCCTCTGTTTCCATAACCACACCGTTCACCATCACTCCGCTCTTCAGGTACCTTTTGATGATCTGAATGACTCTCTCATCATCGATATCCTTTCTCAGCAGATTCAGAAGCCGCTCATGATTCAGCGTATCAAAGTATTTGCTGAGATCAAGACTAACCGCATAGCGGTATCCTTTCTCCGCATATTCCTTCACTCTACTACAATATATTTATGGTTAATAGTCCTTACAGCCAGTAAGGAATTATCCATCTTGTTGCTTAAGCTGTATAATGATGGAGCAATCGGTATATCGTCTACCTCTCTTGGACTTCGCGTCCGTTAAACAGACTGATAACCAGTTCCTCATTCGCAGCGTTCGTTTTATGCAGGTTGAATCGCCATAGGTGAATTCGTGTCACACCACAGTAGATTGAATAGGCAATGAGTAAAACTGGTACTTATCCATTGCAATAATCTTAAGGAGTGACAAAATTATGAACGCAGTAGGTATCGATGTTTCTAAAGGTAAAAGCATGGTTGCAATCATGAGACCATTTGGTGAAATTGTCTCTACACCTTTTGAAATCAAACACACAACCAGTGATATCAACTCACTTATTGATCTGATCAATTCTATTGAAGGTGAATCTCGGATTGTAATGGAGCATACAGGACGTTATTACGAAGTCCTTGCACATCAGCTCTCCAAGGCCAACCTCTTCGTCAGCGCCGTCAATCCCAAACTGATCAAGGATTTTGATAACGACTCCCTGCGTAAAGTAAAATCCGATAAGGCGGATGCCGTTAAGATTGCACGCTATGCGCTTGACAAGTGGCAAAATCTGAAACAGTATAGTGTTATGGATGAATTACGCAATCAGCTTAAAATCATGAACCGTCAGTTTGGCTTCTACATGAAGCACAGGACGGCTATGAAGAATAATCTCATCGGCATCCTTGATCAAACCTATCCTGGCGTTAACACTTACTTTGACAGCCCCGCGCGTAGTGACGGCAGCCAGAAATGGGTTGATTTTGCATCCACTTACTGGCATGCTGACTGTGTTCGCAAGATGTCTCTTAATGCCTTTATTGACCACTATCAGAAGTGGTGCAAAAGAAAGAAGTATAACTTCAGTCAGGCAAAAACTGAAGAAATCTACGGAAAAGCAAAGGAGCTTTTTCCTGTACTTCCAAAGGATGAAATAACAAAACTTATCATCAGGCAGGCGATTGAACAGCTCAACAACGCCTCTGCAACCGTCGAGAAACTTCGCACGCTCATGAATGATACTGCATCTAAGCTCCCGGAATACCCTGTCGTCATGGATATGAAAGGTGTTGGGCCAGCGCTCGGTCCACAACTCATGGCTGAAATCGGTGATGTCACACGTTTCACTCACAAGGGAGCTATCACTGCATTTGCCGGCGTAGATCCCGGCGTAAATGAATCAGGGTCCTATGCACAAAAGAGCGTTCCTGCCTCAAAGCGTGGATCTGCAGCTCTACGAAGAACCCTGTTTCAAATAATGGATGCTCTTATCAAGAATATGCCGCAAGATGATCCGGTATATCAGTTCCTGGATAAGAAACGAGCTCAGGGTAAACCCTACTATGTCTACATGACAGCAGGTGCCAACAAGTTTCTACGAATCTACTATGGACGAGTGAAAGAATATCTTTTATCTCTTCCGGATTCAGAATAGCTTCATAAACACCCTTTCAGACCAGCACGAGTATGGTGGTGGTCTTGTTTTGATACCTAATTTTCAACCTGTATAAAATTTTCAATGTTCTTCACTTTCGCCTTGACTTTTTATTTGCAGGCTGTTTATCGCATCCTTTGCGCTTCGTCCCGGCCGGTAGCCATAGCTTCCGTCCGAAAACTTCGGCTCGTAGATGGGCATGAGTTTCTGACTGATGGCCTGTTGGATGATACGGTCAATGACAGTTGGAATACCAAGCTTTCGTATTCCACCGTTTGGTTTCGGGATCTCGACTCTCCTCACCGGAGACGGGGTATATTTCCCACGTAATATCCTTCCAATGAGTTCATCTTTATGCTCCCGCAAGTAAGGCAGTGCCTCCTCGATGGTCATTCCATCGACACCCGGCGCTCCCTTGTTTGCCTTCACTCTCTTGTAGGCTTTATTCATATTTCTTCTGTCCAGTATCGCCTCAAGAAGTCCCGGCTCTGCACTGTCCCTTTCCTTCCATATCCGGCGGAATGAACGGCGCGCTCCTGCATACTCTTTACGTTCCGCGCTATCCCTTTGCAGGCAGCTTTCTTTCTTGTTTTCTGTGCTCAAGTTCGTTCCTCCTTTCCCGGTCGTACTCAAGACTCCTATTGATTCGGCCCTTCACGGACTGGCCCGCTACTATGGCTTCGGCTGACTTCTCACCATTCGTTGTTACTACAAGTCTCCTTGCTGGTGAGACCTCCCCGGGTACTCACACGTTCTTTTCCTCCATCTACCTGCCGCATTTACACTGCATGATTCCGTGCAGTAATTGGACTTTGACCTGTTTAGCAGCCTTATCCTCATACAGAGCCTCATATGCGATTTCTGTTCGTCAGGCCAGAGGTTTGCCCATGGGTTAGTATTTTCCCCACATCCGGCTTCCTTCAGATTCCACCTCACGATGGACACCCTTGCCTTCGGCTGTATCCTTCCCACTGCCGGGCGGATTCGGGACTTTCACCCTTTAGAACGTGCGCTCGCCGGGCGCACTAAAAAAATCCCCTGTCAGGCATAAACTTCCTGACAGGAGACCTCGCAGGCTCACCTCAGATCCAGCTTCGGAGGAACATCAATCTCCTCACCCACATATTTTCCGTCCTTTTTGCGCTGTTTCACACACTCTGTCAACAGGTATTCAATCTGTCCGTTCACCGACCGGAAATCATCCTCCGCCCAGGACACAATATCATTATACAGTTTTTCCGAGAGCCGTAACGGCACCTGTTTCTTCTTCATCCTGCTTCGCCTTCTGTCTTCTGTCGCTTCTTCTCTCTATGAACCATGGGGCCGGCCATGTTCCCGAAGCGCCGGCCCGGGTAAAATACGCCGACCACCCTTAATACAGACTTCCTGTATTTACAATCGGCTGCGCCTCATGATTGCCGCAGAGAACAACCATGAGATTGGAGACCATTGCCGCCTTACGCTCCTCGTCGAGTTCAACAATTTCTTTTTCATTCAGCCGATCCAGAGCCATCTCCACCATACCGACCGCACCTTCCACAATCATAGTGCGGGCATCCACGATTGCCGCAGCCTGCTGTCTCTGCAGCATAGCCGCCGCAATCTCTGTCGCATAAGCGAGATAAGTAATTCTTGCGTCAATAATCTCCAGACCGGCTTCGTTCACCTTCTCCTGAATTTCATCCCGAATCCTGGCCGCGACGATCTCACTGGACCCCCGAAGGCTTCCCTCATCCGCAACGCCGTCTCCGGTCGTATCGACTCCGGGCGCAACATCATACGGATAATTCCGGACAATGTTCCTCAGTGCGCTGTCACACTGAAGCGACAGGTATTCTTTGTAATTATCCACATTGAAAACCGCTTTCGCCGTATCTGTTACTCTCCACATCACTGCGATTCCGATCTCAACCGGATTTCCCAGGCAGTCGTTGATTTTCTGTACATTGTTGTTCAGCGTCATGACCTTCAGCGAAATCTTCTTGCTGGCCAGTTCAGCCGCATCCGGTTTTTCTTTGTTCCCCTTGAAAAAAGCAGACTTTCCGCCTTCTCCGGCATCGCCGCTCTGACTGAGTCTGGTCCTCGCCGCCGGGTTCACGCCTGTGCAGAAGGGATTCACAAAGTAAAAGCCCTCTCCGCGAAGTGTTCCGACATATTTGCCGAACAGCGTCAGAACCAGCGCCTCCTGCGGCTTCAGTATCTTCAGTCCGAGCAGCAGTATCCAGCCGAGGAAAAACCATACCACGCACAGCGCGCCGACCAGAATGCTTCCCCCGAATTCCATTGTGCGTAAGAACAGCATCGCCGCCGCAAAATAAAGCACAATTACCAAAATCAGAACCGTCATTCCCCGTTTTTTCGTTGTCAAAATAGTTTCTTTCATTTCAATGTCCTCCCAAAATCTAACCATTGGAGCCCGGCTGTGTGCGGTCATGCCGACCGACCACGACCGACCGGATTTCTCATCGGTTTCTCTCTTGCATCTGCCGAACGTACACCTTGTATCTTAATGATATCATTTTGATATCATTTGTCAAGCGGTTTTGCAGATATTTTTCTTCTCAACTCAATTACGAGCTTACGAGTTCTCTGCCGTCAGGCTATCGGAGAGCGCAGCATCGCGGAAACACACGAGCGGTCCAGAATAGTGAATGTTTTGAGGCGCATGAGTAGTGATAGGAAATAGCGAATGCGTACAGGCACACGAACATCCGTTCAGAATAGTATGATATGTTGGGCTGGCAAGAGATTTCGAGTTAGACAGTGGTTAGAGTTGCCACATTTTTGGTTTTTTCAAAAATGTGGCAACATCCGGAAACATCATCCCCACAGGACACTGAAGCCAGACGGGTTCATACCTCTCGATAGATTTATTTGCCCGAACAGACCTGTGAGCTTTGAAAAATTTTTGAAATTGACAGGATTACGGGGCTCGGCAGGTTCAGCAGACGGTTCCCGCAGGTCTGGAGCTGCGAAACCATGCCGAGTTATGGTTTTGTCATTTCAGAACACAACAAAAGAATACTCCGCGCTCCATAGCTATGGCTTATTTTGTTCTTTCCGCCATGACTTTTCTGGCGTAGCCGCAGGTGGTCGTCACGGAACCGCCCTCCGATTCTGCTTTGTTCAGAACGCACTCTACAAGGCGTCTTGCAATCCCCTGTCCACCATAAGCGGGGTCGGTTTCCGTGTGTGTAATAATCCAGTCGCCAAAATGCCTTTGGTATTCGCACACCCCCGTCAGTTTTTCTCCGTCGTAGGCGGCAGCGCGCCTGCGGTATTCTTCAAGTCTGATTTCAATCATGATTTGTCACCTCATATTCCCTATCTTACCACACCGCAAACCTCCAATGCAATCTCGCTGAATATGCCGATCCCATATTGCAGTGAATCCTCATTGATATTCAATCCTGCACTGTGCAAGGCTCCTGTTTCCGCGTTCTCCTGTCTGCATCCCAGCATAAAAATCGCACCGGGGATTTCCTCCTGATAATAAGCGAAATCCTCTGACCCCATATGAGGACGCTCAATCATAATTATATCATCCCGGCTTTTCAATACACGCTCTGCTGCATTGATAATATTCACCGTCAGCATCGGATCGTTATTTACTGCCGGAAATCCCTGGATAAAATCCACCTCCGCTGAACCTCCGAATCCTTTTGCCGTATTTTCCACAATCGCAGCCATTCTTTCACGGAGCATCATTTTACTGCTTTTTTCAATACAGCGGATCATTCCACTCATTTCAACATATTCAGGAATCACGTTGATCGCGTCTCCGCCATTTATCTTACATATTGAAAACGTTCCAACCTCGAACGGACTCATACTGCTTCCCTGAATACTGTTCAGGCTCATGACAATCTGTGACGCAATAGTAATCGCATTAATTCCTTCTTGCGGCTCTGATGAATGCGCTCCCATTCCTTTCACTTTAATATAAAACTCATCATCTGTTGCCGACATGTATCCCGACTTGACCGCAATACTTCCGGTCGGAACATCCGGCATCATATGAAGCGCATATATTTCCTGAACGTCAGGGTTTTTCAACGCACCGTCGTTTATAATACATTTTGCGCCTCCATTCGCCTCCTCGCCCGGCTGAAAGATCAGTTTTATTGTGCCCGTCAGATGCTCTCGGAGTTCCATCAGAACCATTGCAGTTCCCAGAAGCACTGCCATATGCCCGTCATGTCCGCATGCATGCATTACGCCGACTCTTTTTGAATCAAAATCGAGTCCGCTCTCCTCCAAAACCGGAAGCGCATCCATATCGGCCCGAAATGCGATTACAGGCCCCGGTACGCCCGTCTCCAATACCGCCAGCACTCCGGTTCCGCCAATATTTGTCCGCACGCTGTAACCCAATTTTTTCAGCTGCTCGGCTATAAAATCCGACGTTTCAAATTCCTCAAAACTCAGTTCGGGAAATTGATGAAAGTGTCGTCTGTATTCGATCACCTTCGGCATGAATTTTCGTATGATATCCTTTGTCATAGCAAACATTCCTTATTTCAGTTCTTCCAGTCGCGTCAGCAGTTCCTCCGTTGTTTCCGAGCCTGCATAAATGTTCTGAATGGCCTGAAGTGCCTTATCGTGCCTTTCTTTACTCATTGCATTCATCGCATCTTCGATCATATCCACCTGATATCCAAGATCCCTGAAGTCCCGGATTGCCGTGCTTACACACTGATCTGTATAGAAGCCTACAACAATCAGCTTGTCAATATGCAGATTACGAAGAATGCGATCGATCGGCGTTCCAACAACAGATCCGGAACATGTCTTCTTCAAGACAAGTTCTCCTTCCAGCGGCATTGCTTCTTTACAGAAATCCGTACCGGGTGTTCCCGGCGGATAGAGCATGCCCGCATCTTTGTGCAGTCTTCCTGTATCCGCTGCATCCGGAAGAAGTGATTCTATTTTAATATGAATCGGCCGAATCCCCTTTTCTCTGCATTTGTTCAGCACTCTTTCAATGTTTGCAAGCGTCTCTCCGATATTCTCACCTAACTGATCCAGCGCCGGCATAAGAGGCTCCACATCCATTCCCATCGCTTTGAAGCCCTCAACAAAATATTCTTCCGTAACGCAGGTCTGAACATCGATCAGGATCAGAGCCGTATCCTCCGGATCAAGAGAAATCGGTGTTCCGTACACTCCCTCAGCCATCTGTGCGTAATAATTTCTTACGAATTCATCTAATACTTTATTATTATCCATGGTATTCCTTTCTTCAACGAGGACAGCGTTTTCTTATTACATGTACAAAGCAATCCCCATGCCAAAAACAGAAACGTCCGTTTTAGAATACCTTCCGCAGTTTTTACTTATTCGTTTCCGGATTTTTTGCAATTTATTGCAGCAATATATTGCATCCTTGCAATATATTGCAGATCAAATGTCCAGTTTACGGCATTTGTAATACAGCGTGCGAAGTGGAATGCCCAGCTGCGCTGCCGCCTTGTTTTTGTCGCCTCCATTTTTTTCTATCGCTCGCCGGATACACGCTCTCTCCATCTTTGCCATCGCTTCGCCAAGATTCTCCGGAACCGTATCCGATGCAATTTCACAGGACATACCTCTCTTAGGCCTCATTTCCTCGCCATTGATTGCCGACCGAATGTCCTCTTCTGACAGTCTTTGTTCCTCCTCCGAAAGATTGATCAGCGCCCGTGAAAGTACATTCTGAAGTTCTCTGACATTTCCCGGCCACTTTTCTTTCTTCAGCAGCGCTATCGCCCCTGCATCAATCGATGTAACTTTTCTTCCATAGTAGTCATTATATTGATTCAGAAGATACATGGAAAGCTCTTCGATATCTTCCTTACGGTCGCGCAACGGCGGAATCCTGATGGGGAAGACATTCAGTCGATAATACAAGTCCTCCCGAAACGTCCCTTCCTCTATCATCTCTTCCAAAGGCTTGTTCGTTGCACAGATGATTCTTACGTCAATCGGAATTTCTTCCGTTGAACCCACCGGCATGATTTCTCTCTCCTGAAGTGCCCTGAGAATTTTTACCTGCATGCGCGGAGAAACATCTCCGATCTCATCCAGAAATAAACTCCCCTTATCAGCCTCCTGAAAAAGTCCTTTCTTTCCGCCTCTCTGTGCGCCGGTAAAAGCTCCTTCCCTATATCCGAACAATTCACTCTCCAGAAGTTCATCCGGAATGGAAGAACAGTTGATTTTGACGAATTTTTCATTCCGTCTCGGGCTGGTATTGTGTATGGCATTTGCAAAGATTTCCTTTCCAGTACCGCTTTCGCCGCGAAGCATGATCGTAGCAGGCGTCATCGCAGCTGTCTTTGCGGTATTAACCGCCTCCTGCATTGCCGCATCTGTTCCGATAATATCTTTAAACGTATACCGCGCCTCGACTTTTCTTAATTTCTGGTTCAGCCTCTCCAGTTCTCTTTTTAAACGATTAACTTCTGAAATATCATGATATACGACGACACGTCCCGCTTTTTTCCCATCAACATAAATATCCTTCGCATCTGCTACGATCTCTGCATTCCCCCTCTTCAGCATGATCTCATACAAAGGATTTTCGTAAAGAATATTTCCGTACCGATCTAATAGGCAAACCGCATCAGAAGTTGCTTTAAGTACGGGCTTCACCTCATCCACAATTTCTTTCACATCTGTCCACTTCATTTCAGCTCATCCTTTTCCCGCCGCGGTGTTCCGGTTCTCAGGTTCATCGCATCGGCCCGTCCTTTGTGCCTGCCGCAGCGTCTGCTCGTTTAAAATGGAATTTGTCTCCGTTCCTTGCGGCCAGGATTTGAGTGATTCCATACAGAGACTCGGAGATTTCCGATCCGGGCGTCAGGGAAAAGTTCACCGGAACGCCTGAACCACAAACGGCGTCAATAACTGTAAGCAATTCATCTAAGATACGCTCTATCGGGGGTGCGAACGTCTTGGTCATTCTGCCCGTCGTCGCGCTCGTTGTCGTCACCGCTGTCTTCGTCGGCACTGTGCTGTCGTGCCGCAGCCGGTACTGCATATATGCGAAATCCTCAAGCTGTGCCTGCGTCGCATAATCCGTCAGTCGGAAATCATCCTTCTCATACATCGCCCGCAGCAGATCCGTCAGCCAGAAGTACTGAGGAACCGAAACGGAAGTGAACAGGAATTCCACAGGCTCGGGATGCTCCGGATCCGGAAGCGTAAAATCGCGGAACAGCTCCTTCAGCGCCTCGGACGGCTCCACGCCGATATCGGCCATGAGCTTCATGCGAAAACGTTGGTACTGTTTCCCTGCTTCGCTGAAGTTCCCCCGGTTCAACAGAATGCTGAGCTGAATATATGTGATGTCTTCATCATAGGGATCCATCTCGAGGGCTTTCTCTGCGGCTGCCAGACTTTTCGGGTAATTTCCTTCCTCAAAAGTTCGCCGGACATACGCACGCATCAGTCGAAGATACTGGTTTTCCAGCCTGTATCGTTCCATCACGATCATGTCGTTCAGCTCGCTGCAGCCGCGAAAATAGTAGTCCGACAGGAAATCTCTGCGGAACATATCCAGGACCGTCTCGAGCTCGTCGCCTCCGGATTTCTCCAAATCACCGCTCGCAGAACTGTACGGGCCCGCACATCTCGTCGAAGCGCTGCTTGCAGTACTGTCCTCGCTGTTTATCCGATCCGCGCCCGGGGTGCCGCTCGCAGTACTGTACGAAGCTTCTGCAAGCCGGCAGCGTTCGACGATTTCAATGTCACAGACGTACTCATAATCCGGATTGATGCGGCAGTCAGCGCGGCTGCCCAGGACCAGCGTTTTGTCGTCGCGTTCGCCCAGCGCCTTCCGCAGCTGCCACAGATTGAACCGCAGATTGTATTTCCCCGCATCCTCGCTGCTGTCCGGCCACAGGATGTCGATGAGCTCCGCTCTGCGCATGGTTTTGTTCTCGCGCATCATCAGCAGAGCCAGCAGCGCGATGGTCTTCTGGCTGACTTTGTCGTCGAGGGGTCTGCCGTCCAGCCGCAGTATGGGATTGTCCATAAACGAAACCGTCAGCATGCGTCTGTCCTTTCATAGATGATCTCGCCGTTTTTTATCGTGAGATTCACCCTGACCTCGGCCAGATCCGAATCCCTCACCTCGTCCAGGTTCCGGTCCAGAATAATCAGATCGGCCGTCTTTCCCTCCGTGATGCTGCCCTTTTCCTTCTCCAGGAACAAAGCATACGCTCCGTTGATCGTGTACATCTCCAGCGCCTCCTGCCTCGTTATACTGTTCTCCGGCACAGGATGACTGACCGCGCTCGAAATCGCGGCCATCGGACTGATTTCACATACGCTGTGGTCAGAGCCCCCGCAGATCGTGATCCCGTGATCCAGAATTTCGCGAAAACGGTTCGTCTCTCCGTAGCGTCCACCCAGCCGCTCCTCATACATTCCTCCCGGAAAGCCCCATCTCGCCTCATAACCGGGCTGCATACAGAGCACCACGCCCAGCCGGGCCGCCTTCTCCATCTGATCAGTCCGGATCAGCTCGGCGTGCTCGATCCGGTGCCGCATCGCCTTCACATTCCGGGTTCGCGCCGCATACTCGAGGGCGTCCAGCACAGAGTCTATGGCAGCGTCGCCGATTGCGTCGAAACCGATCTGCAGCCCGTTTTCACAGCATTCTTCAACAAAGGAGCGCATGTATTCATCCGTAAAGAAATTGTGCCCCCGGACGCCCGGCATATCCGCGTAATCTGTAGTCAAAGACGCGCTGTGAGTCCCGAACGTTCCGTCAATATATAACGCTCCGCCGATACGGCGGAGGCCTTTGTCCGCCACCATGCGCACATCCGTTGTCTGATAAAACAGTTCGATGGAGAGCGGATACCACGCCGCGTTTTTCGCAAGGAAGTCGCACTCGCTGTTGTGTCCGTGTCCCGTCAGGTGATTGCCGCCTTCCATCGCGGCGATGGTCGTCACGCCTTCACAAAAGAGAGCGGGGAGAAACGCCTGCGTCGCTTCGTCGAAATCCTCCGGAGTGAAAATCTCATTAATCCGCTCCTCCAGCAGCGCCGCCGCCTGCCCGCGAAAAATCCCCGTGGGCATCTTTCTGCCGTCCAGCCCGACGCCATTCGCCGCGAACGGCATTTTGTAATACAAAATCGCATACGTGTTCAGAACAATTGTATGCACGTCTCTCGAAAGCAGGATCACCGGACGGTCGTCACAGATCCGGTCGAGCTCTGTACGCGAGGGAAAACGGTTCTCCGCCAGCTCCTCAACGCTCAGGTTATACGCAAGAACCACCTTCCGCCCTTCCGCACAGGCTTTGCGGAGCCGTTCTCCCATGTCCGGGAAATTCTCCGCACCCTCCAGACTGACCCAGCTCGCCATCAGCGCACTGTTTATCAGGTGAAAATGATTGTCGATAAATCCCGGGAGCACGGTCGCTCCCGCGGCGTCAATCTGACGGACGCCCTCCGTTTCATACTGCCGGTATCCGTCGCCGTCTCCGAGCTTCACGATCCGGTCCTCTTCAAGCAGCACCCATTCACAGCGCCGTCCCCGATCCATTGTCATACAGTTTCCGTTTTTTATCAGTATCCGGTTTCCCATACGTTCCGTCTCTCCCTCTCGCTCTGGACTTCTGTCCCTATCATAACACAAAACGGAGCCGTGGAAAACGGTCTCCTGCCTGAAACAGTATCCCCGAAGGAATCTGCCTGAAGCAGTGTATCCGGATCACAGCCCCGTTTAATTTTGTCGCCTATTTCTCAAAGACGATCCGGCCGCCCACCATCGTCATGACAGGAAGGATATCCTTGATTCTGTCGGGATCAACCGTGAAGATGTCGCTGTCGAGCAGCACCATGTCGGCGTAATAGCCCTCTTTAATGCGGCCCTTGATGTCTTCCATGAACTCGCCGTAGGCGCTCTCAACGGTATACGCGTCCACCGCCGTCTCCACATCCACACATTCATCGGGGTAGAATCCGCCGGCAGGTTCGCCGTTAAGATTTTTTCTGGTAACCGCCATGTAGATGTTCGGGAACGGGTTGCAGTCCTCCACCGGGCAGTCCGTGCCGTATGCGACGTGAGCGCCCTTGCGGGGGAGACTTCCCCAGGCGTAGGAGGTGGCGGCCAGCTCCTTGCCGACAAGCTCTTCCAGAATGCGCATATCATAATCCAGGAAGATCGGCTGCGCGAACACCAGAATTCCCTCGTCTGCGATCCGGTCGAGCAACTCCTCGCTGGTCACCTGACAATGGATGACGGTGTGTCTCAGAGCATTTTTGCCGTCAACAAAAGCTTTCTCGTAGCTGTCGATAGCCCTCTTGACCGCTTCGTCGCCGATGCAGTGCGTAACAACCTGGAGATTGTGTTCCCCGGCGAGCCTGCAGTATTCATCCATGTCATCCGAAGCAATCCATTCCAGTCCGTGGTTGTCCGGCGCTCCGACATACCCGTTTGTCATCAGCGCCGTCCGTGCGCCGAGACTTCCGTCCTTGAACAGCTTCAGCGGTCCAAGCGTCAGCCAGGAATCCTTCGGGTAAAGCTCCTCTCGATGGGCGTACTCGCCGTTTTCCAGATAATCGCGGAATTCATTCAGATCGTTGAAGCAGACCTGATGACGGTAACGCAGTTTTCCCTCGCCGCTGTTATAGATTTTGTGGAACAGATCAAAGGCAACGGGACCGTCCATGAATGTGGTTCCCACGTCGTTGCTCTGAACGCTGGTAAGGCCGTGGGAAACGCAGTAGTCCATGGTTTCCAGTATGATTCTGTGACGCTCCTCGAGGGAGAAGTCCGGCACAACCTTTTTCGCGAGATTCGTGCCGTTGCCGTAGAAGAGTCCGTTGGGCTCTCCATTTTCATCAACGCCGAAATCCTCTTTTTTGAACTCCGGATTTTCCTTCACATGCAGCATGTTCAGCAGTGTCGTGTTGACAGAAACGATGTGGCCGCAGACACGCTCCAGCACGATGGGATAATCCGTGCTGATTCTGTCCAGATCGTGGCGGTCCGGCATCCGGTCGCCGTCAGTAAAGAGATCCTGATTCCAGCCGATGGCGTGCATGCCGCTCTTCACATGGCCGGGATGCGCCTCCGCAAATTCACGACAGATGCGGATCATTTCGTCAATCGACGTGACGCCTTCGATCATCGCCTGGTTCCTGGTTTCACCGAACTGCATAAAATGCATATGAGAATCGTTCAGGCCCGGAATCAGTGTTCTGCCCTCGCAGTCCCTCTTTTCCGTTTCGGCGTCCGCCGCGGCCAGCAGCTCTTTGTTCCCGCCGACAGCCCGGATGATTCCGTCCTCAACCAGGACGGCTTCCTCAAAATGACCTCGTTCGACATATACCTTCGCGTTGTATAAAAGTGTCTTACTCATTTCCCTTCGCTTCCTTTTTGATTTTTCTGTCGAAGATGTAATATACCACCGCGCCGACAGCCGGTACGGCAAAGCCCGCGAATCCGTTTACCGGATCCTCAATCGCGCCCTGAATGAACAGTCCCACGAAGATCGCCGCAACAACGACGACGGATACCGGGTAAAGCCATACTTTGTACGGGCGTTCAATGTCAGGATACTTCCGGCGCAGAATCGGAACCGCGATGATAACCAGAACATTGAACAGCATCACGGAGAGAACGACCAGATTCGTCAGCTGATCCAGGTTACGCAGAAGCACCAGGACACAGGACAGCACGCCCTGAACGATGATCGGCACTGTCGGGATTCTGTACCTGGGATGAAGCTTCGCAAAGCTCTTGAAGAAATGTCCCTCCTCTGCCATCGCATAGTACATTCTCGGCTGGGCCAGAATCATTCCGTTCATGGAACCGAACATCGCCAGAATCATTCCGACGGACACGACGACCGCGCCGGCGCTGCCCAGTACCTGTTTCGCGACAGCCGTGCCCAGATACAGGTCTTCGTTGTTAATCATATTCACGATCGTTTCATGAGGCAGAACCTTCATGATCGCGAAGTTGAACAAAGTATACAGCACCGTTACTCCGCCGATTCCGATGATAATCGCCAGCGGAAGGTTTCTCTTCGGATTCTTGATTTCCTCTGTAACGGTATTCAGGTTGCTCCAGCCCTCATATGCCCACAGCGCGGCGACGATCGCAATCGCCATCATTCCAATGATGCTCGTATGATTCTCCGCGGCGTATGTCGATGCGGAGCCGAGGGACAGATCCGGGCTCGCCTTGCCCGCGACCAGGGCGGCGACCAGGATGATCAGAATCGGAACCAGCTTGGCGACCAGAGAGATGTCCTGGATCACCGACGCAACCTTCACTCCGATCAGATTATACAGAGTCGCGCCGACAATCAGAATGATCGCGGCAATCTTTACGCCTGTATCGCTCAGGCCCACAAAGGGCTTCAGCACTGTCATCATCGCGATGGACACCGCGGCGATAGAACCGGGGCCTCCCACCAGCCAGTCGGTGAACCCGGCCATGAAGCCGAACACCGGGTGATACGCCTCGTTCAGATACACCAGACGGCCGCCCGCCTTCGGCATCGCGCATCCAAGCTCCGCATAGCAGAGTCCCGCGAACAGGGAGATGACTCCCGCGACAATCCAGCAGATCAGCGCCAGACCGCTGTTCATGCCGGTTCTTTGTAAAACATAAGATCCCAGATAGAATATCCCGGATCCGATCATAATTCCGCCGATAATGCTGACGCCGCCGAACACGCCGATTTCTCTCTTAAACTCGGTCTGTTCAGTGGTCAGTTCGGCCAGCTTCTTTTCATCATTCATTCGATGATACCTCCCTAATGTCCTTAAAATTTAACTGCCGTCATTTTACACACAGGAGGTTTAGCGGCGCGTTTAATCCGAAGAACACCCCGGCCGCAGGCCTGCTCCGGTTAAACGGGTTCTGCAAGATGAAGGAGCGATGCGCAGCACCAGATTCCGTCATACGGGTGATTTGCCCGCCAGTTTGCCATGTTGCAGACCGTAACCTTAATCCTGAAATTTTCTTTCGCCAGCCGTGCCAGTTCTGCCGAAGCGTCTATACCTTCAGCCCGGTATCCTTTGCGGTTAAACGCTGCCGCATCCCGACCGCTCCCGCATCCGGCATCCATAATGCGGCCGCCTTCGGGTACATATTTCAGGAAACGTTCATATGCTTCTGTAAAATCTGCGCCCTCTGTAGATTGGAAATAACTTTCCGCGGCACGGTTATAATAATCTGTAGTCTTGTTCATCTCTCATAAATCCATTCCCGAAATCCCCTGTTTTTTGCCGAATCGTATACGGGCAGCATGATCTCCTCCAGTTGTCCCGCGAAATGTTCCAGCGTCTGCCCCGGTCTGTACAGATGATATCGTATTTCCTCATTGTTCAGATTTTCTTTCGCACATTAATTAAACAGCATTTCCGCCGTTTTGTCTGTCGCCAGCAGCCTGTATGCCTGAAATTCTGTCTGTACGAGTCTGTCGAAGTATTTCTCCCAGCGAGGCAGATTGTTGCTTTTGCTGCTGTTTACACTTCGAGTCGTAGGGACAAGATTCCACAATTCATCACTGGCAACATACGACCATGGAACAAAATGATCAATGGATAAATCCTTTGTTGTCATCCGATCGCCTGTATAAATATCGGCAACCTCAAGATTCCGAACGATATGCTTCCAATATTTTGTGACCCTGGTAAGGTTTCGCTCCTGCGGCGGGTAAATTTTGTTCGCGATGCCGGGCACCGTCGGATTTCTGCGCTGAAGATAAATAATCAGATTATAGTCAGTCCAGCCGAGAAGGATTCCCAGATTGCTGCGGAAATAGTCCATCCACTCCGGCGCAATCCGTATCCTGCTGTCCAATGCTCCCTCGCGATAAATGGTGTATATCATCCCGGTCTGCATATTGATATAATCAACAATTTCGGCCGGTCTGCTCCAGAGCCGATCGTCCGGTCTTTCCATCAGCGGGGCCTGCAGACGGTATGGAACGTTCAGCGACAGTTTCCGCATATTTGTCCTTAGCTGTCTGTCTCCGTCGGTTCTCAGATATGACAAAAGAACGTCCTCGCTCTCTGTCGGCCGAAATTTCTCCTGCTCTGCGATATATTTTACGGTCTTTTCCAGTGTATCAGACGGCCCCAGATTAAGTCTGTACTCGCTGACCATATACCACGCGTCAACAATCATACGCTCAATCAGCGTCCGGAAAGTAATCTCATCCTTTCCCTGGCCGACCTGATGCAGAATCGCCTTAAACCAGAACAGCTTATAGCTTTCGCTTTTGTTGTCAAAAATTCGTGCCAGACTGGCAGTATTTACTTGTTGTGATACAGGAAGCTGCATGATGCTAAGGATCACCTCTCTTTGTCATCTCACGTTCGTATATTCTGTCAGGAATTCCGGCTCCTGGTCTCGAGTATTTCGACGATGGCTCCATACAGCACGCCGGCCACCGGCCAGATGATCCATGTCATCTCCCATCTGCCGCTCAGGAAACTACTCCCCAGGTAAATCGCAACCGTAATTCCCCAATACGCCCCGGAAACAGAACGATTGATTTTTTTGTGGGAACGGGAATATTCACCTTCCTCCAGCAGTGCGCGATAACCGTTCCAGGTGACGGATGCCCGCACGATCAGATAGACTCCTGCCGATACAAGAACCAGCAGCAGACAGACTGCAAGGATCATAGGCATATCTTCATCGCTCCGGAATATCGCTCCTGCGATAAAAATGGGGAGGCAGGCAATAACACACAGACCGATGCCGATCACCATCATGCGTCGGTACGTATCTTCCCATTTTTTCATCCGGTCCCGTACCATGCCTTCGACTCCGTAAACTGTATCGATAGGCTCTTTCTCCAGGTATTCATACTTCCCGAGTTTCATTCCGGCGGATACAAAAAGAGCAACCCCCGCGGCGATGAATAAAATCGTCGGAATGAGTCCGGTCATCGTCGCCCGATCCTCTTCTATGGGGATCATGCCGTATTCCGACGCACCGCTGAGAAAAATCAGCGCTACAGGGGATAAGATACAAAGCATCACGCCAAAGGCGATCTTCGGCGCCGTCGCCGTCTTAGCTTCGAGAAAACTTCCGGCCATTTCCATAGTGACTCTCCTCAGAGATGTTTCCTCTCCGTCACATTCCATCACGCCGGCGTCAGACGTCACGTCCGCTTCCTCAATTTCATCCTTTAACAGATAATCCGTACTCACGCCGAACAGCCCGGACAGCTGCAGAATTTTGCTCATGTCCGGAATGGACTGAGCGCTCTCCCATTTGGAGACCGACTGGCGGCTCACTCCCAGTCTCTCTGCCAGCTGTTCCTGGGACCATCCCGCTCTCTTTCTGAGTTCCATGATTTTGTCTGCCAGTATCATCTTCATCCTCCCGGCTTTACACGCCTATACTGATGGTTTATCTGATGAGAAAAGGATAGTCTCTTATACAGTTGCAGACCACCAAACCGCCTTTGCAATGTGTCAACCGCCGGTTGCAATCGCTTTCATTATAGTTTGTTATATCAAAATGTCAACAGTCTCCGGGCCGCATCATTCACATATTATGAGCCGCAGAATTCATATCTCCGCCGCCCGCATCCGTTTCTCTTCTGCACGATCGAAAATACCGGATCGGTTAGAGTGCCGACGGACAGCACTCATGAAACGGTTGAAATGCTCCGATATAAAATGTTAATATAGAATCAGAAAATCCGCATTCTGGTCGGAGGCAGAACCTGCGCGTCCCGAATGCGATACAAGCTTTCCGTCTGCCGCAGCAATCGACAGGAGGCGCACATGCTGGAAGAAACAATATCGTACCAGGATAATTTCCCCATCTCAATTACGGTCGCAAACATCTCACGGTATCCAATCCACTATCATAAAGACACCGAGATTGTCTATGTTCTGGATGGCTCCATAAGTCTCCGGAACGGCTACTGCACCTATTCACTCAGCGCAGGAGATATTTTTACAAACGCCGGCCACGAAGTGCATACCATGAAATCGGACACCGAAAACATTACAGCGGTATTTCATATCAGCAATCTTTTTTTCACACAGTTTTTTCCCGAACTGCCCAAGGGCTGTTTCCGCACCAATCCGTCAAGCGAACCGAGCCCGCGGCTGTCTCATCTGAAGCACACCCTGCTTCAGATGCTCATCGCGTACCTGCAGAAAAATATCAATTACCGCGACGCCTGTATTGAGCATTGCATGGAGGTTGTCCGCACTCTGCATCAGCATTTTAACCTGTTCGCCTTTAATGACGATGTAGTTGTCCATTTCAACTGCGACAACCCTGTAATTGAAGAGCGCATCAGTCATGTGATCAACTATATATACGCCAATCACGAACTGAAAATCACGCTGAATGACCTTGCTGAAATGGAGCATCTCAGTTCCTATTACCTCTCCCACCTGATCCATCAGTACTGCGGAATCAGTTTCAGAGATTTCCTTTCCTTCGCAAGGGCAGAATGGTCAGAAATTTATCTTTTGGAAACCGACAAAAAGATAAACACCGTGGCTCATATGGTAGGATTTTCCACGTCCCGATATTACGAGGACGCATTTGTCCGGTGGTTCGGTCATACGCCCCGTGAACATCGGGCGGCAAACCGCAATAACGTCATCAGCCCGGATAATCTGCCGGTTCTGGAGCCGGTCACGGTTTCCCGGATTCTGGACACCGCACGCAGACTGAGTTCCCGTCTTATACGGCAGGATACCAATCTGTCCCTGGCGAAAAGAATCCATCTGACAGACAGAATTCCATCAGGCGCAGAGCCGATTTCCGCCTTCCGGCATCATCTGAAATTATCCGTTACCGCCGCCGATTTCGATTCCATAGGATACAGCCTGTTCGATCACCTGCGCCAGCTCCGCTGCACAGAGGTGGTTCTGATCTGCCGGGACGGCGATGACCCGGGGCGATGTGATGAACTGGAACAAAAGTTTCTTAAGAGAGGGATCTCGGTGGAACTCCGGAATCGCCTTTTTCCGGGTGAACAAAAGCACTACGGCTTCGATTCCGTGGCCGGTTTGATTTACATTGTGCGCCAGGGCGTTATAGAACCGCACAGCACGATCAGTCTCGGTCTGCGCGACCAGGGGGACCCGAACATTCTTCTGAAGGGCGGGCGCAGTCTCCTTACCTCGGGAGGCGTCCCCAAGCCGATGTATACGGGGCTGAATTTCCTCGTTTCAAACGACGGCGAACTGATTCTCCGAAATAAATATTATGCAGCCGTACGGCTGCATAATGAAGAGGCTTATATTCTCATGGCAATGAACTACAACAGCGACATACTGGGACTTTGTCAGGGAGCAGACACAATCTATCACGCAGACGATGTGCTGAACGCATTTCAGGACGAACTGACCGTGAACATCTCAATCGCTCTGAACCCCGGCGAATACCTGATTACCCGGTATTCCACCAGCACCTTTGACAGCATGTTCGGACTGATGAGCAAACTTCATTTTCCGGAGAAACTGCCCCTGAAATATGATATCCATCTGGAATACACCACAGACCCGATCGTGGACGCCTATGTGGAGCAGGTCCGCTCCGAGCTTTCCGTTGACATGAATTTCAGGGGAGCCGGCGTTCAGGCAGCACTGATACAGAAAATCTGACAGATTGCTCTGTACCGGTCACGCCGGAAAATGAAAATATTTTGTTCACTCCCCGTCATCCATAAGTTCATCTAAAAGCCGGCAGGCATACGCCGTAAGAACTGAGCATCCGCGGTACCGCTGCTCGGCGTAGATGGTTTTCCGCTGATCCGGATCTGCGTAATTCGCCTTGAGAATTCCGGCGCATGTCAGACTTCCGAACTGTTCCTTAAATCTGCGGTCAAACTCTGCCTGTTTCTCCTTCAGCACCTCGTAATTCGAGAACTCGGAGAAGTCGCGATATCCAAATTTCAAGCCAAGAGACATCAGCGCACCTGTTACCGCTCCGCAGCGTTCTCCGCACTGCATTCCCCATCCGAATCCACTTGCAGCCAGCATCGCCATTTCTTCATCATATCCCAGTTTTCCGGCTCCATGGCGAAACGTAATCTGTGAACACATCAGTTCCTGCTCAAAATCCCTGTCAATCTTAGCGACAAGCTCCGGATCAACGAGCCGGCGAGTTCTGTCGTTTCCTATTTTAAACTCATGCGGCATATTTCCCTCCGTTTCGGAAACGCCTGGCAATAAACATTCTCAGATCAGTCAACTGCCGAGATATCCTGCCTGCTGATGCCCTCCGGCGGTGTAAAATCCATATCCTCATAGGCAACCCATTTCGTATGCTTTACCTTTTTGTAAACAAAGAACATTACAATTGACAACGGAATGATGGCATAGCAGGTGATGAAATCAAACCAGTTGAAATCCGTAAATACCCACCAGTTGGCACCGAAGCATACGATGACGCAGACAACGATTGTAAATATCGATCCGGCAGGATAAAGCGGCGACTTGTAGTCCAGCTCATCCAGCGAACGTCCCTGCTTGACCCAGCCTTTCCTGAATCTGTAGTGAGCGAAACTGATTGTCAGCCAGTTGTAGACGCCTGCGATTCCGCAGAGATAGTAAGCTGCAGTATATGCCACGCCGTCTCCCAGCAAAGATGCAACAAAAGCGAACGCTGCAATGAAAGCGGTAAGCAGGACAGCTCTCACCGGCACGCCCCTCTTGCTGATCTTCGCGAAAAACTTCGGGGCGTCTCCCTTCTCCGCCATATGCTGCATGGTTCTGGAGGCCGCATACATAGAAGAGTTCCCGCAGGACAGGACAGACGTGAGAATTACCGCGTTCATCAGAGACGCCGCAGCGGCAAATCCGGCATTCCGGAAGATGATTGTGTAAGGCGCCGCTGCCACATTGCTCTCAGATGCATCCAGCAGAGACGGTTCTGTGAATGGGATCAATGTCGCCACAACAAAGATCGTTCCCAGATAGAAGATCACCAGTCTCCAGAACACGCTGTGGATTGCCTTCGGAACGTCATGCTTCGGATTTTCCGATTCAGCCGCGGAAAGTCCGACGAGCTCCGTATTCGAGAAAGAGAACGCCGCGACCATGAAAATACCGACCATCCCTCCGATTCCGTTTACAAACGGTGCTTTTCCGGCTTTTCCTCCATCCAGCACCCAGTTGTGAAACCCGGCGTCCTCGCCGCTGTGCATAATACCGACGATCATCAGTACGCCGACCACCAGGAAAATTACCGTAATCACAACCTTGATTCCGGCGAACCAGAACTCTGCCTCGCCGAATCCTTTAACAGAGAACAGATTTAGCGCCAGCAGAACTGCCAGGAACAGGACGACAAATACTGCGGAATTGACGTCCGGAAACCAGTATTTTATAATAATCGCTCCTGCAATCAGCTCTGCGGCCACTGTCATGGAGCTGCCAAACCAGTACGCCCATCCGTTTGTAAATCCCCACGCCGGATCGACAAAACGGTTCGCGTAAGACGTGAATGCGCCCGGTATCGGCAATTCCGTCGCCATTTCCCCTAACGCCGTCATCATAAAATATACAACTACGCTCATGATCGCGTAAGCGACCATCGCTCCGCCCGGACCCGCATCACGGATCGTTCCGCCCATTGCCAGGAACAGACCGGTTCCGATTGAGCCTCCGATGGCGATCATCTGAAGATGTCTGCCCTTCAGCCCTCTGTGAAGAGAGTTATTGTTTCCGGTGTCTTTACTCATAACAGCACTCCTTTTCATAACTTCGCAACATTAACCCGCATATGATAAATCAGACTCTGCCTAATATATCAGTCGTAATTCCTTCAGATTCCATCATTGTCCGGATTACATCCAGCCTCTCCTCCGACGGCGGCTGAAATCGTTCCTGCTGTCTGCCAAGATTATTCATCTTGGATATCCCGAGGTCGTGGTAGGGAAGCAATGTGGCCCGGCGAAGCCCCATGCCGCGCATGAGAACAATCACCGCTTCAATCTCCCCTTCTCCGTCATTAACCCCCGCCATAAGAGGCATTCTGATCTGTATTTTGTCCCGAATCACGGGATGCTCCGCCAGCATCTGCAGATTTCCGAGAATCACATCGTTGCTCTGTCCCGTCAAGGCTTTGTGTGCGGCAGGATCCACGGTTTTAATGTCAAACAGAATATCAGTTACGATATCCCGCAGAGCCATTTCCAGAAGGAAAACCCCGTCGCCGAATCCTGAAGTATCGAGACATACGCCAACCCCGGAGTTTTCTGCCAGGCTGATCAGTTCCCGAACGATATTCTGATTCGACAGAATTTCTCCCCCGCTCAGAGTCATTCCGCCTCCTGTCTGCTCATAGAATTCTTTGTCCTGAAGCACCTGACGAAAAATCTCCTGCGCTGTCATCGGAGCTGCGACGCGCTTGAGTGCCTGAGCATAACAGCCGTCCACGCATTTCATACAGCCATCGCATTTCCTCCGGTCAATCTCAATCCTGCTGTCTTCATCCGGCGTAATTGCTTTCTGCGGACAAATCTGTATGCAATAGCCGCATCCGATACAGCTGTTCGGAAGCTGAATGAGCTCCTGCTCCGCATTAATCAGCTCCGGATTATGACACCATCTGCAGTTCAGCGGACAGCCTTTGAAAAACACTGTCGTCCGGATTCCCGGCCCGTCCTCTGTGGAGAATTTCTGAATGGACCCCACCAGGGCCCTCGATTCCTTACACATACGATTCCTCTTTTTTGTTAATATTTATGCAAATGATAACATTTTGTCAATCTACGTTCTACGATTTTATTGCTGTTAATATTGATTAGATTGCTATGTATAATCGTGGATAACAAAATAATCCCGACCTGTTTTCACAGATTACTGGATTTCCCAGAGCAACTTTGACAAGAAAATTATTTTCTGTCGCAACTAAATTATTGCTTGCCTGGTGCTGTTTCTTTAGAATAGATGTATAAACAGTATCTGCAAGTCCCCGTCGGACTTAACGGGCGCCGGCAGCGGCTGTCAGCAGTACTGCGGCGCACAATCCGGCGGCGGCAGTGTGCGCCGGCAGCCACTGTATGATGCTTGTGCACGCATCTGAATACGGAAGAGAGGGTGATTCGACATGACAAATGAACGAAAGGTATGTGTTGTAACCGGCGCATCCGGAGGCATCGGCTCCGCGATTGTAAAAAAATTTTATGACAGCGGCTATGATGTGGCAATGCTGGATATCAATGCCGGCGCATTAGAAAAGGTTGTCGGAAGGGAAGGGTTCGACCCGGCGCGTGTGAGCTCCCATATGCTGGATGTTTCTGACGAACAGCAGGTAAAGGATACAGTCGCCGAAATTCTCAACGCCCGGGGACGGATCGACGCACTGGTAAACACCGCTGCGATTATCGGCAAATATAATCCGACCATCGACTATTCCTTTGAAAACTTTAAAAGAATCTATGAGATCAATGTGTTCGGTACATTCCTGATGATGGAGCATATTCTTCCGATCATGAAAAATCAGGGCAAAGGCAGCATCGTCAATTTCGGTTCCGTCTCGGGGATGACCGGATACACCTACGAAATCGGATACGGATCCAGCAAGTGGGCGATTATCGGTATGACAAAAAATGTCGCGAATGAATACGGACAGTTCGGCATCCGCGCCAATTCTGTATCTCCGGGCTGGGTCAATACAGATATGTTCCGGGCCTCAGTGGAAGACTATAAGAATTTCAGCGATTCCCAGGTAACGCTCGGACCGCTGGGCAGACCCGCAGAGCCGGATGAAATCGCCAATGTCGTATACTTCCTCAGTTCTGATGAAGCGAGTTATGTGAACGGCTCCAACGTGCTGGCCGACGGCGGCATGATGCTGGGGTGAAGAACCTGAAAAGGAGTAAAACAATGCTGAATCCAAGATTACAAAGAATGCGGGACAAGCTTTGGAATACCCGTCCGTGCATCACATCTGAGAGGCTGGTTCTGGCAACAGAAGCCTACAAAAAATTTGCGGGAACCGCGATTCCGGAATTCCGGGCAGAGGTCGTCCGTTATATTGCGGAGCGAATGACAACACTGATTATGGAGGACGAGCTGATCGTCGGGACCCCGACCAACAAATACAGGGGCGCCAATCTGCACCCTGAATTCCAGTCCAGTTCCTGGTATATCAGTGATATTGACGAATTTTCCACACGATCCAAGGATCCGTACGATATCTCTCCGGAGGACAAAAAAATCATCCTGGAAACTCTGCCGTACTGGGAAGGGAAATCCATGGAGGATATGTCCAAAGATGCGATCCCTGCACATATACGGGAATGTATGGCGGACGATATTATCACAGTGGGTCTGACAAACGGCGTATCCGGAGAAACAACCTGCGATCACGAAAAACTCCTGTCCGTAGGACTGAAGGGGTATATGCAGGAATGCCGCGAAAACATAGCTAAAACTCCCGGAACCTGCAAAGAGGATCAGGAAAAAATCGATTTCTGGAAGGCCTGCATCATCCAGTGCGACGGTCTGATCACCTACGCACACCGCATGGCTGATGAAGCAGAGCGCCAGGCAGCCGAATGTACCGATGCGAAACGAAAAAAAGAACTTCTGACAATCGCAGAAAACTGCAGAGTCGTGCCGGAAAATCCTCCCCAGACCTTCCAGCAGGCCCTTCAGATGGTCTGGTTCGCTCACGTCTACTTTCATATCGAAGTCTGCACCACCGCATGCGGATACGGCAGATTCGATCAGTACATGTGGCCCTTCTACAAAAAAGATGTCATCGATGAGAAAAACATCACCGAGGACGAAGCCTTCGAGATGCTGGCCTGCCTGTATCTGAAGTCCTGTGAGGTATATGAGGTCAGAGACAAATGGTACGCAACCTCCTTCGCCGGATATCCGATGTGGGAGATTCTGATCGTAGGCGGTCAGACTCCGGACGGCAGAGACGCGACCAACGAATTGTCCTATGTCTGCCTGGAAGTGGCGAACCAGCTGAAGACCACCCAGCCGGTCATGGCCGTGAGAGTCTGGGAGGGTTCTCCTGAAGCGCTGATCCGCAAGGGCTGTGAAATGATTCAGGACGGACAGGCCAACCCCGGCTTCTTCAACGATGACGCCGCCATGAAAATGGCGCTGGGCAAGGGATGCACTCTTGAGGAGGCGCGGGACTGGACAATCGTAGGATGCATTCAGCCCGGACCCGGAGGAGGTACAACAGACGGCTCCCCCGACGCAGGTTATGTGAATATGGGAAAAATGCTGGAATTCGTTCTTCATAACGGAGTAGATCCGTCCACCGGAAAGCTCATGGGACTCCAGACCGGAGACCCGAGGGAATTCAAGGATATTGAAGAATTCAAGGATGCTCTGAAGAAGCAGATTATCCATCACTACAGTCTGGTCCGGACCGGTTACAACATTATGCAGAGCATGCATATGCTCCGTTTCCCGGTCATCTTCGCGGGAATGGTGACAAAGGGCTGCGTAGAAAGTGGAAAATCCGTACAGGACGGTGGTGCCAAGTACTCAACAGCAGGTTTGTACATTACCGGTGCCGCAAACATGGCGGATTCTATCGAGGCTATCGAGGAGTGCGTTTACAGAGACAAAGACATCACGATGGATCAGCTGATCAGGGCGCTTGACAACAACTTCGAAGGCGAAGAGCGGATGCGGCAGCTGCTGCTCAACAAACCGGAAAAATACGGGAACGACCTGCCTCACGTAGACGGGATTTACCGGGAAATGATGCACTTTATCGCCGACGAGGTGCAGACCTGGAAGGATGCCAGAGGCGGCACCTATTCCTTCAACGTCCATTCGCAGACAGTAAACGTGTCTCACGGAATGGTCACAGGTGCAACTCCGGACGGACGTCTTGCCGGCGAGCCGTTCTGTGACAACTCCTCTCCGATGATGGGAAGAGATATCAGCGGACCGACAGCTACAGTGAAATCAGTCGCGTCCATGGGACAGGAGGCGTTTCATGACGGCGCTCTGTTCAATCTCCGCTTCGACCCCAAAGGAGTCGAAGGAGAAAAAGGTCTCGCTGCAATCGAAGGCGTCATCAAGACCTACTTCAAATATGGCGGAGAGCACATTCAGATCAACGTTGTGGATAACAAAACACTCCGGGATGCGCAGATCCATCCGGAGCACCACAAAGGACTGATGGTGCGTGTTGCCGGGTACATGGCCTACTTCACCGAGCTGGACAAAGGAGCTCAGGACACCATCATCGGACGAACGGCACATTATGAATCATAAACCCATATAAAAAATACCGCACCTGCCGGCACAGTTATACTGCGTCAGCAGGTGCGGAAATTTTTTAAACGATTTCACCGATGCGATCCTCATGATCGTATTCCGCTCTCATTTCCGGCGACAGCTGATCCATCAGATCCCTTCTGCCTATCTTCGCCATAATGGAAATGCACATCACGATAAACATCGCGAAGCAGTATATCACCATCGGCGTTACTTCAATTCCCGTGAGAGGCGCTCCGGAATCCTTGGCGAAACTCAGCGTATAAATCATCGCCGGAGACCAGGGCAGACAATATGCCAGCGTATTCGACTGGGCGTCCATCAGATTAGCCATCCTGTACGGAGAGATCCCGTGCTGTTTCCCCAGCGGCTTCGCAAAGGATGCCCCGACAGCCAGAATCGCCGGCGCGTTCAGTCCCATGATCCCGGACAGAACGATAACCATCAGCGAAACAACCCATTCCGCTCCTGTAGCAGTCTTTGCAACTTTCCCAAGCGCATTCAGGATCAGAATATCCCCGCGGCCTCTTCTCATAATATTGATCGAACCGAACAGCAACAGGCAGAGCACGATGACCTGTATCATACTTGCAACGCCGTCATAGAGAACGCCGCCTACCGTTCTGTCAAGACCCTCTCCCGATACTGTTATAACCGCAGGAATTTCAGAGTTCGAGTCCAGATGAATGAAATCGATCAGCCCCGCCGGAATTGCGAAGACGAATCCGATTACGATTCCGATCGTGGTGGCGACGATGATGTCACCGGTTTTAACAGCGATATAGATGGTTATCGCCACCGGAATGAGCATGATCAGCGTCCATGGATTATACGCCGCGTTTTCCGCGGTCCCGCTCGGATCCGCTCCCTTCACCATGCTGACGATGATGAACACCGGCACCGAAATGATTGTCGCCGCAACGCAGTATTTCAGTCTGGATCTGACGACGCCGGGCACATCGACTCCCTGCGTTGTCGCAGAGCATATCGTCGTGTCGGAAATGGGCGCCAGATTGTCGCCGAACGCTGCTCCGGAGATAATGGCTCCCGCCAGCAGCGGATGATTGCAGCCCAGCGCGACTCCCGCAGGATAAAGAACTCCCATTCCTGCCGCAATGGTTCCGAAGCCTGTACCGGAAGCCGTAGCAAACAACGCCGAAGCCGCAAATGTAATAATCAGAAACGCGGTCGGACCCACGCCGAAGCCCGCGGCAATTCCCGCAATGCCCGAAGCCAGCCCGGACACGCGCAGCACCCTGGAAAACGCGCCTGCAAATATCCAGCAGACGATCGGAACCAGACAGTCTTTACTGGCCATCCCATCGATAATGACTTCGGAATAATACTTTTTGTCTTTCGCGAAAAAGAATGGAATGATCAGCGCAGAAAAAGCCGGCACCCACAGCGCGCCATCTGAAATAGACGCCCAGATAAATGTCGTGGTGATGATCATCACAATAAAGATTGCGAACGGAAGCAGCGACATTCCCCTTCCGCCGTAAAACTCCAGCAGTTTCTTCTCTTTCATAATATCCTCCTCTCTCAGCAGCCAGGTTCACTTAACTGACTGAATCATTGATACTGTCATACTATTGTAATACTTGCAATACCTGTACCAGATGATTATCAGTCGTCGGCAGGACTCTCCGTCGATCCGTGATTTTCAGCGTTTTCGAACAAAACGCAATACGATTCTTCCGGAGTATTCACCACTCGCAACAGAAAAATGCTATGCAGTTTTTTTCCACCCTGAAAAAAACTGCATAGCATCCCGACACATATCATTCTGTCATTCACAGCCGCTGCTAGTCCACCCGGATATTCAGTTCCTTGATTTTGTTGAAAAGCTGCCTGCGGCTCAGCCCCATGGCCTCCGCAGCCCATGTGATGTTTCCGCCCTCCCTCTTCAGGACATCCCGGATATAGCGTATCTCAAAATCCCTCTTTGCCTCTTTGTATGACTCGATATGACTTACCCGTCCACCCTCTGTACCTTCTGCTCCGCTTTCCGGGCGACCGTCCTCCAGAGACAGTATTCCGTCTTTCGACGCCAGAATGACAAGTCTCTCCACGATGTTTTTCAGCTCCCGAATATTACCGGGATAGGAATAATTCATCAGATAATTTTTCGTATCATCACTCATTCCTCTGATATATTTCCCCGTTTCTGCAGCGTACTTTCTGATAAAATATTCGACAAAATCCGGAATATCTTCTCTCCTGTCACGAAGCGGAGGAATGTGAATCTCAAAGGTATTGATCCGATACATCAGATCTTCCCGAAAATTACCTTCCTCAACCGCCTTCCGGATATCTTTGTTGGTGGCGCTTACCACTCTGAAATTCACATCCACAGACTGTGTTGAGCCTATGCGTTCTATCTGGTGATTTTCCAGTGTCCGCAGCAGCTTCACCTGGATATCCATACTCATGTCTCCGATTTCGTCCAGAAACACGGTTCCGCCGCTTCCCTGCTCCAGTTTTCCAATATGACGGTCTCCGGCTCCCGTGAACGCTCCCTTCTCATATCCGAAAAGTTCCGACTCAATAAGGCCGGGCGGCATGCTCTGACAGTTAATAGGAACAAAGGGACGGTCTCTCCGGCTGCTAAGGTCGTGAAGCCGCTTCGCCACGATTTCTTTACCGGTTCCGCTTTCACCGGTGATCAGCACATTTGCGTTGGAATCCGCAACTTTGTTTATCAGCGCCCAGATCCTTGCCATCTGCGGATTTCTGCTGCCAATCACAAAACTGTCCTGACTGCTGTCGATGAGTTTCCTTTTCCTGGCCTCAAGACATTCCACAGCCTTCTCAATCTCCTGCCGCAGTTCCGCCGGATCGTGGCTCTTGATAAAATATCCGAAAGCGCCGATCTTCATGGTTTCCACAGCGGTTTCAATGCTTCCGTATCCCGTCACCATGATGACTTCAATCTCGTCCGAATAATCCGCTTTCACGATTTTCAGCAGATCGATCCCGCTCATTCCCTCCATCATCATATCCGTTACAACCAGCGGAAAAAACCTTTGTTCAAGCAGCGTCAGCGCTTCCTCCGCAGAGCCGGCCTGCGCCGTCCGATATCCAAGCGTCTCGAAGAGAAGACTCAGCGTCTCTCTGTAATCCGGCTCATCATCCACGATCAATATACTAAACATCCGCTCATTCATACGGCAGTTCCTTCCTTCCGATCACCACAGGTGTTCTGCCCGGGCGATTCCCCATCCGGTATGCGGAGATGAAATACACTTCCCCTTCCAACCGCTGATTCCAGGCTGATCTCACCGCCCAGACGTTCGATTTCAGAATAGACGATATACAGCCCCAGTCCGGTTCCTTCTCCGGGAGGTTTGGTCGTAAAAAAAGGATTATAGAGAAATTCCTGTTCTTCTTTCGGAATTCCGCAGCCATTGTCTTCACAGTCGATGAGAAGAATGCGATCGTTCCCTCTGCGAGCTCTGACGATAATCCTTCCTGACTGCTCATCCACCGCCTCTATCGCATTTTGTATGAGATTCATCAGAATATGCTTCAGCGATTCCTGACTGCTTCTGACGCTAAGAGCCCCATCGCAGTCCACCTCCACAGTCAGTTCTTTTTTCCTGATCTCGTCTGCATTCAAGACCACAATAGAATCGATGAATTCCTTCAGACAGATTTCCGATATACTGGTATCGGCTATCCGCCAGAAGTTCATAACATTGTCTATAATGGAGCTGGCACGCTCCACATTTTCATCTATATACCGGAGCGATCTCTGTCCTCTGTGATCTATGCTTAAATTATGACTCAGCAGATAACTGTGAGTGCGGATAATCCCCAGCGGATTCCTGAGCTGGTGAGCCATCCCCGCCGCCAGCTGTCCCACCGCGATCATCTTGGAGGACTGCAGCAGCTGATTATTTTTCACCACATCCACCGTAGTGTCCTCAATGGTCATCATGAGATCCTTTTTTCGCTCCGTTCCAAGCTCAAGAAGCTTGCACTCCAGTATGGTCCGACCCCTGTCCGCCCGGAGCGTGGTTCCGGTTTCATGCTTTTCGACTGCTTCAATGATCTGCTCCGTCTGCTCAGTACCCAGTCGCTTCACATAATCCGCGTAATGCATTCCCTGCAGTTCCTCCGGAGCTAGTTTCACAAAGGACGCAGCCGGTGCGTTCGTGGATTGGATCAGGCCTTTTCTGTCGATTACCAGTACGCCCTCCGGCATCTCATTTAACATCAGCGCCAGTTCGTTCCGGCTGTCTTCAAGCTCTCTGGTACGCAGTCGGACTTGTCTCCGCAGCAGTCTGTTCTCAATGAACTTGATGCCGAAGGCAAGTGCCGCAAGCAGCAGGATCACCATCAGATATCGAAAAATCTGCGTCGCTGTGCTCCCGGTCTTCAGCAGAGGCGTGGAAATCCCGAACCATAGCTGCTGAATCTTCTCCGGCTGTCCGGATCGGTTGATTTTGTCTATCGCATAATTCAGCGGCTTTACGAGATCCGCCTTGTCCTTACTGACACCGATCACCACCGGTTCCTCATAAAGCGCCGTATTGATGGTTCTGATCTGATCACGTATCCCTAATTCCGCCGCATAATACTGTGTCACCGGCTCGTCGCCGATCACTCCGTCTACTTTTCCGTCAATCAGCAGTTCCAGAGCCTTCCCTACATCGTGTACATAGACCAGCCTCGCGTTCGGATAATGTTCCTTCAGATATCCGTTGGCAAAATCTCCCCGCTGTGTCGCTACCTTCAAACTGTCAATATCATTCAGCGTGTAATTTCTGCTGCGCCTTGTGACCATAATGGTTCGAAGGGTATACAGCGGTTTGGTGAATACCATGTATTTCGATCGATCTGCGTTCACAAAGACATCAATCATGTCGCTCTTCCCGGTCTTCACCGCATCCAGAGCGTCCTCCCATTTGTACGGCACACACCTGATATCGATACCGAGTTCGATGGAAATCAGCCCGATGTAATCCGGCACCACTCCCTTATACTGCCCGTCCCGGTCTACGTAACGGAGCGGCGGCGCGCTATCGTCAGCGCCGTAAATCAGCGGGCCCTCTTCAGCATACTTTGAAACAATCTGCCCCATCGTCTGCTCCTGATACATCGAATATCCTTTGTAGAAAATCCCGCCCGCTGCCGCTATCAGAATAAAGATGACCACGAATTTCCAGGCGGCCCGTTTTTCCTCATTTCCCATACTAAACATCGTTTCCCCTATTTCTTCGGCGGAATCTGATTCTGCTGCAATGTTCCCCGATGTCCTCCGCGCTTATGTTACACTATATTTTTTTAGTTTGTTATACAACGTCTGACGTGAAATCTTCAGTTCCTTTGCAGTTTTTGTAATGCTGTAACGGTTCCGCTCATATGCATTTAAAATAATTTCTTTTTCAAAAGCGTTCAGCTGATCGGTCAGGCTTCTGCCCGGCTGAACTTGCTGATATCCCATCGACACCTGCATCGATTGATTTCCGGAAGTTTCTTCCCCCTCCATATATGCACTGCGATGTATCATATAATCCGGAACATCATCATATGTGATTTCACCGCAGGACTTAATGTTACAGGCGTAATCAATAACATTACGAAGTTCGCGGATATTTCCTTCCCACGGATACTGCATAAAGAAATTCATAAGGTTTTTTTCAATTCCGGAAACTCTGTGGTTTCGAATGGCATTAAAATATTCAATATAATGTCGGCAAAGCAGCGGTATATCCTCGATCCGCTCCCGCAGAGGCGGAACATAGAAACTGGCGACATTGAGACGAAACCATAAATCCTTGCGGAATCGGCCGTTATTCACCAGCATGGCGATATCTTCATTGGTCGAGGCAATTATACGAACGTCAATCTGCCGGTCATCTGTATCGCCGACCCTTCGAACCGTATTAGTTTCCAGAACACGCAGGAGTTTCCCCTGCATGTTATAGGGAATTGAATTGATCTCATCAAGAAACAATGTTCCCCCGTCAGCGACTTCAAACAGGCCCGGACGATCTGTAGCGCCGGTATAACTCCCTTTGACAGAACCAAACAATGTTGTCTCCATGAGATTTTCCGGAATCGCCGCACAGTTCTGTATGATGAACGGTTTGCTCCGGCGCGGACTATTCGCATGAATTGTATGGGAGATCAGTTCTTTTCCGGTTCCCGTTTCTCCAAAGACCAATATTGTCGATTCACTGGCCGCCAATCGTCTGAGCTTGTCAAAGCTTTTAAGAAACGTTTGATTCTGCGTAACAATATCGTTAAAGTTATATTTTGAGGTTCCCGGTCTGCTAATCTTCGTTCCTGAGGAATTTCGCAGTTCTGTGGACATTACCATACAGCCGATAACGCCGGTTTCATTGATTAACGGATAAGCAGAATTCAAAGCTTTATGCTGAACGCCGTTTATCTCAAAGTACTGCAGTTGATTGACGATAATCCGGCCGGTATCGATAGCCTTGAACAAAGTAAAGTCCTTTCGCCGGAAAAAAGGATACAGTTCAAACACAGAACGTCCCACAGCGTTTTCAAACCGGACCACATTTATTTCATCGTTATAATCCTCGTAGTAGAGAATCTTTCCGTTCTTGTCAACTATAAGAAGCGAATCCAGGTTATTGAATAAGCCTTTAAATACTCTGTCATTTTCCTGCATAACAAATCCCCCTGAAGTATTTTCCACCGTTAATCGGCACCGGCACATATATATCAGATTATACACCGCAGCACTGCTCACTGATCTTTGCCGGCACACCCTTCCATCGGACTGTGCGCCGCGGCGCTGCTGGCGAACTGCCGTCAGCGCCCGTTAAGTCCGACGGGGACTTAATGAGCAGACACAACTTATTATATAATATAATAGACATAATTTTTTTCAAGACAAAACGTAAAATATTTTGACAAAATGTAAACAGAATTAAACGTCACGCTTTGTGACATTTCAATATCATCTCGAAAAATCAAGGTATGGCTCAGAAAATTATATCCGCCAAAATTATTTAAATTGCACAATTATTTCGTTGAATTTTCTTCGAGCCAATCCGTCCTGCGGTATTTGGCATACCAGTTGCTATATTAGAATTGTGTCGGATCCGAATTAAATAATTCAATCGTTAAATTTGGAAGGAGACCACAATGGATAAACTGAAATTTGGAATGATCGGACTGAACTACGACACTGAAGCCGGAAGAGGCTGGCCCGGTGCACGCTACGCTCCGGACAGCATACGCAAAATGCTGTCCGGCATCATGAACAGGATGGAGGAAAACAAACTGTTTGATGTCTGCAATAACTACTTGGTGGACTATGACAAGATTGATCTGAAGGACTTCGGAAATACTGATAACATTGTACATTATGATAACTTGCAGGCGCAGAAAGACATGGCTGCTGAAATAAAAAAAGTCATGGACGAAGGATATAAACCGCTAATCCTCGGAGGCGATCATTCTATCACTAACGCCGGATTCATGGCGATGCACGAAAAAGCAGACGGCAAAATCGGAATTATTGATTTTGACGCCCATCTGGATCTGAAAGTGGAATCGCCCGTTCAGGGACGTTATTCCGGGAGCAGCGAGATCCGCAGAGCTACCGAAATGGATAAATATGATCCGAAAAATATCGTTGAAATCGGTCCCAGAGGTTATAATTATCCCGAACATTATCATTTCATCAAAAACAGCGGTATGACAATTATCACACCGAAGGAGGTCTATGCCAACGGAGCTGCAGCCACCGCAGAGAAAATCAAAGAAATTGTAACCGACGGTACTGACTATGTATATATGACGGTCGATATTGACGCATTGGATATGGCATATGCCTTAGGCTCCGGCGGCCAGGAACCGGCAGGTTTGAATCACTTTCAACTGTCTGACATGATCCGCCGTCTCGCGCCTGTCGTAGACGCAATTGACTTTGTGGAAGTCAATCCGATGACAGATCACCGTGAATTGACAAGTCATGTCGCGGCAAATCTGATTCTGGATTATATCTCCGGCGCCTACTATGCGGCCTTCATCGAACAGGGAAGGAGTTAATAATGAAAAAGAAGGGCATGACGGGAAAAGATTTCTTTTCTCTAGCCTTCGGCAGTATGATCGGCATCGGCTGGGTAGTATCAGCTCCGCTGTGGATCACGAACGCCGGTACAGCCGGCGCGATCAGTGCTATGATAATTACGGCTTTAATTGTCATACCAATCGGTTTTGTCTACTCGGAATTGTGCACCAGCATCAAGGTTGTCGGCGGCGAATTCGCGTATGTGTTTAAACTGATGGGGAGATTGCCGTCGTTTATCACAGGGTGGTTTCTGATCCTCGGTTATCTGACTATGTACCCCTGGGTCGCCCTGTCCGTTTCCTCCATGATCGCTTATCTGTTTCCGCAGATTGAGACAATCAAATTATATACGATCCTTGGAAATACACTGTACCTTCCGGAGCTCATTATAGGACTGGTGATGATCTGGGGGCTGACGTGGCTGAACATGAAGGGCGTGGAGTCCTCTAAACTCTTCCAGAACTGCGCAACAACACTGCTGCTGATTTCCTTTGTGATCTTTTTCATCGGTTGTTTTGCCGCAGGAAAACCTGAAAATCTGCATCCGATGTTCTCGTCCAACGGGAAGATTTCCGGAATTATGCTCGCAATCTCCTCCATGATTTTCTTCATGAACGGATTCGATACAATTCCAAAAGCTGCTGATGAAGCGGACAGCCAAATCAACCCGCGCAATCTCGCCAAAGCTTTGGTTGGAACCATACTGCTCGGGAGCGCGATTTATATATTGGTGATAATATGTTCCAGCCTTGTGATGGTTACCGGTGATGAGGTTAATCTAGGGGCTCTCCCCCTTGTTGCAGCCTACGAAAACGCCACCGGCTCAAAGCTTTTAGTAGTCATCATGATCATCGGAACAATAATGGGAGTGATTACAACCTTCAACGGCTTCGATCTGGCCGGATCGAAACTGATCGGAAGCTTTGCTGCATCAGGCTTCATGCAGCATTCACTCGGCGATTTATCCACCAAGAAAACACATAGCAATTCCCTTTTGTTCATCGCCATTATATCGACCATCGGCGTTTTCATGGGCAAAGGTTTGCTTGCTCCACTGATCACCCTCGGCGGACTTGCGTTTCTAGTCGCATGGCTGTTTATGGCACTCTCCTGTCTGGTCTTCCGCAGAAAACAGCCTGATGCTACACGTCCGTTCCGCGTCCCAGGCGGAAAACCGATCATTGCGTTCGCGATATTCGTATGTTCAATTCTGATCATTATGATGATCATCCCGGGAACCCTGATATCAATGGGCGCAATGTGTGACATTCTTTTACTCGTCTGGATAATTGCCGGCGCTGCTGTATATCTGCACTACAAAAAACAGTCGATAGAACTCCGAAACCGATAGACAGGAAAGGAGATCAGACCATGAAGAATTTCAAAATAAAAGATGCTCAGTATAATGTATCGGAAATCCGAAAGACCCATTATCGTCAGCTTGGTCAGAATGCGGTCACCCGACTGAAAAAGAAAGGCTTCCAGGCAGCGTACTTCGATGATCTCATGTCTGCCAAAAGGCATCTTCTCTCTCTGATTGCAGACGGTTCGACAGTCGGAGTAGGCGATTCGCACACAATATATGCAATGGATATTGATGATGATCTGTCCGCAAAAAAATGCCGTGCGATCCCCAATATCGCCGCACTCAACCTGCACGGCTACCACAGTGATTCTTACGGATACATCAAAGCTGACACCCGAGAGGAGGCTCGGCAGCTGCTCGCCGAGTACCTTACCAGCAATGTATTCATACTTGGTGCCAACGCAATCACCATGCAGGGAGAGATCATCAACGTGGATGGCGTGGGAAACCGCGTCGCAGGCATGTGCTACGGCGCAGATCGGATCATAGTCGTTGCCGGCGTCAACAAAATCGTCCCCGATGAAGAATCTGGACGCAAGCGGGTTCATTTTCACGCTGCTCCAATGGACAATATAAAATACGGAGATGAATGCGCCTCCACAGCTACGGGAATCTGTCCCGGGTGCAATAGAGATGAACGCATTTGTAACATAACAACCATTGTACACAGGAAACCTATCGAGTCCGATTTTCATGTGGTCCTTATCGGTGAAGAACTCGGATTTTAGATGTTTCAGCGGCCTGCCGCAAGAGGTTTTCAGGAGATCCCTCCGCAAACCCTGCAGCGGCGGGGTTCGGAAACGAGTCTCTCGGAAACGGCCGAACCCCCGGGCACAGGCCTCAAACAGTGTCTTCCGGCGCACACTCCTGCCATCGGTTTGTGCGCCGCGGCACTGCTGGCGAACTGCCGTCAGCAGCGCTCATTAAGTCCGACGGGGACTTAACGGGCAGACACTATTTATACTCAACTTTGATTTCCCGATCGCCTACGGAATCACGCAAAAGGCCTTTGACAAGCTGGGCGCCGTTTTTATCTGCCGCATCGGTCAATCCCGATTTCCCGGCATATTTCCTCACATCGTCTTTCGCTTCCCCGATCGCTTTGACCGTAGCATTTTTGTCTGCGCTGAGAACAGAGAAATTGGTGTCATGAAACTCAATGTCCTCAGGCTCAATATTAATCGTCTGTATTTCAGCGTGAGGGATGACTACTGTCACAGTTGAATCATCATGCGACACATCCACTTTTGAAAGATCAAACCCCGCATTCACAGTGGCCTTGTATTCAATAAGGAACTTATCTTTGTTGATGATCGGAATACGCCCCGACGATGATTCGAGCACACCCGAATAAATCAGTTTCTGCGTCGTTAGATCAGACGCGTTCTCAAGTTTCGCAGAAATCGTCGCGTCCTTTATGTCTTCAGATGCCTTTAAATATCTGAACCCTGTAACGGCCACTGCAACAACAATCACGATAACAACTGCCCATACGAGCTTTTTCAGAAAGCTCCCGGACTTTTTCTGACTTGACATATTCATTCCCTCCAATAAAATCAGATATTCTCTCGAATCCATTATAATTGCTGTTCACGAAATAGTCTATTGTTTGAACAAAAAAAATTGCACAATTGTCTGGCAAGGCAAAAGGATATTGCCTTGATTTGAACTTGGAATATTCCTCCGCTTAAAGAGTTATCCGATTTCGGATTTTGGGATGTAAAAGTTAAGAATCGCCCCTGTTTGCGTGAGAACAATGCTCTGGGCGGCGTACAGGAGAAGGAAACTGGAGTAGTACCATTTAAATGCGTTAGACGCAGGTAGTCCGTATTAAATTGCGCAAGGCTGGTGTTGAACGGCACATCACATGAGCTGACTTCTCCGGTTTTGTTCTTCACGATGGTATTTACCGCAATGCTTTCATATTGCAGTAGTTCGCGTCCTACGGGGAGCGTATAAAACTCTTTGACACCGCTTGCCGCCTTGCCGATGCACCAGCAAAGGAGCATATTGAATTTAAGATTACGCCTGCGGCTGAGCCGAAAAAGCGGCGTCACATCCAACGTTTTGAAGAAGGTCACCATCGGATTCGGCGCATTCATCCAAAGCTCATATGCTTCGGCGCGGGATGTTGTTTTTGGGTCAATGACGGTCGGCTTCATTCTGCACCTCTCGTTCAGTATTTTTTCTTGATTGATGAGTTCCATTAAGTGCCAAGGTTACGGCGTCCTCTGCGTGGATGCGTGTCGTATCAAATACGGGCAGCACGGAATCCTCCGGCTTTATCAGCAGGCCGATTTCCGTGCAGCCGAGGATGACTGCTTCTGCACCGTATGCACCTGGCTGCTGCGGATGGAGAGAAGCTGCCTTTGCGGCATAGGCTTTCGCCTCCTTTAGAGAATCATTCGTGCAATCTCCATCGTCACGATTTTCAGCACAGCGCCGCCGGACATCAGAAAGAACCAGATCTCCCGTGCCCGCTGCGTTTTGGCGATGGGCGTGGCAATCGCGGCAACGATAATAATCAGTGCACCGATGCAGCCGATGGCGGTAGGTAAGCTGACAAGCGGGAACAGCCCAGGCGCGCAGCTTCCATCAATGGCACACTGAATGGTTTTGTCCAGTCCGTCCCGTGCTGCCGCAAAGCAGCAAACAACAAGACCGAATACCAACAGGAACAGGCTTCTGCGCCCCCAATACTGGACATTTGCACGATTGATAATTGAATAGCCCATAAAGCCCAGCAGAGCAAGGAGCATCACCGTTGTAACAGTGGTGACAGTGCTTCCAAAATAAAGTTTCATAATGATTCCACCTTTCAGTTAGTTCCGAGTTCTGTACCAATCCAGCACAGAACCTAAATTGTCGATGCTTACACGGTTGCCGCTGTGGAGCATCATATCCAGCATATCATCTTCCTCCGGTGTGCGGTCAGGCTTGTTGGCAAGTCCCTTGCCAGCCGTCTTGACCATGATTTCCATCATTAGACGGTATGGGCCGTGGAGCTTTGCAACATCGAAGTTGCCTTGCAATGTAAAAATCGGGATATTCACAGGGATGCGATTCTTTTTTCGCACCACATCCGTCTGCGTTCCCGTCTGCCCCATACCCACGGCACAGACGGCACACACATGGTAGCGTTTGGCTGCCTCGGCATAACCTTTGACGGAACTTGCCATGATCCAGCCCATATAGATGACCTCTGTTCTGGGATAAACTTTCTTTTTGGCTTCTGCCAGCGAGTAGGCGGGAAGCCCTGTTTCGTGTGCCAGCAGCTTGGCATAATGCTCCGTGCTGCCGGTGTTGGTAGTATAAATGATTGCGTTCATATTGTTTGATCTCCTAATTCCTTATTTCACATCAAGCGCCATAGTCGCAGCCGCCTCCGCATGGATGCGTGTTGTGTCAAATACGGGAAGCGCAGAATCCTTCGGCTTTATCAGCAGTCCAATCTCCGTACAGCCAAGAATCACCGCTTCCGCCCCTTCATCCTTTTTCAGCCGCTTGATGATCTCGCTGTACTTTCGACGGGATGCTTCAGAAATTACGCCGAGGCACAATTCTTCATAGATCACACGGTTTACAGCTTCGATTTCCTGTTTATTGGGGTCAATGACTTCCATACCGCGTGCTATGAGCCGTGCTTTATAAAAGTCCTGCGTCATGGTGTACTTAGTCCCCAGCAGGGCAACCTTACGAATACCCTGCGCCAGCAGAGCGTCAGCCGTGACATCTGCAATGTGGAGAATGGGGATATGGAAAGCCTGCTGCAACTGCGGTGCGATCTTGTGCATGGTGTTGGAGCAGATCACGATGAAATCCGCCCCTGCCAACTCCAGTCGCTTTGCCGCATCAGTCAGCACCTCCGCACTTTTATCCCACTCACTGGATGCCTGATACTGTTCGATTTGCGCAAAATCTACGCTGTAGAGAAGAATCTTTGCTGAGTGCAATCCACCCAGCTTTACTTTGAGGGCTTCGTTGATCAGTTGATAATAGGTGACGGTGCTTTCCCAACTCATACCGCCAATCAATCCAATCGTTTTCATAATTTACTGTCCTTTCTTCCTGAAAAAGACGCAGCACCGAGCCACGAAAATCGTGATCAGCACTGCGTCTTAGCGTCTGGCTTTTTGGTTTCAATGATAAAGTTCTTTGCGTCAATAATGCTTTCGCATTTACATTTGGGGCAAAACAGCGGAAATGCTTTCAGCTCCGTTTCCCGAAGCAGTTGCAGCCGTGTTTTTGCTCCGCACACGGGACACAGTACCCATTGCTTTTCCTCTTTGCCACCATCACTCATGTTCTCGCTTCCTTCCTGTGTATGGATTCCATCTGATGAATGAAGCGGGCAATGTGGGCATCCAGCAAAGATAAGACCTGTTCCTGATCGGCTCCGCTGTCGGAAACGCTGTACAGCAGGAACATTGGCCCGTAAAATTCCAGCGCAAGGTGTCGGGCATTTTCCTCGGAATCCGTCAAGCCACGGAAAATCGTTGCCATATAGTCCACAGGGCCGGTAGCAAGATATTTCTGATAAAGATGTGCCATCTCCGAATCCCGGTACTGCTCCAGCGTCAGCATTTTGCGGAAGCGGGAAGAAAATTCTTCCTCCGTCCAATGCAGGAACTGGGCTTTGCTGTACGCACGAACCTTTTCAATCGGCGTTTTCTGATAAGCTGCCACGATCTCGGCAAGGTTGCCCTCCGGCATTTCAAACTGCTTTGCCCGTTCATAGTCCATTTCATTCATCCGTTCCACGATTCGATTCAAAATCTCCTGTTTACTGGTGTAGTGCTTGTACAGAGCAGCCTTTGTAAAACCAAGCTGCTTTGCAATATCGTTCATGGATGTTCCAAGGTAGCCCTTTTCCGCAAACAGCTCCAAGGCCGTTTCCATGATTCGCTCTTTCGTATCTCCAGCCATAATCATCCTCCTTTATAGCAGTAACCACTCGGTAACTATATTATAGTTACCGAGTGGTTACTTGTCAATACTTTTTAAGAAAAACCATATAATCGAGTAGGAGGGGGAGTTTTCCCCCCCGTCCTCTCACAGCACCGTACGTACGGTTCGCGTATACGGCGCTTTCAATAGTTGATGTGCATTCGCTGGTATGCTTCGGATAGATCATAAAATCCGATGTGTACCAGTATTTCTTTCGACAAAGCTCTGTTGACTGTGCTGGTCGCCGATGTAAACCAATACCCTCTGCGGCTGTTTGCCGTCATATAGGCATAGTATTTCGGGATTCCCAGTCTCATCAGATACTTCATCTTTGACCGCGGCCGTTTCCACATCTTCCAGATGCACATCCGGATTCGGTGGTACAGCCATCCATTGAGTTTTCCGATGCTGTTCTTCATTGCGGCTATGCCGTAATAATTTAGCCATCCGCGCATGTACACCTTGATTCTGTGCAATGCCGGAATGACGCTCTGAACCCATCTCCGGGAAGAGAGATCTTTCAGTTTAGCCTTCATCTTTCTCCACGACTTCGCATGAACGCGAACGTATATTCCGCTTCCGTTCCTTCCCAGTGCGAAGCCGAGGTACTTAAAATTTCGGATAGCGAAAACACTGGTAACTTTGCTCTTCTCTTTGTTCACGGCCAGCTTCAGCTTCCCTTCCAGATATGAAGTGCTCGTTTCCAGCAGCCGCTTTGCGGCTCTTTCGCTTCTCGACAGCAATACAATGTCATCTGCGTAGCGTACACATGGTACCCCGCGCTTCTCGAACTCTTTGTCAAACTCATCCAGATAAATGTTGGCCAGAAGCGGAGAAAGGTTTCCGCCCTGGGGCGAACCTTCCTCTGTTTCCATAACCACACCGTTCACCATCACTCCGCTCTTCAGGTACCTTTTGATGATCTGAATGACTCTCTCATCATCGATATCCTTTCTCAGCAGATTCAGAAGCCGCTCATGATTCAGCGTATCAAAGTATTTGCTGAGATCAAGACTAACCGCATAGCGGTATCCTTTCTCCGCATATTCCTTCACTCTGTTTATCGCATCCTTTGCGCTTCGTCCCGGCCGGTAGCCATAGCTTCCGTCCGAAAACTTCGGCTCGTAGATGGGCATGAGTTTCTGACTGATGGCCTGTTGGATGATACGGTCAATGACAGTTGGAATACCAAGCTTTCGTATTCCACCGTTTGGTTTCGGGATCTCGACTCTCCTCACCGGAGACGGGGTATATTTCCCACGTAATATCCTTCCAATGAGTTCATCTTTATGCTCCCGCAAGTAAGGCAGTGCCTCCTCGATGGTCATTCCATCGACACCCGGCGCTCCCCTGTTTGCCTTCACTCTCTTGTAGGCTTTATTCATATTTCTTCTGTCCAGTATCGCCTCAAGAAGTTCCGGCTCTGCACTGTCCCTTTCCTTCCATATCCGGCGGAATGAACGGCGCGCTCCTGCATACTCTTTACGTTCCGCGCTATCCCTTTGCAGGCAGCTTTCTTTCTTGTTTTCTGTGCTCAAGTTCGTTCCTCCTTTCCCGGTCGTACTCAAGACTCCTATTGATTCGGCCCTTCACGGACTGGCCCGCTACTATGGCTTCGGCTGACTTCTCACCATTCGTTGTTACTTCAAGTCTCCTTGCTGGTGAGACCTCCCCGGGTACTCACACGTTCTTTTCCTCCATCTACCTGCCGCATTTACACTGCATGATTCCGTGCAGTAATTGGACTTTGACCTGTTTAGCGGCCTTATCCTCATACAGAGCCTCATATGCGATTTCTGTTCGTCAGGCCAGAGGTTTGCCCATGGGTTAGTATTTTCCCCACATCCGGCTTCCTTCAGATTCCACCTCACGATGGACACCCTTGCCTTCGGCTGTATCCTTCCCACTGCCGGGCGGATTCGGGACTTTCACCCTTTAGAACGTGCGCTCGCCGGGCGCACTATAAAAAGTGTCAAGGGCGGTACATCTTCGACACCGCCCTTGACATCCTTATTTCTGTTTGACCGCTTTGAGCTCGATGTACCCACGATTGCCACGAGGTTCCAACTAAATACGGGGATTGCTGTCATCCCAACAGTAATCCTGCATTCTCTGTACCGCCAAAATCTGTTCTTTCATGCTGTTCACCTCCTCATTGCAAAGCTATTTTACTGTTTCTCAAAAAGGATTTCTCGACATTTCTTGCTGAGATAGGAAGTGACATTTGCATACTCACTGGACAGTCATGAAAACAACGGAATCTCACCCTCGAAATGCGCTGCCTTTTCCAGTAATGGCCCTTTTGCGCCCATGGTAAAGGCAATATCGCTGCTGCGGATTGACAGGAGCTTCATACCGGGCGTTATGTTCAGAAAGGCCATCATCCCTTCCGTTAAAGTAATCTGCCCACTTTGGGTGATCTCTGTCCAACAGTATGACCGACCTTTATAGGGAATAAAATTTCCCTGTTTTTCAGTATAGTCCCTAAGTGCCGGTGTTTCCTCCAAGATCTTTCCCAGCTTGGAGGGAAGAAGGAGTCCCCGACGTGTTACGCAAAAGCCGCCTGTGCTTTTGCTGCCGGTGAACAGATACACCTTTCCTTCCTCGGCAATGCGATACTCCGTCACGGCCTGCGTGGGGAACTGCACACTCCCATCCTCACGGATGAGAGACATCCCGAAAATGTATTTTCCGCCTTTGTTCATTTGCGGCATGAAAATCACCACCTCTCATAAGTTAGAATCTGCTTATTCGGTAAGCTCGATCTGATTACCCTCAATTCCAATTATACAGCTTTCATAGTAACCGTCACCGGTCATTCTTGGCTCGCTGGCAACAGGGTATCCGTCATCACGTAGTCTCTTCGTCAGTTCATCTGCGGCTTGGTCATGAGTTCCAGCCTTGCACCATCATCAAATGAGAGGAAATAAGAACGAAAATCAGTTACCTTGTTATGGTAGCCCTCATTCGCCGCCGCATTGAAATAATGAACAAAGAAATTCTTTGCTTTCTCTAAGTCATTCACATACATTGCAATATGCTCTATACGCATGATTCTTGCCCTCCATCAATCATGAACGCTTTCTTCCGAGATACCGAAACACCCGCTTCCGGTATTCCCGATATTCCTTACCGAATACACCGGCAAGGTACTTTTCCTCCTGCAAGATCTGCAAATGCAGCGTCACCACGGCAAATGCCGTAAAGAACCCTGTCAGCAGATTGCAGTACATCAGCAAAACGCCGAAATACATCATATCAAAACCGAGAAATTCCGGATTGCGGCTGAATCGGTAAATACCGCTTGTGACCAGCTCCGTTTTATCCTTGTCGGGTATGCCTGCTCGCCAGCTATCCTTCATGCAAAGGACGGAGAGCAGAAAAATCTGATCACCCAACATTCCAATGCAGAAGCCGGTGAAACGGGCATTTGTAGGGAGATGATTCCATCCGAATATGTGGAATTGTCAATATTTGTGCAGTCTTTAAACCCACAAAATTATGCAGCTTCTGCTAACGATTGTTCCAGACGTCTCCTGTAAGCTGCCGGCGGAAGACCATCCGGATTTGAAGTGTATATCCTTATCCGGTTGTAGTAGATAAAGACATACCTGAAGATGATTGTTTTAACTTCTTCCATCTTCATCTTGTATGTTGGAATCCTGTAGAGGAGTTCCTTCTTGAGAGTAGCGAAGAAGCTTTCCATCCTGGCGTTATCAAAGCAATGGTTCACGCCGCTGAGGCTCTGCAGAGCACCGGCATTATTGAGTTCTTCACGGAATGCTTCACTTGTATACCGGCTTCCGCGATCTGAATGGAGTATGGCTCCGTTCAAAGGAAACCTTTTGGCTGCTGCATTGAATGTATCAATGCACAGTTCCTTGCACATATTGCTTCGCATTACCAGAGAAAGTATTTCTCCGTTGAAGCAATCCATTATTGGAGATATGTATAGTTTGCCGTCACGGCATGCTATCTGAGATATATCGGTAAGCAACTTCTGATACGGCTGATCTGACCTGAAATCCTGTTTGATCAGGTTTTCCTTCCCCTGTATTTCAGTAGTTGCCCCAGTTAAGCCTTTCGGACGGCGCTTACGTTCATGGAGCCAACCATTTTCCTTCATGATTCTGGCTGTCCTGCGCTTACCAGCCTTGTAACCGCGATTTCCAAGTGCTATCTGCATTCGATCCACACCATAGTTATCGTTGTATATATTCTCATCGAGTATTTCCTGCATAACTGCCGAAAGAACAGCGTCCTTGCCGGGCTTACCGAGATTCCTTTTGAATCTGTAATAACCGGTCTCGCTCACGTTCAGGACATCGCACATAACGCTTACAGGCCATCTGCTGCTGTATTCACGAATGAACTCAAAGCGTTTCCGGGCTCTCACTTCTTCCGGCTTTGTGCGAAAAACCGAGGGCCTCCTTGAGTATATCGTTAGCTCGCCTGGTTTCCCGAAGCTCCGCTTCGAGTTCCTTAATGCGACGATCCTTTTCGCTGAGCGGTATCATTTTGTTACCACTGCCAACGAAAGATTCTTCGCCGTGAGCTTTGCGCTGGCGACGCCAGTCGGCAAGTGTGTAATACTTGATGCCGAGTTGCTCCGCAGCTGCCTTGACGCCGATTTCATCGGCCAGTTCAAGAGCCTGCAGTTTGAATTCCTTATCGTATTTCATGTCTCCACCTCCCTGATGATATATTATCATCTTTTTGTGGATTTAACGACTGCATTTAAATGGTACTACTCCACAGACTTGAGGATCACCCTCGCTCACGCGGGAACCACCTGAAATAGACCTTATAAGACTTCGATCCGCCGGGATCACCCCCGCTCACGCGGGAACCACTCCCAGATCGCAGGGGGAATCCAATCATCGCAGGATCACCCCCGCTCACGCGGGAACCACATCCACATAGGTGATGTAGTGCTTATCAACCCAGGATCACCCCCGCTCACGCGGGAACCACTATCGTGTCTGCCTTTGATGGTTCCAATTTTGAGGATCACCCCCGCTCACGCGGGAACCACCTTGTACTTCATCTTCATTGCCTTCGCGACGGAGGATCACCCCCGCTCACGCGGGAACCACTGCAGATATCCAACGCCGGCAACGTCTTTGCCAGGATCACCCCCGCTCACGCGGGAACCACGCAAAGTTGTACCGGTGATCGACCACTGTTTTGGGATCACCCCCGCTCACGCGGGAACCACGATGGCATGAGGATGATCTTGCAGGACGCGTCAGGATCACCCCCGCTCACGCGGGAACCACTCTGTTGCTTGCCGTAATCATTCCGTCAGGATAGGATCACCCCCGCTCACGCGGGAACCACAGCAAAAAATCCTTTAAAAATACCGGCTTTTCACCAGTCATCGACCTGTTTTTATTCACTTTCCGCGGCGTCAGTTTATTACGATCCGACTAATTCTTTTCGTTCATCGCATTGTATAACTGATTTATCAATTTCGCATCTTCCAGTGCCCTGTGTCGTACCACCTTATCTATCCCATATTCCTTCAGTGTGGTGTCCAGTTTGTAATTTGTCTGGAACATGTTGCGTTTTTTTGCTTCACGCATCAGATCAGAAGTCTTATTATGTATTGGCGGAAGAGAAGCATTTGAAAGAGCCTTGTTAAGAAATGTGATATCGAATCTTATGTTATAACCGATCAGTTCTGACTTCCCGATAAACTCTCTGAATTCTGCAATGCATCGCTCGAGTTCCACACCATCTGAAGAAAGTTCAGAGCTAGTTATACCTGTTAGTTTTTCAATTGTGTTTGGAATTTTTTCTTTTATCTTGATAAGTTCGTGAAACACCTCCTCCTCTTCTCCCATTAACTTAATTGCCCCGATTTCAATTATCTTATCTTTTTCAACGTCAAGTCCCGTAGTTTCAATATCCAGAAAAACAAGCTCTGTTTGCTGATGCTCTGCTTCCGGTCTGACAACACGTCTTGCTCTATGTATCTTACTTGCATTGCTGAATCCGGCAGTTTTATCTTTTCCTTGCGTCTCACTCTCTTTAGACGGTAACAGGACCAGCGGAATTCCATCATAATCAACTACCCGTCTTTCCGCGTTGATCGTCTGGAATGAATAGCCAATTTCGTTTCGGAAGGCAAAACTCATAGTTGCCTCTCCGTCTCCAACAGTGTCTGTAATCCTTTGCCATAGAGCCTCTCTGACTCTTGAATTAAAATTGCCCACATAGACTCCAGTGGCGATTTCCTGCATCCATCTCGTCAAATCACCACGGAGTGAATTCGGGACTTTTTTCAAAGTAATTACTGTAAAAGGCATTTTCAGACCTCACTGTAATTGACCCCGTATTTTATCGTTCCCTCTTTGTCATCCCAGAGGTTCAACGGATCAACAATAATTTGCTCATCTTCCTGGGCGCCGATGCCGATTAAGAATTGAATATCGCGTACTATTCGTGCAAAAGTTTTACCGTCGGAAAAAGCATCACGAACGTTTTGACGAGCAATTCTTCCAACATCGTCTCCTGGTTCATACTCTGACGCGATCCGGAATGCGATAGGAATCGTAATCTCCGCTTTATAAAGGTCCGCAATATCATAGACAAAAGAAAGATCATGTCCTGTGTGCACGAACCCCAGTCCGGAAGCCATTCCCAAAGCCGACACAGCACTGTAAGCCAGACCGTATAGAGCAACATTTGCAGAGGATAGTGCCTGGTTGACTGGATCGCCACCCTGGTAATCTTCCGGATCATATTTTCTACCGTCCCATCGCACACCATACTCTTGAGATATTCTCCGATATAATCTACGAATACGCGCTCCTTCCTTTGCTCTGAGCTGCTGCATTGTCAGTTCAGAGACATCTTCCTCTGGAAATCGCATTTGATACATCGACCTCGCCACTTGGAGCCGAGTACGAGTATTACTGACAAGCTTTGCCTGCTTTTCAAGGAATCTGGATGTGCGCGAAAGGCTTCTTCCGTGAGCATACTGACGTATACCATGCTCACCCACCCAGGCAACACTTGTCCCCGTATCTCCCAGGAGTTCCATTGCCCTGTGGCTAATATCAGTGCCCGGTCCCAGCAGAAGAATACCTATCATAGCAGCCGGAATACGCACTATTCCTCTGTTTTCAGCCACTGTGACCGCACCATCGTTTCTATTTATCCTCGCATGTTCAACGTATATAAAGGTTACCCTGTCGGATGCCCTTGGCAACTGCGGCAGTTTTGTCTTTGCATAGGCCATTTTTCTTCAATCCTCATTTTATAAAGGTATAACAGTCATCAATCCAAAGCCATATGCTTTTTTCTTTCCTATTCCTTTTGTCAGAGTATTGTAAAACAGTTCCTCATCTGTCACTTTCAGTATTCCTTCATACGTCGCTTTGCTCAGACGCATCAATCTCTGTCCTTTTTTCCTGAACGGCTCCCAACTTCTCTCCACGATCTGATATTCCTCAGGCATCAGCTTGAAGCCCAGTCTCTCGGCTCTGGACTCCAGAAAGGCAAGCTGCTGTTCCGCCGTGATTTCAGGCATGAGCCTTCCTCTTTTCCCTTCTCCCTGGGAAACAGCCCTCACCGGGTTAAGAGTAACCCTGAATCTGTAAAGCCTTCCCTCGCTTATCGAACCGAGGAATTTATCATAGCATTTGGTTTCAGCACTTCCAGGAACGCCATACTTTTCCATGGCACCAAGATCCGGTTTATCCTCACTGACTATGAGCAGATAAATGTGATCTCTGATCCTATCTATTCTCCACAATTTTCGTGTTCGGATTTCCTGACCGACCTCATCCGGAAAGCTCATCTCCACCCAGTTATGATATGCACCCAAGTGGGTCAGATCCTTTATTTTTCTTCTGTTCAGAACATCTATTTCGACTTGAGATAAATACATATCATTCCTCTCCTATGGCGGCAAAAGCATCATGTTCTTCCCTGCTATCCGGAGCGTTCGCCCCTTCTGAAAAAGCATCTATAACGATGTGTGCTTCTCTTCTTGGATTAAACTTCCTTCCTCTTCTCTGGGAAAAGGAACTCGCTTCATCATTTCTGATGCGAGAAGGAGCATCTGACAGCAGGACTGCGTCAGCGTAAATATGGATCTTCTTGTGAGGCTTCCTCTTATACCATTCAGCAGCCTGCCATGGATATTTCTTCAAGGCAGTTATCGGATCTCCGTCAATGATTCCCTGGAAAAGATCCGCTGTTGGAGGAAGAGCTCTCCGTCCCAGGAACGGCTGAAAATACGGTATTTTCACGGCATTCTCCACAGTTTTTATCAATTCATCATCATCGCTGCTCAAAGCTACCAGAAACACTGCATCCTCAAGGCAGTATCTGTTAGTGACATATGTGTGACCAGATCTCCCATCAGGCTTATCTTTTTTCACCGTATGATAGTCCCTTAATATCTGTCCAGGTTGATCTACTCTTACGGCAAATTTCAGCTCGTTCAGCTTTTTTAATGTTTCATCGTCATTCCTGCCGCATCCAAGACCAGCAGCTATCATTCCAATCACTCCGCTTTTTGACGGGTGATCATCCGTATGCCTCGTATTAAAATGGGAATCAGTTCCCCAGGCCTGAAGCGGCCCGGAAATCTTAAGTATTATGGCCTTCATGTATTTTACCTTCTTTCTAAAGAAGTTCCTCTGCTCTTTTCCCGAACTCATCCAGAAGGTCGTACAAGTTGCCTTCTTCTTCAGCCCATTCAGGAAGAGAGATATCATCATCCATCGTCACGATAAGAGAGCATACAGGCTTTCTTACGAATTTTTCCACTTTCTTTTCCTCTTCCAGAAGACGCACAATGGATGGTTCCGCATTACCGCCCTTGGTTTTTACAGGATTTTCGAACGCAGTCACCAGGCTTACAGGCCTGTCCTGACGAATGTTTACCATCAGAAGTTGCGGAAGAGTCTGATTTGCGAATGTATTCGACTTTCCTGTCGGCATAGAATTAGCGAACGCTTCGATGAACAGCTTTGCCGTGTCGATGGCCTTTTCCTTGTCTCCAAGCTGGTCCATGAGGTTATGAACTGCTACGTTGGCATATCTATACAAAGTAGAAGAATTGAATTCTATGTTTCCAAGCATGGCAGCTCCGGACTGGTCTTCCGGTCTCAGATCATCCACCGCATTGTAGTAATCGAACTCCGTTTGTACGCCGTGAGTAGAAATGGCATGCGCCACTTGAGCGGCCGCATCCTCGTTCAGTGTCTTGCTGTCTGCAACCATCCTTCCGAAAAGTGCAATATCTATCGCCGGTTCGCTGCTGAGCATCCGAGACAACTTATCTTTGTCTTTTTCTCCTGAGATTGCCGCTTCAGCCAGGTTCTCCGCCTGCTTGCTTCCGATAAAGAACAGAGCCTTTGTAACGCCTTTTGTGAGGGAGAGTCCTGCGAGTTTAAGTATATTCTCTGCCATTTTGAATGCTTTTTCTTCGCTTATAGAAGGATCCTTCTCCATGATAAAATCAGCTACATATTTAGTAACATGTACTGTCCTTACTCCCATGTCCTTTCCCATTTCATCTAGAAAGTAAGTTCTCATTGCCCTCTTCCAGGACTGAGAACTTACCCTTGCCCTGGTAACTCCTCCGTAAACTGCTGTCTTAGGGCTTCCGGTATCATCCCTGTTGACGTTTGACGGCGGAAGGATCTGGATAGCGTGAATATCAAGGAAAAAGCGGTTCTCGTTTCTGTTAGTGTTCATAAAATTGTCTCCTTATTACTCTTCGTTATTAGTTTTATCTTCTGAATTTCCTCTATCTGTATTCTTAGCTCTGCTCCTGTAGTAGTCTCTGGCCCAGTTCAAACTGACCTGCCTGTTATTACCCATCTGATACCAGAAAAGGTCCTCGGCAAGTTTCGGGTAATTCACTTTGAAATTTCCCTTGGACTTTCCCAATTTGAAAAGGTGTTTCATGTGCTGGAAAAATTCGTTATAGGATGAGGAATTTATCATGGCACTGAACCTTCTGTCCAGTGATGCGGAATCATCGGTCCTCAGCGCCGATAGAGAGGCTCCCATGTTTCTAGTATCCTTGTCGTTTTCCACCTTTGAGGAGCCCTGCTGCCCGAGGGCATACAGCTGCAAAGTGTTGTAGATGGCTTTTTCCTCGTAAGTTGGAGTGCCGCTCCCCATGAACTCATCCGGCATAAAGGGAATGATCACAGGCCACACATTAGAAGCATCCTCATATTCTTTTCCAAGGGAATTCCTCAGCACAGCCAGTATCCCGGATACGTTCTTATTTTCACTCTGCTTATCCAGGGCGGAGATAAAGTTCCTGACGACCTGATAAACGGTCGGTTTATTATCTTTCATGTTTCGCCTCCTCACAAGATCTTGTTCAGTTTTCGTATAAACAGGTTGTATTCTGTAGTGATGTTCATTGTTCTGCCGTTTTTCTTGATGCCTTTCATATCTCTTGTAGAGCAATTTTCAAATACGAACTCCGCCTCCGCTGTCAGTATCTTTTTCAGGTATGAATACCAGTCCCCGATTTTATCGTCTTTACTCATTCCCGGCTCTATGGAAGCAAGCCAGGACTTGAATTCTAGGTCCAACTGACTGTAGATTTCTTCGGCCCTGTCCACCGCCCTTTTTCTACAGATATCATCCTTGAGTCCTCTTATCTCATAGATGTGCCTGAAATAAAGTTCGTATTCGGATATAGCTGCTTTGGTGGTTTCCACCGCATCGGCTATTCTCGTTATCCATCCGTCAGTAGCTTGGTCTGTCAGTATAAGGTCATTGACCTGGAAGCTATCATAAACTTCATCCACAGGTGTCAGCGAAGCCTGCTGCCCGTTATCAATAAGACCAATTCCTTCTATATCCGTCCACCGTTCGCCGCTTGCCTGTGACAGAAGCTCGTACTGGTCAAATATCCTCGGCCGAATGTGCTTTTCCTTACCGTCAGAAAATGAAGGCAGCACAACCGCTCCGAACGACCTCCACAGCGACTTTTCCGCCTTGTGTCTTGCTGGACGGAACACGCCTTTGTATTTCCCAGAATCGTGATATTTCCATACGGTCATAGGTTCTATCGATCTGCTATTTTTGGTTATTCCTGGCAGCTTGATGGCACTGACCGATACCGGACCATCCATATCCATGTCAGGCTTTATGCTGAGCGCTCTGCTCCAGTTCGTGTACAGTTCGGCATAATTATCTATGAATATCTCATCACATATTTTTCTGACGTTATCAATGCCGCTTTTCTCCCAGCATGGCCTCTGGATGTATCCGATGAATCCTTCCACAGGTATCACCGGGATGTAGTTCAGAACGAGCGTTTCGTGAAGATCCTTTCCCTTCAGATAAACTCCTCCTATCTCGTATAGCCATCCGCTTGCTGTGCTCTGCTTTACGCCGTTTACCTCTCTGACAAGGCTTGCCTTGTCTCCTGTTCCGGCATATTCCTGATATGTTATAAGCCATCTTGCGAATTCTGATTCAGACATCAGATCCTTTGTCGATGTATTGTCGGTTTTCTTTCCAATCACTTCCCCGATCACAGGAGCGAAGAACGCCTTGACGTGTTCGCTTTCAGATATTGTCCTGTTCAGGTTTTTCCCCATCACGGAAGTCGAATCATCATTATTGCATTCTTTTATGAGCACTTTCATTTCTTCCGGATCCACCTGATAGAAGGGATTCTTGTCACTGAAGAGGAAGAACCTGTCCTTCTGCTTTTCAAGATACTCATTTACTATTTCGGGGAAGAAATCCATTGAATACAGTTTGAACCAATTTCCCTTGGCCGCCTCTGCGTATTCTTCAATATCATCTTCATTCACATTTTCAGTCTGAACATATCTGTCATCCAGAGAAATACCGGAAAGTGGATCTCCGTTGACATCGAACCTTGAGAAAACGGTATGGATCACGGCGAGGATCATTCTCATTACCGCAAAATTCTGGATCTCCATTTCCCCTGAAAGGCATCTGTATTTCCCCGTATTTATAAAGAGTTCCGACAGAGATATTTCCCTTATCTCGTCGCTTTCCTTTTCCATCACCGCTATCCACGGCTCGCTTACAAGATTAAATCTTTTCATCTATTACCTCTTTGACCTCTCTAAGTCCGTACTCGTTATCATATTTAAGTTCTGTTCCATTCAGATCAAACGTCCCATCCTCATCGAAGATAATTCCGAGCTCCCCTTTGAGCCACGGTTCTTTCTGCCACTCGGAAAGACTTTTCCTGTTATAATCCTCGAGCCACTTTATCTCATGGGATATTCCCTGCTTTCTTATGATGTGGCCTGGGATGCGAATGGTCTGTCCGGCAAGGTCTTTTGATATTCTTGTTTCGGAGATCCTTCCTGAGACATCCACGTTATCTTTAAATGTCCCGTACCCGTTTCCAGTCTTCTTTACCGCTATCACTTCTATGGTCTCCTGGATGTCCCTGACCTGTGCCGCCGCTGTTTCTTCGGTCTCTGAAATATCCATTTCTCTGAGCCATCCAATTAAAGTCTTGTTCGGATTCGGATGATCTATCTTGAATTGTTGAGCCTTGCTTTTCTTTTCCTCTATTTCGATTTGCTGCTTTCTCTTTGCTTCTTCGTATTTTTCCTTTAGAGAACCGTCCAACTTCAGGTCCTCATCCCCGTAAACTTCCTGTATCAAGACCGGGATATCGGATGGAACCCGGATGGTATCCGGCAGAAAATGCTGAGTACGTATCAGGAAATACTTTCCGTAAACCATTTCTGATCCGCGGGCGAACTTAAATTCCTGATTCGTTCCCATTACATAAAGAACAGGTTCTTTCAGTTTCTCCGGGCGGTCAATATCGTGCCTATGAAGTCTTCCAGCCCGCTGAAGCAGAAGGTCTACAGGGCACAGATCTGAAACCATCACGTCGAAGTCGATATCGAGGGACTGCTCTATTACCTGCGTTCCAATGACTATCTTCATTTCAGGACGTTTTCCGTTCTTCCCTATCTCATTTATTAGATCTGATTCTTTTCTCACTCTATCCGCCGCTATGTAAGACGAATGGAGTATTTCCACGGTATTGCTACCGAATCTGTCCTTACATTTCTTTCCAATTTCCTGGGCTCTTTTTACCGTGTTGACTACTATCCCGACAACTCCTCCCTCTGCCAGGAGATTCGAGACCGTTTCAAGAAGGTCATCATTGTCCAGTTTCCTGATATGAATTTCCTTGTTTTCTCCTTCCCTGAAATCATCCTTTACCAGAACATTCTGTCCGTCGGTGTAGGTTATGAGCGGATAACTGTTTGCAGAAACTTCGGGAAATCTCATATCACTTTTTTTCATTCCCGTTCCCCTAAGATATGTTTCAATGAATGCTTCACGTTTCTCAGGCGGAAGAGTTGCCGAAACGAGTATCACAGGAACTCCATACACACCCATCCATCTAATTGCTTCTTCCAGGTACTGCTGCATGTAAGCATCATATGCGTGCACTTCATCAACAATCACTACCTTTTTACTGAATCCGAGATGTCTCAATGCAAGATGCTTCTGCTTAAGCGCCAAAAGTAGAAATCCGTCTACAGTTCCTACGACAAAATCATCTAGCATGGCCTTTTTTCTTCCGGAGAACCACTCGTTAATATAAACATTCTCGTCGTGTGATCCGTCGGTATTGACCTGGTCCGCATGCTTCCGGAGCCTGTTCATATCTTCGTTCAAAGCCGCTTTTCCGTGGGAAAGTCTGAGAGATTGAAAGGCATCATGATACTTTGCGAGACTGCCTAGCCATTCTTCAATTCTGCTGAACATTCCGTTAGATGTTGCCTGGGTGGGGAGCCCAAAGAATAGTCCGCTACATCCTGTCTTTGTCATCATCAGTTCTGTCACCGCAAGAGCAGCTTCCGTCTTTCCCTCTCCCATAGGCGCTTCCAGAATCATGATTCCGGGCTTTCTGATCGATTCTGTTGTTTCGTATACTGCCTTCTGAAACTCTCTTGGGGCAAATCCAAATCTATCAATAAATAGCTGATCTTTCCCCGGATATGAGTCTGTTTGAAGAGGAGTATCCCCAGCCCATTTACTTATACCCATCCGAAGGCGGTTTTCAGGATTTTCCGTTATTTCTCTATCTATATTTATCAACGGAAAATAATCGGAGTTGCTCGCTATCCAGTCGGCCATGATAATAAGGCCTTCATATATAACCTGCACGGGTTCCGGGATCTTCGGAAGATCATCTTTATCAGAAAAGCCGTTTTCACGCAGCGCCCATTCAAATGTCTCCTTCTGAGCGGCTAACCACAAAGCACGGACCGAACTTCGTAAATCATTGGACTGAAAATAATTTGCTTCATATTCACTCTGATTCAATATATCCCGGAGACTGTCGACTGGTTTTCCGTGATGTCCTCCGATAATAGAGCCTATATCGTCACCAATCCCGAATTTTTTCAGAAGATATTCTCCAGCGAGAGAATGTGGAGAACAACCCGCATACCGCAGATTGACGGTGGATATTCCTGAAAGTCCTGCTCTTTCCAGCTTTTCCTTCAGTTCATCATCAAGTGTTTTTGAATTGCTGAACCCTTTTTTTGTCTGAAATGCCGGAGTGGCTTTTCCAAGGTCGTGTATCCCTCCCAGAAATGAGGCTAGATCACTTGCAAGGTCAGGGGTTACTGCCTCCCTGTTTCCCATGCCTTTGAGGCCTTTTCTGCACAGTTCCCGCTGACTATCACTGAGCCAGTGTTCAAAAAGCCATCTGGACACATCCATAGTATCTTTCAGATGGACCATCAGAGGCAGCCAGAAAAAAATCCCATTTTTCTCCTCTTTTTTTGCCCATAACGACATAACATGCTTATCCACAATTCTCAATATTATCTCCGCCCTGCTCTGATTTACCGCAGTTTTAAACTCACTCAACCGATACCCTTTAAAGGAGATCTATTCATATTATACGTTATTTTCAAATAATTGGCAATTAGAATACAAGGGTTTACCGTGCCGGAGCTTTTACATGGTATTTATTTACCATATATTCGTTCAAAAAGTCGCCTGTTCGGAAAATCGTCGTAAACTCATCGGAAAATCAACGAAACGTTCTCTGGCTAAGCTATCAGCGCGAAGCGCTATGTAATATGCTTTGTGCCTAAAATCAAATCGTCTTATTGCGATATCGATTTGCGGTCGTAGATTGGTGAATGATGCAGTTTCACGGTGGCGGATTGGTGAATGTTATCGCTTCGTAGTCATAGATTGGTGGATGCTGTCTCCTCGTGGCAGTAAATTGATGAAGGTTATTGCTTCATGGCAGCGCTCTGGCGGATGCAGAGCAGATAGAACACAACGGCCAGAAGCTGGGCGGCGGCGGAGACTGCGGCCAGATACAGCGGTGCGATGTCGTACAGGGCGCCAAGCAGCCAGCTGCCCAGGAACCAGGCGATGCCGAAGCCTGTCTCGAAAATGCCGAAACCGGTGGAACGCATGGACTTGGGAATGATTTTGCTGGCGGCGGCCTTCATGATGCTTTCCTGCGCGCCCATGCCGATGCCCCAGAGAAAAATCCCGAACGCCATCGACCAGGGATTCGCGCTCAGAAAGATAAACGCCGCAAAGAATGCACTGCACAGGGTCGAAAGGATCAGCGCGCGCAGACCGATTTTGTCAAACAGCCAGCCGAAGAACAGGGCAGCGAATGCGTCTACCGCCATCGCTCCCGCATACAGAAGACTCAGGGTCGCCGTGGGAAAAGCGTGCGTCCGGGCTGCATGAAGAGTAATCAGCGTAAAGTCCGCGAAACCGAACGCAAACAGACAGATCGCAGCCATGTAGAGCACAAAAGCCGGGCGGAAGCGGAACTCAGTCTGTTCCTCTTCATCCTTTTCAAAGACCTCCGGATGGGGGTATTTCCTTTGTGCAAAAAGAACGAGTGCGACCGTGACAGCCGCCGGAATCCCAAGAGCGGCAAAACACAGGCGATAGGCGGAAAAAAGTTCTCCCGTCCCCTTGATCAGCGTAATGACAAATAAAATCACCGGGCCCAGGAATGCGCCGAGCTGATCCAGGAATTCCTGATACGCGAAACCCTTCCCGGTTCCCACCTCGCTGGCCGCGAAACTCACCAGTGTGTTTTTCGCCGGTTTCTTCACCGCCTTGCCGATGCGCTCCAGAATCACCAGCCCGCAGGCGAGAATCCAGCCGTTCTCCGGAACCAGCGCCAGAGCCGGAATCGCAAGCACCTGCAGAGTATAACCGAAAATCACCAGCGTCCAGTAGCGCCGGCTTTTGTCCGCAAGGAAACCGGAGAGCAGCCGCAGCGAGTATCCGCACAGCTCACCGACGCCGGAAACAAAGCCGATGGTTGCCGCCGATGCGCCGGTCAGATTCAGATACTCTCCCAGAATGCTCCGGGCCCCTTCGTGAGTCATGTCCGAAAACAGACTGACAATTCCCATTAGCAAAATAAACGTCATCGCGCCGGAGGGGACGCTGAATTTTCTTTCCCTCATATGCTGATCCTGATACTCCGTATAACTCGTAATACTCCGCATAACTCAACAACTCAGTGTCTGCCCACCATGTCGCCTTCTTTCCATCGGCTTAACTGAGCAGGTTCTGGTTACAGTATATGCAAAATCATACCTGGTATCAACGCATTGTCGTTAAAATTAACAAAATGTTTACAGCTTAACAAAGGAAGGGCTGCCCTGTGATGACAATCCTTTTCCGCAGCCGTAGCGGATTCGTTAAGCCATTCTGGAGCGGAAAGGTTTTTTGCCTTATTATAATTTCTCCTTTTTTCTCATAACTGAATAATGTGAAGGTGCGAACATCGCCTGTCATGTACAAGGCGTCATTCATGTCGTCTCCACAGGTGCAGCTGCCTTCCGGATCGGGGGAAATGACGGAATGGTCCTTTCCTTCTTTTGTTGTGAAATAGCCGGATATGAAAATCTCATTGTATTACTTCCATTTATCGCAAATCGAAAAGTACTCAACCAGCGTACTTATGTGCCGAATACGCTCCCTGTCTCTGAATTCATCCCAGTAGTATTTATCCTGCTTACTCTTTTCGCAGAACTCTTTTTCAAGTCGTTTCTGTTCTTCTTCCAACCTCATCTTTAATTCTGTCAAAAGAGGGTCCTTTTCAGTAATCGTAATGCAGTAGTCTGTCTTGCAATTCCTAAACAGTGTCATCTCAAAGGCATCAACAATTTTCTCTGCTACATAATCTTGGTTTTTCGAGTGTTCTCTGCACGACTTAATATAATCCTTTAGAAGATCATCTCTGTTAAGTTCCAGTATCCGCTCATGAATTGCCATGTCCAAATCCATATATTCGTCTGCACAGGTATCATCCGTATCAGGGTGATCAACAATGACAAACTCGAGCCTTATGATATCATCCAGTATTTTGAATGCATCTTCATACTCTTCCAGAACACATAAGTCATGGCAGCCGCTGATAACAGATGAGATAAAACTCATGGCATGTTCCGGGTCGTAAAAATCATGCTCCCAGTCGTCGTGGAAATGACCATAATCATCAAACTCAACATAATGAGTTTCATACTCTACAAAAATATCTCCGTTTTTAACCTTTTCGCAAAATGTCTTAATATCGTCTTGTTCCGGCATACTGATAATCTTTTTAGTTCCGCAGATACTTTTGTAAAAATCCTCCTGTTTCCAATCAGGAAGTATCTTTGCCTGCGACAGAATCCACGAGTCCTTTTCCTTTTCAGTCATCCGCTCCAATTGCTTTTGTAGCTTGTTATAAAATTCATTCATATCTTCTTTACCTCTAAATCATACTTGTTCCTCGCGGGCAGGCTTTGCATGAGACGTGCCGCCGGTCTCACTTCGCTCTCGCCCGTGACATCAGAGCTACGGCTTCAACATGCTTCCCCTGTTCAATATATGGTTTCTGTCTCCAATGATTGCTTTTTAATCTTCAATGTTCACTTTTTTATATTTCTGGTTCTTACTGTTCGGCTTATCCGGTATCGTCATTTCTATTTTTCTTGCCTCAAGTAAAGGAACAAGATATCTCTCTGAAATTTTTACTGTCCGTAAGGCCAACATAATCCATCATCTCGCGTTTACTCCGCGGCATACTACAAAATTCAGTCAACTGTGACAGCCTTTGTTCCAAATCTTGAGGGGTATCTTGTGGGGCGACTTAAGGGGTATCTTGTGGGGTACCTGAGTTAGTCGGACCGACCGTAGCCGTTGCAACCTCGGATAGAGGAATAATCGTCGTAAAGACATCTGCCTCCGTGAAGACAGGCTCTCCGCCGGAATACAACTTCGTGTACTTATAGCTGTTACGCATGCCGCTTCCCAGTTCATCAGCAAGTCCGATTTCTCGGAACACTTTTGCTATCGGCGGATTCTTTGCAAACGGCTTGAATGTTTTCAGATTCAGGTTTCCGTGTCCATGCGTAAGATTCGCATTTTCTGTTGTAATCTTATCACGTTCAATGACAAGCTTCCATCTTTTTCAGGAAATCCTCAACTATGCCAGGAAGCGTCCAACAGCAAGTCGGAGAAATAATACCCACTCTTTCATCTGGTTCAACCGTAAATACATAGTTTCCCTGATCGACGGCATCCGGAATAAAAATAAGTCGTTCTCTATCCTCTGCCAGTTGCTCCGCAACATATTTGGAATTGCCTGTGGCACTGAAATAAATAATCATTCGTGTGTGTTCTCCTTTTCAAGTGTTCCGAGCAGATAATCTATGTAAGAAGCTGCCTCGGCTTTAGATATCTGATCATCTAGCAAACAGGCGGACAGAATCATCTGGACGGTATTGCTGTAATGTCGGGCAACAAAGTCATTGGGCAGCGGAAATTTATAGGAAAGAGGACATTCCGTTACCATTCGGTAAACCAGCTTGCGGATATATCTGTCCAGAGACTGGAGCATTGCCCCGTCAGTAACATTATGTTTCAAAAGCTTTTCAATGCTGTCGCGGTGCGAATCTATGTAATCGTAGACACGGCTGAATAATACCAGGGTCCGTTCATCATGCCTGATGCTCTGAAAATCCGTAATCTGCATGGACTCAGTGATGGATTCCCAGCAATAATCCATCAAAACGTAGATATCCTCGAAATAGTTATAGAATGTTGAACGGGGATAATTTGCCTTTGCGCACAGTTCACCAACCGTGATCTCTTCAAGGGACTTTTTCTGTAATAAATCTATGAGTGCTTCGGTACAATCATTCAGCAGGCGCCTGGTAAAATTCCGGTTGTGATTCATCTGATCTAATTTCATGATTCTGTTTTCGTGCTTTCCTTATAAAAAATTTTTCCAGACCAGGGAGCGTTCTGGAAGGAAACTCAATGATATAACTTCGACTTGCTTCCTTATAAAATATGGGCATTTGTCCATATAGGAATATTAGCAAATGATATGAACCGCGTCAATAAACAATGTTTCACAGCATTCCATCAATGGACAATATCTGTAAAGTTGTCCATAGTCTTCCCATCCAATTGCCCGCATTCTGCCTCCCAGCATAATAGATGTGCTGAAAGACATGAAAAAAGCGCCGGCCATATCGGTCAGTGCTCGCAATTAAACAACTTTTCGCTTCTATTGCAAAAGCTGTTACACAATTTAAATGTCACAGCCCTGACAGTTTTATCCTGTCATATGCTCCATTTTTAGTATTCTCAGGATGAGGCTCAAGACCAATGATCGTTATCTCCTGACGATCTGGTCCATAAACCCAATACATTCTTCTTGCCCCACTTTTTTGTTTTCCAGATAGGACTGCCAGACCTTCATTCCATAGCGTCTTGATAAATCCTCTATTTCATGAGATCTAAGACTGGGATACATAGGGTCCTCTGACAATTTCTTTAATGCATTACCCCATTTCTTATACAGCTCCCTATCCTTTTTATTAATGGAACCATCCCTATATTGCTTTTGTAAAGAATTCCATAACTCTTCCATTTCTGGAATTCCCATTCGTATTGCGTATCCCATTCGGGTATCCCTTCCTAGAAATCAGAAAGATCAATAGCAGTGGAAACCTTCCCTTTTTTGAAGTTTTCAATTGCCCTGTCCATGTCTCTTATAGTCTCTTGCGAAATACCCTCCGGAACAGTCAATTCCCGCGGTTCCAACATGATGCATCCGTTCTTGTATTCCTTGACATTATAATATTGGTACTGTGCACCTCTAAGCGTAACTCTCTTCTTACTATCGATATGCACCGTATAGTCTTTGATCGCCTCCATAGTATTCACCTCCAAGCTATATGTGGGATATCCCACCTATCATTATACTACTCTCAGCAACCCATCTTGTCAACATGATCTCTTTATTGTCTCTGTTCCCTGAGGAACAGTTCAATGCGCTGATGTGGCTGGATTGGTCAGAGGGCTGGAAAAAGAATTCTTTAAAGAAGATTAAAACGAAGGAAGGGGCTGTTGCACTAAGCATATATGAGGCATCAACAACATGTGTGGGTCAGAATCTGACCTTTCCACGGCAGACTCACCTCGATATCTGAGCATCGCAGCATGATCATGTCCATCATGTTGTCAATGTTTCTGAATCCGTAAGCCATACGGATCGTCAGCTTGATCTTGTTGTTGACTGCCTCAATGCGCGCATTGGACAGCTTGTGCTCCAGAGTTGCCAGAATTGCATCGTAGTGCCGGCGGATCTTTCGCTGCAGTTCCACGAACTCCGGGATCCTGCAGTGCTGTGCCCACTTGATGAAGCGATTCAGTTGTTCCTTCCCTGCATCCAATCCGTAATGGAACACCAGCCGCAGTTCTTCCTTCAGAAAGTATGCCCGGTACAGGCGGTTGTCTTTCCTGGCAATCAGTTCAAGCTTCGCCCGTTGCTTCTCGGTCAGGTTCTCCAGAGCCTTTCCAAGAGCGAAATTACTGGATTTGATGTCCTTCGCTGTGGTATCCGGCTTTGGCGTATCCCCGGATGGCCTTCCCGGTTTGCGCTTCGTCTCAGAAGAGACCTTCTTACGGGCATCGTTCCAGGCGGCAGCGCGGACTTTGTCCAGAGCTTCCATGGCCCACTGGACAACATGGAAGGGATCAATGCAGCGTTCGGCATCGGGACAGTATTCATCTATACAGGACTGGATCCATTTGGCGCCGTCGCCGGAAACAAGCTGTATAGAAGCTCTCTGCTCCTTTGTCAGCTGCTTGAAGAACAGGGAGAAGACACCTTTTCCATGTCCTTCGTGAACCCAGATGACCTTGCCGGTATCATGGTTCACAATGACCGTAATATATTTGTGGCCCTTCTTGTAGCTGGTCTCATCGACGCCGATGTTCACCAGTCCATCGAAACGGCTCTTTGGATCGAAGTCCGCATCTTGCCGGATCCGACTGATGATCGGACCGACAGTGTTCCATGAGATCCGCATGAACTCAGCCGTTACCTTACGGGAACAGTTCACCGCGACCCATGCAGTCATATGCTCGAAATCGTATGTGAATGCCGAGTCGTGCCTGGCCCATGGAACAGCACAGGCAACAACACCATGCTCGGGGCAGTTGACCCGATAGACCTCTGACTCCAGATACGTTTTATGCGTGTTCATGTCACAGGTCCGCCAGCGCCTGATCCCGCTGCCGGCATCATATCTCGGAGCTTTCCGGCCGCATTTGCCGCAGCGGCATTGTTCGCCCTTCGTCGGGCGGACACGGACGATAATCGAATCGTCCGAACCAAAAGTTACATTATCGATGGCAGTGTGCTTGACATTCAGTGCTTTTTTGAGTATTGTTTTGGTAAGCATACAGATTCCTTTACGTAAGAGATTTTTGTTGCAAAAAATATCCTACAGGAAATTGTATGCTTTTTCAATTGTTTTCAAGGGTCACGGCACTTCAGTCACCCACACATGCTGATGAAGAGCCATATTTTTTTACAGCTTCAAGTGCAGCAGTTTGGCTCTGCCAGATCGTCACACACTTTCATAACTATTAAAATCTTTACTGTAGAAGATAAAAACTGGCTGATCCTCATCTGAAAACCAGCCAATCTGTTACATGTGGCACTTTTTGTTCTTAACACTGAAACATTAGTTTTCACGTAATAGGTCGACTCCGAGTGTGTTCAGCACACGATGAGTCTTCTTCTGGATAGCTGAAACGCGGTACCCTTCGGCATCGCCGGCATCGACTTTGTAGATGTTCTTTACCAGCTTCAGGACATCCTCGGCTGAATAGCGTTCGTCAAGCCCGGTGCTTCTGAGTGCATTGAGCAAGCCATAATAATACAACAGGCTTATATGGTTCAGGAACGCCCAGCCACGGAAGTAATCATCTGTGCGTGCATGAGATGCAGAACAGATGACGCTGTTCTTCAGGTAATCGAAGCACTGCTCAATATCCCAGCGCTGCTTGTACGCAAGATATATCTCCTGCGGCTCCACGTCGAGATTGCTGCAGAATGAGAAGTATCCCATACGGATCTGCTTGAGGACATCTTTTGGCTTACGGTCTTCTTCGCCGTAGTCATTCTCAGCCTTGACCACATAGCGTTCGACAAGCTCTGCCTTGCGTATGTCGTCACGGAACGTGTATATGAAGTTGCCCTTGTTACCGCTGGATTTCTTTCGGTACCAGACAGGCCTGTGGTTGTAGGAAAACACATCATCGAATTTGTTGTCGTCTTTGTCTTCATAGAAGGAATTTTCAACATTCACGGTGTTGTCCTGCAGAGGCAGGATATATTTCATCCCAGCCTCCATCAGCACAGAAAGGTTCCTCTTTGAGTAGAAACCCTTATCTGCAATGATGATGCAGTCCCTGCACCCGGACGCCTTTACCGTATCGATGAATGCCGTCTTGTCAACTATCGATCCCTGAAGAATGCGGTAGAAGACCGGCATGTGAGTATCCTTCTCAAAAACATACAGCATGCGAGCCTGAGTGTTCCGGCTGTGATCAGGATTGTATCCTTTGACCGCCAGCGAGTCCTGCGACCTTGAGAAGATCGAAGTGCCGTCAAACAGCAGAGTCGTGCTCGGCATGACACGGGACCTCATGAATGCATCGATGGTATCCTGCATGGTGCCAAGCTTAGAAACGAATCTGCGCACGGATGTCTCAGATGCTGCGATGTCCCCGCAAATGTCACTCATATATGAGTCAAGGAAAACCGGCTGGATCATCTTTGCAGACGAGACCCTGTCCACGAGTCTGATCAGTGAGATCGTTCTTATCTCCCGGAACATGTTCGGGAAGAATGTCTTGATCTGATCACTGAGATCAGGAGAGAGCTGCTGCATCAACTCATATGCGCCATAGTTCTTTACTACTGGTGCCACATCAGGGGCGATGTGCATCTTTGCCATCAGCCTCAGTCCGTTGGCATTAGGGATGAACCCGTCAGCCTCGGTGATCTTGCCAATGCTTTTGCCAGTTACCTTCTTCGGACGGTTCTTTTCGGGATCCCATTTGGATGAGATCTGGTAGACATAATATTTGTCGTCACCGAATCGGCGGATCTCCACCGCTCCGAATTGTGCAGGCTTTTTCTCCTTGATCGATTGCGGAATGCTCATTTTGGTACCTCGAATATATACGTTAATTACGTAATAAGTGTACCAGATATGTAGTGCTAAATCAAGGGTTTCGAATACAAAATATTGCGCAAAGCCAGTATTTCAGGCACTATAGGGCTATGCATTGATCTGGAAGCCTTATTATGTACGTAATTTAGCAGGATTCATATATACGTTAAATTTGAGGTTTCAGTGTCTTAACAGAAATCACATCGAAATCCTCAAACATGAACTGCACTTTTTCAACGCTTTTGCGTGTGTGGTAGTGGCCGCAGTACCACTTCCTGTAATCGAGCCTTGCCTCGATTTCTCCAAGCCATATCTCCGTGCTCTTATCCACCGTGCTTTGATCGAGGCTGGGGAGGAAGGCTTCTTTAGGCTCATATTTCAGGGGACAGGTGTGGCTCAAAACAATGTCGATCCTGTTGCTCATCATATCCAGTTTTGCTTCTACTTTGCGCTTTATTTCCTCGTCAGGCTGTTCGTCCGGCCACCAGCGCCACCCTTTGCTAAGCCGATAATACTTATCCACACTGTAGGCCCCGCCTATCACGACGCACTGATAATCGTCAAACTCATAGGTTTCACCGTCTATTGCAAAAAGAAGGTTCGGGAAATCTTCTTCGTAAAGAACTTTTCCACCGTAATACTCGCCTTCCTGATAAGAGGGAATGGTTTGAGGGCGTGCCTCATGATTGCCGTGGATACAGAACAGCGTGATGGGAAATCTGCTGGCATATTCCTTTGCCCGGATGTCCTTTTTCCCAAGGTAATAATTGAAACCGGCGTCACCCAGGATAATCATCGTGTCCGATCTTTTTGTCTCCATCTGGTGGCAAAATGCCTCGATACGTGTAAAGTTGCCGTGGGTATCACCTGTCAGATACGTCATTCCCATTCACCCCCGTTCTCCTTCTTCCATTGTTGGTTGTTCGCCAGCAGCTCGTCAAACGTAACCGGCTGATACCCGTTAATGTCCACACCGGCGTTCAGCACCCGTTCACGCCTGCAGAGCAGCGGCCAGTAATCTGCGCTGGTATCGTTATGGATGTGCCCGTGGATCATATAGGACCGCTTTGCGTGCTTCCATGTGAGAAGCGGATAGTGGCACAGGGTCAGACCGTGCTTGCCATCAGAGATTTCGAGCAGGGTATCCACGCTGGAAAAATACCGGGAAAGGTCCACCTTTCCCGTCCAGGAGCCGTCATGGTTGCCGAGAAGCAGCCGCTTCTTTCCCTTGAGCCGCTGCAAAATCGACTCCGGATCGGTGCAGCGAAAGAACATATCTCCAACGATGTACACGGTATCGCCGCCGCTCACACGACTGTTCCATAACGTAATAAATGCCTCGTTCATCTCCTCAATATCTGAATATGGTCGCCCGCACATACGAATAATGTTGGCATGGCCGAAATGCGTATCTGCTGTAAAGAAGATCATCGTTTCCCTCCTGTTCTTTTAGTGACTTTTAGCATACGCCAGCTTTGAACAAGAGGCAAAGGTGCGATTATTCAAAACAAGCTGTCATCAAGGAGAAAATCAATGACTCCTATGTTCAGCACGCCGTTATCGTCATACCACCGTTTTCTGACATCGTGACGCACCACGATTTTCGGGAATGAGTCGCCAGTCAGGGAAAACGGCCTCATCTCGGTATTGATTTTTTCTGGATTCTCCATGGCATAGGCAGACTGGATATACACCTTTTTGCCGCCTTTGGAGACAACAAAGTCAATCTCCCTTGCGATCCGTTTTTGTTTTCCTTTTTCATCTTTATCGTTGGAATATACGATTCCAATATCCACGCTGGCACGACGAATGACCAGTTCATTATAGATGATGTTCTCCATGATGTGCGTCATTTCCTGCTGCCGGAATCCTATCCTGGCGTTCCGAAGTCCGATATCCTCGCAATAGTACTTGTTTGGATATTCAAAATAACTCTTGCCCTTCACATCATAGCGTTTACACTCACTGAAAAGAAAGGCGTCCTCCAGATGGGCCATATAGGATTTCACGGTATTTGGGGCGATCTGATCCTTGCTCTTCAGCTTCTGCATGGAGTTGATCGCATTTGCCACGTTGTTCGGGTTGGTAAGTGACCCCACAGAGGAACAGAGCAGGTCAAGGATATCAGACAGTACATCTATGCGGGTGATCTTTTTCCGCTCCACAATGTCTTTGATATAGACCTCTGTAAACAGTGCTTTCAGATAAGCCATCCGTGCCTCATCATCCGGCCTTGAGAGAATAAGCGGCATCCCGCCGTAAAAGGCATAGTTGTCAAAGGCATCCGCTTTATCGCCTCCGACTGCGGCATAATACTCCGCAAAAGAAAGCGGGTGTACGCGCACCTCGTCACTACGACCGCGAAATTCGGTCAGAATATCGCTGGACAGCATCCGTGAATTGCTTCCGGTTACATAGACGTCAAGGTTGGAGAGAGTTTTCAGATCATTGAGCGCGTCGTAAAAAGTGATGGGCTTTCCACTTGGGTTATAGGGGTTTGGAACCTCGTCTGACATCTGAATTTCGTCCACGAACAGATAAAACTGCCCTTCCTTATCACCAATGCGTTCCTTCACATATGCTGTCAGTTCCAATGGGTTCCGATAGCGGATGTCCTTCGCAAGGTCAAGCTCGATGACGATAATATGATCTTCTTTTACGCCGTTTTCCAATAGGTAGTTTTTATACAGTGTACGCAGCAAATAAGACTTTCCGCACCGGCGCACCCCGGTAATAACCTTCACCTGTCCGTCCCATGCGTAGCCTATCAACTGCTTCAGATAGGAATCTCTTTTAATCTCCATAGCAGCCTCCATTGATAACTTGTCTATATTATTATGCAAGTTCGCAATCACATTATACCTGATGGCAAATGTAAAATCAAGAGGTTCATTGAGAAGTACAGCAATAATATGATGAACTTATCAATGATGGTCAGTCACATGACATCAAGCTGTCGATATGGAAGCAACTAAAAGTTTGTAAACTCAATTCTACAAACTTTGGATTTTTTGATTTTTATTAAGCATTGTTAAACGGTGGCAAAAAGCATGGATTGGCTGGTTTTCTCAACCATCGCTTTTATATTTTTCTACACCGAACCACTTAATATCTTTGATGGAACAATTCTAATAGTAAATTTGTTTTTTGCACCATTTTTTCAATCAGTTCTACTCTCGCACGCTCCTACTCAAAGTCAAAAAAAATAAGACCCCAAACAGGTCTATTCTTCACATCAATCCTATCAACCCAACTATCCCATTTTCATTCCGTCAACTCAACCCTATGAGAATTTAACCGTTGATATGTTTCCTAACACTCAAAGAAGTGGAATTTTGAGGCTCCGTTATTTTATTCCGAAGCACTCAAAAATCCTTTATTTCAAGCCTTTTCTCACTATTTACTTCTGTACTTTTGTGAGCAAACAGACAGTCTCGACATGGCTCGATTGCTCCAGATGGATGTCAAATCCTCGGAAAATCAGCCCGTTCGTTCTCGGAAATAAATCTACGGCTTTTTTGACCTCAAAATAGCCATTTTACGGGCCGCGGACGTTCTCGGAAACAGGTCGATGTGCTTGTCCCTACTATATATATGCAGCCGCACATATTTTCCAATCGTCTCCACTCATCGCTCTGAGGGAATATGTCCGAAAAGCTGTGATTTCCCATCCACTCGACTCTATATCTGCATCATGTACAGATACGAATCCCTGTCTGGGTATTCATACGGGAAAGGAAGCTCATCTTTTGTTATTCGCCGATAGCCACGCTTCTCAAAAAAGCTGTGACAGTTCGTGGCCACGGACGGAGTATCAAAAACAAAGGTAGTCAGTCCCTGCTCCTTTGCGAACTCCTGAAGCGTCGCATAAAGCTTTCCAAGAATACCTTGTTTTCTATAGTCCGCTCTAACAAAGCCCTTCTTAAGAACCGCATTACCGTTTCCTTTATTCATCAGCGCCAAGGTGCCAATGAGCGTATCATCCTCAACGGCCAGCCAGAACTCTCCGCCATCCTTTTCATAACAGGTCGGGATGTCCAGCAGGTCAGGCTGTTCTTCAAGCGAAAGATTGATCTTCGCCTCGTAGTTCTGTATGTGCAGAATCAGGTCAATGACCTGCTGTTTGTATTTTTCCTGATAAGTGATTATCTGCATGTTATGTCCTCACCCCGTATAGGCATCATCTACTGTATTCTTAAAGTTCTGTTTTTCCAGCCACTCCCGTTCTTTGTCAGTCTCCGGGATGTCGATCCGCTCGATCTTGAAGATGACAGGCCGGGTACCATCATTACAGCAAGCGATCATCATACGGTCATCGTTTGTCCAGCTCTTCATTATCGAGCCGCCCTGTAAGGCCGTATAGACATACCGGCTGATGGCATCCCATGCTTCACCGCAGAATTTGCCGTCCATCAGATGATAAAAGTCATCCTGCTGCGGCGTTCTTTTCAAGATAAATTCATCTCCTGCCTTAAAGAAAGGACAGGCACCGGACTTCGGATCAGCCAGATACTTCTCCTGCAGATCCGGGAATACCTTCGTCTCCAGAACTGTTATCTTACATTCGTGCTGCATACTGCTGCCTCCTATAAATCTGTGCTTCTTTCCACGCTATAAAGACTCACGCCCTCAGATCGAAAGTCCATCTGGATTTCCCAGAACTCCACGCCCTGTTCGGCAGCCCTGTGGATCGTCTCAGAGACCTCCTCATAATGCGTCGAGCGCAGTCGTTCCTTGCGTTCGGTGATGCGATACTGATACACCTGCAGGAAGATTGCTCTCTCGTGTTCCGAAAGAGAACCGGCCAGCTCGTTCACATGCTTCACCATCCGGTCTGTCGATGAGAACGGCTTCGGCGGCAGCGTCTTGATGGTCTTTCCATATTTCACATTGATGGTAGTGAGCGGCGTTTTTACCTCAAGGTATGTATCTCCGACCTTGAAGTCCAGCTTGGAAATACCGAGCTTGACCTCTCTCTGTATATCGTCATACTCCGCCACAATTTTATCAAGTTCATGCTCCCGGAAGAAATGCTCCACCAGCCTGTTGGAGAGGATCTGATTGATGCCTACCCAGTTATCATCGTCCGACAGCAGCACGGCCTCAATGTCATAATGCAGCTTGCGTTTCGGATCTGGATGATAGGAAAGCAGACAGGGCAGATTCTTATTCTCCACGTCACCGATCCTGTTAGTGGTCGGTATATGCGCGATCAGCTCCTCGCCGTCAATCTGAACGACAGCGGTAAACTGACTTTTCCTTTTTAGCATTGTGCCTCTGATAAGAGGCTCATCAAATTGGTACATTCGTTACTCACTCTTTCTGCTATTCAAAATGCTCTGCCACTATGTCATCGAGCTGCTTTGCGATCTCCGGGAACTCCTGATTCAAGTCCAGCGTCCGGACGCTGATCTTGTTTCCGCTCATCTGATAGCTGTTGTCCGGCTGCAGCTCCTCATCAGTCTTTGCATATAGGAGCATACCTGACACTGCATGTTCTCCGTCACCCATATCAGTATCCTTGTTTTTGACATAGGTGAAGATCTGGTACAGATTGGCGGAATGAAGCATTCTGGCGTTAAAACGGTTCTCCGCCAGTGTATGCGTATAGTATTTCGCATCGATGATGAGCACCGTATCTCCCGACTTACTTTCGAGCATGATGTCGCTCTGCATTACTGGAAGAAGCGTGCCTACACCATCGTCAAGTGCCCACGGTATCTGTGAGGCGCTTGCTTTTATTTCCGGATGCTCTTTGATGTAATACTCAAGGATGAACTTCTCATATAGCCGATTCATTCTCTGGTCATCCACGAAGGAGGCCAGTTTGTATTCACCGTCATCTGTCGTCAGCAGCATCCCTTCAATCACAAGCTGGCAAATACTGAGAAGCACCCGATAGCTCTGATTATTGCGCTGGAACCGAATGGATGACCACTTGATCCCCAGAGGCTCAATCTCGTCCACATTGGAAAAGAAAAGCATCTCTTTTTTCAGATCATTTTTGTGCTCCGCATCCACTTCAGAATGGCGCAGTAAGATCATGACCGTGGTTTTCAGTATCTGGTTCAGAAGATTGTTTTCCGAAAGTTCGTCAAACTCACAGGTAAGGCGCTGCTTCTTTTCAATTTTGTTTTTTATCGTGCCCGGCATATCGATTTTGCCGCGCATGACGGGCAGGTCTTCCTTCCGGTTCATGTATTCCCGGTAAAGCCCCTGCTTTAGCTGCCGCCCGATTCCTTTTGAGAGAATCGCCGCGAACAGGTTATGCATGTTCTCAAATTCCTCCGTGGCGATCTTATCGTCATCCGACTGCTGCAATGTGGTGAAGGCATAAGAGAGCATGTAGTAGATATTCTTGATGAATATGCTCTTATCCTTTGTCATTGAAATACTCCATGAAGGATGTTTTCCCAGCGCTGCAGCTCCGCCGTATCGTCAAACCAGTATTCACTGAGCATCGGAAGAATATCGAAATCTACGATGGAATGCAGCCATTCTTCTGTGCAAGTATCGTGACCGCAGAAATAACTGTGTCCAATGCAGAAGCCCTTTCCGAGCGATTTGTCTGACGCAATCTTCTTATTCAGCTCTTTGACCTTCTCTACAAGTTCATTGAAAGTCTCATTGTTCAGGCTCTTCTGGTACTGAATGAATCCGTCAGAATCAAAGCCCGGTTCCATTTCCAAAAAGCTGAATCTACGACGCAGGGCATAATCTATCATCGCAAGGCTGCGGTCTGCTGTATTCATCATGCCGATAATATAGAGGTTCTCCGGCACTGCAAACGGAAGCCCGTTATAGGCAAGAGTGGCCTTGACACCCCTATAATCCTTTTCGATAAGCATAAGGAGTTCACCGAAAATCTTACTCATGTTTCCACGGTTGATCTCATCAATGATAAAGAAGTAATCCTTGTCTGGCTGATTGGCTGCCTTCTGGCAGAATCGATAGAAAATACCATTCTTCAGCTCAAAGCCATCCTCGACCGGCTTATAGCCCATCATAAAATCCTCGTAAGAATAGTTCTGATGGAACTGCACAAATTCAATTCGACCCTCGTCTTTTTCTCCCATCATGGAGTATGCGAGGCGTTTCGCAGCAAAAGTCTTACCAACACCCGGAGCTCCCTGAAGGATAATATTTTTCTTATTTCTGAGGACAGCAACAAGCTGATCATAGCGTCCCTCGGTCATATAAACTTCTTCGAGGAAGTCATCCTTCGTGTAAGTATCAATAGCCTTTTCCGGAGCCAGCGGATTCTCATCACGGATCATATCCATAATGAAATCAAATTCACCCTTCGTTAACTTGAACAGGCTGCCCTGCGGATTGACGAAGTATTCCATTTTTTCCAACTCCGGACACGCTTTAAGTGTCTGATAATCAATTGGAGATGTGAGACCTTCCGTCTTCTCAAAATACAGTTTTTCGCCGTCCTGCTCTGCGCTTATTTTGGCAATCGCTACAATCTGCTTCACCGGATATGATTCATAACCGATAACCATATCGCCGGGCTTAGCGTCAAGGAAGTTCTGGAATATTCTGCGTTTGTTTCCGTTCTCGTTGTAGAGCGTGTAATCCTGAACCTCACCCACAGCGATTCCGGAAAAGCTCCAGATCTTCGGATTGGCATTGAGCCACCAGTAGTGGTGATCATCATCTCCACCTTCGGGAACAGCATAAAGTTGAACCTGAGACAAATCGATCTTATCAAGTGCCTCAGCCAGCTCGTTTCTTAATTTCCAAATATAGCTACCTTCTTCATCCTTTCCAGCACTCTTGCCAACATACAGAACTGTCCACCAGCGGGCATTTTCACTGTTGCGTTCCATAACAGGGCAGCCAGTTTTCTCAACAATTCTTCTTGCCAAAGCTACCGATCCGCTGTTATAGAAATTCTTCGTCTCGCCATACTTGATGGAAAGCTGGGTGCATGTGGCCTGTCCACCGTAATCTTTCATCCGGCGCATGATTTCCAGACTATTCTCTGTAAACACGTCTTTATCGCCGAGAAGCGCAATCCAGTCATCCACCGTTAGACCGGGCTCATAATCTTCAGGGAACCATTCTCCCGGAAGGACGGGTGTTTCATCACTACTCTTCTGCGAGTAGTAACGACTGATATAAAAACCAACGTCCAATGCCAGAGTTTTTAACTCCGGATCTGGGTAACAAGTATCTGTCAACTGAGAACGGAATAGATTCACAAGTTCTGTATCCAGTTTCAGCTCGTCACAGATTTCATCATAAAGCTTTATGGCATTTCTGATATTCTCTGCGTAAGCGCCTTTCTTAAATGTGTAATCGCTCCCCAGCTCATCCGCAGCTGTTTTTACTTCACCATATTTGTAGATATAGTGCTTGTCCGGATAACGGAGCCACAAATACACACTGATAGCATTTTCATACTGGTAGTGCTGTGCTGCACCGTTCCCATACTTTTCAAGCATGATAGAGGCCTGATCCTTAAAGCCCTTAATGCGGTCATACACATCCTTGCTCTCATCATAGAGCGCAATGAACATCGCGCGTACTTCCTCCGGCGCGGTCTTGGCAAATCCCTCAATCATCCGGCGCGGGAAATTATTCATGGATGCAAGCAGATTGAATGTCTTATCCAGAGATCGATGAAGCATTCCTGCGAAATCCTCTGCGTTCACATCCCAATTATCCTGAAAGCCTTTGATGGCTTCCCATTTGTATTTTTCATTTGCCCACTCGTTTGATACAAAGTCCAACTTATAATCAACGAGTACGTCCTTCAGACGGAATTTGTCAAACATTGCCGCTGCCTCCTTTATGCCTTACGCAGGCTGTTATATATTTCCTCTGCGAAGATGCCAAGCACCTCACGCTTTATCTCATCATTGCCGAGCAGGAGCGAGAAAAAGTCCTGATTCTGATCAAGCCCTTCAATCAATGCATCATCGATGTTATCGAAATAAGAGAACTCGAAATCCTTCTCACTATTGTTTTTTGCACTGGTCTTCAGTTTTTCTGATTTCAGCATTATGTCCCGAATCTGCAGCATCGCTTTAACGGCCACGTCATTATCATAGGACTTACCTGTCCGTGAATTGATCTCCGCTATAATCTGGGACAACCGTTCTTCCTTTGCCTCCGTCAAATTAAAGCTCTCTGCTGTCGGAAGCTTCATAACCGGCTGAGCAACCAGATCGGACTTGACGTGTTCTTCGGCTTTTTTCTGCACGAAGTTTGTTGCTTTTATCTTGCCGTCCAAATCGTAACCACCGCCGGGATGCTTGATGTTGATATACGCTAATACGTAAAGAACAAAATTATACTTCTTGTGCAAATCAACATCCTCAAAGCAGGAAGCCTGAAGCAGGAACTCATAAAAACGTACAAAGTGACGCATCATAGCGACGATTTCAGCCTGCTTCACCAGCTCGTATTTCTCAATAAGATTCTTTGTCTTGTTAAAATAGAATGTCAGCTTCTGCTTATCCTTCCCAGTGACCTTCGGCTTGTAAAGCAGTTCGTTTGCCTTGTCGATATCATCAGGATCGAGTACAGCATAAGCATCGAGCTTTGCTTCCAAATCATAAATGGCAGTCGGTGTCACAGAGTTCGAGAGCAGCGTCGTCGTGTAGTACGGCGCAAACGCAGCCTTGATGTCGTCATATGTATTTACGAAGTCCAATACAAAGGTATGCTTCTCAAACGGCGGGCAGATACGGTTTAATCTTGAAAGCGTCTGCACAGCTGATACTCCTTTGAGTTTTTTCAGGACATACATCGCGCAGAGTTTCGGCTGGTCAAAACCAGTCTGGTATTTATTAGCTACCAGCAAAACATTGTACTCGTCCTTATCGAATTCTTTTGTAAGTCTATCCTCCGGAAAACCGTTCATTGAAGGCTCACTGTATTCCTGCTCATCATCCGGCAGCTTTACCTTACCGGAAAACGCCACCAGTGCGTGAATATCTGTATAGCCTTTCTTGGTAATATAGCTTTCAAGCGCCTGACGATATTTCACCGCGCCCTGACGAGAAGCCGTAACAACCATTGCCTTGGCCATGCCGCCGAGCTCGGTCATCACACTCTGCCTGAAATGCTCTACGATAACCTCAATACGCTGTGAGATATTCGTGTCATGTAGTTCCACGAATCTGGCAATCTGTCTCTTGGCGTCCACGGTCTTGCAACGAGGATCTTCTTCGATTTCCTTGTTTATACGATAGAAGGTATCGTATGTCGTATAATTCGATAGAACATCCAGAATAAAGCCTTCTTCAATTGCCTGTTTCATAGAGTAGATGTGGAATGCCTCACGCTGGCCTTTTGTATTAACGCGACCGAACAGCTGAAGCGTCGTCGGCTTCGGCGTGGCAGTAAATGCAAACATAGATACGTTTGGCTGCTTTCCATTCTTTCCGATTTCCTTTGTGATTACATCCTCGACATCCTCAACGATGTCTTCGGAAATGCTGTAATCGGAGCCAAGGGATTTTGTCACAGCCGCCATATCCTTACCAGCGGTCGATGAATGCGCTTCGTCAATGATTACCGCAAAGTGCTTCTTTTTCAGGTTTGCTACACTGTCCACAATGTAAGGGAACTTCTGAATAGTCGTAGCTATGATTTTTGTATTACCTTTCAGCGCTGTCGCCAGATCGGCAGAATTGCACTTATCGTCCATAACGCGAATAAGACCGGCCTTATGTTCCAAGCCCATGACTGCTGCCTGCAGCTGACGGTCTACAACGACACGGTCTGTAACGATGACTATATTATCGAAGATGATCTTATTATCGGCATCGTGCAGGGAGGAGAGTCTGTGTGCAAGCCATGCAATCGAATTTGTCTTGCCGGAACCTGCCGAGTGCTGGATCAAGTAATTCTGCGCTGTACGATTCTCTCGAACGTCGGCCAGCACTTTCCTGATTACATCGAGCTGATGGTAACGCGGGAAGATGATGCTTTCCTTTCTCTTCGTCTTTCCAGTGAGTTCGTCAGTTTCTTCCTTTGTTTCAATAAAGATAAATTTTGAGATCAGGTCGAGAACAGTATCCTTCTTCAGGATATCCTCCCACATATACGAAACGCTGTACCGATCTTCAAATACCGGATTGCCTTTACCTGCATTTACGCCTTCGCCATTGCCCATATTAAACGGCAGGAAGAAGGTGTCCTCACCTGTAAGCTTTGTGGTCATATAGACCTCGTTCAGATCCATTGCAAAGTTAACGAGCACACCCGCCTTAAACAGGAAGAGTCTCGTCTTGGGATTTCTCTGGGTGCGATACTGGAAGATTGCATCTTCAGCAGCCTGTCCTGCGGCATTGCACTTTAGCTCAAAGGACATGATGGCGAGGCCGTTTAGGAATATTACAAGATCAATCCTCTCATCATCGCTTGCCCAGACCTCTTCCATCACAGAGAAGATGTTCTGCTCATACTTGGCCAGCAGGTCTTTGTTAAAGTCCGTGGCAGGTTTGGTATACATGAGCTCCAGCTTCATGTTGGAAATCTCAATACCATGTTTCAGTACATTAAGAAGGCTCCCGCGAGCTTTTGTCTCCTCGGTGTTAATCAGGCTGACAATCGTATCTTCCAGATCATCCTTGTAGATTTTCCGAAGTGCAGCCATTTCGTCAGGCTGTGTGGCATTTAGAAACTTGAACAGCATCTCCCGGTCAACGGCAAAGAGACGGTCATAGCTCACCGCTTTTCGGATCACATAGCCGTTGTCCTTGTTCAGCCGTTCCATAATGAAATGCTGATATTCTTTTTCTGACAGAATAGAGGCGTGGCCAGCCAGACGCTCTGCATAGGCTTCGATACGCTCTTTCTGCTCTTGTTTTAATATTTCACTTGAAGGATTATCAATCATCTATGCCCGCCTCCTTCGTGTCTCTTAGTGTAAAGTTTCTGCCGTTGTCATCGCTGAACACGACCTCAACAAGGCGTGTCCCGTTCAGAACATAAACCTCACACCAGCTATCCATTAGTGTTCTACCAAGCCAGCGCTCTTTGATTGTATAAATTACATTACCGGTCTTATCCAACCACAGTTTGATAGCATCATTTACTCTCTCGTCAAAATGAGAAACTACGCTGAATTTTGCGCAGAACCCATCAACCGCAATTTCCAATAGATTTAGTTCTTCTCTATCCTTGAGCGCCTTTACAAAATCGGTGCCCTTTATAATCAAACTCGGCATATCACCATAGTATGAATATTCTACTTTCATGCTACCGGCACCTCTTTCTTACCAGTCACATACTCATAGATTAGTGACTTCTTGTATTCCTCAATTGTTTCGAGCTGTTCTTTCTTATCGGCGATAACTTCATCAGTCTTCTTTATTACCGAATCAATGTGCTCTACGATTTTTTCCTGCTCCTCTATAGGAGGCACCGGATACATCAGCTCCGCCAGCTTGTTCCACCGCAAATCGCATGACCGAACTCTTATTCCCGTTGCCAAAGCAAGGAACACGTCACTATAAGCCATACTTCTCAGGTAGTACATAATATATCGTTTGTTCTGGTCGGTTCCGAGAACATTGAGAACCGGAGACGCTTTGCCACGAGAATCGGAAATGCCGATTGCACCGGCGAAGCCGTCCATACCATGTACGACAAGGTCTCCAATATCGATGCCTTGATAACCGATTTCTTTATCTGACATCGTAAAACCGTCCTCACGTCGATTGCTTCGAAGCGTCACTTCTCCATCTCTAAAGCAGGTAATAACGCCGTCATCCTTTTTGACCAGTTTCTGCAGGTATTGAAGGATGTACTTTCCACGAATGCAATCCCAGTGCATAGGCATCTCTCCAATCCACTGAATTCCACTGTCCTTCATCTCTGCATTGGGATTCAATCCTTTTGTAACTGTTTCAGTAATAACGGAACGTTTGTACTGCTCCAGAACATCAATCTGAGATTGGATGTCCGCTGCAACAGCGTCAATCTTCATACACTTATCTACAAGAAAAGCTCCGATTCTTTTTTGTGTTGTAATTGGAGGAATAGGCACTATTGATTCCATGAACCACAATACATAAAGATTCCTTTGGATAGTTCCGACACCTCTGGAAGAAGTTTCGTATTGTTGAACCATCGATCCGTCCCTTAAAAGAAAATTCATATAATCCGGATCGCAATTGTCACTCAAATCAAACACAAAATATGCAGGACTGATTATCCCATCATATTTGGAAACTCCTACCGATCCACGCCATGCCTGCTGATTGTTCATAACGAAATCACCAACATGGACATTTTGATAATTTGATAAATCTGCACTTGGCTTATGTACTTGCATTCCTGTAGAGTCGCTATAAGAAATAACACCTTTATCGAGATAAACAGATAAGAGCTCCCGATCTCCGCTATTCTTCTCACTGCGTAAACTCAAAATGTTTTTAATTCGTTCGGTGTGCCAATCAGACGGTATCAGTCCTATGCTTTTAATCCCGCTATACTTCATATTTTCCATAGTCGCACCACCTTAATCAAACAGCTTTGCCACGTGTTCAGAAACAGAAAGTTCCAACTCCATAAAGTGGCTCTCAAGTTCTTCACTGGCAGTCGGCTGCTGATACTTGTAGAAATAGCGTGTAAATGGAATTTCAGCGCCAGTCTTAATTACAGGCTTCTTCTTGCTGAGGTCTTCTTCAAAGAAAGCTACAGCATCCGGTACATAAGGTAGCACCTCGCGAGCCATGTAATCCTCTATGCGTTCCTCATATTTCACGATTTCCGTATCCTTGGTTTCCTTGTCAAAGAGTACATTGCCTTTCTTGTCACGCTGAATCTCCGCATTCTTATCCATGACAGATAGACCGTCTGCAATCTTCTCAAGAAGCTTCTTGTCTGAAGTAACTAACGCCAGCACCTTTGTCAGCACAGGCATAAAAGCCGACGGCGAATTGTAGATGCTATCGGATACTGCAGCACGAAGTGTTTCAATTATGGCATCGTAGACCGGTTTGTTGTTCTGGAAATTCTCCAGCTTCTTCTGGTCTTTGCCGGAAAGTTCCTCAGTTTCTTCCAACTCACTCACCTTTGATTCATCATACAGAGAAGAAAGAGCCCCTTTTGAAAGCATTGACTCGATGCGCTCCTCGGTAATAGCATAACTTCTTTGGAGCGGCTGCATTACCGTATACTCACGGTAAATAAACTCTTCGTTGTTATAAATCTTGCACAACTCATTTTCTTCGAAATCAGCGTACAGTTTTGTAATAGCGGCTCGGTCTTCAGGAGAAATCTCATTTTTCTTATCACCCAGCGCCTTACGCAACTTGTGATAGATTTGAGTGGCATCTATCAACTGGATTTTTCCCTTACGCTCGGCACGCTTATTCTTGGAAAGCACCCAGATATAAGTGGCAATACCAGTGTTGTAAAACAAATCGTTTGGGAGGGCGATTATAGCTTCAATTAAATCATTCTGCAGCATCCATCGTCTGATTTGGCTTTCGCCTGATGCTGTTTGTCCGTTGAACATAGGACTACCATTCTCAACAATAGCAGCTCGCCCGTAGTTGTCATCCATCTTGTCTATAGCAGACTGAAGAAACAACATTTGCATATCACCGGAGCCCGGCAGTCCTGCACCCCAACGGCCATTAAATCCTTTCTGGTATTCTGTATTGACAGCATCCTCTACGCCTTCTGCTGCGTCCTTGCCGCCCCACGCAGTTCCAAAGGGCGGATTTTCTATAACAAAGCGCATCTTTGTGCCTGCGAAACGGTCTGCAACCATCGTGTCCTGATAGCAGATATTCTCTGCGTTCTGTCCTTTGATGAGCATTTCTGCAAGACACATAGCATAGGACTCCGGATTGATTTCCTGCCCAAAGAGACGCACATCGGCCGAAGGATTATAGCGCTTAATGAAGTTGTATCCCGTGGAGAGCATTCCTCCCGTACCACAAGCTTGATCCAAAATTGTAATTACCTTCCCGTCATCGAAAATGTCATCGCAGCCTTCGGCCAGTAGGATATTTACCATCGTCTTGATAATATCGCGTCCAGTGTAATGATCACCGGCTTCGGCATTTTCAGAAAACTTCCTGATAAGCTCCTCGAAGATATATCCCATCTTTACATTATCGATAGTACGCGGATTCAGATCGAGTTCCGAGAAAGCCTTCACAACCGACAGGAGACGATTGTTCTTATCCATCTTGTCGATCTGTTTATTGAAGTCCAGACCTTTCTCAGCGGACAGAATTATTTCCTGAACATTTGTGGAGAATCCCTGAATATAAGATTTGAAATTAGATGCAAGGTGATCCGAATCATTACACAGCTCCTCCAGCGTATATTCGCTGGTGTTGTAGAACTGGAACCCGGACACGCGATACATCGCCTTTGCCGGGAAGTTCGGATTAGCCTTGAACTGTGCTACGACCTTATCCTTTGTCGGAGCCAAGGCGCACTCAAATCTACGGATGATCGTCATCGGAATGATAACATCCTTATATTTATCACTCTGGTATGTGCCTCTCAGCTTGTTGGCAATAGACCAGATAAAGTTTACTTCTGTTGAAACATCGACCGGGGAATCATCCCACATCGCGTCGATCACTGTATTAGCTGCCATTGCAGATTACCTCGCTTTTCTATCGTTATCTTCATTATGATCTTTTAGCTGTCCCAAAATACGGACTCTATTCTTTTATGCCCATCATCATGTTGTAATGCTGCTCTTGATGCAGAGCATAGAAGATCTGTTTGAAGGTCTCTCTATACTGAGACACTTCCGCGTAATCCTCCGTCAGATTCAGTCCGTCGTTGATGCCTGTCGGATTGCTGATATAGGAAAGCATCGCAGACGCCAGATTGAACTTCATGTTGTCCGGCTTGTCGCCCTCCTTCTCCGGAGGGATGATGAAGTCTTCTTTATGATCATCAAGCACCAGCTTCCTCAGATCGTCCCCTTCGTAGCCGTACATTTGCATGAAGTAGTATTCCAGAATCCTTCGCATAACGTTAAGAAGCGATATCGGAGAATCTATCTCCTTGAGCTCATTCCAAAGTGCTGCATAGGAGTTTTGCACCGGATTGTAGTTCTCCAACTCAGATGGAATGTTTGGATTCTGGCGTGTCTTAGGAGCGCCAATGGTCGAAACGTTATGTACCTTCTGAATAACATAGAAGGAAACGCTTCTGTATTTCTCAACCTGATGGTATGTCACCTCGCGATGGAAGTAGACATTATGCGTCAGGATAAATATCTGTTTGATATACGTGCCGGTGATCTTATCATCGACGATCTGTGCATTATTGTTGCAGATGGTAATAAGCTCCCGGACAATTGCGCCAACAATAAACAGCGCGCTGGAGTCCATACTGGAAACGGGATCGTCAATAACCACGACCTTGTCTTTCACTACCTCGCTACTCTGACTGCCCCTAACAAGATTGTAAAAATACAAGAATGCTATAAAGTTACGCTCGCCCTCGCTCAGGTTTTCTGCAACAGATCCGTCCTCACGAATAACCTCATAGACATTTGCTACTCCGGCCTTTTCACGGAGACTGAAGCCTTGAAAACCAGAATCTCGAAGCAGGGCATTAATACTGTCGATTGCAGCTTTGGTATTTACAGTCTGCTTGTTCAACTCGGCGATTTCTTCCGCGAGTGCCCGTGAATCCTTACGAGCCTGAGACGCCTTGTTTTTCAGATCCTCTGCATCCTTCTTGAGCTGGGCAAGACTTGTCTTGTAGCTCGTAATATCGGACTGAAGAATGAAAGCAATGTGCGCCCATACGGCGGTCTTGCACTCTTCCTTCTTCTGCTGCTGGGCTCCAACAACATCATTATTGGCCTTTATCTTTTTATTTATCTCATCTATGATCTGTCCGATCTCAATGAGAAGAGAGTCGATGTCCTCAAGGGAAACCACGGATGTCGGCTCTTTTACTTTTTCAGCAATTCGCTGCTCATTGATCTTTATATTGCTCTCCAGCAAAGACAGCTTGCTCTGGTAGTCAGTCAGATCCAGTGCAGGCATAGGATCACTCAGGTTTGCTTTCAGCTTATCGATGATTGCCGAGGTCTCCCGCGTATATGTAGACTGGAACCGGGTAAGCTCACTGATATCCTGCTGATACTGCTCATCAAAGCACGCAGCAATCTCAGCTTCAAAATTTGCAGGAAGTTTCTGCTGACAATACGGGCACTTTCCTGCAGCCTCTTTAGAATAGTGTTGATGTCCTTGGCGTACCCAGTCTGACGCATTCAACGCCTTAATGAAATTTGCAAAAGGTGTCTTGCTGCTACTCACCACAACCTTATCCATCAGGTCATTTCCGGGAAGCCTGCCATAAGTCGGAGCTGCCGATATCCTTGAGAATTGGCTGTAAGTACGTGCCTGTGAATCGTAAGCAACACGATACAGCTCTGCTAACTTATCGAGATCTTGCTCTGCCGGTGTCTTTACGGCGAGAACCGCACTTGCAAACAAATTCTTTCGGCCTGTGCCTTTTACGGCATCAGGAAATTTCCCGCAAATATCTCTGGTCTTATCCCAGCATGCTTTCTGGAAAGTATCCTCTGCATTTTGCTGAGCTGTTACTTTCTGACCGCTCTGTTCTGTATATTCACCAGCTTGTCTATCCAATTCATCCTTCTTAGCAGTCTTTTCTTCCACCTGTTTCTGGATCTTGATATTGGGCTCACTAACCGTGAATACACCTTTAAGGTCACCGTATGTTTCAAAATTACGATTGATGAAGTCCTGACTGTAAACAAGGACATCATAATCAGATGCAGAACGACCGTCCTGCCATACCACTCCATCGTCGCCCTCTATTGTTCTGGCGACTGTTGATTTTCCCACACCATTTCTTCCGTAAAAGAAATTTACATATGTCGGCTCTATCACTTCGTTATCGAAGGTAGCTCCGTTTAATGTGATCTTTCTGATCACCGATTTCATTTTCTCGCTCATACCCGTCCGCCTCCTCGGTGCTTATTCTGTAATCTTACCGTTCCTAACCCATTCATCTACTTCGGAGATTTTGAATTTATATCTTTTCCCGGCACGATAAAAAGGAAGTTTGCCCTCTTTGATCCATGTACGGACAGTATCTTGACTGACACTCAAGTGCTCAGCTATATCTTCCAAATTTACCCATTTTTCAGTTGCATTGATTTCAACTTCGTTACTCATCGTATAACCTCCAAATGTCTCTTGACTATTGCTACGATTATTTGTTATCCCGGCAGCCAGCAGCTGATACCGGCAGCCTTGAGAGTTTCTACTAAATTCACCTTTTTTACCGACCAGTGCGTGGTGTCAAGCTCGCTTATGGTCGGTTTTCCTTCTATGCAAAGTACATTACTCAAACTATGTATTGTTGTCTGTGGGATTGGGTTCAGTGTTTGATACATTATTTTGAATCCCTCATCCTGACGCTGAATCCCTGTGATTACACCAAGCAGAGCGTTCTGGTTATTTCCGGGCTCTGCATAGTCGGCATTTCTCGGAGCAAAGATACAAAAAAATCCTTGTACCCTATCCATAGCTGCTTTATCAAGCTTTTGTATCTCCTCAGCTATATCCTCTGAGACAAATCGCGTCAAAGCATCTTCCTTGGGTACCACAAAATCACCCTGAGAAAACTGATAAAATGTCTCACCGCCGATAACGAACAAATTGTAATATTCATATTCCCAGCTTGTCCGCAACGGCATACCTTGTTGATGCTGCCCACCGGCAATCAGGACATTGCTCCTATTGTCCTGAACTGTGCCAATCTGTCCGTAAACGGTATTCTGACCACCATTTATATCAATTCTGGACGGAGCACCAGAAGCGGGCATTTGCGCCTTTGAAGGAATGATCCCATCACTCATCTACTTCACTCCTTCCATTTTTTATTTCGACCTTGTCTACATGGCCGTATACCGTATTTGTACCTCCTGAAATATTGAGGAAGAACGGATTATTATTAACTACCGTGCCCGGAGCTGCTGTCTGATCTTGAAACGCAGATTCATCAATCTCCGGTTCTGTATCTTCATAAATCCTCTCTTCAGGTGCTGACCTCCAGTTGAGATCATCTAATGCTGGCGAGTCGCAATATGTAGGTTTAATATCTCGGCTACTGTTCTCTCCAAGCATCTTTGTATAAACACGCTCGGAACCACCCCGCTTCGGACAGAACTCATCATATGTTTTCTGTCCTACGGTATTATCTTTAACAACAGTTAAAGCGTAATGCCACAGTCCAAGTAAAAAGGACGGCACGCAGAGTTCCTTTGCCGAAAGGATCTGATCCTTCGTCATGGTGCCACCATCTTCACGGACATAAAATATCTCTTTACCATCAATAGTCGTATCTGCATCTAATAACTCGACGAGGCCTTTTATAAGGTACTCGTCTTTTTTTGTACTTGTACGTACGTCAAGAAATCCATCCATAAACTCGACCATTGCCGCCAGTGGAATCTCGTATTGATTTTTGACCCGATCATCAAAGGTCTTCAGTACTGCCGCATCACCAAAGCGATAAAACGTACCGCCGTTTCGGATACATGCTTTGAAATCACGGGTGTTGTCCTTAAGTGACTTCATTTCAGTCTGTAATGGCTGTGGGATATCCGGGATCAGCGTCTTCGCAAGCGACAGCAGCGCTTCCGGTTCCGACAACCCACTAACAGTTCCTTTATATAACTCATCTTTGCTGGGCATGGGCTTCCTTGCATTGGATACCAGCACGAAGAAAGTCCCGCCACAAAGTCTATATGGTTCCTTGTTTGGCATTGATTTTCCTTCTTTGTCTGAAATTCCGACTGAATCGACTCATTCGACTCAATCGACTACATGAATATCGACTGTTCCTACTTCTCACTGAGCTTATAAGCCAAGAGAGAAGCACGGTCGATTTCCGGGGGAAGATGGGTAGCCTACAACTCCCAACAAACCCCACTAAAACAGTATAACACATAATCGTTCGAATTTCCATAGACAGATTATGAACAAGCTCTTCTGTCTGAGATTTTTCTCCCTTGGCTCAAAGCAAATCAATGCCAAAGGAGGACAAAATCATGGCAAAAGAACGCTACTTTCCACTTCGTGACCCGGAGAATCCCTTCAAGGTCACACTCACCCCTATCACAGAGGAGCAGTATCGCGCCCTCTACCCAGATATCTGGGCAACACAAAAACGCGAGCAATATCATGGACGTTGCATGTGCACCAAACGCTATCTCTGGAAATGCGACGGGCAGTGCGACCTGTGCGAATACCACGCTCCCGATACCACTTCTCTCGACGAGCCGCTTCCGGACGGCAACGGCACTCTTGGAGATTACATTCCGGACAGCAGACCTTCTATAGAAGATATTATTGCTGACCGCGATTTGCTCAAACACCTCATTGCCCGGTTCCGCGAACTTGATCCTGATGCAGACCGCATTATCCAGATGCGACTCAACAATCCGAAGATTTCTGATCGTAAAATTGCAGAGACACTCGGTCGCCCGCAGCGCACGTTCGCTGACCAAATGAAGCGCTATTACACAGAACTTCATAAGGAAGAAAACAAGTAAAATACACCCCCTTTCCGGCCACTGTTCCTCCTTCGGATGGTGGTCGGAAATTTTTAATAAAATCCTCCGCTCAAATCGACAGTTCATCTCCAGTGGAAGGTGAAGGCAAGAGAACACAGCCTTTAGAAAGCGAGGTGAACAAGATGTACCGCAGTTATGCAGACACCGGCGGCAACGTGAATGAGGAGATCAAACTCCTGAATTCCATCAATCACGTATCCGCCAGACTGGCAAGGAACCTCCGGGTACTTGCCGCAAGCCAATCCGAGGAAGGAGGAAAAGAAAATGTCAAAGATGGCAGAAATGGCACAAACCATCGAAGAGCTCCGCACCGCTGCTGCTTCTATTAATGCCGCAGCCGACTGGCTCTACCAGCAGTTTTCTGGAGACGACAATTCTAAGCAGCAAAATTTTAAAAGTGCTGCTAAGAAGGAGGAACCCAAGCCGGAGATCAAGCTGGAGGATGTAAGAGCCGTCCTTGCCGAGAAGTCCCGTGCCGGTCATACCGCAGAGGTTCGTACCCTGCTCCAGAAGTACGGTGCCGCAAAGCTCTCAGCCGTAGACCCGGCAAATTATGAAGCCCTGTTGAAGGACGCGGAGGTAATCGGCAATGGCAGCTAAAGCACACGCGATCCTCTCCGCATCTTCATCCGATAGGTGGCTGCACTGCCCGCCATCAGCAAGGCTCTGCGAAACCTATGAGGATAAAGGAAGCGACTACGCTGCGGAAGGTACCGACGCCCATGCGCTTGGCGAATTCAAGATCAAGTCCGCTCTTGGACTTCCCGCAGAAGACCCGACCAAAAGCCTCAAATGGTATTCCGAAGAGATGGAGGACTGCGCCAGCGGCTATGCCGAATACGTTCTGGAGCAGGTCGAAGCCGCCAAGGAAACATGCAGCGACCCGGTCGTCCTGATCGAGCAGCGTGTGGACTTCTCCCGCTGGGTAGAACAGGGCTTCGGAACAGCCGACTGCATCATCATTGCAGACGGCACACTCAGGATCATCGATTACAAACACGGTCTCGGCGTTCTGGTCTCAGCAGATGAAAACCCGCAGATGCAGTGTTACGCGCTCGGCGCTTTGGAGCTTTTCGATGGCATCTACGACATCGATCAGGTTTCCATGACCATCTACCAGCCGAGACGGCAAAACATCAGCACGTTCGAGATCAGCAAAGACGCGCTCTACCGCTGGGCAGACGAAGTATTGAAGCCCACCGCAGAATTGGCCTTCGCCGGAGATGGGAATTTCCTGTGTGGTGAATGGTGCGGCTTCTGCAAGGCCAAGAACGAGTGCCGAGCCAGAGCCGAAGCTAACCTGAAACTCGCGCAGCATGATTTCAAGCTCCCGCCACTGCTCACGGACACCGAGATCGAGGTTATCCTCGGCAAAGTGGATGAGCTGGTCAGCTGGGCATCCGACATCAAGGAATATGCCCTGCAGCAAGCTCTCTCCGGTAAGGAGTGGACTGGCTTCAAGCTCGTCGAAGGACGTGCCAACCGAAGATACAGCAATGAGGCCGCTGTCATTGAAACGGTCGAGAAAGCAGGCTTCGACCCGTATGAGAAAAAGCTGCTCGGCGTCACCGCCATGCAGAAGCTCCTCGGCAAGTCCCGCTTTGATGAACTCCTGACGGCTTATATCGAAAAGCCACAGGGCAAACCCACACTTGTGCCGGATAGCGACAAGCGCCCGGCCATGAACACAGCCAAAAATGATTTTATGGAGGAAAACGACAATGAGTAAGAATGTAAAAATCAGCAATCCCATGAAGGTTATCACCGGTGTCGACACCCGCTGGAGCTATGCAAATGTCTGGGAGCCGAAATCCATCAACGGCGGCACTCCCAAGTACAGCGTGAGCCTTATCATCCCGAAGTCCGATACCAAGACCATCGCCAAGATCGAGGCCGCCATCGAAGCTGCCTACAAGGAGGGCGAAGCTAAGCTCAAGGGCAACGGCAAGTCTGTACCGGCGCTCTCTGTTCTGAAAACTCCTCTTCGTGACGGCGACGCTGAACGTCCGGATGACGAGGCCTACAAGAACGCCTACTTCGTGAATGCCAATGCCACCTCTGCTCCCGGCATCGTGGATGCAGACCTGAACCCGATCCTCAACCGTTCCGAGGTGTACTCCGGTGTGTATGGCCGTGCCAGCATCACCTTTTACGCCTTCAACAGCTCCGGCAACAAGGGAATCGCCTGCGGGCTCAACAACCTGCAGAAGATACGTGACGGTGAGCCTCTCGGCGGCAAGGCAAGTGCAGAGTCTGACTTCGCCAGCGATGACGATGAAGACTTCCTGAATTGATGGAGGTGCGATTATGACAGTGACTACCTTACAGACAATCCTGATTACTGCGCTGATCGCCACTTGGCTGGTATTCAGCATCGTGTTCCTGATCTCGTCCATCCAGAGTTTCTTCAATGACCGCAAGCGTGAGAAGCGTGAGGAGGAATCTGCCGCCCGTGACCTCAAGTACCACGAGGAACGCATGAAGCGCGAAAAGGAACAGGCCGAACATGAACGTGAATACCACGAGAAGCGCATGAAGTCCTTGGAGTAAATCATAAACGGCAGGCGGCTTAGGAGCAATCTTAAGCCGCTTGTTTGAATTGAGGTGAAATCTATGCAAACACTCAGTATCGATATTGAAACCTACAGCAGCGTGAATCTGCCCAAGTGCGGCGTTTATAAATATGCCGAATCGCCGGACTTTGAAATCCTGCTGTTCGGCTACAGCGCCGATGGCTCCGACGTGGCTGTCATCGACCTTGCGCAGGGAGAACGCCTGCCGCAGGAAATCATAGACGGCCTGACTGATGATTCCGTCATCAAATGGGCTTTCAATGCAAACTTTGAACGGATCTGCCTATCCCGATATCTCCGTGATCTGGGAATGAGCCTTGACCCCTTCCATGACAACCACCCTCTCTCGATTGACTGCGCCCGATTCCTAAATCCGGAGAGCTGGCGCTGCTCTATGGTGTGGGCGGCCACAATGGGTCTGCCGCTTTCCTTGGAAGGCGTCGGTGCTGTCCTCGGTCTTGAGAAGCAGAAACTCACAGATGGAAAAGACCTGATAAAATACTTCTCCGTGCCCTGTGCTCCAACGAAAACAAATGGCGGTCGAACAAGGAACCGCCCTTTCCATGCGCCGGATAAGTGGGAAGCCTTCAAAAAATACAACATCCGCGATGTGGAGACCGAAATCGGCATCAAGGATCGTCTTGCCAAGTTTCCGGTGTCGGATGATGTCTGGGATGAATACCACATCGATCAGGAAATCAACGACCGTGGTGTCCGTCTCGACATGGATCTGGTGCAGGAAGCCATCGAAATGGACACCCGCTCCCGCTCGGAGTTGACGGCTGCCATGAAGGATATGACGGCTCTCGACAATCCAAACTCCGTCCAGCAAATGAAACAGTGGCTCAAGGGCAACGGCCTCGCAACAGACAGCCTCGGAAAGAAGGTCGTGGCAGAACTTATCAAAACTGCACCTCCGGAGCTGCAGACCGTTCTGGAACTCCGCCAGCAGCTTGCCAAGTCCTCCGTAAAAAAATATCAGACGATGGAACGGGCAGTTTGTGACGATGGCAGGGCTCGCGGCATGTTCATGTTTTACGGAGCCAACCGCACCGGGCGCTGGGCAGGCAGACTCATTCAATTACAAAACCTCCCTCAGAACCATCTGGAGGATCTGGCTGATGCACGCGCTCTTGTAAAATCAGGAGATTTCGAGGCTGTAAAGCTCTTATATGAGGATGTCCCGGACACGCTCTCTCAGCTGATCCGGACGGCCTTCATTCCGAAAGACGGCATGCAGCTTTATGTTTCAGACTTCTCTGCTATTGAAGCCCGCGTCATCGCTTGGTATGCCGGTGAAATGTGGAGGCAGAAGGTGTTCGAGAATGGCGGCGATATCTATTGCGCCAGTGCATCACAGATGTTCCATGTTCCGGTCGAGAAGCATGGTATCAATGGCCATCTACGTCAAAAAGGCAAAATCGCAGAACTTGCTCTCGGTTATGGCGGCTCGGTCGGTGCCCTCAAAGCGATGGGTGCTATCGAGATGGGCTTGACTGAAGATGAGCTTCCTCCGCTGGTCGATGCATGGCGACAAACAAATCCGAATATCGTGAAATTCTGGTGGGACGTTGATCGTGCTGTTATGGAGGCCGTGAAGTATAAGCATATGACCTCAAGCTACGGGCTTACCTTCTCCTGTCGCTCCGGAATACTCTTTATCACTCTCCCCTCCGGGCGGAACCTCGCCTACGTGAAACCGAAAGTCGGAACTAATAAGTTCGGCGGCGAATGCATCACCTACGAAGGCATCGGCAGCACGAAAAAATGGGAACGGCTCGATTCATACGGCCCGAAATTCGTGGAAAACATCGTGCAGGCCACCTCCCGCGACATTCTCTGCTATGCCATGAAAACCCTGCGTTGCTGCAGCATCGTTATGCATATCCACGATGAGCTTGTAATCGAAGCTGATCCGCGCATGTCCCTTGATGCGCTCTGTGATCAGATGGGCAGGACTCCACCGTGGGCAAAAGGTCTGAAGCTCCGCGCCGACGGTTACATCACGCCCTTCTACAAAAAAGATTAAAATCGTCCGCTCAAATCAGGCGTTCATCTCCAGTGGAAATTGGAGGTGGACGCCTTTAAGTCTGCCCGGAAAGGAGGACTCCCCAGTGAGTAACGATTATCAAAACAGCGAGGGCTATCCTGACCCAACTGCCGGTGAAGCGTTATCCCGGATTGCAGAAAACGAAAAGCAATCCCTACGCGCCTTTCGTCCTATCGTCTACATCTGCTCTCCGTTTTCCGGAAATGTGGAAGGCAATGTGAAGAACGCCAGACGTTACAGCCGCTTTGCCGTAGACAAGGGATATATCCCCATCGCACCACACCTTCTGTTTCCGCAGTTCCTTGATGATGACAATCCGGATGAGCGTGAGCTCGGCTTGTTCTTTGGAAATGCCCTCATGAGCAAGTGTGCGGAGGTCTGGGTATTCGGAAGCCGTATTTCATCCGGGATGGAAGCAGAAATCAAACGCGCCAAGTGGAAGGACTATCGCTTGCGCTATTTCACAGAAGAATGTCAGGAGGTTGAACGCTATGTATGAAGTAACAGAAAGACGCAGAAAGCTCTATGACGGCACGGAGATCACCACTTACACCCGCGACGTTGTTAGTGCAAATATCCTTCAGGTCGAGGCCGGGACAACCGGCTATAAGGGAGGCGACACCGGTCATGGCGGTCGCACGTATTTCCGTATCGAGGACGAAGGCTGCACAGATATCCAAGTACAGCCCATCATGGATCGCTACGGCTGCAACGGTTTTGAAGTAACCCTCGGAGGCGATTGTGAGCTGGAAACCATGATCCGCGCACTGAAATTTATCACAAAGGTGCTGAAGGAAGAATCGGAGGAGGTGTATGACTGATGCTTACCCTGTATAGTGCAGACTTTACCGGCAATCCCGGAAACTGCTCCTATCCGCACAAGACCATAGTCATGGACGTAGACTCACTGAAAGCTGCTGTCGGCCACGACTATGTGTGCGCGGAATACAAAAACCACTACCGCAACAACGACAACTTCCTCTCAGCCGACTGCCTGCCCGTAGATTGTGACAATGACCACTCAGAAGATTCAAAGGACTGGGTAACACCGGCAGATGTGCTTGAGGCCTTTCCCGGTGTCAGCATCGCAATCCACTACAGCCGTTTTAATCAGCGTGAGAAAAACGGGAAGCCCGCAAGACCGAAGTTCCATGTTCTGTTTCCCATTGATCGCGTGACGGACGCCACCCTGTACAGCGACATGAAGAAGCTGGTCAATTCCATATTCCCGTATTTCGATACCAAGGCTCTGGATGCGGCGCGTTTCTTTTTCGGGACGCAGGAACCGGATGTGGAGCTCTATCCCGGACGCATGAACCTCACGGAATTTTTGAATGATGTCGAGTTCGATGCTGACCTGCCCGGCGGCCATGAAAAGGATGTCGTGATCCCTGAAGGAAGCCGTAACGCTACCATGTCCCGCTTCGCTGGAATCGTCATCAAGAAGTACGGCGACACAGAAAAGGCCTACCAGAGCTTTCTGGAGAAGGCCGCAACCTGCGTGCCGCCTCTCGACAACAGTGAGCTCTCCACAATCTGGCATAGTGCCCAGCGCTTTTATTCAAAAATCAGCCGCGAGGACGGATACGTTCCTCCGGAAATCTATAACGACGAGAATAGCTATATGCCGGAGGACTTCTCCGACGTCGGACAGGCCGAAGTGCTCTCTAAGTATTTTGCGAACGAGCTGCGCTACTCACCGGCCACCCACTTCATCCGCTACAGCGACCATTACTGGCAGGAAACGGAACCCGGCGCTCAGGCTGTCGCCCATGAGCTTACCCGCAGGCAGCTGAACGAGTCGAACCGGCTCATGTGTGAAGCGCTGCAGAAGCTCAAAAACTGCGGAGCTCAGGAAATCCTCGACAATACATCAAAGACCAAGGCCGAACAGCTCATGAACGATGAACAGATGAAGACCTATCAGGAGTTCCTTGCCGCAAAAGCCTATCAGAGCTTTGCTATCCGCAGGCGTGATTCCAAGAACATCACTTCAACCCTCAAGGAATCCCATCCGATGTTGGAAATCTCGCCAAGGGATCTGGATGCGGACTGCTTCCTGCTCTGTACACCGGAAGCGACCTATGACCTTCGCTTAGGCTGTGCCGGTGCCCGTGAACATTCCGCAGATGACTTCATTACGAAAATTACCTCGGTCTCACCCGGCGTCAAGGGAACCCAGCTCTGGCTGGACAACCTGAATCTCATTTTTCAGAAGGATCAGCAGCTCATCGATTATGTTCAGATGATCTGCGGCCTTGCTGCAATCGGGAAAGTATTCGTGGAAGCCCTCATCATCGCATATGGTGATGGCCGCAACGGCAAGTCCACCTTCTGGAATGCCATCTCCCGCGTGCTTGGTCTTTACAGCGGAAACATCTCCGCAGACACCCTGACCGTCGGCTGCCGCAGAAACATCAAACCTGAAATGGCTGAGGTCAAGGGCAAGCGCCTGCTGATCGCTGCAGAAATGCAGGAAGGCGCAAGGCTCAACGACTCCACGGTCAAGCAGCTCTGCTCCACGGACGATGTGTTCGCGGAGAAAAAGTATAAAGACCCGTTTTCCTTCAAGCCCTGCCATACTCTGGTGCTGTATACGAACCACCTGCCTCGCGTCTCCGCTTCCGATGACGGTATCTGGCGCAGGCTTATCGTGATCCCGTTCAATGCCAAGATTGAGGGCAAGGCCGACATCAAGAATTACGGAGAGTATCTGTATGAGAACGCGGGTGAAAGCATTCTCTCATGGATCATCGAGGGTGCAAAGAAAGTCATTGCGCTCGGCTACCAGATCCCGGTGCCGGACTGCGTGACTAAGGCCATCGAGGAATATCGCAGCCAGAATGACTGGTTCGGGCATTTCTTAGACGAAAAGTGCGAGGTGGATGATTCCTATAAGGAAAGCTCCTCGGCTCTCTATCAGGCATACCGCAACTACTCGCTGGACTGCAATGAGTATGTGCGCAGCACGGCAGATTTCTACTTTGCTCTGGAGAAGGCCGGATTTGAACGGCTGACGCTGAACCGGAAGCGCTATTTCAAGGGCTTAAAGATTCGTGAAGACAGCGGCGCAGAGGAAGATTTTCTCCAGTAATCCGTACCGATGACAAGGTGTATCAAGGTCTTATATAAAAACTCTCTTAGGCCTATAAAAAATGCTCTAAGAAAAAGTTCTGTAAATACCATTGATACACCTTGCACATCGCCGGAAATTCGCACCTGACGGAGGTTACCTATGAACGAGAAACAGATAGAAAACAAGTTAACGACGGCGGTGAAAAAGTCCGGTGGGATTGCGCTTAAGCTGGTGTGTCCCTCTTTCGCAGGAATGCCCGACCGTCTGATCTTATTACCTGACGGCCATATCGGTTTCGCAGAGCTGAAGGCTCCCGGCAAAAAGCCACGCCCGCTCCAGCTCTCACGCCACAGGCTGCTTCGGGAACTTGGCTACCGAGTCTATGTCATTGACGACCCGGAGCAGATTGGAGGAATGATTCATGAACTTCAATCCTCATGATTATCAGGACTACGCCATCCGTTATATCAAAAAGCATCCCGTGGCTGCTGTCCTTTTAGATATGGGACTTGGTAAGACGATCATCAGCCTGACGGCAGTATCTGACCTGTTGTTTGACAGCTTTGAAGTCCACCGTGTTCTTGTAGTGGCTCCTTTGAGAGTCGCCCGCGACACATGGCCAGCGGAGATCCAGAAATGGAGCCACCTTAGAGGTCTGACCTATGCGGTCGCAGTCGGGACACCTAAGGAGCGAAAAGAAGCCCTACTGCAGCAAGCGGATATCACGATCATCAACCGAGAAAACCTGCAGTGGCTCATTGACGAGTCCGGCTTTCCCTTCGACTTCGATATGGTGATTATCGACGAGCTGTCGTCCTTCAAAAATCATAAATCCAAACGCTTCAAGTCCCTGATGAAGGTTAGACCAAAGCTCCATCGCATTATCGGCCTCACCGGAACACCTTCTTCCAACGGTCTCATGGATCTGTGGGCAGAGTTCAAAGTGCTGGATATGGGCGAGCGCCTCGGACGCTTTATCACACAGTACCGGACTAATTATTTCAAGCCGGACAAGCGGAACGGTGAGATCATCTATTCCTACAAACCGCTGCCCTATGCGGAGGATGCCATATATCGGAAAATCTCGGATATCACGATTTCTATGAAATCCACCGACCATCTGAAGATGCCGGAGCTGGTATCGACCGAATATGAAGTCCAGCTATCCGATTCCGAGCGTAGCCGCTATGAGGATTTGAAGCAGGAGCTCATCTTGCAGCTCCCTGACGGTGAAGTGACTGCTGCCAATGCAGCCTCGCTTACCGGGAAGCTCTCCCAGCTTGCGAACGGTGCCATATATGCCGACACCGGTGAGATTATCGAGTTTCACGACCGGAAGCTGGACGCTTTGGAGGATATCATCGAGGCCGCCAATGAAAAGCCGCTTCTTGTAGCCTACTGGTTCCGGCACGACCTTTCCCGCATCAAGAACCGCTTCAATGTCCGGGAAATCAAGACCAGCCGCGATATTGCTGACTGGAATGCGGGAAAGATTCCTGTAGCAGTCATCCATCCGGCCTCTGCCGGTCACGGCTTAAACCTGCAGGCCGGAGGCTCCACCCTTGTATGGTTCGGTCTCACATGGTCGCTGGAGCTCTATCAGCAGACAAACGCACGTCTCTGGCGGCAAGGCCAAGAATCCCGGACTGTGGTGATCCAGCACATCATCACCAAGGGCACTATCGACGAGAGGATCGTAAAGGCGCTATCCAAAAAGAAAATGACGCAGACCGCGCTGATTGATGCGGTCAAGGCAGACCTTGAGGTGACCTGATGCTTGATCCTTATGAAAATCTCGCAAACGCCATCGTGCTGCAGGCCGTGAAGGATTACCGGGACGCCCTGAAGCGCCTGAAAAAGAAGCCCAGTAATCAGTCCGCCATGTCGGATGCAATGGAGTGTGAACGCTTCTTCCGCTCCGGCTGGTACAAGGCCTTAACGAGTGTTGACGGCGAGTATCTCATACAAAAACTACGAGAGGAGGCAAAAAGCCTATGACCATAAAAGAATACCTGCATCAGGCCTACCGCCTTGATCAGAGAATCAAGTCCGACACGATGGAAGCACAAAACCTGCGCGAAATGGCAGGCAGCGTGTCGGCTATCCAATATGATAAAGACCGCGTGCAGACATCGCGTAATACGGAAGCACCCTTTGTCCGAACGCTTGAGAAGCTCTGGACGCTGGAAAAGAAAATCGCCAGTGAGCTGGAATTGCTCTCTGACCTTAAGAAACAGATACGGGAGGTTATTGAGGCAGTTCCGGATACCGACGAGCGCATGGTTTTGAAGTACCGGTATATCCACAACTATACGTGGGAGCAGATCGGAATGGAGCTTTGTGCAGACGCCCGCACCATTCGTCGCTGGCACGGCAAGGCGCTCCTTCATGTGACGCTCCCAGATGATCCGATTGTAATTTGAAATGCGCCCGAAATGTCCTGCTTTGTCCTAAGATGTCCACCCGCCCAATATGGTAGTATATAATCAGCGAAAAGAATAAAGATACAGCTGCACGCGCAGCCCACGAGCCTTGCGGGATCATCCTGCAGGGCTTTCTTTATGCCCTGAAAGGAGGCACGGCTTATGCCAAGAAAACCTAAACGACCGTGCCGCTATCCCGGATGCCCACACCTGACGGACGGCGTTTATTGCGAGGAGCACGCCAAGGTTATGGAACAGCACTATGAGAAGTTCCAGCGCAGCTACTCTCCCGGCAAACGCTACGGCAGAGCTTGGAAACGAATCCGTGACCGCTACGTCCACAAGCACCCGCTTTGTGAACAGTGCTTAAAGGAAGGACGCTACGTCGCGGTCGAGGAAGTCCACCACATCGTGCCGCTTGCTGAGGGAGGATCGAATGACGAGTCCAACCTCATGAGTCTTTGTCGTTCGTGTCACGAGAAGATTCACCGCGAGCGCGGCGACCGGTAGGGCGGTCAAAATCTCTACGACCCTTTTCCCCGGAAAACGGCGCGGGGTCTTTTACGCAAAAATTGCAATTCAAACAGGGTATTAAACCCTGCACCACAGAAATGGAAGTGATCGACATGGCGAAAGACGGAACCTATCGCGGCGGGCGGCGTGTCAAAGCTGGCTCCAAGCCGGACGCCCTCGCCGACAAAATTATGAAAGGCGCACCTGCAAAGCGTATGGAGCTGCCGGACTTCACAGAAGACATGACCGACTTCGATGTTGACGACATCGGTGACGGCGTAGAGCTGGAAGGCATGGATATGCCAAGTCCGGACGATTACCTCTCTGCTCTGCAGAAGGACGGCAAGCCCCTCGGCGCAGATGAAATCTATAAGGAAACATGGCTGTGGCTCAAGGAACGTGGCTGCGAGAGGCTGGTAAACAAGCGCCTGCTCGAAAGCTACTCTGAGGCCTTTGCCCGGTACATTCAGTGCTCCGAAGCGGTCAGCAAATACGGCATGCTCGGAAAGCACCCGACCACCGGCGCTGCCATTGCGAGTCCATTCACACAGCTTTTAATGAACTTTCAGAAGCAGGCCAACCTGCTCTGGTACGAGATTTATGACATTGTGAAGCAAAACTGCACCGAGCCCTTTGAGGGCAGCCCGCAGGACAGCGTGATGGAGCAGCTGCTTCGAAGCAGGAGGAATATGTAAATGAACACACAGAAATTGGAACAGGTACCTATTGATAAACTGGTGCCCTATGCCCGGAATGCCCGGACACATAGCAAGGAGCAGATCGCACAGCTCCGAGCTTCTCTCAGGGAGTTCGGCTTTGTGAGTCCTGCGGTCATTGACGCAGATTATAACATCCTCGTCGGCCACGGTCGCATTACGGCTGCCCGCGAGGAAGGATATGAAACCGTGCCCTGCGTCTTTGCCGAGAACCTGACGGAAGCACAAAAGCGTGCGTATATCCTTGCAGACAATCAGCTGGCGCTCAATGCAGGCTGGGATGAGGAAATGCTGTCGGTCGAATTATCTGACCTGCAGGATCAGTCCTTTGACCTATCTCTCCTCGGCTTTGATGCCGATGAGCTGGATAAACTGCTCGGCACCGGGAATGAGAAGGACATCACCGATGATGATTTTGACCTCACCGCTGCCCTTGAGAAGGCGTCCTTCGTGGAGCCCGGCGACATCTGGACGGTCGGCAGGCATAGAGTCATGTGTGGAGATGCCACCTCGCCGGAGGATGTGGAAAAGCTCATGGACGGCAAGAAGGCAAACCTTGTTCTGACCGATCCTCCATATGGCGTTTCCTTCAAAGCCTCGGACGGCCTTACGATCCAGAACGATTCGCTCAAGGGCGAGGAATTTTACAAGTTCCTGCTGGCAGCTTTTAAGAACATGGCTGACCACCTTGAAAAAGGCGGAGCCGCTTACTGCTTCCATGCGGATACCGAAGGGCTCACGTTCCGAAAGGCATTCATTGACGCAGGCTTCCATCTCGCCGGTGTGTGTATCTGGGTAAAGAACAGCCTCGTGCTCGGTCGCTCCGATTATCAATGGCAACATGAGCCTGTGCTCTACGGCTTTTTGCAAAACGGCAAGCACCCGTGGTATTCCGACCGCAAGCAGACCACCATCTGGAACTACGATAAGCCAAAGCGCAATAAGGATCACCCGACCAGCAAGCCGCTCGATCTTCTGGGCTATCCCATCCAGAACTCCTCTCAGGAGAATTCTGTAGTTATTGATACCTTCGGTGGCTCCGGTTCCACACTGATGGTCTGTGAGCAGTTAAACCGTATCTGCTACATGATGGAGCTCGATCCGAAATACGCCTCTGTCATCCTTCGCCGTTACGTGGAGGATACCGGCGATGAGGAAAATGTGTATGTAATAAGGAACGGCGAAAAGCTCCTCTATTCCGCTCTGGCAAAGGAAGTCGAGACCTCTCCGACGGCGGGTGTATAGTACACAATTTCTGCCCGGATTCTTCGGCGATTTTCTACCTCAGAAAATGTCGAAAATCGCTTGATAAATAAGGCTTTCAGAGTGATGTATATACATGCCGAAAGGCACAGCAACAACCACATTTTCAAAGGAGGAACACACTCATGAAAGCAAATTACAACGTAACCGGAAACGACAGAAAAGCATTGGTCGCAGCCATTGAAAACCTCACCGGCGACAAGGCAATCTACATGCGTATGCCGACCTGCGCTTACGAGATCGGCGACATCACGGTCGACAAGGAAGGCAGCGTAACCTGCGAGGACGCAGACAAGCTGGAACGCATCATCCACAACCTGATCGCGGATGGCTTCACACCGGAGGATACCGAAGAGGTCGAAAGCGACGATGAAGCCACTGGCCTTACCGTCAGCCTCCCGCTCGACAAGGTGGCGGTCGGAAACCTCACCAACCTCCTCACAGCCAAGGAAAGCCTCATCAAAAAGGCTCTCGGCATTGACGACCTTGGCATCGAGGTCACAGAGGATACGGTCAGCTTCCCTTGGTTTACTGAGATGCCGGAGCCGGAAGAGGTCAAGGCCTACACCCACTTCATTGCAGCCCTTGGCAAAATGAGCCGGGATTTGAAGCGCATCAGCGCCACCGAGAAGGAAGTCGACAACGAGAAGTACGCATTCCGCTGCTTCCTCCTGCGACTTGGCTTCATCGGAAACGAGTATAAAGCAGAGCGCAAGATTCTCCTTAAGAATCTCTCCGGCAACTCCAGTTGGAAGAACGGCGCACCGGAAAAGGAGGTGGCAGCATGCGAATGATCACAAAAGAGCAGCTTGAAGCGCTCCGCTCCCGCTACCCGGCAGGCACCCGCGTGGAGCTTCTCCAGATGGACGATGTGCAGGCTCCGCCTATCGGCACCAAGGGAACCGTTACGGGAGTCGACGATACCGGCAGCCTAATGGTGAACTGGGACAACGGCTCCGGTCTGAATGTCATCTACGGCATCGACCGTGTGCGGAAGGTGGTGGACTGAGATGGATGAAAAGGTAAAGGAGCAGATCCTTGCTATCCGGGACACTGGTCTTACCAATATGTTCGATGTAAACACGGTGCAGCGGCTGGCCTATGAGAGAGACTTCTACGAGCTGGTTTTATACCTTGAGGATCACCGGAAAGAATACGTGAATTTCATTCTGACCGGCGAGGCATAAACTACACAATTTAGGCCTCAAAACTTCCCGCAGGATTGTCACATATATTTCGATAAATAGCTTGCTATTACAGGCGTTCAGAGTGATATATGTACATACCAAAAGGGAAAACAACCACAAGGAGGAACCACCATGAAGTACACAATCGAAGCCATAGAAAACGCAAAGCCCGGAATGCGCTGGGAAGAGATCGGATGCCATTGGACGCTGGGACAGGCCTACCTTTACAGCAAGGAAGCCGGAAACGACCTGCCGAACTTCGCCGAAGTCATCTGGGATTACGACATCGAAGCGATCCTTGCAGATTGCCGGAAGCTCGGAGTGAAGGAATTCACCATCAGCTCCACCTTCTCAAGCCTTATCGAGACCATTGCAAAGTTTGAGGAGCTCGGCTGCACACTGGACGGAATTGTAAAGGTCAAGGAGCACTACACCCACTTCGGAAGCGACGAGCACGCCCTCATCCCGGCTTTCAAGATGACGGTAAAGGAGGCGTAAGGAAAATGTGGAGCGAAGGAGTTATCGGCATCCCGGATGCCAAGGACAAGGAAAAATACACCAAGTGTCACTACTGGGTAAAACACTACGACGAGCCAAGTGAGACCTACGGCATTAACGGAGGCAGGATCAGCAAGCTCATGATCAAGATTGACGGCGAGACCGTTTGCAACTACGACAGAGGCTGGGACATTCATCCCACCTGCAAAGAAGCAGAGATGGCGCTTTGCATCCTGCTGGAGAACCACAACTAAACATTAAACCCTGAATATGAATATTCCGGGAGACTGAGCCAGAAGGCTCTTTCTCTCGTACTGATACCGGATCGCTTAAGCGGTCTTTTATTTTGCCCTGAAAGGAGGCGGCCACCGTGCCAATGCGAAAACTGAAAAACTATAAGCCGACCCGCTTCATGGCAGAGACTTCTCACTACAGCAAGCAGATGGCGGACTTCGCGGTGATGTTCATCGAGCAGCTCACCCACACCAAAGGCACGTGGGCAGGAAAGCCCTTCGAGCTCATCGACTGGCAGGAACGGATCATCCGCGACCTGTTCGGTGTCTTGAAGCCGAATGGTTACCGTCAGTTCAATACGGCCTACATCGAAATTCCAAAGAAGATGGGAAAGTCAGAGCTGGCTGCCGCTGTCGCCCTGCTCCTTTGCTGCGGTGACGGTGAGGAACGTGCCGAGGTCTACGGCTGCGCTGCAGATAGACAGCAGGCCACCATCGTTTTTGATGTTGCTGCGGATATGGTGAGGATGTGTCCGGCGCTTAATCGGCGCGTCAAAATACTGGCCTCCCAGAAACGGATCATCTATGAGCCTACCAACAGCTTCTATCAGGTGCTCTCCGCTGAGGCCTACAGTAAGCACGGCTTTAATATCCACGGCGTGGTATTCGATGAGCTGCACACCCAGCCGAACAGGAAACTCTTTGATGTAATGACAAAGGGCTCCGGCGATGCCAGAATGCAGCCGCTATATTTCCTGATTACCACTGCTGGAAATGATACAAACACCATCTGCTATGAAGTCCACCAGAAAGCGCAGGACATCCTCGACGGCAGGAAGGTCGATCCAACCTTCTATCCGGTCATTTACGGTGCGGAACCTGACGAGGACTGGACTGATCCGGAGGTGTGGAAAAAGGCAAACCCATCTCTCGGTATCACGGTCGGTATCGACAAGGTGGAAGCGGCCTGCGAATCGGCAAAGCAAAACCCCGGTGAAGAGAATTCCTTTAGGCAGCTGCGCCTTAATCAATGGGTAAAGCAGGCTGTCCGCTGGATGCCAATGGATAAATGGGACGCCTGCGCCTTTTCGGTCAATGAGGACGACCTCGAAGGCCGTGTCTGCTATGGCGGTCTTGACCTGTCCTCCACTACGGATATTACATCCTTTGTGCTGGTGTTCCCGCCACGGGATGAAGACGACAAGTATGTGATCCTCCCGTACTTCTGGGTGCCAGAGGATACGCTGGATCTTCGCGTGAGACGCGATCATGTGCCCTACGATACTTGGGAGAAGGAAGGCGTGCTGCAGACTACCGAAGGCAACGTCATCCATTATGGTTATATCGAGAAATTCATCGAACGCCTCGGCGAGCGCTTCAATATTCGCGAGATAGCTTTCGACCGCTGGGGAGCAGTCCAGATGGTTCAGAACTTGGAGAACATGGGCTTTACTGTCGTGCCCTTCGGACAGGGCTTTAAGGATATGAGCCCGCCCACAAAGGAGCTCATGAAGCTGACACTTGAGCAAAAGCTCGCCCACGGCGGCCACCCGGTGCTCCGCTGGAATATGGATAACATCTTCATCCGTACTGACCCAGCCGGAAATATCAAGGCTGACAAGGAAAAATCTACAGAGAAGATCGACGGAGCCATCGCCACCATCATGGCGCTTGACCGTGCGATCCGCTGCGGCAATGACAACGGTGCTTCTGTCTATGACGACAGAGGCATTTTATTTATCTGAAAGGCAGGTGATCAATATGAGCATATTTTCAGGACTGTTTCGTTCAAGAGATAAGCCTACCAATTCAACAACCGGAAGCTCCTACCGCTTCTTCTTCGGCGGGACAACCTCCGGCAAGGCTGTAACGGAGCGCTCCGCCATGCAGATGACGGCGGTCTACTCCTGCGTGAGGATTCTGTCCGAGGCAATTGCAGGCCTGCCGATGCACCTCTATCGATACGGCGAAGGCGGCAGCAAGGAAAAAGCGATAAATCATCCGCTATACTTCCTGCTTCACGATGAGCCAAATCCGGAAATGACATCCTTTGTATTCCGGGAAACATTGATGACGCACCTACTCCTGTGGGGAAACGCCTACGCGCAGATCATTCGGAACGGCAAAGGTGAAGTGGTCGCGCTCTATCCTTTGATGCCAAATCGTATGACGGTCAACCGTGATGAAAACGGAGAGCTTTATTACGAATACCAAACATCACAGGATGAGGCGCACACGATGAATGGAAGCCGAGTAAGACTTCAGCCGTCCGACGTACTGCACGTTCCCGGTCTTGGCTTTGACGGCCTTGTGGGCTACAGCCCGATTGCAATGGCTAAAAATGCCATCGGCATGGCAATAGCCTGCGAAGAATACGGCGCTAAGTTTTTTGCAAACGGCGCGACTCCCGGCGGTATCTTGGAGCATCCCGGTGTGGTAAAAGATCCGGAGCGTGTTAGAGAAAGCTGGAACTCTGCTTTCGGCGGCAGCTCTAATGCAAACAAGGTGGCTGTGCTGGAGGAAGGCATGAAATATACGCCTATCTCCATCTCACCGGAACAGGCGCAGTTTTTGGAGACACGTAAGTTCCAGATTAATGAAATCGCACGTATCTTCCGCATCCCGCCTCACATGATCGGAGACCTTGAGAAATCGAGTTTCTCAAATATCGAGCAACAGTCGCTGGAATTTGTGAAATACACGCTCGACCCGTGGGTATGCCGCTGGGAACAGTCCATGCAGAGAGCCCTGCTCTCTCCGGATGAAAAGAAGGACTACTTCTTCAAATTCAACGTGGACGGTCTGCTCAGAGGCGACTACCAGAGCCGCATGAACGGCTATGCGGTCGGACGCCAAAATGGCTGGATGTCCGCTAACGATATCAGGGAGCTTGAAAACCTCGACCGTATTCCGGAGGAGGAAGGCGGCGACCTGTACCTGATCAATGGCAATATGACCAAGCTCAAGGACGCAGGTATTTTTGCGGCCTCAGCACAGACGCAGGAGGAAGCTGATGAAACGAAGGAAACACAAACCGAACCGGAACCCGAAGACGGGCGCACCCGGTTCAGAAAGAAGGAGGCACTATGACCAGAAAGTTTTGGAACTGGGTGCGAAACGAGGAGCCGGACAGCTTTGGCTCCGACCGAACGCTCTACCTCGACGGGGAAATTTCCGATGAAACGTGGTTCGGCGACGAAGTAACACCCAAGCTATTTAGTGATGAACTGCATGCAGGCGATGGAAACATCACCCTCTGGATCAACTCTCCGGGAGGTGATGTTTTTGCTGCTGCGCAGATCTACAACATGCTGATGGATTACCCGCATGATGTGACGGTCAAGATTGATGCTCTTGCTGCTTCGGCGGCATCGGTTATCGCTATGGCTGGAACAAAGGTCTGCATGAGTCCCGTGGCCATGATGATGGTACACAACCCTGCAACCATCGCCATCGGTGATACCGAGGAAATGCAGAAAGCCATCGACATGTTAAACGAGGTCAAGGAATCCATTATGAATGCCTACGAAATCAAGTCCGGGCTCTCCCGTCACAAGATTTCACAGCTCATGGATGCCGAGACATGGATGAACGCCAAAGAAGCCGTGAAGCTCGGCTTCGCTGACGAGATTCTGTTCAGGGATGGAGAAAAATCCGTCCCTGAGGATACGGCTGACGCGGAGATGCTTTTCTCCCGCAAGGCCGTCACTGATTCACTGCTTTCCCGACTGATTCCTAAGAAAAAGCCGGAAGCAAATAAACACATGGTACCAGTAACCGATCTTGAGAAGCGCCTTTCGCTTCTCGCACATTAAAGGAGGATTTTTATTATGACTCAGATTATGGAACTCATGGACAAGAGAGCGAAGGCATGGGAGGCCGCTAAGGCGTTTCTTAATAGCCACTCTCAGAACGGCGGCATGGTTTCTGCGGAGGATGCTGCAACCTACGACAAGATGGAAAAGGAAGTCACCGACCTCACCAAGGATATCGAGCGCCTGCAGCGTCAGGAGCAGATTGACAAGATGATGAGCGCACCGACTTCTACTCCGCTCACCGGAAAGCCCGGTGTAAAGGATGAACCGGAGGATAAGCCCGGCAGAGCTTCTGCTGCCTATAAAAAGGCCTTCTGGGACAACATCCGTCATCCCGGCAATCCCGCAATCCGTGATGTACTTGAGGAAGGAACCGATGCAAACGGCGGATACCTTGTTCCGATTGAATTCGAGCACACCCTTGTTCAGGCGCTCAATGAAAACAACATCATGCGTACTATCGGCTGCAAGGTCATCACCACACAGAACGAACGCAAGATCCCTGTGGCAAATGGTCACACGCAGGCGGTGTGGACTGCCGAGAACGGTGCCTACACCGAGAGCAATCCGACCTTCGCGCAGACCAGCATTGACGCTTTTAAGCTGACTGACCTCATCAAGGTGTCCGACGAGCTGCTTTCCGACAGCTTCTTTGATATCGAAGGCTACATCTCTGAGGAATTCGGTCGCGCCTTCGGTGAAGCTGAAGAAGATGCCTTCATCAACGGTGCTGTGCAGACCGGCCAGACGGCTATCGACAGACCTACTGGCCTGTTCATTCCTTCTGCCGCTGGTGGTGCTCCTTCCGGCGTAACCGCAGCTTCCGCTACGGCAATTACCGCCGATGAGCTGATCAGCCTTGTGTACTCTCTCAAGGCACCGTATCGCAGCAAGGCGAAGTTCCTCATGAATGATGCCACTGTCGCAGCTATCAGAAAGCTCAAGGATCTGAACGGCGTCTATGTATGGCAGCCTGCTCTTACTGCCGGAGAGCCTGATAGACTGCTTGGCTATCCGCTCTACACCTCTCCGAAGGTACCTACAATGGCCGCAGGTGCAAGAGCCATCGCATTCGGCGACTTCTCCTGCTACTGGATCGCTGATAGAGCCGGTCGCACAATCAAGCGCCTCAACGAGCTTTACGCTACCAACGGTCAGGTCGGCTTTACCTGCACGGAACGTGTTGACGGCAAGCTGATCCTTTCCGAAGGCATCAAGATTCTTGACATGAAGGCAACTTCCGGTTCTTAAGGCAAGGAGGTGAACGACCGTGGCTTTGATTTCAACTGAAGATGCGAAGGCCTATCTGCGCGTAGATTCGTCGGATGAGGATGCCACGGTCGGTATCCTCTTGGCCTCCGCAATTCGCTTATGTATTGATATTGCAAGACTTACGGATGATCAGTGGGAAGTGATCGACTCCGATGCTGCTTCTTCTGATGAATATACCGAAGCGGAGCTGTCTGCAATCCGGGAAACCATGAAGGTCGCTATCCTCTATACCTGTGCCTATCTCTTTGAGCACAGGGAGGAAGCCGACCACCATGCTCTTACCATGACACTACGCTCACTTCTTTTTGCAATACGGGAAGGAGCGTTTTCATGAATATAGCAGCTATGAGGGTGCGCGTCACTTTCCAGAAAAATACGGTCATCGTCGACAAATACGGAAACCACAAAACCGGCTGGACGGATTACTTCTCATGCTGGGCGACTGTTGGCACAAGCTCCGGTTCGGAAAGCTCCGGTGTCGTCTTCAATCCGGAGGAATCGCTGGACTTCACCTGCCGCTACTGCTCTGAGCTTGCGGCTGTGGAATCGACAAAATACCGGATCATCGCGGAAGGCCGCACCTACAACATCACCTATGTGAACCCGATGGGCTATAAGCATAACAGCCTGAAATTCAACTGCAAGCTGGAGAAAAACGCATGAGTAGAACTGTATCAATAAGCGAGATGGGCGACGCCATTATGGAGGAGCTCGAAAAATATTCAAAGCTCGCCACGGATGACCTGAAGGCTGCTGTGAAAGAGACTGCTGCTTCTGTCCGCAAGGATATTCAGGCAGGTGCTCCGGTCGATACCGGCAAATACAAGAAAAGCTGGTCGGTCAAGAATATGCACGAGGATTCACAGAGCATTGACCTCGTGGTGCATTCGAGGAACCGCTATCAGCTTGCGCACCTTCTGGAGCATGGGCATGTAAAGCGTGGCGGCGGACGTGTTCCGGCACAGCCGCATATCGCATCAGCCGAGGAGCGCGGAAACGAAAAACTCGTCGATACCATCAAGCAGAAGCTGGGAGGTGGATCATGACATACGACGATGTAATCACCATGTTAGAGGAAGCCGGACTCCCGCTCGCCTACGACCACTTTGCCGAAGGTGAGTCGCCAGACCCGCCCTTCCTCGTTTTTCTATATCCGGGCTCTGACAATATGTTCGCAGATGACACGGTGTTCCAGAAAATTGATGAGCTGAACATCGAATTATACACGGACATAAAAGACCCGGAAACAGAAACCCAGATTGAGGACATCTTGATCCGGCACGACCTGCCTTATGAAAAATCAGAGGTGTGGATCGAGTCGGAGAAGCTGTACGAGGTCTTATATCAAACACAGATTATAGGAGGATAAACGACTATGGCTAACACAAGTAACAAGGTCAAGTTCGGCCTGAAAAACTGCCACTACGCCATTGCTACGCTTGCCGCTGATGGTACTGTTACCTTTGGCACGCCTGTAGCAATGCCCGGTGCCGTATCCCTTTCGCTGGATGCCGAGGGAGATAATGATCCGTTCTATGCGGACGACTCCGTATATTATATGGTCTCCAATAATAACGGCTATTCCGGCGACTTTGAGCTGGCGCTGATTCCGGAGAGCTTTCTCACGGATGTCATGCACGAGACTGAGGATGCCAACGGTGTCATTGTGGAGAACAAGGATGTGGAGCCGGAGCATTTTGCGCTGCTTTTCGAATTCTCCGGCGACCAGAGGAAGATTCGTCACTGCATGTATTACTGCAGCGCGACCCGCCCTTCCGTCACCGGCAGCACCAAGGAGGACTCTACCGAGGTGCAGACAGAGACGCTTTCCATTACGGCCTCTCCGCTGCCTTCCGGTATCGTGAAGGTCAAAACGGGCACGAACACTACAAGCGCTGTTTACGACGCTTGGTACAACGCTGTATATGAGCCGAGTGCATCGGTAAGCGGCGGTGAATAAGGAGGCGCAATATGGCTGTAACAAAAACAATCGAGGTTGATGGCAAAGAGGTGCAGTTCCGCGCCTCTGCCGCCATTCCTCGCCTTTACAGAAATAAGTTTCACAGGGACATTTACAAGGACTTAAACGAGCTGCAGAAAGGCATCGACGAAAGCGACGCAGAAAGCTCAAGTCTCGACACCTTTTCTCTGGAGCTTTTTGAGAACATCGCATGGCTGATGGCAAAGCACCAGAATCCTGATGTCCCGGACACTCCGGAGGACTGGCTCGATCAGTTTAACACCTTCTCTATCTATGAAATCCTGCCGCAGATCATCGAGCTGTGGGGACTGAATGTGGAACAGCAGGTGGAATCTAAAAAAACATTATCCGACAGAGCGGGAAATGACAACCCCGCTCTTTTTACTCCGGTGCGTGCAGATCGGGCTTTCCATCTCGGAGCTTGACCTGCTCACCATCGGGACTGTCAATGACATGTACGCAGAAATGAGCAACGACGATTACAACTATCCTGCGCTCGCGACACAGGAGCAGATGGATCGATTTTAACAGGAAGGAGGTCATCGCATGGCTGACAGAATAAAAGGCATAACCGTGGAAATCGGCGGCGATACGACCGGCCTTTCCAAAGCCCTCTCCGGCGTAAACAAAGAAATCAAATCAACGCAGTCGCAGCTGAAGGACGTCAACAAGCTCTTGAAGCTCGACCCGACAAATACCACGCTGCTCGAACAGAAACAGAAGCTCTTACAACAGGCAGTCTCCGAAACGAAGGAAAAGCTCACACAGCTGAAGTCCGTGCAAGACCAGATGGATGCTGGACTAAAAAACGGTACCGTCACCCAGCAGCAATATGATGCATGGCAGCGTGAGATCATAGAGACCGAAAACGAGCTCAAAAACCTCGAACAGCAGTGCAAAAATACCGATACTTCAATCACCGCAACGCTCAAGGCGACCGGCTCCAAGCTGCAGGAGGTCGGCGGGAAAATATCCGATGTCGGCACAAGCCTCTCGACACATGTCACGGCTCCCATTGTCGCCATCGGCGCTGCCTCCATTGCCGCCTTTAACGAGGTGGATGCTGGCCTCGACATCGTTGCACAGAAAACCGGCGCTACAGGTGATGAGCTGGAGGATATGTGCCAGATCGTAAAAGACCTCGCCACGGAGATGCCGACGGACTTCGAAACTGCCGGTGCTGCTGTCGGCGAGGTCAACACCCGTTTCGGCCTGACCGGGCAGGCGCTGGATGACCTCTCGGCAAAATTCATCAAGTTTGCCCAGCTCAATGATACCGATGTTTCGACATCTATCGACAATGTATCCTCCGTCATGAACGCCTTCGGCATGGACGCTTCCGAGGCAGATAATCTTCTGGATGCTTTAAATGCCACCGGTCAGGCCACCGGCATTGATATGGATACACTGGCAAACGCCCTCTCCTCTAATGCCGCGCAGCTGAAGGAAATGGGACTCACCGCCCAACAGGCCGCTGGCTTTATGGGCATGGTGGAAATGTCAGGTCTTGATACCTCTGCCGCCATGATGGGCTTAAAGACCGCCATGAAAAATGCAACGGCAGACGGTAAAACACTGGATCAGGTGCTTGCCGAATTTTCTGCTACCATGCAGGGAAGCGGCAGCGATGCAGAAAAACTGCAGGCGGCCTATGACCTTTTCGGAAGTAAGGCCGGTGCCTCCATTTATAATGCCGTGCAGACCGGAAAGCTCAACCTGTCGGATTTCTCCGGCTTCCTCGGAGATTTTGAAGGCAGTGTCGAGAACACCTTCAATGAGACACTCGACCCGATTGACCAGTTCCAGATGACCATGAACTCTCTGAAGGAAACCGGTGCAGAGGTCGGCAACTCCCTGATGTCAGTTCTCGCTCCTGTCCTTAAAGAGCTCTCTGACAAGCTAAAATCCCTCGCCGAATGGTGGAACAACCTCGGAGAGCCTATGCAGCAGATGATCGTGAAAATTGCGCTCGTGGCTGCTGCAATCGGGCCGGTACTTGTAATCGTCGGTAAGGTAATCTCCGCTGTTGGTACCATTATGACGATTATTCCTACTGTTACCACTGCTATGGCCGGAGTAAAGACGGCGATGGCTGGTCTGAATGCTGTCATGGCGGCAAATCCGATAGGCCTGATCATTACGGCCATCGGCCTACTGGTAGCTGCATTTATCTACCTGTGGAACAACTGTGAGGGCTTCAGAGAATTCTGGATCAACCTCTGGGAAAAGGTCAAGGAGATCGCCATTACTGTATGGACGGCGATCAAGGACTTCTTCGTCAGTGTCTGGGAGGCAATAAAGAACACCTTCACCACTGTGGTAAATGCAATCAGCAGTTTTCTTACCACAGCTTGGAATACGATAAAAAGCACGGTCGAAGCCGTGATGAATGCCATAAAGACGGTTATCTCTACGATCTGGAATGGCATCAAGAGCTTCTTTGAAACCATTTTCAATGCAATCAAAACTGTGGTGACTACTTACTTCAATATCTACAAGACGATCATCGAAACCGTCCTGAACGTGATAAAAACCGTGGTTACTACTGTTTGGAACGCGATAAAAACAGCTGTTGAAACTGTCGTAAATGCCATAAAGACGGTCATCACCACCGCATGGAATGCCATCAAGACTACGACCTCTACGATTTTCAATGCCGTAAAGAGCGTGGTCACTTCCGTTTGGAACGACATAAAGAGCGCGGTCATGAATGTGGTGAATACCATGAAATCCGGCATCAGCAACGGCTTCAATGCGATCAAGAGCACGGTGTCCAATATCGTAAATGGAATCAAGAGTACCATCTCGAATGTGTTCAATACCATCTGGAGCACGGTATCCGGCATCGTAAACAAGCTAAAGAGCGTATTCAATTTCAGCTGGAGCCTGCCGAAGATCAAGCTGCCGCATTTCTCCATCACAGGCAGCTTTTCGCTGAACCCGCCATCCATACCGCACTTTTCAGTGGACTGGTATAAGAAGGCGATGTCCGGCGGCATGATCTTAAAGGATGCGACCATCTTCGGCCAGAGCGGCGGCACGCTTCTTGGCGGCGGTGAGGCCGGTGATGAAGCTGTGGTCGGTGTGAGCTCGCTGCGCTCCATGATTCAGGATGCAGTAAGCAGCGCTACCCTCAGTGTTTCAGGCGACCAGCCTCTCATCAATATCGAGGAAATGAGTGTCAGAAGCGACGACGATATCCGGAAGATTTCTCAGCAGCTCAATACTCTGCTGACTGCCGGGCGCAGGGCGAAAGGACTGGTGTAACATGGGATTTTCATTTAACGGAACAACCTCCCAGTCTATGGGACTTGCGACAAGAATTACAAACGAATACCGTATGCCGGATCTTAGAAACAACACGATCACCATGCCCGGACGGCACGGTGTATTTGATTTTGGAGAAACGGTATCCGAGCGAAAGATACTGATTTCCTGCTTCATTCCTCCGGGAAAGACAGACGAGCAGTTTCTTTCAAAAAAGGACGATATTATCGAATGGCTGAATCCGGACAACGGCCTCTGCCAGCTCATTCTGGACAAGGAACCGGGACGAGTGTATGAAGCAAGGCTTACGTCAGGATTCTCCTTTGACCGGGCAGTCCGTAATTCCTGCACCTTTGATCTGGAATTTTTCTGCCCAGACCCTTATGGCTATGCCATATCAGACGAGACCTTTGATTTTGCGGAAACCGGAACCTTTACCGCGTCTCGCGCTCTTGGGAATATCGAGTCCTACCCGGTCTACTCCTTAACGGGTGTAATTCCTTCCGGGACGGACTCGTATATCTCCATAACCACAAACGGTAGCGAGCTTCAGATCATTGGACGGCTTGCCGCCGGAGAAACATTGATTATTGACTCCGATCTGATGACGGCAAAAGTAGTTGATTCTAACGGAGAAACCCTCCGAAACGGTCTCCCGCTTTTGTCGGAGCTGAATTTCCCGGTCTTAAATACGGGAGATAACACCATCGTGATTGCTGCGGTCGGTACAAGTACAACATTTACGGAACTGAACATTCAAGCCCGAAGCCGCTGGAGGTGATTTGCATGGCTCTTAAAAATATATTGAATACCCAAGATGCCTTCACCGGTGAATTTCCGGCTGCATGGGCTCCAGACGGTCTCTGGCGCTTTAACGAGTCCGAACCGGATGCAGATAATTATCTGGCGGATTCCTCCGGGAAGGATCACAAGGCATATATTCATAACTGGAGCGGAACAACCGCAGATATGAAAACGGGCAATTTCGGTCGCTATTTTCAGATGAACATCAATAATCCTTCATCTGAGAAAACCTACCTGAAGGTAGAAAACGACGGCAGCATCTTCTCAAGCCTCGGTGAAACCATCGTGGTCGGCGGCTGGATGAAGCCTACGACATATTCAGTCGGCAACACCTATACTCCGATCTTGAATACCCGCTACGGTTCCGGGCAGCCGATTTTCTATCTGTCGCTGATCAGAGGAAAACCGAGAATTATGCTGTATAACTCCTCCGGTTCCCTGATCCTCGATACATCGGTAACGCCATCATTCTCTTTGCTAAACGGCTACTGGTATTTTATCGCCTGTGTGATCAAGCCTAATGCCAAGACAGCACAGTATATCCTTGGCGATAAAAGCTCCGGCACAGTTTGGCAGTCAAGCGTGCTGACCTTTACCGGAGAGCTGAACCGTAGCTGTGTGGCAGACCTCATCTGGGGAATGCACGCGGACTCCTACTGGTATGCGGGCGGCTTTGATGACTGGTTCCTCGACTGCGATTCTGATCTAACCGCCGATGACCTTGCAGAATATTTTCTGGAATCGCTCTCCGCAAACGGTGCAGATCTGACCGGTGATGTGGACGCACTGACGACACCAGATGTCGTTACGCTTCGAGCTACAGACTCTGTCTATCCGTCAAGCGGACAGCTCATTACTGCAGCAAGGGACTGTGGCGTGACTGGCAACGGCAGAGTTTCTGTGAAGGCAGATTACTCTCCGGGAGAGACCTCTATCTCGCTTGTGGAAACAGCCACCTCAGATGACCTCTCCACTTGGACTGAGTGGCAGGCTGTCGGTGCAAACGGCGAGCTGGAATCTCCTGCAAAGAAATACATCAAGTACCGCGTCACGCTTTCTACCACAAATACAGCAAGGACTCCTACGCTGACATCTATCAGTCTGTACGATAATCCAAAGCCTCTCTATACCAAACTTGGCTATGCAAGACCGGTCATTCTGGACTCAGACGGGAATGTGGAAGCTGTGTTGGATAACGCCTATGACATCATAGTGACCAGTGAGATCAACGGCGTGGATGAGCTGGAATTTAAGCTGCCGTTTCAGGACAGCAAACGCGCCTATATTGATAACGAAAAGACCGTGCGTATTGTCAGCGACACCTATCGCATCCGCACGATTACGGACGACAAGGAAGAAAGCGGCAAGGCCATCACAACGGTCTATGCGGAAGCGGCATTCTATGACCTTGCCTACTCCGTAAAAAAGGACGAGATTACCTTTAACGCAGACACGGCTGATGTGCCGATGGCTTATGCCCTGCAGGGTACCGACTGGGATGTGGGCACAGTTAATGTCTCCACAAAGCGTACTTGGACTTGCTCTGAGAAAAACGCGCTGGCAATTTTGCGTGCAGTACAGAACATTCACGGCGGCGACCTGATTTTTGATAACGCAAACAGGATCGTGAAGCTCCTAACCTTCTCCGGTGAGGATTCCGGCGTACTGTTCTGCTACAAGAAAAATATGAAATCCATCCAACGCGTCATTGATACGACCAGCCTGATTACAAGGCTTTACGCCTATGGCAAGGACGGCATGACCTTTGCTTCGATCAATGGCGGCAACGAATATGTGCAGGACACGACCTATACTTCCGAAATACGAATTGCTACGCTGGATTGCTCGAACTTCACCAATCCATATCAGATGCTGGAATATGCCAACATGCGACTTGCAGACTATGCCTCTCCGCGTATCTCCTATGTGCTAAAGGCGATGGATCTGTCAGTATTGACCGGCTATGAACATGAAACATGGGCGCTGGGCGATACGGTCATGGTGAAGGATGATGACCTGAACCTGTCTGTAAAGACCAGAATCGTCCGCAGGGAATACAACCTGCAGGAGCCTTGGAATACGGTGCTGGAGCTTTCCACTACCCTCCGGGAGCTGGGCGATTCCTCCTCACGCTGGGATAGCGCAGCCGATACGCTGGAGTCTACCGATCTGATAGACAGTCAGGAAATGAAGGATCTGGTGCCGTTTAATCACCTGCGTAATTCCAGAGCAGATTCCGGTCTTACCTACTGGCAAAACTCCGGATTTACCGTGGATGCAGATAGTGGCGTATCCGGCACGGCTTCCTTCAAATGCGAAGGTGCGCTGAATACCACAAAGAGTCTTTCACAGACCATAACGCCCGCCAACCGGCAGTGCTATACCTTTTCGGCGCAGATTGCCTCTGAGAATCTCTCAAAAGGTACGAATGGACAGGTGGGCATTGAGGTGACCTTTGAATACGAGGACGGAACAACGGAAACACGATTTATAGACCTGATCTGAAGGAGGGATTTCTATGGCTTCATTTACACACGTGGCACAGGATGTCTCTCCTCAGTATGGCCGCGTCACAAAGATCACCATCCGGGTATGCGTGACCGACTGCACTGGAACTGTATATATAACAGATATGCTCCTGCAGGGCGGCTCCATCGCCACCGGCTGGGTAGGCCATGTATCAGAAATTCAATGGACGGAGGACGGATAAATGCCGGAGTTTACACGCTTTACAGAGACAATTACAAAAAAGCAGGATAAGCGCGTCGTAAACATCACGGTAAAGCCCACCGTCATAGATTGCACCGGTTCGGTCTGGTTTACCGACTTGATGCTGCAGGAAGGCGATAAAGTCACAGGCTTTGTCATCAACACCGAAACGTTTCTGGAAAAATACGATGGCGATGATGCTACAGACGGAAAGAGGTTTTATAACGGCATCGTCCGCTCCGCTGCAACCTGTGTCATCTTCAATCTCGGTACCACTGCTGCCGGTCTTGACTACAAGGTCTATCCGATTCAGGCGATGGATGCCGGGAGTATATCGCTTGCGCTGGGTAAAGGTGCTCATAAGGCAACTTTCAAAGCAGCGGCTGCTGCCGGTGATGAATTTGACCTTTTTGCTTCTAAGAGGGAGTGCCTGAAAAACGGTGCTGCAACATCCAAGGACGGCTTTTTCCAATATTCCGCTGCCGGTGACAGCAAGCACCCGATTACAGTGGCAGATAAAAAGTCTGCACGCATCTATGTTGAGTTTCAGGAAATGCAGGACGGAGGTGATGCCCTGTGAGCTATGATTATTTGAAAGGCCGCAAGTGCATGGTCTGGACATTCATGGGCAATTCCAGAATGTATCAGGCACTTGCCGCATATGGAGACCGCCTCTCGCAGGTAGGTCTCTTTTCTTTTAAGGTATCGCGCACCGGTGTCATCTCGGAAAGCGGCGTGGCCATCTCCAACATGCTGACCTACATCAACCGATGGCCGCACATCAAATGGCTGCTGACGATATCCAACGATGGCACGAACAGTATCTTTGCAGCTCTCCGAGATAACACCGACGGCGCTCAGGATACCTTCCTTTCGGAGATCGTCCGCATTATGGAAAAATACCCGTGGTGCGACGGCATCGACATCGACCTTGAGAAAGGCGACGGATATTCCACGCATGCTGCCTCTACGGCGATGTTTCGGAATATCTATAACACAGTAAAAGGCTATGACAGCAGCAAACTCATGAACATCTGCCTGCCGGGCATGAATTCCATCAACGGCTCGGTCGGAGGTGAAAACTGGTGCGTTTACGGCGATCTCAACGCTTACTGCGATACGGCGGCCATCATGAGCTATGGTATGGCATGGGCGGGCTCTGCTCCCGGAGCCGTCTCTCCAAGGGACTGGCTGGAGGGCATTTACGACTATGCAGTCACAGTCATGAACCCGGAGAAGATATTCTTCGGCCTTCCTGCATACGGCTGGAACTGGCAGATTTATGACCTTCCTGCAAACCTCGGTAAAACCTATCGCGGCACATCAAATACCTATTACGCGGCAAAGAACTGGATGACCGGGCAATACAACTTCACGGACGATGCTCCTCCGCAGCCCTTCATCCCGATCCTCGCATATTGGGATGACTACGATATGGTGCCTTGGGCGCTTCCGCAAGTCTACGACTTCATGGAAGGCAGAGATGCCAAAAGCTATGAGTATCCTCTGATGAACGGAACCTATAACAGGAGGCATTACCTGACGGCTTACAGCAAAGAGCAACACACAGAGTTCGGCACCATTTATGTGGATGCGGATGGAACGACAAGCTCCTACTCCGGCATTGTATCCTTTGAAAATGGTGTGGCCACTCTCGGTGACGCTGGCTCTGCCACATATACCTTTTCCGTATCAAGCGCCGGAACCTACGACATCGCCATCCGCCTCTGCTATCCCTTCTGGGATAAAAATGGCATCTATGTTTCGATTGACGGCAACACGACGCATTTTACGGAAAGCAGGCTCTGGTGGCCATATTGGAGAAGCACCTTCTGGACGACGCTCGCCAGCAGCATTTCACTCTCTGCCGGTACGCACACCATCGTGATATCCGTGGATGTAAAAGGCGTACAGTTTTATGGCTACCGTGTTTGCAGCAGCTTTTCGGAGGCTCCCTCCGCAGGCACTGCGACCTTTACGCTCTCTCCACGCCACTTTATCGACGTGGACGGCAATGAGTGTCAGCCGGATAGAGCTTTCAAACTCACCTGCGAAATGCTGAGACGAAAGCCGGACTCTGCCCTCATCTGGTATGAGGATTTCCGGGACTACGGTGTGCTGCAAACAAACTACTGGACGACGCTTTCAGGCTCTTGGACGGTATGGCGTGAAGATGAATATTCCGAAAGTCGCGTTTACTCCCAGCTTGACGGCTCCGGAAAGCTCGCATGGCAATACGATGGTTTTTCCGATATTCACCTGCGGGCAAGGCTGGCTTTTCCTGCGACAGGAAGTGGCAAGGCCGGAGTATTCTGCGGGGATCTGTTCTGCTGCCTGAATTATGATTCTCAGGCTGTGGAGCTTTATAACGGCAGCACGCTCCTTGGCAGCTACAGCCAGACCATAGAGCGGACAGCAAACGCCGACCTTCGTACCGATCCATCCATGTACACGGTCGAGATGCGTATCCGTGGGAATAAGGTGCGTGTTTATTCCGGTTCTTCCTATACGCTTCGCTTCACTGCTACGGTCAGCGGCTTTTCCGGAGGCTATGCCGGATACCGATCAGATAACCGGACGGTCTGCGAGCTGCTCCGCCTTGGCGATGCGTGGACTTACGAGCCATACGAACGCTTTGATGTTACCTTCCCGGACGGCACAGTTACGCAGTATGGCAGGATCAGCCGGTCGAACGCCACGTGGGATACGGAATTTCAGGTGTTTACGCTGACCTCGGATATCGAGGAGGATGCGACACGCAGCGAGAGCATTTCTCTGGATTATGAGTTCTACCACTCCCATGAGCTTGCCCTGACCTGTGGCAACGATTATACGGTGACCATCACGCCAAAGGATATCGACATCTGGATAGCAAGGCTCTTTCTCGGAGACGCAGACGGCTTTTCCATCCTCTACTATCAGGATGTGGACTCGCTCGTTTACTGGGCAAACGAAGCGGCCTACCGCTGGGGAGTGAGAGGCTTTGCCATGTGGTCGCTGGGACAGGAAGATATGCGGCTCTGGGAAGCGCTGCCAAAACAGATATAACTTTATACACGGATACAGTTCACGAGGCTGTCTGCAAAATGCAGGCGGCTTTTATTTTGCACAAAGGAGGGATTTTCTCATGAAAGAATTCTGGAACACGATCCAACTGGTATTTGCCGCTGTCGGAGGCTGGCTTGGCTATTTCCTTGGCGGCTGTGACGGACTCTTGATTGCTCTGGTGATCTTTGTGACCTGCGACTACCTTACCGGCATCATGTGTGCCATCGCAGACAAAAAGCTCTCAAGCGAGGTCGGCTTTAAGGGAATCTGCCGCAAGGTGCTGATCTTCCTGCTGGTAGGCATCGGAAACGTCATTGATGTTCAGGTACTCGACCATCCGGGAGTGCTCCGCACGGCGATCATCTTCTTCTACCTGTCCAATGAAGGTCTGTCGCTGACGGAGAACGCAGCACACCTCGGCCTGCCGGTACCAGAGAAATTAAAGGAGGTCTTGGAGCAGCTCCATGACCGTCACGATGAGGAGGAAAAATAACATGACGAGAAAAGGAATCGACGTCAGTCATTGGCAGGGAACCATTGACTGGAATAAGGTCAAAAAGGCCGGTATCGAGTTTGCCATCATCAAAGCTGGCGGCTCCGATGCCGGTTTTTATACGGACAGCAAATGGGAAGCAAATTACAAAGGTGCGAAGGCTGCCGGTATCCCCATCGGCGCTTATTACTTTGTCGGAAAGGACTGCGTGACTGCTGCTGCCGGAAAAGCAGACGCTGAGCGCTTCCTGCAAATCCTGAAGGGCAAGCAGCTGGAATATCCGGTCTATATGGATAACGAGGCACAGCCCGCCTCTGCTAAGGCCGGTATCACGGAGGCCACCATTGCTTTCTGCAAGACTATGGAGGCTGCCGGATACTTCGTCGGCATTTACGGCTCCGCTGTTTCCGGTTTCAAAGAGCGGATGGATGATACAAAGCTCACGCCCTACGCCCACTGGGTAGCGCAGTATGCCAGTAAGTGTTCCTATAAGGGCGACTATGGCATCTGGCAGTATTCCTCCAAGGGCTCTGTGGACGGCATCAGCGGGAATGTGGATCTGGACTACGCCTATGTGGATTATCCGTCTATCATCAAGAATGGCGGATTCAACGGCTATACGAAGGCTGCATCTGAGGACAGCACGCCTGCTCCTGCAGCAAGCTCCCAGCGCGACAAGGTAGTCGCTCAGGCCAGAGCGTGGCTTGGGAAGAAGGAATCCGATGGCAGCCACAAAGAGATCATCGATGTCTATAACAGCCATAAACCTCTCGCCAGAGGCTATGCGGTCACTTACACGGACGCATGGTGCGCCACCTTCGTTTCTGCGGTCGCCATCAAGTGCGACCTGACGGATATTATCCCGACCGAGTGCGGCTGCGGTCAGATGATCCAGCTTTTCCAGAAGCTCGGCGAGTGGATTGAAAACGACGCTTATGTTCCGGCTCCGGGTGATGTGATTTTCTACGACTGGCAGGACTCCGGCTCCGGCGACAATACCGGCTGGCCAGATCACGTCGGTATCGTGGAAGCTATCTCCGGCATCACCATCACCGACATTGAAGGCAACAAGAGCAACGCGGTCGGCAGGCGCACGCTGCAGGTAAACGGCAAATACATCCGTGGTTATGGCGTGCCGAAATACAGCACCGGCTCTGCTGCTCCTGCAACGGCAACTCCTACTACGCCTGCAAAGACCGTGGACGAGCTTGCCAAGGAAGTGCTGGACGGCAAATGGGGAAACGGTACCGACCGCAAGGAGCGCCTCACCGCTGCCGGATATGACTATTCTGCCGTACAGGCCAAGGTCAACGCTCTGGTGAAAAAGCAGGATGCCGATCCGGTCTACTACACCGTAAAAAGCGGCGATACCCTCTCCGGGATTGCTGCGAGGTACGGCACCAGCGTTTCCGCGATCCAGAAGCTCAATCCCACGCTCATCAAGAATGTGAACCTGATCCTGACCGGCTGGAAGATCAGAGTGAAATAAAAATGGGTGCGTTATCATCAATTGTGATGGTAGCGCACCCTGTTTTTTTATGCCCAGTTAAAGCTGTCTTTTCCGGCACCGATCTCAAAGTTGTATTTTACGATACCGAGATCAATCTTGGTATAAAAGCCCATACCGGCCTTTGCATTGACTTTGTCTCCGGCTCTGGAGAACTTGAATTTCTGCTGGTTCATAGCTGTCGGCGCAAGCAGTGCTGCTTTGACGCCGTTCCTGTACCAGTCCGGACTGTCAGGTGCGATGTCGCTTACGGCAGTTTCTTCCTTCACCTTATGAGCTGCGCCTTGTGTTTTCCCGTAGCCGAGTGCGATCACGATATAAAGCTTCTCACCGCTGGCGGTGTCTACGACCACTTTGCCCTTTTTGTATGTCAGCGCAACCCAGCAGGTGTTGAGTCCGAGTTGCTGTGCATACAGGACAAGCCGCTGTCCGTAGTATCCGATCTTCTCATCCATTCCTTTCTTACCGACAAGAGCGAAATAGTTCTTGCAGCCGGAGAACTGCCCGTAATGAGGCTCATTCCCCTTGAAGGCTTCCGACTCGTCGGTAAAAAGCTGAATATGCAGACCACTATCATGATTGACCGTATCAATTTCAGCCTTCAGTTTTGCTGCGGTCTCCGCATCGATCAGCTTGTCCTCAAACTGACGTACCGAATGCCTCTGCTCAATTGCTTCCATCAGTGTCATGGTATTTTCCTCCTAAAATATCCGTTTACCACGAATTCGATATACGCAGTGTCCCTGCAAAGAGTAGCACGCATTGCAGGAAACGCATTCAGCTACTGTACAAGCTCCGCTTTGCAGCTTGTTTGGCAGATCCGGTTCCCGCAGCAACGGACGCGAGAGTGACAGAAATTCGATCTTGGTATTCTTTAACACATCTTCCATCGTGTCCTTGCTCCGCCAACCACCTACCGCAATCACAGGAACATCCACCTGCTCGGCGAGCGCGGCTGCGAACGGCGCGAAATAGCCCTCATTGACGCCTGCGCGTATACGCGGCACAGAAGGGCTGTTGCCGCTGACCTCAATCGAGTCGATCCCCGCCTTTGCCAATGCCTTGCAGATTTCAAGGCTCTCCGCTGCATCCAATCCGTTTCTGACAAAATCGCTGCTGTTGATCTTGACCGTCAAATGCAGGTTTGGTGCCTTTTCCCGGATTCCGGTCATGATCTCAAGAAGAATCCGCATCCGATTCTCCGTGGAACCGCCATAGCTGTCCGAACGTCTGTTGACAGCAGGACTAATGAATTGGCTCAGGAACAGGAAATGCGCCGCATGGATCTGAACTCCATCAAATCCGGCACATTTAGCACGACGGGCTGCATCAATGAACATCTGAATCACCGAATGCACCTCATCGAGCGTCATATCTGTAGGGTCAAGCTGCGTATTTCCCCGATAATATCCAGTCAGTGCAAGCTGTGTAATAATCGGGCAGTTTTCCCGATGAACGATATCCACCAGCTTTTGATACTGCGGAATTGTCTCGTCACGGCTCGGCGGCAGCATACCGCCGGGATACCGGTCATTATCAGAAACACTGGTAAAGCCCGCGATGATCATTCCTACGCCGCCCTTGGCCAGTTTGCTGTAGAGCGTATAGGCTTCGTCCTTTAGTCCTCCGTCCAATCGTGCTGCACCGTCATATAGCGCAGAACGGACAAGACGATTCTTTAATGTCAGATTTCCGAGCTTTGCGGGCTCGAACAATTTCTTCTCCATTGTCATCACACCTCTATATCTCATATTTCCCCTGCGGGACTTCAGGATCATGCGCAGCATAGATTCCAGCACAGTTTTCTTTCCTGCTCATTTGCTGTACCCATTCCAGAGCCTTTCGCATATTGTCCTTATCATAAATCGGCCCCGGTAGTGCGATATCCTCCCATGAGTGGCGGTTGTACCCATTGTCTCCGGTGAACAGCGCAAACCTGCCGTGATCGGATACGGTGATGGCCACAGACCCGGCTGAGTGGGATGGCGTATAGTAAACTATTACCGTACCGTCACCATATAAATCGCAGGATTTACCGAACGGAGCATTTTCATCCGGCAACATGGGATAAGCGGTAAAGTCAATCCCTTTCCAGAAATTCTTGTTGTACCGGACATCTTTCAGGTTCTTCTCATCCAGTTCCTCTGCGGCGGCATAAATCGCTTTGGCCGCTTTCAGCGGAATCAGCCCGCTGGCATGGTCGCAGTCCAGATGCGTCAGCAGGATTGCGTCAATATCCGAAGGCTCCATTCCCATTTTTGCAAGCTGATGATCCACCGCTTCCTCTTCTGTCATGACCGGTTCGCTGGCAAACCAGAGACCAAATCCCAGATGCCGCAGAGGATGACTTGCGCATTCCGCGCTCCAGCCTGTGTCGATCAGTATCCTGTGTCCGGATACTTCCACAAGAAAAGCCTTGACCGGCACCTTGATCCTTTTCTTTCTACTCTGAAACAGACCGGTATATGCAATCTCACTTTTCTGCGTACTCCTGTCAGGCACGGCAGAGGAGACCAGTGTGCTACCGGTCTGAATAACATGAATCACCGCCATATCATTCACCACTCCTGTCCGGGAGAGCTTGAATGATGCTGTTCGCATGGATCAGGGCATCAATCAATCTCTGTATCGCATTATCTGACGCGAAATAATAGTAGTTCATCGTGCCCTCTTTCCTGACCTTGACGATCCCTGCATCTTTAAGAATTTGTAAGTGATGGGACACGGCAGGTCTCGACAGGTGCGTCAGCTCTGTGATCTCCGGGACACGCATGCCGTTGCAGTCCTTGCCATGTAACATCATCTGAAGGATCAGATGCTGCCGTACTTCATCTCCAAGAGCGGTCAGTATCTTCTGACAGGATTCAAATTCAGCGGCGAGCTGTTCTACCTCGTTTTTATCCTTCATAATCCATCTCCTTTGTTTAAGCGTTTGAACCATTATACCATGAATTTATAAGAAAAGATCATTGGTAAAGAAAATCGAGACGAATATTTTTCATGCGTGTTAAAAATCCTCCGCTCAAATCGGCTCTGAATCTCCAGTGGAAACTGGAGGTGGATAAGTTATGCCAAACGAAAACAAGAATGTTCAATCTGAATATTTTACACAGGAGCGGATTCAGGGCGATCTTGACTATCGCCGGGCACAGGGCATCGCAAAAAAGATGCTCGATGACGGCCTGATCTCTGTGGCTGAATTCAACAAATTAACCGCCATCAATCGAGAAACTTTCTCTCCCTTGTTCGCGGAAATAATGCCAGAAATACCTTGATATGTAGTCGCTTTAGAGTGATGTATAGACGTACGGAAAGGAGGGACTTCCCTTGAAAAAAGTAACGAAAATCGCGGAAACAGCGAACTCGAAGGTCAAGCTCAAAAAGGTCAGGGTAGCCGCCTACTGCCGCGTCTCTACGGATTCCGATGCACAGCTTGAAAGTCTTGAGGCACAGAAAACCCACTACGAAAATTACATCACTTCCCGTGATGACTGGGAGTTCGCAGGCCTCTACTACGACGAGGGTATCACCGGTACTAAGAAAGATAAGCGTCCGGAGCTCATGCGGCTCATCGGTGACTGCAAAGCCGGTAGGATTGATTTCATTGTTACGAAGTCTATCAGCCGCTTCAGCAGAAATACAACGGACTGCTTAGAGCTGGTCAGGAATCTGCTTGATCTGAACATTCCGATCTTCTTCGAGAAGGAGAACATCAACACCGGCTCGATGGAGAGCGAGCTTTTTCTGGCAATCCTCTCCGGCATGGCCGAAAGTGAATCTGTTTCCATATCAGAAAACAGCAAGTGGTCAATTCAGAAACGCTTCGAAAACGGAACCTTCAAATGCAGCTACCCACCCTACGGATATGATTGGGACGGCGAACAGATGGTAATCAACCCTGAGCAGGCAGCTGTGGTAAAAGAAATCTTCGCAGCTCTGCTCTCCGGCAAAGGCACACACGCCATCGCGGATGACTTGAACCGTCGCGGCGTTTCTTCCAAGCGAGGCGGACGCTGGACGGCCACAACTATACGCGGCATGCTTTCAAATGAGAAATACGTCGGCGACTGCCTTTTCCAGAAAACCTATTCTGATTCACAATTTGTCCGACACAACAACCACGGTGAGCAGACGCAATACATGGTCACGGATCATCACGAACCGATCATCAGTCGTGAGGATTTTGAAGCTGCAAGGATTTTTATAAGTCAGCGGGCTTCCGAAAAAGGCGTGACAAAAGGCACCGATAAATACCAAAACCGATATGCTTTCTCCGGCAAGATCATCTGCGGTGAGTGCGGCGACACCTTCAAGCGCCGGATTCATAGCTGCACCGATCACAAATACATCGCGTGGTGCTGCAACACCCATATCAAAGACAAGGATAGGTGCCACATGCTTTTTGTAAGAGACGATGCGCTGAAGCAGTCATTCACCACGATGCTGAACAAGCTGATTTTTTCGCACCGTCAAATCCTGAAGCCTTACTTAGAATCATTGAAAACATCATCGCCAGATGATTCTCTTCATCGTATTCAGCAGATTCAAACCCTTCTGGCGCAAAATACCGAAAAGCGCGAGACTCTTACAATGCTCATGACGCAGGGCATCATTGATCCGGTGCTCTACAGTCAGGAAACAAACGAACTGCTTTCTCAGGCGGACAGCTTCCGGGATGAGATTGAAGCCCTGAAGAATGAAGTCTCCGGAGATGTAAACAAAGTCACCGAAACCACAGCACTGATTCATTTCGCAGAAAAGAGCGCCATGCTTCAGGAGTTCGACAAAGACTTATTTGACAGATATGTAAAACGCATCATCGTTCATTCCAGAAACGATATCCGGTTTGAACTGAAGTGCGGTCTAACGCTCAGGGAAAGGAAGTGAGGGCATGGGACATACACCATACGGATACAGAATTGAAAACGGCTGCGCTGTGATTAACGAAGATGAAGCCGCCAAAATCAGGAACCTATACGAGAATTACCTCGCCGGAATGGCACAGTCAAAAGCTGCCATCGAGGCAGGTATCGAGGCCTACCACAGCTCAGCAAAGCGTCTGATGCAAAACAGGCACTACCTCGGCGATGACTTCTACCCGGCAATCATCGATCAGGAGACCTTCGACAAGGCAGAAGCGATTCGTCTGGAACGTGCCGGTAAGCTCGGAAGGCTGAACCTTCTGAAAAGCTCAAAGCCTATAAAGGTTCCGACACACTTCTGGTTTGCAGAAGCGGAGAAAGAATACGAAGATCCGAGGCTACAGGCAGAGTATCTGTACAGCCTCATTGAAAGCGAGGCGATCTAATGGGAAATGTTATGGTCATCCCGGCCAAAAGGCAGGTCGGGAACACGGTAAAACAATCCGAGCAGAAAAAGCTCCGCGTCGCAGCCTATTGCCGCGTCAGCACGGATTCCGACGAACAGGAAACCAGCTATGAGGCGCAGGTCACGCATTACACGGAGTACATCCAGAAGAATCCCGACTGGGAACTGGCAGGCATATTTGCGGACGATGGCATATCCGGTACCAACACCAAAAAGCGTGACGAGTTCAACCGCATGATTGACGAGTGCATGTCCGGAAACATTGACATGATCATCACCAAGTCCATCAGCCGATTTGCCCGAAACACTCTCGACTGCCTCCAATACATCCGGCAGCTCAAGGACAAGAACATTCCGGTCTATTTCGAGAAGGAATCCATAAACACGCTGGATGCCAAAGGCGAGGTGCTCCTTACGATCATGGCGAGCCTTGCTCAGCAGGAAAGCCAATCAATGAGCGAGAACATAAAGCTCGGCCTTCAATACCGCTATCAGCAGGGCAAGGTTCAGGTTAACCACAACCGCTTCCTCGGCTATACCAAGGATGAGAACGGCAACCTTGTCATTGATCCGGAACAGGCCGAGATCGTAAAACGCATCTACCGGGAATACCTCGAAGGCTCCAGCATGGACAAGATTGCTTCCGGTCTTATGGCTGACGGCATTTTAACCGGCGCAGGAAAAGAAAAATGGCACACAAGCACCATCAACAAGATTCTCCGAAACGAGAAGTATATGGGTGACGCGCTGCTTCAAAAGACCTACACCACAGACTTCCTGACGAAGAAGCGCATCAAGAACAACGGCACCGTACCTCAATACTACGTTGAAGGCGACCACGAAGCGATCATTCCGAAAGACCTCTTCATGCAGGTGCAGGCCGAGCTTGTCCGTCGCCGGGCAGTTCACATCAGCCCGACCGGAAAGAAACGAGGCTTCTCCTGCAATCACTGTTTTGCCCAGATGATTTTCTGCGGTGACTGCGGTGAGCTTTACCGACGTGTCCACTGGAACAATCACGGCTGCAAGTCTATCGTCTGGCGCTGCATCAGCCGCTTGGAGCCGAGCTCGGCAGAAATGAACTGCACCAACCGGACAGTAAATGAGCTCCTGCTTCAGGAAGTCACGGTCAAAGCCATCAATCAGATTCTGACTGAGAGCGATACCTTCCTAAAACAGTTGCAAGCCAATATCGCCAAGGCTGTAGTCAGCGCTGACACCCTCTCGCCGGACGGCATCCAAGCTCGGCTGGAAGAACTGCAAAAAGAGCTCATCAAGAAGGCAAACAACAAACAGGATTACGATGCCATCGCTGACGAAATCCTCAGACTCAGGGAACAGAAGGAACAGTCCGAGGTCGACAGCCACCACCGGGAAGAGACCATGAACCGGATCAAAGAGCTGCAGGACTTTATCTCCAAACAGAGAACAGACATCACAGAGTTCGATGAAGCTCTGGTTAAAAAGCTCATCGAGAAGATCACCGTCTTTGCCGACCGCTTCACCGTGGAATTCAAATCCGGGCTCGCAATCGAAATCGAAGCATAAGAAAGGCTCCTTCACCGCCGCTGATGGCAGTGTCGGAGCCACTGTTTTTTACAATTCTTTCAACATTTGTTTGGATTGTCCTCTATTATCGCTGATAGCAGCTTTATAGAGATGCTGCCATATCTTTTATTCTGCTCATCACATTCCTGTCGTGATTTGTGAAGATGCCCATTCCCTCCAGACCAAGGTAACCGAGGAAATCGCCATCGTATGAAAACTTGGCTCCATCGTACATGTTGTCATCTCCGGAGCTAAGGAACATGGCGACCTTCTTCAATGTAGTAGGTGCAGTCGGATAAAGTGCCGAATAGAACCGGTCTATCACGCATTTCAGCTGTCCTGATATTCCGTGGTAATAAATCGGTGCGGCAAGTACCAGCATTTCCGTATCGCTCAGTTCCGCATAGATCTCCTGCATATCATCCTTCTGGACACACTGGCCGTGTCCTTTTCCGTGACAGTACTCACATGCAAGACATCCATTGATGTTCATTTTGCATACATTGAACACTTTTACCTGATGTCCGTGTTCTTCAGCTGCCCGCTGAAATATATTTACCATTCCGGCTGTATTCCCGTTCGGTCTGGGACTACCGTTTAACACGAGTATTTTCATAAAATTGCATCTCCTTTATCGTGCTGCCCGCGCCGATGATGACAGTATTGGAGCCTTGGTCTGTTTTCTTTTATTTCTTTTTCTTCGCTGCAGGTAGTTCCAGATACATCGCTTCAAGCAGTTCTGTCAGAAACTTCTTATTGTCAACGTCATCAACGAGCAACATTTCTTTTGCTCCGTCATAAGGCAGTTCTCTATTTGCGTCCGGCATCATAGCCACGGCAGACTTCGTGGGCTTCACAAGAAAACGGTCATCGTAGATGCCACCGACCACCTTGCCGCGATAATAGATGATGTATTCTCCCATCATCGCACGATGTGACACCTCATCCAAATCTGACAGCTGCTCTAATATGAAATCCAAGTATTCTTTGCTCGATGCCATATAACAATTCCTCCAACATCTATATCGAACACTCAACACCCCAGACATCTAATCCACAGCTTCAACTATGTGACATCTAATCCGGCAACTCAACTCTCACACTTTTTTGTCTGTGCTGCCATAGATAAGTTACCGCAGAGCGATTACCGTCTCCGCCTGTTCGAAACTACCTAAAGCCGAAAAGTGCCTAAAATCACGGGCTTTCGAGCTTATTCCACTCCTACCTTTGACATCAATACTACCGTCTCAACTTGTTCATCATTGTCCAAACCTATATTTAAATCTTCATCGATGATAGGAAGTTTAAAAGTAATTGATTTTAGCCATTGTCCATTCGGTTGCTTTTCTTCGTAAATTTGAATTTCAGAAATCAAAGCTGTAATTAACTGTCTACGCTCCACATCATTCATTACCTTGTAGAGTTTATCAAAATAGATCAGAACTTTATATATATTATCTCCTGTAAGTTTTTCAGCTTCAATAGTTTGTTTTTTTGCTTTCGCATCAATTAAGAATGATTCTAATTCTTCAATTTTATCGTACATACGATAAAGTCTATCGTCTAAGTCCTGTTTTCTTCGTTTGTAGTGCTTATCATCAGCATCTAAATTATCTATTTCCTCAATTAGCTTAAACTTTGTGGAATGACTTTTCCGCAGTTCTTTTTGATAATTATCTATTTCCTTTTCTATTTCAGAGGTATCCACTTTCATATTGATTTTTTCTTGCATCATAGAAGCAAATTTGGGATTGCTTACTATCTTTATAATTACCTCAGCAACTGCATCATCTAACAATTCCTCTCTAATTTGCTTACTGAAAGTACACTTATGACCTCTCATCATCTGCCTATGTTTACAGCCATAGTAATAAAAATCTTTATACTTTGTACCATCTTTCCTTTTCTTGATACACTTGTTGCCAAACATTCCCACTCCACATACCGGGCATTTTACAATTCCTGAAAGTAAGTGTGTACGTATATCTTTTCCTTTATTCACATGCTCATATTTCTTTGCTTGAGATTTTAGCTTAACCTGAGCAGCCTGCCATAACTCATCAGAAATTATAGCTTCATGAATTCCTTCAGCTATTAAATATTCATCTTGTTCTACTTGTTTATATTCATTTCTTGTACCATGAACTTTTTCTAAAGTTCTTCTTCCAAAAGCTATCTTCCCGTTATATACAGGATTCTTTAATATCTTTCTTATAAGACCTGCATCGAACAATGGATTTTTTCCATTCTGTCTTGGAATTTTTCTTATTCCATGATTTTCTAAGTATTTTGAAAGTCCATTAGCTCCAATGGTTGTATTAACATATTGATCAAAAATAGTTCTTATTGCGACAGCTTCTTCTTCATTGATAAACAGTTTACCATCGACAAGCTGATACCCATAAGGAGCAAAACCTCCATTCCATTTCCCTTCTCTTGCCTTTTGAATACGCCCTTCCATTGTTTGAACACGAATATTTTCTCTTTCAATTTCAGCCACAGCTGATAAAACAGAAATCATCAATTTACCTGCATCTTTGGATGAATCAATCCCATCCTCAACGCAAATCAAATTGACTCCAAAATCTTGCATTGTTTGTAATGTTGATAAAACATCCGCAGCATTTCTTGCAAATCTTGATAGCTTAAACACAAGAACAAAAGATACTCCATCTTTGCCAGATTTTATATCTTCCATCATTCGATTAAACTGTATCCTTCCCTCAATAGATTTTCCAGACTTACCTGCGTCTTCATACTCACCAACAATTTCATAGTCATTATAAAGGGCAAAAGCCTTCATTCTTGATTTTTGTGCCTCTAAAGAATAACCATCTATCTGTATTGATGTAGATACTCTTGTGTAGAGGTATACTTTTATTTTCTCTTTTGACATAGCATTAACCTCAATATATTTCTCTATATCTTTTTCATACTTCCAAAAAGTTTGGACTTATATCTCAAGTATATTATAGCACTTTTATTTCATTTTCTCAATCTGTGTTTTTACCATGTCAAAGATATTTTCATTTTCACTGTTATTATTTACTGGCATTGGATCTGGTAGATTATCCAAATCTAAAACACCAGCATACTTTGTAATAAGATTTGCTATCAAATCAGCCAATCCATTCCAGTCATTGTCCACCCGTACACCTCCCTCTAATTCCTCTATAATCAATATATAATTTTCTCATCTAACCAAGTTTAATGACATTGACGGGTGCTTAGGATCAGCAACATTGGAATCTCACCACCGCCCCTGTTAAGATGAGCCGGCTTTCACTAAAGAAGTATCATTATCATTACTTAGGTCATCACTTGCAAAGTTATCCTCGCTCTTTGCTTTAAGAAAATTTATTTATCGCTCGTTTCCTTATATCCTTGTCTTTGACAGTATTCATTTAAACCGAATTTCTTCAGCAGGAAAGTTATGGCGTAAAATTTCTTTCGCTCACTAAGTAATTAAAAGTCCCGTCATGGTCTATTCAGTTGTCAAAGAACAATTATTTGAAAGGGATTTTCTTTACATCTTCCTGTTTGCCATAAATAGGCTATATCTCTTATAAAAGTAAAGGAGATCAAACTCCCCTTCACTTTATATAAGGAAAGTTTGACCCCTTTGGTTACCGAAGTTTATAGATCCTCAATAAACTTTTTCAGTTTCTCAAGGATTTTATTTCTTCTCTTGATTAAAGCCGGATGTGTAATACTTTTTAATCTTGCTACTGAACGAAGCGTTTCGTCATTAAAGTACAAACGCTCTATGATGTCTCTTTCTTCATCGTTCAGCTTTGATATAGCATATCTCAATGATTCAATCATCATTTGTGTTTCCACAATCTTTGCTACATCAACATTTTCATCTATGATGTTATCAACATAATGTCCATCATGATCTAATGACGAAAAAAAGAGCAAGTGGTTTTTTCTGTCCACCTGCTCCAAATACTTTTCGTGTTCTTTTTCTCGCCAGTAGACTTTATAAATATCTTCACTGACTTTCACCTTTTGTCCGCTGACATAAAGGTAATACTCTTTTGCCATAAAGTTTCCTCCATTTCTTTTTTGTCTGTTTGTTTTTCAGACAAAAAAGGAGGACTTCGGCATTTGAACATACCGAGTCCTCCGTAATGGAAGAAAAATACTAAATTATCATGATTAAATAATGAAAAAAAGGTTGTAAAAAAGGGACATTATTATATTTGTATCGTATATGTTAAAAATTAACACTTTCATTAATAAATCCCTCCTTAATTATAATTTTATAAATATTTCACCCCCCTTAGTCAGATTAAGTCAAAAAAACTAAGCTGCTTTGAGATGTCCTTTCCCTCAAATAGTCCCAAATAGTTAAATATTGCTTCATTATCATGAACGATACCGTTCCGCTCACAGAATTCGTGAAATACACCCATTAGTTTTTTATTGTTTACGCTGTTTGCCACATAACTATTGCCATATTCTCTGATGTATTGTTCTTTCAGCTTTGGAAACTTTTTATCTAACTGCGAATAAAAATATTCTCTATTTCCCTCTCTGAGTGTAACTCCCATACCAAAGCATACTATTCCAAACACTTTTGCTTCCTTGCAGCAGTTTAAAATCCCAAGAATATTTTCTTCCGTATCGTTAATAAATGGTAATATCGGTGTTAACCAAACTACTGTTGGTATTCCCTCATCACGCAATATTTTTAATGCTTCAACCCTTTCTTTTGTCGTTGAAACATTAGGCTCTATCTTTTTACAAAGTTCTTCATCATAAGTCGTTAGTGTCATTTGAATTACACATTTTGTTTTTGAATTTATTTCTTTCAATAAGTCTAAATCCCTTAAAACATTAGCTGACTTTGTTATAAGCGTTACACCGAAGCCAAATTTATTTATTATCTCAAGTGCCTGTCTTGTATAATTTAGTCCAAGTTCCTCTTTAATGTATGGATCAGTCATAGAACCTAAACCAATCATACATTTTTTCCGCTTTCGTTTTAGGTTCTCTTCCAAAAGACTGATTCCATTTTCCTTTACTTCTACATCTTCAAATTTATGGTTCATCCGGTAGCAGTTGCTTCTTGAGTCGCAATAAATACAACCGTGAGTGCAGCCTCTGAACAAATTCATTCCATTTTTTGAAGATAATATTCCTTTTACCTTTGTAAAATGCACTTTACTATCCTGTTCCAATTATTTTGATTTGCATTTTTTCTGATGGGCTTTTAATTTTTTCATTGCCCAATCATAATGGCTTGCAGTGGTACTTACAAAATAGGAACCCAGTGTACTCCCCCCTGTCCACTTGTAGACGCCTTTGGAAAACAATTCTTCACTTGTAAATTTTTCAGCCAACTCTAAAACATCTCTATGGGATTTATGAAACATTTTAGTTGCGTCTTCAAGAGAAGTATTTTGATGTTTCTTCCAAAATTCTACATTCATATCTCCATAAGTTTTCCAATTGTACGGCTCAGGCAAAAACGGTTTTTCTTCTCCCTTTTGATTGGAATGTACCCAATTCAAAATAAGCTGATGCCACTCATAGAGATGGATTAAAACATCTCTTAGATTCTTATCTCTTTTCCAGTGGGCTTCTTTTTTCTTTTCATCTTTTGAAAAGTCAAATGGTGTATTTAACTCTTCCTCAGTCATCTTTGAGATAAATAAATTTAACTTTTCATAGTTTTCCTTAGCAGCAATCATTAAATCATTTTTTGTCGTTGGTCTTGGCATAATTTTTTACTCCTTCCATCTCTTTAGAGTTGGGAAAAACTCCATCATCATTTTTCTTGCACTATCTTCATTCATATCTTTATTGGCTTCGACTACATGAGGAACGCATATCTCAATCATTTCCTCCATTGTTCCCTTAAAAGTAAATTCGCCTTTCTCAAAGCAATACTTACAATAATCTTCATTTACGCTTCCATCTGAATTTGTACCATAAAGCTCTGTTCCCTCTCCCATAGGCATGCCACAACATTGACAATATTTCGTACCCATTTTTTATTCCTCCTTATCTTTATTTAAGATAATTATATCTCACCATACTTGACACCATCTGTCATATTATATATTTTTCTGCCATTTTATTTATCATTTTTTTAATTTGCATTCTAACTTCTTCAGGTTCCAATACTTCTGCTTCATCTCCAAATGAAAAAATATAATTATATAAGTTATAGTCATTCGGTATTTCTATTTCAGTATATAAATTTCCGTCATTATCTTCTGTAATTTCTCCGTTTAGTTCATCATATACCCTGAAAGCAACTTTTCGATCAAACTTAACTTTTATATTCACTGTATTCTCATGTGGCGTTTCTTTTTTGAGTATTACATCTTCAAAGTTGTCATCAAACTTTTCAGTATGGATTTCTAAATTCTTTATCCTGGACAATTTGAAATATCTGAAATCATTTCTGAGTAAACATAGGGCATATAGATACCAATCCTGACTCTTGAAAAGCAATCTCACAGGTTTAACTCTTCTGCTTGTTTCTTTTTCATTACTGCTAAAATATGTGAATGAAACAATGTTCTTACTTAAAATTGCGGACTTAATATCATTAAATGTTTTTTCATACATCTTATTGTTTTGCCAATTATTAAAATCAACTTCTATCCAACTGGTATTTTTTATTTTAAAGAGTGCGGATAGTTTTGTTAGAAGCTCATTCTCATGTTGTATTGTTGTATTCTCCAATCCCTGAAGAGCTGACATAATTTGTTGTTTCTCGTTTTCAGACAGTAGTGATTTACTAAGAACAAAATCCTCAGCAATTTCTATTCCACCACCCTTTCCTTGCAACGCATAAATGGGAATACCTGCACTACTGATAGAGTCAATATCTCTATAAATTGTTCTGACTGATACCTCAAATTTATCAGCAAGTTCGCTTGCTGTAACTTTTCCCTTTTCTAAAATATAATATAGTATCCTAAATAGCCTATTATCTTTCATCGTCTTAACATCTCCTATATTTATTATACCATATTAACTTGACATATGTTGTCATATTAAAAGCATTTTTTCAATTCTGATGACATTACTTATCTCATTTGGTATAATATAAGATATACATTTAAAACTTGCTTAATGCTTGCTACCATAATCATTCTTTTGTAGCAAGCACAGTAAGTGTACGGACACTTACGAAAAAATTGATGAAGCAGCCCTCTGGGAACTGCTTCTTTTTTTATCAATTTTTAGCTTGTTAGGGAGAACCCTAAGACCCCGAAATACATTCAAAGGAGGAACTACCTATGGCAAATAGAATACGAAATGAAAGACTTGAAATTAAACTAACAGAAGAAGAAAAGGCTCTTTTTGAAGATAAAAGAAAACTTGCAAAGTGCAGAAATATGAGCCATTTTATCCGCAAATGCGTTTTAGAAAAGGAAATTTATCAAGTGGATTTAGAGCCTTTCCGAGATTTACAAGGCTTGCTTTCAAATGCCACAAATAACATCAATCAGATTGCAAAGCGAGTAAATTCAACAGGTGTAATTTACAAAGAGGACATTAATGATATGAAAAAAGAGATTAAACATTTCTCAAAAGAGCTATGGCAAATTCATTCCCTGCTGCTTAACAGGACTTCCGGAGGTGATTAGTTTTTATGGCTATTACAAAAATACACCCTATCAAATCGACTCTTAATCTTGCTATCGAATACATTGTAAATGGAGATAAAACAGACGAGCAGATTTTAGTCAGCACGCATAAATGCCATGAGTCAACTGCTCATACTCAATTTTTAAGGACACGAAATGATGCAGGAACAAAGGGAACTGTTCTTGCAAGACATCTCATTCAATCCTTTTTACCGGGCGAAACTACGGCTGAAATGGCACACCAAATCGGTATGGAGTTATGCAAAAAGATATTAAAAGATGAGTATGAATTTGTCTTATCTACTCACATAGATAAGGGGCATATTCATAATCACATCATCTTTAATAATGTAAATATGGTAACAGGTAGGTGCTACCAGTCCAACAGAAGAATTTATCATCAAATCAGGTATCACAGCGATAAACTTTGCAAAGAAAATAACCTATCCGTCATTGACGAGTTTTACGAAAGCTATAAGAAAAAATATAAGACTAACGGTAAGTCTTGGTATGAAAACGAACAGGTAAAGCGTGGTACTTCTTGGAAAAGCAGGCTTCAATTTGACATTGACAGAATGATAAAACAGTCTAAGGATTGGGATGAGTTTCTAAAAAAGATGGCTGATCTTGGCTGTGAAATTAAATATGGCAAACACATTGCTTTTAAGCCAAAAGATAAGGCGAGATTTACAAGGGCTAAAACTATCGGAGAAGATTACACCGAAGAAAGATTAAAAGAACGCATTGCAGAAAGAGAGTTTATCAAGACTCCTACCGTCAAAAAACGCATCGGCAATGTTATTGATATGAACACCAATATAAAAGTAAAAGAAAGCAAAGGCTATGAATATTGGGCAACCAAACATAACCTTAATACAATGGCTGAGTCTGTCATCTTTCTTCGAGAACAAGGAATTAAATCTGTTAAGCAGCTTGACGAGTATATCCAAAAAGCAGCTGATGAAAGGCAAAATTTACAGGATAAAATCAAGGCTATTGATAAGGAAATACAGGAGCTTTCTGCCACTATGGAACAAGTTCATACAGTAAAAAAATACAGACAATACTATAAGGAATATAAAGCAAATCCGTTTGATAAGGCATTTTTTGAAGAATACAAAGCTCAAATTACCCTATATGAAAATGCCCTTTCAGAGCTTAAAAAATCCTATTCCAAGCTCCCAAATTCTAAGGATATTTTAGATAAACTTGATAAATTACAAGAAAAAAAGAATACCCTAATGCAAGAGTATTCTTCATCAAAATCTACTATGAACGAGCTTTACAAGATACGAAAAAATTATGGAATTTATATGGGTAAGGAGATGGAAAGATAACCATCTCCTCTATTCAATCGAAGAAATATCTATAACATTTTCTTCTCCAAAAAAATCTTTTGCTTTCCCCAATATGTCAGAATCATTAGTAGGCATATATATTATTAAATTCTTTTTTGCTCTCGTTATACATACATAAAATAATTTTTTCGTTCTTAGTTGAACATTAGAATTTGAAGACCCCTTTCCAAATAATGTATTAAAATCGTATTTATTCCAATCAGACTCTAATACAAGAAGTACATTATCATATTCACTACCCTTAACACTATGTTGAGTGCAAATTGGCGAAAATTCTTTTAAATATAAGACACTTTTTCTGTATTGATTAAATGTTATCTTTTTTATTCTCTCCCATAAATAAAACCCTTTATTTAAAATATAATCATTGAATAATTCATCTTCTTTGAGTAACCCTTTTACTTCTGCAAATTTTAAAACATCTTCTATCGTTTGATTATCTTCACTTACAAGATAATCAATTGCTTGCTTAAGGCAAATCTTATCATTCCTATCATGAATAGAAAATTTTGTTATTCGTAGAAAATCATTAAATTTATTAGCCTCATATAATTCAATAATTTCCTCTAATATATCTAATCTGCGTAAAATCCTATCTCTATAAGAATTAGCTTCATATCTACCACTCATCCCATTTAATTTATATGACATAAGTGATTCCTTAGTAACTTTACATTTTTCGCAAGCTTCTTCCCATGACATACCTTCTAAAACACTGTATATTGACTGATAAATTTCGTTTCCGTTAATTTGATCCAGCAACTCTACTTTCTTATATATCGGTTTTACCTCTAACGCCAATTCTCCCAAAGTCTTATCACTGTCTAAATTTCCCTTATCAATTTTTTCCTTTATCTTGCTTATAAGCGTAATTATCAAATCAGCATTATATAGATCATATAAGCCTTTAAATCCAGCCATTTCAGCATTATATTTATGTGTTAACCTTAACTCTTTTGTTTGTTTTCCATCCGAGAAATTCCAAGATTCAAAAATACTCTTTTCCTTTATGCTTATAAAATCATCTGCTTCATTTCCATATAAAAATTTAATACTACCTTCTCTAATAATACCATTCTCCATATTAGGTGCATTTGTATCTTCTGAAGGTCTTTGCTCAATATCATCATCTCTAAACTTATTGGCTACTTCGATTACAACTCTTGGATTTCTTCGGTTTTGCGTCTTTACTATTTTAGTTAAATTATATTGATTTAAATTACCAACTCCGTCGTCATATATAGACTGCATTGAATCTCCAAAAAAACCAATTACATTTTTCTTATTGCTTTGTTCAAGATGCTTTAGTAAAATATCCGCAACTAAAGGACTTGTATCCTGATATTCATCAACAAAAATACAATCTGCAATATCCTTTAAAATGTCTGCTATTTTTTTATATTTCTCAAACATTTTCTCTGCAACAATCAAAATGTGATCATGGCTGATTTTCACTCTATTTTCATCATTTGGCGTTACAGAATAATACTCGTCATAATCCACATAAAGATTTTCGAAATATTCTTTAGAAATTAAATCCTCAGAAAAATTTTTTGGCTTTTTAAAGTTCTTTTCATTATCATCATTAATAAGCCCAACTAAAATATCTTTTATTTCATTCTGATATTTTCTGATAAGAGCCCATATAAACTCATGTATTGTTGAAACACAAAGGTTCTCATTTTCTATTCTTGATAAAATTTCTGCAACTGCGTTATTTGTATATGTAATACATACTATCTTAATATCTGGTAATTCCTCTGTAAGTGCATTTATTAAGGAAATTAAGGAGTATGTTTTTCCACTTCCTGCTCCACCTTCTAAAATAAAATTTTCACCATTTTTTATACATTGAAGAGCTTCTAATACTTCTTTTTCCAATGTTAGCGTATCCATAATAAGCCCTCCTCAATATAATTTGGAACTGCCCATTTTTCATCTTCTTCGCCATTCTCATCATCAAAATACAATAAGCTTGATGCAAATGAAGATTTCTTTTTCACATTATTCAAAGCAAAATTATAATAATCACCATTTTCTATTTCATCATTCGAAAAATCTTTTAAAGCTCCATATTCACAAAGCCCTTCTTTATTCTTTATAATAAAATCTTTATTTAATGCTATAAATGCATCTTCAAAACTACTTGCTTGATACTCACCATCAGTTTCCGGTATTTGATATGCTATTCGAATATTATTTTTAATTTTATCCTCGGGTCTTTTTTCTACAAGTTCTCCAAATTGATCATTTAATTCATCAAGACCAGTATCTTTGAAAAAATCTTTTATGGAAGCGTTGCTTGTATACTTTGCTTCCTTAGGGTGTGATTTTACATATTTCCCATTGTCATTTTTATTAGCGGCATCTATATCTGTTAATATTAAAGCCTTAATACCTAAAAACTCAAATAGTGGAATAAAGATATGTGAATGTGCCCCAACTTCTATTACAGAAATATTTTGTGATAATAGTGGGATAATATCTCCTTCTGGATTTTCTTTATTATCAATCTTATGCATCATCATTGGCATTAAGATTCGTTCGGTATCTCCTTCTATACAAATAGCTTTGTCAGCAAAAAAAAGTTCACTTCTATTTATTGTCAGATATTGTTTTACAAACTTAAATCCTTTCTGTTCATCTCCACCATACTCTTTTTTTAAAGAATTAAAACTCTTAGCTATAACTGTATTCCCGTTTTTCTTTAAATATATAATGTCATCAAAGTTACATTCAGAAACTATATGTGATGAATGCGAAGTGATTAAAATCTGCAACTGTTTATTCTTGTCTTCCAACAACTTTTTTCTATGTGCTTTGATATGAGATTTAATATTCCTTATAAATATATACTGTAACTGAGGGTGTGTATGTGCTTCAGGCTCTTCAATATATAAGAGATTTATATCTGCTGGTTGTTCAAATAATTCCTGTATCTTGGTTTCAATCTCAAATAAAATACCAATTAAATTCAAATATCCCAACCCATTATATGTTTCTGGAAGTGAACAATCTCCCCCTTGTCTATAACTTAAGTTTGTATTATCTGACAATAAATTTTTCTCTGAAATAGATGACTCTATTGCTATATCAATTCCGTTTTCTACACCACCATAAGTTTTTATAACATCTATAACATCACTAAAAATGCCATCAATATCTTCTCCACTTTCACTTTTTTCTCCATTGTAAATCTTATATAATTCTTTATCGGCTTGCTCCAATTTTTCTTCAAGTTTTGTAAATACCAACTCACTTTCATCTTTTGCAGCTTTATAAGAACTGAAATATTTACCAGTTAAACCTGATAAAACATGATTACGATCATCATTAGAAACCGCTCGATCAGCTCTTATTCCTGCCACTTTAATGACTTTTTGAATATCCTTATTATCAATTTCTTCTGATCTATCTTGCGTTATTTGGTTTGATTCAATATCAAACCCTCTTGAATATCTTTTCGTTTCAACGAAGTTTGCAAAATTCTTACTCATAAATTTGGAAAATGATTTAAAATCTTCAATATTTTTTTCACTAATAATGTTTTTTAATTCGATAATTTTTTTTAAAGATATTAACGAAATAAATTCTAACACTATAATGTTATTTTCCGGATTTAAATCCATCATGAATTTTTGAATATTTGCATATGAATCATTATCATCATACTCAATAAATAATTGCAGATTAACAGTTTCTAATGATGTAACTTTCTCTTGCTCAGATATATCAAAATAAATTATTTTTTCATAAAATTCTTTCTGACATTCCAAATTTATATCTTCCCACATCACTTTAGATGAATTTAACATCTTATCCAAAATAATAAGAGCTGATGTTTTTCCACAATTATTTTTACCTATAACTAACGACAATTCATCTTTAAAATCCAATTCAAAATTTTTTAATAACCTAAAATTTTTAACTTTCATCTTTTTTAAAATCATTCTCCATTCTCCTTTTTTATTATTGCTTTATACACTCAATTATTTCGTCAATATCACAATCTAAAGCATTGCAAATTCTAAGCAAAACATCCGTAGTTACATTCTGTCCATTTTTCATTTTATAGAATGTGCTTTTACTAACTTTTGCCTTTTCCATCAATTCATTATTTGTCATATCTAAATCAATTAGTTTTTTGAACAATCTTTTATAACTAAAAACTCTCATTCTTGTACCTCCGTTCAAGAAAACTTTATTTATTGTATTATACCATAAAATGTATTTTTTTCATAAATATATTCTCTTTATTCGAACTCTTGCAAATAAAAAAAGAGTCGGTGCAGTCCTAAGACCACACCGACCATAAGCTTATCTCTCAGCTTCTTTGCTTGCTTCTTTCTTTTCTTTAGGCTTTTCCTTATCTTCAGCCTGATACTTTTTGATAGCTCCAAGAACAGATTCTTTCTTTTCTTCTTGTCCTTTCATTTGTTCCTTTGCCTTTAACAGTTTTGAAGAAAGTATCCTGATGTTAGTATGTTCCTTACCATTATCATCAATGGAAGTTCTGATTTGTCCAAAGAGCTTTACAAAATCTCCCTGCTTAAAGTCTTTTGGAATATCACTCTTTTCTCCATAAGCGGAGCAATTATGATACACCTTATTCCCCTCATCATCTTTAGATACAACAGAGAAATTTGCCACCTTAAAGACTTCTCCGTTCTTGTTTTCCCTTTCAACTACATCAACCTTTCCTACAATATTTCCAACGATATTGATAAGATTATCTTTCTCTTCCTGAACATAGGGCAGGTCTTTTATTTGCCCCTGTTCTCGTAAATCTTCAATCATGTAGTCAAATTCCTCATGCAGTAAATTCAGACTGTCATTATCCATATAAGCATCATATAGCTTGTCTAATGCACTTTCATCATTAATGCCTTTTTCCATACTGATAACCGCCTTAACAAAGTCCTTGTGATTATCATTGACCATATCTTCAATTCTATCTCTCATTGTTTTGTAATCCATGTTTTTTATCTCCTTTCATAGTAAAAGGGAGCTTTTCGCTCCCTTATCGTACATACTCCTGTTCTTTTGTTGTTTGTTTTTCTTCTGTTTTACTTTCATTTTGATATGCTCTAATCTGTCCTAAAATAGACGGCTTATCCTCTGATTTTTGTGAACTTTCTTCTTTGCTATGAAGATTGTCCTCCACATCATATGTTGATTCAAAATAGTCACTATCCTTAAAGTCATTATCGTAACGGTCAGTAATTCCGTCATTATCAAGGTCTTTAGAAAGTGGATCATAGAAGTTACCTTCATCATCAATTTCAAGTCCCGTTGCTGCTTTCAAATCTTCTGAATCCACATAAACCAGATCTTCAAAATAGGATAGCTCAATCTCATTTTTCATATTTCTTAGAGCTTCATTCTCTCCTTTGTTCGCATAGTCAAAGCTCTCAGTTTTTATAGATATATCATTAATATACTGTGTCCATATCTTATCCTCTAAATTAAGCTCATATTGAATGCTGTGTCTTTCATCCGGCGTGTTGGTATAGGCAATTCCTATATGCTTTAAGTCAGGATATAGAGTATCAAACTCATCATAACTATGATTTTCCTCATATTCTCTGTTGCAGAAATCAATGATTGCCCTTTTTACATCTTCCACAAGGGGATTATCATTTCTTTTTTCTTCAACATCACCCATATCAAGGAGCTTATTCAGTTCTGCCAAGCGAAGCACCTTACTCTTTAATTCATCTGCTTTTTCAAACGGCTTTTCAAGTTCTTCTTTGGCATTTTCAAGCTGCTCTTTTATGCCGATAAGTTTTTCTTCAAGCCTGTTTAATTTCTCAGGCATTTTCTCAAGGGCGTTATCCAGTCTTGTAATATTACCGTCAGCACTTGTTCCAAGCTCTCCTAAATGCTTTGCAGCACCATTTAAGCTGAAGTTATGTGAATTGGTAAAGAAGTTGTAACTTACCTCTAAATCCATATTTCTATACTTACCGATTACCTTACTTTCATTGATTTTAACCTTTGAAATAGCTTCAAGCAGTCTTTCTCCGGCTAATTTCTTGTCGATAATCTTCTCGCCTAAAATGGTAATGGAAGTGAACTTTTCTTCTCCTTCCGCTTTTGGCTCTACATCGGATATATCTCTTTTGACAGCTTCTATGAGTTTTTCCGTTCTTGCGATTTCTTCCGGGTAGTTTTTAGCTACCTTATCCTCTAATCTGTAACGGTTGGACTTATAGTTTGCTTCAAGCATTTTAAGTTTCGTAACCTCATTGTCCAAATCCATCTTTTCTTTAATCTTCGGATCACCAGTGGCAAGTGCTTTAATCTCTGCATAGTTAAGGGAACTTTCGTCCACATCTTCCGCCACACGAACAGGAGTCTTTGAAGTCATAATCTGTGAAATAAATTTCTGCTTATTCTCTATCGTCTGCCAAAGGTAGGCATCAAAGGTGTTCTCTGTAACATAACGATAGATATTTACTTTCTCATTTTCATTTCCTTGTCTTACAATTCTTCCGGCTCTCTGCTCAAGGTCGGCAGGACGCCAAGGAACATCAAGGTCATGAAGGGCAATCAGTTTGTTTTGTACATTCGTGCCGGCTCCCATTTTCTGAGTAGAACCAAGTAATATCCTCACATCTCCCTTTCTTACCTTTGCAAAGAGTTCATCCTTTTGCTTGTCTGAGTTGGCTTCATGGATAAAAGCAATCTCTTCTTTTGGTATTCCCATTACTACAAGTTTTTCTCTAATATCATCATAGATATTAAACTCCCCATCGCCTTTTGGTGTGGACATATCAGAAAATAGAAGCTGTGTTAACCTATCATCTTTTGTCTTATCCCATATACTAAATACATTTTTCACACAGACATTGACCTTACTGTCAGGATTATCAGGGAGCATAGGATTGATTAACCTCTGATCCAATGCAAGTTTCTTGCCGTCATTCGTAATTTTCAACATATTATCTTCATCAGGCTCTACCACCCTATTTCTGACATCATCAGCTCTTTCAGAAAGGCTCTTTAGGATTTCTTTTTGTTCCTCACTTGGCAAAGTCTTAATGACTTCATAGTGTGCTTCTGGTGTTGGAAGATTTAGCATATCCGCTGTCTGAATATCCGCTACTTCCTTAAACATACTCATAAGCTCCGGAAGATTATAGAACTTTGAAAATCTTGTCTTAACTCTGTACCCTGTCCCCTCCGGAGATAATTCAAAGGCAGACTGTGTTTCTCCAAATGTAGAAGCCCAAGAGTCAAAATGCTCCAAGTTGTTTTTCTTTAGACTTTCATACTGAAGGTAACGCTGCATGGTATAAAGCTCTGTCATAGAGTTGCTTACAGGCGTTCCTGTGGCAAATACGATACCTTTTCCACCCGTCATTTCATCCATATAACGACACTTCATAAACATATCGGAAGATTTAAAGGCTTCACTTTGCCCAATACCTGCAACATTACGCATTTTTGTATAAAGATAAAGGTTTTTGTAGCCGTGTGCTTCGTCAACAAAGAGCTTATCAACACCCAATTCTTCAAAAGTAATCACATCATCTTTCTTAAAATCATCATTTAACTTCTCAAGCCTTGTTTCCAGTTTTTTCTTTGTCTTTTCAAGCTGTTTTACCGTAAAGTTCTGATTTCTGTCATGCTTATATTCCTCAACATAGTTTACAATTTCATCAATCTGATCTTGAATGTGTTTCTCCTGATATTCCTTAGACATAGGGATTTTTTCAAACTGCGTATGACCGATAACAACTGCATCGTATTCCCCTGTTGCAATCTTTCCGATAAATCTCTTTCTGTTTTTTGGCTCAAAGTCTTTCTTATCCGCCACCATAATGCTCGCTGACGGATATAGCTGCATAAACTCACGACCGATTTGTCCTGTTAAGTGATTGGGTACAACAAACAAGGACTTACTACACATTCCAAGCCTTTTACTTTCCATTGCAGAAGCCACCATTTCAAAGGTCTTTCCACTACCTACCACATGGGCAAGCAGAGTATTTCCTCCGTAAAGACTTCGTGCGATAGCATTTCTCTGATGAGGTCTTAAATCTATTTTAGTATTCATTCCCTCAAAGGAAAGATTACTTCCGTCATATTCTCTGTTTCGGATAGAGTTAAAACGCTCATTATACAGTTTTACAAGACGGTTTCTTCTCTCCTGATCATTAAATATCCAGTTCTTAAATTCTTCTTTTAGTAGTTCCTGCTTTTGCCCTGCAAGCATGGTTTCTTTTTTATTTAGTACAGAAGTTTTAGAGCCGTCCGGATTTACAATCTGGTCAAATACCTTTGTTTCTTTCAGGTTTAAGGCATCTTCAATCAGCTTATACGCACTTACCCTTGATGTACCGTAAGTCATTTCAGCAAGGTCATTTCCTCTATCCCTGCTTTTGCCCTCTACATTCCATTCACTTGTCAGATTTGAAAACTTAACCTTAATATCCCATCTTGCATATCCCGGAGTTTTAAGAGTTTCAAAGATAAATTTTTCAATGTCTTTAATCGGTATCCAAGTTGCACCAAGCCTTACATTGATTTCACTTGCTTCAAGCTCCTTTGGAAGAACTTTTGTAAGCTCTGCTTTTTGGTATTCCAAACGGTTCATTTCATAGCTTATCAGCTCTTTTTCTTTACCATCTTCTGCATAGCCAAGATGAGGGAGTTCTCTTTCCGTCTGTCTGAGCTTTGATAAGTAGCTATCAACTATGGCAATCTTGTCCCTGATGTTTCCGCTTAGGTATTCATCCTTTGTTATATAACCGTATTTATAGGAATTGCTTCCATTGGCACAGGCAAAAGGCAAATCTCCATCTTCGGGGTTAAAGGATAGAGGTCTATAAAAGTTTTGTTCTTCCCTAATATTTAAGTAGATTTCCCCTCGAAGCTCCTCAATCAAAGTCGGTCTGTCTTTTCCTGTAAGACCTTCCATATAGTCAAAGTCCACATATCCTTTTTCAGATACCGATAAAACAAGGGCTTCAAGGGAAGTATCTACATGATCGATTGTCTTTGCCTTTGTGATTGTTCTTTTACTGAAAATATCGCCCTTTGCTTTGAAGTTTTCTTCTTCATCAAGGATTTCAATGGACGATACCAAAGGAAAGTTGCTATCTTCTTTTAAGGCTCTGGTATTAGAAAGGTTATTGACATATCCATGCTTTTTAGAGAAGCTGTCATAGATTTCATTTAATTTTTTCTGTGAAGCCTTGATTTCTTCCTCACTAAAATCTTCTTTCTGCTTGTAAATCACATCTTTTAAGGCAGCATTCAGCTCAAGATAATCCTTGATTTTTTCTTTGTTTTTATCGGTTACTTCCTTTTTGATAAACAGTGAGTTTTCTCTGTAATATACCTCATCATCAATTAAGGTATAAGAGAAGTTCTTTACATCATCCGTTGCCGGGATTGAAGTGATTTCATCATCTAAAAGCTCTATTTCTTCATACTTGGCATCTTTTGAAATTCTTTCTCCTGCAATCTCGATACTATCCTTCAATGAAGCCATATTTAGCTCTGTGCCTAAATAAGCTATCGGCTCACAAGTTAGAGTTTTTCCAAATCTTCCGCTTACTTCACGCATTGAGCCAAGTATCTGTTCAGGATGATCAACAAAGTATTTGTTATATACAAGACCGTTTTCATCTTCCGCAAGGTGTATCCAATCTTCATCACGCTCTAATACGCTATCTCTTTTCTTTAAGAAGATAATATCTGAGATTACTTCTGTGCCGGCAATACCCTTAAAGGTGTCATTCGGAAGTCTGATAGCTCCTAAAAACTCTGCTCTTGCTGCAAGATAGCGTCTTACACTTTCATCCTTTTTATCCATTGTTCCACTTGATGTAATAAAGGCGATAACCCCGCCGTTTCTAACCTTATCAATGGACTTGGCAAAGAAATAGTCATGAATAAGGAAGTTATTACGATTGTATTCCCTGTCATTTACTTTGTATTCTCCAAAGGGAACATTACCGATAACTGCATCAAAAAAGTTATTGGAAAAGGAAGTTTCTTCAAGTCCTTTAATCTGTATATCACTTTCAGGATATAACAGCTTTCCGATTCGACCGCTTATACTGTCAAGCTCTACACCATAAAACTTTGACCTACGCATTTCATCAGGAAGATTACCGATAAAGTTTCCGATGCCCATTGATGGCTCAAGGATATTTCCGCTCTTAAATCCCATATCGGAAAGTGTCTTATATACGCCGTCAATAACCGTTTTCGGTGTGTAAAAGCTCGTCAAAGTTGATTCTCTTGCAGCTTCATATTCTGCCTGAGATAAGTTTTCCTTTAGAAAGCTCCTCGCTTCTTTCCACTGTCCGCCTTTTTCTTCATCGAATACATCAGCAAGTCCTCCCCAGCCTACATACCTTGCTAAAACTTCCTGAGCTGTACTGTCAAGCTCTCTTTGTCCACTTTCGATGCGACTCAGCATAGAGATGGCTTCAAGATTATTATTTAGTCTTTCACTTGGAGATAACTTTTCAGGTAATGTTTCTTCTGTAATTTTAAAGTTATGAGCTTCTGCTTTCTTTATTTCACTTTCTTTAGCAATAGTTTCAGGCTTTTTATATGTCAGATTTTCAAATACTCTCTCAAGGTCGCTTTCAAGATGATAAGGAATTACATCGGAGCCTGTTATCATACCACCAAGATATTCGGTATTGTCCTTAACCGTTACCGTCTTTAGGTTATTTCCCATATCGTCAAAGCGTGTGATGGTATAGCCTTTATCCTTGTATTTAATTTCATCTCCAATGATAAACGCAGGTCTTTCAGGGCTTACCTGTCTTAATAAATCTTCATTATCCGTAAAGGCTACAATAGGGATTTGATGGTTTCCACTTCTTACAGGATCAAGCCATAAGTCATATCTTCCTGTGATTTGGTTTTCAGCAATCTCCCTTACAGTATATTCTTCATGATTAAAATAGACGGTATCGCCCTCTTTAACTGCAAATTCATCTGAAAGCCTTCCCTTTTCTTCGTTAAGCTCTACCTCTTCCTTTTCCTTCAGATAATCAAATAGTGTTTCCTGAACAGGTGTTGCAGGTAATCTTTCTTCTGCTTCTTCAGATATTTCAAGTTCTTCTTTATCTTCAAAGCTAAGTTCTCCGTTAAAGACTGATTGAAACTCCTGTTCATCCATCTGCTTTGCAAGTTCTGTATCTTTAAGCTCTCTAAAAGTCTTTGGAAAATCCTCTAAAATAAGCCTTTGAGCATTTAATTCTTTCAATTCTTCAAGATTGAAATATCCCCATTCAGGCTCTATCCCAAGAACAAGTCCAAAGGCATCACCGCTTTCCCTGTCATATTCCGTCATATACCAAGTCCAATTAGAACGGAAAGGAATAATATATGCTGCATGAACCTCTTTATCCGCTAAAGCTACATCTTCCTGTGCGTAAAGCTCAGGCACTCTTTCAAGCATTTCATCGGTCATTAGGTTTTCAGGATCATCTTTAGAGTAATATTGTGGTGCTTTTGCTTCTTCTATCTCTGACTTACTTTCTATTTTCTTTTCTTCATACAGATTTTTAGAAAGCAGCTCATCAATATGCTTTACGACATTTGACCAAGTAAGAAAAACATCATTACAATTATTCTTCTGTAATTTAAGTCCCTTTGCATCATGCCATTCATCACTTCCCATTGCCCCCGATACTGCATGACTTCTTCCGCCGATTCCATACTCGTCTTTTAGAAAGCCAGCTTTTTCCTGCAAGGTATGATTTTCTTTGAAAAACTTTGTAATTCGCTCTTTTCCTCTATCGACGCCACTTCCTCTTGAAAGACTTTCAAGGACTTCATCTTCTGTGATAAAGGACTTTACTTTCGGAAGCTCCGTCAGATTGGTACTGTATTCCTTTCGTGGCAGCTCAAGTTCTTGCAACTTTTGATAAAGGCTATCTACCTTATGATAGTGAAACCTTAACACATTTCTGTTTTCTTTGTATCCCTCTAAAAATCTGCTGTATTCTTTGATCGTTTCCTTTAGGTATTCGGGATTTTTTAATGCTTCAGACAATCTTTTCGTTTCTTCCGGAAAGCCACCACCTCTTTCTATAAAGTCAAAATAACCCTGTGCTTTTCCTTCTTCGCTTAAATCATGGTATAGATACCATAATGACTCTGAAATTCTATCCCTTTCGTAATCTAAGGCTTCAGAAAGCTCCACATTTGTGGCAAACTCACCACTATCAAGAAGCTCATTTATCCTCTTTGCAGCATCACTCCAGCTTAAAATTTGCGTATCATCTTCTCTTGCAGATGTCCCGTAGGCTAAATGAATGCCTTTATCCGAATACCAGGAAGATACCTCTCTTTCATCAATGTAAAATCCATTCCCGCCTCTAAATGTTTCTTTTAGGTATTCTCCTAATTCTTCTGCCGTTTTTCCTTTGGAAAACTCAGCGATAAGGGGAAGTCTACTTCCATCATGATTTCCTCCGTTAATAAGGATAGTATCTATATCCTTTTCATTAAGCGGAATTGTGAGCCTCATCTGTCCGTAAGAATTTTCAGGTAAAGAAAAAGAAGCCTTATCAGCTTCTTTTAACTCTACATTAGTATTATCTTTTAAATTTCCACTACTTCCTTGATTGTCATTTCCTTCAGAGCTGAAATCATCGCCCCATACTGTGGATCTATCTCGTCCTTTATCTTCCAAGCTGCCATCAATTTCGGTTTCTCTGTCCTCATAAACTCTATAGCCTGTTTCTGAATATCCATCAGGTGTCCTGTTAGCTTCCTCTCCTTGTATAGATCCACCAACATCTCGAAGTGGCTCTGCTCCTCGCTCTCTGAAAGGTAAGTGAGCCTCATCACTGCGTAGGTCGGATTCGGATACTCCCTTATAAAGTCCGTCTGTTCCTCCAAACTGTTTAGTGTGTTCTCTCTGATTTTCTCTATTATCTCGTACGTACTCTCCATTTCGGAAAATTCGCTCGGTTTCACTAATTCTTTCCTGATCATCTCGTCGAAGTACATTTTCTTCTACCTCCTCTAATTCTTCTCTAATTTTATTATATCCTGCTTCTTTACCTCTTAACACTTCTTTTTGAAGCTCAATCTCTTTACTCTTTTGAATGGTCGCATCAATTATATTTCCGCTAATGTCTGATACGGTTTCTCCCAAGCTCATAAGGGAAATGCTATCAAGCATTGCAAAGTTTTCCTTTAGAAGCTCATTAGCCATAGGATAATCTACCTTAAATCTTGATGCCACTGCATAACTCACTGAGTCCCTCACAAATTTAGTAAAGGATATTCTATCTTCATCAGCTATTCTAAGCTCATTCATAAGACTGTCTATCTTTTCATCGCCGTAAAGTCTGCTCAAAGAAAAGATATTTTCTAAGGTACTTTCACTTTCCTCATATCCTTCACTTGCTATCATTTCCTTTAAGACATCCCTATGAGCTTCCTTATCAAATCGCCAAAGATTGACCTCATTGACATCTCTATTTCTTGAAACTGTCTGGCTTATATCAAAGATATAGTCCACTTTTTTGTATGTGCCATAGTCCTCTAAAATGGGGATACCCTTTTGACCTCTCATAACGGTACGGTTAAATCGTTCCCTCCAATAATCAAACTTGGCACAGGCTGTCGCTTCAGGATTTCTATCATAGATACTTAACTGACTTCTAAAGTCGTATCTCTGATTGTTTCCTACAACCTTTAGGAGCTTCAGGTATTCTGCTTCACTATGAAGCACATCTTGTTTTACAAGCTCCAAAATGTTATGAAAATCATTTATTCGCATTTTTACCTCCTTCTTTTTTCAAACAAAAAAGGCGGTTAGATTTTACTCTAATCACCTTTTGATTCTGTAATTTTGTTTATTTCATCACTACCCATTTACCTGATTTGGTAGAGCCTTCTCTTTTAATAACTCCATAAGATTTAAGATTCCTTATATGGTATCGTACCCCATCTGCTGTTATTTCTTTAATCTCATTTGCTATCTGTTCCGCAGTAATGCTTGGATTACTTTTCATAAGAAGAACTATTTGTTCTTGGATACTACTTATTTCTTTGGTAGTTTCTTTGGTAGTTTCTTTGGTAGTACTACCATTAAACTCTTTCAAAAATTCTTTGTTCACACCCATAACTGCATTAGTATAGTTATCTTCTTCATTGTCCGGATAAAACTTAAGCTCAGGAGAACCATTTTCTAATAGTGCATCTTTTGCACGCCTTATCCCGGATCCGTATGACTCTATCAGATTAAGAGAAAAGAACATATCTTTAAGTTCTTTATTCAGATACTGCCTTCTATCAAAACTTCTATCTCTATTAAGAGCTTCAATAGTTACAGGAGGAAGTGGTCTGTTATGGTTTACAAAAGAAATTCTATCCTTGTAAATATATATTCCTACATATTCAGGTGTATCATATTCTTTATGCAAAATAGCATTAGTAGCAAGTTCCTCAAATGCCGTAAGAGGATAGTTATAGATAATCTTATGCTCAATTTTATCAGCTTCCCTTATGGTATACGAAGCCATAATATTATCTTCAAAATATTTGCTGACTTGTTTTGCCTGTATCCAAACCGGCCCATCAAATCTTTTTGATTCCATTTTATCCGTTCCGTCAATTTCTCTTATGATTTCAACATGGGCATTTGGAATAAATTTATTCGGTGTTTCTGCAAACATCAATACAGCAAAATTTTTAGCTCTATAACCACCATACTCGCTTTCACTGACAAGTCCCATACTCTTTGCCATATCCAACTTAGACATTTCTCTAATATCTTTCTTTGCTCCTGTCTGAAGCAGATATTCTTTCATGTATTCATAGCTTAAATCATCTATGGTAGCTGTATCGTTCAAATTAGAGCTAAAAGAAAAATTTGCAAATTTCTTCAAAAGCTCAAATTCTTCAGTTGGATTTGGCAGTCTTGAATCTCTACCGACTCTGATATATCTTCCTGCCTTTAGCCTAATATCTTTATCCCTTTCCGCTCTTTCACTTGTTTCAAACGGACCGTTACTACCACTCTCTACCGCAACGATAATATAGTATTCATCATCAATTTTATCCGTAATAATATGGTAGTTTATTCTAGGATGGATATTGGAAAGCAGAGATTTTAATTCATTTTCAATCCCTTCAACTTTGGACTCTTTTATCCCCTCTATCGGTCTTTTGGGAATTGCCTTTTCTCCCGTTTCTTTATCGTCAACTTCTTCAATTCCAACAAACAACAATCCAATCTCATTGTTCATATAGTTATTGGCAAAGGCACAAGCAGTTTTTAGAATTTTATCTTTAAAATTTGCCGACTTTTTATATTCGATAAAACTGCTTTCTATGTTTTGATTTTCAAGAATGCTGTGAGCCATTCTCTTTATGTCTAAAAGCTGCATAATACCTCCTTTTCCAAAAAATATTTCAATATATTATAGCACTTTTAGGATATTTTTTCCACTCTGAAATTAGTGTCATCTTACTTACTATAAGTTGAAACCGCTTCTTTTATCTCATTTTCAATCGCTTCTAAAAATTCTTCCTTTGAAGATTTCCCTTGAGCAATATCGGATAATTCCATTTCCCATTTTGCTGTCGTTTCTGCCGACTTAAATGTATCGGATACAATCGTTACAAGGCTAATTCCTTTATGAGTGGCTATAAGATTTTTCTTATCTCTTTCTACAAATCCTTTAAAGATTAGATTTTCGATAATTCCTGCCCTTGTTGCCGGAGTGCCAAGTCCTTTTCTTTCCACCTCTACACCTTTTTCCAAGGCTTCATTTCCTGCAATCTCCATAGACTTTAAGAGCGTATCTTCAGTAAAGTATTTCGGAGGTTGGGTAAATTTCTCTTTAATCTCTTTATTTTCAATGCTTAAAACATCACCAACACTTACATCAGGCAGTACAGCATCTTCATTCTTTTTTGATTTGTATTCTTTAAGGTATTTGCTAAAGCCTTCATCTTTAATTACCTTTCCTGAACTTGTAAACACAAAGCCATCAAATGAAGCTACAATCTTTGTTGTATTTTCAATGAGTGGATAACCTAAACTTGCGTGAAATTTATCGGATATAAGGAAGTAAACTTTAGCTTCGCTTAGAGGAAGCTTAGAAACATCTTTCTTTAATGAACTGATTGTCGGAATAATCGCATGATGATCCGTAACCTTTTTAGAGTTAAATACCGTCTTTATACGTTCTGTGTCAAAGTCATTTTTGCCCAAAATGTTATTGATGGTACTTGTAATCATATCTTCCGTTAAACATCTGCTGTCTGTTCTTGGATAAGTAATCAGTTTCTTTTCATAAAGGCTTTGTGCATAGTCAAGTGTCTGCTTGGCACTATATCCAAAATATTTATTGCACTCCCTTTGAAGTGTTGTAAGGTCAAAAGGTAAATCAGGTTTAGTAATCTTTTCTTTTTGAATAACATCAGTGATTTCAATCTTATCGCCTACTAAATTTAAGAGCTGCTCTGCTGCGATTTCATCATCAATTCTATCCGTTGATAGTGTAAAATCACCCATAGATAGCTCCACTGTATAGTATTTCTCTTTCCTGAAATTAGCTATCTCATCATCTCTTTTTACAATCATGGCAAGAGTCGGTGTCTGCACTCTGCCAACCGAATAATTTTGCTTATATAGGCAAGAATAGAGCCTACTGATGTTCATTCCGACTAACCAATCCGCAATGGCTCTTGCCTGTGCCGATTCAAAGAGATTGTCATAGTCCTCTCCGTCTTTTAGATTATCAAAACCCTCTTTAATGGCACTATCCTCCATAGATGAAATCCAAAGGCGTTTCATCTTCTTTTTACAATTTGCCTGATTATATACAAGTCTAAAAATACTCTCTCCTTCTCTTCCTGCATCACAAGCATTGATAACCGTATCACTCTCTTTATCATTCATCAGCTTTTTAAGGATAGCAAACTGTTTCTTGGTTGACTTTGCCACTTCATACTTATAGTCCTTTGGAATAATTGGTAAATCAGCCATATTCCATTTTGCATACTTTTCATCATAGCTGTCCGGATTTGCCATCTGAATCAGGTGTCCTACGCACCAGGATACTTTGTAGCCGTTTCCCTCATAATATCCATCCTTTTTATCTTTTGCTCCAATAACCTTTGCAATAGAGATTGCAACACTTGGCTTTTCTGCAATGACTAACTTCATTTCTGTACTTCCTCCTGTTTTCAATATGAAAAGGGCGAAAGATATTACTCTCCCGCCCTGCATTTGCACCAAATACTGTATTATTTTCGGTGCAGCATTACTGCTCATCTTCTGCTTCTACTTCATCTACATCATTTGTTTCTTCTTCGCTTTCAGCTTCAGAAAAGAAATCATCATCTTCTTCCTCTAAGGCTTCAAGCTCCCTATCTTCTTTCTTTTTTACAACCTTAAAGTAGTATCCTGCTCCCAATGCCCCGCCTACTACAAGTAAAAGAATTATATATGTCCCTAAACTGCTCTTTTCTTCTTTTTCCTCAGGCTTTACTTCTTCCTTAACAGGTTCTTCTTTTACAATTTCCTGCTTTGGAGCTTCTTTTTTCTCTACCATATTAAGCAGGTCATCTTCGGATACTTCTGTAAGAAGCATGACATTTTCACTATCTTCATCATGATTGATAATTAAATGAAATGTCTTACCGTTTTTCGTTTGAAAGGTAATAAACTGCCTTGCATCTGCTGAATACATATCCGTTTCTTTGTTATCGCTGCTATCTCCATGATGAATTGGATAATCATTATTCGCATTATCCTTATTTTCTGTAACAGTTCCTCTTGCCTTTGACGGAGCGGAAGCTATTCCCTTATTGGTATTTACGCTTGTACTTGTACCGTCCATAGATGAATCCTGACCGCTGTTATTAGCAGGTGCTTTTGCTGTCAGCTTATTGGGATAACGAACTTCCTTTTCTTTCTCCTTTACTTCTGTTTTACCTGTATCCTTTGTAACACCACCTGAGCTTACTATATCCGATGAGCCTTTACCGGAACTACTTACAGAAGTTTGTGGTGTTTGAGGAGAAATACCTGAGCTTGTTTTAATCCCTGAAATAGGACTAATCGGTGTAATTGACTGCGGTGTTACAGGAGCTTTATTTGTTTCAGCCGCATTTTTCTCAAGCTCTTTCACCTTTTCCGTCAGCTTATCTATTTCCTTTTTCATATCTTCTGATAAGTCTTTATTTCCCTTATCTTTTTTCATTTTCTCTTTCAGTCTTTCAATCTCATCTTCAAGGTCTTTGATTTTTTCTTTCTGCTTATCACTCAACTTATCCTTGTCTTTAAGCTCACCATTTAACTTATCAAATTTTTCCTGAAGCTCTTTAGCCTCTTTTTCCATCTTAGAAATATCGTCTTTAGAAAGCTCTGTCTGTGTGCCTTTATCTTCAGTCTTCGAATTTTCTGTCTGCGTGCCTTCGTCCTGCTTTGGTTTTTCTTCTTCCGTTTGCGTTTGTTTGTCCTTAACCTCAGTCTTTGCTACCTTACGGATAATTTCATCATTACCATCGCCCTTTACTTCATAGAATAGAAATTCATCAATGAATTTCATATTATCAGGGAGCATTGGAAGATCCCCGCTATCAAGAAACTGTCCTTTCTCTGCCTTAATCTTTTCTTCCTTAAAGACCTTTTCATCTTCAAAGATGTACTTTACATTAACTTCAACTTCCGTTTGGACAGCCTTATCACTTGTAGGCGTATCCGCCCCTTTTTGCTCTTTAGCATAAACAACTGTCCAAAGACCTAAAATGCAGCTAATACTTACAATCACTGCAAGTGCTGTTGTCCAAAATTTATTATTCTTTTTCAAACTGGTTTTCATTTGCCCTCTCCTTTTTCAGTTCTGCTTTTTCTCTGTTTACCTTTGCCATCAAATCACTGATAGTGATATTGTTCTTTCTACAAATCGTGATGATTTCCTCATTTTCAAGTTCTTCCTCACGAATAAATAAAGGCTCCAATTCTTCATCAATCAGAGCCTTTTTGTCCTTTAACTTCTTTATTCTATTTTTTACTGTTGTCAGTTCTTTTTTCACATTGTTCCCTCCTTATCTGTTTACATTTGGCGGAAAACCAAAGCCTACCGGATGGTGTTTACAAAAAGTCGCAATCCAATCATCTAAGGTAGTTACTCTTATATAACCGATATTATCAATAACCTTTCCGTCCCCAATATAAATACCTACATGACCATAGGTAAGTCCTGCTGTACTTCCGCTACTGCTGCTTTCCACTGCCACAAGCATTCCCACCTTTAGCTTTGACCTGTCTGATGTAAAGGTATAGTTTCTATACATATCATTAGCGTTTCCTCCGATATATCCAAGTCCCGCATTTTGGTAGACCTGTGATACCCACATGGCACACCAGCCTGCACCCGGAGATGGTGTGATGTATGCAGCATTAACAATCTTCTTTTGTACTTCCGAAGATGCCTCATACTCTTTCCCACCACCTACACCGCCATTAGCACTGATAAGGTCAGAATTTCCAAAGGCTTCTCCCATATTTCCTTGAGCAAGGAATAGGGCTTCATAGTGCTTTAAATTATCGGGATAGTCTGCAAAGACCCTTCGGATAATGCTGTCCATTTCTTTTTTATGAAGCGTTACAATGAGCTTTTTATACTCATAAGGTTCTTCGTGGCTTTCGGTATATTCATTGTCATCTTCATCGGTATAGGTTTCTGTAACAGTCCTATACCTGATTTCAATTTCTTCCCTGTATTCAAGGTCATACATGGACTCAAACAATTCTTTTAATATGGTTTCTACTTCCGATACACTCTTTACCTCTCCGCACCTTGATGTAATGTAGGATAAAAGCTCATGGACATTATGACCGATGTACTCTGTGTTGTTTAAGATATACTCATCATATCCGGGATAATTTTCTTCTACATGGTCAACTTCACTTTGAAGCTCACTCTCCATAGCAGAAAACTTCTGATTGATTTCACTTAGGACATTTGGATTTGATAAATAGCTTGTTGTAAGGATAGAGCTTGTAGAATTCATAAAGCCTGTCATTCCCGTTCCTGCAAAGTTAATCACAAAAGTTCCTAAGATAATTATACCTACGAAAATTAGCATAAGTCCTTTTGCTTTTCGGATAATCATATCCTTTGAGCTTTTCAGTGTTCCAATTAGACCTTCTTTGATTCGATCTCTAAGCCTTGACTTATTCTCACGAGAAATCGCTGCCTTTACCTGATTTTTCTTTTGAAATCTTTTATAGGCACTTGCTCTTTTATACTCATCTGTCTTTTTCAGCTCCTCTTTGGCATCACGAAACTCTAACTTTGACTTACGCTTTCTGATTTTATAGTCCTTCTTTGTAAGCTCATATCCTTTTTTAGCTCTTTTCTTATCTGAGTATCTCTTAATGCCATGAATGAGTTTGGAACTTGCGTCCGCCGTCTTTTCTCCTGCTTCTACGCCTTTATTTTCATCACTTCCATGAGAAAGGTAATCTCTTACGGTTTCACTTCCTTTGGCAAGCCCCGACAGGGCAGATACTTTTACCATATCTTTCTTTAGCTTTTTCTTTTGGTCTTTTGAAAGATTGCTATACTCTTTTTCGCCTGAAACATCTTTCCCTGTCCTTTTACCTTCATATTTATTTTCTTTTGGCACATCTTCCTTTTTTCTTGTATAGAGGCTTTCGGAATAGTTTTTCCTTTTATACTTACTTTTTGAGTCTTGTGATTTTTAGAGGAATTTTCCAATGGTTTTTCTTTCTGAGGTAAATTGTCATCTACATCATAGGTCGACTCAAAGTAGTCGCTGTCCCTGAAATCATTGTCGTATCTGTCTATGATTCCGTCGTTATCAAGGTCTTGTCCTAAAGGATCATACACTTTCCCGTTCTTTACCTCAGTATCATAGTCAGCCTTTCCTGCTTCATTTACACTTCCCTTATCAGAAGCCCTATACTTTGCATTTCTTTTGGAAGTCCCCTGTATCTTCTCATTATCAGAACTTACCTTACTTATCTTTTCGTGTACCTTATCCTGAAATCTTTCTTTATCATGAACGATTTTTCCTCTGTAATCATCGCTATGCTTTAACTTACTTTCTTCAGGTATAAAGTTTGTTTCAGCTTTAAGCATTTCTCTTTCAAGACTTGCCTTATGTCTTTCCCTAAAATCTTTTTTCAGCTTCCCATCCATAAGCTACCTCACTTCTTCAGGCTTGGTAGTCATCTTTTGATAAAGAATGGTGTCTTTCGGAAACTTATCAAGGAAAGGCACAATGGTATTTCCAAAGAACAAAAGTCCCTCACCCTCATTAGAGTTGGTTACATACCGAAGCTGTGGAAGTGAGATTTTAAGTTTTCTTGCTAAAATTTCTCTATCTCCCGAAGCCTGATTTAGCATTAAGACAAAGTCCGTATTATCAAAGATATTTTCTATCTCCTTACTCATAAGTAGGTCTTTGACATTTTGAGTAATACCTGTTGGAATACCTCCCCACTTTCTAAAACGCTTCCATATTTCAACGGAATAGGAAGCTGTCTGTTCATCTTTTAATAGCAAATGAAACTCATCTATATAGTACCTTGTAGCCTTGTTTCCTCTGTTTTGGGATACCTTATTCCACACCTGATCCTGAATAACGAGCATACCGATTTTCTTTAACTGACTTCCAAGCTCCTTAATATCAAAGCAAAGCAGCTTCTTATTTAAGTCCACATTTGACCTGTGATTAAAGACATTAAGAGAACCTGATACATAGATTTCCATCTCCGTTGCCAGCTTCTTCCCTACCTTTTCTTCCTGCCCTTTTAACATATCGTATAGATCTCCAAGTATAGGCATATTTTCAGGAGTAGGATTTTCAAAATACTTTTCATAAATCTTAGGTAAGCACCTATCTATAACCGACTTTTCTTCTGCCGTAAGTCCGCTACCGCCAACTACAAGTTCAAGCATAGACATAATGAAATTTGCTTTGTCTTTAAGAGGTGCATCTCCATCGCCATAGTTCATGTTTATATCAAGGGGATTTAAGTAGTCTTTTGACTTACTGCTGACTTTAATGACTTCTCCCTTAAACTGGCGAACAAGGTTTCCATACTCTCCTTCCGGATCACAGATGATAATATCATCGTCAGTTACCAAGATGGCATTTGCCATTTCACGCTTTGCTGAAAAGGATTTACCGCTTCCGGGAGTTCCAAGAATTAACCCATTTGGGTTCTTTAATTTCTTCCTGTCCGCCATAATCAGGTTATGACTCAGGGCATTTAGACCGTAGTAAAGACTGTTACTTGAATTGATGAAAAGCTCCTCTGTGGTAAAGGGCATAAAGACTGCTGTGGATGATGAGGTTAGCCCTCTATCTATTTCAATCTTATTCACCCCAAGAGGGAGCACACTCACTAAGCCTTGCTCCTGCGTATGGTCAAGTCTTTTCAATTTACAGTTATGCTTATTGGCAATGGAGCTTATCTGAGCGATGGTGTTATCGAGCTTTTGAATTGTCCTTGCAAAGTTCATAAAGACGATACTTACAACAAACATCCTCTCATCTCTTGTCTGCAAATCTTTTAATAGGCTCTTTACATCTTCTCCATAGGTAATTAAATCACTTGGAAGAATGTCCATATCATAGCCTGACCTTACCGCCTTCTTGTTTTCCTCAATTCGCATCTTATCAATATCGGTATTTTTTCTTTTTACCATCTTAATGGCTTCTGACTGATCAATTGCCTTAATATGAAAAGAGATATTGATGTTATCATCAATATCCAAAAACTCAGATAGCATACGGTCAGATAGTTCACTTGCAAGGATTTGAAAGTAGCTGACTGCACCGATAAATTTCCCAAACTTAAAATATCTGCTTGGCATAAAGTTAAATTCATCAGGCACAATATATGTCTTGGTGCTTTCTCTTTTCTTTAAGTCTTTGTATGAAAACTCAAAGGTCTTATTCGGATTTAATATATCGTGAAGTATCTTTAGCCTTTCTTCTCCGGTAAGACTTTCAGCACGAACCCCCATACTTTTAAGATTAGATAATATATCTATCTCCAGTCTTTCAAGTTTTGATGTTGCCTGCGCTAAATTGTCTGCTTCCACTGTAAAGGTTACATACTTTGATTTTTTAAGTCCGTTATTTCCCTTTACAATCTGGCTTTTTAGCATCTCTCTAAACTCAAGTCGTATATCATCAAAGCCGTCCCCTTTATCCGGTATCTGAATTGCCGATTTCATTTCTTCATTTCGCCCAAGCTGATTGATGTAGGAAAACTCAATGCTGACACTTGGATCAAAGGAATTTAGAAAGTTTGCAAACTGATTAAAAATTAAGTCCCTATCTTCGTCTAAAGCAAGCTGATAGTTAATGTCCTGAAAGGCTATGCTTTTACTGAAGTGCTTTTCATCAAGCTGGCATATCCCACTTTTTAAGAGTCTAAGATAGGGAATGGTATCTTCTACCGTATACCTTTTCTGTTCTTTCTTAAAGATAAGATCAAGGATTCCTCCCTTATCTTTTTTTGACTTAACCTTACTTTTCTTTAAGTCCTGTTTTTGATTTCTTAATGCCTTTTTGTTTTCTTCTAACTTTATTTGCTGAATTTTTCTTTTCTTGTTCAAGGTAAACCTCCTTTCTCACTCTCTTTTGTGGTTGATAGAATTTATGCAAATAGATATGCTTAAAATATTTCTCAAAGGTCAGTCCGTTCTTTTCAAAAAGTGTGATAAAAAAGATTGGAAGTGTGGACACAATGAGAAATATAACGGCTATATCGTTTGGTACTACCTTTCTCATAAATAAATAGACAGGTATTCCAACAAGTCCTGCAATGGTAAATCCTATGAGCTGCCTTTTCGTTAAGTTAAAAGCCACCTTTGTCTTTACCTTCTTTAAGTCTTTTGGAATTGGTACATACGCCATAGCTTACCTCCCATCTTCTTTATCCTTTGAAAGCTCCTCAAAGTGTTCATATACAGAGCCGATTTCATCCTGAATAATTGCAAGCTGTTCATCTGTATTCTTGTTATATCTTTGCTGCATTAAGCAAAAATCATTGTGGCAGCGACCAATGTCCTGTGTCCTTTCTTCCAATTCTTCTACCTTGTTATAAAGTCTGATTCTATCAACTACCGCCATAACGCCTGCTCCAATTACTACTGCTGTAATTACTGTTTTTCTTTTATTCATACTATCTTTCCTTTCTTTTTAGTGTGCATTTAATACGCTTTTGGCCAGTGTTCCGCTCTTTAGCATCATTAACCCCAGCAAAACCGCATATCCAAGTATCGTCATGGTACTTGTGTGTATATCTGTTATTTCAATCGTCTTAACTAATACTGCGTATATTCCAAGACAAACCATTAAAAAGAGTCCTTGTAGTCCAAGTGCAAATAGTCCCTTGATGTAATTTGTTCCAATCTGCCCCCATTCTTTGTTTCCCATTGTGGCAAATGGAATGGCTGAAACCGATGAGTAAACATAAATCTCAAACATTCTTCCATAAACCACAAGCATAATCACTATGGAAATTGCCTGTATTGCAACCTTGATGATGGAGGTTTCAAAGAGAATCATGACAAGCTCTCCAAATCCCTTTTCTTTTAGGGTATCCATCATCGCCACTATCTGATCCCCGGAAACGGTGGCAGAGGTGTTTATCACCCCTGCCGCCTTATTTACCATATGCTGTGCCACATCAAAGACCGCCATTGAAAATTCAAAAGCGTGAGATACCAACCATACAGCAATCCACATCTTGATGATGTACTTGAAAAATTCAAATGTATCCGTATTATCATGTAGGTTATTTTTCTGTATAACCATATTGATAAGCTCGATACAAAGGACTGCTGTGATAATTAGTCCCGCTATGGGAATAATGACGGAATCGTTAATACTTTTGATAAATGCAAACACATCTCCGTTCCACCCCATAGGCGTTTTACCTACATCTGTTGCAACCGCACCAACTTTGTCGTTGATGTCAAGAAACATGGACTCTAAGTTTGCTTGGATACCGCCCAGTAGAAGTTCCTTAAAGAATTCTTCTATCTTGTCGAATATTCCAAACATCTAAGCTCTCCTTTTCTTCTCAATTGAGTACATTAGCAAGTAGTGGAATGAGCTTAAGTCCGATAAGAACGATACCTCCTCCAGCCATAAGCTGCTTAATACCTTGGCTCTTTGCTAATGTGCGATAAAGAAGTAATAGAAGTGTAAAAAATTTTGCCGTTCCTATCCGGCACTTAGGGCTGTGTCGGATAGGTCAGGCGTTAGGCTTCCGGCAAGTCTATCTTGCCGACAAAGCTGTAATAAATCTCAATGTCCTGCCTGCGGGTGCCGTTCTCGTCATAGCTGCACTCATGCACGACGATTTTCTCAATCATTTCCCGCAAGAGGGTGGGGGTCAATTCTTCAAAAGCAAGGTGCTTTCTCACAATCCCCATGAATTTCTCGGCGTTGACGGTGGCGGCCTGCGACTTGGAAAGTTCCTCCTGCAAAGCGGCAGCCCGGTCTTTCAGTTCCCGCTGCTCCTGCTCATAGTCCGCCGACAGCTCCATGAAACGCTCGTCGCTGATTTTGCCGCTTACATTGTCCTCATACAGCCGCTTGATAATGCGGTTCACTTCGGCAATGCGTGTCTGGGCCTGTTCAAGCTGCTTCGTGGCTGCGGCGGTCTTTCTCTTGCCGCCGATTTCGTTCTGCTGGATGAGCAGCTTTACAAAGCGGCTCTCATGCCTGGCGGCGTATTCCGTCACTTGCCGGAGATTGGAAAGCACGCCCGCCGTCAAAAGGTCGGTGCGGATAAAGTGTGCCGTACAGTCACGGGTACGCTTCTTGTAGCTGCCGCAGATATAACAGTCCTGCTTGCGGTTCTTGTTCTGATACCGCTGCTGATACAGCACATGGCCGCAGTCGGCGCAGAACAGCATACCAGAGAACAGCCCCACTTCATCATAGCGGTTCGGGCGTTTTCGCTGCTTGCGTAACTCCTGCACACGCTCCCATGTTTCCGTGTCGATAATCGGCTCATGGTGATTTGGGAAGATAGCCTGCTTCTCGATGGGGTTCTCAACGCTGTGCTTGACCTTGTAAGAGGGCTTCTCCGTCTTGAAGTTTACCAGACAGCCAGTGTACTCCCGGTTTTCCAGCAGATGGACGACGGTGTTTGTCGCCCACTTGCACTCATAGCCGGGGTGGTAGCGTCGGGTGCTGCCCGTCCTGCGGTATTCCAGCGTCCCCGGCGTGGGGATTTGCTGCTCCGTCAGCATACGGGCAATCTTGGTCGGGCCATTTCCCGCAAGGCAAAGCTGGTAAATCTGCCGGACAACCGGGGCGGCTTCCTCGTCAACGATATAGTTCTCGTCCTTGTCCATGAGATAGCCATAGACTGGCTTGCTGGTTACAGGCTTGCCGCTCATGCCTTTTGCTTTCTTTACTGCCTTGATTTTCTTGCTCGTATCTCTCACCAGCCATTCGTTAAATAAGTTCCGCAGAGGGGTAAAATCATTGTCCATGCCGCCGTTTGCGCTGTCCACGTTGTCATTGACAGCGATAAAACGCACGCCCTTTTGAGGGAACAGCATTTCCGTGTAAAATCCCACCTGCAAGTAATTACGCCCCAGCCTGCTCATGTCCTTGACTATGACGGTGCCGACTTTCCCGGCTTCAATGTCTGCAAGCATGGCTTGAAATCCGGGCCGCTGGAAGTTCGCACCTGAGTAGCCGTCGTCGGTGTACCAGCGCAGATTGGTAAAGCCGTTCTGCTTGGCGTAGGCTTCCAAAATCCGTTTCTGGTTGGAAATGGAATTGCTCTCGCCTTGCAATTCGTCCTCATGGGACAATCTCGGATAAAGGGCGGTAATGAGGTTTTGGGTGGCTTGTCTTAACATAAAATCCTCCGTTTCCGACAGCCAGCCCCACTATTCCGTGGTTTCATTGTACCACGGAACAGGGGCGGCTGTACAGCGGTAAAAGTGATAAATCTGCTTCTTTACAGCTTGTCAAATCGCCTTTTTTTGTGTAGCAGCGGCTTCCGCTTCCAGTACCCTCGCCATCTTGTCGGCGGCGGTGCTGGTGGTGTCTTTCTTGAAAAAGCCGGACACGACAAGAACGGTATTCCCCATGCGGATTTCCGTCACGCAGTCGGGGCGGCGGGTGGTACGGTGGTCGTGCTGCTTGATATTCTCCATAGGCAATACTCCTTTCATTCAGCCAGCAGTTTCTTCATGGTTTCCATTTTCCGCTTTGCGGTTTCCTGCCGGAAGTTGACGCCAGTAAAGCGTATCGGGACGCACATGGACAGCAGTCGGTCATAAATCCGGGAATGGGCCGTGTCTGTCGGCTTTTTCAACTCGTCCAGCGGGCGGTTGGTGGTGGCGATCAGCGGCTTGTTGCTGCGGTATCGGGTATCAATCACATGGAATACCTGTTCCAGTCCATAGTCGGTGCCACGCTCCATGCCGAAGTCGTCAATGATAAGCAGCGGATAGCGGCAAAGGCGGGAAATATACTCATTCCGGCCTGTAAAGCCGGGAGAGAGGTCGCCCAGGATAACGGCGAAGTTCGTCATATATACGGGGACTTCTTTCTCCATGAGGGCGTTTGCGATACAGCCCGCAAGGTAGCTTTTCCCGTTGCCGACGTTCCCCCAGAACAGGCAGCCGATGTTTTCGGCCTGCATTTCTTCCCAATGCTCCGCATACCGCCGGGCAATCCCGGTCTGCGGGTTTCTGCCGTTGTCGTTCTCGAATGTCCATTGCTGCATGGCTGAGTCGGCAAAAGCCCTCTGTTTCAGATTTTCCACGGCTTCCACATGGCGGCGGTGTTCCTCGGCGGCCTGCCGCTGCTCACGGGCGGCTCTCTGGCAGTCGCACTCTGCCGGGTGGCGGTCACGGCCAAACAGCTCCTTACCCTCCGGGAAGTAGGCTTCTTTCGGCGTATGGCACTTTCCGCAGTAAAGCAGTCCGTCCTCGCCGATATAGTCCTCCATCTCCGGGGCGGCGGTTGTCATGTTCTCCAAAATATCTTTGATTTCACTTGTCATAAGCTTTCTCCCTCCATACAGGTATAGTCGGGGATGCCCTGTTTTACGGCTCCCTTTTTGTCATTGGCCGCCCATCTGTGCAAGGCGGCGGCATAATTCTGGTAGGCTTTCCCGCTGGCGGCAAGGTAATGGCTCATTTCCTCAATCAGCCGTTCCAGCCTGTCCGGGTATTCTGCCTGTAACTCGTCATATTCGTCCTTTGACAGAAAAATATTCTCATATCGGCCATAAGCTGTGGGCGGCTCCCCACTCGCTCTCATTGTTTGGTTCTCTATTAAGTTGTTTATATTAGTTTTGTTAGGGGTCGGTTTTCCGACCATCATAGGGTCGGTTTTCCGACCGTCATAAGGTCGCTTTTCCGACTGTATGAGGGTCGCTTTTCCGGCCATCAGTTGGTCGGAAAACCGTACCACTGGGACAGGCGGCACTTTCACATAAAGCCGATTGGGTGCGGAGAAGCCCCGCCGTTCCCGTTCTAAAAGCCCGGCTGCGTCCAGTTCTTTCAAGGCTCCCTTGATGGCGGTACAACCCTTGTCCAGCATTTCCGCTATCTCCGCAACGGGGTAGACAATGAATATCCTGCCCTCGCCGTCCTGCCAGCCGTTCTTCTGTGACAGGGTGGAGCGGTCTAATAAAAGCGCATACAGCAGCTTGGCGGTCTGTGAAATCTCCATTTTCAGCAGGAAACGGGGGTATGGAAGATAGGCGGGCAGCGTGGTGTCTGCCCTGATATAATCAGCGATAGTATCACCTCCCTCTGTGTTGTGTCGTTTTTGGGCTTTGTCACGCATTAGGACGGCATTTCCGGGGGGAAAGGATAAATGTATCGCATACCCTTTGACACCCACGAAAAAAGCCTTGATTTATGCGGGTTTGAAAGGCTCTAAAGCGTGACATTTCTGCCTTTGTTTCCGCTTTCTCTCGGCGGCTTTGCGTTTCTTCATGCACCCGGCGCAGCCGGGGCAGTATTTCCCCCGGTTGGATTTGGGGACAAAGGCCGCCCCGCAGACCGCGCAGCGTTTCCGGCTCCCCCGGTACAAGAGGGCTGCGGCCAGCTCCCCGTCAAGGGGCAGGACAGCCACACGGAACCAGCGGCACATGAGGGAATAGGAAATGCTCTGGACGCACACGCAAGGCTCCCCGTCGTCTAACAGCAGGCAGTTCCCCTCGTCGTAGTTACAGCACTCATGCACAAGGCGGCGGGCTGCCTGGTGCTGGCGGTAGTCCATGCGGGACGGCTTATCGTTCATGGCTCTGCTCCTTTCTGCGGTGCGGCTCTTCCCGGCGCAAAATCTGGTCGATGTTCCGCTTGACGGTCTGCAACTCCCTGAACCGCTGCTTCTGTTCGTGATAGGTGTTGTACAGGCCGTCTTTCTCGGAGATAAGCTGCTCGATCTCGGCCTGCAACGCTTTTCGGCCGGGCAGCTTGGTAAGCCCCTGTGCCTTGAAATACCGGGCGGCGGCTTCGGCTATGATAAAATCGCTCTCGTTTGCCTGGCGGTATGCGGCGCGGGCTTTCTCGGATTTCTGCGCTTTCAGCCCCTCGCGGATGGGCTTGGTCTTGGCATAGGCAAGTACCTGTTGCCGCAACTCCCTTTTCCCTTGCAGCTTCGTTTCCAGTGCTTTCAGTTCGCCGCTGGTCTGGCGCATTTCCTGATAGGCGGTAGCAACGGCGGCTTCAAGCTGTTCCGGGGAAGAAAAGCCGTACTGTTGGTAGATGGTCAGGGTCTTGGCGGCCTGTTTCAGATTGTGTATCTTCGCCCATCGTTCATAGCCTTTGCCCTTGCCCTCGGCCATCTTCTGCTCAATGTCCACAAGCCGCTGCACACTGTCCTGTCTGGGGTCGATTTTCCCTGTCTTTTCGCCCTGTAAGCGGCCTTTCCCGGCGTGTAGGTATTCGGGTATGGCTGCGGTCTGTTCGGCGGCTCTGGCGGCTTGGTGCTGCGGGGTGTAGCGAACCGTTACGCCCCTCTGGGCGTTCTGCTCCAAAACGGCAAGGACGGCGGTGCGGTCAAAGTCGCCGCCCAGCTTCCGGGCGGTGATAGGCTTCGTCCTGTCTGGCGTGAGGTAGGACAGCCGCCCCCGGCTCTCCTTGACGGTCACACCCTCCCGCAACAGCAGAGAGGAAAACTCGTCAAAGCTGGCAGCGGTGGCAAGGGCTTTCCGTAGGGTCTGCCGCAGCTTCTCCTTGTTCGTTTCAAACTTGGTCTGCCGGGGCGTGATACCGCCTGCAATCATGGGGGCGTTCTGCTTGTCCAGTGCGGCCTGTCCCTTTTTCTGCGCCCAATATTCCCGGTCTGTGACACGGTTCTTGCTGCCGTTCAAGAGGTCGATTTGGTAAAGTCCTTCCCGGTGGCACATCTCCATGACCTCGGACTTGAAGTAGCGTAGGGCTGCGTCGGTGCAGCGGTGCTTGCACCCGGCTTTCGTGTCCGCTGGCCTGTCCATGTAGGGCAGGAACGGCACTTCCTCTATCCGCAGGCTGTTAATGACGATATGCACATGGATGTTGCCGCTGTGGTTATGCCCGTCCGGGTGGGTGCAGACAAGGGCCTGATGGCCGGGGAAATGCTCTTTACAGAATTGCTCCCCCAACGCCTGCGCCCGGTCTACGGTCAGGCCGTTGTCCGGCCCGTCCCGTGGGTCAAAGCTGATGATATAGTGGTGGCTTTTCACATCCTCCCGCCGCTGATTTTTCTCATAGCGGAGATTGGAGCGCATACACGCAACGGCAAAATCCTCGCCGCCGCAGTTCAGCGTGGACAAGCGATAATCCTCACGGGGGATAAGCCTGCCGTTTTCATCAAGGACGGGCTTCATAGTAAATTCGTCATGCTCAAAGAGCAGGTATTGTTCGGCGGCTCCGTAGTCGGCGTTCTTAGAGCCTAAATGCTTGAGTGTTGCCAACGGCGTCACCTACTTTCTTTAGGACTTCATACTTGAGGGCGGCAAGGTCGGCGGCCGCTTCCCGCAATTCCTTTGCCATAGCCGGGTAGGGGCTATGCCACTCGTTGAGGGTGCGGGCAATCTGGTTGAGATTGCCGCCAATCCTGCCGTACTCGGCTGTGAGCTTCCCGACAGCGGAGAGCAGCTCGTCATTGACTGACGACACATGGAGTACGGGGCGTATGGTAGTGCGCCGGATGGCCTGCCGGAGAAATTCGGACTGACTGATACCATAGGGCGCAAGCCGTTCTGTGAAGTCGGCGTATTCTTCATCGGTCAGCCGGGTTTTCACAACATGGCTGCGGTGGGGGGTGTTGTATCGCTTCGGCATGGGCTGTAAACCTCCTTTCACTTATCACAAAAAATGGGCTGGTCTGTTAGCTATTTTCGGGGCATTTCCTGTCTGCCGGACAGAAATATTTTTGCGGCGTAAGCCGCATAGCAGGGTTTGGGGAAGGCACTCCCCAACAAGTTTCCCGCGAGGGGCAAAACCGCAGAATTGCGGATTTTGGCACCGTGGTAGAAACTTGCTCTAAGTAAGCCGTAGATTTCCCCTTGCACTTACTACTCGTATAGCTGCCGCCTGTTTTGGCCGGATTTCTGCAAAAATCTTACGGCGTGGGGCGATTTTTACCCGCAGTTCTTTCTTTCCGCTAAAGATACATTTCAAAGGCCGCCAGCTACCCGCTTGCCGGGAATTTTCTCAAATTTTCCTTTGCCTTAGAAATACAGAAAATGCAGATTTGGCTACCGCCGCAGAAAATTTTTTGTTTCCGGCTTCACCTACCTACTACGGATGACTTTGCGATTTTGCCAAACGGATAAAGAAAAAAGCAGCAAATCTTTTTCAGACTTACTGCTTTCGCTGGCCGCCGATGGGCGGTGGATATTCAGTTTTGAAAGTTCAGGTCAGGTTGGCCCGATGATGGATAGCACAATAAATTCCTGTTTTCCCTTTAAGGCATTGTGCATTTTTTCTATTTCTCTTGATGATTATTTTTTTCATAATCAATCAATGTACCTATAACAATTCCAATCAACATTCCGATACCTGCACAAATAGAAATAGCAAAAAGATTTTGCAAAAACGCCCATGCCAACACACCTATGCAACCACCGACAATAAATCCTGTTAATAAGCCAATAGTTAAGTATTTATTACTTTTCATATTGCTATATCTCCCCTAAAAGTATATTTGTCGTTGGTTCTATTATACTATGACCTGCTTCCTTTAGGAATAGATGAATTGTAAACTGGCTGGAGTGAAACCGCTAATGACAGCCAGTGTTTGTTCTTTGTTTATCGGTCAAAGCGAAATTTGAACAGGGCGGCAATGAGCTGTTGCTTTATATGTTCCTCAACTTCGGCGTTGACTTTCCCGTGTACTTTGGAACAGTAGCGGATATATCCGGCATAGTGGGAAAGAATGGTGTCGATTGCGTCCGGGTCGCCCTCATGGGCTTTGACGATTGTTTCATAGGGGAGAAGTTTACTCATAGTCATTTCCCTCCATGAGCCGCCTTAACCGCTGCAAGGCAAGCCGGATATGCCGCCCCGCTGTGCTGCGTGTCCGGCCAATATGTACGCCGATCACTCGCTGCGGCTGGCGCAGGAAATAGTAACGAAAAATTTCTTCCTGCGTCTGCTCCGGCAAAAGGGCAAGGGCGGCGGCAAGCTCCGCATGATACAGAACGGCGGTCTGGCCGCAGGCGGTAAAAAGATATTCTTCAAGCTACTCCGGCTCGGCAAGCTGGACAAACTTTTCACTCATCAGATAATCAAGGGAAACTTCCCGTTCCCACCTCCGGCGCAGCTTCAAGATTTTATCTATGGCTGCGTGACGAATGACTACCTTGCAAAAGGCATTGAATGTGTACTGGATATGCACCTTGTAGGCTTCATCTTCGGTCATGGAAATTCCCCCTCTCTGAATAATAGTGCGGGGCGGCAGTACTCCTTGCTGTCGCCCCTTGATTGCCTACCAGCAAAGACGGGCGGGGCTGTCAACGACGGCGCGAAGCGGCGTTCATTTTATCGTTGACTGGCTCGGCTGGGTTTGCTATTTACCCGACAAACTTGAATTTATTTTAAGCTATCACGTTTTACCTTCTTAAGCCTTACTATCATTACCATAGGAATTTCTTTGTTGGTTTTGAAACATTCTTCATAAAATCCATCAATGACAAATCCAGCTCTAAAACAAAGGTTAAAAATATCTTGTATGGAACGATGATAATAAATCTGCTCTTTCGGTTGCCCTTCAATCGCTATATCATAGTAACTGTGCGGTGTCATATATTTTTCAGTCAACGTGACAAAACAAGGGTGTTGCGTTGCAAAGACAAAAATTCCGCTTTCCTGCAACAGTTCATAAACAGCCATAAGAAGTGGTTCAATGTCCGTAATATCCATAATTGCCATATTAGAAACTGCTTTCGTAAAGGCTCGATTTCTTTTTAATTCTAATATACTTTTTCTATCGGTCGCATCCGCCACACAAAATTCAATTTGTTTTGCATATTGTGATTGCCGTCTTTTAGCCAATTCTATCATTTTTTTGCTGTAATCAAAAGCGACAACCGAAGCACCTCTTTGTGCAAGATACGAAGAATAATTTCCATTGCCACACGCAATATCCAAAATGTAATCCGCAGGATTAGGAGATAGAAGTTCCGTTACTTTGGGGCGCACTACCTCTCTGTGAAATTCATTAGATTCGTCACCCATTGCATTATCCCAAAATTGTGCGTTCTCCTCCCAGATTTTTTTACTTTCCTCTGTTCCCATGTTCTCTCCCACTCCCAAAATTTGCTTTTTTGCTTCCATTAAATCTTCCTTACTATATTCCATTGTTACCCTCCATAACTTCTGATTGTTGTCGTCTTGACTATTATGTATCTTTTCTTTCCAAAATGGTATAGGCTTTTATTTTTGTAATGCTGCAAAACTTTTCTTCTGTAAGGTATTCAAAGGATATTTCCCTTTGCCGCCGCTTGCATTAAGCCGCCGCTATTGGAAAGCCAAAAGCAGCGGCTTTTTTTACTCGGTATTACCGAAAAGTATAGAAAGCAGGATATGTCATCATTTGTCATTTCTTCTCAATGTAATAACTGCATGGCATATCAAGCCAAATACAAGAGAAAAACAGCCACCGCCAAATAGTGATGCTCCCCACCCTGCACCTGACATTGTCATAAAACCGCCAACAAAGAAAATACCAATGCCAAGAAATATACCAACACCATAAAAAAGTCCAATTGCCATATCGTACTTATTAAATTGTCGTTTCTCCTTTTTTTCATATGTTTCCATCTTTGTTATTACCTCCTTCGCAAAATCGTCCATGTTGACTCCAAAAAGAAAGCAAATTTTTTTCAACATATTTAAATCGGGTTCATTAACATCTCTCTCCCAATTCGATAGTGCCTGCCGGGTAACATTCAATTCCCCGGCTAGTTCTTCCTGTGTCATTCCCAATTGTGTTCGCAGATGACGTATTTGCTTTCCTGTTGTAATATTCGTCTGTTCCTGGTTCAAAATAGTTTCTCCTCTCTGATACTGATTTTATCAATGATATTTCGCAATAGCCAGCAATGAACGCTTGCATTGCGCAAGACGTTACATTATCTTCTGAAACATATAGCGCACCTTGTCCAGGCGGCTGTTTGGACGGCGGGGCTGGATGACTGGCTTGCCGACAGCGGCCTGATACCCTTTCAGTTCTGTAAGGCATACGCTCTGCCCGTTGGTGTAAAAGGCCAGATCAGTACGGTATGCCTGTATACAGCGGGCGGGAATCTCGCCAGTAAAGACAACTTCATCCTTTTTTACCTGGACCGTTTCGATGGTGGCACAGTATTTCGGTGCATCATGATAAGCCCTGGAAAGATATTCCCGGGGCGCATAGAGGGTGAAGGAGAGATAAGGTTCCAGCAGTTGCGTCCCTGATTCCTTCAATGCCTGTTCCAATACAATCGGGGCCAATGAGCGGAAGTCCGCCGGCGTGCTGACCGGACTGTAATAAAGCCCGTATTCAAAGCAAATCTTACAGTCCGTTACGTTCCAGCCGAACAAGCCCTGCTCCAGCCCGTAACGGATACCATCCCTGACAGCGTTTTGAAAACTCTGGTTCAAGTATCCCAGCGAAACCCGGCTCTCGTATTGTACACCGGAGCCAAGCGGGAGTGGTGTAACAGACAGTCCGATGGATGCCCAAAACGGGTTGGGCGGCACCTCGATATGGATGGTGTGGCTGGCTGCTTTGAGCGGCCGCTCCATATAAATGACGGTGGGTTCCTTTACCACTGTTTCAAGCTTGTATTTTTCCGACAGCAAAGCGGAAACAACCTCCAACTGCACCCGGCCCAAAAAAGAAAGAATGATCTCATGGGTGATGGAATCCACCTCGCAGCGCAAAAGCGGGTCAGTATCCGCAAGTTGCGTAAGAGCGTCCAGCAGCCGTTCTCTTTGCGCTGCCGTTTTCGGCGCAATCGACGTCCGCAGCATGGGGAGGGGGTCCTCACGCCACCTTTTACGAGGGAGCCGGGTTGGGTCCCCTAATACATCGTTTAACCTCACGCTGTCGCTGGGAAGGATAACAATTTCACCCGGATAAGCGGTGTCTGTCCGAACAATTTCCCCTTTGGATGGAATACGCATCTCTGTGATTTTCAGCTTTTCTCTCCCGGCCAGGGCCACCGTATCCCGCAGGCGCAGCGTTCCGCTGTATAGCCGTAGATAGACACGCCGCTGGCCGCAATCTGTATACTCCACCTTGAAAACGCTGCCGCATAGGGCGGCGCTCCCCTGTTCCCCAATCGGTTGGAACAGCCCTGTCACCGCATCCATCAACGGTTGAATGCCAAGGCCCTTTTTGGCGCTGCCATAATAGACCGGGAACAGGGAGGCGTCTTGAACCCGCCGCTGTTCCTCCCGCACAAGTTTTTCCCGGCTGATTGGTTCTCCTGCGATATACTTTTCCAATAATTTATCGTTATTTTCGATGACCGCATCCCATGCTTCTATGTCGGTATTTTCCTCCAGGACTATTTCCGGGGACAGCGACACCGTCTGCTTGATGATAATATCGGCGGAGAGCTTATCCCGAACAGACTGAACCACGCTCTGCAAATCAACGCCAGCCTGGTCGATCTTGTTGATAAAGATAACGGTGGGAATGTTCATTTTCCGCAGGGCATGGAACAGAATACGGGTCTGGGCCTGCACGCCATCTTTAGCGGAGATCACCAAGATGGCCCCATCTAAAACAGCCAAAGAGCGGTACACCTCCGCCAAAAAATCCATGTGGCCGGGCGTATCCACAATGTTGACTTTACATCTGTGCCACTGGAAGGAAGTGACTGCCGCTTGAATGGTAATCCCACGCTGCCGCTCCAAAAACATGGTGTCCGTCCTCGTTGTCCCTTTTTCGACGCTCCCCGGTTCTGAAATGGCTCCGCTGGCATATAGCAGGCTCTCCGTCAAGGTCGTCTTTCCAGCGTCTACATGGGCAAGAATTCCAATATTGATTATTTTCATGTGATTGTCCTCCCTTTACTGCCCCGAAGGGCATAAAAATCCCCAGCAGTAAAATACTTTTACCACTGGGGATGATAATTTGCGGACATACACATATACAGCATACACCTGTTTGTGAGTGCTGTTTTTGGGGATATGTCAAAATTGATAAGGCAAAAGTATTCTTAAATTGGGTACAAAAAACTAAGCCCCTACAAAAGGGACTATCATAATCCTTTGTTCCCACTATTTGATTATAGTTTTATTTAAGAATACCTTGCCGCATATTTTTTACTCCTTTTCTGGAATTGAATTATTATATCACATCAGTTTTAGGAAAACAAGTATCTAAAAGAAATTTTTCTTCCCCTTATATGTAACAATCATACCGGCTTCCTAACGTTCAGAATGGTTTCTACTGTCTGCTGCGGTGTTTGGTTGGAATTGTCCAGCCAAAAGCCGATCCGTGGTGTTGTCTGCATTTTACTAAATACAAATTCAATGTATACAGAAAGAAATATATAAGGAGTGGGAGGGATTCCGCCGTAGTCGGCATTGTAGGAAAATCCAAAAGTTTAGATTTTCTCAAAATGCTTATCTTTTGGTCTTTGGTTCGGAATAGTGTAGTGCTGGCGGTCTATCTATTGTTTTCGGTTGCTTGCTTCTTTACCGTACATGAGCATTAGCACCGGGATTGTCATTACCATATCCTTCCATCAGGTTGATAACGCCCCATGCTCCAAGTCCTGCACCTACTGCCATAACCAAAATCTTTAATACATTAACTGCCTGTGTAAAAAATGCCATAAGTTATTCCTCCTCGTTTTCTTCTTTCTTTTCAATCTTGTTATATGACTTCACTACAAAGTTTTTGTAAGTCTTTCCCTCTTTTTCACGCTTCTTAAAGTAGCCGAAGATATGAATCAAATCGTCTTTCTCAAAGGCTTTTGCTATTTCTGTCTTTTCTCCATAAGCTGCACAGTTGATATACTCCTTACCCTTACCGTACTTTTTTACAAGCGTAAAATTTGCAACTTCTACCGTTTCTCCGTCTTTTTCAAAGTTTGAGAAAGTAGGTTCCGCCAATAAGTTGGCGTTGATGTTAATCATTTCTTGTTTCATCTTTTTAAATTTCTCCTTTTCATTTCAATAAAAAAAGCGACCAGAAGTATTACTTTTCCAATCGCTGATACTCTTACTATTTAGTTTTTTCTTAGTGGGACTTCTGATCCTTATCATCTTATCTCCTTTATTGTCTTTAACATATTTAAGGGAATTAGCATTTTGTCGTGTATATATTAGTGAAAGGTACTTGAAATACTAGTTCGCTAATTAGCGAGTTTCCCCTATTTATTGATCGCAATATAAATTGAAAATAGGCATGAAAAAAGACGATAGATTTTTTTCTTTTCTATCGTCTTACGCATTTAGTATTCAATTTTTCAGTTCAACAAACTGAAGCTTGTTTGTCTCATTTAGCTTTCTTGGGTTTCTTTTCTGGCAGTTCCGCATACATACCTTTCAGTAGTTCAGTAATCAAATCCATATCCTCAAATCTGTCGAATGCATACATCAATGTCTTTGAACCCTCATACGGATAACGCAATTCTGAGTCTACAAGAAGTTTGTCCGATGTCGGCGTTCTCTTTAAAAATAGTTCATTATCGCAAATGTCACCTATTAGCTTACCGTTAAAATATATAAGGTATCCGCCCATCATGGATCTTATGACAATATCACCTGCTGCGGAAAAAATCTCACGAACAAATTCATTAAATTCATTCACCATGATTACCTCCTTCCAAATCAAATATTCCTTACTTTATGGCATACTCTTTCCCTATTTATCCTCAAAATTTCAGCAATCCATTTTCATCAAATTGAAAATTCGGTCCCCATGAAACTTCCCAATAGTATCCATCTAAATCCGAAAAATATGCGTGATATCCACCCCAAAAAACTTCCTGTGGCTCTTTTACAATTTTTCCACCTGCTTTTCTTACTAATGCAATTACAGTCTCTACATCTTCTTTATGTTCAACATTGTAGGCTAATGTAATTCCTGAAAATCCATTCCCTTTTGGTGGATTATTTTCATCAATATCTTTTGCTAATTGTTCCAAAGGAAATAGTTCAAACTTTGTTCCCGGAGTATCAAAAAAGCATACTGACGGATTATTTTCTCTGCAATCAGTCTTATATCCTAAACCATCTCTATAAAACTTTATTGACCTTTCCATATCTTTCACACCTAAACAAATACAAGTAATCTTGTTCATCGTTACCTCCTATGAATTCAAATTTATCTAGCTCTATTATATCAAATATACCCTCGACCATATAATTATAACAGTAAATCTTACAATCTTGTAATTACCGTATTTCTATTAAGCTTAACCTTGCCTTTTCTCTTTATATATTCTTCAATATCAAACACATTCTTCTTGTCATAATCTTCTAAGAACTTATAGTTCTTATGCTTTGTGATGTCGAATTTATCTGAAAGAAAAGGTCTTACACCTCTAAGCTGAAAAATACATTTACCACCGTCCATTACAGTAATCTCATCTTGGCTCATCAGTTCCTTACCTGTCTTTTGATAATTAAGTCCGAAAGACTTTTGATTTGACCTTGTTTCCGATGTGTTATATAAATCTATCGTTTCTTTTCCCAGTGTTTCAGACAATTCTTTTAGTGTAGTTTTCTCCTTGCCACCAAGGAACAAGGTACTATCACAGTTACCTACGATTGTATCGGCATTATCCTTATAGATTGCCTTTAACTGAGATTGTGCTTGAAGTATGATACTTGCTGATATTTCTCTGGAACGGATTGTTGCTATAAGTTTCTCAAACTTTGGAATTAAGCCGATGTTTGCAAATTCATCAAGCAAGCATCTCACATGGACAGGTAATCGTCCGCCATATACATCATCTGCCTTATCACATAAGAGATTAAAAAGTTGTGAGTACATAATGGATACTACAAAGTTAAAGGTATCATCAGTATCAGAGATAATAACAAAGAGTGCCGTTTTTCTATCTCCGAGTGTATCAAGCTCAAGTTCATCTTCACTCATCAAGTCCCTAAGTTCCCTAATATCAAATGGAGCAAGCCTTGCACCACAAGAGATAAGAATAGATTTTGCCGTTTTTCCCGCAGCCAATTTATATTTTTTGTATTGCTTTACTGCAAAGTGTGTAGGTTCTTTCTTTTCAAGTGCTTCAAAGAGCCTATCTATCGGATTCATATAGGTTTCGTCATCTTCTCTGACTTCGGAAGCGTCTATCATATCAAGGAGCGTTGCAAAGTTCTTTTCTTCTCTTGGAGCTTCATAGAAGATGTATCCTATAAGGGCTGTGTAGTAGAGTTTTTCGGCTTTCACCCAAAAATCCTCACCTGCTTTTTCTCCCTCTCCTTTCGTATTTGCAATGATTGTCTGTACCAATTTCAGAATATCTTTCTCAGAACGAATATAGGCAAAAGGATTGTATTTCATACTCTTTTTGAAGTTAATGGTATTTAAGATTTTAATCTCATATCCATTGTCTTCAAGCATCTTGCCACATTCAAGGACTATCGTTCCTTTTGGATCAGTTACGCAATAGCTACTGTGCATCTGCATAAGGTTAGGTTTGACATAAAATCTTGTCTTACCACTTCCTGATCCACCGATTACAAGTACATTTTTGTTACGAGCATACTTTGGATTAGCCGGTCTACCATTCATAGTTAGGCGTTCTGTCTGGGTAAGCAAGATATTGTTTTGAAACTTTTCATCCATGTATGGCTCAATATCTTTCTTATTTCCCCATCTTGCTGAGCCATACTCTTTCCCCTGTCTAAACTTTTTAGCATTTTTACCTTTGGTATAGACAATAAATTTAATTAAAGCAGCCACTCCTATGCCCATTAAAATATCCACCGGATGAATACTTGGAAGAAAACTCATCGTGTTGATCTCCAATATCCCTTGAAAGACTTTATCTATGACATCACCACCGGTATAGCTTCTCACATGATGGGCAAAGATGTTTCCTAAATAGAAAAATGCAAGATAGGGAATGTTTTGCTTTAGAAACTTTGCCTTATCCTGCACCTTAAATAAGCCTTTGATGTCTTTTAATATTTTATCTATCATAGGCTCTGCTCCTTTTGTTTATTCTTGACTTTATCTTTGGAAACAGAGTTCTTAGCCATTTCCTTAAACTTCTCAATATTCTTGTGAATAGATTCTTTCCTTTCCGTTTTCTTTTCAGACTGTGCTAATGCGTGCTTAAAGGCTTTATCCATCACTTTCATATCTTTGGCTTGAAAAAATACTGAATATTTACCTGTTTCCTTATCCTTCATCACTGAAAACTTAACACCATACCGATTAAGTTCTTTTTTCAGTTCCTTAAGCTCCGCTTCTTCAACCGGAATTTCTTCAAGCTGTCCCTTTTTTACCATATCTTTTAGCTTTACTTCATTTCCGTTAGCATTAACCAGCTTTTCAAGTCCTCCAAATTTTTCTGCTTCTTTCATCAATTTCTTTAATAAGTTCAGAATTAGCTTTCCTGTTACTTTAGCAGCTTTAACTTCCATATTCAGCGTTTTTCTTGCTATTTCTTCATTGATCAAGTTCTCTCACCTCCATTCAGCAGTCTGTCCTTATTACGATTCAGTTTGCCCTTTTGAATAATCTTTCTAAAATCCTCTCCTACAACCATAACAGGAATACACATCTCTATAATCCTTGAGTAGATTCTTTGATACTCCACGCTGTCTTTACAGTTTTGGATTGTGTCGTAGGAAAGATTGGTCGTAAAGATAGTCGGTTTCTGTTTTAAGTATCTATTGTTGACAATATTATATACCTGCTCTTTGGCATAGCTTGTATCTCTTTCTATTCCCAAGTCATCCAAGATAAGAACAGAAGTATTTACAAGAGATTCAATATATGCGTTCTTATCAAAATCAAATCCTCCCTTTTGCAGCTCATTGATAATCTGTGCAAAATTTCTTATTTTAACACCTATTCGATACTGTTCAATAAGGCTATTTGCAATGGAGCAGGCAAGATAGGTCTTTCCACTTCCTACCGAGCCATAAAAGAGAAGCCCGATATTTTCCTTTTTCATCTCCTCATAGTCTTTGACAAAGTTTTTAGCAATGATAAGGCTTTGATTTTCTTCTCCCTGATAATTTTCAAAGGTGTATGACCACTGAATAATCGAGTTAAAGCAACTACTCTTTAATCGTTCAATTTCCATCTGCTTTTGTCTTTCTTTTTCTCTTGCCTCCCTATCTCTATCGCATTTGCAAGAAATCTTAAATATCATCTTGTTATCAAAGAACGCCATCACTTTTCCGTCTTTTCTTTCATGGCAGACTTTACAAAAGGCGTGTCCGTCTTTGATATATTCTTTTTCAGGATCGTAAGAATACTCTACATCCTCTATCATTACTTTTTCTAATTCTTTCATCATAGGTGTTCTCCTTTATCATATTCTTCCCATGTAGGGATATTTGATATTTTCACTTCTTTGCTTCTTCCCTGATCTTTATAGAACCAAGAAAGGATTGTCGCTTTATGGTCTTTATAAGTCTTTCCGGTGCTTTTGATATATGCCGATAGTCTTTCAATGTAATTCTCAAGCTGTGAGTTCATTATGATTTGTAAATCGGATATATCTTCAGCAGCTAAAAACACATTTTGAAATGTTCCAAGCCCGTTTTCACTAAAACTATATTCTCTCTTACTATACTTACTCTTATTATTCTCTATATAGTTACAGTCAAGATTTTTAACTTCCTGAAGTTCATTTTCTTTACTTCTGAGGTCAATATCTTTTACTTCTGAAGTAAAATTTTTTAACTTCTGTAAGTCATTTTCTTTTACCTGAAATACGCTCATAAAATCTTTGACATAAATGATATTCGGTTTGCCAAGTCCAAGTCTTACCCGTTCAATCAATCCGATTCCTTTTTTACTATCTAACTCATCTAATGTTTTTATGGCAGTCGGCTTTGAGATATTTCTTCTTTTCATAATTTCTTCAACTGTGAAATATATAAATACCCTGCCTTCCTTGTCTATCCAGTTATTCTTAAAAGACATTCCTGTCCGTTTAAGAAGCATTGAATAGAGGATAATTGCTTCTGCTGATAATCCCCGAAATTCTTCTCCATCAACCAATATCTCCGGTACTTTTAAGAAATTAAATCTTTCCGCTTCTCTATTATAGAAATAGTCAAAGTCCATCGCTTCACCTCCCTTCCTTAAAAATTTGCGAAAAAAAGACGATAGTTTTTTCTCTATCGCCTTTGGTAACCATTTTTATGAAATTTTTTATTTTACAAAACTGGGATTTATATGAATGATGTGAATACCGTTACCATCCCTAGTTTAAAGCATAATATAAAGTATTTATATACGAAGAATTCTTGCCATACTTGTTCTTTACATCATGCTTCTAATTAATCTAAAAACGTAGTTTTCATATATTTCAGGAAATCATTTGATTTTCGAAGAACCTCCTCGAATACATCTATTTTACTTTTTTCTGATAAGCCAAATGCATTTGAAATCTTACTATATTCCTTACCTTTTCTGTGTCCAGATCCAGTAGATCTTAACTTCTGTAAATCCCTTAAAAACTTAATATGATTTTCATATCCAACAGCCTCGTTTGATTGTAGCCATTTTTCAAGTTTACTTATTCCTTTAATATCAGTTTGAGCATCTCCATGAATGATTAATTGCTTTTCGTTAAGTGAGTCAATCAAAACTTTAACTAATGCCAAAACTAATTGATCGAATTCTGGCTGACTTTCCCCAAACGGGATTCTAATTTGAGTTAGATTATATTGATCTTCCGCAGATAATGGCAGATATAAATCCCAGCCATATTTTTCGTTCCATTGCTTTATTAAAGAACCATACAGATCTTGAAATTTATGATCTTCCATATTTGACGCCGTAAATATATTACAGAAATCTCTTTGGAAAGAGACCCTGCTTACTCCTTCTTCACCTACTATATTGTAACTTTTCCAGTATACACGCTCACTTTCAGGTAAATCTCTTCCTAAATCGCCCAAATAAACTGCTATGCAATTTTTATGATGATTATCTATTTCAATACCCCATAATGATTGACAACTCAAATATCCATCTCTAATCTCATATAACTCAGGTTTATTTACATATTTTTGTAACACATCACGCTTAAAAAATACTGGTGTTAAATACATAGGAGCATCTGGATTAGCCCCAAAATAATTATTCAGCTTATCCGGATTGCACGTGTTAAAAATCTCTTTTCCAAACTCGTCAACACCAATTATAAAGTCCTCGTAGCTTTCTTCTTTTTCATATGGCCAGTAACCACATTCCTCAATTGGCGCTGGCATAAGAATTTTTTTACCCATTAAGACACTATACACATATGTTGGAAAACTCATATCACCGCCCCATAATCCATAAAACAGACCACTGTCTTTAAATTCATAATTAAACTCATCTATCCCAAAATCGGATATTTTTCCATCGAACTTAGTTCTAATATCAAAAAAAAGTAGAATTGCCATCTGTTTTGCTGCTGAATAATTACGTAAAAACTTCATTTTAATTTGAATCGTCGTATCATCAATGTATTTAACCGCTTCTTCACTCTCTCCATTTTCATACATAGCCCAATATGATTTACTAATTTTGTTATATCGAAGATTGTTTAATAAGATAAACTCCTGTGATAACTCAATATAATCTTTCTCAACACCATAAAAATCACGATAATATAAAATAGACTCAAAACCATCTTTTAGCAAATTCGCTTTATACTCATATGCGTATCCATTTCCTTCAAATCCGGGATTTCCTTGCTCGTTAGCAGAAACATCCCACCCAACATCATTATACACATCATCTATATGATTTAGCGAAACTAACCCACACCAAAATCCTGCATCTGCACCATTCATATCTTTGTGCCCGGATACCTGTATCCATTGTTCTTTTCCTAAATTTCTCTTTATATATTCCACATTCTTGGTCTGCAAAATTATTTCTTTTACTCCATCCATCAAAATAACTCCTAACATAATTTGATTTTTAGGTAGTATAAACAACGTTGTAAGACGTTAATAACCAAACCCATTATTTAGATTTTACTATGTTCTCTATATCTACCATCGCTCTTCTATATTCTTATTTAGATTGATTTTATCGCTTCATTGATACCTTGTAAAAAAGCTATAACTGCTGCTCCAACCATCGGTATTCCGTATGGGCTTAACAAGAATCCTACTATCAATGCTTCTATGCCTATTGAAAAATCCTTTTGAAACAATGATACGACCCCAACAACGACACACATAAGCATAAGCAAATACAGTATTGTTGTTCCTATGGCAAGTAAAAATGTCAGAAATGCAGTGAGGATACTTAATATCAAGCTAATTGGAAATAAGATTATTTTTAATATTCATCTCATAAATACCCTCCATTTCTACTAAATCATTTTAAAATGCCTTAAAGCATTCATGATAGCTTCCTCTTTTTCCGGTGTGCATTGTGGAATAATCTGTTTCTCTTTTTTAGATTTATTGTAATGCTCCCTTAATTCAATGCCACATTTCTTTTTAATCTGTGCAATATAGAGTGTCGAAACCTTTAAATCAAATTTTTCTAAAATATACTCCTTAATTTGTACATAAGTAGCTTTACTTTCAGCACTTGTCAAATCAAGTTCATCCAGCTCAATTTTAACACTTATATGCTTATCGACATCAAGTTTGGATAATAATGCTACCGTCTCGACGTGGCCGGTCCAGCAGAAAAGATCTGCCGGGGTCGCTTCCATAAACCGGTAGCCCTTCCCGCTCAGGTATTTCACATCCCGGGCCAGTGTTGCCGGATCACAGGATATATAGACGATCCGAGAGGGCTCTGCCGCGGCCGCGGCGTCCAGAAGGCGTTCGTCGCAGCCGGCGCGGGGAGGATCCAGGATCACAACATCGGTCTTTGTGACACGAAGGTCCTCATCGACCGGGGCCGAAGCTGGGGAATCAGCCGTATCGACGCAGGCGTCCATCAGTCTGGGAAGCTCATATTCTGCCTTTCCACATACATATCGTGCATTTACGATTCCATTGATTACTGCATTGCGGTTAGCGTCCAGAACGGCACTTTTCTGTGATTCAATACCGATGACCTTTGTGCCCGCGAAAGCTTCCCTGTCGCGGCTCCGCAGCTCGTTCAAAAGCCACAGGCCGATGGTTCCGGCTCCGCAGTACAGATCTAGAATCGTCTCACCGCCGGTCAGAGCTGCATACTCTGCCGCCTTATTATAAAGCTTCACCATCTGCGCAGGATTTACCTGGTAGAATGACAGCGGAGAAATTTCATACCGCATACCGCCGAGCTCTTCATTAATAGTCGGACGGCCCGCAAGCACCTCGGTTCTGTCACCGAAAATTTCACCGGGCTTCCCTTTGTTTATGTTCAGAATCACGCTCTCCAGGCTGAAGGGCTCTTCAACGGCCTCGTCCAGCATCGCCACAAGCTTGGCGGCGTGGGGAATTCCCTTGCCGTTGATCACCAAAATCACCATGACCTCGCCGGTGCCGAACGCCGTGCGGACGACCATATGCCGCATAAGACCCTTTTCCCAGCGGGGATCGTAGCCGGTAATGTGATCCTGCCGCATGAATTCCCGCAGTGCTTCCGCCGCCGCGACAGCCGGTTCCGTCTGCAGGGCACAGTCGGGGCAGTCCGTCACCTCACGGCTTTTCCCACGGTAAAAGCCAACCGCCGGTTCTCCAAGGTTCTCAACAATCCCGCCTTTCCGTGTGATAATCCCGCCGGTTGAGACCGCCATCGACGCTTTGTTCCGGTAGCGCCAGGGGTTCTCCGCCTCCAAAGCCGGCCGGATCAGCGGTTCCTTCAGCCCTGCGATGCGGGTCAGCGCGTCTCTTACGTGCCGCTCCTTCAGCTTCAGCTGCGCATCATAGGTGAGTCTGCCCATGGGGCATCCTCCGCAGCGGGAGTCTTGGGGACAAAAGCCTTCCGTCCTGTCTTCCGACGGCTCGTCGATGCTGAGCAGCCGGGCAAGGGCATAACGTTTCTTCACCCGGAAGATCTCCGCCTGCACCGTATCACCCGGAAGCGCTCCTTTTACAAAGACGGTCAGGCCGTCTTCACTGCGCCCGATTCCGCTTCCGTCCGTTGTCATATCGTTTATCTGCAATCTGATTTTCTGTCCTTTATCCATGATTTTATTATAGCATGAAAAAACCACCCGTCCAACAGGTGGTTTTCCTCATTTCGTATCTCAGTGTATGTGCGGCTTTGCCCCGGCGTCGCGGCTTGTATAGGGCTTCGCGCCAGCATCACCGCTCGTGAACCTGCCCCGGCGTCTCGGTACGCAGGTCGCGGTTCCGCGGCTGAAGAGCTCCGCTGCCGGCCGCTACTGCCGGGATTCCACCATCCGCTCGATGGCGGCTTCGTCCTTCGCCTTTTTCTCGGCGATGGCCTCCTCCAGCATCATATCCTTGACCTTCATCAGTCTCGTCTGGTTGCCTCGTTCGTTTTCGTCCAGCTTCATCTGGATATATTTAATCGTGACCTGGAGTCGGGGAATCATGACGTATTCCAGCGCATTCACGCGCCGGCGCGTCTTTTCCAGCTCAGCCGCAAGCAGAGCCGTCTCCTTCTCCTTGGCCGCGAGCTCCAGAAGTATCGGAAAGATGTCCGACAGCTCGGAAATCGCGTTGTCCAGTTCTCCCGAGGTCCTGGCGAATCCGTAAGGAAAGATGTCGGCAGGATCCTCCGCCGTGGTTCTGAAATCGAAGACCGGCACATCCACACTCATGATGTTTCTGCTGCTGACCTGAAGCTCAACGCCCTGTTTCGGGAACATCAGGGATTCCTCCATAACCTCCTGACTCATGATGGAGCTCGCTACCGTGAAGTTTTTGTAAACCTCCCCGAGGCGCTTCTCCACATCCTCCCGGAGACGTCCGTTTTCCCGGGCCAGATCCAGAAATTCCTTCATCAGCTCGTCCCGCTTGTCCTTCAGAAGCTTGTGACCGCGGACGGCCGTCTTCAGACGCTTTTTCAACGAAGTCAGCATCATCCTTGTAGGATTGACATTCATTCGTTCCATCGCTTACTCCTTCGTTTCCGTTCCCTCGTTCTCCTTCAGGTATTTCTCGATTAATTCATCCTTGATCCGCTTCAGCTCTCCCTTCGGCAGAAGCCTCAGCAGCTCCCATCCGAGATTCAGCGTGTCCTCAATGCTGCGGTCTGTATCGTATCCCTGGGACACATAGCGCTTCTCGAATTCCTCACTGAACTTCGCGTACATCAGGTCGACGTCCGTCAGAGCCGCTTCGCCCAGAATGGACATCAGTTCAAGACTCTCCTTGCCCTTTGAATAAGCCGCAAACAGCTGGTTCATGGTATCCGCATGATCCTCACGGGTTTTTCCGACGCCGATTCCCTTGTCCTTCAGACGGGACAGCGACGGCAGAACGTCGATAGGCGGCTTGATTCCCTTCCGGTCCAGTTCGCGTGACAGGATGATCTGCCCCTCTGTAATATATCCGGTCAGATCCGGAATCGGATGGGTGATATCATCCTCCGGCATCGTCAGAATCGGGATCATTGTAATGGAGCCGGGATAACCCTTTTTCCTTCCGGCTCTCTCGTACATCGTCGCGAGGTCGGTATACAGATAGCCCGGGTAGCCGCGTCTGCCCGGAACCTCCTTGCGGGCGGCGGACACCTCACGGAGCGCCTCAGCGTAATTGGTGATATCCGTCAGGATGACCAGCACATGCATGTTCAGGTCGAAAGCCAGATATTCAGCTGCGGTCAGCGCCATACGCGGCGTGGCGATACGCTCTACAGCCGGGTCATTGGCCAGATTCATGAACATGACTGTTCTGTCGATGGCCCCGGTTCTGCGGAAGTCGGAGGCGAAAAAGTCCGCTTCCTCATAAGTGATTCCGATCGCCGCGAAGACAACCGCGAAGTTTCCGGCGTCGTCACCGAGAACCTTGGCCTGACGGGCAATCTGCGCAGCCAGATCCGCATGGGGAAGTCCGCTTCCGGAGAAAATCGGAAGCTTCTGCCCCCGGACCAGTGTGTTCAGACCATCGATGGCGGATACGCCGGTCTGAATGAATTCCGCAGGGTAATCTCTGGCCGCCGGGTTCATCGGGAGTCCGTTGATATCCATCTGCTTCTCAGCGATAATCTCCGGCCCGCCGTCCTTGGGCCGTCCCATTCCGTCGAATACACGCCCCAGCATCTCCGGTGAAACGGATAACTGTGTTCCGTGTCCCAGGAACTTTACGGCGCTCTCCTTCAGGTTGATTCCCGCAGAGCTTTCGAACAGCTGAACTGTAGCATCCCCGCCGTTGATTTCCAGCACCTTGCAGAGCCGGGTTTCTCCGCTGGGCAGAATGATCTCTCCCAGCTCGTCATAGGTGACGCCTTCCACGTCCTGTACCATCATCAGAGGTCCGGCAACTTCAGATATCGTTCTGTATTCCTTAATCATCGTCTTCCGCCCCCTTATTTACTATATCAGTGATTTCCTTCTTCATCTCGGTCAAGATCTCCTCGTAGGACGAATCGATGTCCTTCTCCTCAATATACTTGAATCTGCCGATAGTCTCTCTGACCGGGACAGCGGCCAGCTGGTTAAATGGCGCTCCCTTGGAAACGGCGTCCACCGACTGATCATAATATCCCAGAATCAGCTTCAGCAGCTTATACTGCTTGTTCATCGAGGAATATGTGTCCACATCGTGGAACGCGTTCTGGTGGAGGTAGTCCTCACGAATGGACTTACAGGCCTCCAGCTTGACACGGTCCTCAAAGGACAGAGCGTCCACTCCGACCAGCTGCACGATTTCGTTCAGTTCCGCTTCCTCCTGCAGCAGGCGGATAGCCTGGTTCCGAAGAGCCGGGAAGTCCTTTGCCACATTTTCCTCAAACCACGGCGTCAGCCGGTCCACATAAAGCGAATAGCTGGACAGCCAGTTGATCGCCGGGAAATGTCTGGCGTGAGCCAGCCCCGCATCCAGAGACCAGAACACCTTGACGATACGCAGCGTTGCCTGGGAAACAGGCTCCGAGATATCGCCGCCCGGAGGAGATACCGCTCCGATCGCGGAAAGTGCTCCGACCCGTCCGTCGCTGCCGAGAGCGGCCACGCGTCCCGCTCTTTCATAGAACTGCGCCAGACGGGACGCCAGATAAGCGGGATATCCCTCTTCACCCGGCATTTCCTCAAGACGTCCGGACATCTCTCGCAGAGCCTCCGCCCAGCGGGATGTGGAATCCGCCATCAGCGCCACCGAATATCCCATATCGCGGAAATATTCCGCGATGGTAATTCCCGTGTAGATAGACGCCTCTCGGGCGGCCACCGGCATATCGGACGTATTCGCGATCAGCACGGTTCTCTTCATCAGCGATTCGCCGCTCCTCGGATCCTTCAACTCAGGGAATTCCATCAGTACGTCGGTCATCTCGTTTCCGCGCTCACCGCAGCCGATGTAGACGACGATATCGGCGTCCGCCCATTTCGCCAGCTGGTGCTGCACCACGGTCTTTCCGGATCCGAACGGTCCGGGGACTGCTGCAACGCCGCCCTTGGCGATGGGGAACAGCGTGTCAATGACCCGCTGCCCTGTTACCAGCGGCATGTCCGGCACCATCTTCTCTTTGTACGGTCTGCCCCGGCGCACCGGCCATTTCTGCATCAGGCTCAGCTCTTCGATGCTCCCATCGTCTTTTCTGATTCTGCAGACTGTCTCATCAACAGTAAAGGCTCCGCCTTCGACGGACTCCACCGTGCCGCTGACTCCCCATGGAACCATGATCTTCTGTTCCACGATAACGGTTTCCTTAACGGTTCCGATGATGTCCCCCGCTTCGACGCGGTCGCCGGCCTTCGCGACAGGCACAAAGTCCCATTTCTTTTCCCGGTTCAGCGCAGGAACCTGGATGCCTCTCTGGATGTTCGCGCCCTGCTGCTCGAACATGACCTCCAGCGGACGCTGGATGCCGTCGTAAATACTCTCGATCAGTCCGGGCCCCAGCTCGACGGAAAGCTGTGCTCCCGTTGAAACCACCGGTGCTCCCGGTCCGATACCCGCTGTCTCTTCATATACCTGAATGGAGGCCATGTCGCCTCTCATCTCAATGATCTCTCCGATCAGTCCAAGGTCGCCTACGCGGACCACGTCGTACATATCCGCATCTTCCATACCAGACGCTACTACCAGTGGCCCCGATACTTTAACGATTGTTCCCTGACTCATTATCTATCACCTCCGAATAGTATGTCTGCGCCGACTGCGCGCTCCACCGATTTGCGGACGTTGTTCAGTCCCGTGCCGGACGGGCCGTCCTTATTGGGGATCGGTATGATGGCAGGCAGCCTTGAATCCTTGTATTTATCAATTTCCTTTTCCAACTGTACGGCAAGGCCTTCTGTGATGTAAATGATGGCGTACTCTCCTTCCGCCCATTTCCGCAGAACCGCTTTCGCTTCCTCTGCCTTTTCGGCCGGAAACACGTCCAGACCGACTGCTTTGAATCCAAGCACAGAATCCCTGTCGCCGATGACTCCGATTTTATACATACGGTTCCCTCAATCTTTCACCTGTCTCCTCCGGCGACGCCCCGACCAGGATCCCCGTCAGGACGATCCTCAGATTGTCGATCTCGACTTCCTTTGCCAGCCAGTAGCCGGCGATGGGAACAATGCCGAAGGAAAGATATTTGGCTTTCTTGTTGTATTCCATCAGCGCGTCTTCCAGCATCTTCTCGAACAAAGTGAAGTCCCCTTCTTCTTTGATCATCCGGCCGCCCTCGGCCATCATGTCCTTCAGGCCGTAGGGGATCAGCTTATCCGCCACCTGGGAATAGGGCTCCTCCCAGCTCTGAATGTAGAACTGTTCCTGAATATTGCCGCCGTCCAGATAAACCGTCTGGAAGAAGGACCACGCCTTGCCGATTTCTCTGAGCCGAACAAACGCCTTGAGATTCAGCAGGTCTATCTGCAGCTTCACAATGCCGATCAGAAATTCCTCTTCGCTCTCTTCCGCCGCCTGCAGCATATCCCTGTAGCAGGCTTTGTCCATAATGATATCGATCATCTGGGGGTCATGTCCCCTGCTGTAAAGGTCCATCGCCTCTTCAATGGCGTGCTTCATGTTGACGGGCATGAACATATAGTTCCGGTCCCGGATCATCGCCATCATTTTGTTCCACTCGATATCGCCCGTCGACATCAGAAACGTGTCGTCCGGCGTGATTCCGAGAAGCTCCGATTTCAGGCAGACCTTCACATTATGGTAATCGTAGGGGTACAGGTACAGCGCAAGCTCCTTGCGCTCCGGCAATGTATTGTAGATCATATCGAACAGCTTGTTCTGTTCTCTTCTGATAAACGCTTCCACATCGCCTTCCTTGACCTCCGGCGATTCCCCGTAGCCAAATTCCTGAAGGAGGGCCTCTGCCGCGTCAAAATCCGTACAGTTCGCCAGTCTCATGAGATCCTGACGCTTCATCAGATTCCGGACGTAGCAGCCAATGAACGCATCGGCAAAGATATAATCATTTTCTTTTCTTTTTGCCATGTTCCTCCGCTCCTATTCGCCAAACAGCACCTTTGCAACTTCCGCTGTCAGCTCGCCCTTCACCTCGTCCACCAGGGATTCGATGCTGCCGCTGACGTATACCTGTCCGTTTTTCAGGAGCACGCCGCCCCGGATCGACTCCGTTTCGTCCGACACGGAAAACGCGCCTCCCTCTGTTTCACGGTTCAGTTTCTCTGCAAGCAGCGGCCCGATCTCTGCGGCGTCCTTCTCATTGAAGACGAGCTCGCCGCCGGCGCTCCCGGTGCTCTTCACGATGCCGGCCAGAAACTCCACGTACTTTTCTTTGTCCATGGAAGCGAGCTGTCCGATGGCTCCGTCGAAGCATCCCGCGATCATCTCCTGCTTCCTTGCCAGAATCAGCTTGCGTCCGTCTATGGCCGCCACCGCCTCCCGGCGGTTCACCGTCCTGACTTTGTCCGCAGCGCCCCGTTCCCGCGCTTCGGAAACGACGGCCTCCGCCTTCTCCCTGGCCTCCGCGATGATTGCATCACTGCCGGAATCGGCTTCGCTGAGAATGGAGCCCGCAACGGTTTCCGCTTCACTCATGATCTTTGATGTAATCTTCTCTATGCCCATTTTGTCACTTCCTGTCAATCACTAAATTCCAAGGTTGAACAGCATCAGGATGGATACCAGCAATCCGAAAATCGCATAGGTTTCCACCATCGCGGCATAAATGATTCCCTTCGCCATCTGATCAGGTCTCTTGCCCAGCAGCATGATGCCCGCCGCGGCGGCTTTGCCCTGTGCGATACCGGACCAGATTCCGATCAGCCCTACAGGAAGCGCGGACGCGAATACAAAGAGTCCCTGAGACAGCGAAAGATCCTGCATTCCACCGCCCAGAAGTCCGATGCGGATGAAAATCAGGAAGGCCATCAGCAGACCGTAGATTCCCTGTGTGCCCGGAAGCGCCTGCAGAATCAGCGTCTTACCGAATTTTTTCGGATCCTCCGCCAGTACTCCTGCCGCAGCCTGTCCTGCGATACCAACACCCATCGCGCTCCCGATACCTGCCAGCGCTGCCACTGCGGCACCAATCAATGCCCATACGTTACCTGTAATCATTTCATACCTCCGTCTGTATCATTTACTAATCTGACATATTTTGTATTTTTACGGAACGGGTCGAAGGGTTCTCCGCCGTCCTCATAGAATTTTCCAAAGAACTCAATGTACTGCAGTCTGCTGGCGTGTACAAAGGATCCCAGAGCGTTGATCGCCATATTGAACACGTGTCCGATGACTCCGACGATAATCATGGCGATGCAGCCCTTGAAGCCGGTTCCCAGCATGGAGCCCAGCAGGTTGACCACATTGGCGATTACGCCGGTGGCAAGTCCCAGTGCCAGAAGTCTGGCGTAGGACAGGATATCGGAAATATAGCTGGTGATGCCGTACAGCGCGCCCAGACCTCCGATCACCTTGCCGACGCCCTTCTTCTCCCGGCCGCCGGTCAGCAGAACGATCACACAGCCTGCGATGAACACCCATTTCCCCGGAGTGACGAGCGCCGCGGAAATCGATCCTCCGGCCAGCCAGAAACCGGCTCCGGCGATGATCATATACCAGGCGAACACGTCGCAGAACGCGTCGAACAGGTGACCTCTCCGTATCATCATGTACGCGTTGATTCCCATACCGATGAACAGATGCACCACGCCGAACAGCAGCGAGAAAATCAGCAGCTTCGTCGGATCCTCGATAGGATTGAACCAGATCGGATCCAGCGGGACCTTATGACCGAACACCGTCTGCGTGAAGGTCGGCAGGAAATCTCCGAACCATCCTCCGAACAGCGCTCCCCAGAATACGGTTGCAATGCCGCAGTATAAGAACATCCTGATCATCCTGAGGGTCATTCCCTCCAGATCATATTTGTGCAGCACCACCGCGCAGAAGATGGTCATGACCAGGCCGTAGCCCGCATCTGACAGCATCAGTCCGAAGAACAGCGCGTAAAAAATCGCAAAGATATCCGTCGGATCGAACCCTCTGTAATCCGGCAGAGAATACATTTCCGTAATCGCGGAGAAGGGCGTTCCGAACCTGGTGTTGTGGATCAGAACCGGAACCTCCTCGTTCTCTTCCGGATCGCGGTATTCGTAGCAGCATCCCTTCTCTTCCAGGACCCGCTCCACGGATTTCCTGCATTCGGCGGGAACCCATCCCTCCAGATTGAAGGTCCGCTTTGTCTTCAGCAGCCGGGATTTCACCTTCTCATGATCGCGCTGCATGACCAGCCGGTCCTGCAGGCACTGCATACCGAACCGCATATCGTCGTGGGCGGTGATCTCCGCTTCAATCTCGGCGACCTGTCCTCTGGTCTCGGCAACCTCCCGGGTGATCCGCTCTGTGTTTTCCGTCACCGTACCCCGGAATTCCCGGAACGGCACCGGTGAATATCCCCATTGCTTGAGCCGCGCAATGATAGCGTCCTGGTCCTCCTTCAGCGATATGATTACCAGGTAGATCATATCCTTGTCCCTGTTGATTTCGTGCAGGGACACGTATTCGCTGTCTTCCCCGATCGCCTTCCGGAGTCCGTCGATATCGACGGTAGACGGCACAACGCCCAGATCGATTCTGGTGCACTGCGTCTCGCTGATCTCCAGCGGCAGATCGTAGTTGACCCACGGCGTTAATGAGGCGAGCTCTGAATTCCTCTTGTTGATGATTTCCCTGCAGGAATGGAGCCTCTCGTTCAGTCCCATGATATAGTCGACATTCTGCGAGATCCGGTCCTTGTCCTTCATGATCCTTTCGAACTCCGACTTCTTCATGGCTTTTCTTGTAAAGAACAGAGGTGACCTGGCGGTACTGTACTTCTCAAGAAGCTCGATCGCTGTATCGACCCGGTTGATCTCCGCGTCCAGTGCGGCGACCTCATCTTCATTTCCGTCCCGGACACCCAGACCGACCCAGTCTTCCTCCGCCAGCCGTGCCGACTGATCCGTTATCTCCACCATTCCCAGATCCATCAGTCTGGAAATCAGCTCTTCCTTCACCGTGTCAAGGCCAATGACAGCCACTTTTTCCATTTTAGCGATTGACACTGGTGCTCACAATCCTTTCTACTATCAGACCGATAGCTTTTTCTTCATTCTTCTTCGCCGCTTCGACCAGCCGTGTACTGTCCGTTTCTGCCTGCTTCATGGCGGCGGCGTACTTCTGGTCCGATTCCTCCTGTCCTTCCTTCATAAAGGCGTCGTAGATATCCTTCGCTTTAGTCTGCGCCTCCTCTGCGATCCTTCCGGCTTCCGCTTCTGCGTCTTCGATTCGTTTCCGAGCCTCCGTGCGCGCGTCCCGCTGCACCTGATCCGCCCGGTCTTCACACTCTTTTATCTTCGAGAGTTCCTCGACGAACACGCTGCTCACCTCCCTTTCATAAAATTCTTTAACACGTCTTCCTTTAACAAAATAAAATGCGCACAATTCTTAATCTATAGTATACTTTATTTCCCGCCAGGAATCAACGATAGTTATTAGTTTGTCAAGAACAAATCACCCCATGTGATTTGTTGTTCAGCAACAAATATATGTACATTTTTTCAATTCTGTACGGGAACCGCGAGGCCGGAACAAAAAAAAGAGAACTGCCGGCGTTCAGCAGTTCCCTAATGACAGCCTCAATGTTCCTTGCATTACAATGTGAGGGAAGCTTCTGCGATATTAAAAATCATCTTTGCTGTCAATTTTGTTATTCCTTAAAAGCAGAATGATTCGATAGATATAAATGCACACGATGATGATGCAAACCAACGGCACAAAACGAACAATCATCTGCATAACAAAAAGATAAATATTATATGCCAGCATCCCGACACCTTCCTGTTCTGTAAATCATTCCCTTACTGCTTATAAATTTCACATGACTGCCATCTGTTTAGCGAAGTTTTGAACAAAAAATCTTTTTAAAGTTTTCATAGTTTAATTTCTCCTCTTTCTCAACTATCATCTGCAATGTCCTGTATATTTTCCTGATAAAAACCACGGCCATAACACCTACGAATGACGGCATCAAGACGATTAGTAATGCAACAAAATCTGCTATTCCCGGCGAAAAAGAAAATTCCAAAACACGCCCCCTCCTCACATAACTCAACAAAGATACCTTTTACACAATCCTCATTATTCTGCAAGCAACATTCTCTTATAACAGCAGTCTATCATATCAAAAATATTATTCCAAGAAATTTTTCTTTATTTCTATTTTTTTAATAATTCTATTATCGGGATTGCCGAAGAGGAATTTTTCTACCATGGATCAACATTTGTGTAACCAGATACTTGTTGACTTGTAGACGTTCTACCGCCTTGAACTTCGTTGTTTCCAGCTTACCATTCGCTTTATTTAAAAGTGCAGTTTTCACCTTTCAGAAGACACCGGTGTCTGGCGCACAAAAAAAAGAGAACTGCCGGCGTTCAGCAGTTCCCTTCACAAAGCTTGAATTTTCAGGACTCCTGCGGCGTGCCCATGTAATAGGCTCTGCCCTGATCAGTAACCGCATACCGGGTTCTGATCCGTCCTTCTCTGTCGAAATATTGATCCACCCCCGTCAGGATGCCGGTCTTCTGCAGCGTCTGCATGATGTCCTCGATGTTCCTCGCGTTACACTGTTTTTCCTGATACTCATTCTTCAGACCTCTGCAGACATCGATGGATGTCAGCGGTCTGCCCAGACTGACGGCATACTCTACAATCCGGAATTTAAATGGTAACTGCTGCATAACTACCCTCCTGTTCAAATTCCACGAAACAACGAATATATTCTGCTTCACACTGTTAGTACACCTCTCCTTGTTTATAATATACACCAAACTCTGTTTTTGTACACGTGAATTAAAAAATTTATACAATATTTTAACCTGTCTTTTACACATTGTATTTCTGCGCGGTCTGCGCTGCGTCGGGGAACACAGGGGTAAGGCACAAAGAAATCCTGAATCCGATGCTTTGCGGCCTCTCTCTTTCTTCAGAAGCGAAACTCAACCAAATGAAAAATCCCCGACGTACTGAACGCCGGAGATTTTCCATTTAGTTAGTATTATTTGGGAGAAACTTCATCCATCTTGTAGATGAAGGTTACTGATTTGTAAGTTTTTGTATTGCCGAAGCTGTTGTAGTTCTGCGCAGCCTTCTGGATGGCCTTGGCGTTGTCCACCACGTCCAGCAGATTGCTGGCGCTCAGCTTGTCAATCTCGCTCTTTGCTTTGTTCATAGCACTGTCAACGCTCTTATCCAGAGTCTTCGCGCCTTTCGCCAGCGCTGCCGCACCGGAGGCCAGCTCAGCCTCCTTGCTGCTGAAGGTCACTGTGCCGTTGTACAACTGCATGGAGCCGGACGCCAGCTTGTTCACGCCGCTGACCAACTCTGTGCTTCCGCCCTGCAGAGCGGTGATTCCGCTGTAAACCTTAGAGGATCCGGCAGTCAGTTCCTTGGCCGCGCCGATCAGATTGTCTTCGCCTTCCCCCTTGCCGTCTTTTCCGGCAAGACCGACATTGACCTCCTCAGTACCTTCCTGCAACTGTTTGGTTGCGGATTTCAACGCGGTGATCTTTCCGGAGTAGCCCGCAATCGTCTTATTCGTCTCATCCACAACCCCCTGCGCGCCGCTGACGGCCGCTGCTCCGGCCACCTGCTGCACAGCAGTTTCCACATTGCCTGAAATGCTGCTCGTGACTGTGTCAGCGCTTATCTGTGACGCCGCGCCGTCCAGCGTCGTTGAAACAACACCGCTGAAAACAGCTTTCGCCTGGTCTTCTGTATATCCCGCTGCTTCAAGTGCTTTGACAGCCTTCTGAATGTCCCCATCTGCAAGCACCTTGGACGCTGTCGCGGACTTCGTAGAATCCGAACTGATCGTGGACTTCAGCTTACCTGCAACGCCGGCTCCGATTCCGGAGGACAGCTGCGTCGCCGCTCCGGAATCCTTGGCCGAGGATGCTGCCGCAGTCTGAATTTTCGTCTTCTGCTCCTCGGTCAGCGAAACCTTCGACAGGTTCAGAGCCTGCACCTCAGAATTCAGGACCTTCGCTCCGGCGACCAGCTTCAGTGTGCCGCTGCCGTCGCTGAGATCCGCCTTTTTCGGTGCGGTGCCGTACATCTTCTGCAGTCCTGCAAGCAGAGCCGCGTTGCCGTCCGAGACCTTCTTGGAGCCGGCGGCCAGCTTGCTGATTCCGCCGGTCAGTGCCGGCGTGCCGGACTGGAGCTGTTTTGTTCCGTTCGCCACTCCCTTAGCGCCGTTTCTGATGGTCTTGCTGGCCGCAGAAAGCTTTCCTGCTCCTGAAGCGACCTTGTCCGCGCCGTTCGAAAGCTGGCTCGTTCCATTCGCCAGTTTCTTCGCGGCACTCTTCACCTCGTCCATTTTATCCTTCAGATCCGAAGCGTTGTTGACGTCGGACATATCGATATCCTGGAACATTTCATCAGTGACTACAGAATAAGCATTCTCCACATTATACTTTGTGGTATCGCACTCTATCGTGACGCTCTCCGGAATATCGATGTCCTTCGCACCGGAATCCAGCTCCGACAGATTCAGGCTCAGGCTCTCGCTCAGCCCCGGAAGGGCGTATCCGACCACCGTGTTTCTGGTTCCGTCGTCGATCACCTTGCCGTTATCGACGGACACATTGGAGAAATCATCGTTGTCAAAGATAAATGCCGTCATGACCGCGAACGGCACGTAGACATTATCCCTTTTGATGTTATTCGTATATGTGATGTGAATTTTCACATGGCCGCTTTCCCCCGCAAGGTCGGCAGGAGAGATGGCTTTGCCGTCCAGCGTGTAGGACACCTTCATGGTGACCGGCAACTGCGCGTCGTCATAGCCTTTGTACTTCAGGTTGCCCTCGTCGCTGACCACGCGTTTATACTCATTCCCGTCAGCCTTCTGCATGATGTAAACCGTCTCTTTTCCGTCGTTTCCGCCGGAACTGTCCGTTGTCGAAACCTTGTCCGAGCTGCTCTTGCCGCTCTTTTCCGAGGTCGCGCCAAAGGAGAAACTGTTCAGGCTGAAGAAGCAGACGACTGCGACGATCAGCGTTACCGCCAGTGCGGCGGTGAGCCTGCTTTTCTCTGTGATTCCTTTCCCTTTCATTTTACTTACTCCTCCAATAATACTTACTTTTTATACCTTTGAGTTCCTCTGCGGCGGCGGTTACAAAGAAAACCCGCCGGGCTCCGCGAGGAAACCTCTCCGTACTTGTTCTTTGTGCTCAGGCCCCCTGAGCGGCCTGCTTCTTCTCTTTTTTGTAAATATCTCTCAGCCCGCCGGTCGTCCTGCAGATGAGCTTGTCAAACGCCATGAGCATGGACGGCAGGATGAAGATTACGGTCAGCATACTGATAATCGCGCCCCGGGCCATCAGTCCGCAGAGGACGCTGATGACGCCGATATCGGAATACAGCGATACGCCGAAGGTTGCGGTGAAGAATCCCACCGCGCTGGTGATTACAGACGGCATCGACGTGGAGGAGGCGATCATAATCGCGTCCCGCTTGGCCTTGCCGGCCAGCCGCTCCGTCTTGTACCGGGTGGATGTCAGAATCGCGTAATCGACCGTAGAGCCCAGCTGAATCGTGCTGATGCAGACCGGAACGATGAACGCCAGCTCCAGGCCGGTGAATCCTGAAATTCCCAGGTTCACGTAAATCGCGAACTCGATGACCGCCACCAGAATGAACGGCAGGGTCACGGATCGCAACACGATGAGGATGATCAGGAACACCGCGGCGATGGATATGATGTTCACCACACGGAAATCCTTGGCGGTCAGGTTGATCAGATCCATGGTCGCCGGTCCCTCGCCGATGACCTTGGCTGTGGGATCGTACTTGGCGACCACCTTCTTCAGCGTCTTGATCTGTGTATTACACGCATCCGTCGAGACTTTATAGTTGGAGTTGACCATAATCAGCTGATGGTCCTTGGCAATCATCGCATTGGTAATCTCGTTGGGCAGAATCTCCTTCGGAACGGCGGTGCCGGTGAAGGCGTCCAGTCCCAGTACGTTTTCAACGCCCTTGACATTCTCCATATCCTTGCTCATCGCATAGCCCTTCTCGGATGAGAGATTCGCGTCCGCGATAACCATGTGCGTCGTGCCGATGTGGAAATCCTCCTCCAGCTTGTCATTCGCCTTCAGGAAGGGGGCCTGTTTCTCCGAGAGTCCCTGGCTTCCGTTCAGGATCTTGGCGAAATCATAGACGGTATTGTCATGATTGTAGCCGTAAATCGCCGGGAACAGCAGTATGCAGAAAATCAGGATATATACCCCGTAACGGGCGGTCAGTCCGTGGGCCAGTTTCTCCGTGTTCGGAATCAGTCCGCGGTGCCTCGTCTTTTTCAGCAGTCTGTTGAAAAGCATCATCAGAGACGGCAGAACCGTAACGCTGGCCAGCACGCCGAAGATAACGCCCTTCGCCATTACGATTCCAAGATCCCGGCCCATCGTATAAGTCATGAAGCACAGTGCCAGGAATCCGGCGATGGTGGTGATGGAGCTTCCGGCCACCGAAACCAGCGTATCGTCGATGGCGTTGGCCATAGCCTTCAGATCCTCTTCTCCCTTGTCCAGCCGTTCTTCATAGCTGTGCCAGAGGAAAATGGAATAATCCATTGTAACGCCCAGCTGCAGCACCGCCGCGATAGCCTTTGTTACATAGGATATCTCCCCCATGAAAATGTTCGACCCGAGGTTGTACATGATCGCCATGCCGATGCTTGCCAGGAACAGGAACGGCGCCAGATAGGAATCCAGCAGAAGCATCATCGCGATCAGCGAAAGGATTACCGCGATAAACACATACTTGGCTTCCTCCTGCTCGCACAGAGCCTTCAGATCCTGCACGCAGGCGCTCATGCCGGACACGTAGCACTGCTTGGTGCTGACCTTCCGGATCTCCTTGATGGCGTTCAGCGAGCCCTCGTCCGAGGTGGAGCGGTTAAAGAACACCACGATCATGGAAGCGTCCTCGTTGTCAAAGTTCTCTCTCACCTGTTTCGGATACATACTGCGGGGCACCGACGGATCGATAACGTCCTGCAGATTGACCACTGAATCCACATGCTTGATTGTCTTGTACTTTTTCGCCATACGGCTCACATCGCTCTTGCTCATGTTCTCCGTAACGACGATGGTGAAACCTCCTTTATGGAAGTCCTTCAGCAGAAGATCCTGTCCCTTCATGGTTTCCATGGTATCCGGAAGGTATGTCAGCATGTCGTAATTGATATGCGTGTTGAGATACCCGAACACCGACGGAATCAGAAGCAGCAGGCTCACCACCAGGATCACGATCCTGTACTTTACCACTTTCTTGCCAAATCCACGTCCGAATTTCATTCTGTCCTCCAAATAATACTACAAAGGTCTTCTCCCTCATTTCACAGAACACATTACCACATTATTGACCGTTAGTCAATAATTGTCCATATTCTTTTTTTATACAATATCGCAAATCTGTCGTAGCGCTGTGTTTCCAGCGTATATACGCATCGCATGAGTTTTCTTCGATTAACTTGACCAAAAGTCAATTCGATGTTACTATCATATTAAGAGAAGGCGGCGGAATCCGAAAAAAGCGCCGCGTCGGACGGCAGGCAGACGGCCGGTCACATGTCGTCGACAAAAAACGCAGAACCGAGGCGCACGGCATACAGTCGGCGGATTCCGGCAAAACGCGCTGCATCGCTACAGACGGCCGTCTCATTCGGATAAGGAGAAAATAAGATGGGCAGAGTTGAAGAAAAAAAACAGCAGAAAAAAACGGCGCTGATGAACAGTGCCTATGATCTGTTTACCACGGTGGGCTTTCATAAGACCACCATCATGGCCATTGCTCTCCGCGCCGGAGTTGCCAAAGGAACCTTCTATCTGTGGTTCAGAGACAAGGAGGACATACGCAACGCTCTGATCATCGCGAAGTCTTCGGAGCTTCTGACTGCAGCGCTTGCGGAGCTGGAGCATGCGCCCCGGGAGATGTCCCCCCTCGACAAATTAATCTACATCGTGGATTATGTGATCACCTGTCTGTCCCGTGATATCGCCCTGCTGCGTTTCATCGCCAAGAACCTGTCCTGGGGGCTCTTCACCCGTTCGAATCTTTATCAGCCGGCGGGCGAGAACAGCGCGCCGCTGAGCTTCCGGGACTTCATCCGGCAGCTGCTGGAGGAGGACAATGTACAGCCCACCAGAGAGATGGAGCTCGCCATTTTCACCACCATAGAGCTGGTCGGCTCCACCTGCTACAGCGTGATCCTCAACGGTGAGCCTGTAACCCTGAGCGAATACAAGCCCTACCTTTTCCGCTGCATCCGCAGACTTTTCGACCCGGAGTAGCGCCGGGCAGTAAGCCCGGGCCGGCCGCCACCGGCCATTTGCACGGTGCGAACACGAGGCGCCGTCACCGGCCGTTTGCACGGTGCGAGTCCGGCCGCAGAAACCGCCGGGCCGGCACGCCGGCCTACAGCTTTGCGGCGAAATCGAGAATCCTCTTCATCCGGTTATTCACGCCGGATTTTTTCAGCGGCGGGCTCATCATTTCCCCCAGCTGGGTCAGACTCGCTTCCGGATTATACTGCCGCAGAAGCGCCAGTTCCCGCAGCTTGGGGGGCAGCGCGTCCAGACCGCCGGTTCTCTCGATACGGCGGATCGCTTCAAGCTGCCGCTGAGAGGCGTCCAGCGTCCGGTCCGTATTGGCCGTGTCGCAGTTCGTCATCCGCACCGCCTGATTCACCAGCTCCTTTTTTATCTTCACATCCTCATATTCCAGAACCTTGGAATGAGCGCCCATAATCGCCAACGTGTCGCTGATGTACTGCGAGTTTTTCATGTAGACCACATACCGGTCCTTTCTCTGCGTGATTTTGGCGGACAGATCGTCAAAGGTGTTAATCAGCCGCCGCAAATCCCTGGCGAGATTTTCACTGCCGCAGACAAACTCCAGATGGTAGCCCTTCTCCGGAGAATTCACGCTTCCGGTTCCCAGGAAGATCCCCCTCAGGTACGCCTTCCGGCAGCACCGGGTCTTCACGATTCCGTCATAGATCCCGTCACTGATATAGTTGTTCCCTTCGCGGACCAGCAGGATTCCGGTTTCGCGGAGAATCGATTCACTGCGCATCTCAGGATCGATCGTCAGCATATAGGTGTGTCCCTTTTTCAGCGCCGCGGCTTCACCGATCAGCAACTCCGCCTCAATACGGAAATACTCCTGAAGCATTTTTTTATAGTGCCGGGCTACTGCCGGGCTGTCAGTGGTGACGACAATCTGAAATTTCCCGCCGCCCGTCAGCCGGATACTGCCGGACACGCGGAGAAATCCCGCGATTTCCGCCAGCTGGCAGCACTTGCGCTCCGGCTCTATACGCGCCAGCTCATTCTTTGTTTCCGATGAAAACGACATTTCCTGCTCTCCTGAAAAAAAAATCGGGCAGCCGAACCGGCTGCCCTCGTGTCTGCTATGATTATTTCAGCGGCGGCAGGCTCAGGATCTCCCTTGCCTCTGCCGGCGTCGCGATAGGTCTTCCCAGAAGCTTCGCGATTTCCACAGCCTTGGCGACCATCTCGCCGTTGCTCTTGGCCAGAACGCCCTTCTCCAGGTACAGATTGTCCTCGAATCCGACTCTGACGTGTCCGCCCATGGCGATGGTCCCCGCCGCGATATCCCACGCGGTCTTGCCGATTCCGGTCGCAGTCCAGGTGGATCCTGCCGGAATGGCATTCTTCATGATCACCAGATCCTCAATGGTCGCGTTCATCTGCACGCCCAGCACGAAGTCCCAGTGCAGCGGGTGAACCAGAAGTCCCTTGCGGTCCGCAACCTTCATCGCCAGGTCGATCATGCCCTTGTCGAACACCTCCAGTTCCGGCTTGATCCCTCTCTCCTTCAGGATCTTCGCGAAGTTTTCAATCGTGGTGTTGGTGTTGACGAAGATATCGTCTCCGCCGAAGTTGCATGTGCCGCAGTCCAGCGTCGCCATCTCGGGCGTCGGCGTGATCTCAGTGGATTCCAGTCTCTCCAGGTCGGTCATGCCTACCGCTCCGCCGGTGGACGGCTGAATGATAGCGTCCGGACATTCCTTGCGGATCGCGTCCACGCAGACCTGGAAACGCTCCTTGCTCTGCGTCGGAGTTCCGTCATCCTCTCTGACGTGAAGATGAATCAGCGCAGCGCCGGCATCATAAGCCGACTTGGCCTCTCTGACGATCTCCTCCACCGTATAAGGCACGTTCGGATTCTGTTCCTTCGTAACTTCCGCGCCGCAGATACAGGCACTGATGATTAACTTTTCCATAACTGATTACTCCTTTAACAATAAAATATGATTTGGTTGATTGGTTCTACACACATATTCTATCACTAAAGCTCCCGGTGTTCAAGTGTAACACGATAACCTTCCTCACGGAAGATTCTCGCCATCTCGTTGGCGAGCGTCACCGAGCGGTGCTGCCCTCCGGTGCATCCGAAGGCGATATTCAGATGATTCTTCCCCTCCTTCACGTAGCAGGGAACGATGGTATCGATCATCACGGTGAGCTGCTCGATGAATTTCTGAGCGATCTCGTGGCGCAGCACGTAACGCTGCACTTTTTTGTTGTTGCCGGTGAGATGCTTCAGGCTCTCCACATAATAGGGATTCGGGATGAACCGCACGTCGAACACCATGTCGGTCTCCTGGGGGATGCCGTATTTAAAGCCGAAGGAGATCACGTTAATCGCAAAGGCACTGCTGAGGTCGCCGTCGGGATTGTAGAGTTTGCTCATCTCCAGATTGAACTGCGCGACCTTCAGGTTGGTGGTGTCCAGGACATGATTGGCCCTTGCCCGGAGATCCGCCAGCATGCTCCGCTCCTTTTCAATCACTTCCTTGCTTGTCCTTCCCGTGGACAAAGGATGATTCCGCCGTGTCTCGTTGTACCGCCGGATCAGCGTGGAGTCCGAGGCCTCGATGAACAGAATGCTGAATTCGATGTCCTCCCGCATCCTGAGATAGTCGATGGTTTCATTCAGTCCGCTGAAGAATTCATCGCTGCGGATGTCTACAACAAAGGCCGCCTTCGTCATCCGGATTGTCCGGAACATGGCGAGATCCAGAAAGCTCTTGATCAGCGCCGGAGGCATATTGTCAATACAGTAGTATCCGTGATCCTCAAACCAGTCCGCAGCGTGGGTCTTTCCCGCGCCGGAAAGTCCGGATATGATGACTACCTTCATTTTCTCTTCTTTACTCATGAGCTATCTCTCCTCTATGTTCACGATCCGTTCCGTCGGGAGTCCCGCCTCGAAGGCTCTCGCCAGTCCGCCCTCAAAGCTTCCGACCCGGTCCGGCGTATGGGCGTCGCTGCTGATGACGAATTTCACGTCCTCCTTCATCGCGATCCGGATCTCCTCAACCGTCAGATGGCTGTGCCAGGTGCTGATCTCCATCCAGGTGTCCGTCTCCGCACAGGCCCGCGCCAGCGCGGCCATATCGACCCTTCCTTTGTCCCCCGGGTGTGTCAGCATCCTGAGATTGTTGCTGCGGACCGCCGCGATGTTCATGGCGGTATTGGCCCGCGTAAGAGCCCGCCGCGTTCCCGGGAGCCGGATCCCGCGGCTGTCCATCCAGTTTCCCAGCATGTGCGCATGAAGTGTGCCGAAATGATATCCCGCGAGAACAAAGTCATACCGGCTGAACTCCTCCGGCTGCACGTCCAGGCAGTTTCCGTGATTCTGTATCACATTCGCCTCGACGCTGAGAAAGATGCGGATCTGAGGATATTTCTCCTGCAGGCGCCGGATCTCCTCCCGCATCTCCGGAAGCTTATTCCGGTCCTCGCCGTAGAACAGGTGACCCGGACCGTGATCGGAAATCGCAACGGCGTCCAGTCCCTTCTCCACTGCCGCCCGCACATTTTCCTCCATGGTACCCTTCCCGTGCGGCCGGAAGGTTCCGGGCGAGTACACAGTATGGGTATGAAAATCAAAAGTCATTCTGTATCTGCTGAAATCAGTCTCCAATGATGCGAACCTCCGGTTCCAGTGTGACGCCGAACTTATCCTTTACCGTGTTCTGCACCAGGTGCATCAGACGGATGATGTCGTCAGCCGTGGCGTCTCCTTTGTTGATGATGAATCCGCAGTGCTGCTCGGAAATCTGCGCTCCGCCCACTGACAGTCCCTTGAGCCCCGCATCCTGAATCAGTTTTCCGGCGAAATAGCCCTCCGGCCGCTTGAAGAAGCTTCCGGCACTGGGATACTGCACCGGCTGCTTTGCGTTCCGCCTGCGGGTAAGCTCGTTCATCTCTGCCGCGATGGCGTCGTGATCACCCGGCTTCAGTTCCAGCGTCACCGAAAGGATGATATCCCCGGAGGTCTGAAAAATACTGCGGCGATAGGACAGCTCCATCTCTGAAACGGCGACGGTGTCAATCTGTCCCGTTTCGACGCGCAGAACCTGCGCCTCCGTCACCACATCCTTCATTTCTCCGCCGTAGGCGCCGGCGTCCATGAACAGCGCTCCGCCGATGCTTCCCGGAATCCCGCTGGCGAACTCGAATCCTGTCAGATCCGCCGCGAGGGCCGCCTTCGCCGCCGCGGAAACCGGCACGTCGGCGCCACAGACCACGGAGGTCCCGTGAACAGCGACACTGCGGAAGTCTCCGCCGAGGCGGATCACGGTTCCTTTGTACCCCCCGTCCGTGAACAGCGTGTTCGAGCCGTTTCCGAGCATGACGCAGGGCTTCTGCTCCCTTTTCAGAGCCAGAACCGTCTCCGCGAGCTCCTCAGCTGTATCGCAGATCACAAGCTCCGCGGCTCTCCCCCCGGCCCGGAACGTCGTATATTCTCTCATATCAACATCATAAAGCTTTCTCATAAAATATCCCTTCGATCGATGTCATATTTATTAAATTCCTGATAATCCTTTGTTTCCGCAGCGAGCCCCTTCCGTCTCAGCCGTTTTTCCGTATAGCGCTTGAAATAGTGATAAATGATGGCGAACACCGGAACGCCCAGAATCATCCCCAGGAATCCGAACAGCCCGCCGCCCAGAATGATGGCGAACATGACCCAGAAGCTGGACAGCCCCGTGGTTCCGCCCAGAATTTTCGGTCCCAGAATGTTTCCGTCGAACTGCTGCAGCGCGAAGATCATAATCAGAAATTCCCCGGCCTTGATCGGATCGATGACGCAGATGATGATGGCCGACGGAATCGCACCGATAAACGGACCGAAGAACGGAATGATGTTCGTCACTCCCACGATGGTGGAGCACAGCGCCACATAAGGCAGCCCCAGAATCTCCATCAGCACGAAGCAGATAATCCCGATAATCAGTGAATCGATGATCTTGCCGTTGATGAATCCGCCGAAGGTTCTGTTGGTAAAGTTGCCGAATTCAAAGATTTCCTCCGCTCTGTCCCGCCGGAACGCCGCGTAGATGATTTTGCAGGCCTCCGCCTTGAATTTTTCTTTGCTGTTCAGGAAGTATACGGCGACGATGATTCCGATCAGGATGTTCAGGAATGTCTTGATTGTCATATACAGTCCCTGGGAAATCATTTCCACGTATCCGCCCACGTTCGGCATAACTCTCTTCTGGATGAATTTCATCAGATATTCAGAAGCATGGTTCACCGTATTGGTCAGGGAATCCGACAGCGCTTCATATCGGCTTCCCGCCAGCAGCTTCGTCACCCACTGGCTGAAATCCTGAACCCGATCCGGCATCACCGTCACCAGCGCCACGATGCTCTTCACAATCTGAGGAACCAGAAGCGCCGCCACCGCCGCGAACACGGCGATCAGAACGGCCAGCGCCGCAGTGGTTCCCATGACCTTCGCGAAGATGAAGGCTTTTCTTTTGTTTTTGCATCGGTTCTCCAGCCTGTGGTAGGTTCTTCTGGTGACCAGATTGAATACCGGGCACAAAAGATACGCCATGACAAGGCCGTAAATGAACGGCTTCAGAATATTGACCAGCGTGCCGATGGCCGATGAGATGTGGGACATATTCTGCAGTATAAAGTAAAACAGAATGATCGCCACCGCCGTCAGGAACAGCGTCGCCCCAAGCTTCAGATTTTTTTCGTCGAAGCGCTCTTTCAATTTGCTACCTCTCTTCAATATTATGTATTCACGGTTATTCTACCACAAAAAAACAGTCTTTGCCACAGTCCTTCCGGCCCCGCAGTGACTTTTTATATCCCTCTATGACTTTTCACGTTTTTGTGATACAATGAGAAACCGGAAAAGGAGCAGACTATGAATTTTTTTGTAATAAGCGATACACACGGACATCTGGAAAGGGTCTACGACATGTTTGACCGCCTGTCTGAAATGACCACCGACGGAAAGCCGATCGATATGATTCTCCACTGCGGAGATCACCTTCGGGACGGAGAAATCATCGGAGAGCGGCTGGCCGTGCCGGCGGTTTCCGTCGCCGGGAACTGCGACGGCTGCCGGAAGCGGGATTTCCGGGTCGTTCCGTCTCCCGCCGGAAATATTCTGATTACGCACGGGCATATGGAAGGAGTCGATTACGACATGTCCGCTCTTCGCTATCTGGCGCAGGAAAACGGCTGCCGAGCCGCGTGCTGCGGGCATACTCACGTTCCGGTATTCGAGGATATCGGCGGCGTTCTGATGGTTAATCCGGGAAGCCTGACCTTTCCCCGGGACGGAACCACCGGCTCCTGCGCCCTGCTGAACGCCACGGAGAACGGGTTCGACGGCGGCATTTACTATTACGAAAACCTTTTCGGCGAAAAGGACAGAAAAAAATCCCGGGGAGGGTTCCTCCGGGGGATGATTAATTACAGCGACAGATTCTGATCTGCCGCTTTTTCTTTTCCGCAGATTCTGGCCGCCATCTCCGCCGCGCGCTTCTGGATGCGCAGTCTCTCCAGAATGCTTCCGGGATCGTTGGCAGTCTCCACCAGCGCGAAGTTGCCGGGCAGAATAAAGCTTTTGTTGAAGCACATCGCGCCGATAATCTGTTCCGCCACGATGTCGCCGCCGCTGTATCCGGAAACGACCAGCGCATACACCTTTTTCCCGGAAAAGTCGTTGGTGCGGAACAGTGCCGTCAGCCGGTTGATAAAGGCGGTGATGTTGGCGCTGACCGCATCGTTGTAGTTGGGGCAGATCATGACCAGAGTGTCGCAGCGCAGGATGGCGGGATACACCTGCTCCACCATGACGCCGCCGTACAGGCAGTCCCCCTGCTCGCCGAAGTGGACACAGGTCTCGTAGCTGCATCCGCTGCAGTCCACCACGGTTCCGTTGCGCAGAGAGATTTCCGTGATATTGCAGCGGCCTCCGATGCCCTGCCGGATCATTTCCCACAGAAGAAGGGAATTGGAGGTGGTGCTGTTGCTGGCGTGTACCGCCAGAACCTCCGGCCGCGGAACGAACGGCATCCGGAAGGACAGAAGCTTATGCACCAGATTTTCCACACTGCGGGCGTAGGCTTCATAGTGCCCCACCTGACTGATTTTACTTATCACGTTGAAATTATACATGTCTCCGGTGGCTTCCACCAGCGCTTTGCCGGGAAACGCCGCGCCGGCCCTGTTCGCAGAGAACACCACCTGCCGCGCCAGATTCTTGGTATACAGTTCGCCCTTTCCGTCGATCAGGATACCCGCCGTCGTCCCCCGCAGACTGTCCCGGTTCTCATTCAGCCAGCCGATCAGTCTCTGCGCGTCCAGACATACGCCGCAATGCGGAAGACATACGGCGATGAGCAGGGGACCGCCGTGCCAGCGCTTCTTCTCAAGCGCTCCGGTAAACGCCTCGCATCCGCGAAATTCCTCCGCGGGGATTTCCCGCAGGGCGCGGTTCAGCACATAATCGATGCGCCGCGTGTTTCCGCCTTCCTCCCATCCGATCTTCAGAACCGTCAACATCTCTTCGCCTCATTTCTTTCCTATTCCAGTTCCCGCAGGTGCATATACGCGCTGCGGATCCGTTCATACAGAACATCCTCTACCGCAAGATCCTCGAACTCATTTCCGCGGCCGGTCAGCCGGTTGCGAATTCCGAGGAACGCGCCGTCTCCGTCTCTGTTCCCGAACCAGAGAGAGCTGTAATGCCACTGTCCCCGCAGCGTCAGCAGAATTGAAATCGCCGCCGAGGAGAGAGCCGGCGCAATGTACGGTTTATATCCCATCCGCCGCACAATCTGATTCGCGTTCACCGTCAGATCGGTCAGCTCCCGGGACAGCCCGTCGTCATAGTGTTCGATGCTGTTCGCGATGACCAGATCCTGTCCGTGGGGACCAAAGGCCCGTCCCTCTGTCAGATAGGCGGAAAAGCGGTCGTCCCGCTCCGCGTAGTACGCCGCCCGGGCGTTCATCACGCCGAGGCCGTAGCCGCGGAACTGCCGGGCGTCCAGGCCTGAGCTCCGTACAAAGACCTTCGCGAGGGGATCCACAGGATCCGACACCACCGCTACGAGCCCTGAAAAATCCACTTCTCCGGCCATTGCTCCGTAATGCCGTACCAGAGTGCGGTTCGCCTCAAGCTGCGCCATCCGCACATCGCCCTCCGCGCCGATCGCCGGAACTCCCCTGCTGGCACAGAAGACCAGAACGTCACAGTCACAGACCCGCTCCTGAGGAACGACCCGGACCGGCGGGAGCGTGGGGTATGCAGCAGCCCCTGATTCAGCATGCTCCTCAGACGCCCGGATTCCTTCCGCGGTCTCCTCCGCGGTGCGGGCTTCCTCCGGCCCCGGATACCGGATCTGATTCATTTCCATCTCCAGACGGGCCAGATTGGCTTCATTCAGATCGCAGATTCCGATGCTCTCCAGCACATCTCCGCCCAGCAGACGAAGCCCGATGAGCATGGTGGTTCCCACATCGCCGAGGGCGATGATATTCAGCCGCAGCTTTTTCTTTCCTCTCCGGGGATCCAGACCGGAAACCGCGCCGGCGTCCAGTCCCTGCTCCCCCAGAATCTCGCTTATTTTTCTCATGCCTTTTTCTTCCCCCATTTCAGCCGGATCAGCCGGGCGATCGCGTTATCGATAAAGGCGGTCGGCGCCAGGTTTCCGTCCAGTTCGATTCCGGTTCCCATCTCCGGGATTCGCGGATAGGTGATCACCTCGCCGATTCTCTTCAGCGTCAGCTTCCGTTCATAAATTGACTGATATTCCTTTTCAATGACCTGCCAGATATTCCGGGCGTTTTCCAGACACGTCATGGAATACCTGAAAATTTCGCTGACATTTCCGTCCGCGATAAACACCGGCGTGGTATAAGGCATGATCAGATTGATTGAACCGCTCCTGAGCCCGTCCTTGTCGTTCGCCGGCGTCAGACTGTCCCCGCCGATAAAGGGATAGCAGTCCCGCTCATTCAGCCAGATCTTCAGCGTCGGCAGGAAATATGCGCTCTCCACCTCGCGTCCCCGCACCTCCATGGCGTCTCTTGCGTTTCCGGTCATGACTCCCACCACGATCTTCCGGACGTCCACCTCATTCTTCTTCAGAATCGGGTCAATGATGTTCATCCGGTATCCTTTGTGCAGGAGATCATCGATGAGAATCACCGGCCGGTCAAAGGACCGGATGGCTCTCGCCTGAGAATCCAGCGGCGAGTAATATCGGGACTCCCGGATCGTGAAGCCGTCCAGATCCGAGTTGAAATACTTTTCCGTGTGCAGCACCTTGGTCACAGTGTTCGGCACAAGCACGTCAGCCAGCGCCTTTCCGAAGGGTACGGTCATATACGGTCCCCGCAGCCCGCTCTTGTCGTGCACCGGAGGGACTCCGTTAATCTCCGCCACCCTCCGGATGATTTTGTTGTGCACCGCGCTGGTGTTAAAGGAAAGCACCAGCTGCCCCGGATGAATCTCCGTCATCACCCTCAGCAGATTTCCGTGGGCCTCGTCAATCGCCCGGAGCACGGCAGACCGCTTGTTCAGAGGGTTCTTGATCATCGTCTCCACATCCCGGAAAATCACGATGGGGGAACGCATGTCCACCGCATAGACAGGCTTTCCGCCGCGTCCCTCCGCGATGTTCACAAACCCCTGCTTCTTCAGAGCGTCGATGATTCTCGGGTTCATCCCGGCGGCGTCCACAGGATGATATACCGCATAGGCAAAATCCCGGGAGATCAGCTCCGTCAGAATTTCCGTCAGCACAATCTGGCTGATGTTGGAGATGCTCCGGCTCTTTTTTGTGTACAAAAACCCGATCGCTGCGATGCCGCCCGCCGCGGCCTCCCGGATATGCGAGGCGATCTTCAGGTCGCCGAATTCCCTCAGCAGCTGATTGGTTTCCAGCCGGTGAGCCGCCGCATACGCGACACACCGCCTGCTGCGGCCCGCGGATTCGATATAAAGCCCCCGGGTCTCCTCCCGTTCCAGATATTCCGCGATTTTCCCGAAGTCATATCCCATTCCCTCCAGATCTCTGCGGATCGGCTCAAGCGTCTCCGGAGACTGGCGGTTATATGAGCTGATGCTGATTTCTCTGGCCTGCAGCACGTGCTTGTACGCAGGCTCCCGCAGATACAGGCTTCTCTCATAGATATAGTTCTGCGCCACCGGATCGATGAGATTGGAAATATCCCGGTTAAGGTCAATATTCTCGCGAATCCTGGTGGAGCTGATGTCCTCGTAATACTTTTTCAGGGTCAGCGTGATCACCTTTCCGGTAATCGGATAGATCCTGGCGTCCTGCGGTCCGCGTTCCTGCTCCTTGGATTCTCTGGCGAAGACGATATGATTCATCCCGTGGATGGAATCCTCCGCCGGCGTCTTCCTGTAGCAGGAGGCGTGGCGGACCACGTCGGATCCCACCGCGATGTAAAGCTCCCGTCCCTCAAAGGCCTGCTTCAGTCTCCGCACATCGTCATTGTTCGCGATGTTCACGGAAAAATCGTCCGGGAACGGATAGATCCCCTCTTCATCCGCCACCGACATATTCATGATCTTGCGGCGCTGGAGCCGCGGCTGCGTGTTCTTGGACCAGGAAAACTCATCCAGCGCCAGGTACACATCGAACCCCATATCACGAATAGTTCTGGCCACCGCCTTGTGTCCCAGACTGAACGGGTCGAAGGTGCCGGGATAAAACGCGACCTTCCGCCGGGCCGGGAAGCGGAATCCCCCCCTCTGCGCCCGGTGCTCGCAGATGTACCGGTAGAGGCTGTTCAGCACAGCTGCGTTGTTATAGAATTCCAGAGCGTCCTCGGTTTTCTCATGCAGCAGCGCCAGGAGTTTTTTGTGGCAGTGCAGAAACAGCTCGTCCTTCTCGTCGAGAGACATCTCCGTGCTCCCGAAGAGGTATTTCCCCATGACCCAGAAGGCCTCGCGGCTCGCCAGCTTATCGTAGTTGGCGTACCCTCTTATCAGCATGTACAGCAGACGGATGCGCCGCCGGTTCCAGTCCTTCTCCGGCTCGCGGAAGCGGGCTCTGTATTCCCTGTAGTTCTCCAGAATCACTCCGATGGTGTTGATGGTCGCAGAGATCAGCTTGTCGTTCCCCGTTCCGACGACGCGTTCCAGCGTGTTGATGAACTCATCCAGTTCCTGAGGCGGCAGGCGGAGCACCACATTTCCCAGATAATCCGGAATATACTTGGAAAACTGATAGTCGCCGATTTCCAGTCCGTTGAACAGCTCCACCGAAAGCTCATTCCGCTGCTCCGGGCTCATCCGATCCACAATCGTGAGCAGCCCGCGCCCTGCGGTCCTCCGCACCGTCACCGTCTCACTGACCTTAATCAGGTTGGAGAGATGCGTCGCCACATGGAGAATTTCGCCTTTGTTCTCCGGCCGTATCACGTAATCGATCATCATCTCGATGTTGGCCACCTTGACAACCCAGGGCGTTCCGGCCTTCAGGTCATCCAGGAACATATTGCTCATGCGCTCCGTGAAGGACTGCTCCTCGGTGATCCCGACGACTCTTTTCAGATGCTCCACATGCTCCCGGCCCACACCCCGTCCGTGCAGCGCGCTGTCCGCATGAACCGCGGCGACAGCCAGCTTCTCCGTTCCACTCTCGCCGGCACTGCGGATGAACTCGTCCAGAATCGCGATTTCCTGCCGGGAGCACTCCTCCTCCCTCAGCTCCATAACGGTTTTCAGCAGGATCATGGTGATTTCCTCATCATAATCCGTTCTCCGGTAATAGCCGATCAGGATGTTCATGTAGTTGTACAGGCAGCTGGGCTTGCAGAAGCGGAGCACCGAGGCCGCGAAGCTGTTCAGGCTGTTGCGGATCCACTTCTTATGCTGATCCGTCAGCTTATAGTCAGGCTCGATGATCTTTTCGAGATACTCCGCGAACAAAGTGAGGTTCGTCACGGCCTTGTCTGGGAGGGATTCACCCTCCGGCAGTTCTTTTTTGTATTCCTCGTTGAATGTTCCTACAATCTGTCCCAGAAGCTCCGCCGCCTGGCTCCGGATATCACCCTCCTTATGAGCCAGCAGCTCGTACAGAAAACGGATGGTCATCAGCTTCTGACGCTCGGTCATGTAGGTGGAGTATTCTCCGAGAATGCTCACGTAGGTCCGGATGTTCTTCCAGTTCTGTTCGCTGCGGGCCGCCTCAATCAGGTTTCCGAATTCAGCGTCCACATGAAAACGGCTCATCAGACGGATGTTGTGGTCGATGGCCTTGTACCGGAGCTGCTCGATAACCTCTTCGCCCTCCAGCAGCACCATCTCCTGTTTCCGGGGTTTCCCGCAGTGAGCAGGATAGCGGGACGGGATCTCCGGCAGGACAACGTCCACTCCCCGTTCCTTCATATAGTCCTCGAAGTCCGCCAGCTTGTCGTACACCCTCTGATACCGCTGTTTCTTTGTCTCGTCCACATTATCCAGCTTGTTCAGGATCACATCGAAGGCGTCCGCCAGCGTATAGAAACAGACACGCTCCCTGCCGTTCCCGTCCCGGCAGCTCTTTACCCGGAAATCCGCATAAATCAGGATCAGGGATTCCGCGGACAGATTCTCCAGCTCCAGATCCCAGGTTGAATGATTGGCTGCGATATGGCCGATGGTCGGCATTCCGAACCGGTCGTAGCACCGGTCCGTGTAATAGTAGTGGAGATACGGGATGCGCCGTTCCTCGCTTTTGCGGCAGCCGTATTTTCCGATATCGTGCCCCGCCGCCGCGCCGGATACGATGCCCAGATCCACAGGGGCTCCGGCCTCCGCAAGCTGGCGGGCCACATGCATTGCGACATAGTGCACGCCGCCGATGTGACCCAGGGTGTTGAACGGCGTGATGTCCGTGCCGATACGCATGAACTCGTAAAAATAGCGATGCTTCACCAGATGATGAAGCTTGATGTATTCCCGCGTATAGCCGCCCTCTTCAATTTCGTCGTCTGTCAGAAACACCATGCTGCGGGTCGGATCAAAGGGAAGATTCTCCTCCTCATAGGCGTACAGACCCCTCAGAATCTGGAGGAGCAGCACGCTCCCCTCCTCATAAACCATCCGGCGCTCCGGCTCCGGCATCGTCTCGAAAAGCTGGTGGAGGATATCCCTGAAGCACCAGGACAGCCATCCCTCGGGAGGCTCCTCGTTCAGCGTGCCGAAATATTCCGCGGCGACCTTCACCACCTCCCGGGAGTCAAACCGCGGGTTCTTCAGCAGAAGATCCGACAGCTCCTGCGCCATCTCCCACAGACCTGCCGACGCGATTTTTCTTTCCATCTCCCTGCGGGTCATCCCTGTCTCCTTCAGAAACGCCCGATCCAGCAAGGCTTTGTTCAATGCTCTGTAAATCAGAGATTCTCTTCTCATCGATTTCCTCCGGCCTGCTACAGCCCGTATTTCAGTTTCTTTCGCGCCAGCGTCGTCTGGGGAAGTCCCAGCAGATCCGCCGCCTTGCGCGTGGTCTTCTCTTTCTTCAGTGCGTATTCGATTAAACGCTTTTCCTGCTGCTCCATGATCTGATGGAAATCCAGCCGGTCGTTCCGGTCGTAGGTCTTGCGGATACTCCGGACCAGATCGCCGTAGGCGCTTTCATTCAGAAGCGCATCCACATCCTCGTCGCCGATGACATTACCTCTGGTACTGATCACCAGACGGTGCACCACGTTCTCCAGTTCCCGGACATTACCGGGCCAGTAGTAGTCGTACAGCCGGTTCAGCGCCCCGGGGGAAAGTTCCTTGGCCGTTCCGTACCGCTTGTTGCATTTCTCCACAAAGAATTCCGCCATCACGAGGATGTCCGCCCGCCGTTCCCGCAGCGGCGGAACCTCGATGGTGCAGATATTCAGCCGGTAGTACAGGTCTTCACGGAATTTGCCCTGATCCACCAGTTGACGCAGCGGCACGTTGTTGGCGCAGATCACACGCACGTTCACGCTGATCTGTTTCGTTCCGCCCACCCGGTAGAACTGGTTTTCCTGGAGCACCCGCAGCAGCTTGGACTGCATGTTCATGGAAAGAGTTCCGATCTCATCCAGGAACAGAATACCCTCGTTGGCCGCCTCGAAGTATCCGGCTTTTCCTCCGGCCTGCGCCCCGGTGAACGCGCCGGACTCGTACCCGAAGAATTCGGATTCCGCCAGATTCTCCTGAATCGTGGCGCAGTTAATCCGGACGCAGGGCTTGGCACAGCGCTCGCTGTTCTGATGAATCAGCTCCAGCACCTTCTCTTTTCCGACGCCGGTCTCTCCCTGAATGATCACGTTACAGTCGTAATGGGCGATATTCAGAACGTCCTCTACCATATTGCGGGTCACAATGTCCTGATAAATGAAGCCGTCGTCCCGTCCCGCGTTCTCCACGGCCCGACTCTTCGCCCTGCTCTGCACCTGGTGCCGGCTTCCGGAATAACTCCGGTACATTCCGTCGATTTCCTCCAGCTTGGGCGCCAGCACATACAGAATCTGCCGGGAAAAGTCCAGAAACCCGTCAATGAACTGGTCGAAGGCGTAGCTGATTACCATCTTTCCGAGGGCCTCCGCACAGAGCGCCGCGATGTTGTAATTGCTGTCAAAGGAAGTAAAGTAAATGGCTCCCCGGTTTTTCACCAGCTCTACGGCCATCGTTTCCGTTCCTGCGATATCGTCAGTGACGATCACCATGTCGATCGGGCTGCGTATCTTCAGATCCTGTTTCAGAGTTTCGTAGGTTTTCACCGGCTCGCTGAAGTTCACAAAATGAATTTCCTTAATCAGTGGCGTCAGCACGCGGACGATCTCCTCTCTGGAAATGTTGTCGTTATAATAATCGTCCACGATTCCGATGACCTGATATTCCGGTCCGATGGCCTCCCGCATGGACGCCGCGTACAGCAGCATCGTATGGAGATTGTTCCCCAGAATCGCCACCGTACGGCAGTCCTGCTCCTGTGCGGCGATGTAGGAGCCGTAAATGCTGCCTGACTCGTCAAAGGCCGCCAGCATGGCTTTGTCGCTCAGATTCAGAAGTCTGTGCGGCCGGTATACCGGCGAGGTTTCAAAGATGATTCCGTAGCCGGAGCAGCGGATCTGTCCGTAGTCGAAGTCGATTTCTGTAATTTCGTCGATGTGAAGGGGAAGAGATGTCAGCGAGGTCAGACAGTAGATCCGGTCACCCGGCTGAATCGCAACGCCTGCGTCGAAGTCAGGCGACACCTCCTCTACAGTTCCCATCAGCACGCCGCCGGAACGGGTAAACGGATTCTGCAGCTTGCCCCTCTTCTCCACGATGTCGAAGATGCGCGCCCGGATTTTGTCCTCCGCATAACCGCTGCTGCTGCAGATCTGCTGAAAACTGTCCCACTCTATGTTTATCAGTTCGAGTCGGATCCGCGCCTCTCCCCGCCGGATTTTCCGGTCCGTATCCAGTCTCCAGGCGATAGGCGGAAAGACTCCCTTCGGCTCCAGTACTCTGCCCAGTCCAAATTCCCGTTCCATAAAAAAACACTCCTGTCCTCAGCTATGCAGTCATTCACGCGCCCTTCCACCGTATTGTGCGGATTGTGCGCCGCAGAGCTGCCGATAAACCGACGTCAGCGCCATTAAATCCGGCAGGGATTTAACGGGCAGACACAGTTTATTATAGCATAGATAACAGGAGTGTTGTGTTTTTTGTTCCATTTTCGGGTCGGAATTATTTTGTTTCAGTCCCCGGATTCGCATTCTCGTTTCTGAGCTCCTCGCTGATATGCACGCCGGTAATCGCGAATTCCACCCATTCGGCAATGTTGACCGCATGGTCTCCGATGCGCTCGCAGTATTTGGCGATCATCAGCAGATCCAGACACAGCTCCGGAGAATCCTCCCCGCTGCGGATCATGGAGATGAGGTCTTCCCGCATTTCATCGAAATGCCGGTCTACCACATCGTCCGATTTCATGACCTCATAGGCCAGATCCAGATCCCTCTCCACAAAGGAGCGGATCGCTCTGGTGACCATATCTGCAGCAGATTCCGCCATCGCCTTCAAGTGAGTATGATGCTTGGAATCCTCGCCCTCTATGTATTTCGCGATCTCCGCGATATCCGACGCCTGATCGCCGATCCGCTCCATGTCCGTAATCATCTTCAGCGCAGCGGAAATCGTCCGGAGATCCCGCGCTACCGGCTGCTGCTGAAGCATCAGCTTGAAACACATCGTCTCGATTTCACGTTCCTTCTCATCAATTTCCGGATCCGTCTCCTCGACGATTTTCAGCAGCTCGTCATTATCCTCCAGCAGTCCGTTCATCGAGTTGGAGATCACCAGCTCGCAAAGGCTTCCCATCTTGATCAGCTCCACATTGAGCTGAGCGAGCTGAGCGTCAAATCGGTTTCTCATCAGCCAAACCTCCCTGTAATATACTCTTCTGTCTTCTTGTTCGACGGTACTGAGAACAGCTTCTCCGTCCGGTCGTATTCGATCATCTCGCCCAGCAGGAAGAACGCCGTGTTGTCCGCGACACGCAGCGCCTGCTGCATATTGTGCGTCACCATGATGATCGTGTATTTCTTCTTCAGTTCCAGAACCAGATCTTCAATCTTGGAGGTGGAGATCGGATCCAGGGCGCTGGTCGCCTCGTCCATCAGAAGTACCTCCGGCTGCACGGCCAGGGCTCGTGCGATACAGAGCCGCTGCTGCTGTCCTCCGGACAGTCCCATCGCGTTTTTCTTCAGCCGGTCCTTCAGCTCGTCCCAGATGGCGGCTCCCCGCAGCGAGGATTCCACAATCTCGTCCAGCTGTGTTTTGTTCTTGACGCCATGTGTACGGGGACCGTAGGCGACATTGTCATAAATACTCATCGGAAAGGGATTCGCCTTCTGAAACACCATTCCGACGCGCTTTCTCAGGTGGTTCACGTCCATCCGTGAATCGTAGATATCCTGTCCGTCCAGCAGCACATCTCCCTCGATGCGGCAGCCCTCAACCAGATCGTTCATGCGGTTCAGTGTCTTCAGCAGCGTGGATTTCCCGCAGCCGGAGGGCCCGATAAACGCTGTGATCTCATTGGACGGCAGGTTCAGATTGATGGACTTCAGCGCATGAAAGCTGCTGTAATACAGATTCAAATCCCTTATCGTAAATTTGTCCATTTCTAGTTTTCCTTTTTATTCTTTCCGGCGACCTTTCCGGCAATCAGACCGGAGACCGCATTGATAATAATTACCATAACCAGCAAAATCACAGCCGTTGCGTAGGCCTGCTTCATGTAAAGACCCTCTGATAAGAGCGCGTACATGTGAACAGACAAGGTCCTTCCGGAATGGAGCAGACCCGTCGCAACGCCTGTAACTGTACCTGCTGTATAAATTAAAGCCGCCGTTTCACCAACAATTCTGCCGATTCCAAGTATAACACCGGCCAGTATTCCCGGCACTGCTGATGGCAGTACGATATGGAAAACGGTTCTCAGCTTTCCCGCACCAAGGCCGAAGCTGCCCTCCCGGTAACTGTCCGGTACAGACTTCAGCGCTTCCTCTGTCGTTCTCATAATCAGCGGCAGAATCATAATTGCCAGCGTCATGGTTCCCGCCAGGATGGAAAGCCCCCATCCCAGGGCGACGACAAAGAACAGGAATCCAAACAGTCCGTAGACGATGGATGGAATTCCGGACAGGGTTTCCGTGGTCAGACGGATCACCCGCACCAGTTTATTTCCCCGCTCCGCATACTCTACCAGGTAAACCGCGGAAAACACCCCGAAGGGTACGGCTACCAGCAGTGACAGAACGGTAATTGTCAATGTATTGAAGATGGCCGGCATCATGGAGACATTCTGGGTCGTGTACTTCCACTGGAACTGCTCCGGCGTGATGTTGGGGATTCCTTTAATCAGAATATATCCGATCAGAACCGCCAGCACCAGCACTGTCAGCACCGCAGAAAGATAGACCAGAAGCCGCAGCACCAGTGATCCTTTGTGATTTCTGTAATACTCAGTCATTCTTCTCACCTCTTTCCTTCGCGATGGCAAACAGCAGATTGATGATCAGAATGAAGGTGAACAGCACCACCGCCGTGGCGATCAGCGCTCTCCTGTGCAGACCGGTGGCGTAGCCCATTTCCAGTACGATATTGGTCGTCATGGTCCGGGCTCCGGCCAGCACGCTGTCCGGCACCAGCGCCTGATTCCCGATTACCATGGACACCGCCAGCGTCTCTCCGATGGCGCGTCCGATTCCGAGGATCACCGCCGCCACGATTCCCGACTTCGCCGCCGGAAGAACCGCGCAGAACACGCTTCTCTCATGGGTCGCTCCCAGTGCGAGGGAGCCCTCATAGTAACTTTCCGGCACGGCCCGGATGGAGGATTCCGAAACCGCGATAATCGTCGGAAGGATCATCATGCCCAGCATCAGCGAGGCAGTCAGGATGCCCTTTCCGTTTGTTCCGAACATCTGCTGAATGAGAGGCACGATCACCGTCAGTCCGAAAAATCCGTAGACGATGGACGGAATGCCCGCGAGCAGATCGATCGCCGGTTTCAGAAGCCGATGCAGCCGGTCATTGCAGAATCTGGCCATAAAGGTGGCGCAGAGGATCCCCACCGGCACTCCGATGATAATCGCGCCTGCGGTTACGTAGATACTTCCGATAATCATCGGTAGGATCTCGTATACATCCCGGGACGGTTCCCAGTTGACTCCGGTCAGGAACCGGACAAATCCGATTTCATGAATAGCCGGCACGCCGTTTCCGAAGATAAAGATGCAGATCAGCGCGACGGCTATAATAGAGGCGCATGCCGCCAGTAGGAATACCAGCCGCATGCCCCTTTCTTTCAAGCTATTGTCCATTTACGTTACTCCGTCTTATTTCACGTCTTATTTCAGCTCGTCCCATTTGGTGATTTCACCGGTGTAGATTTTCTGAACCTGCTCGCTGGTGATCTCCGAGACGCTGTTGTCTTTGTTGACGATGACCGCGATTCCGTCTCTGGCAATTTCCTTGGACTTGACGCCCTTGTCGGTCTCTTCCTTCTCCAGGTCTCTGGACGCCATGCCGATGTTGCAGACACCCTCGGTCGCGGAGGTGATGCCGGTGGTGGAGTCAGACTCCTGTACCTCGACCTTGACATCGCTGTTCACCTTCTGATAGGCTTCCGCCAGCTTCTCCATCAGCGGAGTTACGGAAGAGGAGCCCGCTACTGAAATCTTTCCGGACGCGTCGCTCTTGGTGTAGGATTTGCTTGTGTCTTCCGGAACGTAGCCTTCCTTCTCAACGATTTTCTGGCCTTCCTTGCTCATGATGTAGTTGATGAAGTCCTTCGAAGCGGCGTTGGTCTTCTTTCCGATAACGATGTTGAACGGTCTCGATACCTTGTAGGTCCCCTTCTTGACGTTCTCGACAGACGCCTCATTTCCGTCAACCTTCAGAGCCTTTACAGAGCTTGCCAAAGACCCCAGCGAGATGTAACCGATGGCGGATTTGTTACCCTGAACAGTCTGGATCATGACCGCGGTGCTGTTAGTAATCTCTGCATCCTTGATCGTGTTGTCCGTCTTGTTTCCGTCCTTGTCCTTCGTCTCAATGCCGAACAGCTCGATGAACGCGCCTCTTGTTCCGGATCCCTCTTCTCTGGAGATGACGCTGATCTTCCCCGATGAGTCTGAGCCGGACGACCCGGATGAGCTGCTCCCGCAGGCAGTGAACATTGTGGCTGCCATCGCGGCAATCACGCCGACTGCAAGTACCTTTTTCATTCTCTTCAGTTCCATTATGATATTCCTCCTAATTTATTTTTTTCATTTTCACCGATCCGACCAGCCACGCTTTTGGACCGGCGATCGTTTTTCTGTTTACAGCTATATAATAGCGATCGAATGTAAAGACCGTAACCATAGTAGTGTTAAATGAACGTAAAAATCGTAAAAAAAGGAGCCCCGCCCCGGCAGGCACGCTCTGTCGTCATGCCCGTCCGAAACGGAGACTTCCCCGATATGCGGTCTGATCATTTTCAGTTCAAATCCTGTAACAGCGTCTCATGTCTGTCTATTGTCTGTCTATTTCAGATATCCGGTAAATCCGGCCGGCGCGTAGACGGTCTTTCCGACTTTGTAAACCGGATAGATCAGATCGTCCGTGTATTCGCCGTTTTTGTAAACAGATTTCGCCTTATTTTTCAGAACAAAGGTATCTTTACCTTTTTTCAGTGTATAGCGGTTTCCTTTCACCGTGACCTTGAACCCCTTCGCCTCGGCGTATGTCTTCAGGGACACCGGACGGGTAAATGTGACCTTTCCTTTGTCGCTGCCGCGGTCATTATCATTATTCGTCGCGGTGTACTCCAGAGCCCGGTACAGCACGGTGGAATTGTTCAGCTGCTTCTTCGCCGCCGCCTTTCCGATGGATGTGACATATGCGCGTCCGGTCTTCTTACTCTTCTTGTACTTCGCCGTCACCGTTTTCAGCTGTTTCTGCACCAGTGCGTTCTCCTTCGCCTCCTGTCTGCTCCAGAAGTCTTTGGTGCCCTTACTCAGGAATTTCCGGTCGGACTGCGCCAGGGTTGCGTTTCTCTTGAACATCCAGTATGCGCTTCCGGTGCTCACCGCGGAGCCGTCCACCTTGTATTCCGCGGCAGTGTCTGTGATCCCGCTGAAGCTGGGAACAAAGACTGAATGCTCCGCATTCCCCATCAGCAGCCACTGCACCTGGCAGGCGTCTGTCGGAAGCTTCGCGTAGGTCTGGATGATATGAACGTCGGAGGATCGCGTGGTGCCGATCGGCCGTCTCGTCGCGTTGGCCGCATCCGACATATCATATTTGGTTCCCTCATAGCGGTCGCGGAACAGCTTCATAATCTGTGTCACGGAAACCTTTTCGTCCGGAGAATACAGCAGCGGATAGAACTTGTCATTGTCGTAATCTCCCGCGTCGGACGGCGCCAGAACTCTGTGGCCCTCCCAGGTTCTCATATTGGAGTATTCCTCCCGGAATCCCGCGATGGATTTGGCCAGATTGTATTTTCCGTCCTCCTTCACGGCTCCCACCTTGTCGATTGTAGAGAAAAGATTTTTCGAGAAAATGTAATTCGACTTGTCGCCGGGATCCACTGTGCCGATCATGATCTGATTGCCGAATACCGCCACCTTATCCGTCGGCAGCTTCATGGCGCAGTATGTGTGTCCCCCGTAGTTTTCAAAGATCCACGCTTCTTTTTTGTCGGACAGGAGGATGGTGTTCCATTCCTCTGCACCGTACTTGTCGTGGAGACGGGCAAGCAGCTGCGCGCCCTGTTTCGCGGACTTCACCTGGCACGCCACGAGTCCCGGAAGGATCGCCTCACGCAGACCCTTTCCGGTGTCCTTCACCGGATCGGCCTTCTCGTATTCCTCGCTGACCTCCGTGGAAACTGTTCCGACCACAGCTACGCCGTATTCGTTGGTGCAGGAAGCCGGATACTGGCCGTCCTCTGCGTCGGAGGAATCCGGAACGTAGGTGAACTTGTAGGTGGTCTTCGGCAGTTTAACCTTGAAGCCGGTACCGGTGTCTTTATAATACCGGCCGGATCTGGTGATTCGCTTCTGGACCTTGAACATCTTGTTATAGGCTCCGCCGCCCTGGTCCTCACTCCGCGCGATAAGTGTTGTTCCCTCTTTACTGACATCTCTGCCGACGTACATACCCGTGCAGGCGAATGCGCCCGCAGTCGTCATGACCATGGCAAATGCCGTCATACACACGATCAGTCTGATTCTTCTTTTCATGAGCTTTCTCCTCTCAATGATTAGACCGCAGTATTATTGTAACACAAATTTCTGTTATATTATAGAGTTTCCTCTGTGATGTCGCACAAAAGACGGATCCGGCTGTTTCTTCCGAACAATAAAAGCGCCGCCACACGAATCGCTTCGTGCGGCGGCTGCATTTCAGCCGTTTCTGATTCCGGCGCTTCTGTGCGCCCGAATCAGCCTTTGTTCAGGCTTATCTGGAAAGATATTCGTCGATTCCGGCCGCGGCAACCTTGCCTGCGCCCATCGCCTTGATGACGGTCGCAGCTCCTGTCACCGCGTCTCCGCCCGCGAAGATCTCCGGACGGTTGGTGTTGGCCTTCTCGTCGGTCCCGATTCCGCCTCTCTCGTTGGGCTCCAGATTCTCTGTGGTATCGAGAATCAGCTTGTTCAGCTTGGTTCCGATCGCCATGATGACGTAATCCACGTCCTCGACGAAGTTGGAGCCTTTAATCTCAACCGGGCGTCTTCTGCCGGAGGCGTCCGGCTCACCCAGTTCCATCTTAACGCATTCGATGCCCTTGACGTCGCCGTTGCCGTCGTCCAGGATACGGACCGGATTCGTCAGATAGTGGAAGATAATTCCTTCCTCCACCGCGTGATGGATTTCCTCGGCTCTGGCGGGAATCTCATCCGCGGACCGGCGGTAAATGATGTACACATCGTCCGCGCCCATTCTCTTGGCACATCTGGCGGCGTCCATCGCGACGTTTCCGCCTCCGACGACTGCGATGCGCTTGCGGTGCATGATCGGCGTATCATATTCGTCTTTATAGGCCTTCATCAGATTGATTCTGGTCAGGTACTCATTCGCGGAGACAACGCCCAGCAGGTTCTCTCCCGGAATATGCATGAAGGACGGCAGACCTGCGCCGGTTCCGATGAATACGGATTCATATCCCTCGTCCCTGATCAGCTCATCTACCGTAATCGCCCTTCCGATGATGGCGTCTGTAACGAACCGGACGCCCTTTGCCTCCAGCTTGGACACCTCTGCAGCCACAATTTCCTTCGGCAGACGGAACTGCGGAATACCGTACACCAGCACGCCGCCGGTCTTGTGCAGACTCTCGAAGACCGTCACCTCATAGCCTTTGTTGATCAGATCGCCGGCGCACGCCAGTCCCGCAGGGCCCGCTCCGATAATCGCAACCTTATGGCCGTTGCTCTCTGCCTTCGGAATCTCCTCGTCGCCATAGTTCGCCGCGTGCCAGTCCGCAACAAAGCGCTCCAGACGGCCGATGGAAACCGGCTCGCCCTTGACGCCGCGGACACACTCGCCCTCACACTGGTTCTCCTGCGGGCAGACACGTCCGCAGATCGCAGGAAGGGAACTGTCCTCGCTGATGATCTGGTACGCCGCCTCGAAGTCTCCCTCTGCGACCTTTGCCACAAAATCAGGAATCTTAATCATGACCGGACATCCGGACATGCAGGGTTTCTTTCTGCACCGGACGCATCTCATCGCCTCGCTGATCGCCTGCTCCGGAGTATAGCCCAGGGTTACCTCCAGAAAGTTCTTGTTGCGGACATTCGGATCCTGCTCCGGCATCGGATTCTTGGTGGTTCTCAAATTAATCATAGTAACGTACACCTCCTGTCAGACGGCAAACGTGTTCTCTGTCGTATTTTTCCTGCTCGCCATAGTACGCGCTTCTCTGCAGCACCTCGTCCCAGTCAACCTTGGAGCCGTCGAATTCCGGTCCGTCCACGCAGACGAACTTGTCCTCGCCGTCAATGTTGACGCGGCAGCCGCCGCACATTCCGGTTCCGTCGATCATATAAGCCGTCAGGGAGGCAATGGATTTGATTCCGTGCTTCTCTGCAATCTGACAGGTAAACTTCATCATGATCGGCGGTCCGATCGCAACGATTTCGTCGTATTCGTTGCCTTCATTGATCAGCTGCTCCAGCTTTTCGGTGGTGAACATCTTCTCTCCCGCGCTTCCGTCATCGGTCACCAGGAACAGACGGTCTGTACCCGCCGCGAATTCATCCTGCAGGATGACCAGATCTTTGTTCTTGAAGCCGGTGATCATATCCACGTGGATGCCGTGATTATGCATTCCGACTGCGAGAGGATACGCCAGAGCGTTTCCGGTGCCTCCGCCGACGACGCAGACCTTTTTCAGTCCTTCCATGTTCGTCGGTTTTCCCAGCGGCCCGACGATGTCTGCGAAGCAGTCGCCGACCTCCATCTGATCCATCAGCATGGTGGATCTGCCGACCGCCGCGTAAATCAGGTCGATAGTGCCCTTCTCGGAGTCATGCCCCGCCATGGTGAGAGGAACTCTCTCACCATATTCGTCAGTACGAAGGATAATGAACTGACCCGGTTTCGCCTTTCTGGCGACCAGCGGTGCGCTGATCACCAGCCAGGTGATATTATCGTTAAGTTTTCTCTTACTTAGAATTTCAAACCTTTTCATCTTCAGAACCCTCCTTTCCTAATTGTCGTAGCTCTTCTTTTCCTGAAGCAGATGTTCATACCTCTCCACAGATTCCTTCTCGGACTGCGTGAACAGAGCTTCCGCTCTCTCCGGGAATTTCAGCTTCAGCGAGTTGTAACGGACTTCGCCCATGATGAAGTCACGGAAGCTGTCGGTCGGCTTGTGGCTGTCGAGGAACAGCGGGTTGCCGCCCTCCTCAGCGACCGCCGGGTTGAATCTCATCAGATTCCAGTATCCGGAGCGTACCGCTTCCTTCATCTCAAGCATGGCCTTGTTCATGCCCTTCTTGATTCCGTGGTTGATGCACGGCGCATACGCGAGAATCAGGGAAGGTCCGTCGTAAGCCTCGGCCTCTCTCAGCGCTCTCAGCGTCTGCTCAGGATTGGCTCCCATCGCGATCTTGGCGACATATACGTAGCCGTAAGCCATGGCGATCTGCGCCAGATCCTTCTTCTTGACCTCTTTGCCGGAAGCTGCGAATTTCGCCACAGCGCCGGTCGGGGTGGACTTGGAGGCCTGTCCGCCTGTATTGGAGTAAACCTCGGTATCGAATACCAGGATATTCACGTTCTGTCTGGAGGCGATGACGTGATCCAGTCCGCCGTAGCCGATGTCATAAGCCCAGCCGTCGCCGCCGAAGATCCACATGGACGGCTTGACCAGCATATCCTTATTGTCCAGAACGAACCGGGCGTCCTCATTGCTGTCCGCGATCTTCTCGCAGGCAGCGACCAGATTGTCGCCGGTAATGCCGGAGGATTCCGCATCATCCATGGTCGCCAGCCACGCCTTGGCCGGTACTCCGATGGTCTCCACGAGTCTCTCCGCCGCGTGCTTCACTTCATCTCTTCTGTTGTTTACGGATGTCGCCATACCGAGTCCGAACTCCGCATTGTCCTCAAAGAGGGAATTGGACCATGCCGGACCGCGTCCGTCCCTGTTGACCGTGTACGGCGTGCTCGGAGCACTGTGTCCCCAGATGGAGGAGCAGCCCGTCGCGTTCGCGATGTACATTCTGTCTCCGAAAAGCTGTGTAACCAGCTTGGCGTAAGGAGACTCTCCGCATCCCGGGCAGGCGCCTGAGAACTCAAGCAGCGGCCGCAGGAACTGAGATCCCTTGACTGTATTCGACTTGAAGGGAACCTCCTTCTCCGGAACGTCTTTGAACAGGTAATCGAATTTCTTCTGACTGCTCTGAACGATCTCGTCCTCCGCGGGCTTCATCTCCAGCGCCTTCTTCCTGGCCGGGCATACGTCCGCGCAGGATCCGCAGCCGGAGCAGTCCAGAGCGGAGATACCGATGGAGAAGAACTTGTCCTTTGTACCCTTCATCGGCAGGTAATCACCGTTCGCTCCCGCAACCTCGGATTCATCCATGACAAACGGCCGGATGACGCCGTGGGGGCAGACATAGGAGCACAGGTTGCACTGCATGCAGTTTTCCTTGATCCATTTCGGAACATCCGTGGCGATGCCGCGCTTCTCGAAGGCAGCCGTGCCGGAAGGTTCGGTTCCGTCTGCGGAAGTCATATACGCCGATACCGGAATATTGTCTCCGTTCATGGTCGCCATCGGCACCAGGATGTCATTCAGGAAGGTCGACATCTCTTCATCACGGCCGACCAGCTTCGCCGGTTCCGGATCGTCCGGAGCCTCCGCCCAGGAAGCGGGGACTTCCACCTTGTGGACGTTCTTGATTCCGGCGTCCACTGCAGCGCAGTTCATATCGACGATGTTCTGACCCTTCTTGCCGTAGCTCTTCTTAATCATTTCCTTCATGTAGCCTTCCGCCTCGTCGATCGGAATGATATCCGCGAGCTTGAAGAACGCAGCCTGAAGGATGGAATTCGTTCTCCGTGCGCCCAGACCGATTTCCTTTGCGATGGAAACGGCGTCGCAGGTGTAGAACTGAACGTTGTTCTTTGCGATATATCTCTTGACCTTTGCCGGAATATGCTCCTCCAGCTCCTCGTCATTCCAGACGCAGTTCAGCAGGAAGAATCCGCCCGGCTTGACGTCCTGCACCATGTCATATTTCTGCAGATACGCGGAATTGTGACACGCCACAAAGTCTGCCTGCTTGACATAATATGTGGATCTGATCGGTTTGTCGCCGAAACGCAGATGCGAAATGGTGACGCCGCCCGACTTCTTGGAGTCGTACTGGAAGTATGCCTGTACTTTTTTGTCGGTATGGTCGCCGATGATCTTGACGCTGTTCTTGTTGGCGCCGACTGTGCCGTCTGCACCCAGACCCCAGAACTTGCAGGCCTTTGTGCCTTCGGGAGCGGTGTCCGGATAATGGCTCGGCGTCAGCGACAGGTGAGTGACGTCGTCATTGATGGACAAAGTGAACTCCGGCTTCGGCTCCGCCGCGGCCATGTTCTCATACACCGCGAGGATGTCGCCCGGCTGCACGTCCTTGGAGCCCAGTCCGTAACGGCCTCTGCATACCGTCGCTGTCTCGAATTTAGTCCCCTTCAGCGCGGAAACCACGTCCAGATACAGCGGTTCGCCGATGCCGCCCGGCTCCTTGGTTCTGTCGAGGACCGAAATCCGTTCTACGGTCTCCGGCATCTCCGCCAGCATGTATTTCGCAGAGAACGGCCTGTACAGATGCACCTCCAGGATGCCGACCTTCTTGCCGTCCTTCAGCATATGGTCGATCAGTTCCTCCGCAGCGTCGCACACGGAACCCATCGCGACGATAATGTCGGTCGCGTCCGGCGCACCGTAGTAGTTGAACGGTTTGTAGTCGGTACCGATCTTCTCGTTGACCATCTGCATATATTTGTTGACGATGTCCGGCGTCTCATCGTAAACGGTGTTGCACGCTTCTCTGTGCTGGAAGAACGCCTCCGGCTGCTCCGCAGATCCCATCGCCTTCGGATGATTCGGATTCAGAGCATTCTGCTTGTAATGTCTGACCGCATCCCAGTCCACCATGGATTTCAGCTCATCGTAATCCCATGTCTCGATCTTCTGCTGCTCGTGAGAGGTTCTGAACCCGTCAAAGAAATGCAGCATCGGAAGATGTCCGCCAATAGTCGCCAGGTGAGCGACGGCTGCCAGATCCATAACCTGCTGGACGCTGTTGGAAGCCAGCATCGCGAAGCCGGTCTGACGGCACGCCATGACGTCGGAATGATCGCCGAAAATATTCAGCGCGTGAGTGGATACGCAGCGGGCCGCCACATGGAAAACAGTCGGCGTCTGCTCTGCCGCGATTTTATACATGTTCGGAATCATCAGCAGAAGACCCTGTGAAGCCGTAAACGTGGAAGTGTACGATCCGGTTACGACGGAGCCGTGAACGGCGCCTGCCGCGCCCGCTTCAGATTCCATTTCAATGATCTTGACTTTTTCACCAAAGATGTTCGTTCTGTCCTGGGAAACCCATTCATCCATGTTCTCAGCCATTGGCGAGGATGGCGTGATCGGATAAATAGCCGCAACTTCCGAGAATGCGTATGCTACGTGAGCTGCTGCCGCGTTTCCGTCCATTGTCTTGAGATTTCTCACCGTGATCACTCTCCTTCCGTCAGACCGAGAGCTTCTCTCTGCAGGAAGATGCTCTCTGGAACGACCTGTTCTCTGATAACGTATCTGGTGCACATGTACTGACACATGTTGCAGTCCTCGCAGATTTCAGGATCGACGACCGCGTGCTTCTCATCCATATAGATCGCGTCGTTCGGACAGTTGTTCACGCAGTCCTCGCAGGCGATGCAGCCGGAATCGCATACCGCCGCCTTATCCTCATAGTCTGCCGTGGAGGAGCATGGAACGAGCTTGGTCCCGCCATACGGCACCATCGTGATCAGGCCCTTCGGACATGCATAGGTGCAGTCCTTGCAGCCGACGCATTTGTCGGGATCGACGATCGCGGTTCCGTCTACGACATGGATGGCGTCGTAGCGACATACTCTGGTGCAGTTCCCCAGGCCGGTGCAGCCTGTGGTGCAGAGATCGTAGTCCTTAGGATTCACGTTGTTCACAACGTCACAGCAGTCCTCGTACCCCAGTTCCTGATACTTTTTGTTGGGCTTATAGCCGCCGCTGCATCTCACGAAGGCGACCTTCTCTTTCAGAGCGGTCAGATCGTGCAGCGTATCCACAATGATCTTTTTCTTACATTTCACTGTGCAGGAAACACAGCCGACGCATTTGTCATAATCGATAACCGCATGGTTGTCAATGATATCGACAGCGCCCTCCGGACATGCTCTTACGCAGTCCCCGCATGCGATACAGCCGTATCCGCAGATCTCTCTCGTCCGATCGTCATCTTCTTCCTTAGAAGAACATGGGATGAAGTTGGTCGCATCTCTGGGGATCATCCGGATCAGAAGCTGCGGGCAGACGTCCTCCTTGGCGCAATCGCCGCATCCGTCGCACTTCTCAGGATCGATGATGATTTTGCCGTCTACAAGTTTCATTGCATCCTGTTTGCAGGCCTCGATGCAGGATCCGATTCCCACGCATCCGTTCTTGCACTCGTCGCGCAGGAATCCGCTTTCAACGGCTTCCTTGCAGGAACCACAGTTCGCAAGTCTCTCTTTGCCGGCAGCATCGCCACTACAGAAAACAAAAGCGATCAGGTTTTCGTTGCCCGTAGCTGTTCCGCCTTGATTAGTACTCATAACTACTAACTCCTCCTTTACTTAATAGTAAATTACGTCCCGCCGCATCAGCCTGTGGCGGCGACGAATAAGTCTGACCATTATTGTGTATACAAAGTCAACTTTAGTTTACTCTTTATGATTCTCAAAGTCAACGGAATCAGTTGCAAATTAAGGTGGTATACAATGTATTTTTTCCTACACAAAAAAGAGGAGGCACGGAATTTCAACCTTTCATGCTCCCCTTGCAAACACTTGCCTCTGAAGTTTAATGCGTCTAACGCGAAATTTCTGATAAATGGTATCGCTGTTTATTTTACCAATTTTTCACTCGCACCGGCGCTCTCAGCGGGCCGGCAGATCTCCCATGGGATATTTTTCCATATCCTACCCGCGAGTGTTCTTTTCCGAATCATTTCTCTTCATTTCTCCGAGGTGCGCACACTCCGCGGGCCGTCTGCCCTACGCCGCCCGCTGTTTTCTTTGTTCCTTCTCCGCTCCGGCGGTGCTTCTCCGAATGGCCGGCACCAGCCGTTTTCCAAGGTATCCCGTAATCAGGCTCTTGGCGATGTCTCCCGGAATGAATACCGCGAATCCGATCATGACTGTCCGGGCAAAACTGATGTCCACGTTCATCACATTCCGCATAATTATGTACATATATGGAACGCCGATGCAGTAGCAAACGAAGATTCCCAGCATAGTCGCCAGGAAAATCCGCAGGAATCCCGGCCTTGTCTCCCTCTGAGTGATAAACCCAATGATGACGGGCACAAAGATAAACCCGATGAGATATCCGAAGCTGGGGCTGAACACATAGGAAAGCCCTCCGCCTCCGGTGAAAACCGGCACGCCGGCCAGTCCCATCCCCACATAGAGGAGCTGGGACAGCGCTCCCCACCGGGGCCCCAGCAGAACCCCGGCCAGTGCGATAAACAGGAGCTGAAGCGTAATCGGCGTCGGTCCCACCGGAATTCTGATGAACGCTCCGACTGCCGTCAGCGCCGTGAACAAAGCAGTCAGAATCAGGTATTGTGTACGGTTTCTGTTCATGGTTCTCTCCTCCCGGGACATCTCCGGAGGGCCGCAGCCCGGCGTTTTCCCACCGGACGGCGGGGCCCCGTCATCCCTCTTCATATTGTCACCCTTTTAATTTTTAATTGGCTAACAATAATCTTAGCACCCGGGTCTCGGTTTGTCAACAAAATTCCGGCCGGTCATTTCCGAATCAAAATTCCGCTCAGACGTTTACGAATTCCGCTGCCGCAGGGTTGTTGGATAAATCTCCTGAAAACCTCACGGCAGGCCATCGAACAGGCTCCCTGTATTATTGATATCTGAGGCGCATTCGATTGCTGTGCACACGATGGCTGAGCGTACAATGCGTAAAGGGAATTGATTGAAAAATGTGCAAATATATAGTAAACTGAGTATATTTCCGTTGAGTAGCAGAAAGAAAGTTACCGTTGCATAAGGAGGCTGCCATGAAAATCATTATCGCGCCGGACTCATTCAAAGGATCGCTGTGTGCCGCTGACGCCGCCGGCATCATCGCGCGCGCCGCAGCCGAGGTCTGGCCTGACGCGGAAATTCTGACCCTCCCGCTGGCGGACGGCGGAGAGGGCACGGTGGACTGTATTCTGTCCGCCACAGGGGCGCGCCGGATCCACGCGCGTCTCCACGATCCTCTCGGACGCAGAATCACAGCGGATTACGGAATACGCGGGAATACTGCTGTGATGGAAATGGCCGCGGCCTCCGGTCTGATGCGGGTATCTCCGCATGACCGCGACATCCTCCGCTCCAACACATACGGAACCGGTGAAATGCTGCAGGACGCAGTGCTGCGAGACTGCCGTAACATTTTCATCGGGATCGGCGGAAGCGCTACAAATGACGGCGGCATGGGCATGGCTGCGGCTCTCGGAGTGCGCTTTCTTGACTCTCATCGACAAGTCCTGCCGCCCTTTCCGTCCAATTTCAGGAAAATCGCGTTCCTCGACAAGACAGCCTGCGATGAGCTCCTGAAAAACGTCACGGTCACGGTTCTCTGTGACGTCACCAGCCCGCTCCTCGGTCCCGACGGCGCCACCATGGTTTTCAGCGCACAAAAAAACGCCTCCCCCGCCGAGCAGCTTCTGCTGGAGGAGGGGCTCACACATTATGCAGATATCGTTGAACGGTATACGGAAACCGGTCTCCATGAAATCCCCGGCTCCGGTGCTGCCGGCGGACTGGGGTTCGGCCTCCTTGCGTTCTGTCATGCGGAGATACGCTCCGGCATCGACGCTGTTCTGGATCTTCTGGAGTTCGACCGCAGGCTTGCGGGCGCTGATCTCGTCGTCACCGGAGAAGGTCGGATTGACGGTCAGACGGCCGGCGGCAAAGCCTGTCAGGGCGTCGCGCGCCGGTGCAGAGCCGCCGGCGTCCCCTGCGTCGCCGTGTGCGGCGACCGGACGCCCGATGCGGATCTTCTTTTGTCCCGGGGCCTGACTGAAATCGTCACTCTGCGCGGCAGCCGCAGCATCGAGGACGCGATTAAAAATGCCGCTCCGCTGCTTCGCGAAACCGCGACAGACGTCTTCCGGCGCGCGGAACAGAACCGTCTCGCCGGACTTACGTTGTTTCCTACGATTTCCGATCCTGCAGAGCAGTGATGATTCTGGGAACCAGCTGCTTCTTTCTCGACATGACTCCGATGAGGTGAATCAGCTCCGGGTCCTCCGGATGCGGGACCGCGCTGACCGCACTGCCCCGGAACGCATCATATATCAGCTCAGATGCGCCTTCGCCCGCGCTGATGATGCTGGACGCCTCGGAGAGCACGTTCGTCAGCATGAAATAGATGATATCCAGCTTCAGATCCTCCCGCGCCTGTTCCATGAACGGCAGCAGGCGCTCCTTCAGCCCCAGCAGCTCGTTCCGGTTCATGGACACAACCTGGCCGACGCCGAAATTCACGTTTCCGGCATTGAACCGCTTGAAGTCCTGATAGAAAATCTCGTCGATGGACTTTCCCTCCAGATCGCCGGCCGCCGAGAACATCTGATCCGCATACTCCTCCACATTGATTCCCGCAATCGGAGCCAGCTCCCGGACCGCCGCCTCATCTATCTCGGTGCAGGTGGGCGAACGGAACATCAGCGTATCCGAAAGAATCGCGCTGCAGAGCAGTCCTGCCGTTTTCCGGTCGAAATCAAAGCCGTACTGCTTGTACTGCTGATAAATAATCGTCGCAGTGCACCCCACCGGCCGGTTCAGGAAAAAAACCGGCGAGATGGTTTCCAGCGCTCCGATCCTGTGGTGGTCGATAATTTCCTGAATATCGGCGTACTCAATGCCGCTGACACACTGATTCCGCTCATTGTGATCCACCAGAATAACCTTCTTGCCCTGAGCGCCCAGCAGGTTACGCCGGGAAATCATGCCGATGTATTTCCCGTCTCCGCCGATGATCGGAAAATCCCGGTATCTTTTGTTCTTCATGACATCGCTGACCTCGTCGATATAATCTGTGTCGTCGAACATGGTCAGTTTCTTGGCGTCCTTCATGAAATACCCGATGGAAATGCTCTGATTGATCAGGCTGGATACCGTGAACGCGTCGTAGGGCGTGCTGATGATGTAGCACTCTCGTGCCTGAGCCATTTTCCGGATGGTCTTGGATACCGGCGAGCCCTCGCAGACGATGATGCACCGCGCTTCCATCTCGATGGCGCAGAGCTGGGATTCATAACGGTTTCCCACGATGACGATGTCGTTTTTCTCAATATAGTTTTCCATCAGATCCGGATTCGCCGCGGCGATCAGCACCTTTCCCTCGTCCAGAACGACCGAGGGATCTCCCAGGATCATCTCGCCGTCGATGGTGTCGAGGATATTGGAGTACAAAGTGTGCGCCCGCGAGAGAATCCGGTTGTCGTACACATCCATGATGTTGTGAGCGATGTCCGAGACCGTAATCAGACCTTCCATCTCTCCCTCGCCGTCAACGATGGGAAGCGTCACCACGTCCCGTTCCTGCATCATCTGCCAGGCTCTTTTAATCGACAAAGTCCTGTTCACCCCCGGGGTGTCCCGGATTTCGATATCTCTGACCTGTGTGGTGATGTTGGTGATGATCCTCGGGGCTTTTACGTCGAAGTAATCCAGCACAAAGGCTGTTTCATTGTTGACCTCGCCCGCCCGCGCGGGGATATATTCTCTGCCGTCGATCCGGTGCTTCAGCTCCGCGTAGCAGATTGCGGAGCAGATGGAATCTGTGTCCGGATTCTTATGCCCGATGACCACAGTTATGTCTTTCACGTTCTGTTTCATTTTGTATTACCTCTCTCTGCCTTCGCCTCCGGCTCGCCACTCAACGTGTCAGGCCTCCGCGCCGTAGAATGCCGCTCGACGTGTCAGCCTTCCGCGCCGTAGAACGCCGCTCGATGTGTCAGTCCTCCGCGCCGTTCCAGCAGTAGGTGCACAGCTTGCAGGGTTCGATGCCGGTGGACTCGATCAGATCGTCCAGGCGCTGGTACGCCAAGGACGTAAAGCCAAGCTGTTTACGAATTTCCTCCAGCATCTCGCAGTAGTTCGTGCTGTCGGGATCCGCATAATCCGCCAGAACCTCAGGTTTCACGTCCTCGCCTTCTCTCTCCCGGATAATCCGGCGGGTGATGTAATCATACTCTGATCTGGACCGGGAGAAATTCAGATATCTGCAGCCGTACATCAGCGGGGGACACGCCGGACGGATGTGCACCGCCTTCGCTCCCTTCTGATACAGGTACTGCACGGTCTGTCCCAGCTGCGTGCCGCGGACGATGGAATCATCGATGAGCAGCAGGGAACGGTCGTGAATCAGCGACTGGACCGGAATCAACTTCATATGCGCGATAAGGTCTCTCTGACTCTGCCGGGTCGGCATGAAGGATCGCGGCCAGGTCGGCGTATACTTGATAAACGGACGGGCGTAAGGAATCCCGGATTCATTTGCATACCCGATAGCATGGGCGATGCCGCTGTCCGGCACACCCGCGACGATATCCGCGTCCACATCGTCCCGTTTCGCCAGCATGCTCCCGCACCGGTACCGCATAGCCTCCACATTGACACCCTCATAGGCGGCAGTCGGATATCCGTAATACACCCACAGGAAGGTGCAGATTTTCATTTCCTCTCCGGCCGGACTCAGTGTTTCAATTCCTTCGCAGGTCATATGGACAATTTCACCGGGACCCAGCTCATAGTAATCCTCATAGCCGAGGTTGATGTATGCGGAGCTTTCAAAGGATGCACAGAACGCACCGTCTTTTCTGCCGATCACCACCGGTGTTCTTCCCAGGCGGTCTCTCATGCAGTATATTCCGGCGGGCGTCATCAGAAGAATCGACATGGAACCGTCTACCGATTCCTGCACCAGACGAAGTCCATCCACGAGGTTTCCGGCCTGATCCAGAATTACGCCGACAAGCTCTGTATCGTTGACCTTGCCGCCGCTCATTTCCATGAAGTGGGAATTCCCCCGCTCATAGGCCCGATTCACCAGTTCTTCCACGTTATTGATTTTTCCCACCGTGGTCAGGGCGTAGCTCCCGTGGTGAGACCGGATCAGAAGCGGCTGCGGATCCATGTCCGAAATGCATCCGATTCCCATTCTCCCCTCCAGCTCATCCAGATCTCCGTCGAACTTGGTCCGGAACGGAGAATTTTCTATATTGTGAATGGACCTGTGAAATCCGTCTTCTCCGTATACGGCCATGCCGCCCCGGCGCGTGCCCAGATGAGAATGATAATCGATCCCGAAAAACAAATCATTGGTACAGCTCGTCTTAGAAGCCACTCCAAAGAAACCGCCCATAGTTTACTTCCTTTCTGTCTACTACAATATATCTGTGGTTAATACTCGTTTCCGACTCTGATTTGTGCAGTCAAAAAATACACAGTCATTATATCACAGGGTGACCGGAACGCCTCCGGAAGCCTGCTCATAAAAGAAAAAAATCGAATGTCTCCGGCGGTATCGTTCGTTTATATGCGAACGTAATATTTTTACAGCGTTCTATTGTTCCCATTTTCATCAGTCGGACCCTCTGCCGGCATGTACCACCAGGAATGGAATCCGTCCAGGTACGTCCGGGCTCCTCTCGGCATCTGACGCACCGCGTGCCAGACGTTCAGATAGTCCCCCGCGCCCATCGGAACCGCCGTCATTCCCATCGCGCCCAGAACCGTCATCTCGTGATCCAGCAGGAAAACCGCGAACGGCAGAATTCCGAACGCCAGGTTAGGCAGAAGCGACATCAGGATAAACCGGCTCCGGCTCATGGTTTCCGGTCCGACCACGAAAAGCATGCCCTGTTTCAGGTTGTGGTACAAATAAACGTCCTCCCGGAAGCAGACCGCGTGCAGCAGCTCATGCGGCAGCGCCGCCGCGAAGGAGAGAAGCACGCCGAAGCAGGCTGCGAAAAACGGCGGTACATGTCCCAGCCATTCATACAGCAGAAACAGCGGAACGAAACAGACCACCGCGATAACGGAGGTAAGCTTCGCCAGCTCGCCCATCGACTCCGGCTCCCGGAAGGGTACCGCACCCGGCCGCCGCTCCCCGCGCGGCAGCGACCGCAGGTCGCCGCTGAATTGTCCTTTGTAATGTAATCTCATGGGCCCATTATAGCACGAACGACGTGCCGCGGTAAAGCGACACGCCGTTCAAAGGCATTATATGTATGGTCTGATTAAATCTGTTTTAATCTGTTTGATTATTTGATGTTCTTCGCCAGAACCTCCAGGAACTTCTTGCAGTCCTCCGGATAAATCTCGCCCATGTTCGCCACCTGGAACATGTTCTGCTCATAGAACACGCCCTTGCCGGCGTAAACGGTATAGCCGTCGGCCTCCATCGCCGCCAGGAACGACTCCAGATCCTTGCCCTCGGGCAGGAACACGGAGGTCACAGTGTTAGACATCTGCTCCTCAGGCAGCAGCATGCGCAGTCCCAGATCCTTCATGCCCTTCCTCAGGATTCCGGCACACTCACGGTATCTGGCAATCTGCTTGTCCAGACCCTCGGTCAGGATGTTCTCCATCGCCTTGTCCAGCGCCCAGAACAGAGTGACATTCGGCGTATTCGGCGTCTGATTGCAGTCCGCCGCCTTCTGATAATGTCTCGCCAGATTCAGGTAGACATTCTTACCCATCTCCGGAGTCAGCGTCTTCGCGACGTCCTCCTTAAAGCAGACGTAAGCGCTTCCCGGATAGGCTCCGACGCATTTTCCGCCGACGGAGGTCGCGAATGTAATGTGATTTTCCGCCACGTCGATATTCTGTCCCGCCGCTGCGGATACACAGTCAACGGAATACATCTTGCCGTATTTGTCCGCCAGTCTGCCGATTTCCGGAACCGGGTTGATCATGCCGGAGGAGGTTTCGTGGAAGACCATGCAGATGACCTTCACGTCCGGGTTTTCCGCCAGCGCCTTTTCTACCGCATCGACATCCACCGGCTTGCCCCAGTCGAAGGCACAGTCCACATAAGGGATCCTGTACTGATCCAGGATCTGCTTCAGTCTGTTTCCGAATTCTCCGTTGCGGATCAGCAGGGCTTTATCCCCGTCGTTGAAAATCGAGGACAGCACCGTCTCATTCGCGGCGGTTCCGGAACCGGATACGACCACTGCCTTATAGGTGTCGTCTGCGTTGAAAATCTTCAGGATCTTCTGCTGCAGACCGGCGTACATCGCCTCGAACTCCTTGCTGCGATGACAGATGTCATAATGCATCAGGGATGCTCTCACATTATCTCTGGTCATAACAGGGCCAGGACTGAACAGCATTTGCTTACTCATTTTTTACCCTCCATAAAAGCTGTAAACCTTTGTCGTCGTTGTAATATTTAATGCGTGCCCGTTAAGTCCGACGGAGCTTAATGAGCAGACACTGTTTATCAACAGAGCCGTGCTTTAATCCTCGGCCCAGTTTTTCGATCTCTCCACGGCCTTGTGCCATTTGTACAAAAGAGTTTCCCTCTCGTCCACGCTCATCTTCGGCTCGTAGCTGCGCTCCAGCTTCCACTTGGCCTGAATCTCATCCAGGTCGTCGAAATCGCCGATAGCCAGTGCAGCCAAATACGCCGCTCCCAGAGGAGTTGTATCATGCACCGCCGCAATATCGACCGGAATTCCCAGAATATCCGCCTGGAACTGCATCAGGAACCCGTTCGCAACCGCTCCGCCGTCCACTCGCATCGCAGTGATCGGAATGTTGGCGTCCAGCTTCATCACGTCCAGATTGTCCTTGACCTGATAAGCCGTGGCTTCCAGACACGCCCGGACGATCTGCTCTCTCGTGGTGCCTCCGGTGATGCCGATGATCGTGCCTCTCGCGTAGGAGTCCCAGTGAGGCGCCGCCAGTCCCGAGAATGCGGGAACAAAATATACATCGCCGTTGTTTCCGGCCGCGACCGCCATCGCCTCCGTCTGGTCCGCGCTGTCGATGATTTTCAGCCCGTCCCGCAGCCACTGTGTCGCAGCTCCGGTTACGTATACGCCGCCGTCCAGCGCAAAGGTCATCTTTCCGTTCAGTCCCCAGGCGACCGTCGTCAGAATTCCGTTTCTGGAATAAATCGGCTTGTCGCCCGTATTCATCAGCATGAAGCAACCCGTGCCGTAGGTGCACTTGATGGAACCCGGCTTGTAGCAGGCCTGACCGAAAAGCGCAGCCTGCTGGTCCACGGCGGATCCGGAAATGGGGATCTCCGTTCCGAAGAAATCCAGCGGATCTGTCTTCCCGTAGATATGAGAGCTGTCACAGATCTCCGCCAGCATGCTCCTGTCGATGTCCAGCGCGTCCAGAATATCCTGATCCCACTGGCCGGTATGAATGTTCATCAGCATCGTCCTGCTGGCCGTCGTCACATCTGTCACAAAGACCCGCCCGTGGGTAAGTTTCCAGATCAGCCAGGTGTCCAACGTGCCGGCGAGAATTTTCTTTTCTTTTATCTTTTCCCTGACGCCCGGTACGTTATCGATGATCCAGCGAATCTTTGTGGCTGAGAAATACGCGTCGATCATCAGTCCGGTCTTCTCCCGCACCATATTCCCGTATTTCTCTGTGATGGAATCCGCATATTTGGCGGTCCGTCTGTCCTGCCACACGATCGCGTTATAGACCGGTATTCCGGTCGTCTTGTCCCACAGCACCACCGTTTCACCCTGGTTGTCAATACCGATGCAGCGAAGCTGTGTCGCATCGATGCCGGCCTTCCTGCACGCCTCCGAAACCGCGTACAGCACGCTGTCCCAGATCTCCATCGCATCGTGCTCCACCCAGCCCGGGTGCGGATAACGCTGCGTGAGTTCTTTGTAGCCTCTGCCGGCCACATTCCAGTCCTGATCCATGACAAGAGCCGTGGTTCCCGTCGTACCGCTGTCAAGACCGAGATAATATTTTCCAGCCATTTTCCTGGCTCCTTCCTGTTAAATCAACGATTCAACTTTGTTGTAATCTATAATTGAGAACCCTGATTTCCTCAAAGCTCCCGATGAACAGTTCAGATAGCGGTTATACGCCCGGTTCATGTGCGCATGATCGAAGTATCCGTTGTCCATGGCGATCTCCAGCAGGGAGGATTTGTTCTCCGGATCGAAAATCATACGCAGCGACCGCTGCAGCCGGATGATCTCCGCGTAGGTCTTGGGCGGAATGCCGATATACCGCTCAAAAATCTTCCCCAGGTACCGCTGGGAAAAACCGCTCTTTTTCGCCAGCTCTGCCACCTGAATGTTGCCGTTGTTCCGCAGAATCGCTTCCGTGCAGAAACGAATCAGGTAGTCCGTGTCGCGCTCATTCGTTTCCATGCGAAGAACGCGGGACATCAGCAGCGCCTTCCACTCGATGGAGATTTCCCTCTTGGCGATCTCCGTCAGTCTCTGCCCGTTCCGGATTCCCTCCTGAATGTCGACCGCCTTGTTCGTCAGCTCGCAGCCGTCGCATTTCACAAAGGATTCACAGTGTCCCGGCATAAAACTGAAGATCAGAATCTGATCTCCCGGATAGATGATGAATTTCCGGAGGCTGTCTGTCACGCCGCACAGCTTCGCGTAATTCAGTTTGTTTCTCGTATAAAAGAACATCTTGATGCAGCCGTCCGGGACAACCGGATAGACCACCATCTCACTGGACGTGCTCTCCAGCGTCGAAATACTGCAGAGCGCGGTGTACAAAGGATGTCCCTTGGCGATCATTTCCTCGGTTCTCTTGCAGCCCCGGATCTCAGGAACAAAAGGCGTATAGGCCGAGCGCTCCCGATCCGATGCCAGGGCCTGTCTGTCACTGATGAAGTATGCCATATCGCCTCCCGTCGCCTCCTGTTATCACATCATCTTACATCTTATATCCTGCATCCGCAGCACCGATATCTTACACTCGCAGCGCCGATGATCAGATTATTGGTAAAAATCGGAACTTCTTTTTTATAATTTAATCATATCACTTTCATTTTTTTCTGTCAATTTCCGCTTTGTACTATGCCTTTATTCGGAAAGAAGTATAAAATTCTGTATATAATATTTCGGTAATATTTCGGGCAAACTTCAGATAAAATTCAGAATCCCCACATACTGCGGGGATTTCGCATACAGATTGCTGCAAAACCGTGCGTAAACCAGAGGTGCAGAGAAAGGAGAGCGCAAAGATGCAGGCTTTATTGAATATGAGTACAAATCAGATGGTCATCATTCTGCCGTCGGCACTTGTCGCAATGTATCTGATCATCAGTCTGCAGAAATATCTCAGCGGACGCGAAAGCCGTTATCCGGGGCTTCTCATTCCGGTTGTCTGCTTTGTCGCCGCCACGATCCTCGCAGTTCGGCCCCTGCTCGTGTCGGAGCCCGGGCAGTACGAGGGTCTCGGTCTGTTCTGCCTGCGGATGTGGCTCACCTTCAACATACCAACTATTGTTTTCATGTTCCCCTACTTCAGCCAGCGCAGAAGACTCAGAGCCGCCCGGCTGCAGCAGGAGCAGGCGCGGAAATCCTCCGGGGAAGCGGCATCCGGAGCCGTTCACTGATTCGTATATATATTAACTGATATATATAACACTATGTTTTCCATTAATTGTTATTTATTGTAAGGAGGTATTATCTTATGGATGACAAAGCTCAATCCCAATCCTTAAGCAGGACTCTGGGACTTGCGGAATGCGTCACCATTACAGCCGGCGCTGTCATCGGCGTGGGACTGTTCACTGTAGGCTCGCAGATTGTCGGGCTTATGGGCGGTACCGTCATTCTCGCATCACTGATTTCGTTCGTTCTCATTCTCTGGCCGTGCGCAATGTACGGCGAAATGGGCGCTGCGCTGCCGCTGGCAGGCGGAACGTATTCCTTCGCCAAGCGTGCAATCAACTATCCTGTCGCTGTATTCGAAAGCTGGAACTACACGCTGGCGCAGGTCGGCATCGGCGCGTCCGAGTCCATGGCGTTCTCCAACTACTTTGTAAGACTGCTGAACGCCTGCGGAATGCATATTCCGACGGACGACAACGATTACTCTCTGATCGACCTGTTCCAGGGAAATGTTGATATGAACCTCTTCCTGTGGAAGATCATGCCCGCGATCGGTCTGTTCATCCTGTTCACTGTAATTTCCTACAGAGGCATCGAGATGAACGGGAAGACGCAGAACTTCTTCATGTTCTTCTTCTGGGCCTGCTCTCTGGTATGGTTTGCCACAGTACTGGCCAAGGCGGATTTCTCCAGCGTAACCACGCTGGTCGCAGGCGTGGGAATCCCCCACGGAGTCAATGCGTTCGCACAGGCCGTGCTGCTGGTACTCTGGTGCTTCTTCGGATTTGAGACCATCGTCGGAATGGGCTCTGAGGTCAAGTTCCCGCAGATCACTCTGCCGAGAGCTCTGCTGATCTCACCGTTCTGCGTTCTGGCGGTTAACCTGCTGTTCCAGTGGTTCCTCTGTGCACTGACGCCGTCCGAGCATATTCCGGACCTGTACACCGCTGCGGCACCATATGCATCCGCAATGCAGTACGCGGGAATCGTCGGACTTCCTCTGATCATCCTGTGCCTGGGCATTACACTCGGCGGAGACTTCTCCACCATGAACCCGTGTATCGCCGGACCGGCGCGCTATATGTATATCATGGCGGAGGACGGCAACTTCCCGAAATACTTCGGCAAGGTGCATCCGAAATACAAGAGCCCGCACCGTGCAGTTGTTCTCTGCGGCGTTCTGGGAATCTTCTTCATCCTTTCCGGCTCCATCAAGATCGTTGCCATGATGTGCTCCTACAACCAGATTCAGTGTTACATCATCGGATATATCTCGTTCCTGATGCTGCGTAAGAAGGAGCCTGATCTTCCGAGACCGTGGAAGTGCCCGGCCGGTACCTTCGGCGCATGGTTCAGCATCATCACATTCGCGATTCTGCTGGTTCTGGCTTACGACCCTGTCGCCATCTGGTACAACATCATCTGGGACGTTCTGGCGATCGCATACTACCTGATTTATGTACGCAAGCGCCCGATTCCCCAGGAGGCTCTGGATGTGGAAGCTCTGGCTCTCGCAACCGCGGAACCGACTCCCGAGGAGAGAACCAGTCTGGACAAACAGTACAAGCTCTGGAGAATTATCTCCTACTGCTTTGCGGCTTTCTCCGTACTGCTGTTCGTCATCACATGGCTTGTCCATTAGTGAAGTAATGAAGCCGTAACGGCTGTTAGTGAGGGTAATATAATGTGGAAATTTATCAGAATCATAATCTTCGTGTTCCTGATTATCGTGGCGACGCTCGGACTGGCGGCCTACGTCATGCAGGAGGCCTTTCAGGCGCCGATCACCTTTAAGGAATTCTTTCAGATGATTTCTAACTCGTGATGAAGACTCTGATATAAGAGGGCTCTGATATAATAGCTGCAATATGACAAAGCACTCGCAACCTGCGGCTGCGGATCTCGCGACAGGGATTCACAGCCGCAGTTTTTTCATTTTCTTATCTTCTCAGTCTTCTCTCTTTCTCATCCTCTCATTTTATGACCCGTTTATGGGTCGATTTATTTTGATAAATCTCATTTATGGGTCGTGTTGCAGTTGATATTCATTCTTTACTGATCTATTTCAGAGGATCTGCCTCTGTCTGTCCGCATATTCTCACAACTTGCGGCGAATCCTTTTTTGGGTATCTCCTTTTCTTCATATCTGACGTCATGGCACAAGTCTTGCGTTAAAAATATAACGAGTTGTTATTTGTTATCACTAATCAACGAGGAGAGGGAGAATGAAAATCCTGAAAGCAATTATCAAATTCCTGCCGATCATCGTCCTTGCGGGGCTCATGATCGCCGGGCAGAACGCGCTGATCGCTGCGCCGCTGGCAACCATCGCCGCAATTATCATCGCGCGTTTCACCGAGCACCTGACATTCAAGGAATGCCAGTCTGCCGCCATCAAAAGCGTTACCAACATTATTGTAGCGTTATTTATTCTGATGTTCGCTTACGCAATGGCGAACTCATTCATGTCCACCGGCGTCGGCGCCTCTGTTATTAATCTGGCGCTGAAGGCGGGTATCACTGCCCGTTACATCGCCGTTGTCGGACTGCTGTCCACCGCGGTTCTGTCTGTTGCGACCGGAACCTCCTGGGGAACATTCGCAGCCTGTGCGCCGATTTTCCTGTGGCTCTGCCACATCGTAGACCCGTCCTGCACAACGGACGGCTGTCTGCTGCTGGTTACCTGCGCGACTGCGGGCGGCGCCTGCTTCGGCGACAACATCGGTCTGATTTCCGATACGACGATCGTATCCTCCGGTATTCAGGGCGTCGAGGTTATCGACCGTATCCGTTATCAGGGAGTGTGGTCAATCCTGTGCCTGATCGCAGCGGCAATCTGCTTTGTCATCGCGGGAATCGTCATGGGTCTGCCCACGACGCACGCAGATACCTCCGCCGTCATGTCCACAATTCCGGACAGCGCCATGGAGTACCTGAAGACAGAGCGTCCTCAGGCTGTGGACCTGCTTTCACAGGTCGGTACTGACAATGCGGTCGCGATGTACATGATCATTCCGCTGATTCTGGTTATCGTTCTGGCTGTCATCGGCCTGAACACCTTCGTCTGCATCGGCTCCGGAATCCTGTCCGCCTACATCCTGGGCATTCCGGCCGGAACCACTTCCTTCTTCAAAGGCGGTCTGCAGAAGTACCTGGATATGTGCATGAGCGGATTCTCTGACGCCGGTTCCTGGGTTGTCGTCATGATGATGTGGGTTGCCGCGTTCGGCGGAATCATGGCTGCCATGAACGCATTCGACCCGATTGCCAAGGGCATCGTTGCGATTTCCAGGAACGTACGCCAGCTGATGACCTGCAACGGACTGCTGTGCATCATCGGTAACGCGATTCTGTCCGACGAGATGGCTCAGATCGTAACGGTCGGACCGATTATCAAGGACATCGCGGAGGAGAACATCGAAGCGAGCGAAGAGGACATGTACCGCATCAAGCTCAGAAACGCCACCTTCGGCGACGCCATGGGCGTATTCGGTTCTCAGCTGATTCCGTGGCACGTCTACCTCGCATTCTACGTAGGTATCGCAGCCAACGTTTACCCGCTGTACAAATTCGCGAACACGGATTTCATCCGGTATAACTTCATGGCGATCATCGCGGTATTCTCACTGCTGATCCTGACCTTCACCGGTCTGGACCGCTTCATCCCGCTGTTCCACCTGCCGAAGGAACCGGACGTACAGCTGAAAAAGAACGTAAAGAAAGAAGACGCTATCACTGCATAACAACTCATATCGTTTATCCTTAAACACGCGCCGCACCCCGTATCGTACGACAACGATACGGGGTGCGGTCTTTTTCAGGCGTTTCATCCGAAATTCTGGGCACAGGCATCAGTCAGCGTCTGCCGACACGCTCCAATTACCCAAAATTTACAAAAATATCCTTTGACAAACGCGCTGAAACACGTTATAATTAAAAGGTACGTGAGATGCGTAAGCGCCACTAGCTCAATTGGATAGAGTACCTGACTACGAATCAGTAGGTTGGGAGTTCGAGTCTCCCGTGGCGCACCAATTAAAACCCCTTGCAATTTCAACGATTGCAAGGGGTTTTAATATGCTTTTGTCGCTTATTACCGACATCAGTCCGCCGACCGAGCCGTCGGCAAATCAACGTCCTTTAATACCTAATACTGCTGTTTCAGCAGACCGCGGCGGTATGCGTCGCAGAGAGCCTTCATGTCGTTTACCTGCTCCACGAGCTCGGCGCCCTGATCGGTGTCGATGATCAGCATACGTTCGGGCAGGGTGTCTACAATCTGCAGGGTCGGTGAGGTGAAGGTCTGCGTACCGTCCGGCTGCAGCGGCGTGTAGGGCTTATGTTCTGCCAGCGCCATAAACCGCGAATTGAAAATAAAGGTATAGCCCGCGATTCCGGTCTGCTTCTGATAGGCCTTGGAAATTCCGCCGTCGATCACATACAGCAGTCCGCCGCCCTTGATCGGGCTTTCGCCGTCCTTGATCTTGACCGGAACGTGACCGTTCAGAATCTTACCGTGATTGGGATCCAGCCCGAATTCCCTCAGAATATGCTGCACAGGCTCCTTCTGACGAATCAGCTTGTAATACGGGCGTGTGGGCTCCTTGTGACTGGCTTTGTCCGCGATGAACAGACGCTCAAACGTGGTCATCTTTTCTTTGCCGAACAAAGGAGAGTTGCTTCCTTCCCAGAGGTACCACATGAGATCGCCGGAGCGCCCTACCTCCTGAGACTCGTCCGGCGAGAAATAGGCCGCGCGCACCTGCTTGTCCAGGTAGTCCATCAGGGCTTTTCCGCGATAGGTCCCGCCTCCCAGGGTGACGTCCACGAACTCGCCCTGCTCGTCCATAGGCACACAGCCGTGATAGAGAAGATTCCCGTTTATTTTTTTGTACAAAGCTCCGTGGCTGAACAGGAACTGGATATGGCGCTGAAGCTTCTCGGAATTCAGGATTGAGGCCTCCAGGCTGTCCATGACCTGCTCCTCCTCCGGAGTGAGGCGATAGGGATCCTCCGGATCAACCGTCGGGAAATTAGTGTCACGCAGAGGCCAGACCTTTCCCTCGACGGTAACCGTTCCCTCCTTCAGATTGAGCTTATCCAGAAGAAGCCGCTTTTCCATGCCATACTCAGGATGCGCCTTGATCCGCTGTCCTTCAATCTTGAACTGCATGATTGCAATCGCCTTGTGCATCTGCGCCGCGTGAAGCGGGCTGACCGGGTCGTAGATGTTCTCATCCAGGATGTGGGGCATGAATTTCTCACAGGGGTCGTCGCCGTAGACGCGTTCCGCGAAGGTTGCCAGCGGACGCAGATTGATGCCGTAGCCCACCTCCAGCATATCGAAATTGTTGTAGCTGATGTTCATGCGGAGAATATTGGTAATGCAGGCCCAGTTTCCTGTGGCCGCCCCCATCCAGACGATATCGTGATTGCCCCATTGAAAATCCACATCATGATAATTCATCAGGAAATCCATGATCTGGTCAGGATGCGCCCCTCTGTCGAAAATATCTCCGATAATGTGAAGATGATCCACCGCCAGATCGGAAATTGCCTCCGCCATCGCCACGATGAAGCGGTCCGCGATTCCGCATTCTATAATCGAACTGATAATCGCTTCATAATAGTGATTCTTGTTCGCCTCGTCATCTGCGTGCAGCAGCTCGTCCATCGCGTAGGCCAGATTTCCGGGCAGGCGCTTCCGGACCTTGGAGCGGGTATACTTTGTTGACACCGACTGGCATATCGTAATAAGGCGATATATCACAGTGGTACACCATTTGTTGAAGTCGGCTTCGCTTTTATGGCGTCGCTTGAGCTCCGCCTGAGGATTGTAGATCAGCGCTGCGAGATCGTCCCGGTCCTGCTCGCTGAGAATGCCTCCGTAGTGTTCGTCGATTTTCATCCGGATCGTCCCCGACGCACTCTTCAGCATGTGGATGAACGCCTCATGCTCACCGTGCAGATCGCTCAGGAAATATTCCGTGCCCTTCGGCAGCGCCAGAATCGCATTCAGGTTGATGATCTCTGCCGATGCAGCCTCCAGATTCGGATAGTCCTTAGCCAGAAGTTCCAGATACTTTAAATCCGCCATTTTCTCCCTCCGCTTCTTTCCGTTTTTGTTCTTTCCCGTCTGCTTCGGATCTGTGCCGGACGGCCGGTAATCCGACCGCAGACGACTGTTAATTTAATCGTCGATTCTCAGAATGTTCGCACCCAGCGCCTTGAATTTCTTCATGAACTTCTCGTAGCCGCGTTCGATGTGATAGATCTCGGAGATCTCAGTAGTTCCGTTCGCCACCAGACCGGCCAGAACGAGCGCTGCGCCGGCCCGCAGATCTGTTGCGATCACCTGTGCTCCCTCCAGGGTTTTTCCGCCCTGAATGTACGCCTTGTTTCCCTCTGTCTGGATGTTAGCACCCATCCGGTTCAGCTCCGCCACATGCATGAAACGATTCTCAAACACCGTTTCAATCACTGTGCTGGAGCCTTCTACCGTAGTCAGAAACGCCATAAACGGCGACTGGATGTCCGTCGGAAAGCCCGGATACGGGAGCGTCTTGATGTCCGTAGAGCTCAGCGGTCCCTGATCTGCCACCACATACATGCCTTCGTCACCCATTTCCACAGTCACGCCGCATTCGCGAAGCTTGGCGGTAATAGGCTTGACATGGTCGGAAACAATGTTCTTGATCAGAACCTGTCCCCGGGTGATCGCGCCTGCCAGCATGAAGGTCCCCGCCTCGATCCGGTCCGGAATAACCGTATGGAAGCAGCCCTTCAGGCTTTCCACGCCCTCGATCTTAATTGTATCCGTACCGGCGCCTTTAATCCGGGCTCCCATTTTGTTCATAAAGTTCGCCAGATCAACGATTTCCGGTTCCTCCGCGGCGTTCTCGATATAGGTGGTTCCCTTCGCAAGCCCCGCCGCCATCATAATGTTCTCCGTTGCTCCCACACTCGGAAAATCCAGATAAACGCTGGCTCCTCTGAGACCGCCGGCGGGCGCAAGCGCCTCGACATAATTATCCTTCTGAATGACCTCCGCGCCCAGCGCCTCGAAGCCCTTCAGATGAAGGTCAATCGGTCTCGCACCGATCGTGCAGCCGCCCGGCATATGCACCTTGGCTCTGCCCGTGCGTGCAAGCAGCGGCCCGAGAACCAGAAAGGAGGCTCTCATTTTCCGCACCAGCTCATAATCAGCCTCGTTCGTCGTTATGGAGTCACAGGTGATTTCAAGAACCGAGTCCTCTGATTCCCTGATATTTCCCCCCAGCGAGGTCAGAATTTCCTTCATCACTTCCACATCCCGCAGATCCGGGACGTCCTCGATCCGGCAGGTTTCTCCGCTGAGGAGCGCCGCCGCCATCAGAGGAAGCACCGCGTTCTTTGCGCCGCTGATATATACTTCTCCGTTTAACGGTTCACTTTTCTGTACTAAAAATTTCGCCACATTTCCCTCCAAAACAGTTGCTTTTTTTCTCCATCTATTAGTATACTAATTATCGCCGGCGGTTTCAACAAAGATAACTAAAATAACCTGCACGGGGCAGGTTAATTATTCTTAAGAAAACATTACAGTTTTTTCATTTCCTCGATGCATTTCGCACATACGCTCTTTCCGTGAATGAGCCGGATATCATCGATATCGCCGCAGAAAATGCAGGATGGTTCGTACTTTTTCAGCATGATATACTGCCCATCGACAAAGACCTCCAGCGAATCATCTGTCTTTATCCCGAGATTACGTCTCAGTTCCACAGGGATCACAACCCTGCCAAGCGCATCAACCGGTCTCACGATACCAGTAGCTTTCATTTCTCACGTCTCCTTTCAGGGCCTCTCCGGTCCGGTTCCAAATTCAGTGCTTCTTCCACTTTTTCTTTTCCTCTTCATTGTAGTATTCCGCAGGATCCGAACTTTTGAAATAGGACACCGTCGACGCCGCCGCCTTGGCGACGTTCGTCATGGCGCCCACCAGGCTCTGATTCCCCTTCATGGCCGCGGTGAGGTCATTCAGCGCGCTACCGAGATCCCCGACAATTCCGTCCACCTGCATCGCCTTATCCGAGGCAACGCCGGACACCACCGAGGCGTCATCGACGACCTTATTCACGTTTTTCACCGTTGTGATCAGGTTCTTCGCGAGGACACAGAGAAAGATCAGCAGGATGATCAGCGCAACAAACACCAGGCAGATCAATGTGTACTTCAGATCAATTGTTATCATGGCTCAAACCTCCAAACTCCTGACGGGCGATACACCCGTCTTCCCTTGTGGAATATTATATACAAATTTCCAAATAATAGCAACTGCTATTTTACACTATCTTTACATTCAGCTTCTGCACCGGGTTTCCCTCCGGCTGCGGGTATGTCGTTCTCCGACCGCAGCGGCGGTCCCTCTCTGTCTTTCCGCATCGCGGAGGCCGCATCCCGCACAGGCGTTTCCCGTTCATAAAGCTTCAGCATCTCATGGGAGAAGCTCCCGTCCGGTTCTCTCACATGCATCTCCGGCAGTATGCGCAGGCCGCGGTTACCGTTCCGCACACAGTGCATCAATACGATATTCGGCTTCTCCATCGGTTTTCCGCTCACAAAGACAATTTCTCCGGGCTCCAGCCGGAGCCTTCTGCACAGCTCGCAAAGGTCAATAAGCCGGGAAGGCCGATGTACGATAAACAGATGCCCTTTGTCTTTCAGAAGCGCGGACGCTGCCCTCAGGAAGTCCTCCAGACTTCCCGCAACCTCATGGCGGGCGATGGTCCTGGCCTCGTTTCCGGCCGGCAGTCCGCTCCCGGCTGCCGTATACGGAGGGTTCATAGTCACCGCGTCAAAGCTTCCCGGTCCTCCCAGTTCTGCCGGGAAAACCGGCTGACCGGCAGGACTCTGACATTCGACTGGTCTCGTCCGGATATCGCGGACATTTGCGTGCAGAAAATGCAGCCTGTCCTCCAGATCATTCAGCTCAACGTTCTTCACGGCAAGACGCCAGACCTCTTCCTGGACCTCGACGCCCCACATATCGCCTATATGCGTTTTGTGCGAGAGAATCAGCGGAACGATCCCGTTTCCCGTTCCCAGATCACAAAGTCTTGATGGCCGGCTCCTGCCCTTCAGACGCGCAGCCGCGAATCCCGCGAGAAGCACGGCGTCGACCCCGTAGCAGAACGTTTCCGGATCCTGAAGAATGCGAACGCTGCCGAAGCCGGTATCGTCAATTCTCAGCGGACGTTTCTCTTTCATTTCCGTCTCTGTCATTTCCGGTTCCTCTGACGCCTCCGCCGGACTCCTGCGGATTCATTCCTCCGTCGTTTCTCCTGTTCTTCCGGCGGCGGCGACGGCGGTTTCCGGCCTTTCCGTTCCCTAAACTCTTATCTCCTCCGGCACCGTTCCGCGGCGCAGCGTGCTCCTGATGATGCTTTCCGGATCTGTCGTGTCCCTTTCCGTGGGCACCGCTGTTTCCGCCGTTCTGCGGTTTCCGGTCTTTTTTGTCAAATCTTTCTATCTCGTCCTTTTTATAGGTGTAAACATCAGCGCTGAGCTTGTCAGCACCGGTATCGTCTTTTTCTCCGGTGTAGATCCGCACCCGTATCTTTCCGGTCAGGACGTCGGATTCGATAACTTTTCCGAGCCCCTCCGGCGTCTCGATACGCTCGTTCACATCCGGCATTCCCTTCCGAAGCTCGGAGTAGACGTCGTTTTCATACTTCAGACAGCACATCAGCCTGCCGCATACGCCGGAGATTTTTGCGGGGTTCAGTGACAGATTCTGCACCTTCGCCATCTTGATGGAAACGGGCTGAAAATCCGACAGCCAGGTGGCACAGCAGAGCCCTCTTCCGCAGGAGCCCACGCCTCCCAGCATCTTCGCCTCGTCCCGCACGCCGATCTGACGCAGTTCAATCCTCATCTTGAAAACGCCGGCCAGATCCTTTACAAGCTCCCGGAAGTCCACACGTCCGTCCGCCGTAAAGTAAAAGATAATCTTATTATTATCAAATGTGTATTCCACATCAATCAGCTTCATCTCGAGGTGATGCTTCTGAATCTTCTCCTGACACGTCTTCATCGCCCTGGATTTTTTCTTCTCGTTTTCCTCGTGACGTGCGATGTCCTTCTCTCCGGCAATCCGTACGATCTTCTTCAGCGGACGCGTGACATCCTCTTCCTTGATCGGCGTGATTCCCATCGTTACTGTGCCGAATTCCATCCCTCTTGCCGTCTCGACGATCACGCCCTGCCCCGGCTGTACATCCAGATCGCAGGGGTCAAAGTAATAGACCTTCCCGGTACTTTTGAACCGCACCCCAGCAACATTTACCATTTATTTTCCTCCAGTTTTAAAATCAGCTCCCTGATCGCATATTTATAGTTTATGTTCCGCCGCAGCCTTTCCTTCGCCTTTTCCGCGTCACGGACTCCTTTCGCCAGTCGCGCGCTCTGAAATTCCGGCGTCTGTTCACGCAGATGATATCCGATCCGGTTTTCCATCGCATCCAGAAATGTGAAGGCGTCCGGCCTGCCCTTAATCTCACCGTCCAGTTTCCTGCAAATGTCAAAGAAGAACGCTCCGCTGAGGGTCATCCGCAGTATTTCATCGGCAAACGCATCCATCTCCGTATCTGCCGCATCGGTGAAATTCATCAGATGATACCGGACGCATCTGGAATTGATGGGTGGCGACAGGTTATACACGTTCTCTGACAAAAGAATGATCACCGTTCCGGGCGCCGGTTCCTCCAGTGTTTTCAGAAGATGGCCCCTCGCCTTCGGCGTCAGCGTATCCGCGCCTTCAATAATGGCGATATTCCGGTCTCCCGCTGTCGGTATGGTTTTCAGATCCTCCAGAAGCTTTTCAATCGCGCCGTCCTTCACCGAAGGATAGCCTTTCTTTTCTTCCACGGGCACGATGTGATAGACATCCTCATGATTATCTCCGGCGATCTTTCTGCAGACGGGACACTGGCCGCAGCCCTCACCCGGAGCGTTTCTGCAGAGAATTGCGCCGGCAAAGGCTCTGGCGAATCCGACCTTGTCCACGTCATTGTCACCCTCAAAAATATATGCGTGTGAGATATGACCGCACAGAATCGCCTTTGACAGCTGCTCCGCCGCGTTTCCATATTTTCTGTAATCCGTCAGCTTCATTGCCCTTCCCTTTGTTCCAGGAGTCTCTCAATGTGCCCCGTGATTTCCGCTCTCATCTCCTCGCGGCTGCGGCTCCCGTCGATGAGCACAATTCTCTGCGGCTCTTGTTCCGCAAGCTGCAGGTAACCCCGGTACACGCGTTTATGGAACCGGAGTTTTTCATTCTCCAGCCTGTCTCTCTCGTCCGCCCGGATTCTTCCCTTTCCGACTCTCGGATCGATTTCCAGCAGGAATGTGAGGTCGGGAATTATGCCCATGACCGCATATTCGTTAATCACTCTGACCTTGTCTCCCAGCTGTCGCCCGCAGCCCTGATAGGCGATGCTGGAGTCCATGAAGCGGTCGCAGACGACGATCTTTCCTTCATTCAGCGCGGGGCCGATCAGCTGACAGACGTGCTGCGCCCGGCTGGCTGCGTACAGCAGGGCCTCTGTCATATCACACATTTCGTTATTCGACTTATCCAGGATCACCTCCCGGAGTTTTTCTCCAATCTCTGTGCCTCCCGGCTCACGGGTAAACACGCAGTCGAGCCCCCGTTCCCGGAAATAGGTTTTCAGATACTCAATCTGCGTGGATTTTCCGGAGCCGTCCGGCCCCTCAAATGATATAAAAAGCCCTCTGTTCATCAATAACTCCCGTTTATTCTCTGCCGCCGGTGGCAGATTCCAGAAGCTTTTCAAAGAGGAACCATCCCACACAGGCCAGCGGTACGCAGATCATCACACAAAATATAATTTTCAATACGATCATGTAACGACCTCCCTCACCTGAGCCGGGCGCAGCATAGCATACACAGCGCAGGCATCAGTCAGCGCATGCCGGCGCCCTCTGCAGCCGGCTGTGCGCCGCGCGCTGCAAACAAATCATTGTCAGCGCCCATTAAGTCCGGCAGGAACATAATGAGCATGCGCTAATTATAGCATAAAATGTAAATTCCGTCCATAGATTGTTGGTAATAATTGCCAATTTATGTGATTTCTGCAGAAACAGCAAAAGCCCGTCTGTCTGCAATCAGCACAGACAGACGGGGGCTTCATATACAGCCGGGGCTCGTGTTCCGGACGCGCCGGGGCGCAGAATCAGTCTGCCCAGGCCGCGCCGTATTTCTTTTGTTCCCTCTTCTTCAGGAAGTACAGCAGAACGATCAGTACGACAAAGCCAAATACCAGCGACACGACCACGTTGCGCGAAAATCCCGCCACAATGTACGTGACCGCGGAAATCGCCGCGACAGTCATCGCATAAGGCAACTGCGTATTGACGTGATTGATGTGGTAGCACTGGGCTCCCGCGGAAGCCATGATGGTGGTATCCGAAATCGGCGAGCAGTGATCGCCGCAGACAGCGCCGGCCATGCAGGCGGACATCGCGATGATCATCAGGTTCGGATCGGTGTCCTTGAACGCCGTAACAACGATCGGGATCAGGATTCCGAACGTTCCCCAAGAGGTGCCGGTGGCAAAGGACAGGCCGACCGCAATAAGGAAGATAATAAACGGCAGCAGGTTCATCAGACTGCTCGCGCTGTTTTTAATCAGATCCGCGACATAGACAGACGCGCCCAGGCTGTCCGTCATGCCCTTCAGTGACCAGGCGAAGGTCAGGATGAGAATCGGCGCGATCATCGCTGCAAATCCGTCGGGGACACAGGCCATAAACTCTGTGAAATTCATTACACGTCTTACCATGTAAATGACCAGAGTAATGAGAAGGGCGAAGAATGAACCGACCGCGAGTCCTACGGAAGCATCTGAGTTGGCGAAGGCTTCTACAAAGTTCTTTCCGGAGAACATTCCGCCGCTCCAGAGCATACCGATCACACAGCAGATGACCAGCACAATGACAGGAATCAGCATGTCGAACAGTTTTCCGTCCTCTTTCAGCTTGGCTTTGTCCGCCTCCGCATACGGACGCTCCGGCGTCGTAAACAGATCGCCCTTTGTCGTCGCATTCAGCTCATGCAGCTCCATCAAGCCATAATCAGCCTGCATTGCCGTAATAGCGAACATGAACGTAATCGTGAACAGCGCGTAGAAATTCCATGGAATGCAGCTGCAGAACAGCGCGATTCCGTTCTGGTTGCCGGGGACAAAACCCGATACTGCAGCGGCCCAGGAAGAAATCGGTGCGATAATGCATACCGGGGCCGCGGTCGCGTCGATCAGATATGCCAGCTTGGCTCTGGAAATCTTGAAACGGTCTGTGACCGGAAGCATGACGCTTCCCACTGTGAGACAGTTGAAATAATCGTCGATGAAAATCAGAATACCCAGGACGATGGTGGCGAACTGTGCGCCTTTTTTGGTCTTGATGTGTTTCTGCGCCCACCTTCCGAACGCTGCGGATCCGCCGGATTTGTTCATCAGGCATACCATGATTCCCAGAATGACCAGGAAGATCAGGATGCCGACGTTATACGCATCCGTAAGCTGAGCTACGATTCCGTCGGTGAAGACGTGCTTGATCGTACCCGGAAAGCTGAAGCCGGAATACAAAAGACCTCCCACAACTATACCGATAAACAATGAGCTGTAAACTTCTTTGGTGACAAGTGCCAGGACAATCGCTATGACCGGCGGAACAAGAGCCCAGAAGGTTTTCTGAACGCTCTTGGCGTCGGTTGTGAACGCCGCGATAACGAGAACCGCAACGACAACAATCAGGACGATGACACTGACAATGTTACTTTTCTTTTTCATAAATGTCACTCCCTCTCACATAATTGTCACCTGAAAAACAGTTTCTGGCCGGATCGGCCCCTGCCTGTGAAAAACAGCCTGTGCCGAATCGGTCTTTACCTAAATATTAACACAAAAATAACCTAATTCAATAGAGTTAAGAAAATTTAATAAACAAAAAAGATTCTGCCGCAGCTGCGTCCGCCGAGCAAAAAAACATTTTCGATTCGCCGGAATGAAAACGCGCGAAAAAAAAGACAAGTCATTTCTGACCTGTCTTCTGATTTCTGAACCGGCAGCGTCCTACTTTCCCGGGCAGTCACCCGCCAAGTATCATCGGCGCTGAAGAGCTTAACTTCTGTGTTCGGGATGGGAACAGGTGTGACCTCCTCGCTATTGCCACCGGATTCAGTTCTTCTGAGAATTGGTACCCTCAAAACCGAACAATGGTTCCTGCTTCTTCATCACATTCCGGAATGCCTTCCGGCCAAGCTTTCGGTCTATTAGTATCGGTCAGCTCAATACGTTGCCGTACTTACACCTCCGACCTATCAACGTGGTAGTCTCCCACGGACCTTACCTTGCGGGGGAGATCTCTTCTCGTGGAGGGCTTCGCACTTAGATGCTTTCAGCGCTTATCCCGTCCCTGCGTAGCTACCCAGCTGTGCCCTTGGCAGAACAACTGGTGCACCAGAGGCAAGTCCGTCCCGGTCCTCTCGTACTAAGGACAGCCCCACTCAGATCTCCAACGCCCACAGCGGATAGGGACCGAACTGTCTCACGACGTTCTGAACCCAGCTCGCGTACCTCTTTAATGGGCGAACAGCCCAACCCTTGGGACCTACTCCAGCCCCAGGATGAGACGAGCCGACATCGAGGTGCCAAACACCCCCGTCGATGTGAACTCTTGGGGGGTATCAGCCTGTTATCCCCAGGGTAGCTTTTATCCGTTGAGCGATGGCCCTTCCACTCGGAACCACCGGATCACTAAGCCCGACTTTCGTCCCTGCTCGACCTGTCTGTCTCGCAGTCAAGCTCCCTTCTGCCTTTGCACTCTTCGCGCGATTTCCGTCCGCGCTGAGGGAACCTTTGGGCGCCTCCGTTACTCTTTAGGAGGCGACCGCCCCAGTCAAACTGCCCGCCTGCCACTGTCCCGGCGCCGGCTTACGACGCACGGTTAGAACCCCAACGCTGCAAGGGTGGTATCCCAACGATGACTCCTTAAATACTGGCGTACTTAATTCATAGTCTCCCACCTATCCTGTACATGCAGCGCCGAGGCTCAATATCAGGCTGCAGTAAAGCTCCATGGGGTCTTTCCGTCCTGCTGCGGGTAGCCGGCATCTTTACCGGCACTACAATTTCACCGAGTCCATTGTCGAGACAGCGCCCAGATCATTACGCCTTTCGTGCGGGTCGGAACTTACCCGACAAGGAATTTCGCTACCTTAGGACCGTTATAGTTACGGCCGCCGTTTACTGGGGCTTCAGTTCCGTGCTTCGATTGCTCTGACACTTTCCCTTAACCTTCCAGCACCGGGCAGGCGTCAGCCCCTATACTTCAGCTTTCGCTTTCGCAGAGACCTGTGTTTTTGGTAAACAGTTGCCTGGGCCTTTTCACTGCGACCACGTCTCCGTGGTACCCCTTCTCCCGAAGTTACGGGGTCATTTTGCCGAGTTCCTTGACAATGGTTCTCTCGCTCACCTTAGGATTCTCTCCTCATCTACCTGTGTCGGTTTGCGGTACGGGCACCTTGGGTCTCGCCAGCGGCTTTTCTTGACGGCGTGAAATCGGCTGCTTCCGGCTCTCTTGCCTCCCCTTAACGCCTCAGTTCCACATGAACGGACTTCCCTGCTCATGCTCCCTCAACGCTTGGACGCGCTCGACCAGCGGCGCGCTCAGCCTATCCTTCCGTGTCCCCGCTTCACTCTGCGACCTTCGGTGGTACAGGAATCTCTGCCTGTTTTCCATCGACTACGGCTTTCGCCCTCGCCTTAGGACCCGACTAACCCTGAGTGGACGAACCTTCCTCAGGAAACCTTGGATTTTCGGTGGACAGGATTCTCACCTGCCTTGCGCTACTCATGCCAACATTCTCTCTCGTGTACTGTCCACGGTCTCTTTCAATTCCGCTTCTGCCTGCACACGATGCTCCCCTACCATACTTCTCAGTATCCGCGGCTTCGGTATCAGGTTTCAGCCCCGTTCATCTTCGGCGCAGGGTCACTCGACTAGTGAGCTATTACGCACTCTTTGAATGAATGGCTGCTTCTGAGCCAACATCCTAGCTGTCCAAGCAACCCCACATCCTTTTCCACTTAACCTGAATTTCGGGACCTTAGCCGGCGGTCTGGGCTGTTTCCCTTTCGACCATGAAACTTATCTCACATGGTCTGACTCCCGTGTATGATGCTCTGGTATTCGGAGTTTGATAGTTTTCGGTAACCGGTGAAGGCCCCTAGAACATTCAGTGCTCTACCCCCAGGCATCTTTCCACGAGGCTAGCCCTAAAGCTATTTCGGGGAGAACCAGCTATCTCCGGGTTCGATTGGAATTTCACCGCTATCCACACGTCATCCCAACCTTTTTCAACAGATACGGGTTCGGTCCTCCATGTCCTTTTACGGACACTTCAACCTGCACATGGATAGGTCACCCGGTTTCGGGTCTACAGCATGCAACTGCGGCCGGTTAAGACTCGGTTTCCCTTCGGCTCCGGTGCTCCAGCACCTTAACCTCGCTGCACACCATAACTCGTTGGCCCGTTCTACAAAAAGTACGAGGTCACTTTCGCTCCCTCCGATTGTAGGCATAAGGTTTCAGGTTCTCTTTCACTCCCCTCCCGGGGTTCTTTTCACCTTTCCCTCACGGTACTCTTCTCTATCGGTCACTGGGTAGTATTTAGGCTTGGAGGGTGGTCCCCCCTTCTTCAGACCGGGTTTCACGTGTCCGGCCCTACTCCGGATCCCATCCTGCAGCTCATCCTTTCGTCTACGGGAGTTTTACCCTCTTCGCTCTGACTTTCCAGTCATGTTCCACTAGGATGTTACTGTCTTCTGATGGTCCTAAACCCCGGGTGCAAGCACCCGGTTTGGCCTCTTTCCCGTTCGCTCGCCGCTACTTGGGAAATCGCGTTTGCTTTCTCTTCCTGCGGGTACTTAGATGTTTCAGTTCCCCGCGTTGCCTTATGTCATACTACTTTACTCGCATGACTATGCCTGAGCATTACCTCAGGCGGGTTCCCCCATTCGGATATCTGCGGATCACCGGATATGTGCTCCTTCCCGCAGCTTTTCGCAGCTTGTCACGTCCTTCTTCGGCTCCCAGTGCCAAGGCATCCGCCTTATGCCCTTCTTTGCTTGGCCTTTTCCTGTATGCCGCGCTTTCGCGCTTCATACGGTTCTCCTTGGCTGCCATACATGGCGCTCATGTATGGGCTTTCTTTGTCAAAAAACTTTTCCTGTTTTTCGCTTTCTTGGCTTCTCGGTTGAAATCGTAGATTTCTTACCCTATTTGCTTAGCTTCTTCGCTAATACCTATACGATATTTCATCTCGATCTCTTTTCTGTGATGCATTGTTTGCATTTTCCATTGTTCGATTTTCAAGGTACTTCCACGGTTTCCCGTGATAAATAAAATCCTTAAAAAGGATTTTGGTGGGCTTGGGAGGACTCGAACCTCCGACCTCACGCTTATCAGGCGTGCGCTCTAACCACCTGAGCTACAAGCCCATAGTAAACCCATAGACAGCAAACGTGTCTCCCTAGAAAGGAGGTGATCCAGCCGCACCTTCCGATACGGCTACCTTGTTACGACTTCACCCCAGTCACCGGTTTTGCCTTAGGCAGCCTTTTCGACCGACTTCGGGCACCCCCGGCTTCCATGGTGTGACGGGCGGTGTGTACAAGACCCGGGAACGCATTCACCGCGGCATTCTGATCCGCGATTACTAGCAACTCCGGCTTCGTGCAGGCGGGTTTCAGCCTGCAGTCCGAACTGGGACCGCCTTTAGGGTTTCGCTCCGGCTCGCGCCTTCGCCTCCCTCTGTGACGGCCATTGTAGCACGTGTGTCGCCCAGGACATAAGGGGCATGATGATTTGACGTCATCCCCGCCTTCCTCCGGGTTGTCCCCGGCAGTCCCACTAGAGTGCCCAACTGAATGATGGCAACTAATGGCAGGGGTTGCGCTCGTTGCGGGACTTAACCCAACATCTCACGACACGAGCTGACGACAACCATGCACCACCTGTCTCCTCTGCTCCGAAGAGGGAACCGGCATTACCCGGCCTTTCAGAGGGATGTCAAGCCCTGGTAAGGTTCTTCGCGTTGCTTCGAATTAAACCACATGCTCCGCTGCTTGTGCGGGTCCCCGTCAATTCCTTTGAGTTTCACACTTGCGTGCGTACTCCCCAGGCGGAGCACTTAATGCGTTTGCTCCGGCACCGAACTCTTGCGAGCCCGACACCTAGTGCTCATCGTTTACAGCGTGGACTACCAGGGTATCTAATCCTGTTTGCTACCCACGCTTTCGTGCCTCAGTGTCAGTTACAGTCCAGAAGGCCGCCTTCGCCACCGGTGTTCCTCCTAATATCTACGCATTTCACCGCTACACTAGGAATTCCGCCTTCCCCTCCTGTACTCAAGCCTTACAGTTCGCGGGGCCAACGACAGTTGGGCTGTCGCCTTATACCCTACGCTTGCAAAGCCACCTACGCACTCTTTACGCCCAGTAATTCCGGATAACGCTCGCCCCCTACGTGTTACCGCGGCTGCTGGCACGTAGTTAGCCGGGGCTTCCTCCAAAGGTACCGTCATTCTTCTTCCCTTTGGACAGAAGTTTACGACCCGAAGGCCTTCCTCCTTCACGCGGCGTTGCTGCATCAGGCTTGCGCCCATTGTGCAATATTCCCCACTGCTGCCTCCCGTAGGAGTCTGGACCGTGTCTCAGTTCCAATGTGGCCGTTCACCCTCTCAGGCCGGCTACTGATCGTCGCCTTGGTGAGCCGCTGCCTCACCAACCAGCTAATCAGACGCGGGACCATCCCTGACCGATAAATCTTTGGCAGATGGACCATGCGGTCTCTCTGCGTTATGGGGTATTAATCGAAGTTTCCCTCGGCTGTCCCCCTGTCAAGGGCAGGTTTCCCACGCGTTACTCACCCGTCCGCCGCTTTCCATCCCGGAATTCTACCGAAGCTTCCTTCCGCGATTTCTCGCTCGACTTGCATGTGTTAAGCACGCCGCCAGCGTTCATCCTGAGCCAGGATCAAACTCTTAATGAAAATGGTATATTAAGCCTTTCGGCTTACTATCTCTTTCCTTCCGTTTAATCCGGTCAGACGCTAACGTCTGTTTCTACAGTTGTTTCTGTTACCGTATTACTGTTTTAGGAAATCTTGGGGATCATTTGGTACATGATCCAAGGTTGTTTCAACCTGTTTCTTTTTGTCTTGTTTGACTTTCGTTTCCTGTCTATGTGGTTTTCTAGGTTCTTCCGGAACCCTTCATTTTTCAAGGTTTCCGTGCTCGCGTGTGCCGCGAACATTTAATATATTACCACCTGTTCACTCCCTTGTCAACATCTTTTTAAAATTAATTTTACGTTTTTTTGATTTTCTTTTCCTTACATTATATATATCGAAGCAAAACCCGGGTCTCCGGCCTCTGGGGCGCGGTTCACCTGACCGGGTCTCAGCGCCTGCCGATCCGCGATTTCACGGGGCCGGTTCACCCGACCCTCCCCCGGCGGCTGCCGATCCGTGATTTCACAGGGCCGCTTCGTCTGTTGTCCGCTTTTCCTGTACCCCCTCCGGAGCCCGTCGCCGATCACGTTCTCCACTCTTTCCCCGTTCCCCTCTGCCCTTTTCTGCCGTCTCTTTCTCTCGTCCCGTTTTCCCTGCGTCTCCGAATCGATAACATTTTATTATGAGTCGATACCGCATCACTTTGTTATTTTTGTGTTATTGCTTCTCGGAATTTTCACATAATCTTGACAAATCAATAAGCGTCTCTTATAATAAATAATGCCTGAGGGCATGGGTTTATTTTATTTTACTTGTCTTTATTGAGGAGGACTTATTATGGGTAGAAAGATACCTCTATGGCAAGCATTATTATGTTTCTTCTTCACGTTGATCGTATTAATGTATTGTCTGGGCATCCTTGGAAAATTATTTGGGGATGCACTCGCCTGTGACTATGGCGAAGTACACATCGCACTTCTTACTTCCGCGACATTTGCCGCGATTGTGGCCGCTCTGAACGGCTACAAATGGTCATTCCTGGAGGCCGGCATGCTGGCTTCCATCAACCGCTCCATGCAGGCCATTCTGATCCTCGCTGAGGTCGGTCTGCTGATCGGATGCTGGGTCGCCGCGGGCGTCGTTCCCGCGATGATCTACTACGGACTGCTGATTCTGAAGCCGAGCATCTTCCTGTTTGCAGCCTGCCTGCTCTGCTGTATCGTTGCACTGGCGACCGGTTCTTCCTGGACCACCGCCGGAACCATCGGTATCGCACTGATCGGCGTTGCGACGGGACTCGGAATCCCGTCCAGCATGGCAGCCGGCGCTGTCGTCTCCGGAGCTTATTTCGGAGACAAGATGTCGCCGCTGTCTGACACCACCAATCTGGCTCCTGCCATGGCGGGCGCCACGCTGTTCGATCACATCCGCCATATGATCTATACGGTTACGCCGTCTCTGATCATCGCTCTGGTCATCTACCTGGTTCTGGGTATGAGAGCCAGCGGAAACAATCTGGACATCGTTGAACCGATGAGACAGGCCTGCCTGATCAACTTCAAGCTGAACCTGTGGATGCTGATCCCGCCGATTCTGGTTATCGTCATCGTTGCTCTGAAGATCCCCGCGATCCCGGGCATCATGGGCGGTATCGTCGCCGGTATGATCATCGGCTCCATCTTCAACGGAATCGGTCTGGCCGACTGGCCGGGAATCCTGCACTACGGCTATTCCGTACCGGGATTCACCGACGCTTACACACAGGCGCAGGACAAGCTGGCGGATCAGATCGCATCCTATGATGCAGACAGCTTCCTGTCAATGGACGCCGGAGACTTCGCAGCTCTTGCTAAGGAACAGGGTCTGAGCACTTCCATCATCGGCGAGTACAACATCGACAAGCTGATCGACGGCAAGGGCGGTATGAATTCCATGATGTGGACCATCAACCTGATCCTCTGCGCAATGTGCTTCGGAGGCATCATGGACGCTTCCGGCATGCTGGGCGAAATCGCACAGTCCCTGCTGCACTTCGCAAAGGGAACCGGCGGACTGGTTACCGTCACCGTTATCAGCTGCATCATCATGAACATCATCGCAGGAGACCAGTACCTGTCCCTCGTACTTCCGGGCAGAATGTACAAGGAAACCTATGAGGACAGACGTCTGGCACCGAGAAACCTCTCCCGTGTACTGGAAGACTCCGGTACAATCACATCCTGCCTCGTCCCGTGGAACACCTGCGGCGCTACGATGCAGAAGTTCCTGGGCGTCAAGACCTGGGGCGGCCCGGGCGGAGGCTATGGACGCTATGCGTTCCTGAACCTGATCAATCCGCTCGTATCCATCTTCTACGGATTCACCGGCATCACCATGATGAAGATGACCGACGAAGAATATGAAAAGGTTATGCAGGCCAGAGAGAAGGAAAAGCAGGAAGCTCTTGCCAATCTGGAAGCATAGAACCGTTAGTAAAATAGAATGAAACCTGAAAGAGGATGTTTTCGCAACATCCTCTTTTAAAATCCGGTGAAACACATTTGAAACACATTTTCGCAGACTGTTCCACGGCGTTATATTCTGTCCAGTCATATTTTGTCAGCAGCCGGTATCATACCGGCATCCTCAGCAGTAACGAAACGCTTCACCTCCGGCGCCATACCATCACTTCCAGTAATAGCGGAACACCTCACAGCCGGCGTCACGGGCCGGCAGACGGTCCTCCGAGGGCTCATCCGCATCCTTCGCCACCAGCAGTGTCTGGTCCGACCATGGACGATCCACCTTTTCCAGCACGCCGTATCTCTCAGAAACGAGATATCTTCCATCGGGTTCATGCTGCAGCGTCATCAGAGGAACGGCCCCGTTACTGCGGTCATCGGATTCCAGACTCTGCACACTGAAGCGCACGCCCAGCATGTCCAGCGCCGCCTGCGCCTGCGAATTGTACACATTAAGTCCATAGTCGCCGTAAACCGGCACTCCGGCGCTCCGGAAGGGCCGGATCCATCCCGGATTCCCTACATAAACCCCCGTCTCACGGCAGATTTCGCAGATCTCAGCGAAGTTTTCCCGCAATACGGATTCTTCCCTTCCTCTCGTCACATTGGAAACATAAGGAACGATATTCGCACCGTCTCCCGCCTCCCGGAACCGTCGGAAATATTCCGCCAGCGGCACCACACAGACCACAGGAAGCCCGTGAGAGGGGAGCCCGTTTCTGCTCTGCAGATACCGATCCCATGTATAGAAATAATATTCCATCGCCCGGGGCTGCGTTTCCTGCACAAAGGAAAAGTCCACCACCTCCGGTTTCGGTCGGCGCACGGTCAGCGAGTCCCCTACCTCCTTCAGCAGGCGCCGGCGCAGTTCATTCATCTGAGAAGCCTTCATGCGCATACCGAAATCCCCGTCGAACCGTATCCGGCCGATGTAAAACGGCGTGTTTCCGCTCCTGCGCAGCGCCGCCTCCAGCCGCTCCGGATCCAGCGGCTCTGCGGCAGGTTCAAAAGCCCCGGAGCGCACCTCCGCCCTTTTACCGGACTCATGGATGCCGATCGCCGTGATGCGGGTTCCTCTGCCGATGATGCGGAGATCCACGCGGGTTTTCCTTTGTTCCTTTCCTCCGTCAAGTCCTGTGTGCTGATATGTTTTCCGGACCGCTGCAAGCTGTGACGCCGAAGAAATACGGTAGATCGGATCGCCGGGCTTCACGCTGCCCCGTATATCTCCGATGTGAAGCTTTCCCTTTGTTTTCCGGCAATACGTAACGACATTTCCGCACAGCTCTGCGCCGCGGATCTCCACTCCGTCCCCCAGAGAAACAGGCAGATCCTCCTTTGTTTCCAGAAGATCCGTTCTGGGGATCCGGCGGAGCACCTTGCCTATATAGATTCCGCCGTGCTTCGGAAGGTCTCCGGACATCAGCTCCGCACCCGATTCGCCGCGGATATACGCATCCGTGAACCCTCCCCGGTTGAAAATCTGAGCAAGCGCCTCACGATCCTCCGGCTCAACTCTGCCGCTTTTCCCTGCGCAGACCCGGTCCAGATATTTCCGGTAGACAGATGTCACCACGCCCACATAGTCGGCGGATTTCATTCGGCCCTCCACCTTCAGAGACGTCACGCCGGCGGAAACCAGTTCCCCCAGATGATCAACCAGGCAGAGATCTCCGGGACTCAGCGGATAAGCCGGTGCGGGTTCTTCTGCACCCGTATCCGTCAGGCTGCGGTACCCGAGTCTGCACGGCTGAGCACACTGCCCCCTGTTTCCGCTTCGTCCGCCGAAATAACGGCTCAGCTGACACTGCCCGGAATAACAGATGCACAGCGCTCCGTGAACGAAAACCTCGATTTCCATCGCAGTATTTTCACAGATCGTCCGTATCTCATGCAGACTCAGCTCCCGTGCGAGCACAACCCTTTCGAAGCCCAGCCGGCCGGCCGCCTCCACGCCGTCAAGACTGTAAATCGTCCCCTGCGTGGAAAGATGCAGCGGAAAATCCGGCATCAGCTCCGAAATCCGCTTTCCGAGCCCGAGATCCGCAACGATCAGGGCGTCCACGCCGGTCTCGTACAGAAAGGCCGCATATTTCAGCGCATCTCCCATCTCTTCGTCCCGCAGCAGTGTATTCATCGTCACATGCACGCTGACGCCCCGCTGATGCGCGAAATCCACCGCCCGCCGCAGTGTTTCGTCGTCAAAATTTCCTGCATTCATCCGGGCATTAAAAAGGCGGCCGCCGATGTACACTGCATCGGCGCCGTTTTCTACCGCCGCAATCAACTGTTCCGTCCCTCCCGCAGGGACCAGCAATTCACATTTCCTGTCCATGTCTCCATTATATAACGGCGGCGCCGCAGGCGCAAGGCTCTCCCGGCGTCTGAAAGCATTGTTTCCCGTCGGTGCAAAGGTCAGGCTCTCGCTGCTGCAAAGGCCGGACTCCCGCCGTTACAAAGCGCTGTACGTGAGCTCCTTCCCTTCCTGCCGCAGCCGGACGGCGTGCAGGAACAGCCCCGCCGTGTCCATGCAGGTCATCACCGGCAGATTCCTCTCGATAGCGGCGCGCCGTATCGGGAATGTGTCCGCGCCGATCCGGTTGACGGCCTTCGGTGTATTGATTACGATCTGAATCTCACCGTTCACGATCCGGGGAATCACCTCCCCGTAATCGATCTGCTCCGCCTTCAGTCCGTGCTCCCGGAGATATTCGCCGGTTCCGCGGGATGCAAGCAGCCGGAAACCCAGCTTTTCATATTCCCGGATAATTTCTGCCGATTCCTCCGTCTTGTCGTGATCCTTCAGGCTCACAAAGGCTGATCCGGCCGTGGGGATCCTGCCGCCGGCGCCCAGAAAGCCTTTGTACACCGCCGTGGAAAAGTCGGGATCTATCCCCAGAACCTCTCCTGTGGATTTCATCTCCGGACCCACGGCGACATCCACATCGGTCAGCTTGGCGTCTGAGAACACCGGGATTTTGACGGCATAGTAATCCGCGTCCGGATACAGTCCGGTTCCCCACTCCATCTCCGCGAGCCTGGATCCGGTCATAACCTCCACCGCGATTTTGACCATCGGGATTCCGGTAACCTTGCTGAGAATCGGTACCGTCCGTGACGCTCTCGGATTCACCTCAATCACATACACCTGTTCTCCGTCCCAGGCGTACTGAATATTCACCAGTCCCACAATGTGCAGCGCCTTCGCGATTTTCTTTGTACTCTCCACAAGCTCCGCGATTACCTCCCGCGGGAGATCATACGGCGGATAGGATGTGCAGCTGTCGCCGGAATGAACGCCGGTCCGCTCGAAATGCTCCATAATCCCCGGAATCAGCACGTCCTCACCGTCAGCGACGGCGTCCACGTCCATTTCACGGCCCTCCACGTACTTGTCGATCAGGACAGGGTGCTCGTGAGACATCCGGACTGCTTCCTTCAGATATTTTTTCAGCTCCGCGTCGCTGTACACCACCTGCATGGCTCTGCCGCCGATGACAAAGGACGGCCGGACGACCAACGGGTATCCCAGTCTCTCCACCGCCTCGAAGGCCTCCTCCTCCGTGCGTACCGCACAGCCCTTCGGCGTCGCGATATCAAGGAGATCCAGCAGCTCCGAGAACTTTTCCCGATCCTCCGCCAGATCGATATACTTATTTTTTGTTCCCAGAATATTGATGCTCCGGGCCGCCAGACGGGACGCGAGATTCAGCGAGGTCTGTCCGCCGAACTGCAGGATGACTCCCTCAGGGTGCTCCTGCTTGATGACATTCATCACGTCATCGGTGTGGAGCGGCTCGAAATACAGCTTGTCCGAGGTATCAAAGTCGGTGCTCACCGTCTCCGGATTGTTGTTGATGATAATCGATTCATAGCCCGCTTCGCGGAGCGCCCACACGCCCTGTACACAGCAGTAATCGAACTCGATTCCCTGACCGATGCGGATGGGGCCGGAACCCACCACGAGGATTTTGTCCCGTCCGGAAGGAACGCTCTCATTTTCTCCTCCGTAGCTGGAGTAATAGTAGGGCGTAAGCGCCTCAAATTCTCCGGCGCAGGTGTCCACCACCTTGTAGACCGGATAAATATCATGATAGATCCGGATATCCTGCAGGACGTCCCGTGGAACGCCGGTGAGCGCCATGATCTCCTCCTCCTCAAAGCCCCGGTGCTCCGCCTCTTCAATCAGCTCCGCCGTGACCTCCGAGTTCCGCAGAAGCTCCTCCATGTCGACAACGCCCTTCAGCTTGTTCAGAAACCAGCGATCGATTTTTGTTTCCGCGAAGACCTCCTCCAGTGTCATGAGCTGACGGCGGAAAACCTCCGCGATGCAGAAAATCCGTTCATCGTCGCAGGCCCGGAGCTTTTCAGTCAGCTTCTCATTGCTGAGTCCTGTCACATAGGGAATCCGCAGTCCGGTACCCTCCAGCTCCAGAGAGGAAATCGCCTTGGACAGCGCCGCCTCGAAATACCGGTCGATCGCCATAATCTCACCGGTGGCCTTCATCTGTGTTCCCAGTTTCCGCGAGGCGGTGCGGAATTTATTGAAGGGCCATTTGGGAATCTTGACCACGCAGTAATCCAGCGCCGGCTCAAAGCACGCGCTGGAGCCCTCTGTAACATAGTTCTTCAGCTCATCCAGCGAATAGCCGATGGCGATTTTCGCGGCGATCTTGGCGATGGGATAGCCGGCCGCCTTCGAGGCCAGCGCAGAGGACCGGCTGACTCTGGGATTGACCTCGATGACGATGTATTCATCCCTGTCGGGATTCAGGGCGAACTGGGCGTTGCAGCCGCCCTCAATTTTCAGACTGCGGATAATCTTAAGCGCCGAATCCCTGAGCATCTGATACTGTGTATCGTTGAGGGTCTGCGTCGGCGCCACGACGATGCTGTCGCCGGTGTGAATCCCCGCCGGATCCAGGTTCTCCATGTTGCAGACGACGATACAGTTATCCTTGCTGTCGCGCATCACCTCGTATTCGATTTCCTTCCAGCCCGCTATGGATTTCTCTACCAGAATCTGTCCGATGGCGCTTTTCGCGACGCCCATATCGCAGTGCTCCCGCAGCTCCCGCTCATTATGGGCGATTCCGCCTCCGGTACCGCCCAGGGTATAGGCGGGCCGGATGATGACAGGATAACCGATTTCCTCTGCGAAAGCCCGGCATTCTTCATAGCCTGTGGCGATGATGCTGGGCGGAACCGGCTCTTTGATCTGATCCATCAGCTCCTTGAACGCCTCCCGATCCTCGGCCTTATGAATACTTTCTTTATTGACGCCCAGAAGCTTGACCCCGTATTTTTCGAAAATCCCCTTTTCATCCAGCGCCATCGCGAGATTGAGACCGGTCTGTCCTCCGAAGCCGGCCAGCACGCCGTCCGGTCGCTCCTGCTGTATAATTTTTGTAACCGCGTCCTCAGTAATCGGTTCCAGATATACTTTGTCCGCGATGCCCTTGTCTGTCATGATCGTGGCGGGATTACTGTTAATCAGGACGGTTTCAATCCCTTCCTCCGAAATCGCCTTGCACGCCTGTGTCCCGGCGTAATCGAACTCCGCCGCCTGCCCGATGATAATCGGCCCGGAACCGATAATCAGCACCTTCTTCAATGAATAGTCCCTCGGCATTATAAGCGTCCTCCTTCCATCAACTCAATAAATTTATCGAACAGATATCCCGCGTCGTTGGGTCCCGGACTGGATTCCGGATGGAACTGCACCGAAAAGACCGGCTTGCTGATGGCCTGCATCCCCTCCACAGTCCCGTCGTTCAGATTCAGATGCGTCACCTCCAGCCCGTGAAGAATGATGCTTTCCGCCTTCACCGCATATCCGTGGTTCTGCGAGGTGATATAACTGCGCCCGGTATTTTTGTCGAACACTCCGTGGTTGCCGCCCCGGTGTCCGTACTTCAGCTTGTAGGTTTCTCCCCCCTGAGAAAGCGCAATAATCTGGTGTCCCATGCATATCCCGAAGATCGGCATGGCCTGCTCTCCATAATTACTGTTTGTGACGAGCTTCTCTGTAATTTTCACCGCCTCTGCCGCCTCTTCAGGGTCGCCGGGCCCGTTGGTGAGGAAGACTCCGTCAGGATGCATGTCGAGAATCGTCCTGGCCTTTGTGCCGTAGGGGAACAAAGTCAGGTCACAGCCTCTGGCCGCCAGCTCCTTCAGGATGCTCCGCTTGACGCCGAAATCCATCACTGCGACGCGGTACCTGGGATGCTCCGCCTTCCACTCTGTCACCTCGGACACGCCCGCCGTTTTCATCGCATCTCCGCGCATCTCATACTCCCCGCAGATCCGCGCCAGCTCCTCGACGCCGAGATCCTCCGTGGATATGACACATTTCTGGCTGCCCATACGCCGGAGCCGCCTCGTAATCTCTCTGGTATCTACATTGTATACGCCCGGAATCTGCTCGTCCCGCATCCACTGATCGATCGTCCTGACGCACCGCCAGTTCGACGGGCGGAAGCACACGTCTCTGGCCACCAGTCCGAAGGCGTGGATTCTGTCGGATTCAAAGTCCACGTCATTGACTCCGTAATTTCCGATCAACGGATACGTCATCACGATAATCTGCCCTTCATAGGACGGATCCGTCATAGTTTTCTGGTATCCCGTCATCGATGTATTGAAAACCAGCTCGCCCGCCCGGGTCCCCCGGAATCCGAATCCGGTGCCCTTATAGACCGTACCGTCTTCGAGATAAATCGTACCTTTCATATTTTTATTCCCTCCAGACAAAATTGCATTGGGAAAATTATAATTTAATATCTATTTTTATTCAACCCCGAAACAATAAAAATACAATATTTATTGTTCAAAAACAAATTTCGTAAAATTTTTATTGATTTTTTGATAAATACCCTTGATTCTTCATTCACTATATGCTATATTACATACACGAAATAAAATTCAATGTGTTTAATATTTATTAAAACAATCTCAGGAGGAACCCGATATGTCTAAAGAAAAGGTCGTCCTTGCCTACTCCGGCGGGCTGGACACATCCGTTATTCTCAAATGGCTGATTAAAGAATTCGATTACGAAGTGATCGCTGCCTGCTGCAACGCCGGTCAGGGAGAAGACTTCGATGCAATAGAAAAGAAGGCGATCGCGACCGGCGCATCGAAGGCTGTTACGATCGACATCAGAGAAGAGTTTATCACCGACTACATTTACCCGACCCTGAAGGCCGGAGCAATTTACGAGGGAGATTACCTCCTCGGAACTTCCATGGCGAGACCGCTGATGGCGCAGAAGCTCGTGGAACTCGCCGTAGATGAGGGCGCGTTCATCATCTGCCACGGCTGCACCGGGAAGGGCAACGATCAGGTCAGATTCGAGACCGCGATTAAGGCCATCAATCCCGCTATGCAGATCATCGCACCGTGGAGAACCTGGGACTTCCAGTCCCGCGAGGATCTCATCGAATACGCTCACCAGAACAATATTCCGATTGAGCAGACAACGGAGAAAATCTACTCCAGAGACGAGAACATCTGGCACATCAGCCACGAGGGAGGTGAGCTTGAGAACCCGTGGAATGAACATAAAAAGACGATTCACGTTCTGTCCTGCGAACCGGAGGACGCTCCCGACGAGCCGGAATATGTGACGATTTCCTTTGAAAAGGGAGAACCGGTCGCGATTGACGGCGAGAAGCTGGGACCGATCGAGCTTCTGACCAGGCTGAACGAAATGGGAAGCAGAAACGCCGTCGGCACCATCGACATCATCGAGAACCGGCTGGTGGGAATGAAGTCGAGAGGCGTCTATGAGACACCGGGAGGCACGATCCTCTACCAGGCGCACCGGGATCTGGAGAAACTGATTCTGGACCGCGACACCATGGCCTATAAGGCGATCGTCGCGCAGAAATTCGCGGAGCTGTGCTATGACGGTCTCTGGTTTACTCCGCTCCGGGAGGCGATTTCCGCCTTTGTGGACAAAACCCAGGAACTGATGACCGGCGATGTGAAAATGAAGCTGTATAAGGGAACCGCATGGCCGGTTGCCAGCAGATCGCCATATTCTCTGTATAACGAAGAATTCGCCACCTTCAGCGCGGATGAGGTTTACGACCAGAGCGACGCAGAGGGCTTCATCAATCTGTGGTCTCTGCCGCTGAAGATCCGGGCCATCCAGAAACAAAGTCTGGAAGGCGTGCCTGCGGCACAGAAGGCGAAATTCGACAAAAAAATCATCAAAGGCGGCGACTTCAAGCAGTGACGGCACAGTCCGGCACTGCGGACACAGACAGCCGACAGCGGGCGGCGCACAGGCTGATACTTCCTCAGACGGCGCGCGGCCCGATATGCCATAATAAACGTCCTCAACCTAAAAGCCTCTCGCTTCAGTACCTTTCAGAACTCTGCGAGAGGCTTTATTTTATGTCTTCTGATTTATCCGGGCCGCCTTTGTTCCAACGGCCCTCGCCGCCCCGGCCGCCTCGCCGTCAGCAGACGACGTTTATCCTAGAACGGCCTGATCGTACCGTTTGCAAGCAGGATAACGGAAATCACGAACAGCACCATGACCACGATGAAGGCCGCCAGATCACTTGTTTTCGGAAAGACCTTTTCGTGTCTCTCTTTTTTGCTCCAGTAGTAGAGAATCGTGCCAGGCGCATAGCACAGCGTCGTAATCAGAATATACTGCCAGCCCGTGGCGTACAGCAGCCAGAGACCGTAGATCGTTCCCACGACGGCGGCCAGCCACGCACCGGCTTTTCCGCCTGCATCGTTATCGCAGCCGTGTCCCTGAATACAAAGCTTCAGATAATACAGCGCCGAGAAGAAATACGGGAACATGATCGTGCTGGTGGAGACCGCGTACAGCTTCTGGTAGGAGCTTGCGGCCACATAGATCATGATGATGAAGAACTGAAGAACGATGCCGGTTCCCAGAACGGACCAGGTCGGCGCGTCGTGACGGTTCAGCCTGCTCAAAAACTTCGGGAAAAGACCGTTCACTGCCGGCTGATAGGCGCTGTCGGTACAAAGAATCACGTAGGAGAGCATTGCTCCGGCAACGGACAGGATGACCGCGCAGTTCACGAGGGTTGCGCCCCAGGGCCCCACCACATAGGCCATTACTCCAGCCATCGGCGGATTGCTCAGTTTAGCCAATTCCTCCTGCGGCATGACGCCCATGGAGAGTACGGAGATGAGCACGTACAGAATCAGCAGAGCCAGGAACGAGTTAATCGTCGCCTTTCCCGCGATCTTTGTGTTCTTCGCACGGGCTGAAAGCACCACGGCGCCCTCAATTCCGATGAACGTCCATACCGTCGTCGTAACGGTACCCTTCACCTGCGTGAGCAGCGAGGGGCTGTCCGGAGCGCCCGCGAAGTTCTCCATGAACACGGAGGGCTTGAACGCGCCCATCAGAATGATCGCAAAGACCGTAAAGATGATCGGAACCAGCTTGGCGATGACCACGACCGCGTTGATGCCGACCGCGGAATTCACGCCTCTGTACACCAGCAGAATCAGGAACCACACATAAAGGGATCCGACAACTACTGAAAGCAGATTGTTCCCGTCGCCGAACGCGTCAAAGAAGTTCCCCAATGTGGCGAACAGAAGCGCCACATAGGATACCGGCGCGAGAATTGCGCTGATCCAGTATCCCCACCCGTTGATAAATCCAATATAATCGCCGAATCCGGTCTTCGCGTAATTGAATATTCCGCTGGACAGCTCCGGCTTGACAACAGACAGCCTGTAAAAGGAAACTGCAAGTCCCGCCATTCCGATTCCGCAGACTGCCCATCCGATCAGGACAGCCAGAGTGTGCGCACCGCCGGCCGCGAAGTCTCCTGACAGAGAAAACACTCCCGATGCGAGCGTCGTACTGATGGCAAATAAGGTAAGCTTACCTATGCCAAGATTCTTTTCTTTTTCCATAACAACAATTCCTCCAAATTGCAGCCCCTGAGGTTCCCGTCAGAAAACCGCGCAAACGGCCGGAGCTGCAGAACACATAAATTGATACTTTCTCTGTTCACAGAGTACCGTCACCGGGCCGGATGCCCTGAGTCAGATACCCTGTGCAGCATATCACACCGCAATCAGGCATACTCCGTTCCTGATCACGCATTAAATACAATATATAATATACTTTTCCTCATGTCAACAAATGCTGCTAAAATCCTGAGGACATTTATTTCAGATTCGATGTTCCCGCGACACACACATACACACATGCACACACGTACATACACATATACAGACATCCATATCTGCACACAGACACAACACACGCAGGCACACTGCCTGCCGCACACCCGCTATCTTCCCGTTCAGGCGCGGAGAGCCTCTAATCACAGAAACAGAAAGCAACCCGTGTTACTTTCTGTTTCTGTCGTTCCAGTGATTTTATTATGCGAAAGTGATGACAGTACCCGTCTTCCCGTTCAGGGCGTCCACCGCCTTGTCCAAAGAAGTGATGATGGCTTTCTTGTTCGGATACGTTCTGACGAACTTCATCGCCGCCTCGACCTTGGGAAGCATGCTTCCGGGAGCGAACTGGCCTTCTTCGATATACCGGTCCGCCTCCTCCAGCGTCATGGAGGTCAGGTTCTTCTGATCCGGCTTGTTGAAGTTGATGGCAACGTTCTCCACCTCGGTCAGGATCATCAGAATGTCCGCACCGATTTCTTCAGCCAGCAGCTCGGCGCCGAAGTCTTTGTCGATAACCGCGGCAACGCCCTCCAGCGCGCCGTTGCGCTTCTCGACCACGGGGATTCCGCCGCCTCCGACAGAAATCGTGATCGTTGAAGGCCACAGGGTCCGAATCGCGTCGATCTCAACGATCTTGCGGGGGAGCGGGGACGCGACGACTCTTCTCCAGCCTCTTCCGGCGTCCTCCTTCATCGTATATCCCTTTTCCTCCTGCATCCGCTTCGCCTCTTCCTCTGTATAGAAAGGACCGATCGGCTTCGTCGGCGTCTTGAATGCGGGATCCTTCCGCTCGACAATAGTCTGAGTCTCAATCGTGACGACCGGAATATTGCGGTTCCTCTTCGCCAGCGCATATCTCAGAGCCTGCTGAATGTGATATCCGATATATCCCTGAGACTGCGCGCCGCAGACGTCGAACGGCATCGCCGGAGTGACGTCCTTCGCGGTCTCGGAAGCCAGGAGGATTCTCCCTACCTGGGGACCGTTTCCGTGCACCAGACCGATTTCATATCCCGCGCAGCTGATATCCGCAATGTGCTCGCAGGTCTTCTTCACGACCTTCAGCTGTGCTTCCGCGGTCGCCTCGCCCTTTCCGGACTGAAGGGCGTTTCCGCCCAGCGCGATTACAATTTTCTCTGCCATTTTAATTCCTCACTATCTCTTAATAAATCTACATCAGTTACAGATCATCTCTGTTGACCGGGCAGGACATGCAGCGCGGGCCGCCTCTTCCTCTGGAAAGCTCCGAGCTCGGAATGGTCAGAACCTTGATTCCCTTCTTGTCCAGCAGGTCATTTGTTACATAATTTCTCTCATAGGTCACAACCGTTCCCGGCGCAATGCACAGCGTATTGGAGCCGTCGTTCCACTGCTCTCTCTGCGCGGCCATGGCGTCGTTCCCGCCGCAGCGGATCAGTTCCACCGCGGGAACCTTCAGAACGCGGGCCAGAAGGTGACTCAGCTCGTCCGTCACAGACTCGAAATGAGCCTTCCCCTCCGCATTGAGCGTGATCTCAAACAGCTGGAGCGGGCCCTCGATTTCCGGATGAATGGTGAACTTGTCGAAATCCACCATCGTGAAAACCGTATCAAGGTGCATGAACGCTCTGCTCTTGGGAATGTCAAACACGATCACCCTCTTGAACGTGGATTTATGCAGAACATTCTCTGCGAAGCGCTCGATTCCCAGCGCCGTCGTTCTCTGCGAGAGACCGATGGCAACCGTCTCCGAATTCAGCACCAGCACGTCTCCGCCTTCGATGGAGGCCGGATCGTCATAATCGTACCAGAGCTGCGATCCCTCCGGAGCAAAGTCCTTGTTATACATGAACATATACTTCAGCAGCAGAGATTCACGTCTCCGGGTCACCGTGCTCATGTGATGCACGTTCAGACCGTTTCCGACACAGGCGCCCGGGTCTCTGGTGAAATACAGATTCGGCATCGGATCCATATAGAACGGATACGAGGACGAAATCAGATCCGCCAGAGTCCTGGACTCCACATTCGGAATATCTGTTTTTCTGACGCCGGCGATGATTTTGGCGACCATTTCTCTCTCCGGCATCCGGATCAGGTAATCATAGATCGCCTCCCTGATGCCCTCTGAATTCAGATCGCTCTCGTCAAGGATGTCGTTAAGAAACGCCTTTTTTACCTCAGGATCCCTGATCGCCTTCGCTGTCTCGTCAACATAATAGATGACTTCTACGCCGTTATCGCGCAGCACCTGCGCAAACCTGTCGTGCTCCTGCTCCGCAACCTTCAAATACGGAATATCGTCGAACAACAGTCTCGCGAAGTTGTCCGGCACCAGGCCTTCCACTTCGTGTCCGATCCGGTGAAGCAGAACCTTGTTCAGCTTCCCGATCTCCGAGAAATTGTGAATTCCGGGATACATATTTTTCTCCTTCCTGATTCCGCGTAAGTAATACGCACCCGTTACGATTCTTATGCGATGGTCGCGACGATAACCGCCTTGATCGTATGCATTCTGTTTTCCGCCTCGTCAAACACGACAGAATTTCTGCTCAGGAACACCTCGTCGGTCACCTCGCGGATGTCATATCCCAGCTCTTTCTGATCCTTCGCCATCGTGGTGTCGAAGTCATGGAAGCTCGGCAGACAATGCATGAAGATCACGTCCGGATTTCCGGTCTTGTCCAGGAATTCTCTGGTCACCTTGAACGGGGTCAGCAGTCTGACTCTCTCCGGAATCTGATCCTCTTCACCCATGGAAGCCCAGATGTCAGTGTAGATCACGTCGGCGCCCGCCAGGCAGGACTCGTCGCTGCTTACGCTGATGCTCGCTCCGGTCTCCTCGGCAACCTTCTGCGCTCTCGCCAGAACATCCTTGTCAACCTCAGCGGCCAGTTCCTTCGGTCCGAATGCGACGAACTCCATGCCCATCTTGGCACAGCCGTACATCCACGCATACGCCATGTTGTTTCTGACGTCGCCGACAAAGACAACCTTGACCTTGTTCAGCGGCTTCGCCACATGCTCCTCGATGGTGAGCATATCCGCCAGGATCTGCGTCGGGTGGTCGACGTCAGTCAGGCCGTTCCAGACCGGTACGCCAGCGTTCTCCGCCAGCTCTTCCACAACACTCTGCTTGAATCCTCTGTACTCGATTCCGTCATAGAATCTGCCCAGAACCTTGGCGGTATCCGCGATGGTTTCCTTCTTTCCCATCTGGGAAGACTTGCTGTCCAGGAACGTGACGCCTGCGCCCTCGTCCATTGCGGCAACCTCGAACGCACATCTGGTTCTGGTGGAAGTCTTCTCGAACAGGAGAACAATGTTCTTGCCCTTCAGCACCTGATTGCAGATGCCGGCTCTCTTCTTGGCCTTCAGATCATGAGCCAGATCCAGCATGTAACGGATCTCAGCCGGTGTGAAGTCCATCAGTGTCAGAAAATGTCTTCCCTTAAGATTAACTGCCATAATAATTCTCCTTTTTCATTTAAGTGTACATCGATAATTAACTGTCAATTTTGATATTTCCATCTTACAATATTTCGTTTTCATAAAAAAGTACCAGTGCTTAACCATTTTTAAGTACCAGTACCTGTGTCGCCCCGAACCGTTGAAAATCATGGATTTTCTCCGGAAATTTCTTTGTATGTTTTTTTGATGACCCGCACCAGGCGGTCCATTCCTTCCGTCAGCCATTCCGCAGATTCATAGGAATAATTCAGGCGGATAAACTCCTTGCCACCTCTCCGGGTCGGATAGAACACTTCCCCGGGAACGACGGCGACATCACAGCGTGACGCCTCCTCTGCCACTCTCCGTCCGCTGAGCCCCGGCGGCAGCCTGACCCAGATATATACGCCCCCTCTGGGCTTGATGTACCGGACGTCGATATCGGAGAGCCGGTCAAGCATGGCGCACATGATATCACGGTTCCGACGGCTGTGATCCGCTATTTCTCTGCATTTCCTCTGATAAGTTCCGTTTTTCAGATTCCGCGCCAGCAGCTTCTGTGTAATCCATCCGATGGAGACGATGTGAATGGAGACCAGGTAGCTCAGGGCGCGCACCAGCTTTTCATCCGCGACGACAAAGGCCAGCGTCATGCCGGGAACAAAGGTCAGCGAGAACGAATAAATATATATCACATTGCTGCAGCGATCCATCGACTTGATCGGCGGAGTCGGCCGATCCTCGAAATACATCTCCGATCCCGCATCGTCCTCCACAATAGGAATCCGGTACCGGTTGGAAAGCTCCAGCAGCTTCCGGCGGCGCTCCAGACTCAGAATATTTCCCGTCGGATCCTGGTAACTGGAATTCACATAAATAAACTTCGGCTTCTTTGTTTCAATCAGCGGCTCAAGCTGCTCCACCACCATGCCGTCCAGATCCACCGGAACCGTAAAGAACTCGCAGCCGGACAGTGCAATCATCCTGTACACGTCCGGCGAGCAGGGCTCTTCAATGAACACGCAGTCCCCCGGCTCCGTCATCGCGGTGATGATATAATCCAGCGCCTGATTGGTTTCCTTCAGCACCTGAATCTGGCGGAGCCCCGCCTCGATGCCCTTTGTACGCACATAATCCTGCAGCCGCCTCAGCAGCTCGCCGTCCCCCTGATACGTCGCCGAGTAGGCCGGAAGCAGCTGATTTTCATTCATAATCGCAACAATATCGTCTGCGATCTCCTCCTCCGGATAAACAAAGGGCGGCATCCCCGCCGAAAGCGAAATTCCCTTCCCCGTCGAAAAGCGCTGGAAAATATCGTCATAGAGTTCCTCCATGTCCAGATATTCATCCTTGATCACGTGACTCCAGTTCACCGGCCGCTGCTCCTCCGCCGTCAGCGGGCGATCCTCCGGAAGACTGTAGCAGACCGAGTAGCCCTTCCCCCGATCCGAACGCACCAGCCCCATGTCCTTGAGATCCGCATAGGCCCGAATCACCGTATTCCGGTGAACTCCCAGCTGCTCCGCCAGCTTCCGCTCCGACGGCAGCACCGCCCCGTCCAGAATGTTTCCCGCAAGGATCATGCGCTTCAGCTGACTTTCAATCTGAAGATAGAGAGGAATCTTTCTCTTTTTATTGATCTCGATCCTCAAGATGTTCTCCCCGCCTTTCTCCCGGGCTGCGCCGGGCGGCCTTTCCCGGTTTTTCCCCGTGGAACTGATAATAGCAGACCTCCATCCGTCCGTTGAAGAGCTTCCGCCGGCGATCCGCCTTCCTTCCGAAGAGATTTCTCTCCGCGGATTTGTCCGCAGTGACGAGGAACAAAGACCAGGTCGGGCGCGTTCGGAAGAACGCCTGCAGCGCCCGGTAGATCCTCCGGATCTCGCGGTCGTCTCCGATTCTCCGTCCGTAGGGCGGATTAGTGATCATGACTCCGCCCTCTTCATTGCACTGCAGCTGCGCCGCATCCATCTGCCGGAAGACGATACAATCGTCCACCCCGGCCTTTTCTGCGTTCGCCCTCGCCGCGGAGATCGCCCTCCGGTCGATGTCTCCCGCCAGAATTTTCAGCTCCACATCGCTGCGGATGGCCTTAAACGCCTCTCTTCGCTCTTCCTTCCAGACCTCAGCCGGAATCAGCTCCCAGCCCTCCGAGGCAAACCCCCGGGAGATCCCGGGCGCAATGTTCCTGCCGATCAGCGCAGCCTCTATGGGAATCGTTCCCGAACCGCAGCAGGGATCCGCCAGAACCCTTTCCGGATTCCAGAAGGACAGCTGCACCAGCGCCGCCGCCAGCGTTTCCTTGATGGGTGCGGCCACGTCCGAGGTCCGGTAGCCTCTCTTATGCAGGCCGACGCCGCTGGTATCCACCGTCAGCTGCGCCCGGTCCTTCATCATTCCGATTTTAATCCGGTATTCCGCTCCCGTCTCCGGCAGCTGGTCCATACAGTAGCATTCCCCCAGCCGCCGGGCGACCGCCTTCTTGACGATGCTCTGGCAGGCGGGGACACTGTGAAGCCGCGATTTCACCGAGGTTCCGATCACCGTGAACCTTCCGTCCGGCGGAATCAGCTGTTCCCAGGGCAGCCCGCCGGTCTGCTGAAAGAGCTCCTCGAACGTAACGGCGCTGAATTCACCCATCAAAAGAAGCAGCCGATCCGCACAGCGCAGCCACAGGTTGCACCGCGCGATCGCCCGCTCGTCTCCCCAGAACATGACATGACCGTTCTCCGTACTGATGATGTCATATCCCAACGCCTGTATTTCTCTCTTCACGACGGCTTCCAGGCCGAACGTCGCCGTCGCAATCAGTTTAAGTCTCATCACACTTCTCCGCGCATTCTTCAGAAAACGGAGGCGAAGCCTCCGCGGCCGGTCAGAACAGCACGGTGATTTCGGTTCCTTCTCCCAGCCTGCTCTGGATCCGGATATCCGCGTTATGGTACGCGGCGCCGTGCCTCACGATCGAAAGGCCGAGGCCGGTGCCGCCGATCTCCTTGGAATGACTTTTGTTCACGCGATAAAACCGCTCGAACACCCGGTCCAGATCCTCCTGCGGAATCCCGATGCCCGTGTCCTTCACGCAGATATACGGCCGGCCCTCCGCCATCCCGGTGGAAACCCGGACCGTCCCGCCCTTCTTATTATATTTTATCGCATTATCACACAGGTTGTAAACGATTTCTTCTATAATCTGGTAGACTCCGTCCACATGGACATGCTTTCCGCTGAGATCCACCTTCACGTCCATTCCCTTCGCGGCGGCGTTCAGAGTATACAGCACCTCCTCCGCGACACCGTAAAGATCCAGCCGTTCCTTCTTCGCCGTAATCTGATTCTCATCCAGCTGAGAAAGCTTGATAATATCGTCCACCAGAACGATCAGCCTCTGCGCCTCCTCATAAATGCGTCCGGCAAACTTCTCCACATCCTCAGGACGGACGATTCCGTTCTTCATAATCTCGGCAAATCCGGAAATCGATGTCAGGGGCGTTTTCAATTCATGCGAAACATTTGCGGTAAACTCCTTGCGGAACTCCGCTTCCCGCGTTTTCTCATCCACATCGCCCCGCAGCTTGTCAATTCTCTGATTCAGCATGTCATTCTGCTCTTCTATGCGGACGAGCAGCGGCTCCAGCTCCGGATATGTCATATTCTCTGTCGGGGCATCCAGATCAATCTCGTTGATCGGCTTAACGATACGACGGGAAATCCGCGACGCCAGAAGCAGTGACGTCATGATCGTCAGGAGCAGCACCAGCAGAATCGGTTTCATCAGCCGCAGCAGCAGCGTCAGCAGGGTGAACTGCGTGATGGATACCCTGAGCACTCTCCCGTCCTCCATCCGCACCGCGCTGTATGAAGTCTTCTCAGAAAGGGTCTTGGAATACCGGGTATCCGATCCGTATCCGGTTTTCATCGCCTCCTTCACCTCCGGACGCGACGCGTGGTTCGGCAGTTTAGACGCATCGACGCTTGTGTCGTAGATGACCTTGCCCGACCTGGCGATATATGTGATCCGGTACCGCTTATCCACCTTCAGGTCGGAAAAATATCCCGATCCGGTGTGCCGGATGGCCGCGGCCACCAGATACGCCTCGTTCTGCAGACTCTTCTCATATTCCTTGGAATACTGTGTATAAAGCGCACTGAAAATCAGGACCATACTGGCGACCAGCACCAGCAGGGCCACGCTGAAAATCCCGTAAAAGATCCGGTTCCTCATTTCGCCGTTTCCTCCATGCGATATCCGATCCCGCGCACCGTCTGAATCTGATGCCCCGCTTCGCCCAGCTTCTGCCGCAGAGAACGGATATGGACGTCCACCGTCCGGCTCTCGCCGTCAAAGGCGTAGCCCCAGATCTTTGTCAGCAGCTGATCCCGGGTAAACACGATTCCTTTGTTCTCCACCAGAAGCTCCAGAAGCTCAAACTCCTTCCGGGTCAGCACAACATCCCGGCCCTTCACCGTCACCGTATGACGCGCCAGTGAGACAGAAATGTCGCCAGCCGTATATTCCTCATCACCCGTAGAGGGCTGCGTCCGCCGGAGAAGCGCCTTGATCCTCGCAATCAGTTCCATCATGCCGAAGGGCTTGGGCAGGTAGTCGTCCGCTCCGTAGTCCAGACCGATCACCTTGTCATATTCCGTGCCCCGGGCCGTCAGCATCATGATCGGCACCTTCGCGGTGCGGGGCAGTGCCCGCAGTTTTTTCAGCATGTCAAGGCCGCTCTCCTCCGGGAGCATGATATCTAACAAAATGAGGTCCGGCGTTTCCTCCTCCAGTCCCTTCCAGAATTCCGAGGGACGGCTGAAGCCGCGGGCTTCAAATCCTTCATTTGTTAAAGTATAGGTCACCAGTTCCCTGATGCTCCCATCGTCTTCTACAAGATAAATCATAGTTTCCATCCTTCCTGCCACAAGTGTACTATGATATCAGAAAAAAAGCCATCTTTCCGATGTAAAATTGATGTAAAATCCATGTAAACATCAACTGCATGTGAAGCACGGCCGCCGCGGCGATGCGGAAGCATACATTCTCCGGCATTTCAGAGCCGCGGCAGAACGTTTCAGCGATGCAGCCGAGCATGCACCCGCTGCTTCAGAGCCGCGGCAGGACATATACACTCGCTACTTCAACGCCGCCCGGATGAACTCGCGGAACAGAGGATGCGCGTCATTGGGGCGGGATTTGAATTCCGGATGATACTGAACGGCCACAAAGAATTTCCGGTCCGGAAGCTCCACCGCCTCCACCAGTCTGCCGTCGGGAGAGGTTCCGGAAATCACCAGACCCGCCTTTGTCATCTCCTCCCGGTAGAGATTGTTGAATTCGTAACGGTGCCGGTGTCTCTCCGCGATCTCCGCCTTCCCGTAGGCCTCCCGCAGCTTTGTATTCTCGCCGACCACACACGGGTAGGCTCCCAGCCTCATAGTCCCGCCCTTTGGGATATTCCCCTGCTGGTCCGGCATCAGATCGATGACATTATGCGCGCCTCCCGGCGTGAATTCACCGGAGCCGGCGTCTTTGTATCCCAGCACATCGCGGGCGAATTCAATGACTGCGGTCTGCATGCCGAGACATATTCCGAGATACGGGATATCATTTTCTCTGGCGTATTTCGCCGCCTGAATCTTGCCTTCAATTCCCCGGTCTCCGAAACCTCCCGGCACCAGAATGCCGTCCAGCGCGCCAAGCAGTTTCTCTGCCGTCTCCTCCGTCACACTCTCCGCTTCAATCCATTCGATTTCTACATTCGTCCCGTTTTCGTATCCGCCGTGCCGCAGTGCCTCCGCCACGGACAGATACGCATCGTGGAGCTTGACATACTTTCCGATCAGGCCTATCCGCACTTCCTTTTCCCGATTATGTACGCGGTCGAGCATTTTCATCCAGTCCTCCATCTCACAGGGACCCGCGTTGATTCCCAGCTCGCGGCAGACGATCCAGCTGAACCGGGAACGCTCCAGCATGACAGGCGCTTCATAGAGCACCGGCAGTGTGATATTCTGAATCACACAGTCTTTTTTGACATTGCAGAACAGCGAAATCTTCTCTACGATCGACTGATCGATGGTCTCGTTGGCGCGGAGCACGATAATATCCGGAGAAATCCCCAGACTCCGGAGCTCCTTGACCGAATGCTGGGTGGGCTTGGATTTGTGCTCGCCGGAGCTCTGCAGGTACGGCACCAGCGTCACATGAATGAACAGAGAATTCTCTTTCCCGACCTCCAGAGACACCTGGCGGATTGCCTCCAGAAACGGCTGACTTTCAATATCTCCGACGGTTCCGCCGATCTCTGTGATGATGACATCCGCGTCTGAATGGCGTCCCACTTCGTAAATAAACGATTTAATCTCATCAGTGATATGCGGGATCACCTGCACCGTGCTCCCCAGAAAATCGCCGTTACGTTCTTTGTTCAAGACGTTCCAGTACACCTTGCCCGTGGTGAGATTGCTGAACCGGTTCAGGTTCTCGTCGATAAACCGCTCATAATGCCCCAGGTCCAGATCGGTCTCCGCGCCGTCCTCTGTCACAAATACCTCCCCGTGCTGATACGGACTCATGGTCCCAGGGTCAATGTTGATGTAGGGATCCAGCTTCTGCGCGGCCACCTTCAGTCCTCTGGATTTCAGCAGGCGGCCCAGGGACGCCGCCGTGATGCCTTTTCCCAGTCCTGAAACTACGCCTCCGGTCACAAAAATATACTTTTTCATACTCACTCCTTCCATAGGGTTCCGCTTCTGATAAAACAAAAAACAAGGCGGAAAGCCCTGAGGAGTGAGTAGGAGATATAAGATCCCGCCGACTCTCGCCTCGCCATCCTGTCCTTGTATTTTCTGCAAAAAATATTACTGGAATATTATACAACAGCCGGCAGCAAAAATCCATGAATTTTTCTCTCTTTCAGCGAAATTTTTCTCTCTTTCAGCAAAAATTTCCGGCAGGTTCTCAGGCAGATTTCGATTCGACAGGCAATAAAAGTTCTTTCTTTTTTCAGAAAAACAATGTATAGTATACAATAAGTGATGTCAAGTGATGCCGGAGGCGCCGCGGCGCACAGCAATCCGATGGAAGGGTGCGCCGGCAGACATCTGACGCCCGTGCTCCGGCTCCGTACATTTCCGGTGCCTGCACAACAGTCGTCCGGCAATTACCGAAGCAGAACGATATTGAAGCTAATGTATTCAGGACAGGAGGAAATTTTAATGAAAACATTTTTAAAGGAATTTAAAGAATTTGCCATGCAGGGCAATGTGATGGACATGGCTGTCGGCATTATCATCGGCGGTGCGTTTACAGCCATCGTCAACTCACTGGTCAACGACATCCTGAACCCTCTGCTGGGTCTGGTCGTCGGAAAGGATTTTTCCCGTCTGACCGCCGACATCGGCGACGTGCACTTTGCATACGGGAATTTCATCATGGCGGTGATCAACTTTATTCTCATCGCTCTGGTGCTGTTCTGCATTATCCGCGCTCTGAACAAGCTCGGCAGTCTCCGGAAGGCGCCGGAGGAGGAAGCCGCGCCGGCCACCAGAATCTGCCCCTACTGCAAGAGTGAAATTCCGGCAGACGCCACCAGGTGCCCCCACTGCACCTCCGAACTCGGTGCAGAAACCGCCTGAGTTCCGGCCCGGAATATCTGCGCTCCGGCAGCCGGCGGGTCCGAACTCCGCCGGAGCGTATACACCGCTTCTCCGGCGGGCTGCGGACTGCCCCCCGCTTCCCGGTCTTCGGCCGCAAACCTGGCCCGCCGCGGAAGCGCTTTTTTTGTTTCAGCCTGTTCGCAAATGTTTTCAGAATTTTTTACTGCTGAGGTCGTCCAGCCGGTTCCCGTCTTCATCGTATTCCGCGGTCCCGCTGAATTTATATCTGTTCAGGATTCTGGTCACGCGTTCGTTGGTGTTCATCTGTTTTTCCCTCAGCTCTCTCTCATAAGGCGTCAGCCTGCTGACATCCTTGATATGCGCCGCGACCGGCTTAGGCACCGCAAGAAAATACACGGCCGGCGCCACCAGCAGAGAATACAGTAGGAACCAGACAACGAAAGCCGCAATCCAGAGAATCGGCGAATGAAAGCGACCCGCTCCCAGAAAACCCACCAGAGCAATTCCTGCGAAAAACAGAATGTCCGCGATGGCAAACCGGTTGACCGCACGGATACCCTTCTGCAGTTCCTCATCATACCATACGCTTTTCAGCCGTTTATTCGTATACTTCGAGAAGCGGTATTGCGTGTTGGCGATAAAGATACACTGGCGGAAATCCTCTGCCGTCGCCGGTTTTTTTTCGATCCGGGTCGGTCCGAAGCTTCCTTCCTCGTAGTTATACCAGATACTGCACCGGATCAGATGACCCTCTCCCATGACGGACAGCCGCAGAGATTCCCGCCGGTCATAATCGATTACCAGCTGTTCTCCCTCCTTCAGCATTACCATCGTTCCGCTGATATCGACAGTTGCATATCCGTCCCTGCAATAGAACGCCTGCGTTCCCATGGCGTACTGTTCTTTGTCCTCCACGGTCAGCGTCCGGTTCTCTTCAGAAAGCGCTATAACCTCCACGCTGCCTTCGTTCCCCTTGCGCACCATCAGATTATAGTCGGTGATCGCCCCGAAGCTCTTTGTTCTATACGCGCCGTCAAAGGCGTCCTGCTCCAGTTCCCGCAGCCGGGCCGACCGGACATTTTCATGAGCCAGAACCACACTGCCGGACAGCACCACCAGAACCCGGTTGAAATCCGGCAGCCTGGAGAATACCGACTCCTCCTTTTCGCAGGTGGCCGTTGACAGTCTCCAGACAAAATTACGCTCCAGATATTCGCTGTCCTGCGGCCAAATCGCCAGCTGCGTCGTCGTTCCGCCTGTCCAGCGGGAAGTTCTGAAATCCTCTGTTTTCAACACCTGATACTTCATGATTCACACATCCTCAATGCTAATTTCTATATGCACTGATTATATCACACAGCGCTGTATCCTTGCAATCCGTGCTTTGCTGCGGTATACTGAAACCGGCCGGTTTCCGCCGGTCATCCAAGGACAAAGGAGAATACGCTATATGAACAGAAAAGAACTCGCCGCAAGGCTTCACAAACAGGGCTTCAACTGTGCGCAGGCCGTCGCCTGCTCCTACTGCAATGTTATGGGCACTGACCCGAGACAGGTGTTCCGTATGGCAGAGCCCTTCGGACTCGGCATGGGCAGCATGGGCACCTGCGGCGCGGTCAGCGCGATGGCCATGGTAATCGGAATGAAAATTTCCGACGGAGATATGGATCACCCGAAAACCAAACGCGAATGCTACCAGATGATGAAGGAAGCGACAGAGGCTTTCCTGAACAAAAACAGGTCCATCGTCTGTCGGCAGCTGAAAGGCGTGGACACCGGCGAACCCCTCCGCAGCTGCGACGGCTGCATTCAGGACGCGGTAGAGATTCTGGACCGTCTCCTGCTGGGCATTGAGGCGTAGAGGGCGGAGTCCATAAACAGTCTGATAACAAAGAAACGCGGCGGCCCGGGGATTTCCCTCCGGCCGCCGCATCTATTCCTGCCGTCTACCGGTTCAGCACGCACTGAACATTTTTATCGTGAAATTTCATGAACAGCGGCGACTGAAGACACTCCACCAGACTTTTCTCTCGCACATTGCTGTCAGACTCCCGATAGAAGAAACACGCCTCCACATCGCCGGTGGCGCTGATGCTGCAGTAATATCTTCCGCCGGCGACACATCCCCCGGTAATGGTAGAATCCTTGCAGAAGTTGATCGTCATGATCGGTTTCTTCTTGCGATATTCCACAATCCGGTCATAGACGCGGTCCTTTCCGGCCGGCGCGGCGGAAAAGAACAGACACAGCTTGACGCCGTATTCGATCATTTTGTCGAAAAAATCCTCCCGGTCAAAACGTTCCTGACTCTCTTCATCATAAGTGCAGGACACGCAGTATGGAAGCTTCTTGCGATGAAGGATTTCCGCGGTCTCAGCCAGTTTCTGATCCTCCGGCGTACCGGAGACCTCCACAGCGACGATCAGATTCTTCACACGCAGCATCTCATCGGCGAATGCCTCTGTAATTCCCATACCGTCCGTAAACATCAGAAATTCGCACTCATAATGCTTATTGCACAGGGCGATGATTTCTTCAGGGTACTTCAGCGGTTCCTCACCCTCAATGAAAAACATAAAGGTTCCGAGCGCCTTTGCCTGTTCGATCACATCATCCCATTCGTCGAAGTCCAGATACCGGCGGTCGCCGCTCCCGTTGATGTTCAGCGCGATGACCCAGGGAATATTGCATCCGTATTTCTCTCTGTTCTCATTCGCCTGCGGCGCCGCAAGCGCATTGGCGTTGATCAGCATGTTCTCAAAGATCGTTTTCCGCACATCGTCGTCGATATCACTCCACAGACTGATCAGCAGATTATACCAGTTCCCGTCCTTCCGGGTCACGATATCCCTGATGACGTCCCTCTGCACGGAAAGAACATCCTTCGGCGCATATGTATCAAACCAGTCCAGAAGCTTGGGAAGATTCGCCTCCGGATTCCTGTCCAGAAACTCATAGGCCTTCATCAGCCCCAGTTTCTTGATTTCATTTCCAACTGCACTCATTTTTATCCTTCTCCTTAAAAAATACGTTTCTGCTTTTCAGCATAGTGCCCTCTGATACAGCTTTCAATAGACAATTTTCTTCCGCCTGCCGCAAAACAGGACAGCCGGCGGCAAATGTACAATATTTCACCGTTTTGCGACTCTGTCGAGCATTCCCTCCAGCGTGCCGTCCAGCAGCACAAACAGCCGGTCCAGCTTTTCTTTGTACTCCGGCTTCATCCCTCCGGCTACCCATTCCGTGATGATGCCTACAAGACTGAAGGTCGCGATATCGATCACAAATTCCAGATCCTCCTCGCTGATGATCCGCGTGCCCTCAACCTGCCTCACCAGGTCGCTGATCGCAGGTCTGGCCAGCTTCTGCATGAATTCCTCCAGCTGTCGTCTGTTCAGGGAATAATACGCATTCATGACAAAGGATTTTTCCTCCAGGAGCCCTTCCATCAGATCTGAAATTACTTCCCGCCAGTTCTTCGCGTCGATGCCGTCCGACAGATATTTCTGCGCCTCCTGTGTGAAGATCCATTCCACCAGATCGTAGACGTCATGAAAATGATAGTAAAAGGTCTGACGGTTGACGCCGCAGTCATCTGTAATATCCCGCACGGTAATTTTATTCAGGGTTTTCTTTTCCAGCAGCTTTTTCAGTGACGCCGCCAGGGCTTTTTCTGTCAGAAGTGACATGGGTTACCTCCCCCTTCAAATCGCATATGTATTATAATACCTCGCCTATGTCTGACTCAGATCCTGCGCCAGACTGTCACGGATGCGCCGCAGCTCCCGGAGCAGCCGGTTGATGGCGTTGATCCTGTGGCATACCGTATAGGCGTTTTCCTCCCGGTAGAGCAGAATCCGGTCCAGCGTCTGCTTCAGGTCGCTGCAGAGTTCTTCTGTTTTCTGCACAAAGGTCTGTCGGTCCATATCCAGAATTCCCAGCTTCAGCATATCGATATCATAATGATATTCCATTCCGAAAAGCTCCTTTACCCTCCGGGAAAGCTCCATCTTGTATTCATTGAGATGAAGATGAAACCCGCCTTCGCACGCAGCGGCTCTGGCACGGATGTCCGTCATCGTCTTTTCGATTTCCTCGAACCGCCGGTCCAGCTCTTTATACTCCATATTCATGGCTTTCCAGTAAAAGTCCAGCTGTTCCACGGCCCGGTCGATCACATCAATCAGTTTCTTGGCCGTGGACATTTCCATAATCGAGCGGGCCTGCTCTCCCAGATCAGCCTGAATCACCGCCTTCAGTTCCTCCACGCCTTCTCCGGTCCGGGCGCTCACCGGAAATATCCGAATCTCCTTCTCGCCCATCAGCTGCTCCAGAACGCTCTCACAGTACTTCAGGTACTCCCCCAGATCCGCCGGACTCACGGTATCGATTTTGTTGACTGCGAAATAGAACCGGGCCGCGAAATTTCTGGTGTTCCGCAGAAAGTCGATTTCAATCTGATTGATTGGGCTGTCCACCGACAGAAGAAAAATCACCGCATCGCTTTCCTTCATGTGGTCGTAGGCCACCTCAGTGTTGTTTTTGTGAAAGGATCCCACGCCCGGCGTATCTACAAAGGTCAGTCCGCTCTTCAGAAAGCCGGATGGCGCCTGAAGCACGACCTCCGCAACCCCAAGCTCGTTGTTCCGGTTCTCCTGCTCGCTGATGAAACGATGCAGGTCAGACTCAGGGATCTCTTCACATATCCCGTTCTCATAGCGGACCTCTACCCGCCGCTCTCCGTATTTCACGCGGGTGACTGCGCTGGTAATGGGTACAATTCCCACCGGCAGCACATCTTCTCCAAGGATGCGGTTAGAGAGTGCGCTTTTGCCTCTCTTGAACTGGCCGACAACGGCTACCGTCATATCCTGGTCCTCCAGTTTCTCCAGGAGAGTCCGCGCAGCCCGAGCCTGTCCCCGAACCGCTTCATCCTCCGACAAAAGCCTGTACGCCCGGGCGGCTTTCTCCCGCGTCGTCATTTCTCTGATTGGTTTTTCTAACATTCCACTCCCTCATCTCTCGAAAAATCTATTCGATATTATATCATCTTTCACCTCAGAATGCTATCCTACATATTTTTCCTGTCCGATGTACGCCCCCAGAACGGCCAGCACCCCGCAGACCGCCAGCATGATCCACATCGCGGGCTCCCATCTGCCGGCCGCATCATAAATCGCCCCGAACAAAACGGGGCCGACACAGGCGATCAGGTATCCGACCGACTGTCCGAACCCGGACATCAGCGCAGCTGCCGATGCACTTTCCGTATGAAACACAAACATCAGCATGGAATAGCTGAAGCATGCGCCCTGACAAAATCCGCAGAACAGAATCACCATCCAGACTCCGGCAGCTCCGGTTCCGAAAATGAGAAACAGCATCCCGGTGCCGTAAAGGATTCCGAGAAACCCGCCGAACCGCACTTTGTTCACACAGCGCTCCGCAATGACGGGTGCCGCAAATGATCCGATCAGCCCGGCAAACAGGTACAATGAGTTGTAGAATCCTGCCGCGTCCAGACTGAATCCGCGACTCTGCAGAATCGTCGCGAACCAGGCAACAAAGGAATAGAATATCAGAGACTGCAGCCCCATATACACACCTGCCGCCCAGGCTACAGGAGAGCGCAGCACCGCAGAAAATGTGCTGCTCCGCGCCCCCTCGCAAAGACGTATCCTCCGACATGGGATCCAGGACATCATTGCAAGTACGGCAGGAGCCGCCCATACCGCAAGAGCCGTTCTCCAGCCTGCGCATTCTGCCAGTGGCACACTGACGCCTCCCGCGATCCCGGACATCACCGACATTACCGTAGTGTATATACCGGTCATCTCGCCGCTGCGCTCCGGAAAAAAATCTTTTACCACGGCAGGCACCAGCACATTACCGATTACGATACCGCCGCCCAGAATCACGGTTCCGGCAAACAGCCCTGCTGTTCCGAGGAACGATCGGATCAGAATCCCCGCAATCATCAGTCCGGCGCCCGTCACCATGACGCGGCCGGCGCCGTATTTTCTTCCAATCAGACCCATGCATGCAGACAAAAGTCCAAATGTAAGCAGAGGAATACTGGTCAGAAGCCCGGCGCTGCCGCTGCTCAGACTAAGTTCCTCTTGAATCATGCCGACAATCGAACCTGTACCCGTGAAAGGCGCGCGCAGGCAGCAGGCGATCAGAATCACCGCAGCGACGGAAACCGTCGTCCGAATCTTTTTCAATTAAACTTCCTCCTGCTTACAGGAATGTTTTCATTCCGTTATTTTCGCTGTTCTTCATTATATCACAGACCGGGGCGGCCGCAAGTCCAGCCGCAAAGCCGGGCGCGAATCCGGGCAGAACCGACCCGCGAGGCGGCCGCAAGGCTGTTCGCGAAACTGTCCGCAGGAACGGCTGCGCGTTCGTCTTAAGGCTGGCGCAAGCTGCCCTCAGGGTCTTCCTCAAGTGCGAATAAATCCTTTAAAAAAAACGCGGAATATAGTATGATATCTATAACCAACATCTGTGAGTTAAGCCCGCGTCGAACTTGACGGAAACTGACACGCCGACAGACAAGACAACGAGACACAAGACAATAATTCAGAAGCAGCGCCGCTGAGCACGCATTAATCAGACAACAGCCGGACGGCAGCGCCAATCTGTTCTGGAGGATAATAAAATGAAAGAAAAACTGTACCTCACAGACAGCGAAGTCATCATGAACTTCGATCTGTCCTATCCTGAAACAAAATCCAATCTGATCAAATCCGCCGAATTTCAGGCGGTGGTTCGCCAGTTTCTGCGCAAACTGCAGAAAAAAGACGAAAAGCTCTGTGCCTGGGCCTGTCCCGACGGGAACGAGGACGCCGCAGTGGAAAACATCAGCAAAACCGCACGGGAGCTGCTGGTCTTCGACATCGACGAGGCGGACTCCTCTCTGGTCCGGAACCGCGAAACCGCACTGGAATTCGTAGAGCGCCTTTACGATTACTGGAGAACTCTGGAGCGCTATTCCGTGACGACGAACCGCAGAGGCGACGCGGAATCCACGGCCTTTGTATCAAACGACTCCGCCTTCAACCACCTGATCATCAACACATTCCGCCGCATCGAGCAGACTCTGATGGGCCGCCCGAACAAGGTTTTCCGTCAGCAGAACGCAGGCACGAACGCCAGTCTGGCCTGCTACCGGCACGATTCCTTCCGGCTCAGCGACAGATACGCCGTGCTGAAAAACGTGCTGTTCATCGACTCGGTCATGATGCGGACGCCGATGATCCTTCACCCGAAATCAAACAAACGGGAATGGCCCTTTGAGGAAGTCTCCGTCAATCCCATCACGACCTTCGAAGGAAATCCGGATATCTACTTCTGTTTCCCGGCCAAGGTGGGAACACTGACCATATTCATCTATTTTCACCGTGATTTCATGTCGAACGGCGTCAGCTGCGCCAATCTGTTCGAAATCGCCACGCAGGAGGAAGCCTCCCGCAAGCCGGACTGCATCCTGATTTTCGGGAACCGCGACAACAAAGACAAGTGCACCTTCTATCACGATACCGAAGAAGATCTCTGGGTCGGCAGCGTTTCTTACAGTGACAAAATCTCCTACTTCGGATACATGAAGAAAACCGTTCTCACCCTGCACAATGTCGCGATGATGCAGCGCGGACGGCTGCCCATCCACGGGGCGTTCGTCAACATCACACTGGAGAATGACAAAAAGAAGGGCATCTGTCTCATGGGCGATTCCGGCGCAGGGAAGTCAGAAACCATCGAAGCGCTGAAAAACCTGGGCAGTGACAAAATCAAGAACATCGAAATCGTCTTCGACGATATGGGAAGCTTTCAGATCCGGGATGGCAGAGTCTATGCACAGGGAACGGAAACCGGCGCCTTCGTCCGGCTGGACGATCTGGATCCGGGAACCCCGTACCGGGATATGAACCGCTCGATTTTCTTCAATCCGGACCAGTCTAACGCCAGAGTCATCACACCGGCAGCGCCCTATTCGGTCATCACCGATCTGCACCCGGTAGATCTGTTCGTCTACGCCAACAATTACGACGACATGACCGGAATGCGCCGGATCGAGGACATCGAGGAAGCCAAGGAAATCTTTATCCGGAGCAGGCGCATGGCCAAGGGGACCACGCAGGAAACCGGATTCTCCGAGACCTATTTCGCCAATCCCTTCGGTCCCATGCAGCAGCGGGAAATCTGCCGCGGAATCATCGATGATGTGTTCCGGTGTCTCGCAGATACAGGCGTCTTTGTCGGAGAGGTGTATACAAGACTGGGACGGGATCCGGAGGATCGCGCCGGTATCCAGACCTCCGCGCAGGATCTGCTGGATTTCATTGAAAATAACTGACGTCTGCTGAACCGTTTCAGAAGGGAGATACTGCCGGATGAATGAGATTTTATGTAAACGAATATATGACGCTCCGGAGCCCGACGACGGCTTCCGCGTGCTGGTGGACCGTCTCTGGCCCCGAGGCGTAAAAAAAGAGACCGCCGGGCTTGATTTGTGGGCAAAAAAAATCGCGCCGACAGGCGAACTGCGTAAATGGTTCGGTCACGATCCTGAGAAATTCCGGGAATTCTGCGACCGATACTGCCAGGAGCTGGACGAAAATCCGGATGCTCCGGATTTCGTCCGTCTCTGCAGCGAAACACTTCTTCATGAAAACATCACTCTTCTGTATGCGGCGAAGGATCCGGCCTGCAACCATGCGCTGGCACTCCGGCGCTGGCTGCAGGAAAGTCTTTCCGCACAGCGGGAACATGATTGACGGGCCCGCTCCGGGATATCATTGAAGACGCAGTCTTTGTGAACTGATGCCGCGGGAATCAGTCCGATATATCCACATCTGAAACAATGCTCACACGGAAATCCGGATAAAGCTTCCGGATTTCTTCCGTTAATGCCTCTACGCCCTCCTGTCGGTCTATTTCGAAGCTCATCACCACATCAAAGCGCATCTCTTTGTTCTCCATGTCCACGAAAAATCCATGAAGCTGCAGCGCCCAGTCGTGGGACAGAACCGTCTCCATTACACGGTTGCGAATCCCGGCCGCCTCGTTATCTCCGGTATTATAGGAATAGACCCCCACGCCGGTCAGGATGACTCCGGTCTCCGCATAGATTTTCTCCTGAACCCTGCGGGTCAGCACATCCACCTCCTCCACCGTCATCGTGTCCGGAAGCTCCAGATGCACCGAACCGTAATTTTTATCCGGTCCGTAATTATTCAGAAACAGATCGTATGCGCCGCGCACCTCCGGCTCCTCCGACAGCAGGCGTTTGATCCTGACCGTGGTCTCGGGATCCGCCCGCTTCCCCAGAATGTCGTTCAGCGTATCGATCATCATCTCGACGCCGGCCTTGATGATCACCGCGGAGATAACAGCGCCTACCCACGCCTCCAGCGACACTCCCGTCGCAATATACAGAAGCGCGGACAAAAGAACAGAAAGAGACAGAACCGCATCGAACTGTGCGTCCGCACCGGAAGCGGTCAGAGCTCCGGATTTCGCATCCCTTCCCTTTTTCTTTACATAGCTCCCCAGTATCAGCTTCACAAGAACCGCCACTACGATGATAATCAGCGAAACCATCGTATATTCCGCCTTCACCGGATGGATGATCTTGCGGACAGACTCCACGGCTGAAGTGATTCCGGCGTACAGCACGATTGCCGACACGATCATGGCGCTGAGATACTCAATCCTGCCGTATCCGAGCGGATGCTTCTTGTCCGGAGCCTTAGACGCCAGCTTTGTTCCCACGATCGTAATGACCGACGACAATGCGTCGGACAGATTGTTCACCGCATCCAGAAGAATCGCGATGGAATTCGACATGATTCCCGCCGCGGCCTTGAACGCCGCAAGGAACACATTCGCCAGTATTCCGATCACACTTGTGCGGACGATGATCCTGTCCCGATCCTCTTTTTTCTCCATAAGATTCTGCGGAACTTTATTCTCTGAATTTCCCATATATTACGCCTCCCCGGCAATCGACGGCGCTCCCCTTACAGGGCCGCCGCCGTTTTTATTATTAATCTCCCAGTAATTTATATAACAAAGCATACAGCGTCCGTGCGTCCTCCGGCGTAAAATCCGCCGGCATGCATCGCCTCATTTCGGCGGGAACCCTGCCCGCCCCGTTCTTCAAATCGCGGCCCTTGTCTGTCAGGGTGATCTTGACGCGCCGCTCATCCTCCGCACTCCGGTTCCTCTCCACCAGTCCTGCTTTTTCCATCTTCTTCAGCAGAGGCGTCAGGGTTCCGTTATCCAAACGCAGTCGTTTTCCCAGTTCCCCCACAGTGACATCGTCCCTCTCCCACAGTGCCATCATTACGATATACTGCGTGTAGGTCAGACCCAGCGGTTTCAGCAGCGGGGTGTAGGCGCCGACCACGCTCCGAGCGGCGGCGTAGAGCGGGAAACAAAGCTGATTCTCAAGCTTCAGCGCCTCGTCTGCATCGGCAGCTGTATCCTTTGTCATCACTGTCTCCCGTTTACGGTCAGCGCTCATCCCAGCAGCTCCTCTACGGCCTGCCGGACATCCTGCATCTTCGCCGTGGGTTCAAACCGCGCGACCACATTTCCTTCGCGGTCCACCAGGAATTTCGTGAAATTCCACTTGATGTCCGGATTGTCCTTATAATCCTTATCGATTTTCTTCAGCATTGCGCTCATCGCCAGAGCCTTAGGTCCGTGACCGAACCCTTCAAACCCCTTCTGCTCCTTCAGATAACGATACAGCGGCAGTTCATTCTCGCCGTTCACCTCCGCCTTCTTCATCTGCGGAAATTCCGTGTTATAGTGGAGTGTGCAGAACTGATGAATTTCCTCATCGGTCCCTGGCGTCTGTCCGGCAAACTGGTTGCACGGGATATCGATGATTTCCAGACCCTTTTCGTGAAGATCACGGTGCATCGCTTCCAGATCCTCGTACTGCGGCGTGAATCCGCATCCTGTCGCTGTGTTGACGATCAGCATGACCTTCCCTTTGTAATCCGCGAGAGCCTGCTGTTCTCCGTTCGGTTTTTCCACACTGTAATCATATATACTCATTCTGTCTTCCTCCTTCTGTTTCCGGCCTGCCTCTTATCGGCCGGCGCTCGTTCCGTTGGTTTTCCCGGTTCACCGGTTCATCGGTTCGCCGACGTTCTGTTGTTTCGATTTTTATTTTGTACAAATATATTTTATCAAATATTTTTCATTTTGCAAGGGGTTTTACTGATTCTTTTTATTTTTTTGGAGTGCTCCGCCTGTCCCCCCGTCGAACGCAGCACCCCGAATCACTGAAAATACGCCGGACGGCACCCCTCTGCCCGATCAGATCCGCACAGCCCTTCCCGCCGGAGTCAACGCTCTTCCGATTGACAAAAGAACAAATGTTCGCTATACTATAGCTACAGCAAAATTCATTTGTGAAGAGGAGTTTTCAATGACGGAAGGACCGATGAACATTATTGCAAGAGCACCCGGAGCTGCCGGAAAGTCCGACGGAGAACCGCTGAAATTCATTCACTGTTCCGACCTGCATCTGGATTCCAGTCTGGAGACGAAACTGTCCGGCGAGGATGCACGCAGACGGCGCTATGAAATCGTCCGGGCCTTTGAGCGCATAGTCAGACGGGCTGAGGAGCAGCATGTGACCGGAATCATCATTGCCGGCGATATGTTTGATGCGGACATCGTCACGGCCCGAACAAGGGAAACCGTGCTGGACATTATCCGACGGACTCCGGCAATCGACTATCTGTACCTCAGCGGCAATCATGACAGCGCCGAACGTGTTTTTCCACTGCAAGGGCTCCCGGAAAACCTCCTGACATTCCGCAGTCAGTGGCAGACCTATCGTTACGGAAACGTCGACATTACCGGCGTCGAACCGGACCCGCAGAGCAGTTCCGGCTGCTTCGACGCCCTCTCGCCGGATCCGGATCAGGTCAATATCGTCACGCTGCACGGTCAGCTTTTCATCCCAGGCCGGTCCCGATCTGATTCCGCTGCCTGCTCTGCAGCACAGAGGAATCGACTATCTTGCCCTGGGCCACCTGCACAGCTACCGGCACGGAACACTGGACGAACGGGGGATTTACTGCTACTGCGGCTGCCCGGAGGGCCGCGGATTTGATGAATGCGGAGAGAAGGGCTTTGTTCTCCTGAGCGTCTCCGGAAATCATCTGGAACATACCTTTGTTCCTCATGCGCAGAGAATGCTCTTCCGCGTCCCCACCGACATCACGGACTGCCGTACATTCCCCGATATTCTGCAGCGGCTGCGGGACACGGCGGAGGGAATCCCCCCGGAAAGCCTGGTCCGGTTTATTCTGACCGGAGCGTGTGCCCCGGATGCACAGATTGATCTCCCTGCCCTGGAGCAGGAGCTTGCGCCGCTTTTTTTCTATGCGGAAATCCTTAACGAAACCTCCGTTTCCATCGATCCCGCAACGTTCCTCGGCGACGTTTCCCTGAAGGGAGAATTCATCCGAAAAGTACTCGCATCGAAGCTCCCCGAACGGGATAAAGACGCTGTGATCCGGGCCGGTCTTCAGGCGCTCGGCGGAGAGGAGATCACATTATGAGGCTGCTTCGCTGTCATATTGAAAACTTCGGCGGTCTCCATGACTGCTCTCTGGATTTCCGGGAGCATCTGACTGTCATCGACGAACCCAACGGGTTCGGAAAAACCACACTGGCGGAATTCATCACCGCCATGTTCTACGGATTCTCCAAAAAGAAACGTCACAATGCTCCCGATAATTACCGTGAGCTGTATACGCCGTGGCAAGGCGGCGTCTTCGGCGGTAGTCTGGAATTCCTGTACAGAAAACAGCCCTACCGGATTGAGCGAAGTTTCGGCGTTACTCCCCGCGAAGACCGTTTTGCGCTGTACAGCGGCAGCACAGACCGGAGATCCTCCGACTTCTCCGAAAACATCGGAACGGAGCTGTTCGGAATCGACGCCGACTCCTTCCGCCGAAGCACATATATGCCGCAGACCGCGGAAAGTTCCGCAGGCAGGAGCGCCTCCGGACATTCTCCGCTGCTCACCAATGACATCCAGAGCAAGATCAGCGGACTGGTGGAGGATACCGATGACATTAACAATTACGATTCCGCCGTCGCAAAACTCCGGGAGCTTCGGACAGGACTGCGTCCTTTCCGCGGTCAGGGCGGGAGCATCGCCGGATCACAAAGACGGCTCCGGGAGCTTTACAGTGAGGTCAGCGTCAAAGACAGTCTGAAAAATCAGATCCGCCGGCTGGAAAACGAAGCATCGGAGACAAGCTCCCGTCTCCGGGAAAATCTGCAGCGCCGGGACGCCCTCGAGCAGTCAGCTGTCCGACGTTCAGAAAGAGCTTCTGTCCGCTCCGTCCGGGAACGGGCCCGGGATCTCGAGCTGGCCTGTGAGGAGGCAGACAGACAATATGCACATGCGTCTGAAATTCTCAGCGACGACGGCTTTCCTGACGGTGCTCCCTCCGAAGATCTGCTGCAGCAGGCAGAAACGATAGTGCGGCAGATTGACCGGCTGAACAGTCAGCTTGAGCTGCTGGAATTTTCCCCGCAGGAGCAGCAGCGATACGCAGAACTGAGCAGGCGGTTCAGCCGCCCGGACAGCCCTTCCGGTCACCTCCGGACTGACTCTCCTGCTCGGGGCAGCGGGTCTCCGGACGGTTCAGCCGCCCCGGAGAACCGGGAGCAATCCGACAGACAAGCCGCAGCTTCGCCGCGCCGGCTTCGGCGGCGTCTCTCTGTTCTCCCCGGCATATGCGCAATCATCGGCGGAATCCTTCTGATGCTGCTGTCGCATCAGGCATCACTGCTCCCCGGAGGCCTGCTTGTGTTTGCCGGTATCCTTGCGGTGCTTTTCGGCTGTATCCCGTCCGTCATAGGACGCATCCCCCGCTCGCCGCACACTGAAGCCCCGGGCCCCGCCGTCGAGGATCCCGCACTGCTGGCAGAGTTCTGCGAGCTTCAGCGCCGGCTCCGACTGATCAGCGATCCGGAGGACGGTCTGCACAGTCAGATCGACCGCCTTTCCTACCGGCTTGTGCATCAAATGTCGCCGTTTCTCGACAATGCGGAGGATCTGAGCAGCGCTGTAGCAGAACTGCGGGCACAAAAAAACCGGTCTGATGCTCTCGCCGTCAGACGCCGCCAGATCACCGGCGCATTAAAAAAGAGCCGGGACGAATCCCGACAGCGACTGGAGCAATTCCGCAGGGAGCATCAGGCAGAGCTCTCAGAAAACCTCTGCGAGAAAGACGACACCCCCACAGAGATTCCCTCTGAGGAGTGCGTATCCACGCCGCAAAGCAACCCGGCAGAGACAGAGCAGCTCGACCCGGCAGCGCGGCCTGACACGACAGCGCAGCTCGACCCGACAGAGCAGTTCCACGCGCTGTCGGTCCGAATCAGCAGGGATCGTCAGCGCATCGGAGAAATTGAAAACACGCTGCGGACGCTTTATCGGCAACTGGATGAGATTCCCGCAAAGACAGACGAAATTTTTGTCCTCACCGCTCGGATCCGGGAAGAAAACCGGCAGGCAGATCTACTGGATGCAGCCATGCAGTTTCTCGCAGAAGCGAAGGATTCTCTTTCCGCACGCTATTCCGGACCGATCCTCCGGAGACTTTCGCATTATGTGAACACGCTTTCAGAAGCGGAGAACCGTCTCTATCTCGATACAGATCTGAATGTGGAGATCAGCCGCAGCGAGCAGCGACGCAGTCTGCAATATTTCAGCGCCGGACAGAAAGATACGGTCATGATCTGCCTGCGCCTCGCCCTGATCGACTCCCTCTTCAGAAACGAAAAGCCTTTTTTGATTCTGGACGACCCGTTTGTCAATCTGGATGACCGCCACATCAGAAAAGCGCTCGACCTGCTGCAGACACTAAGCAGTGAAACCCAGATCATCTACATGACCTGCAGCAGCGCCCGGCGGCCATAAGCCGGGTGAAATTTTCAACATTTATCTCATTATTGCCGATTGCAAAGTCAATGTCACTACTGTAATATGGAGTTGTCAAAACGCTGAAATCAATAGGAGAAACAATATGAAAACTGCCGTTTATCTTGGAAAAAAATCTGTCGAAGTGCGGGAAGTCCCGGTCCCCGTACCGGGGCCGCGGGATGTTGTGATTCGCAATATCTTTTCCAGTATATGCGGAACGGATGCCGCCGTCTATACTCATGGTCCGGGGACCGGTCATCGCATCACGGTCGGCGGCGAATTCGGTCACGAAACCGTCTCCGTCGTCTCTGCCGTCGGATGCGACGTGACAGACTTTCATATCGGTGACCGCGTATATCCCTATCCTCTGTACGCAAAAAATGACACTTCCCGCGCCGGAACTCTGGGAGGATTTTCAGAATACATTCTCATTCCGGAGGCAAAGCCGGAGCATTCCCTTTATCCGGTACCGAAAAAAATCTCCGATCGACTCGCCTGCCTGACGGAGCCTTTCACTGTAGGCTGCCGCGCCGCCCGCCGCTCACAGCCGAAAGCGGGCGAACACGCCGTGGTATTCGGTGCGGGGACGATCGGCATTGCCGCGGTCGCGGCTCTTCGCTATTTCGGCATAGACAAAGTCATGATCTGCGATCTGTCGGAGCTCCGGCTCGGCATCGCTGCCGGGCTCGGGTTCGAAGTATTTAATATGAGGGACGAACAAAACTTTGTTTCCAAAGCCTGCGAATATTTCGACGAAGCACCGTCGCTGACAGGAAAAACCGCCGATATCGATATCATGCTGGACGCCGACGGAGCGTCTGCGCTCCTGGACCTGTTCTTTGTACACGGAAAAATCGAAAGCCGATTCGTCTCGGTCGCGGTAAACAACACTGCCAGAAGCATCGATCTCCTTCATATGACTTATGCACAGCAGAGCATTATCGGCTCCGGAGGCTACGCGCCGGAGGATGTTCGAGACGTCTTCCGCATCATGTCATCGGAGGGCGCAGCTCTGGAAACCCTCATCACCGACGAATATCCGCTTGATGACATTGACTCTGCGATTCAGCGTGCGTCGGATCCGGAGCATGCGCTGAACGTGATCATCAACTTTTCCCTGTGAATTCATCTCGCTGAAACCGTGAACCGACTCTGCGGAGATTGCGCAGCCGTCTCACAAAGGAGGCACACCATGGATCGTTACAAAACCGTGGAAGAACATCTGAACGCACTGAACATTCCGTTTCAGCTTGTGGAACACGAAGCCGCGCTCACAACCGAACAGGCGGACCGTTTCATCGAAGGTATCGAAGGCGTAAGAACCAAAACGATGTTCCTTACGAACAAAAAGAAGACTCAGTTTTTTCTCGTAATCATGGATGACCGGAAACGCCTGGATATGAAAGCTTTCGGGGACCTGACGCAGACAAAGGGTATCCGGATGGCGTCGGAAAACAGTCTTTACGAGAAGATGCTGCTTCCGCCGGGCGTCGTATCACCTTTCGGGCTCCTCAGCAACGCGGATCACGACATCCGCGTCTTCATCGACCGGGAAATCATCTCGGCTGACCGCATGAGTTTCCATCCGAACACCAATGAGAAAACGGTTTTCCTTCGCACCGGCGACGTGATCCGGTTCATCGAATCCCTCGATTATACAGTAAACGTCGTCGATTTATGAGGCAGTAAACGATTGATGATCTGTGGATGCCTTGCGGGAGCGACTTGTGAGATTATAGGCGATTAATACTTGCGAGGCGATAAACGATTGATGATCTGTTTACTTTTTGTGAAAGTCGTGTATAATATTAGTACAAATTCAGTTCGCCATATCCGGCGGATCTTTGCGGGGGTGTAAAGGTTTCGACGGGGGTGTAGAAACAGCAGAAGCGAGCCGCAGTCGCCCAGTCTGCGTTAAAAAGGGCCGTTTAAATATAAACGCTAAAAATAATAATAACAATTTCGCACTGGCTGCATAAGCAGCGCTGCGTGTCAGCTCCGGTTTCCCTGTAGGCCGGATGCCTGGCATCGAATTATACAGGAAAACCTTACAGACTTTCCCGGATCTGCAAGGGAACAACGGGATAGCGGATCTATCAGCCTGCTGACGGGCGGACAGACGAGCGAAACCTAAACCATCAGCTGCGCTCGGAGAAACTGCTGCGGAAATGCTTTCGGACATGGGTTCGACTCCCATCATCTCCACCATTTTTTGAGGTTCAGAGGTAAAACTCTGAACCTTTTGCTTGCTCCTAACCCAGTGATTTCAAGCGTAAGCGCCGAAAGCACTGCGGTAGGTCAGCTGCAACGGTTTCCCGAATCTCCGATTCGGTTGAAACCGACTGCGCATTGCAACGAATTCCGCTGATTTCAATGGTCAGCGGATTTTTTTCGGCTCCCCTGCAAGGACGGGATCAGGCAAAAGATATACCTGACTCGTCCTCTCTTCGATTTTTCAGTATTCTATTTTTTTGAATAACTCTGAATGTGATCCGAGTCGATAAAGCATCAATACGAGCACGTCGTTTCTGAGTTCAGAAATCAAGTGCCGCTTTAAGTTCGTCCATATCGGCATAGCCTTTTACATCAGGATCTGAAGCAATCCGTCTGCCTTCTTCAATCGCTGCGGCGGTTACTTTGTTAGGAACCTCCAGTTTCAGATCAAAAGGGATTCCATTTTCTCGGATGACTGCTCTCAGGAATATATTCACTGCAGTTGTCATATTCAATCCAAGATCTGAAAAAATCTGCTCGGCTTGCTCTTTGATCTCCTTATCGGTTCTTATATTCAAATTTGTAGTCGCCATAAAATCACCTCTCTTCTGTAGTCAGTATATGCAATTATTCGTTTAATGTCAATACAATATCATTACAAACTGCACATACATGCAAACTATTACGGCAGTCAATTCCGGCTGTCGTTTTGTTTTGCCTAAAATCAAGGAGGAATTCATATGAGAGAAAAAGAATTTATGAAAATGGCGAAGCATGATGACCCATATTGTCTCAGCTTATGAGAGATCGTTCCGGACGTTTTTTTGTTCAAAACGCGGCGAATAGCATCTCGCCTCGCACATGCGGCGCGCGATCTCTTCAAATTTCTCGGTCGGGAAAGCGTCCACCGATATCGACGATCCGAACATTCCGCCAAACATCGTGAGGACTCCTTCACTGACGCCGAAATGACGCCAGATCGGCCCTCCGTCGTAGCGCATCGTCTGCAGTTTTTTGTAAAAGACCAGCGTCCGCGTCGCATCGAAGATGCCCTCCCGGATTACCACGCCATTCTCTGCCAGTGCGAGACCCGCTGTTGCGCCTGCAGACACAGAACATACCGCCGCGGCGGCAGGAACGCCCGCCGCAATCAGCAGTTTCCAGTTGAACGACAATGGAATCACAAGCCAGGCAGCCGCCATCACCGCCGACGAGATCAGCACGTAACGAACTGCGTCTATCGCCGTCAGTATCGTCCGCTTTCGTTCCCATTTCATTTGATAAAGCTGCTCATACTCCGGCAGCAGCCGGCTCACAAGCGGGGTGACTTTGTCCTTCCTCAGATAGAGGGAAAGATTACATACCTCGTCGTCATCATCACCCATCCCGATCACGGAGATTTTCAGTTCCTCGCAGCCGAAAATTCGCGCCAGAACACCCTGATTCACCGTCACGGCATGAATCTTACTGACCGGAATCGAGAAATCCCGTCTCCTGGTCAGACCGTATGCAAAGCGCAGCGAATCCTCGTGCCGCATACAGCGGAAATCATAGAGATGCAGGAAACTTTTGACGGGCGTGCCGACCAGCGACCAGACCGCCACCAGCAGCACCACCAGGCTGGTCAGAAACTCCCCGAGGCCTGAGGTATCAATACCTCGAATATCATCAATCAGCATCCCGCTCCCCAGCATCAGTCCGCCGACGCCGATCAGGAGCCCGGCAATACTGTTGGAGAACAGCGCATGGCGAAGCACCGCTCCGGTGCCATAGGAAATTCCGTTATGATACAGCTCCCGCGGATCGACCGGCACCGGACTCTCCGAGCCCATCCGGCTCATCACCAGCCTTTTAAACTCCTCCGCCTTATCCCGGGCCAGAACCAGGTCTACATCCGTATCTTCAGCCGTCGAGGCGGAATTAGTATCGATGCGGATACGATAGACGCCGAGCATCATCTGTAAAAGATTTTGTTCAAGGTTGACACTGGACACCGTCGCCAGGTCGATAATATTTTGTCTGTCAACCATAGTCGCACGATGCACAATCAGATTCGTTCCGTCAAGGATAATGTACGTCCGCCGCCAGCGCCTCACCGCAAGGGCCGCGAGGAACAAAATCATCCCGAGGATCCCCAGCAGAACCGGGCAGTACCGGGACGGGACGCCGCCGGTCGTTCGCAATTCACGAAAAAGGGTCTCCGCATCCCGCAGATTTGTCACAATGATTACAGCCAGCGCGGCCAGCACACCGGTCGCTTTGGTAATCAGAACGCTGAAATGACTGCGGTAAACAATCCTCTCATTTTCATTCATGCCCGGACCTCCTCTCCCTGAGCGATCCGGCTCACCTTGCGCTTAAGCGATACCGCAATTTCCTCCGCCTCCGCTGCCGGCAGATACTGCACATCCACGTCGCCGCCCGCAGTCACAACTGAAACCGAAGCCAGACCGTACCTCCGCTCGACAGGGCCCCGGCTCATCTCGATTTTCTGCACCCGCTCGATAGGCACGATTTCAGTCTTTTTAACAAAAACTCCGGAACGGATATTAATTTCTTCATCATCAATGGCATACCTGTACCAGTGATAAAGTATTTTCGGTGACAAAATCTTCGTCACAGCAAGCGCCACATAAAGCGCCAGCACAACGACCGCCGCAATCTGCCGATGCGGGATTCCCGGGAAAATCCATCCGAACCAGAGATCGGCCGCAACGCCAAGAAATACCACCGCATAAATCGCAATGGCAATCCCGTTAACCACGTACATGTACTTCAACGCGTTCTTCTCTAACTTTTTGTATTCTTTCATCTCGCATCCCCCCTGCTCTGACTTTCCTCCATTATGCCATGCACAGACAGCTGCGTCAATCATCCTCAATCCATGGAAATGTGCTTCTCGGGCGAGTTACGGCCGAACTCCGGCCGGGGAATTGCGTGGCAGGTCCCGAACGGGGAATTACGTGGCAGGTTCTCCCTGTCCTTCCCGGATGCTTTATGCCGGAAAGTCAGATTTGTAGGTTTTATAGGTTAATAATTAACCCACAAAACCTACAAAATTTTCTTTTTGTACAAAGGCCTTCCCGAAGAGTGTGGAGGAATCTCTCTCGCATCCTCACCGCCTCGGTTGCCGGCTCGGTTGTCGGCTCGGGTACCGCCCCGGTTGCCGCCTCATCTGCCCTCTCGTCTGAATTTTCCGCAATTGTTGCTGTTTACTTTGTGCACCGCGGGGTATATAATGGTCATACAACTTAAAGTTCTTAACAGGGAGGAAACATTATGTTAGAAATGTACAGATGCGCACATTGCGGAAATATCGTTATCATGGCTCATAAATCCGGAGTTCCCATCGTATGTTGCGGGGAGCCCATGGAGCTCCTGAAAGCAAACACTACCGATGCGGCACAGGAGAAGCACGTACCGGTTGCGACCGTTGAAGGCGACAAAGTCAGCGTCAAGGTCGGCAGCGTGGAGCACCCGATGACCGATGAGCACTATATCGCCAGCATCCTGCTGGAAACCGAAAACAGCCTTCAGGTCAGATGGCTGAAGCCCACGGATAAGCCGGAGGCAGTCTTTGCCGTCGCTCCCGGAGAAAAACCGGTTGCCGTTTACGAATACTGCACACTCCACGGTTTGTGGAAGGCAGACCTGTAAATTTACGGTTTTGCAGATGCACCAGACAGTTTATTGAAAATGCCAAAAATACCGTCCGAACATTTCGGGCGGTATTTTACTGTCTTTATTTCCTGTTTTCAACGCACTTTCCGGTGCTCCCGCGGCGTGCGGCGGACAGCGCAGGATGCACGGTCCCCTCAGACGGCGCTCCCGCAGCGAAATGCTCCGGTGCTCCCGCGGCGCGCGGCGAACCCGGCGTTTATTCGACGAAAACGCTGCCGCCGATGAATTCCCTGAGAATCGAATTGTTGACGATCACGGAATCGTCCTCGATGGGCAGGAAGAAGTTCAAAAACTTCAGAATCCGCTGGGCTTCTGCGTATTCCGGCTCATCCGGACGGATTTTCTCCAGCAGGGGCTGTGCGTATTTTTTCAGGACGGAGATTTCATAGACGTGATATGAGTTGAACAGCACATCCGCTTCGTCGCTGTAGGGGAAAATATTTTTGTCCTCGCCGGCGCGGACCTTGGGCCAGTCCGCAATGGTGCTCCGGGCGTCGTGGGCGCGGAACTGATAGTCCCGTACCATGCGCCGGAGCATTCGCTCGTCCGTCGTCGGAATCCGCACGTGCTCATCGATATTCAGCTGGGTCAGCGGACTGATGTAGATTTTGAATTTCTCCTCGGCCGGGATCTGCTCCGTCAGTTTCCCGTTCAGACCGTGAATTCCTTCAATTACAATGGGCTGGCCGTGCCTGAGTCTGGTGATGCGCTTACCGTATTCTTTTTTTCCCTCAATGAAATTAAACGTCGGCAGATCGACCTCCCGTCCTGCCAGCAGATCGTTCATGTTCTGGTTGAACAGTCCGATGTCGATGGCGTCCAGATCTTCATAATTCGGCTCGCCGTGCTCGTCCAGGGGCGTCTGGCTGCGTTCCACAAAATAATCGTCGGTTCCCATGTACAGCGCGTCCATGCCGTTGACCTTCAGCTGGATACAAAGCCGACGCGCGAATGTGGTCTTTCCGGAGGAGGACGGACCCGCAATCAGAATGATCCGTTTCTTCCGCTTCATTATCATATCCGCGATTTCCGCAATCTTCTTTTCGTGCAGTGCCTCCGAAAGCATCATCAGCTCCTTCGCCTCACCACGGACGATTTTTTTGTTCAGATCACCAACATAATCCACGCCCAAAAGACGATCCCAGCGTCCCTGCTCGTCAAAGGCCTCTGCCAGCCTGACCTGATCTTTGTACTCCGGGATCACGTCCGGGTTCGCCGGGAGCGGGAAACGGATCAGCACGCCGCCGCGGTACGACCGCAACTCAAAGTGCCGGATGTAGCCGGTTGAAGGAACCATTTTACCGTAAAAATAATCCTGATAATCCTCCAGCCGGTAGAAATCCAGATGCTCCTTCTCCGGCAGGAACTGCAGCTCCCGCAGGTTGGCGTAGCGCTTCATCTCAATCAGAAGTTTAATCCCCTCCTCCGAAGAATAGCGATGATGCTCGATGGGGATATCCTCCTCCACCAGCCGCCGCATTTCATCCTCAATCTGGTGAATTTCCCGTCCGGACGCACCTTCCAGCGCGTAGACATACAGCCCCTGATTCAGGGAATTGTCGATTATCATCTCCGTATCGCCCAGCACATGTTTAACCGCTGTCAGATAAATCAGAACCAGTCCATACTGATAAACCAGGTTCGCGGCCTGCGTCCGCACATCCAGCAGTTCCACACTGCACTCTTCTTCTATCACAAAATTAAGGTCCTGATACTCATTGCCCACCTTCGCCAGCAGGACAGTATAAGGGAGCTCATCCCTCACCTGCCTGTAAATCTCCTCAATCCGGGTTCCCTTCTTCACCTCAAAGTCCCGAAATTCGCCGCGGGGTTCCGTCTTCAGTCTGATTTTCAAGATACATACCTCCATGCCGTTCCATGTCTGACCTGATGCTATACGCTGCAGTCTGATATCCTCTGAACAAACATTATACCATAAATACCGGGACGGGGAATATATATAATTGTGAAAGTTCAACAATCGCCGGCGGGGACTTGGCATCGGATGATGCGCTGCGGTACCGCCGGCAGACTCATTCCGTTCGCGCTGCTTCGCTAATTCGACTGTTCCGGTGAATCCTTTGATCCGGAGCAGCCTTCGCTGCATTTTCCGCATTTCCCGTTCCGGTCATTTCTCCGGGACTCCAGTGCCCGGATCAGCCGCACGAGAAAATATATGACCGCGGCCGCCAGTGCTGCGGTCAGAAGTGTCAGAAGCAGCGTCTGCTGCGTAAATGTTCCATTCAACTTACTCGCCTCCATGTATCATGTTCTCTGTCTCCGGGTCGCGGCTCTGACCCGGCGTTCGCTTCATGCTGTTCTGCTTTTCCGGGTGACCTTGCCTTTGTAATTGCAGGAAAGAGCCGCGCAGGCGTAGTAATCTGACAGTTCCACCAGCTGTCCGCGCACCTTGATACCTGTCCGGATGTAGCCCTCCTGACGGCAGATCCGGGATCTGCGGCTGTCGTCATCTACGGTGTACTTTCTGTCGTGGACGGTGGAGAACAAAGTGAAGATTGAGAACTTTTTGGCGTAGTGGCTCAGGGTCTCCACGGTGCATCTCCTGCGTTTCTTGTTGTAGGTGAAACGCGCTTCCACAAAGCACTCAAAGCACTTTTTCTTCGTCCAGCTGTCATAGATTCTGGTGCGGTGAGACGCCGTCCTGGTTTTATCTCCGCCGGCGGCGAAGCACGGTTCCGCGAAAACAGCGGTCAGCCGGGAAAGGAATCCGTGTGAGGCACCAGCGCTCTCTTCCTTGCCGGTTTCCAGAATATCAAGCGCAATTTTCTCTTCATCAAATGTCACAGTCACGTTGTCATCGATATTATAGGTTGCCGGTTTCAGATTGGAATCGACTGACACGAGGTTCCCCGCTTTGGCAGCTCCCGTTGCCGGACCGGCAGATTTCGCCGCAGCCTTGGCTGTTCGCGCTGTTGATTCGGCAGATTTCGCCGTTGCTTTGGCAGCTCCCGTTGCCGGGTTTACCGACTTCCCTGCGGCTTTGACAGGCTTCGCGGCTGTCCCGGCGGTCTGCTCTGACGTCTTCTCCTCCATGATCTGCGATGCGTCATCGTAGCAGTCTTCCATAACATTTTCCATTACATCATCCACCTCGCCCGGATCTAGTCCCGAAAAATCCTCCTGCTTCAATTCCTTCACAACGTCCTTCTGATCCTTTTTGATTTCCTTCATTTCTTTTTTGTTGTAAGAAACCCGGACAGTCGTTTCCGCCTTCTCCCGTCCGCCGTCCGGGAGAAGCAGCCCGGACCGGCTTTCCTTTGTACGCGCCGATGCGGCTCCGTCGGAGGATTCCGCCGCACAGGCCGGCATGATCTGCGTCAGCGCCACACTCAAACCGATGAGACAGATCACAAACCGTTCAATCATTATCCTTCCTTTCAGCATTTTTCACACCTCCGAAATTTCATTAAAACGCCGCGCAGGCCGCATCTGCACCGGAGTCCTGATTTACCGGCATGGGTACATCCATTGGGACATCCTGAGCATATTCATCCGTTTCCGGTCCGGGTACAGATTCCTCCGGAACCTCCGTCGCCCCCTCCTCCATGGAAGCAAGCGGCTCGTCTGCCATGGCGTTCCGGTCGGGAGCACCGATATCCGGTGAGGTCCGGTTATTGGGAGCATACGCAGCCGTTTCCTCCGCGGCAGAAGCAGCGCGGTACTGCTCCGTCTTCCTCCGATACTCAAGATATTCCATCCGGTCGGCCTCCTGATCTGCTTTCGCCTCATCCACCGTCTTCTGATTCTGATACGCCAGGTACAGAGATACCAGCTGGCGCATTTCATCTGCGTACAGTGTGATTCCGCGAGACATATGCGTATGATTCCTGTCCCAGGCCCGGATATCGAACTTCGGCACTGAGTGGTCATTCCAGCAGACGATGTTCAGTTCCTTGCTCCAGCCGTTGTTCCGGACCGCCAGGGTCCCGAGGTGTTTTCTGATTTCAAACGTAAATTCATTCGGCATAATAAGTTCTCCTTTCCTTCTTTTAAGCAACCCTTTTGTAAGGTCGATATTACCATTACTGGTATAATATGTCAATTAAATCGACGCAAAAAAACAGCGGGAGAAAAAAGAAAGTCTTTTCTCTTACCCGCTTGATTTCGATGATTTTCAGGGCCGAAAAGCGCTGCGGTCGCAGGTCTGCAGGCCACCGGCGCGAACGGTTCAGGCACAGTCCAGCCGCGACCGTCGGCGGTTCATCGCAGGTCTGCAGGCGCCGGCGCAGGCGATTCAGGCGTTGGCCTGCCGCGGCCGTCGACAGTTTGCCGCAGATCCATCGCGGCGGCTACCTCTTCAATGTAAGGAAGACCACTTCAGGCCGGTTGTTCAGGCGGAACGGGAAGACGCTGTTCCCCAGTCCGCGGCTCACCAGCAAGGCTGAGCGGCCTTCGATATGGAAGCCGCTGGTCAGTTTCGGGAGCACGCCCTGCCCCGGGGAATACAGGCCCTGTCCGTTCGGCAGACGAAACTGACCGCCGTGTGCATGACCTGACAGGATAACGTCGACGTTAGTCGTCGCGTAATCAGTCAGGTACTGCGGTTCGTGAGTCAGCATGATCGTGAAGGCGCTGTCCTTTTCCTCGCAGATATCCCGCAGCTTCTCCAGGAGCACGGCAGACTCAAAGCGGGTTCCCAGCTCCCATCCGATCTCCTTGGCGGCGTATACGCTGGTTTCCGCGACACCCATGATATTGATGTGGGATCCGTCCCTTTCAAACTGCTCACAGCGGTCGAGCATGACATGCACCCCCAGCTGCTTCAGCTCCTCATAAAACGGATGAATCCTGGTCTGGCGGATCTGCAGCTCGTGATTCCCGTTCACATAATACACCGGCGCGATTTTCAGAAAGCCGGAGACCGCCTTCAGTGCCGCCATGAAATCCGTGTGATTGCGATCCACAAGATCCCCGGTGATCGCAATGAGGTCGGGATTCCCGTTCCGGACCATCTCCAGCAGATCCCTTTGTTCCGCCCCGAAATACTCACTCTGCAGATCGGAAATGTGCGCGATGCGAAATCCTTCGAATGCCTCGGGCACACGTTCCGAGCGGAGACGATACTCCGTTGCGACCAGCGCCCTGTTGCTGTGCTTCAGTCCCCTGTACAGACCGTAAGCGGTGACCCCGGCCACAGTTCCGGCTGCCGCGGCCGTCAGTGCGCGCCGCGCTGTCATTCTTTTTTCCATAATCTCCCCCGTTTCAAAGTCTGATTTCCAGTTCCACCGGACAATGGTCACTCCCCATGATATCCGTGTGGATCTTCGCGTCCACAATCTTATCCCGCAGACGGTCGCTGACGATGAAATAGTCGATGCGCCAGCCTGCGTTGTTCTTACGGGCGTTGAACCGGTAGCTCCACCAGCTGTACACTCCCTCAGTATCCGGATAAAGATACCGGTAAGTGTCGGTGAAGCCGGCCTCCAGGAGCTGCGTCATCTTAGCCCGCTCTTCATCAGAAAATCCGGCGTTGCCGCGGTTCGTCTTCGGGTTCTTCAGGTCGATTTCCTCATGCGCGACATTCATGTCCCCGCAGAGGATCACGGGCTTCTCCCGGTCGAGCTCCACCAGCAGTTCCCGGATATCATCCTCCCATTTCATCCGGTAATCCAGCCTCCGCAGCTCATTCTGACTGTTAGGCACATAGACGTTGACCAGATAGAAATCCTCATACTCGAGAATGATCCCGCGACCCTCGTCCGTGTGCTCCCCGAAATTATACTGCACACGCAGCGGCTTTTTCTTTGTAAGCACCGCCGTTCCCGAATAGCCCTTACGCTCCGCGCTGCAGAAAAACTCCTCATACTCCGGAAGGTCCAGCGTCGCCTGCCCCTCCTGCATCTTTGTCTCCTGAATACAGAAAAAATCCGCGTCCAGCTCCCGGACCACGTCCTCAAACCCTTTTTTCAGACAGGCCCTGAGCCCGTTCACGTTCCATGATATCAGTTTCATATGTATGTCTTGTCTCGCTTTCGTTGTAATTCACCCTGCCTGCCGACCGCAGCGCCGGGGCGATACGGCAGACGGCGTCTCTTTTGTTACTGCCATTATATCACAGTTTGATGCGTTTGTGGTTCAATTAATATTTTATCCTGAAACGCCTTTTGTCTGTAAATCGCGGAACAAAATTTGTGGCACACATCTTGCTGTGATAGAATAGTAACAAAACACGGGCAGACAACCTGCAGACAGAAAATTATCATGAGCAAGGAGGATTTTTTTATGGGCATTCCATCGGACGCCCCCATCCGGCTTCACAGGAAGTTTGAGCGGGGAGACAGAAACAAAATCACAGACGTGCAGGGCGTCAGGGTCGGTCAGGTGACTCTGCAGGACAGAGAGATCAACACCGGCGTAACCGCCGTTCTTCCGCACGGCGGCAATCTTTTCAGGGACAAAGTCATGGCCGGCTGCTCCGTCCTCAACGGGTTCGGCAAGAGCATCGGGCTGGTGCAGATTCAGGAGCTGGGAACTATTGAGACTCCCATCGTGATGACCAATACCCTCAGCATCGGAACCGCGTTTACCGCTCTCACAAAATATATGCTGGAACAGAATGAGGACATCGGCGTATCCACCGGAACCGTAAACTGTCTTGTTACCGAATGCAACGACGGGCGACTCAATGATATCCGGGGACTGCATGTCCGGGAGGAGCATGTCCGTCAGGCACTGGACAGCGCCTCCGAGGATTTTGAGGAGGGCGCCGTCGGGGCGGGAACCGGAATGGTCTGCCTCGGGCTGAAGGGCGGAATCGGATCCGCCTCCCGGAAGATCACCGCGGACGGCGGCGAGTACGTGATCGGGGCGCTCGTCATGACCAATTACGGTTCCGCCGGCAATCTCGTCATCGACGGAGTTCATTATGATACCACAAAGGCAGCCGGATGCGCCGCTGAGGGAAATATGCGCGGCGCGAACCACGAAAACGCCGCCGAGAGCTCAGGATGCGCCGACGGCACAACCCGTGCGGTCAATACGGCCGGAGAGGACAAAGACCGGGGATCCGTCATCATCCTCATCGCCACTGATCTTCCTCTTTCAGAGCGGCAGCTCACCCGGGTCTCCAGACGAGCCATGGTCGCCCTCGCCAGAACCGGCTCTTACTGCGGAAACGGAAGCGGAGACATCGCGATCACCTTCACGACAGCCAACCGATGCTCCCATTACAGCGAGAACGATCTTCTGAAATACGGAATGTTTTTCGACGAAAACATCGACCGCGTGTTCGAGGCGTCCGTGGAGGCTGTCGAGGAAGCTCTGATCAGTTCTCTGTATCACGCGAAAACGACAGAAGGCGTCCGGGGCAGCCGGTATATGGGGCTGAAGGATTTCCTCGATATGGACTGACGGGGCAGGTCGGGCAGCGTCGGACGGGACAGCGAGCCTCGCGGGATGTTCGGCAGCCGGCGCCTTTATCTGGATAAAAGCAGGATAAAAACGGGATAAAAACAGGATATATCCTGTCTGAGTATTTCTTTGTGGCAGGAGCGACGGCAGAAAAAGGACTGTTGACCACCCTGAAAAGTGACCTTTGTTTGGCACGATCATTGCTCTTTATGCAAATGTCGCAATTTTCACTGCGATTAAAAAATTTTCACCATTCAAGGAGGTCACTATGACTACACAGAATAACGGTTTCCGGAAAGAGATCGGAACCTTCGGCGGCATCAGCATCATCGGAGGCATCATGATCGGTTCCGGCATCTTCTACCTCGGCTCTTATGTCCTGCAGCGGACGGATATGAGCATGGGAATGGCTCTGCTGTGCTGGGTCATCGGCGGTGTTGTTTCCATTCTCGGCGGACTGTGCTTCGCGGAGCTGGGCGCCAGCGATCCCAAATCAGGCGGCATGGTTGTCTATCTGAACAAAGCCTACCACCCGTCTGTCGGCTATTCCTTCGGTTTTACGAGCTGGCTGATAAGCGGTTCCGGTTCCATCGCGGCACTGGCCATCGCTCTGGTAACCGCGCTGAATAACTTTATGCACATGTCGGAGATGACAATCAAGCTGATCGCCATAGTGATCATCATCGTCCTCACCGCATACAACTGCCTGGGAATCAAATACGGTTCCATCCTGCAGAACATTTCCATGGTCGCCAAACTGATCCCGATCATCGTGATTCTGTTCGCCGGCCTGGTTCTCGGGAAACAGCATCCGGACCTCTCCATTGTGCCGGAGGGGTCGGACATATCCTTCGGCGGAATGTTCGGAATGATCGCTTTCGCGACCGTCGCGACACTGTGGGCCTATGAGGGCTGGACGAACCTTAACCCTGTAGCCGAGGAAATGAAAAATCCGGGCAGAGACCTGCCCCGTGCTCTGATCATCGGCATCGGCAGCATTACCGTCCTGTATACACTCTTCAACTTCTCCATTTACCGGGTGCTTCCGCACGAGCAAATCGTTTCGCTGATTAATAACGACGATCTGTACCTCGGCACCACCGTCGCGAAAACCATTTTCGGCGGCGCGGGCGGCGGTCTGATCCTTGCGACCCAGCTCATCGCCATCTTCGGTGCACTGAACGGAATGATCATCGCCTTCTCCCGCTACTATTATGAAATGGCGGAAGACGGGCACTTCTTCCGGAACCACGCCAGACTGAACAAAGCAGGCGTCCCGCAGGTGGCGCTGATTTCGCAGGCCGTGATTTCCATCATCCTCGTGATGCTGCGGAACCTCGACCAGCTCACCTCGCTGGTGGTATTCGCCGGCATGGTATACAACACGCTCTGTATCATTGCGGTCATCATCTATCGGAAGAAATTCCCGGACATGGAGCGCCCGTACAAAGCATGGGGCTATCCGGTCACAGTCATCCTCGCAGTGGTGATTTTCTTCGCGCTGATGATCAACACACTGATGTCAGACCCGAAAACCGCGGCGATCGGACTGATCGTTCCCGTTCTCGGCGTCATCACCTGGTTTATTTTCGACAAAAAAACAGCCCGCAACGAAAAACGTTCGTAACAGGGCTTCCACGGCGGACAGTCCGTGTTGAAGTGATTCGCGTCGGACCGCCCGGGCCGGAGCAATTAGCAGCGGGCAGTTCACGGCGGGCCGCCCGGACCGGACAATCTACAGGAGTTTTATATGGAATATGATATTCTGATTAAAAACGCATCTATTATCGACGGCACCGGAGCGCCGGCGTTCGCCGGCGACACGGCCGTCAGCGGCGACCTGATCACGGCCGTGGTTCCCGGCGGCAGCCGGGAGCTCCGGGCAGGCAGGGTCATAGACGGAACCGGGCTTTATCTGGCGCCCGGTTTTGTTGATATCCACACCCACAGCGATCTCACGGCGCTCCGCGTTCCGGCTGCGGACAGCCGGATCCTTCAGGGCATCACAACGGAGCTGTGCGGCAACTGCGGAATGTCCGCCTTCCCCATCCGTGGGGACAGGAAGGACGACTTCCGGTATTACCTCAGCGAATATGTTGACAAAAATGACCCGCTGCCGTATTCTGATCTGAACGGGTTCCTGTCACTGCTCGAGGAAGAAACGCACAGTACGAACATGGCCTTCCTCACCGGTCACGGCAACCTCCGGCTCTCTGTCATGGGCTTTCGCAGGGGAAAACCTGAACGGGAGGAGATGAGCGCGATGAAACGGCTGCTGGAGGAGACCCTTCAGGACGGCTCCTTCGGAATGTCCTCCGGGCTCATCTATCCGCCGGGTTCCTACGCCCGGAGCGAGGAGCTGGAAGAGCTGTGTACTGTCCTCCTGCCGTACGGGGGAATCTACACGACACACATGCGGAACGAAGGGCTTCAGCTGACAGATTCTGTCCGGGAGGTCATCCGTCTGGCCGAGAGGACCGGCGTGAAGGTCGAAATTTCTCACCTGAAAGAAATCCGTCAGGAGTGCTGGCATACCGCGGTACGGGAAGCGGTGGAACTCATCGCGGATGCGAGAGACCGCGGACTGGATATTGCCTTCGACCAGTACCCCTATACCGCTTCCGCCTCCGGTCTGGAAACCAATATTCCCGAACACGCCTTTGAGGGCGGAAAGGAGCAGCTCCGAAGACGGCTGCTCGACCCGCGGGAGAGAGCCGCCCTTCGCGATGAGGCCAACGAAAGCCACGCCGGCAGATGGGACAAAATCTTTGTCTCCCGCGCGGAAGGCGCCCCGAACAAAGACTTTGTCGGCCACTCCATCGCAGAGATCGCGGCGATGACCGGAAAAGACCCTGCGGACGCGTGCTTCGATATCGTGCTTTCCTCAGATTTCCAGGCAAACGAAGTGAATTTCGGAATGTGCGAGGAGGACATCGAATACATCCTGTCACAGGATTTCGGAATGACGGGTTCTGACGGCGAAGCGGAGCCCCTCGATTTTCCCGGCGTCCCCCACCCCAGAATCTACGGCACCTTCCCGCGGATCATCTCCCGTTATGTGCGGAAACGCGGCGTGATTTCACTGGAGCAGGCCGTCCGGAAGATGACAGGAGCGCCCGCCGAAAGAATCGGGCTCGCTGACCGCGGAAAAATCGCAGAAGGGATGCATGCGGATCTGGTCCTCTTCGATTACGACAAAATTGAGGACACGCCGGACTACTTCAATCCCGGACAGCCCTGCGAAGGCATTCGCGCAGTCTTTGTCAACGGCGTTCTCAGCGCCTCAGACGGAGTTCATACCGGAGCCAGAGCCGGGCGCATCATAAGGAGGAGATAACTGTTGAACATACTATCTGACAAAGGAAATCCGCCGGAAATGTTCCTTGCGGAATCGATGAAAAAGCATCGGGTTGCGGGCGCGGCGTTCGCCCTCATACGCGGCGGAGAGCCTGCGCACATCGGATTCTGCGGCGCTGCGGATCCGGAGGAGAACCGTCTCGTAGACGCATCTACTCATTTTGAAATCGCATCTCTGACCAAGACTGTATTCGCCCGCTGTATACTGAAGCTGGAGGATCGCGGGCTCCTGCGTCTCGACAGACCCCTCCTGGAATATTCGGATGAACCCCTGCCGACAGACGATCCCGCGTTCCGCGACGTCACCGCACGGGATGTGCTGACTCACGCCACCGGCCTGCCGAACTGGGGCGACGCGCCTCTCCCCCTGCTTTTCGCGCCGGGAACCGGTTTCGGATACTCCGGCAAGGCCTATACATTTCTTCAGAATGTCGTTGAAAAAATCACCGGCTCCCGGATTGATGTGCTTCTTCAGGATGAAATCTTCAATCCGCTGGGAATGAAGGATGCCGCCATGATCTGGACCGGGCCGCTCAACCGGACGCTGTCCAGAACCTTCGACGCTGACGGAGTCATCGAACCTCTCCGCGGCTCCTGCCGCAGAACCGTGGCCGTCGAACCCAACGCGGCCTTCAGCCTCTGCGTGACGATATCCGATTACACGAAATTCGCTCTGCAGCTTCTCCGCGAGCCTGAAACTGTCGAGCGCATCCGTTCCTTCCGGAACCCGGTTACGGAGGGCGTCTCCTGGGGCCTGGGCTGGGGGCTGTGCCGCGAGACGCTCTGGCACTGGGGCGACAACGACGGCTTCAAAGCCTTTGTGATTCTGGATCCGGCAACAAAGGACGGCGTCGTGATTCATACCAACAGCTTTAACGGACTGGAAGCCTGCTATGAATTTATAGAGGAGCTCACCGGCTTTGACATGCGGAGCATTCGCGAAATGGTCGCCGCAGCGGAATAAGGACGGGGGCGGATGAACGTCGCAGCACGAAAGCCGGCGACAGAAGCGCTGACCGGACGAGCATCGCAGCACGGCAGCCGGTGACAGTACTGCGGTCCGGACGAGCATCGCAGCGCGGCAGCCGGCGACAGAACCGCGAACCGGGCGACCGATGCGAAGCGCAGTCCTCCGCCGGATACGCCGGTGTTCCCGACGGGGTATGAAATATAATTGAAATCAGGATATAAACAGGATAAAATAATACCCGGGGAATAAAACCCCCGGTATTTTCTTTTGTCAGGAGAACTCAGCTATGAAACGAATCAGTATTGTATACCGAAACGAAGAAAACAGCCTTGTGATGCAGCATCTGGAAGCCGTAATTCACAGCGTCTTCCGCGATTCCGCGGAGCTTCGGGGAATCTATATCAGCCGGCTGAAGCCCGGAGAGCAGGTCGATGCGGACGTCTATCTTCTCTCTGACAGACGGCTGATTTTCGATCTGCGGGAGCACGCCGTCTCCATGCACAACGTCGTGTTCATGGACCGGAGCATTCTCCGGAGCAGTCTGGGCGAAATACGGGCGATCCCGCCGGGCAGCGAGGTACTCATTGTCAACGACACGCGGGACACCGCAGAGGAGACCGCAGTCATGCTGTACGGACTGGGCGTGGACCATGTGCGCTTCACCCTCTTCGACCCGGAAAATCCGGACGGCCACGACGGCGTCAGATATGCCATCACCCCCGCAGAACCGGCCCTTGTACCGTCTCATATCCCTCATGTCATCGACTGCGGATACCGGGAAATCAGTTTTGAAACCATGATGGAGATTGAACGGCTTCTCGGCGCGAATGATCCGGAGATTACCTCCAGACTCGTCGACTACGGCATGAAGATCATTGAACCTGCCAGGACTTCTGCGGCGAATTACCTGAACCGCTTTCTCCGCGAGAAGCTTCTGGACGAATATCTGTATTATTCGGAGGATGTGACGTTCGCTGTCAACGATGCCGGCGAAGTGGTCTTCTTCAATCAGAAAGCCGCGAGCCTGTTCGGATTCCGCCATGACCGCCGCATTCTGCTCCGGGAGCATATTCCGGAAGAACTGCTGACACTGCTGTATTCGGCAGACAATATTCTGAAGGCCGCCTGTACACTGAATGAGACCCACTATACGCTGGATAAGAAGAGTTTTCTCAGCGCGGAGCGCAGCATCGGGTTCACCGTCAACATGCGGGACGAAATGTCCATCGTTAACAGCGAAACTGTGCTTTCCAACGCGCTGAAAAAAAGCGGGCTCGTGGCGCGGTACCGCTTCAGCGACATCATGTACACCTCTGAAGTGATGAAGCGTACCGTCAGGCGGGCGCAGATCGTCGCAGGCACAGACCACACCGTACTGATTCTCGGCGAGAGCGGCGTGGGCAAAGAGATTTTTGCCCAGGCGATTCACAACGCCTCCGGCCGGAAGGACCGGCCTTTTCTTGGCGTGAACTGCGCCTCCATTCCGGAAAGTCTGCTGGAATCCGAGCTTTTCGGATATGAGGAGGGCGCGTTCACCGGCGCGCGGAAGCACGGGCGGGCCGGTCTTTTTGAGCGGGCCCGGGGCGGAACCATCTTTCTGGATGAGATCGGCGATATCCGGCCTCAGATGCAGGCCTCCCTGCTGCGGGTTCTTCAGGAGAAGCAGATTATGCGGGTCGGCGGCAGTCAGGTAATCGACATTGACGTCCGCGTCGTGGCTGCGACAAACCGCAACCTTCCGGAGAAGGTACAAAGCGGCGAATTCCGCGACGACCTTTATTACCGGCTGAACGTCATGCAGATCACAATTCCGCCGCTGCGCAGGCGAAAGGCCGATATCCGCCCGCTGTTTGACTATTTTCTGGAAAACAGCCGTCCGCTTCCCACTCAGGCGATGTATGAAAAAATGCAGCGCCACAGCTGGCCGGGCAATGTCAGGGAGCTGGAGAACTGCGCGCTGTATTTCAAAACCTTCCATACTCTTCCGGAAACAGTTTCTGAGGACGCCGGCGTCCGGGAGGATCCGCAGGGACTCCCCTCCCAGGCCCGGATCGATATCGCCATTCTGCGGATCATCAGCGATTCCAACGCCGTGGGACGCGGAATCGGACGGACGCGGATTCAGTATCTGCTGGAATCCGGTCACATCACAGTCAGCGACATCCAGCTGCGCAAACGGCTGGCGCACCTGAACCAGCGCGGATTCATCGAGATCCACAAAGGCCGGCGCGGAGCGACCATCACTCCTGCCGGACTGCAGTACCTTGCAGAAAACGCGACCCTGTGAGCGCCGGCGCGTCGGCCGAAGATCAGGGACTGCCGAAGCCGGGCCCCTCAGCTGCCCGCGCCGCCCGTGTGCCGGCCGGTTCCGAACCTGCGCCGGCCCGGCCTTTGCCGGTGTGACAGGCGCGCCCGCACGGGCCCGGGCGGTTCTTTGTTTATCAGAAAAATACAATTATTTGTTTCTGATTTGTTGACCGCGTTTTTTGTCTATGCTAAAATATAGGTGATTATTATTCCGAATGATGGATGCGGGAGATGCTGCACCAGTTAGCAGAGCCGAAGGGGCGTCGTGGGCAAACTCTCAGGCAAAAGGACTGTATCCGGACGGACCCCTGGAGAGCGTAGCGCACCGAAGAGGGACAATCTTTCAGGTAAACGGACAGGGCACACGAACAGGTGAGTTCGCGTGTCTTTTTTAATAACTGCACACTGCGACGCCAACGGACACTGCTGACAGCATAGGAGGTATTACATGTCAGAAGAAAAACTCAAGAGAACCTCTCTGTACGACACGCACGTCAAATACGGAGGGAAGATGGTACCGTTCGCCGGATGGGAAATGCCGGTTCAGTACAAGGCCGGCGTGATCAGCGAACACATGGCGGTCAGAACGAAGGCGGGAATGTTCGACGTATCTCATATGGGAGAGATCGTGTGCAAGGGTCCGGATGCCCTGGCGAACCTGAACATGCTGCTTACGAACGACTACGCCGGAATGGCGGACGGACAGGCGCGTTACAGCCCGATGTGCAATGAGGAAGGCGGCGTCGTCGACGACCTCATCGTGTACAAAAAGAACGACGAGGAGTATCTGATGGTCGTCAATGCAGCCAACAAGGACAAAGACTTCAGCTGGGTGAAAGCCCATCAGTCCGGCGACGTCACATTCGAGGACATTTCCGACACGGTCGGTCAGATCGCGCTGCAGGGCCCCCTCGCCAGAAAGATTCTGCTGAAGCTGGTTTCCGGGGATGCAGTTCCGCAGGAATACTATGCCTGCACTTTTGATCAGGACATGTGCGGAACAAAGGTGATGATCTCCACCACCGGCTACACCGGTGAGGACGGCGTGGAAATCTACATGCCGATGGAGAAGGCGCCGGAAATCTGGGAGGCGCTGATGGAAGCCGGAAAGGACGAAGGTCTTATCCCCTGCGGCCTGGGCGCCAGAGACACCCTGCGGCTTGAGGCGGGCATGCCTTTGTACGGCCACGAGATGGACGATACGATTACGCCGAAGGAGGCGCTGCTGAGCATCTTTGTGAAGATGGACAAACCGGACTTCATCGGCAAGACCGCCATCGAAGCCAAGACGCCCCCCGCCCGCAAGAAGGTCGGTCTGGAGGTCGTCGGCCGCGGCATCATCCGCGAGCATATGAACGTATACCGCGACGGAAAGAAGATCGGAGTCACCACATCCGGCACCATGTGCCCCTACATTAAAAAGGCTGTCGCCTGTGCACTGATCGACGCGGACGCACGGGAGCTCGGCGAGGAGGTCGAGGTCGAGGTGAGAGGCCGCATGGTGAAGGCGAAGATGGTGAAATCACAGTTTTACAAAAGAGAACAGTAGAATGCGGCCGGACGGTCCGCCGTTCCGTAAAGCCGCAGACGAATCAGTTACAGGAAATCATAATAATTCATAAGTAAAATCGGAGGTATTTAAAATGGCACTTCTTTATTCTAAATCACACGAGTGGGTAAACATGATCGACGACACGACCGCGACGGTCGGACTGACGGACTACGCGCAGAGCGAGCTGGGCGAGCTGGTATTCGTCAACCTTCCGGAAGAGGGCGATGACGTCGAGGCTGGCACTCCCTTTGCGGACGTCGAGTCTGTTAAAGCGGTTTCCGATGTCTATTCTCCGGTCACAGGCACCGTGGCGGAGATCAACGAGGAACTGCTGGATGCTCCGGGAAACATCAATGAAGAGCCCTATGAGGCGTGGATGATCCGTGTGGAGAACATCAGTGACAAAGAAGAGCTCCTGGACGAGGCCGCTTACAAAGAATACGTGAGCACCCTCAGTGAAGAGTAACAAAGGAGAGAACTATGGGTTCATATGTACCGAATACGAAAGCCGAACAGGAGGCCATGCTGAAGGAGGCCGGCTACTCCGACTTCGAGGATATGTTCTCCTGTATTCCGGAGGAAAACCGGCTGAAACGGCCGCTGAACATTCCCTCCGGGCTCAGCGAGATGGAGGTCCTCCGGAAAATGGAGGAAATCGCGGACAAGAATACGGTGTTCAGGAGCATCTTCCGCGGCGCGGGCGCATACAATCACTATATCCCCGCCATCGTGAAGAGCGTGTCCACGAAAGAAGAATTCGTCACAACATACACGCCGTACCAGGCGGAAATCAGCCAGGGAATCCTTCAGTCGATTTTCGAGTTCCAGACCATGATCTGCGAGCTGACGGGAATGGACGTGGCCAATGCGTCCCACTATGACGGCGCGACGGCTGCCGCGGAATCCATCCCGATGTGCCAGGACAGAAAGCGCAAGACCGCCTATGTCTCCGAGGCCGCGCACCCCGGAGTCATCCAGGTGATGAAGACCTACTGCTTCGGCAGCGGCACCAGACTTGTGGAGGTTCCGGCGCGGGACGGCCTGACGGACATGGAAGAGCTGGAAGCTCTGCTGAAGGAGGACCCCGCAGCGGCGTGTGTCTACATTCAGCAGCCGAACTTCTACGGGAATTTTGAAGATGCCGAGAAAATCGCGGAGATTACTCACGCGGCCGGAGCCAAGCTGGTCATGGGAGTGAACCCCATTTCTCTGGCCATCATCCAGTCCCCGGCGGAAGCAGGCGCAGACATCGCCGTCGGCGACGGACAGCCGCTGGGTATGCCGATCGCATACGGCGGACCGTATGTGGGCTTCATGGCCACCGGCTCGAAGATGATGAGAAAGCTTCCGGGGCGCATCGTCGGTGAGACGACTGATGACAAGGGCGAACGTGCCTTTGTACTCACCCTCCAGGCCAGAGAGCAGCACATCCGCCGGGAAAAGGCGAGCTCCAACATCTGCTCAAACCAGGATCTCTGCACGCTCATCGCCTCTGTCTATATGGCTGCGATGGGTAAGGACGGCATGCGGGCGGTCGCCACACAGAGCATGTCGAAGGCGCACTATCTGGCTGAGCAGCTGGAAAGCGCGGGCTTCCGTCCTCTGTACCGTCAGGACTTCTTCAACGAGTTCATCACGGACTGCCCCTGCGGTTCACAGAAGCTCATGAAGGCGCTGGAGAACCACGGGATTCTGGGAGGTCTTCCCATCACGGAGAACGCGGTCCTCTGGTGTGCTACAGAGATGAATACAAAGAAGGATATGGACGACGTCGTCGCCATCGCGAAGGCCGTCATGGAAGGAAAGGAGGCGCACGCATGAAACTGATATTCGAAATCGGTTCGGAAGGCAGAAAGCTGTCCCTTCTTCCGGAATGCGACGTTCCGGAGACGGCTGTTCCGGAGAAACTGAAACGCAGAAGCGGGCTTCATCTCCCTCACCTTTCGGAGAATGAAATCAGCCGTCACTATACCAAGCTTGCGAAGCGCACGCACGGCGTGAACGACGGGTTCTATCCGCTGGGCTCCTGTACGATGAAGTACAACCCCAAGGTCAACGAGGAAGCCGCCGCGCTGAAGGGTTTCACCCGGGTCCATCCTCTGCAGCGGGAGGACACGGTACAGGGCAGCATGGAGGTCATCAAGACCATTTCCGATTCCCTGTGCGAAATCGCCGGAATGGACGCCTTCACGATGCAGCCGGCAGCCGGCGCTCACGGCGAGTTCACAGGACTGCTGCTGATTAAAGCGTACCATACGGACCGCAATGACAGCAAGCGCACCAAGATCATCGTTCCGGACTCTGCTCACGGCACCAACCCCGCCAGCGCGGCCATGTGCGGCTACGAAATCGTCAGCATCCCCTCCGCTGAGGACGGCTGCGTGGATCTGGACGCTCTGCGGGCAGCGGTCGGCGAAGATACCGCGGGCCTGATGCTGACCAATCCGAACACCGTCGGGCTTTTCGACAAAAACATTACGGAGATTACCAGAATCGTCCACGAGGCGGGCGGTCTCTGCTATTATGACGGCGCGAATCTGAACGCAGTCATGGGACTTGTCCGTCCGGGCGACATGGGCTTCGACTGTGTCCATATCAACCTGCACAAAACCTTTTCCACACCTCACGGCGGCGGCGGACCGGGAAGCGGTCCGGTGGGCTGCAAGGAATTCCTGAAGCCCTTCCTGCCGGGTTATCAGATTACGGTGGACGACAGCGGAATGTACCATTACGCGGTCGGCGACAAAACCGTGGGCGCGGTCAAGCAGTTCCACGGCAACTTCTCCGTGGTCGTCAGAGCGCTGACCTATATTTTGTTCCTCGGGAAGGAAGGCATTCCGGAGGCGTCCTCGAACGCCGTGCTGAACGCGAATTACATGCGCAGGAAGCTGGATGACCTGTACACTATGGCTTATGACACCACCTGCATGCATGAATTCGTCATGGATCTGTCGGAGCTGAAGCACCGGACGGGCTGCTCGGCGCTGGACGTCGCCAAGGGTCTGCTGGATTACGGCATCCATCCGCCGACAATGTACTTCCCGCTGATCGTGCACGAGGCGCTGATGGTCGAGCCTACGGAGACGGAGCCGCGGGAGGTTCTGGACGAGGCCATCGAGGTTCTGCGCAGGCTTTATGAAACCGCGGAATCGGATCCGGAGTCACTGCACAGCGCGCCCCATACGACGGTCATCGGCCGACCGGACGAGGTCGGAGCCGCCCGGCATCCGGTCGTGCGCTATCTCTGGGAGGACTGATTTATGATCAGAAGACTGCTCTGGATGCGCACTGAAAATACTTATCCCTATCGCAATCTGGCGATGGAAGAGTATCTGACCATGAATGTGAAGGACGGCGAATGCATCCTGTATCTGTGGCAGAACAGACACACGGTCGTAATCGGAAAGAATCAGAACTGCTGGAAGGAATGTAAAGTCAGCCGGCTGGAGGAGGACGGCGGATATCTGGTCCGCCGCCTCTCCGGAGGCGGAGCGGTTTTCCACGATCTGGGAAATCTGAACTTCACTTTCTGTGTGAAAGCCGGGGATTACGATCTGAACCGGCAGCTGGAGGTCATCCTCCTGGCGGTCAGGAAGCTGGGCATGAACGCCGAGCGAACCGGCCGCAACGATATCACTGTCGACGGACGCAAATTCTCCGGCAATGCATTTCTGCGGGTCGGCGACCAGTGCTACCATCACGGCACGCTGATGCTGAATGTGAACGGCGCAGACATGGCAAAGTACCTGAACGTGGACAAAAAAAAGCTGGCCTCTAAAGGCGTCGATTCTGTACGCTCCCGGGTCGCCAGCCTGATCGAGTTCCGCCCGGATATCACGGTGGAAATGATGACGGAGGCGCTGATATCGGCCTTTGCGGAGGTCTACGGTCTGCCCTGCGAAGAGTTCAGGGACGAGTCTCTTCCACAAAATGAAATTCAGAAGCTTACGGAGAAGTTCGAATCCTGGGAATGGAAGTACGGCCGAAAAATCCCCTTTGAGCACGAAATCTCTGACCGGTTCGACTGGGGCGATGTTCAGCTTCAGCTTCATGTGAACGGCGGCGTCATCCGTGAGATAAACTTCTACTCGGACGCCATGGATCAGGCGGCAGTTTCTTTGTTCGCGGAAGCTCTTACGGGCTGCCGCTACACGGAGGCTGACATGACCGGCGCTATAGAGGCCGTCAGGATCCCGGAGAATGCGGCGCCGGCGGAAATCGCCCGCGCCATGAAAAAAGATATCACTGACCTGATAAGGGAGAAAATATAGCTATGGAAAAATACGATCTGATCATCATCGGCGCCGGACCGGGAGGCTACGAGGCCGCCATCGATGCGGCAAAGACGTACAAAATGAAGGTGGCGCTGATTGAAAACCGCCAGCTGGGAGGAACCTGCCTGAACCGCGGGTGCATTCCCACAAAGACGCTTCTCCACACCGCCGCGCTGTACCACGAGATTAAAGCGCACGGTGAGGAGCTCGGTCTGACCGGCACTGACGGCGACGGATTTGATCTGGAAAAAATACAGGAACGTAAGAACGCCGTTCTGGATCAGCTCCGGGGCGGTATCGCGATGCTGATGAAGACAAACAAGGTCACAGTCTATAACGGTACCGGAACTGTTCTCGACAAAGGCCGCGTCCGCGTAGAACTTACGGATGGCGGAACGGAGGAGCTGGAGGGCACCAATATCATGATCGCCACCGGCTCTGTCCCCTCGCTTCCCCCGATTCCGGGCGCGGATCAGGAGGGCGTGGTAACCAGCGACCAGATGCTGGAATGGAACCGGCCGCTGAACAGCCTGCTCATCGTGGGCGGAGGCGTTATCGGCTGCGAATTCGCGTCGGTATTCAGTTCTCTGGGCGTCAAAGTGACGATTGTAGAAGCTCTGGACCGCATCATCGCCAACATGGATAAGGAAATCGGCCAGAATCTGAAGATGCTGATGAAACGTGTCAAGGGAATCGATGTCCACACTAAGTCTACGGTAACGGAAATCCGGAAAAGCGAAGACGGAATGGTCTGCTGTTTTACGGAGAAGGACAAGCCCATGGAGGTCACCGCGGATCTGATCCTGATTTCCATCGGCCGCAGAGCTTACACTGAGGGGCTCTTTTCCGAGGAATCCTCCAAGGAAATCCGTACGATGAAAATGGAAAAAGGCCGGATTCTGGTTGATTCTCACTTCCGGACCTCTGTTCCGGGCATTTACGCCATCGGCGATGTCATCGGCGGCATCCAGCTCGCCCACGTGGCAACTGCCGAGGGACGCTCTGCCGTCGCCGCCATGAACGGCGCGGAGCCGCCGGTAGACATGAACACGATCCCCTCCTGTATCTACACCAATCCCGAAATCGCCAGTGTCGGCATCAGCGCGGAGCACGCCAAGGCGCAGGGAATCGAAATCGTCTCCCAGAAATACCCGATGGGCGGCAACGGAAAGTCTATCCTGTCACTTCAGAAGCGCGGCTTCATCAAGGTCATCGCGGACGCCGGCACCCACAAAATTCTCGGCGCCCAGATGATGTGCGCCCGGGCAACGGACATGATCAGCCAGTTCTCCCAGGCCATCGTCAGCGGCCTGACCCTGGAGGACATGGCGAAAACCATCTACCCCCACCCGACCTTCAGCGAAGGAATCGGCGAAGCGCTGAAATAGACGGCGCCCGAGTAACATGAGCGAGCGACGTCGACGAGTTGGCGAGCGGGCAACGTCGACGAGCGCCGAGCGAGCGCACACAACGAGCAGCGGGCGCGAAGACTGGCGAACGGCGCGGGTTGGCGAGCGAGCAACGATCGAGCGCACACAACGAGCAGCAGGCGCGAAGACTGGCGATGCCGACGAGCGCCGAGCATGTTGGCGAGCGAGCCAATCGGATGCCTTTGTACTAAAAAACAAAGCCAATGCATAACAAACTTCAACATAAAGGAATACGGCGGTGATCCGATGGATGGGCCGCCGTTTCCTATTGCAAAAACCAAACTGATTCATTGTCGCATTCGGGATAATTTGAACTATATGTTCATATTATGGCCGTTTCGAGTTAGACAGCAGACGAGGTTGCCACATTTTTGATTTTTTTCGAGAAATGTGGCAGATTTTCGAGGTTTTTTACTATGTATAACATATGCCGTGTAATTAGAGTATCTAAATTAAGTCATTCGTACCTGATTTTGTAAAGTCGCAGTGCACACGAGACATGTAAATTGCACTTTTAGTACATTTATACATAGTAAACACGAAATATTCATTGTATTCTGGACTTAATTCTGCCACATTTTTGGTTTTTTTCGAGAAATGTGGCAGATTTTCCGACCGATGAGCTTTAAAGAGGCTTTGTTATCGTCAATTTACGATGCGAGGTATCAGCTCCGACCAAGTCGAATCATACCGCCAGGTATTGCAGACTGGGGAATGACAGATATTAGAGTTTGCGGCCGGTTGCGGGGAGTCGGCCGGTCAGTCGCGAGTGCTGTTGGTCGCGTGGGGAGTCGGACGGCCGGTCGCAAATACAACACCTGCGCAGGTGCCGCAGCCCGTGCGAAAGTCAGCCGGCCGACTTCAGTCCATATTCTTCAAGGCCCGGGCCATGGGGATTTTTCGTATTCGAAGCATCAGGATTTTTTGTATCAGGAAATACGCCGCCAGGCCGATCGCCACCATTTCCGGATAGACGCGGAGTGGAATGTAGAACGGGATCCAGCCTGTCATGCTGAGAAGAAATGATTTCCACAACGCCCGGAGCAGCAGAGTACTGAAGAATGTACTGAAAACCAGCGCCAGCACTACGATAATTCCGGTAGCGCGATTGTACAGCTTCGCAACCTCTTCATCCGAATATCCCAGAATTTTAATCATGGAAATCGCGTCACTGTTTTTGTTCACAATCAGCTGCGCCAGAAGATAAATAATCAGCATATACAGAAGCACCGAAAACCCGGTGATGACATCAAATATCCTGCCCATAGAATCCTCCATCTGGTTAGAAACCTTTTTCAGGTCAGATTCCGTAATCACCGTCGAAACATATTTGTCCTTCAGGTCGCGGATCTTCAGGTCGGAGAAATAACCGTTGAAATATCCGCCGTATTCCTGAAAAGTTGCTTCAAATGCAGGCCGCGACATGAACAGTGCGAAACCGATATCGTAATCATATTCCCCGACAATGCGGAAACTGTATTTCTTGCCGCTGTATTTTTCCCGAAGCGCAATCCGGTCTCCGGTCTTCAGGCCATATTTCTCCATGTAGCCGCTGGAGGCAATCACCTCGCTGTCCCTCTCCGGCAGTTCCAAATCCAGATAGATAGAACCATAGCGAATTCCGTAAACACTGATTTCATCCTTTTCGTTAACCTTCAGAGACTTCAGTGCATATTTCTCCGCATTGTGCGTACGGACCGGAACGGGTGCCTTCAGTACATACTGATAGCGGGCAATCTGGGATTTGTCAACCAGACTGCTGTAATGGAAAATCAGCGGCTGCAGCATCAGACCGAACAAAAGCAGAACACTGGCGAAAAAAATACCAACTGCCATGATCAGATATGCCGTGCGATTCTGCAGAATGATTCGGAGACGAAAACGGGAGAGGAACGGCAGTCGCAGCGAACGGTCATCGCGGCTCAGGTCGCGGCGCCCGTTGCAATATTCGCCGCGGTACTCGTCCTGCCGCAGGTCGCGGTCCCCGCCTCGGCCCAAGTTATGGCGCGGGCCACGGTGTCCGTCGCGGCGCACATTGCGATGCAGGTCACGGCGCAGAAACTGCAGCGGCCCGATCCGGAATGTCCGATGCAGCACGAGGGCGTCGATAATCGTGATCAGGATGCAGGGAATCACTGTGGTCAGGAGGAAGGCGGTCCCGCTCCACAGCGTATGGTACGACGTCAGAGAATAACTGTTGTAGTACAGGTCCGCTATGTAGCCCTTTATCACCGTGTAGCCGAGAAGATTCCCCGCCAGTGCGGCCGCCAGTGTCACTGTCGCCGGCAGTGCAAGATAATGTCGCAGCATCTCCCCCCGCGTGTATCCGGACGCCCGAAGCGTACCGACGGCTCCGGCCTCCCGTTCCAGCGTCGTCCTGGTTGTGACGCCGAAGATAAAGCCCATGACCACGATGATGATATACAGAAACGTGATAAACATACTGCGGTCTCCGCCCATGTCGTTGCCGGTAAAATTAATCGCCTGATTATCACCTCTCTGCACCAGATTCTCCACATCACCGTGCTTTACCAGAGTCCGCCCGATGCGATCCGTCAGTTTGTTCTGCTGCTTCTCAGTCAGACTGCTGTCTTTGTTCTTCCAGGCATACTGATAATGAAACTGCGATGACCCGAGCCGCTGAAACCCTTTCGGCGTCGCCACCGCAACCCCGAAATGCGTCGCGTCGAACATCGTGTCCCCGTTATTCTGAAACATCGCGCTGTAATCCGACAGAGCCACATATCCGCTGACACGGAAGGAACGTCCGCCTGCCTCAACAGTATCCCCGACATCAATATCATTATTCACTGCAAAGAGCCGGTCCAGCGCGATTTCCCGCGACGTGGCCGGCATCCTGCCGCGCAGCAGATCCTGCCCGTTTATCTTTGTACGAGTCTTAAACACCCGGAGCGTGCGTCCGCTCCTCATCGACTCTTCTTTGTAGTACAAAGGATACACCCTGACGCCGCGGCGCTCCACCGCCCGGAGCAGTGACGCGTCCGCCTTCTCCTTCATCTCAAAATGACCGTCCTCGACATTATACTTCTGAAAACTCTCTTCGTAGGCATAGCGCATACTGTCGTCAGCGACCAGAAAGCCGGAAACAATCGCGATCGTCATCGACAAAAACAGGAAAAGAGCAATATACTTGCCCGCTTCCTCCCTCAACTCTCTTCCGATCCTTTTTCTCAACGGATTTTTCATGCTGTCTCCTCAGTCCTTATCATTCCGGGTTCGCGGCAGCCGTTACTGGCTCAGAGCCTCAACATCTGTTATCGTCCCGCATCTGCGGCGGCTGTTACCACTCCAGATCCGCGGCCCCGGTTTTCACCGCGTTGCGCGTGTTCTCCAGGATCCTTCCGTCGCGCAGACGCAGAACCTGATCCGCCATCCTTCGCAGTGCATCGTTATGCGTCACCAGAATCACGGTAGTCGCGTACATCTCGTTGACGTCCTCGATCAGCTTCAGAATTTCCCCGGAGGTTTTGTAATCCAGGGCGCCCGTAGGCTCATCGCACAAAAGCACGTCCGGCTTTTTTACCACCGCGCGCCCGATGGCTGTACGCTGCTGCTGTCCTCCGGAGAGCTGATTGGGTTTTTTGTTCCTGTGCTCCCACAGGCCGAGAACCCGCAGCAGCTCATCCACAGAAAGGGGACGATCGCTCAGATACGCCCCCACCTCGATATTCTCTCTCACAGTCAGATTCGGAATCAGATTGTATGCCTGGAACACATAGCCCAGATGCCTGCGCCGGTAGCGCGACAGGCCTTTCTCGTCCAGCCCGATGAGCTCGTCTCCTCCGATACAGACTGAACCGCTGTCCACAGTTTCAATGCCTCCCAGAATGTTCAGCAGTGTGGACTTTCCGGACCCGGAAGGCCCCAGAAGCACACAGATATCGCCCTCCTCAACGCCGCAGGTAATGTCATGCAGAACCTCCGTGCGATTCTCCCCATCTCCAAAGGATTTGAAGATGTGATTCATTTCAAGATACATCAGTTTTCCCTCCCAGAATATCTGTTCACACTGAAACCGCGAGCCGGTCCAGCGGCTTCCCGCAGGTCAGCTGCCGCGTATAGACACGAGTACATTTCCGAAAACGATCGAAAATCTTCCGGGCCCGCTCCTCATCGTCGTAAACCTTCCAGCACCCTGCAAATTTGCAGCCCTCTGCACCGTTTTCAATAAATCCCCGCACATCCTCCGGAGGATAACCCAGAAACAGTCCGATCTCATGGGGAAAGCTCCGGTTTCCCTCCAGGCGGCGCATTCTCTGCATCATCTGGATCAGGCATCCGTTCACCGTGTCAGTGCAGTAGCCGCAGCTGTCCAGAATGCGCCTGGCCCGCGGATCCTCCAGGTCTGATGCGAGGCGGACCGGACGAAACAGATACAGCATGGCTTTCTCCGCCGAATGACGCAGCGGCAGAATGCGCAGCCCTTTCGGTGAAAGCATCCGGTTCAGTTCCCGCAGGTCACGGTACAATGTTTCCCGGTCCTCCACGGCGCATGTGAAAATGTTTCCGGTCTTCAGTCCTGCCAATGTCGGTGAACAGTGGCGAATCAAAAGCTCTTCTGATGTTCTGGTCATAGTCATTTCCTTCCTGTCTGTATGCCGGTCCGGCGTCTTCCCTGATGCCCGGCCGCCCGCTCCTCATCATCCCGCGAGCGGGCCCGGAGCCCTACGCGTGCTTTTCCATAATGTCCCTGAGAGACGCCATGGAACTGGAATGGGAGCGCACGATCACCGTATCCTTTCCTTTCGTTCTCGCCAGAGCGCATTTCACCATCTTATGCGAAACCGTACTGGTAAACAGGACCATCAGGTCCGGGCTTCCGATCTTTCTTTTCATCGCCTCATTATAGTTTACAAACACCTTCGCTTTGCAGTTGTACTCCTTGCACAGATCCTTGTACTGACAAATCATGCACTCATTGCCTCCGATGATTACTACGCTCATTTAGATCCTCCATTTCCTCAGTCTCGGTCAGTCAGTCCAATCCATTTGGTTAAACATCTCTAACCGGAGTTAAAAAAAATATGTTTTCCGAAGTTGAATCTCCGGCATTCTGAACGCTCCCGTATCTCCTGTACTGTTGTCGTACGCCGTTTCAGCGGCAGAAAATGCAGGGGGCGTCCGGTCGCAGGGTTGCCCTGGCGTTCCCGCGAATACCCTGCGGTCGCCGGATTCGGCGGGAGCCGAATCCGGGAGCGCCGGTACAATTATACAGACGTAAAGTTTTTGTCCGGCATTTCCGTTGCGACGATACAGGCAATCGCGTGAATCTCTCCGGAAGTCAGCGCCAGTCCTGTTTTCGGCAGGTTGTCCACCAGCGTGTCCACATTTTCCGAGATCCTCCGTGCGATCTGATATCCGCTGTCGGTCAGATGAACCTTTCCGTACCGCTCCTTCACCAGAAAGCCCCGCTCCTGAAGAGATACCAGCATTGTCGACACAGAAGGCTTCGATACCGACAGTTTTCTGGCGATGCCGGAAGATGATACCTCAGGCGTCTCCTTCGCGATCTCATAAATCGCCAGCAGATATTTAAGATGTGAACTCGTGAGCTTCATTTCGTGCCCGCCTTTTTCATTTTCTCCATTCGTTTCAGTTCCTTCTGCATTTTCACCGCGTGGCACGAGCCGCTCATGGAACAGCCGGCACACCGGTCGCCGCAGGCTTTCGCCGACCGCTTGACACGGACGATATGGAAGACGGCCATCGCCATCAGCGCCGCGACAATCAGACAGATGATTATATCCGTCATACTCATCACCCCCCTCTTGATGCATAATCTTTCGGCCGGACATCAGTCCTGCAGTCTCCGGCCTCAGCGTTTATTAAGCAGGCGCCCCCTCGTGAACCCGCAGACGTCCTCTTTTGTTCGGATCCGGACGGAACAGCAGGTAGAGAATGAACACTGCGACGACCAGGGCGACCACTGTCGCAGGGCCGAACGCAACCTGCCCGATTGCCAGCCCCCCCAGCTGATACACCATCAGCGCGATCATGTAAGACGCCACATTTTGGAAGGCAATAGCGAACCAGAAGAACCTTCTGCTTCCCATCTCCTTCGCAAGCGTTGAGATCGCCGCGAGGCAGGGAGAATCAAACAGGTTGAAGAACAGGAACGAGACTGCCGCGATGCTTGTCGGGAAGAACCCGTCGAAGGCGGTTCTCATCGTGGAATCGTAGCTTTCGATCTCGCCCAGACCCGACAGGACTCCCATGGTGGAAACGATGCCCTCCTTCGCGACAAAACCGCTGAGGGAGGAGGCGACGGCCTGCCAGGTTCCGAACCCGAGGGGAACAAAGATAAATGCGATTGCTCCGCCGATGACGGCCAGCAGGCTGTCCTCCGAATCCACCAGGCCGAAGGTTCCGTCCTTGACGCCGAAGCTCGCCAGGAACCACATGACCACGCAGCAGAGGAACAGAATCGTTCCGGCCTTCTTCAGGAAGGCCCAGACTCTCTCCCAGACATGCAGCAGAACGCCCTTTGCTGAAGGAATGTGATACTGCGGCAGCTCCATGACGAACGGCGCCGGTTCTCCTGCATACATTCTCATTTTCTTCATGATGATACAGGAAACGATGACGACAATGATTCCCGCGAAATACATGGTCGGAGCAACCCACCAGGCGCCTCCCATCAGATATCCGCTGATGGTCGCGATGACCGGAAGCTTGGCTCCGCAGGGAATGAACGTGGTGGTCATCATGGTCATTCTCCGGTCCTTCTCATTTTCAATGGTTCTGGTCGCCATAATTCCCAGGACTCCGCAGCCCGAAGAAATCAGGAACGGAATGAAACTCTTTCCGGAAAGTCCGAATCTGCGGAAAATCCGGTCCATGATGAACGCGACACGCGCCATATACCCGCAGTCCTCCAGAATCGAGAGGAACAGGAACACGATCGCCATCTGCGGCGCAAATCCGATCGGCGCGGCGAGACCTCCGATGATTCCGTCCACAACCAGAGAAACCACCCAGCCGGAGGCGCCGGCTCCCTCCAGAGCGCTCTGCACGCCCGGCTGAATCCATGCGCCGAACAGTGTATCATTTGTAAAATCCGTAACAACCGTACCGATGGTGGTCACTGAGATATAATAGACTAAAAACATGATGACGGCAAAAATCGGAAGCGCCAGAATGCGGTTAGTCACCACCTGATCGATTTTGTCGGAAACGGAGAGCTCGTGACGCGCTCTCTTCTTGCGGATGGAATCCGCCACGACAGTGTTGATGTACGCATATCTCTGGTTAATGATGATGCTTTCCGCATCGTCATCCATCTCCTCTTCGCAGTCCACGATATGCTGCTCCAGATGCGCCATCAGCGACCGGTCCAGCCCAAGCTCTGCGATGACCTTCTCGTCACGCTCAAAAAGCTTAATCGCGTACCATCTCAGGTTTTCTTTGTTCACAAAGCCTGAAATCGACTCTTCGATATGGGCGATGGCGTGCTCCACGCTGCCCGTAAACACATGAGGCGGCTCCGCGGGCACCTTGCTCTGCGCGGTACGGATCGCCTCCTCCACGAGCGCCAGCCCGCCCTCGCCTTTGACCGCGCTGATCGGGACAATCTCGCATCCGAGACGCTCGCGCAGCTTGTCCGTGTCGATAAAATCACCGCTTTTCCGAACCAGATCCATCATGTTCAGCGCGATGACCACCGGGATGTTCAGCTCCAGCAGCTGTGTTGTAAGGTACAGATTCCGTTCGATATTGGTTCCGTCAATAATGTTGATGATGACGTCCGGACGCTCGCTGACCAGATACCTTCTGGTGACGACCTCCTCCAGTGTGTAGGGGGACAGGGAGTAAATTCCCGGCAGATCCTGGATGATCACATCCTCATGTCCCTTCAGCTTTCCGTCCTTCTTCTCCACTGTTACGCCCGGCCAGTTGCCCACGTACTGGCTGCTTCCGGTCAGGTCATTGAACAGCGTCGTTTTACCGCAGTTCGGGTTGCCCGCAAGAGCAATCTTGATACCCATCAATAACTTCTCCTTCCTTTGTTGTCAGAGCCTGTGCTCTGGAATTCCAATCATATTCAGTCGCTGCGCGCGTCAGTGCATCAGTTAGATATGCCTAACTCATGTGCGGAACAAGAGCAGAGGGCTACACCCTCTCTACTTCGATAATCTCTGCCTCCGCCTTCCGGACAGACAGCTCATACCCTCTGACCGTCAGCTCCACGGGATCGCCGAGGGGCGCCACCTTCCTGACAAAAACCTCTGTGCCCTTCGTCAGTCCCATATCCATGATTCTCCGTCTGGTCGGCCCCACACCGTTGATCCGGGTAATCCTGACCGTCTCGCCCACCTTCACATCTTTCAGTGTCTTCATGCTCATGCCTCCTCTATATCATAATTCTGTTGGCCATACTCCTGTCGAGAGCGATGCGGCCGTCTTTTACCTGAACGATGAGATTTCCTTTGATCTCGTTCACCACGGTCACTCTGCTTTCTACTACAAAACCAAGCTCAGCGAGGTGCTGCCGTATCTTATCGTCTCCGGTTATTTTACGAATCACCACAGTATCACCCTTATTCGCTAATGTGATCGGCATCATAGTCAACTCCCTTCGTCTACAGACATTTTAAATTCTGTGCCGGACGCGTTTATCGCAGCACTCTCCGATACCCCCCGACATCCCCGGCGGCGATGCGGGCAGACCGGGCGGCCTCACTGCGCGTCCGCGATAGTTAGTTGCATCTAACTCTTTCGCAGAAATCAGCGGTTAGCCTTTTCTAACCACTTGTTAGTTTAATGCCTCTAACCTCTTTTGTCAAGCGCTAATGAGAAAAATCATCACTTCTATTCTTCCTGCACGTTGATATACATAATTTCGTCGCTCATCTTTTCCATTTCGAGAAGCTTGAATCCGTCTTTTTTTGTTAAATATATCTTCTCACCGTATAATACGACCCGGCCCCATATTTTCCCGTCCGATGAGAACAAAATATAGACGTGTGCGTGTTTTCCCTCGCGTTTGTAGGTTCCTTTCCTGAGAACCGCGAATTGCCGATAGAAGACAAAATGTCCGTCATCCTTAAACACGAGATACCGGCCGTTTATCTCAGGATGCTCAGTCTGATAGCTTCCCGGAATGTGATCAGTCAGACGCATATCCCTTTCACGCAGCTGATAAAACAGAAATCCGATTATTGCCAGAAGCAATGCCGCCGCCACAAGTATGACCGCAATTGTTATTCTCTTTTTTTTCATATCATCCACCCTTCTTTCACCCTTCTTTCCGGATTTCCACGGTTCCGGCCCGATACTGACGGGGCATTAACCAGCCGGCACGGACCGATGCGTGCTCAGCTATCAAATATGCTTGAAATATCAATACTACAAAGAGCATATTCGGTAGCCTGCCGCAAGGTTTTCAGGCGTTTCATCCGAAAACCCTGCGGCAGTGGGATTCGGCAACGGCCGAATCCCTGAGCACAAGCATCAATTAGTGTCTGCCGGCGCACTCTTCCGTTGGATGGTGCGCCGCGACGCTGCTGACAAACTGCCGTCAGCGCTCATTAAGTCCGACGGGGACTTAATGAGCAGACACTATATATATTATAAACGATAATAACAATGCAATGGGTATAAATTTTACAATTTTTTCGGCATAGGCTTCATTTTATCACGAATCATACTGAATCATCCCGAAAAAACGTTAAAGTCAGCTCAGGGAAATTTACGTCAAAGCCTGCCCGGAGAAAATTTATTGAAAAAAAAGAGAATTATGATACTCTACAATAAGGTATTGCTTAACATCTGTCCCCGGAGTTCCGGGCGTATTCAGCTACAAAGTCTGCATTAAAACAGAAAGAATCGAGGAAACATTATGGCAATCAATAAATCAGCGGAAGATTATCTGGAAGCTATGCTGATGATGAAGGAGGAGCACGGGTATATCCGCTCCATCGATATCGCCGGCGCACTTGGCGTAACCAAGCCCAGCGTTTCCTACGCCACCAGACACCTGCGCGAGAGCGGCCATATCACGATGGATCAGGACGGTCTGATCACGCTGACCGAATCGGGCATGAAGATAGCGACGACCATTTACGAGCGTCATCGCATGCTGACAGACTTTCTGACCAGCATCGGCGTAGATCCGGAAACCGCCCGGGATGACGCCTGCAAAATTGAACATGACATCAGTGAAGAGAGCTTCGACGCTCTCTGCCGGTATACAGGCGCTAAACGGCAGTAACCGCGTTCTCTTACGTCGTCCGGAAGTCCTTTGTGACTTTCGGGCGGCGTTTTTCTTTGTAGGCGATTCCTGCTCTGCCCTCGTAAAAAAATTCGGTAAAAAGATACCGCTTATGAACAAAAAATTCATTTTCCTGATATTTTGGATGATGTATGTGTTATAATCAGTGCAGACTGATTAAGTCCCTGTCGGACTTAACCGGCGCTGACGGCAGCGTGTCAGCAGCGCCTCGGCGCACAGTTCAACAGCAGTGTGCGCCGGCATGCACTGACGCTGTTATGCACCGACATTTGTTTTTGTTTTTTTTATTGAGGAGGAATACCATGAATATCCTGAAGAAGGCAGGGAGTATACTGCTGATTTTCGTCATGGCAGCGGCGTTTATGCCGTTCGCATCTACCTTTGCGGCAGGAAATAACACAACGTCCGAGGTCCACGCGGCCTCCGCAGCGGTCAAGGTGAAGCCGGTCACCGCGAAGTCCGGAGGCTACCGCGTCAAGGTCAGCCAGAAGAAGGTAAACTACAAGGACGGCACCGTTACGTTCTACGGATATAAAACCCTGAAGAAGAAAAAGATCCGGAAGGTCTCCGTCACCGCCTATATGTACGCGGGCAAAAGCGTGATGCAGAAGAAGACGAAAACCGTCCGTCTGTCCGGCCTGCGGGCTTCCAAAAATAAAGTGAATTTCAAATTCCCGGCCTTCGGCAAATACACCGTCAAGGTCCGCTATTACGGAAACGGCAAATCGCCCCGGAAAACTCTGACCCTGAAAAAGGTCGGCGTCGTCGCGGAGGAATACAATATCGCAGCTCTGAACGGAACCTTCGGTCCGCTTCTGTTCACCATGAACCTCTGGAACGACGGCGTTCTCACCAGCAAGACGACCGGCCGGCCGATTCCGACCGTCGTTGCGCTTTCCCGCGCGGACGCATATAACTGGTCGAAGCTGCCGAAGAATGTCTACTCCAATCCGCTGTCCAAAACGCCGAAGAGCTACAGCTTTACCACCAAGGTTCTCCGCATGCAGGCCTACGTGAAGGATCTCCACAGCATGAACAAGAATTCCAGGTTCCACGTCTACCTTGCCGACAACTGCATCAAGCGAGTCTTCGACCTGATGTACGCCAACAAAATCAAGGACGACCATTTCGACCTGACCCTGCTGAGCGACGGAACCGCTTCGTATTCTTTCTTTAACAAAGTATACAACGCAAAGGATTCTGATCCCTATGACGCTCTGAAGAGCATGAAGGCGGAGTGGCGGACGACAAAGAACGCGTTCCTGTACGGCCACGGTCTGAACACCAACGCCCTTGATTATTCCATCGGAGGGAAAAATCTCTGCATGTCGAAATACACCTACGCCGCCGTCGCCTCCCAGCCTAATTACAAGTGGTGGGTGACCCGGACAAACGGAACCTTCCAGAGCACAGACGCGGCGTTCCTGAAGGAGGCGACCGACAGGATGACCCTCGTGGGAATCAACAGTATGCTGACTGACATTCAGAAAAAGGGCGACTCTGCAGTAAAAGAGTTCAAGGCACTGTACCACTTCAGCGACACCATGTTTGCGGACGCCGCCAAAGCGAAGAAGAAGGTAATGGTCCTCATGGGTTCCAGAGTCAATTCAGAGCCCAACTTTGAGGAATTCTCGAAATACGTGATGAAGGAATACGGCAGCGGATACATGTATTATTACAAAGGTCATCCCGCTACGCCCACAAAGCTGTACCCTGAGAAGCAGGCTCAGCTGGACAAGCTGGGAATCCGCGATGTGGAATCCTCCATCGCCGCGGAGCTGATTCTGTTCTTCTATCCGGACGTATACGTTTCCGGCATGTCCAACAGCACGCTGAACGGCAGCTATACCGCCGGACACACCTGCGCCTACCTGGGTACCCGTCTGGCGAACAAAGATAAAATTATTCGAGGCGAGTTGTTCCGGGAATTCTTCACAAAGATTACCGGCGATTACGAGGACTCCATTAAGGTTCTCTGCAAGGACGACCCCTCACTGGAGCATTCCTATCTGGTGGAATACAATACCAAAGACGGAGATCACATCGCCATCTACGACAGCAAGGCGAATACCCTGACAAAATACATAAAGAAAGGCGATTCCTACGAAAAGGAATAACGCAGTTTCAACCACACAACAGAACGGCGGGAGAAGAATCGGATCTTCTCCCGCCGTTCTGCTGTGAAAAAGGGCGTTGCCTGCCGGAAGGAGCGGACAGAATTTTTCCGTCCCTGGTTCGAGCTGCTCACAGATACTTGCAGAACAGATTGATTCTCTGTCTCCGGTATTCTTCTCTTTCGTAAAATGAGACTGCGCCGGGATTCGTATCCTCCGCCAGGAGCTGCACACGTCTGAACCCTTCTTTGTTCACCAGATCCTCCAGCTCTCTTAGCGCCTTCCCTCCATAGCCTCTGTTTCTGCATCGCTCCGTAATGAACAGGTCGTCGATGAACAGCACTTCGCCGTGAGCCCATATGCTCGTGAAAACTACCGCGTTAACAAAGCCAACTGCTTCGCTCTCCTCCTCGATGATGTACAGCCGGTTGGGTGATTGACCACTGTCCATGACGGCGTCGAAAATTTCGCCCGGGTCCCCCTTTTCCAGCGGGTTTTCCCATAGATTTTCGTCTTCGTATTCATACGACATGAATTCTTTGTTAAGCCGGCACCAGGGTTCCCTGTCCGACCGTCTGCAGCTCCTTATCATTTCAGTTCCTCCTCATTTCCCGGTGCGGTTCCTGTTACTTCCAGTATACACAAAAAGCCATAGAATTCCATGTGGAATTGTACAGCTTTCATTGTTTTTCTGTTCATTTCGCCTTCGTCGAATGACTTCAACAGCTCAAGTATACGACATTGCAAGAATTTCTCTCGTCATCATCAGCGCGTACCCGAGCAGATTCTGTCCCTTCCAGCAGGCTCTGTCCATTCTGTCGGGATCTGTCATCGACAGACCAATCCCCCAGATTCTGTCTTTCACAGCACATTCTGCCAGAATTGAAGTTCCTGTTCCCAACAGGCTTCTTTTCAGTTCAGCATTCTGCCCGAATTTCTCCAGCAGACCGCGGTAAATAATAATCTGACGCACTCCGTTCCAGTAATTTTCATCATAATCTGATACCTCTCGGCCCAGTTTTTTTATTTGGGAAACGTCTTTCGTCTTGAGAATCCGCTCTGCTGTATCGCAGTCTTGAAAGCAAACAGCTTTTTTATACATCATATACTGTTCCATAGAAGAAAAATTGATTTCATCAATTACAAACTGAGACAGATACCAGTTGCTCAGATATCCGTTTTCTTCATCCGGATTATGAAAACATATAATATTCATTTCAGCACCCTGTTCTCCTGCAAACGCTTTCGCTGCCTTTCCGCCCGACCGGCATTCATCGCCTTTCGTGAATTTTATCCGGCAATGTGCCCGGCCGCCCTGAATGCTCCGCGTCCTCTCCATGCGGAGCATTCAGGGCAGTTTCATATAAGGCGCCTCTCCCCGGCATTCGGAAAAAAATATCACCCGGGAACCCGGAGGTGACTGTTCCATTGAGCACTCACGTTAAATAATGTCTGCCGGCGTGCCAGACCGACGGGGAATAAATACCGCAGCAACTGTGAACGGTGGAGGTTCCGCTCTCACATTAACCTCAATGAAAACCTCCTTAATTACAGTATAATTCAGAACCTTCAAAAGTAAAGGAAAAACTCCCCTCGCGGCGTCAACACGGTAAGTAATTACCTGATAATTTCATCATTTTCCGTCATGCTCCCGCAGCATACTAAAACCCGGAGCACATAATGCTCCGGGGATTTTCTGTCATTCCTGTGTTGCTGTGTGCCGGTGCACCGGCATTTCTCAGTGCATGTATCTTGCAGCACTTGCATTCCCGTGCTCCGAAGTTCCCGCATTCCGCAGTGCGTGTGTCGCAAACGCTCAGGAAAACGCCGCGTAAATCGCACGGATAGCGTTCTCGAAATCTCCGTTCTCCACGCCCACGATGATGTTCATCTCGCTGGAGCCCTGGTCGATCATCCGGATATTCACCTTCGCATCCGCCAGTGCGGTGAACAGTCTGGCCGCCACGCCGGCGCGCCGGTTCATTCCGTATCCCACTGTCGCGATCAGAGAGATGTCCTCGAACACTTCAATATTATCCGGCTTCAGCTGTGCGTTGAATTCTTCCAGGATTTCATCCAGCCGGCCGTCAATGGCGCTGTCTGCCAGAACCACGGAAATCGTGTCAATTCCGGTAGGCATATGCTCGATGCTGATATCAAAGTCCTCCAGAATCATCAGGATTCTGCGCACGAACCCCTTCTCCGCAGCCAGCATGTTTTTATAGATGGCGATAACCGTGAAATCGCGGCTTCCGGCGATGCCCGTGACGATTTTCTCGCTGGTTTCCTCCTCCGCCGTAATGATCGTGCCCGGATCCTCAGGCTGGTTGGTGTTCCTGATGTTAATCGGAATATTCTCCACGCGGCACGGATAAATCGCGTCCTCATGCAGCACCGACGCGCCCATGTACGACAGCTCCCGCAGTTCTTTGTACGAGATGCGGTCGATGGGCCGGGGGTCCTTCACGATCCGCGGATCCGCCATCAGAAAGCCGGAGACGTCCGTCCAGTTCTCATACATGTCCGCGTTCACTGCCCGGGACACCAGTGCTCCCGTGATGTCCGAGCCGCCCCGGGAAAACGTGACGATCTCGCCCGTTTCTCTATCAGAGCCGTAAAATCCCGGGATTACCGCATGCTCATGCTTCGAGAGTTCCGCGGAAAGAGCACGGTTCGTTTCCTCTGCAAGGAGACGGCCTTTTCTGTCGAACAGAATCAGGCCCGCCGTGTCTACAAAGTCATAGCCGATGTAAGCCGCCACCAGCACCGCGGAGAGGTACTCCCCGCGGCTCGCGATATAGTCCGCGCTGGCGCCGTTCTTCATATTCTGCAAAATAACATCGAAATGCTTCTGCAGGTCCACATCAATACCCAGATTCATCTTCGCCGCGTTGAAGCGGTCCTCGATGACCTGAAACAGCTGATCATAGGGCAGATTCTGATCCATGTGCGTCTTGCACAGGTACAGCAGATCTGTCACCTTGTTATCCACCTCGAAGCGTTTTCCAGGCGCGGACACAACAATGTATCTGCGGTCCGGATCGCTCTCGATGATCTTGCGGGTCTTCTCAAGCTGGATGCCGTCCGCCACAGAGGACCCGCCGAATTTCAGTACTTTAACTCCCATATACCGATTATGCCTCCAATTGCAGCTCTGCTTTCAGCTCCTCCACCTTGTCCAGGCGCTCCCAGGGGAACTCCACATCCGTTCTTCCGAAGTGGCCGTATGCAGCAGTCTGTCTGTAAATCGGTCTTCTGAGGTCCAGATCGCGGATGATCGCCGCCGGACGCAGGTCGAAATGCTTATCTACGATTTCAGCGATTTTCTCATCCGCAAGCTTTCCTGTTCCGAAGGTGTCCACCATGATGGAAACCGGTCTCGCAACGCCGATGGCGTACGCCAGCTGAATTTCCAGTTTATCTGCGAAGCCCGCCGCCACCAGGTTCTTGGCCGCATATCTCGCGGCGTAGGTTGCGGAACGGTCTACCTTTGTAGGATCCTTGCCGGAGAACGCGCCGCCGCCGTGATGAGCGTAGCCGCCGTAGGTGTCCACGATAATCTTCCGTCCGGTCAGGCCGGAGTCTCCGTGAGGTCCGCCGATGACGAAACGTCCCGTCGGGTTCACAAAGTATTTGGTCTCGTCGTCCAGCAGCTCTGCCGGAATAATGGGCTTCACAACGTATTCGATGAGGTCTCTGCGGATCTGCTCCTGAGTCGCCTCAGGGTCGTGCTGAGTGGAAATCAGGACGGTATCGATTCTCTTGACTCTGTCACCGTCATATTCCACCGTAACCTGCGTCTTTCCGTCCGGACGCAGATATTTCAGCGTTCCATCCTTTCTTACCTTTGTCAGCTGCAGCGCCAGCTTGTGCGCCAGCGAAATCGGCATCGGCATCAGCTCAGGCGTCTCGTTGCAGGCGTATCCGAACATGATTCCCTGATCGCCGGCGCCGATGGCCTCGATGCCGTCGTCCATGGTTCCTTCCTTGTGCTCCAGAGCATCGTTCACGCCCATGGCAATATCCGCGGACTGCTCGTCGATCGCGCTGAGAATGGCGCAGGTTTCCGCATCGAATCCGTATTTGGCGCGGTCATAGCCGATATCGCGGATGACTCCCCGGACAATCTTGGGGATGTCCACATAGCAGTCTGTGCTGATTTCGCCCATGACCATGGCGTATCCCGTTGTCGTCGTCGTCTCGCAGGCAACGCGTCCGTTCGGATCCTTCTCCAGAATCGCGTCCAGAATCGCGTCTGAAATCTGGTCGCACATCTTATCCGGATGTCCTTCTGTAACAGATTCCGATGTAAATAATCTTTTCATGTTTCCCTCCTGTTTCACACCCTCCGGTGTTCCCTCGCCGCGCGTTCTCCACGGCGCCTTCGCAATAAAAAAGCCTTTTCCGGAAAGAAAAGGCGTGATTACCTTCACGTTCCTCATCTTTCAGATATACTGTAGGACGTAGCACCTTGCCGGCAGCGCCGTATTGCGCCGCATCCAGGTTGCCGGGCATCAAAGGGCCTATTCCCTCCGCCGCTCTTGATAAGGATACCGTCATTCTATACTATCGGCAGTACCTACGTCAATATACAATGTTGCTATGTTTGTCAAAAAAAGGTATACTTTTATCAAAAGTAAAAGGAGTTTCAACTTGACTGATATCAGAAGCACGTTCCGGGTTCTGGAGGGCGGTCTGGCCCGCACCGCCACCCCGCTGTACCAGACATTCCACTCCGCGTGGATCACCAACACGAGGCTGATGGGCGTGATCTGTCTCTGCATCCGCTGGACCGGAGACAGTCCCAGGTCCGGCGACCTCTACCAGTTTTTTTATTTTGAAGCCGAGGGACAGGGCTTCGACCGTTTTGAATGGCATGACGGTGTGGACAAAACCTCCCTCAGGGAGCTTGAGGCCTCGCTCATCGGCGGTCTCGGCGGCCGCAAGGTGGCGATACGGCAGCAGGAGGCCGTGCACCTTGCGCAGTATTTCATCCGCTACAACAAAAAATACGCCCTCGCTCTTCCTGAGCCGGAGGACAAATATCTGTTCCTTCTGGAAATGGACGGAACGCTGACGGAGGAACAGCAGGCCGCACTTTTCGACAAAAGCTGCGTCCGGCTGACCTCGAAGAACGCGCTGGCCAATTATTTTCTGATGCGCGTCTTCGGACATGACTTTCCGGCGGCCGCCAGACTTGCTGCCGACGGCGTGGATCTTGATTTGTTCCCCGGGCTCAACGCACTTACCTACTACCGCAACGAGATCACGATGGCAGAGGGGCGGAGCAGCTGCCGCTGTGAATCGCTGATTGAAACGACACAGGGCTTCCGCGTCATCGTCACTGCGCTGACATTCACCGGCATGAAGATCAGCGGATTCCGATGCATCTCAAATATGCGGATTTCCGACATGGAGGCGTATATGAATCTGGCGCACTCTGAGTTCGTCACGGTATACCGGTATGAAGGCAGCCCGGAGGAATTCGTCCGGAGCAGCACCGAGCTCACGAAGAACGCGATGATTCTGCCGGAGCACAACGGCCGGACGTTCATGATTTACAACCCGACTAATGACCATGTCAAGGAGCCGGTGTACCTTCTGTATAACGATCTCACCGGAGTCTATCATATGGATGACAGCGGACAGCTTCTGGTCAGCTCCGCCACGCTGAGGAACATACGGAAGCTGGAGCTCGACCTGCACTTCAGCCCGCTGCGGGAGAAGCTGACGCCGGTTTCGAGCTTCGAATTCAATGAGCCTGTGCTCATGCAATACCTGGACAGCGATTTCACTGACTTTCTGGAATTCATCGACTCCATCAAGGTGGAATGAGCCCGCGGCGACCGGCGTCATTGCGTTCGGCGAGCGCAGGCTTCGCAAAACACGGTTCTGCGAACTCACGGCCTCACGCGCCCGCGGTCTCGCGGCACCGCAGTCTCTCCGCAATCCTGTTCGGAAAAGTATACAAAATCCAGCCTGCGGAAACGGTATTATGTCAACTTATGTTCGCGGTTTGGCAAACGATTGTCAACACTCCGCAAAGCCTATAAATATAGGGAATCGAGGGAGTTTTCCACATGAATCCGAGAAATTGTATACGATTTTTGTCACAACCCGATGTGGAAAATTCAATCCTTGAAAATCGTTGGAATTTCAAGACTATACCTATTGATTCTTTTTTGTCAAGAGGTAGTTATCCACATTTTTTACCGCATTATTTTTTCAGAATTTAGTAAATGGGAGGAACTATGAAAACCAGAAAATTATTCCAGCAGAATGTTTATCTCAAAAGCGTGACAGCGACTGTTTTATCGGTCAATTGCGATTCAAATAATACCCTTGTCACCCTGGATCAGACCGTCTTTTTCCCTGAGGGCGGCGGGCAGAGCGGCGACCGCGGCACTTTAACGAAGGGTGGAACCGTCTTCCCCGTTGTCGATACTCAGGAGAACGATGCAGAAGAAATTCTTCATATCATCTCCGGCCGCACAGAGAAGCTCCGCCCCGGAGACACGGTAGAGGCGACCCTCGACTGGCCGCACCGTTTCGACAACATGCAGCGCCACTGCAGTGAGCATATTCTGAGCGGCGCGGTTTACCGGCTGTTCGGCGGCGCCAACAAAGGCTTCCATATGGGCGAGGATTCCATCACGATCGACATATCGTTCAATGGCGATTCGTCATCCGGCACATACGAAAAAATGACGTGGGAAATGGCTGAAGCTGCGGAAACAGAGGCGAACCGCGTCATCTGGCATGATCTCCCGGTCTCTGTGGACCGGTTTGATACCCGCGGAGAAGCGGAGAAATTCCCTCTCCGAAAAGCGCTGGCGTTTGACGAGGATATTTCCATCGTTACCATCGGTTCCCGGGACAATCCCGCGGACTGCGTAGCCTGCTGCGGAACTCACCCCGCCCGGAGCGGTGCGGTGGGTCTGATTAAGATATATAAAATCGAGCCCAACAAAGGAATGTCCCGCATCTATTTCGAAGCGGGGCAGCGCGCGCTGGCTCATTATCAGAACCAGTTCAACACCCTGTACGAGCTGGGAAACCGTATGTCTGCGGGATACGATGACCTGCTCCGCAAATACGACGCACAGGCGGCGAAGAACCAGCAGCTCCACGACCGACTTTCTGCTTTCCGCACCCGGATTCTGAATGCGGAGCAACAGCGTCTCACTGCGGAAATGCGCCCCGGTCTGATCTCCCGTTATGACGACCTGTCCGTAGACGATCTGTTCAATCTCGGCAAAAAAATCGGGCCCGTCTGTCAGGGCGTGATTGCGCTGGTTCACGAACCGAGCCACACCGCGATTCTCCTGTCCGGCGAAAAGCACTGCGGAAATCTGGTTAAGACCACCGCTCCCCAATTCAGCGGCAAGGGCGGCGGGAACGGAACCTCAGCACGAGCCTTTTTCCCGGACAAAGAACATCTGGAGGCATTTCTGAACGCGGTGCTCGCGTAAGCAGCGGTGCTTGCGCAGACGCAGCGTTCATGCACATAGACAACGGCGCAGCCGATATGTCCGACTGCGCCGTTTCTTGTTCTCTTTTTCCGGTTTGCCCGAATCGTCCGGGTCGGAATCCGATTATTCCTCTTCCATCGGTTTGAGGTCATCCGCGAAGATCAGCTTGCATGCTGTCGCGTTCTGGATGTCCTCCTTGCTGTAATCCGGATGCAGCTCGGTTACGACCAGCCCCTCCGGTCTTACTTCCATAACGCCCATTTCGGTCACGATCAGGTCAACACACTTCTCTGCGGTCAGAGGCAGTGTGCACTTCTCCATGATTTTCGGGTTGCCCTTCTGGGTGTGGGTCATCGCGATGATAACCTTTTTCGCGCCGACCACCAGGTCCATGGCGCCGCCCATACCGGCAACTTTGTGACCCGGAATGATCCAGTTCGCCAGGTCGCCGTTCTCCGCAACCTGCATCGCGCCCAGCACGGTGGCGTCCAGATGTCCGCCGCGGATGATTCCGAAGCTGTCCGACGTATCGAAGTACTTAACTCTCGGCAGCACGGTAACGTAGCTTCCGCCGGAATCAATGATATCCACATCGATCTTGGACGGATCGCTGACGGTCTCATCCAGCCCCGCGAATCCGTTCTCGGAGTGCAGGGTCACGATCACATCCTCAGGAATGTAATTCGGAACCATGGTCGGAAGGCCGATTCCAAGGTTTACGACATCCCCGTCATGCATTTCCTTTGCCACTCTCTTGGCAATTCTTTCCTTGAGTTTTATATCTGCCATTTTGGTTCTCCTTCCACAACATCATTTACAAGTACGCCTGCAACGTCAAATGTATCCGGATCAACCTCGCCGATATCGACCAGCTTCTCCGTCGCGACGACAACGTGATCCGCGGCGCCGGCCATAACGTAGTTATAGTTCTTGGTTGCCTTGGCGCTCATGAAGTTGCCGAATCTGTCGCAAACGGAAGCTCTGCAGAATGCGTAATCCGCGTGCAGAGGTCTCTCCAGCAGGAAGCGCTTTCCATCGATTTCAATGGTCATCTTGTCTCTGCCCAGCTCGTCCTTCTCGGTCTCCATCGGAGTTCCCAGTCCGGTCGGAGTCAGAACGCCGCCCAGTCCGTAGCTGGCCGCTCTGATCTTCTCAGCCAGAGTACCCTGCGGTACCAGCGTGTAGGTCAGAGTTCCCTCAGCGAACTGCTCGTTCAGCTTCGGGTTTACGCCCAGATGGGAAGCGATGATGTGGTCAACCTGATGGCCGACAAGGAGCTTGCCTACGCCTCTCGGGGTCTTTCCGGGACCGTTCGCCGGCTGTCCGACATCCAGTCCGCCGTCATTCGCGATTACAGTCAAGTGCTTGACGCCTTTTCTGACAAGCGCATCCATCAGGATTTCCGGGGAACCTGTTCCGAGGAAGCCACCGATCATGATGGTCATACCGTCTTTAACGCCAGCAACTGCTTCATCGGCAGTAATTACTTTGTCAATCATAATAAATCACCTTTCTATAAATTTTAGTCATGGAAGGCCGTTTCCTCAGGATCTCCGGCTTCACGAAAACGTTAGGCCATCAATCCTACAACTACGAAACCTCCACATACTACTATACCAACAAAGAACAATGTTATCAAGCAATATCCCATAATATCTCTTGCCGAAAGTCCTGCAATTCCCAGTGCCGGCAGTGCCCAGAACGGCTGGATCATATTGGTCCACGCATCACCCCAGGCAATGGCCATTCCGGTAATGCTCGGATCGACGCCCAGCTTCAGTCCGGCCGGCATCATGATCGGTCCCTGTACCGCCCACTGGCCTCCGCCGGAGGGTACAAAGAAGTTTACGATTCCTGCGGACAGGAATGTGAACAGCGGGAACGTCACATTGTTCGAAATCGATACGAAGAAATTACTGATCACGCCCGCCAGAGAAGTTCCGCCTTCCGGAGCGAAGGTCATCATTCCCATGATGCCTGCATAGAACGGGAACTGAAGGATGATGCCCGCAGCGCCCTTCGCGGAATCCGCAATCGCCCTCACATATCCGATCGGCGTCTTGTGGAAGATAATTCCCAGGATCAGGAAAATGAAGTTTACGATATTCAGCGACAGGTTGAACCCTGAGGTCGCGAAATAGTAAACCAGATAAACCAGTCCCGCGATCGCGATAATCGCCGAGCAGGTTACGCTGTTCTCCATTTTCTCAGCCGGGGTCACCGGTGCGGCGTATTCGATCTGCGCCTCGGCAAGCAGCTTCGGGTCAACGGTGATCGCCTCTCCCGGAGCCGGGTGCATCTTCGCGTTGATGAACGGCAGACATACCAGAATGATCAGGCAGCAGATCAGATTCCACGGCGCAAAGATCGTCTGCGATGTGGAAATGATATGAGTTACCGCCCCTCCGGTAGCCGTCGCCAGAGCGCCAGGTGCTCCCGGTGCGTCCGGAGTCGCCAGCGCAAGCGGAATCGATCCGGAAATTCCGGCGTGCCATACGACAAAGCCCGAATAGGCTGAGGCAATCAGCAGTCTGTAATCGACTCCCTTGATCTGTCTCGCCAGCTCCTTGGCCAGAATAGCTCCGACAACCAAGCCGAATCCCCAGTTCAGCCAGCAGGCCAGCAACGAGAAAAACGTAACAACGATAATCGCCTGTACCGGCGTCTTGGCAATACTCGCGATTCTGGCAATCAGCTTCTTGATCGCCGGCGCATTCGCGAATGCGCTGCCCAGTACCAGAACCAGAACCATCTGCATCGAGAACGCCAGCAGATTCCATACTCCCACGCCCCATGCGTTAATCACGGCGATGACGCCGGCGTGCGTCGCCGGCAATGCGCCGATGAACACGACGATCGTCAGGATAATACAGAAAATGAACGGGTCCGGCAGATAGCGGTTCACCAGGTGAACGCAGCCGTCAGTTAATTTCTTGAACATCTCATTTCTCCTTATAACTATAATAAGTCAATAATAAAAATTCTTCCCGCAGCAGTTCCCTGCTGCAACTACATTATAGTCTCGGAGATATGAATTGTCAACAATTTATCAAAACATGACGTAAGCGTCGAAACCGCTAAATTTCAACGCTTACGTTGTTTTGTTCATTTCTTAACACAATATGTGTTATCTGTCCTCGATTTTCGGTTTCTTCTGCCAGCCGCGCTTCACGACTTCTTCCATGATGAAGGACATTACATGCTCTGCATATTTACCCGGTCCGAATCCGGCGTCATATCCAAGCTCCTGTGCCAGCTCATGAGAGATTCTCGGTCCGCCGCAGGTGCAGATCAGCTTGTCTCTGAGGCCTTCTGCCTCGACCAGCTCGATCATCTGGGTCAGCTGCTTGATGTGAATGTCTTTCTGTGTAACCGTCTGCGAAACCAGAATCGCATCCGCGTTCACCTCTCTGGCCTTTGCAAGCAGCTGCTCGCAGGGAACCTGAGAACCCATGTTGTAGGCGACCACATTCTTGAAACGCTCCAGACCGAAATGTCCGTGGAAGCCCTTCATCTGAATGATCGCGTCGATGCCGACAGTATGCGCGTCGGATTCGATGGAGGCGCCGACGACGACGATGTCTCTGCCGACATTTTCCTCGATCCATTTGCCGCACTCCACACGATCCAGCACCTCGACGTCCACCTTCTTGACCTTGATCTTCGTGAAGTCAACGGTATGCGTGCTCTTTGCGTATACAACAAAGAATGTATATCCCGGACAGAGTTCATGGTAGTAGGTTACGTTCGGTTCCTCCATGCCCATCTTGACCACATACTGCTTGGCAGCTTCCTCTGCCTCTTCGCCGTATGGTACCGGGAGAGTAAAAGCGAGTTCCATATAGCCGTCGTTCAGGGTATCGCCGTAAGGCTTGACCTTGGTCAGATCAACCTGAGCAATTGCCGCAGCACAATTCTTATCTGCCATTATTCTGCACCTTCTTTCATCAGAGGAATGAACGGATTGAAGTACTGGTCGTCCTTCGAGCAGACGCCGTCCAGTCCGTGTCCGCCATCCTTAGGTCTTTTGACTCCGCCGAATTTACCCTGTTCGATTGTCGAGAACAGGCCGTCCTTCTCAACCTCCGCCAGCAGGTCGTTAGCCTTGGACAGAACGAGCTGAGCTCTCTTCTGGATGATGCCATCCTTCTTGAACTCCACCTCGTCGCCGATGTGTCTGGCGTTGTTGAAGATGTACTGAGCGTTCTCAATGGACAGGTACCGGTCCTGCATATGCGGCGTCAGAATCGCCTCGGTCATCATACCGAGGAGCTGCAGCGACTGTCCGCTCCAGATGGAAACCAGGTTGAACAGCGCGTCCTGAATATGTCCGCGGAAAATATTTCCGGTCATGAACTTTGTCGGCGGCATGTACTTGAGGCTCGCGTTCGGGAAAATCTCCTTGGCCATAACAGCCTGCGCCAGCTCGTACAGGAAACCGTCCTCCATCATCGGATCCATCTCGAAGGCGTGGCCGAGTCCCATCTGCTCCTCCGGGATGTTGGCAAGAACCGCAAACTGCTCATTGATGAATTGAGACGCTGTGACGGTATGCGCCGCCTCAAACGCGTCATCGGTGGTCAGATAGTTGTCCTCTCCGGAATTGAAGATGATTCCGCAGTAGCCGATGATTACACGGCTGAAATACTGGTCAACGATGGTTCTCTGCATATTGATGTCACGGAACAGGATTCCGTAAATCGCGTCGTTCAGCATGACGTCCAGTCTCTCGATGGCGCCCATGGCCGCGATTTCCGGCATGCACATACCGGAAGAATAGTTGCACAGACGGATGTATCTGCCGACTTCCTCTCCGACTTCATCCAGTGCCTTTCTCATGATGCGGAAGTTCTCCTGCGTCGCGTAGGTTCCTCCGAATCCTTCTGTGGTCGGTCCGTAAGGTACGTAATCCAGCAGGGACTGCGCTGTGGTTCTGATTACAGCGATGATGTCCGCGCCCTGCCTCGCCGCAGCCTTCGCCTGGACAACGTCCTCATAGATGTTTCCGGTCGCGACGATAACGTACAGATACGGTCTGCTGCCTTCGCCCAGACGTTCAATATATTCGTTTCTCTTGGCGGTCTGTGCCTTGATTCTCTTCAGGGAAGCGTGCACGATAGGCATAATCGCCTCTTCCGCCTCTTTCGCAGAAGCTGTGTCAAGCTTGGTGATATCCAGCTCACCGGCTCCCACCTTTTCCGCGATCTCCTGGGGCTGCAGTCCCGTCTGAATCATTGCGTTGCCCATCCAGTACGCAGCGCCGCGCGGGAGGCCGCCGGCCGCCTGGATCTGCTCCACAATGACATTCGGAAGCGGCGTCTCGACATCGTCAATGCCGTCCACCCCCAGCAGTCTCAGGACGGTTCTCTCCGTACTTACTGTCGTATGTACGTCGATGAATTCCTGCATGTCCCTGGCCACATTAGCGGCGTGCTGACGCGCGCTGTCGACCATTTTAGGATCAATGTTCAATTTGCTTTTCATCCTGTTATCTCCTTACTTAATATACTTTTTGGCGCCTTCGATGATTTCCTCATTGAGGCCCAGCATCTTAGCGATATTCAGAGCGTCCTTCGGGATCTCTCTGTTTTCTGTCACCGTATATAATCGATAGTCCATATACCGGGAAATAATATTTATTCTTTCTCTTCTGTTTGCAAGATGAAGTTCACTGTCCAGCTTTCTGAAGTCCACGTCGGCCAGCCCGCGAACCTGCATATTCTTGATATCGCGTTCTTCTGTCACCGCGTCGAAATGTGTCGTGATCAGGGAGATATAGCTGCGGACCTTCAGATAATCGATCAGGCTCCTGGTCAGAGCCAGCCCCTCAATCGGGTTGGTTCCACTGGCAATCTCATCGATCAGGATCAGAGAACGGTCCTGACTGTTGTCCAGAATCTCCTTCAGCTCCTCCATTTCACTTCCGAAGCTGGATAAGCCACGTTCCACAGACTGACTGTCGCCAATCAGAATCTGCATATAATTCGATAATCCGATTCTCGCCCTCCTGCAAGGGACAAAGAATCCGTATTGGGCCAGCATCGGCACCAGACCGGACAATTTCAGTGAAATCGTCTTGCCACCCATATTGGCGCCTGTGATGCAGGTCACGCCGTCCGCCAGCGCAATGCTGACGGGACAGTATTCTTTTCCTTTGGAATGCAGGACCTCTTCTACCTGCAGGTGTCTGCCCTCTTCAAATTCAACAACGTGCTCCTCGACAATTTCCGGTTTGACACAATCATGCCTGATTCCATAGATTGCCTTAGCAAGCGCAAGATCCAGAGCTCCTATCTTACAACAGTTCTCAGTCAGAAGCTCCTCACAGGAGGCCACCTCCTGCGAAAGAAGCTCCCGTATTCTCAACTCTTCTTCCTCAATCTCGCCGTTGACCTCTTCCATGTCTCTGACGAGCTCATATACCTTGTCCGATTTTGCCAGCTCAAAGGTGACTGACATATAATCTTCCGAAATCTGCTCAAGATCTTTTATCTGCCTTGCTTTCTCCAGATCCTCGCTGGACCTGGAAATGATGACGTCGAATTTCGGCGTCAGTACGATGCCGTATTCCTTCCGGATTTCTTCCTTCCTGGCCTTCTGCGTTCTGCGGATCAGAATCTCGCAGCGATGCTTCTCCTTCCGCAGCTCAGCCAGTTTTTCCGAAAAGTCATCGTAGATGTAGAATGTGTTAAGTCGATCTCCTCTGGGGTCCAGCCTGTCCAGCAGGGGTGTCACGTCGTCCAGAACATACTCCTCCGGCACAGGGCTTTCCGTCTGCGCGCAAAGTTTTCCGATCTTCTGCATCTGCAGAAGCATCGTCTTCACCTCAAACAGCTCCAGCACCGACAAAGCGTTTCTGTGACTTCTCCGGATCGTGTAGGAAAGATCCTTCATTTCCATGAAGGTCTCCTGTATTCTCGAAACCTGGCGGTCACTTTCCCGGACAAATTTCATCATGTCTTCGACCTTGTCCAGCTCGTGCCGCAGCTCGTTCTCCTCACCGGGATAAAACGGTTTTCTCTCTTTCAGGAGTTTCTTTCCAAAAGGCGTATTCAGATCCAGATGAGCCATGACATACTCAAAACCCGTCTCCGTCCTGGTCTTCACATTGGCCAGCCTTCTGTTAGAACCCTGCTTCATGTCTACTCCCTTTCTGACTACATTCTCACATCGATAACCGGTATGTCGGGAAGCGCTTCCTGCATTGTATCTCTCAGCACTCCATGTTCAAATGAATATCCGCCCGGCGAAAAAGGATTGACGGTCACCGCCGCAATCCTGATGTTCTTCAGGACGCTTACCGAAAATCCGCGCTTGATCAGCTGTCTCCAGTCCATCACATTGATAAAAATCCTTGTGGGATCCTTCAGGATGAACCTGACCCTCTTCAGCTTCTCAGTCTGGATATCGGCGATCACGCTGTTTGTAAAAGCCCCCGGGATATATACATACCGCGTGTCTTCTGTAATCGCGTCGTCGATAAAACGACTGCCGCCCAGTCCGGTAGCCAGCTCCAGCCGCTGCACACCGCCGTCTCTGTCAATCAGCGTCACACGCTCCTCTCCGCGCGTCTCCGCCAGCGCCTGCCGGGCCGTTTCGTCCTCAAGCTCCGGAAGCCGGTACAGATTGACGATATGGGAGGTTTCCTCCACCACCTTTTTCAGGCTCCTGGAGAGAACCGCTCCGGTCGACAAAATAATCGCGTCCGACGTTTCCGGCGCCGCAATGGACTTCCTGTCGATGGCGCCGTCGATCAGAATCAGCTCCGCGCCGAGATCAAACATCCGGGCGCACATTTTTTTGTTGTCCGCGGTCGCCACGGGTCCGGCAATCTGCACATACCCGCTCTCCGCGACACGGCAGAGCATGATGTCTCCGATCGCCGTACCGAACTTTGTCAGCTCCAGAATCTCCAGCCCCGCCTCAGCCAGCTCATACAGCTGCGCCGGAACGGAAACGACCGTGTCCTCATAAAGATACACCCGGGGCTTCTCTGTTCCCGTCACCAGGTCAGAGGTCTCCCCGTCCCGCCCTGTGGATGTGATTCCGAGTCTGATCATTTCGTCATCCGCTTCCTCGATCAGATAGTTCAGTGCGGTGGTCTTCCCGGCGTTTTTCGCCATGCCGACAATGGACAGTGTCTTGTATTCAGTTGACAGATCGTATAATAAGCCCATAATTGATTGTTGCCTGTGGATATTCTTGAATGACATAGGGAGACCGAAGCCTCCCTATGTCGTTTTTCTTCGGGTCTGCTCAGGCAGACGCCCTCTTATTTCTGCTTGTTCTTCGCGTTTCTCTCATGTCTCGCCAGGTGTGCCGGCTCCATGGATTTAATCTGAAGTCCTTCGCCCAGAGCGGAAACGCCTTCATACTTGTAGGTCTTCTTCCCGGTGCAGTAGTCGCATTTGCACGGCAGATCAGGCAGATGCGGCTGCGTGTACGTGGTGATAACGCCTTCGTAGTTTCTCAGGATCACCTTATCCGGTGTCTCGGAGATTACGTACTGAGGCTGTACCGGCGTCTTTCCGCCGCCTCCCGGAGCGTCGACAACAAAGGTCGGTACGCAGTATCCGGAGGTATGTCCTCTCAGGCCCTCGATAATCTCGATGCCCTTGGCAACGGAGGTTCTGAAGTGCTCGATGCCGACGGACAGGTCGCAGATGTAGATGTAGTACGGTCTGACTCTGTTCTTGACCAGTACATGTACCAGGTCTCTCATGATGTGCTTGCAGTCGTTGACGCCTCTCAGCAGTACGGACTGGTTTCCGAGCGGAATACCCGCGTCAGCCAGCTTGCGACATGCTTCCGCTGCTTCCGGAGTCATTTCCTTCGGATGGTTGAAGTGTGTGTTCAGCCATATCGGGTGATATTTCTTCAGCATGTTGACCAGGTTGTCTGTAATACGCATCGGCATAACCACCGGCGTTCTGGAACCGAGTCTGACGATTTCAACGTGGTCGATCTTTCTCAGCTCGCTGATGATGTACTCCAGCGTATCGTCCTCAACACAGAGCGCGTCGCCGCCGGACAGCAGGACGTCTCTGACCTGCGGAGTCCGTCTGATGTAATCGATACACGCGTCGATGTCTTCTCTGGATCTCGCTCCGTCAGTCTCGCCGGCCAGTCTTCTTCTGGTGCAGTGACGGCAGTACATGGAACACTGGTCCGTAATCAGGAACAGAACTCTGTCCGGATATCTGTGGGTCAGTCCCGGAGCCGGAGAGTCGGAGTCCTCATGCAGCGGGTCAGCATCGTCCGCTTCCGATCTGTGCATCTCTGCCAGCGTCGGAACCGCCTGCATTCTGACCGGGTCTCTCGGATCATCGGGATCCATCAGGGAAGCGTAGTACGGAGTGATTCCAACGCGGAATCCGCCCATAACCTTCTCGATGTCAGCCTTCTCCTGATCTGTCAGATTCACAACCTGAGCGATATCCTCCACCGTTGAAAGTCTGTGGGATACCTGCCAGTGCCAATCGTTCCACTGTTCATCCGTGACATCCTTGAACAAAGGAATGTCCTTCCAATTTCTGATTGCCATAATAAATCTCCTATCTTCGTTTGTTTCTTAAGTTTTTAAACGAAACGCAGTAGTTTTTAATTTCTTGGATTTTCGTATGATTATATTCTCAGGATTTTTCGCGCGGCCGGAACGCCGGCCGCGCATTTGTTAAATGTTTAAAGTTTTATGAGGTACAGTTAAATTTCCCTTTGTTGCCTATGCTTACGCATACATTTCCTGGAAGAGCTTGCGGATTCCGTCATGCTCTCTCAGCACCTGCAGAGTAACCTCCGCGTGACCCTTGGTGTAGCCGTTTCCGATGATCATGTTGACGTCCTTGCCTACGCCCTCAGCTCCCAGAGCAGCCTTTGTGAAGCTGGTCGCCATGGAGAAGAAGTAAACGGTTCCGTCGTCCTTGCAGGTCAGGATGGAAGCCATCTCAGTGTTCTCGATGTTAACGCAGTTGATAACGACGTCGCAGAGCTGTCCGTCTGTCAGCTCCATGATCTTCTCATACATACCGACCGCATCGGTAGCGTCCATGTGGAAGTACTCGTCCGCCAGATCCAGGTTGCGCGCTCTGTCTTCGGATTTCTGAGATCCCGCAGCGCAGATAACCTTACCGGTAACGCCGACTCTCTTCTTTGCCTCATACAGGCACAGCAGTCCGGATTTTCCGCCGCCGCCGATGACCAGAACAGTCTGTCCCAGCTGGCAGAGCTTCGCAGCCTGAGCCGGAGCTCCCGCAACGTCCAGAGCAGACAGAGCCAGTCCCTCTTCCATATCGTCAGGCAGCTTCGCATAGATGCCGCTCTGGAACAGAATCGCATGACCCTTGATGTCAACCTGGTCGATTGCCGGTCTCATCTCCAGAATCTCATCGATAACCAGCGGAGTCAGGGACAGAGAAACCAGCGTAGCGATCTTGTCGCCGACCTTCAGGTCGCCCTTCCAGTTCGGTCCGATTTCCTCAACAGTACCGATCAGCATTCCGCCGGAACCTGTCCAGGGGTTCTTATGCTTTCCTGCCTTAGCAACAATGCCCAGCATGGTGTCCGCAACTGCCTTCTTGTCCTCGTCGGAAGTGATGTCAGCAGGCTTCTTTCCACATGCGTGATCGCATACAGATGTGAATGACGCAGAGTCGATGTTCAGGGTCTTGACGTTGATCTTGACTTCGTTGTCATAGATCTCCATATCGTTATCGATAACGTCTGCCGGCTGCGGCAGAACACCCTTCGGGGAGATGACTCTGTGTGTTCCATATGGATTTCCTTTTTTCATTGTTGTATCCTCCTAGATAGAAAATTGATTGAATTAATATAAACTACGTGATATCGGAATTCTCCGATTAACCTAATTATAAAATCCAACTGAAATCATGTCCACAATTAAGTACACGGGGATTGTGAAAAATTTGATTATTCGCCAATTGAACCGAATTGGGTTCAAAGGCAAACGGGCATGATTCTATATCGGTTCGCTCCCGGCTCAGTGAAATTACATTTACAAACAGCAGGTCTCACGCAAAGCTTTTTCTTATATTGCTTTCCATCAGCGTCGCCATCGGCATTGCGACAAATCTGTTTCTCCCTTAACAGAACAGAACGGACTGCCGGGATTGAACTCAGAGCAGATCAGTCCCCGGCAGCCCGTAACAGTTTCCCGAAACTCTCCAGGCGTATCAGATGTCATACTTTTTCTTTTTCCGCACCAGCTGTGTCTGGCTGATTCCGACGGCCCTGGCCGCTTTTCTTGTGGAGCCGTACTGTTCACAGGCCATCTTCAGAATGTTTTTCTCGAAGTTCTGGACCATTTTCTCCAGATCCATGATCTGCCCGTCTTCCTTTGTATCTCCACTGTCCAGCGCCGCCGCCTCAAAGACATCGCCGTGCAGCTCCTTCATCACGTCCAGAAGCGTAATCTGCTCCTGATCTGAGCTGATCATCAGGCGCTGCACAACGTTCTCCAGCTCCCGGATATTCCCTTCCCATTCACACTGCTTCAGGTATTCCACCGCATCCTCATCGATGTGCCGTTTCATATCGAATTTCTTCCCGTATTTCTTCAGGAAGTGATGAACCAGCGCCGGGATATCGCCGGGCCGGTCCTTCAGGCTGGGAATCCGTATGCGGACCACGTTCAGTCGGTAGTAGAGATCCCGCCGGAAGCTCCCGTCTTCGATCGCCGCCTCCAGGTCGCGGTTTGTTGCCGACAAAATCCTCACGTTGGTTTTCACCGGCACGCTCCCGCCGACTCTGCGGAATTCGCCGTCCTGAATCACGCGCAGAAGCTTGGCCTGCATATCCTGGGAAAGCTCGCCCACATCGTCCAGGAAAACAGTTCCGTTATCCGCCAGCTCGAAATACCCCTTCCGGCCGCCGGGGCGCTTCTCGCCCATCGCCCCCTCTTCACAGCCGAAGAACTCGCTTTCTATCAGGTCGGAAGTAATCGACGCGCAGTTTACCTTGATGAACGGCTGCATCTTCCGCATGCTGTTTTTGTAGATGATGTTGGCGACTTTTTCCTTCCCGACCCCCGTGTCCCCGGCAATCAGCACGTTGCAGTCGTATCGGGAAACCGTAAGGATCTCGTCCAGAACCGCCGCCATCGCACGGCTTTCGCACACAAAATCCTCCAGCATGGTCTGCCGCTGTCCGGAAACCTCGCGCAGCCGGCTCTTGCGGTCCACCGGATAGGCCGGATCATCGTCCAGCTGCACGTTCGCCTCCACCGCCCGTTCCACATACGGCGCCAGGTCGCGGACCAGCTCCACGTCGAACCGGTCATAGACCTCGCTGTACCCGTCAGCGCAGAGGACGTTCAGCCGCTTAGAGATAGACTCTGTGATGTACAAAGCAATATTGTAATTGTTAATCAGATTTGCGAACATTACGGTCCCGCCTTCGCGGGTAGCTAGAATGTTGATGGTTTCAGCCCCCGGAATATCCGCACAGTTCACCGTCAGATCGAAGGGGGCACGATCCCGCAGCTCCGCCAGACATTCCATCGGCTTCAGAATATCGACCATCCGCACCTCGGTGAAGACCTTCTCCATCAGGCGCTCCATCGAGCTGCCCTGCAGCACGGACTCTGTCTTACGATCAAGAAGGCAGATGATCTCCGCATCCTCTCTGGCAATCTTCCGGATAGCGTAGCCGTAGAAAATATTTGTAAGCTCATCGTTCCCCACTACCAGGAATTTCCGTTTTCCTACCGCAATATTACTGACCTTCAGCAGGGTTCCCGACTCGTTCAGCGCGTACAGCATCAGATTCATCGGAACATCTTCTGCCTTCCGTACCACAGGAATTCTGGAGTAGAGAATCGTGTAGCCCTCCACGTCCGCCTGCCCGAAGGCGCGGTCAACGGATATCACTTTGTCGATATAAATAGGAATCGTCGTCAGGGACGCATTGCAGATCACATCGTCTCCCGGAGAGAGTCCAAGACGGTTCTCATACTCCGGTCCGATTTCCTCGACGGTGCCGTAGGCGAGCCCGCCGGTGTCTGTCACCGGATTATGCAGCTTGCCGCGACGGATCACGATATCGATGATTTTCTGTTTGATTTTCTCGTCATTGTCGTTCGCTTCCATCCGAATCTGCTTGAAACTCGTGCCTTCAATGTGGATTTTCTTCAGCCTCACACGCATCTCAAAGGGTTCGATTTCCCTCCGGTTATCAAGCTTCCAGGCTGATGTCGGCAGAACGTACTGTGGTTCCAGCACTCTGTTTTCACCAAAGTCTCTGGTCTGGTTCATTTTCGATTCACCTCATTTCAGTCGAACACAAAACGGTTCACTCTGATTAAATCATAAACCCTCCGGACATTTTTTTCAATTGATATTTACATCTGAAAAAGAGAAAACTATAATTATTTTATCGATTAAATCAAATATTGGAAAAGGAGTACAACAATGGCAGAAGAAAAAATCACATCACTGATCAGAGTCAGAATGTCCGCGAAGGACGCGCACTACGGCGGCGAGCTGGTTGACGGAGCTCACATGGTTCACCTGTTCGGAGACGTGGCGACCGAGCTGCTGATCAAACTGGACGGAGACGAAGGTCTGTTCTGCGCATATGACAACGTAGAGTTCCTGGCTCCGACCTACGCAGGAGATTACATTGAAGCTTACGGCGAAATCACCAAGATCGGAAACACCTCTCGCCAGATGAAGTTCGAGGCCCGCAAGGTCGTCGTTTCCAGAAAAGACATCAATGATTCCGCGGCGGACTTCCTGGAAGAGCCGATCGTGGTCTGCAGAGCAACCGGAACCTGCGTAACGCCGAAGGAAATGAAGCGGAAATAAGCGCTGTCACTGATTCTTCGATTCTTCCCGATATGAAATTTAATTAAGAGAACATCTTGAGTATCCTTTATTTTAAAGAGGCCGCTGCATCTGACGAGAGTTCGCCGATGCGCGGCTTCTTTTGTGCCTTCGCAGCACGTCAGCCCGGCGAGAACCGGCACGTTTCTCACAGGCTGCGCAGATGTTCGATTTCGCCCCGGGTCATTTTCCGGTACTGACCGGGCTTCAGATGTCCGAGCTTGATATTGCCGATGGAGATGCGGGTGAGCTCCTGCACGGGGCATCCCACCGCGCTGAACATGCGGCGGATCTGACGGTTTTTGCCTTCGTGGATGGTGACTTCCAGAATCGTGGAGCGGCGGTTCCAGGTGATGACATCCACCTTTGCGCGGGAGGTAACGAAGCCCCCGATGTCGACGCCGCGGCGGAGCTTTGCGAGTTTCACCGCGCTGACGCTTCCGGCCACACGCACCCGATAGGTTTTGTTCACCGCTCCGGAAGGATGCATGATATGATGGGCGAACTCGCCGTCGGAGGTCAGGAACAGCAGTCCCGATGTATTGTAGTCCAGTCTTCCCACCGGAAAGACCCGTTCCTCAACATCCGGCATCAGATCCAGCACTGTAATCCGCCCCCGGTCGTCGGAAACTGCCGTGATGCATCCGATCGGCTTATTCATGACGTAGTACGCGTCGCGGCCGCCGTATGATATTCTGTTCCCGTCCACAAAGACCTTGTCCCCGGGCTGCACGTCATATCCCGGCTCCGTAAGGCGGACGCCGTTTACCTCCACCTTTCCCGCGCGGATCAGCTCATCCGCTTTCCGGCGGCTGGTCACGCCTGCGGCGGCGATATACTTATTGATTCTCATTTTCTTCTCCGTATGCTTCTGCGACCTTCATCATAATCGCGCATTCAACCCGTTTGCGGAACAGTCTGCATCCGTACTCATAGACACCCCGGACTGACCCGGCGGCGTGCCAGGCGTTGGCGGCGCAGCCGCCCGAGCAGTACAGCCTGGCCCAGCAGTCTCTGCATTCTTCACGGGCGTAGACATTACAGCTGCGGAACTCCTCCCGAACGTCCGGAGCAGTAATTCCCTGCCAGATATCCCCCATACAGAACTGTTCCTCACCCACGAACTGATGACATGGGTACAGGTCACCCCAGGGCGTTACAGCGAGATACTCCGTGCCGGAGCCACAGCCGGATATTCTTTTGTAGATGCAGGGGCCGCCGCTGAGATCGATCATATAGTGATAGAATGTGATCGGATGTCCCTTCCTCTCACGGCGCAGCATCTCCTCAGCCAACAGTTCATACTGCCGAAACAGAACCGGCAGATCCTCCTCCGTCAGTGCCGCGGGATCCTCCGGCGGACATACCACCGGTTCCATCGAAAGCTGATCGAATCCCAGATCCGCCATGTGAAAAATATCATTGGTAAAATCCGTGTTTGCGTGAGTAAAGGTTCCCCGCATGTAATAATTTCTGCCGCCGCGAGCCTCGACAAATTTCCGGAATTTCGGGACAATCAGATCATAGCTTCCGCGACCGTCCACGGTTTTCCGCAGACGGTCGTGAACCTCCTTCCGTCCGTCCAGACTCAGCACCACATTATGCATCTCCCGGTTTGAGAACTCAATGACCTCATCGTTAATTCCCACGCCGTTGGTGGTCAGCGTGAAGCGGAAGTTTTTTCCGTGCTCCTTCTCAATGGAGCGGCCGTATTCCACGATGCCCTTTACCACGTCCCAGTTCATCAGAGGCTCGCCTCCGAAAAAATCCACCTCCAGATTCACCCGGTCACCGGAATTCTTCACCAGAAAATCCAGAGCGCGTTTTCCGGTTTCCAGACTCATCAGTCCACGCTCTCCGTGGAACCTTCCCTGTGCGGCAAAGCAGTAAGAGCAGCTGAGATTGCAGGTGTGGGCCACATGCAGGCACAGCGCCTTGAGCTCCGTATGGTGATTTTTCAGATCAAAGGCGCGGGGTTCATACAGATCCTCCGTGAAGAGTTTGCCCTCCTCGCGCAGCATGTCTATATCCCTGAAAACCTCTTCAATCTCTCCGCGGGTCAGTCCCTGGGATTCGCCGTACTTCTCCAGCATGCGGGACGCAATCTCCTCGCGTGAAATTTCTCCGTCACAAAAAAGCTGGATGATGTCATACGCAACATCATCCACACTGTGTACAGAACCGCTGTTCACATCCAGCACGATATTATAGCCGTTCAGCCTGTACTGATGTATCATTTACTCAGCCTTCTCGCACTTCTGATTGGCAATTCCGCAGGAAGTCTTGCAGGCCGACTGGCAGGAGGTCTGGCACTCGCCGCATCCGCCGTCCTTCAGGCTTTCCTTCAGATTTCTCGTCTCGATTGTTTTAATTCTCTTCATCGTATGTTCCACCTTTCTTTTCTGTTCCTTATTCATATTAACGACATCCCGCCATTTTGTCAAGGCTTCGGGGCGTCTGGGCACGGCCCGGTTCGGTACGCGGAGCCGAAACACGGCCCGGTTCAGTGCGCGGAGCCGGAGCCGCCGCCGGGGTTTCCCGGGAAAGCGCTCCGTCCTGCTCCCGGAGAGCCTTCAGCAGCCCGCTGATTCCCACCAGCATATCATCGTAGGTATCATCAAAATCGTTGGTAAACCACGGATCGGGGATGTTTTTCTCCTCTCTCTCCGTAAAATCCAGAAGGAGATGGATCTTCTTCTCCGGATCGCCGCCGAACAGATTATACAGTTCTTTTCTGTTATTCTCGTCCATGCAGATCACATAATCGAAATTTTTATAGTCCTCCCGGGTCATCTGGCGGGCAGTCCGATGATTATCATAGGGAACTCCTACAGAACGCAGCTTGTTTTTCGCGCCCTCCTGCATCTCCATTCCCACATTGTCGGAAGCCACGCCGGCGGATTCAATGTAAAACTGCTCCTCCAGCTGCCGGTACCGAACCATATCCTTCATCATATATTCTGCCATAGGCGAACGGCAGATGTTGCCGTGGCAGACAAAGAGTATCTTAATCAATATTTGTTCCCTCCCGAATGGCCGCATTCCGTCCTGGCTTGCCACGCCTTCCAAACCTTCCGGGGATTCCGCTCCCGGTCAGTCGATGTGCCGGCCTCTCCGCAGATATTGTACCACAGATGGCCGCGTTTCTCCATAACAAAATAACGGCGCCACCGGTGAACAGAGATAACGGCTGTCTGCCGTCAGCGCCGCGGCGCACAGCCCGGCGGCAAGGTGCGCCGGCAGACAAGTCCTGTATTCTGAAACAAACGCTCCCGCACACTTCCGCAATATCTTCATTCTTCCAGCATTGCCAGATAGCTGTCTAACCTTGCATTCAGATACCCGGCAAACAGCTTTTCCATCGCATTCAGATTATGATTAACATAATATTCATCAAAAGCATTGTAATAAGCGACCCGATCTGTAAATTTAATATCAATCGGCGGATATCATCGACTCTGCCGGCCGTTTCCCCATTCATCGAGATTTCCCAGACTGAGGTTTCAGAAAAAGCCTTGTATAGATGAAGTAAATCAGAGTTGCCGCTACCGCTCCGCCAATATAATATTTCACGTGCAACATCAGTGAAGCATAGCTGCCGTAAAATGTGCGGCAGATAATTGCTTCAGCCACAATTACCGTCACGCAAAGAATCCACGCAAACCAGAGCCTTTTTTTCACTATCTTCTTAGCTTCTTTGCAACTTATGTCATTGTTCTTCATTATGCTTCATATAATCTTCAGTACTCCTTAATCCTTCAGAGTGTTAGATTATTATCCTCCTCTAAAATACGTCTTCATATATATAAAGCTCGAAAGTCCCAAAAATGTGACATTATTTTAAAATTTTTTCATTTTTATTTTCGTCCGGTATGAAGGGGTCCTGTAACGTAGAGCTTAAAAAAATGATATAACCCGACTTTGCCACTTGAAGAGGTAAAAACAAACTAAAAATACATAAAAAAACATTGAAAATCCAGTATTTCTGCTGGATTTTTTCTTGCGTTTGTGATATAATTATATATAGAGTTATAGGTATGTAACGGAGGTGACTATGTTCGTTGAATGCTACAATAATAACGGAATTCCTTATCTCAGACTTGTTCGAAGTGTTCGCAGACCTTCAAAAAAAGATCCTTCCAAAATCACTTCCTACAAGCATACCGAACTATCGATCGGTCCTTTATCTCGTTTTGATGATGGTAAGCCGGACTATGTCAGACGACTGAAGCAGTCTTTTAAAGACGGGAAACCTTTAATTGATTCGCTGCTTCCTTACTGCAATGAGCCTTTGGTGCCTTCTAAACATGGGCTGTCAGATTCAACTGAACTCTTTCTACGAGAGTATGCACATCCGCGTATGTGTGCGCAGATCCTTCTGGATCCGATTTTTCATGACCTCGGACTGGCTTCCCTCATGGCAACGATCAAGCATAACTCCAGAATCACCTACGATCTTGCAAATTACATGCGGCTTCTGGTCTACGGAAGAATCTGCCGTCCGGCTTCGAAATTTGCTACTGCCCGCGAGAATGATGACTACTATGTACCATTGGTCAAGGATGACTCTTATGTCTATCATGTCTATGACACATTAGATGTCGTCTATGAAAATCGCTTTAAAATCATGCAGAGAATTAATTCGTCCATCATGAAAGGTATGGGCAGAGATACTTCTCTTCTGTTCTACGATGTAACGAATTTTTACTTTGAGATTGGTGATCCTGATCCTGAGGAAGAAGATGAAGCCGGCAACATCATTGGCAAAGGCATACGGCAGAACGGTGTTTGCAAGGAGCAGAGGAAGCAACCGATTGTCCAGATGGCGATGTTCCTTGATCGCAACGGCATTCCCATTTCCATCAATCTGTTTCCCGGAAATACCCTGGACCATCAGACGGCTGTTCCGACATATGATGAAACCGTTACGAAACTGGGGTTTTCCGGAAGATCCATATTTATCGCAGACAAAGGGATCTGCACAGGACCGATTATGTGCCGCCTTCTGGATGACGGCAACGGTTACATCATCAGCAAGAGCCTGAAAAAATCAACGAAAAATGACGTAGAATGGACACTGGATCAGGATGGATATACCGTTGTGGATGACAATTTCAAATTCAAATCCCGTATCATTACAAGGAAAGTCCGGGATGCGGAGGGGAATATCCGGACAATTCAGCAGAAATCCGTCGTTTACTGGAGCAGAAAATTCTATGCCCGCGATGTTGCCGAACACAGGAAGTTCCTTGACTTTATCAGGAAACTGAAGGACAGTCCGTCATCTTTTCGTGTCACCCATGCACAGGCCAGAAGTCTGAGGAGATTCCTGTCAAAAGACGTCGTGAACAAGGATACCGGAGAGATTCTGGATTCCGATAAACTGCTTGCAATGATCGATGAAACAAAACTGGAACAGTACACCTCACTCATGGGATATTACCAGCTTAGAACAAGTGAACTGGGCATGGACCCGCAGGAAGTCATTGATAAATATCACGGTCTTTCCAGAATTGAGGATCAGTTCCATGAAATGAAAGGCACTCTGGAAACACGTCCGATGTTTGTAAAAACCAAAGAACACATTCATGCGCATCTTCTGATCTGCATGATCGCATTGATCATGGTTCGACTGATTCAGAGGAAATATTTACTGAAAAATCCCAGATCCAAGAATGATGGCCGCAACTGGACCTATGGAATTTCCGGAAGACGTGTGCAGGAGGCTCTTCAGAAGTGGGGCGTGGTTCCTATGGGAGATGACAGTTATTGGTTTGCGAATGCAGATACAGAAGATGTATTGAAGATCCTGGATGCTTTTGACCTGAAGATTCCAAAGAAACTGTACTCCGATGGGGAGATCCGGAAATTGAAGAAGCAGATTAAAACGTTCTAGGATGAAATATTAAGTACGTCACATAATTCTAGAGAAGAAACTCCCAAAAGCGTGCAACTACACGCCTGTGGGAGTTTTTACTTCAAACAAGTGGCAAAGTCGGGAATTTTTTCATTTTTATTTTCGTCCGGTATGAAGGGGTCCTGTAACGTAGAGCTTAAAAAAATGATATAATAATATTATTGGAGATTATCATGTCTTGAAAAAACTACAGTAAAATGCGATAGGATAGAACCGAAATCTCTCGTTCAAAAGGATTTCCGGGAGATATAGCAGAAATCCAAAGGAACATTTGATGTCAAGCAGATAAATGATAAGTAATACCACGGTAATTACTACAAACCCGAGAAAACTTATGTGGTAGTGATACTGAATCTACACAGCAGTATGCTGGTTGCGCTTGCAATAAGTCATCATAATAACAGATTCCTAGGGATGAATGTGTTCAAAGAGATAATGGGGTCGTGGCTACAAGTCTGGGCACTGTTTCGTGCGTTCAAGCAGAGGTTCCGTATATCGCTCAGCGGATTATCGTAAGTTGACCAATAAACACAGTACAACTATACAGCATAAGTCGACAGAACAGAAACAGGGATAATGCACCCAATGGAAAGTCCCTGAAGAATGCTGAATTCAAGCAGCTTTAATGAATCCCAAAATTAAGTAAAAAGAGAAATATAACAGAAGTACGTGTGGTCATTCTATCTTAAGAAAAGAGAGAAAAGAGGAGAACAACCACACGAAGTTCAGATGATAAGCCTCATGAAATATTATTGCGGAAACTCTTATCGTACGTTGCCGCTACCGCTCAAACCTTTCGCCGATCCATCGCTGATCAACCTCGGCGTATTTCCCCGCCGGTATCGCCAGCGCATCCATGTAATGCTCCTCGATTTCCCGGTACAGCTCTGCGTCCAGAGGAATCGTCAGCTTCTCGTCCTGTCCGTTGTCCGAGGGCCAGATCACAAAATATTCCCCGTCCTCATCAAACATGTACAGCAGATCGCCCGGCTCCAGATCCGGCCATTCCTCCCTGACCTGATCCCAGATTACAAATTTGCAGAGCTCAAGCACCCGGTCATCCCGTCCCGTTTCCGCAATCAGAATCTTCTCCGTCAGGCCGAGACCGTTTGGAACCAGGCGGAACACCGCCTCCGCGTCCACCGCAGCCTCCGGAAGCTCCAGACTGTTCAGCTGCTCCAGCAGGTCGTCCTCGTGCTCCGGCGCCATGTAGAAATTCAGTTTCCGGTCCGGATCCATGTACATGAGCGGATATTCCACCATAACCACATCTCCGCAGGACGGGCACCGGTTGAGGAAAAAGTCCCCTTCGATAATCTTCTCCCGGTATTCCGGATTTTCTTTTACATCCACAAATTCTTCCTGGCGAACCTGAATCATCTCCCCGCAGCCGGGGCATTCCACCTCAATGAGTTCCACTGCCATCTGCCATCTCCATTTCTATCGAGATCTGTCTCGAATCCTCTTCTTCACCTTCGTCGTCATCGACTCCCATAATCCCTTCGATATCCTCGATATCCGGAAGCTCCTTCAGAGAGGAGAAGCCGAAATGCTTCAGAAACTCTTCCGTCGTTCCGTAAAGGACCGGCCGCCCGACCGCCTCGGAACGTCCCATGTCCCGTATCAGACCCTTCTTCAGAAGGCCTTCCACGACGCGGTCACACCGGATTCCCCGTATGGAATCGATCTCGCCCTTTGTCACCGGCTGTTTGTAGGCGATTATTGCAAGGACCTCCAGCGCGGCCTGCGAGAGCTTCTTGATTTTTACCGGAGTACAAAGCCTCCGCACGAACGTTTCGTTCTCACCGCAGGTCACAAACTGAAAGGATTTCCCCACTCTACGTATCCGGATTCCCCGGCCTTCCTGTTCGTATTCCGCCTGAAGCTCCTCAAAGCAGCCAATAGCCTCCTGCTCGCTGATATCGAAAATTTCCGCAGCATCCTTTGCCGGAAGCGGCTGTCCCCAGACAAACAGCATCGACTCGAAAGCCGATTTAATCACTTTTCTACTGGTCATTCTGATCCTCCTCAGGCCGGTCGCCGCGTCCGCCGCCGTGTCGGTCTTCCGGCCTGTTCCCGTACTCGCGTTCAGTCCCCTCTTCATCCGGCGGCCGGTCAAAGTCCCGTTCTCCGGCAATTACCGTAATCTCCCCGTAGGTCTTCTTCTGTACCGCGTCGAGGTAACGGTCCCGCATCATCTGAAGGACGGACATGAAGGAGACCACAACATCATAGCGGTTCCGCAGATCCGGAACCAGCTCCTGAAAAGGAACAGAGGTGGCGCCGCCGGCCGTCGTTTTCCGGAAGATTCTCCGGATAAGCTCCATGCGGTTTTCCATGGTGACCTTTTCGCGCTCTACGCGGGTATAGTGGCGGCGAACCGCTTCGATTCTCTGTTTTCGGCCGAGAAACGCGTGAAACGCTCCTGCGAAATCCTCTATGCTGAGGTTCAGATAGACGTCCGGATTGTCCAGATACACTGAAATGTCTTCCTGGGGTTTCTCAAACACGCCGGACTGAGCGCGTTCCTGTTCCGCCAGCATCTCGCTCTGCTTTTTACAGCGTTTGTACGCCAGCAGCCGCTCTGCCAGCTGGCTGCGCGGATCCTCTACATTCAGGAGCTCCTCGTCCAGCCGTGGCTTCGGCAGTATCATCCTGGATTTAATCTCGATGAGTTCCGCCGCCAGCACCATGAACTCGGAAGACAGGTTCACGTTCCGCTGCCGCATTTCACTGATGTAGTCCAGATATTGACTTGTAATTTCCGACACCTGAATATCGTAGATGCTCATCTGCGCGTTTTCGATCAGGTAAACGAGAAGGTCGAAGGGCCCCTCGAAAATCGGAAGTCTGACTTTGTAACTCATCCGCTACCTCATTTGTTCCCGCGTATCTCCGTCCTGGCCTTCTCCTCCAGGCCTGTACAGTAATTGTAGTACAGCAGGCCGATGACCACGACTGCAGCCCCCAGCACCTCCCACGACGTCGGAATCTGATGAAGGAAGATCAGGCTCAGAATGATGGCAAACACCGATTCTCCGGATTCCCAGGCGGAAACATACAGGGAATCCACATAACCAAAGCAAAGGTTGAATACCGCGTGGGCGCCGATCTGGCAGACCAGCGTCAGCCCGACCAGCAGCACATAGTCGTGCGCGGAATATCCCAGTGCCGGAGTCTTTGTCACCACCATGCCGATGCAGAAACAGATCCAGCAGGACAGGAAGCACAGGAACACATACGGCGGTCCCGCCACTCTCCTGCGCACCTCATTACCTATCACAAAATAAAAGCCCATGAACATCGCGGCCATGAAAGCCAGAACGTCTCCTTTGAAATTCCCCGAGGACAGCTGGCTCTTGTCAAGCCCCGCCACCAGAACGCCGCCCAGCAGCGCCAGGACGATTCCCATCACGGGCCGCCGTCCCACATGGCGGTGGAACACGAAAACCGTCACCACCAGCACCACAAGCGGGTGGAGCGCCGCCAGCACCACGCCGCTGGCGATATTCGTCAGCTTGACGGCAGTGAACCAGCTGAAAAAGTGGCCGAACAGAAACGCTCCCGCGGCGAAGGTCCAGAGCAGATCCTTCTTCTCGATGGCCTTCAGCTGTTCCCTCTGGTGCAGCAGCACCGGAACAGCAAAAAACGGCATGCCCAGCGTCAGCCTCCAGAACCCGATAGCCATGGACGGTGCTGAAATCGCGGCGCCGAAGATCCCGGACGAGGATCCGGCGACCACCGCCAGCACCACGATAATCTTTACATACTTTTCTAAAAAACTTTTTTTCCTCTCCATTTTGTCTTTGTCTGTCATTTCCCCGCAGCTTCTGCGAGTCCCCTCCGTATCTGTCTTTGTCTGTTATTTCTCCCGCAGCTTCTGCAGGTTCTCCTCGTAAGGAGGATACACGATGCCTTTCTCCGTAACAACGGCTGTAATGTATTCTGCGCTGGTGACATCGAAGGACGGGTTGTATGTCTTGATGCCGACCGGAGCCATTCTGGTTTTGTACCACATCTCACAGATCTCCCGGCCGTCCCTCAGCTCGATCTCGATGTCGTCGCCCTTCGGCGTATCGTAGTCGATAGTGGACGTCGGCACAAACATATAGAACGGGATCCCGTATTCCTTCGCCAGAATCGCCACTCCGGAGGTTCCGATTTTGTTCGCTCCGTCTCCGTTGGCGGCCATCCGGTCGCAGCCCACAAGGACCGCGTCGATCCATCCGTTCTTCATGACGATAGAGGCCATATCATCGCAGATCAGCGTTACATCGACGCCTGCCTTGCTCAGCTCCCATGCGGTCAGCCGCGCCCCCTGCAGAGCCGGTCTCGTCTCGTCCGCGAATACGCGGAACCGGTAGTTCTTCTCCTGCCCCAGGTACAGCGGCGCCAGGCTGGTCCCGTATTTGGCGGTCGCCAGCGTGCCCGCATTGCAGTGGGTCAGGATCCCCATTCCCGGCTTCAGGAGTGTCAGACCGTACTCTCCCATCTTGCGGCACGACTGCTCGTCCTCTTTACGGATGCGGTCCGCCTCCTCGAACAAAAGCTTTTTCGCGCCGGACACCGATCCGCGGAAATCATCCAGCCGGGCAAGCATCCTTTTGAGAGCCCAGGAAAGGTTCACGGCGGTGGGGCGCGCGTTGACCAGATAATCGGCGACCTTGTGCGCTTTCTCTCTGAACTCGTTCAGATTCGTCCCGTCATAATCTCTCAGCGAAATGTAGAGTCCGTATCCCGCAGCCACGCCGATGGCCGGGGCCCCTCTGACCTTCATTTTCTTGATGGCGACAAAGACATCCTCCTTCGTCGTCATCTCAAGATACTTCTGCTCCCCCGGCAGCTTCGTCTGGTCCAGCACAAGCATCTTGTCACCGGTAAATTTTACTGGTACGATTTCTGATAAATTCATTTTTCCCTCACCTCAAAAAAATCATCAACAGATTCGTTATAATTTTCCATTTTTCCTTGCTTTCTGCTCCTCCTTCTCTTCCTTCTCGATGTTGATCGCCTTGATCTGCGGCATCTTATGATTCGGATCGGTCAGGAATACATACAGGTAGATACATGCGATGCCGATCAGGACAAAGGAATCCTTGTACAGGTCCCGGCTGATCAGGACAGCGGCCATCCCCATGATGGCGCTTATCCCGTACAGCATCAGAACGGCCCTGCGCTGTCCGTAGCCGGACGCGATCAGATGATGATGAAGATGGCCTTTGTCCGCCTGCATAATCGGTCTGCGGTTAATCACCCTGCGGAAAATCGCGAAAAACGTATCGAATATCGGAATGCCCAGCACCATGACCGGGATTACCACCGCCACCATCGTGGACCGCTTCAGCGGACCCACCACAGAAAGCACCGCGATCATAAAGCCGAGAAACAGCGAACCGCTGTCTCCCATAAAAATTCTGGCAGGATAGAAATTATACGGCAGGAATCCGATACAGCCGCCCGCCACCGCCATCATCGCGGCACAGACGATCAGGAACCCGAACTGATTGCCGTGAATATACGCGACATATGCGATGGCCAGGGACGCGATGGCAGTCACGCCGGCCGCCAGCCCGTCCAGCCCGTCGATCAGGTTGATGGTATTGGTAATTCCCACGATCCAGAGCACTGTGACGACGAAGCATAAAATCGTTCCGAAGCGCCACAGTCCCTCGCCCGCGATATAATTGCTGATGAATTCGATCTTCAGGCCCATCACATACATGAGTATCGCGACAGCGGTCTGTCCGCCGAATTTGACCCGGGCGTCCAGATCGCGGAGATCATCCACGACTCCCAGCAGATAAATCAGCGTTCCGCCGATCAGCACCGGCAGCATTTTCGGCTTATCGTGCAGAAAGAAAATCATCGAAATCATGGTGCCCAGAAATATGGCCATCCCGCCGAACCGGGGCATCGCGTGATCATGCATTCTTCTGCTGTCCTTTGGAATGTCCATGGCTCCTATCTTCGGGGCGATCCGGATCGCCAGGGGCGTAGCCGCCAGCGCGATCACAAATGCCAGCGCAAAGGAGCCAAAGACAACTGTCCTGCTTACTTCCATTGGTTTCCTCTATTTTTCTGTCGTTTCTTTTCCCATCGTTATGACCTTCAGGCCGGCTTCATCCAGAATATCGACGGCAAGGCTGTCCGGATACCCCTCCCGGACAACGATGCGCTTGATTCCCGCGTTGATAATCATCTTGGCGCAGATGGCGCAGGGCTGATGGGTGATATAGATCGCACCGTCTTCAATGCTCTGTCCCAGCGTCGCCGCCTGAATAATCGCGTTCTGCTCCGCGTGAAGCGCCCTGCAGAGCTCGTGACGCTCTCCGGACGGAACTCCCAGCTCCTCCCGCAGGCAGCCTCCCTTCTCCGCACAGTGCGCCACGCCTCTCGGCGCGCCGTTATAGCCTGTGGCGATAATGTGGCGATCCTTGACGATCACCGCGCCGACATGCCGCCTGAGACAGGTCGAGCGCTTTGCGGTCAGCTCCGCCATGGACATGAAATATTCATCCCATGAGGGCCTGTTATCTTCATAATGTGCCATATATCCGTACCTCTATCCGTTCGTTCCGGTTGTTCTGCAGTCCGTTCCGGCCCTTCATCCGTTCCGGCTCTTCTGCAGCCTGTTCCGTCCCTTCATCTGTTCCGGCTGTTCTGCGGTCCGCCCCGGCCTTCAGTAATCAGTAATATACCTCTGTCAGGTACAGTCCCTGCGGAGGCGCCGTATGTCCGGCTCTGCGCCGGTCCCGTGACGCGATAATACCGGGAACCGCCCCCGGCGGAATTTTTCCCTGCCCCGCCTCTACCAGCGTCCCAGCTATGATCCGGACCATGTTATACAGAAACCCATCTCCGGCGACATCGATATCGATGAGCCTGCCGCCGTCCGCGGCACATTCACTGACTGTAAGCTGACGGACTGTCCGAACCGTCGTCTTACGGGGAGTTCCTCCCGCAGCCTGGAAGCAGGCGAAATCGTGAGTGCCTGTGATGTGCTCCGCGGCGCGGCGCATCGCGGCCGCGTCCAGCGCGCCTCGCACGTGATAACGGTAGTTACGCAAAAATACCGGCATCTCTTCCCCATTGTGAATCCGATAACGGTACTTCTTTCCCTTCGAGTCATAACGGGCGTGAAATCCCTCCGGCACGAGCTGCGCTTTCCGGATCCTCATATCCCCGTCTTTCCCTGCTTCTGAAACCAGATTGTTTACCGCCAGCGGAATGCGCTCCACAGGAATTCCGAAATCCCCGTGAAAGCTCGCTCTCTGTCCCAGCGCATGGACGCCGGCGTCTGTCCTGCTGGTGCCGTCTACCTGAACGGGTACGGCGCAGACTCTGGAGAGCGCCTCCTCCAGCGTTCCCTGTACGGTTCTCCTGTCCGGCTGTCTCTGCCAGCCGGAAAATCCGGTTCCGTCGTATTCGATTGTCAGCAGAATATTCCGTTCCATGGTCTTCCTTCCGGACGTACTGTATTATTCATTATAGCAAACATTGCCATCTGAATCCACAATTTTCTACAACCGGAGCGTCATCACTTCTGCATCCGGAGCGTCGCCGCTCTACAGACTGAACATCATTTCGGGGATTCCCCAAAAAAACGCAAGGTACGCGATCGCCGCAACAGCAATGTACGGAACCATCGGGCGGCTCTCGCCGCGCCGCACCTTTTTTTGTGCCATGAGAAACAGAAAATGCGCTGCGCTGAGCAGCGTGCTTGCCACAAAGATCGTAACGATGCCGTAGGCGCCTGTGACAAAGCCGAGTGCCGCGAAAAGCTTGATGTCTCCGCCGCCCACCGTGTCCCGACAGTAGATAAGTCTTCCCAGCAGAGCCACAAAGCCCATCAGGCCGAAGCCGGCCAGTCCGCCGATCACGCAGAACTGCCAGTTATCATAATACGGCAGGTAGCCCACCGCGGTGACGCCCAGCAGCAGAATCAGCTGATCCGGCACAATCCGGCAGAGGACGTCTCCGATTGCCATTTCAATCAGCAGCCAGGCGCTGCACAGTGCGGCAACGGCGAAACGCCAGTCATCGATGACAAGCCAAATCCCCAGCACGACAAAGAGCATCGTGAAAACGATTTTCCAGGGATGGCTTCGAATCCGGCGTTTGCCGGAACCCGTCGGTTCCTCCGATGTTCCCTCAGGCGATCCATTCGGTGTTTTCTTCGATGCTTCATTGGGCGGAGCCTCGCCATAGTCGCAGAACCACCGGGCCGGCATTTTGTTAAAGAAATAGACAGCGCCATTCCCCAGAAAAATCGCTGCGAGAATGGCCGCCAGACATTTTATGACAGTTATCAGATAGGGTGTCAGCTGCTCCAAGTCAGGCTCCTTTCGTCAGACTGTTCCCGATGCGGCGGGCGTGCAGACACGGCTTCAGCCGCACTTGCTGAAGCCGCAGTTACGACAGATCACACAGCCGCCCTCGTGCTCCACCGGGCCGCCGCACTCCGGGCAGACGTGGATCTCAGCCGAGTTGGACGGGATATTCACCGTTCCGGGCTTAGGAAGCGGCTTGCTTTTCAGCATCTCCCGTTCCTGTGCCAGTGACGCCGTAATACCGTTTTTCTGCTCCTCCTCGATGGCCTTGGACACCTTCATGATCACCTTGGCGATGGCGTCCGGGCAGGAGGTACAGCTCATTCCCTGCTGACGGATGGTTGACGGGCACCGGATTCCCTTCAGCTGATCGTAAACCTCCTCGATGGAGATGCCGCTCCGCAGCGCTACGGAAACCAGACGGGCCGTAGCCTCGCTCTGGCTGGGACAGCCGCCGGCTTTTCCGGTGCTGGTGAACACCTCACAGATTCCGTTTTCGTCGTAATTGGTTGTAATATAAAGGTTGCCGCAGCCGATCCGGACCTTTTCCGTAAAGCCTCTGGTGATTTCCGGACGGGGGCGGGGCTCCACATGCAGAGGCGCCGCAGGCGTCTCAGGGGCAGTGGTTTTGTTCCCATGGTTTACCTCGCCGATGTTCAGCACCTGCTCTTCACGGCTTCCGTCGCGATAAATCGTCACACCCTTGCAGCCCTCTTCATAGGCCAGCAGATACGCCTCCCGCACATCGCCGCGCGTGGCCTCCTTCGGGAAATTGACAGTCTTGGAGACCGCATTGTCTGTGTGGTTCTGGAACGCCGCCTGCATCCTGATGTGATCCACCGGCCTGATGTCATGAGCGCAGACGAACACATCCCGGACTTCCTGCGGAATCTCCTCGATATGAGCGATGGTTCCCTCTCTGGCGATCCGCTTCAGGAGCGCCCTGTCCTTGTCCAGGCCCAGAGTTTCCAGTTTATGCATGAGGATCGGATTCACCTCTACCATCTCTGTTCCGTCCATGATGTTGCGCACAAAAGCATAGGCGAACACCGGCTCTACGCCGGAGGAGCATCCCGCGATCATGGAAATCGTTCCGGTAGGCGCGATGGTGGTGACGGTTGCGTTCCGCATTGCGGGACCCTCTCTGAGGGTGCTGACGGAGAACAAAGGAAAACTCCCCCGTTTTTCCGCCAGTCTCGCACTGGCCGCATGTCCGGTGTTGTTGATGAAGCCCATGACTTTGTCCGCCAGACGAATCGCCTCCTCGGAATTGTACGGAATCTCCAGCATCAGGAGCGCATCCGCCCAGCCCATGACGCCCAGCCCGATTTTACGGGTGGCCCGGGTGGTTTCCGCGATGATGTCCAGCGGATAATTATTGGCTTCGATTACGTTATCCAGGAAATGCACCGCCTCGTTGACGGTCTGCTCAAGGAGACGGAAATCGAACTCGTATCCGGTCAGGGTTCTGCGAAGCATTTTCGTCAGATTGACGGAACCGAGATTGCAGCTCTCATAGGGCAGCAGCGGCTGCTCCCCGCATGGATTTGTACTCTCGATCTCTCCCTGGGACGGCACCACATTGTCCCGGTTCAGGCGGTCCAGAAAGATGATTCCCGGCTCTCCGTTTTTCCACGCATGATCCACAATGAGCTCGAAAACCTTGACGGCGCTCAGGTGACCGACCGCGGTTCCGGACTTGGGATCAATCAGGTCGTAATCAGTCTGCTCCTCTACCGCCTGCATGAACTTCTCGGTGATTCCGATGCTGATGTTGAAGTTGGTAATGTCGCTGTTGTTGGCCTTGCAGTCGATGAACTCCAGAATGTCCGGATGATCCACCCGCAGAATACCCATGTTGGCGCCTCTACGGGTCCCGCCCTGCTTGACCGCTTCTGTAGCCGCATTAAAGACCTTCATGAAGCTCACCGGACCGCTGGCAACTCCACCGGTGGATTTTACAGACGCACCGCTCTGACGCAGGCGGGAGAACGAGAATCCCGTCCCTCCTCCGGATTTATGAATCAGCGCCGCATTCTTCACGGAATCGAAAATCTCCTCCATGCTGTCTCCGACGGGCAGCACAAAACATGCGGACAGCTGTCCCAGCGTCCGTCCGGCATTCATCAGTGTCGGAGAATTCGGCATGAACCGCAGGCTGGTCATCAGTTCGAAAAACTCATCGGACACTTTCCCTGTGTCCGCCGTATTGTCAAAATTAGCGTCGACTCTGGCGATGGTGTCCGAAACCCGGCGGAACATCTGCTCCACAGACTCCACCACATTTCCGTCCTCGTCCTTTCCCTGGTACCGTTTCTCCAGGACCTTCAAAGCATTTTCACTGATATCCGATATTGCCATTATTCCAACTCCTTTTCCATTAGTTATTACAGTTCCTGCACACCTCGGTCGTCGAGCGAGCCCTTCCGACTGTTGGCGGGCGCTGGGCGAGCGATTGTCGCACGACGGACAAGCCCACGACCGGCGAGCGGGCGCCACTGATACACGGCGAGCCGCAGACCCCGACAACTTCAGCAAAGGCGGCGGGCGCCGGTAGTTGACGTGCCGCAGACTGCCATCGGACGGCGCGCCGCAGCGCTGCTAGAAGCTATCGTCAGCACCCGTCAGGTCCAACGGAATCTTGATGAGCAGACACTGATTAAATTCAGATTGTTTTGCGAACAGCACATCATGTGCGTTGCATCACCTATTATAGCACTATATGTAGTGGATTAACAGTAGAAAATAATGGAAATTATAATGCGCAGAATACAGCTTAACGTCTCCGCCCGATCATAAATTGCAGATATCTGCGGAAAAGCGAGCCGAATCAAGGGATAACAAAATATAAGACTTTGGAAATACAGGCAAACGATTTTTCTCCATCATACAATTCATTTGAATCCTATCAACATAATAGGAGTTGCCACAATCTCCAAAAAAATCCAAAAATGTGGCAGAATTTTCACGTGAATATTTAAAATTTTCACAGTACAGCTCTAAAACTGTACTCTGTATGCGTTTTTTGTCCTTCTCCTACGCAGTTCACATGAAAAACGTATGGTTAGGTACACTTAACCGTGCGTTTTAAGGCGTTTTGAGCCGTATATGTAAATTTTCTCCATTAAATCTGCCACATTTTCGAAAAAAAAACAAAAATGTGGCAACATAAATTGGCAACCTGATTCGTGAGCGCCATAATAATCTATTTTTTTAATCGTATAAATTATATAGCATGTCAATTATCTTTCCTTTGCTTTTTGTATACTCATTTCCGGCGTATGTATACATAAAAATCCCTGAGCGCAAGCATCAATTAGCCGACGCACCCTTCCATTGGATGGTGCGCCGCGGCGCTGCTGACAAACTGCAGTCAGCGCTCATTAAGTCCGACGGGGACTTAATGAGCATACACTATAATTTATATAAAATACGAAGCCACTCCATAAAAATATAAAACGATAACGGCTATTCCTATAACAAATAATAGCTCATTCCCGAATCGATCCGCATAACAGATCTTAAAGCAAACTCCCTTCTTCCGCGGATAGAATAATCTCTCAGGAGATTTATTAAGTAAGTCAATAGTTAAATGAGAAGCATATCCAAACAGAAATGCTAATCCGATATTAAGGTGTATCAGCATCACTGAAATGGTAAACGCGATCATAAAAAACAACGAATGAGTTCTATCACGGTGTTTGCTTTTTTCTCCGATAACAAACAGTATTAAAAATAGAACTGCACCTAGTATCGCAAGCATTCCATTGTCTGCTACCACACGGCATACTGTTCCTTCCATGAACCAATTTGCCAAGAGCAACGAACTTGCCAAAATACCTGCTGCAATTTCTCCGTATAGAGCATCTGTGCTAGCCTTTTCTGCAAATCTGTTGCTTCTGTCAATTTTTACATCTATATCACAGATGATTCCACCTACGGCACCCCCAATAACGGTAGCCACGATTTCATCTAATGAATGAGGTTGCGTTATTATGAGCGCTGTAGCAACGCCTACCGCAAGATGCGTCTTTCCTAACACCTCGTTCTTCCTCCATATACTCAAGGCAAAACTAACTCAGATTCAGTTCCTATTATATAATAATACCGCCTGCACTTCCAACAGTTTCTACAAAAAAGCACCGCTGGTGCGATGCCTTAGATAATCGGTATGCAGCCGTTTCTTTTACAGACTGGCCAGGAAACTGTCTACATCCGTAATTTCCGCTCCGTAAACTTCTTTCAGATATCTGATTCCCATGTTGTAATCTTCCTCTGTGAAGGAATCTGTAGCATCCTTAGGAACTACAATATCGTAGCCCAGCTGGTATGCATCTGCGGATGTATGGCGAACACACATGTGCGCGTGGAGACCTGTTATGACAACAGTGTCTACTCCCAGTTCCTTCAGCAGAAGATCCAGATCTGTGTGGAAAAATCCGCTGTAACGCCGCTTTGGCACCACATAGTCCTTATCTGACAATTCCAGCTCCGGAATAACCTCTGCACCCCTGGTGCCTGCAATAGCATGGTCTCCCCACAGCTTCAGTTCGTGATCAATGCCTTTCAGATGCGCATCATTGCAAAAGATCACAGGGATTCCCTTTTCCCGGCAGCCTTTGAGAAGCTCAACCGTCTTCGGCACGATTGCCAGACCACGGTCACATTTCAATGCTCCGGTTACAAAATCATTCAGCATATCCACCACAAGTACTGCATATTTACGTTCCATTTCCAAACCTCCATTTATTTAACAAGACATGTGTCTTTACAGTTACTTTTTCAGTGTAAACTCATTTGTGGCTCTCGTCAAGGAAAAATACAGAACAGACTTCGCCTGCCCTGCGGAAGCCTTTGATGCCTGATTGCGTATTTAATGTGTTCTCAGCTACCGAATATGCTTGAAATATCAATAATACAAAGAACATATTCGGTAGCCTGCTGCAGGGTTTTCAGACGTTTCATCCGAAAACCTTGCGGCAGTGGGATTCGGAAACGGCCGAATCCCTGAGCACGAGCATCAATTAGTGTCTGCCGGCGCACCCTTCCATTGGATGGTGCGCCGCGGCGCTGCTGACAAACTGCCGTCAGCGCTCATTAATTCCGACGGGGACTTAATGGGCAGACACTATTTACTTTTGTTCCGAACAAAGAAAAAGCCCCACGCCGTCATGGACATAAGGCTGTGTAGTAATCTGCTATTTTCAATTCCATACCTTTATGCTTTGTCAATTTACCAGATATGTGCCATCATGTACGTTTTCTCTGAGATAGATAGAAAATTGACAAGAACAGCGAGTAGTATACGGCACCTGCATATAACAATCCCCTTGCCGAAAGGCTTATCCCCGGCTCTGATGCTCCTAACGTATAGAACAATTTAGAAAATGCCACTCCCCACAAAAAAGGAACTGTCCACTTCAAGAGATACACTACTACGTCTCGCCTAACCGATTTCTTTCGGAAATAATCCCATGTTGTAAGTGCTGCAAAACTGACAACCAGTAATAATAAGAAATTGGTAACATACGGAAGATTCTCATCAGTCCGATATGCTGCCTGTGCACTGGCCAGGGCCGGAAGCACTGATATAAATAAATATATTGAATAACGTTTCTTTTCCATGATGCCGCTCCTAATATTTCCCTTTCAATAAAAAAAGAATTTCTAAAATTCATTTACTCAAACAGTGACCGAATTCTCGATTTACTAAGCTTTCCACATCATTTCCCCTCTTTTCTGTACATTACTCGGTTTGACATTCCTTTTCTGACCACGTTATTTCCACATCGGTACTTATCAATTATGTTGAAATCCTCTTCTAATTTCCTTGCTTATTCCTGTATCGATAAAAGCGATAGTCTGCGTGGATTCATCATACTTCGCTAACTCCTCGCAATCTAGCGTCTCTTTATACCAGGCAGTTTTTTGACATGCCGCAAGAAAAAATGCCAGTACCAGAAGAAGTGTGATTAGGGCGTATCTATACTTTTCCGTTGGGGCCAGATTACCATTATTCTTCATTATAGATTTCATCATCTGGCTTATAATAACCATTCCTTAAAAACTGTATCCCTACCAACGCCAGAATCACTTCATATACCAGTAGTCCTGGTTTAAAACCCTGCGTAAGGATCAGAACAATTGAGGTAATCACTTTTCCGCAAAGAGCCACACAAACCACCCATCGTACTATCATATGTGCACGGAACGTAAGTGGCGTAGTGCATTTGCAGAAACCTATAAAGACATACTGCATCGCCAAGAAGATTGGTATCATAGTCCACGCAGCTGAAAACCAATCATCAGAAAGTATCCAATTTGACAAAACCCATAAAGCAGGAGCTACCACGAGCGCCGCAAGGGTTGCCACAGTTGCAGTTCTCTCTTTCCCTGGAGGTATGTTCCATTTTTTTGTTAAAAATTTCATAAGACATCTTCCCCCCCTAGTTCTGTTAGTTTTACCAACTCTGTCCTTGGGTACGCATCTGATAATTCAGGATAAATATTGTATTTATTAGTTTTCCATCCTTTTACGTTTCCATATATATAAACCTCGGAAACCGCAAAAATGTGACATCATTTTGAAAACTTTTTTGGATTTTTTATTCCTGTTCGATATAATAAGTATATCACACCAAACTGGAGTATCAAAAAATAAACGCCAGGACTTCATCTCACATTAGGTCTGTTGTAGCCTGATATATCTTGACGTATTATGAGGTGTTCTCTCTGTTCCGGGGTCGTTTCCCGGGCCGTCACAAAGCACGTCAATTGGAGGTAACGTAAATCAATGCTTAACATTTTGTTCATCTGCCACGGCAATATCTGCAGATCCACCATGGCAGAATTCATGTTCAGAAATATGGTTCGCAAGGCGGGCAGAGAGAAAGACTTTCTCGTCGAGTCTGCTGCCACCAGCCGGGAGGAAATCGGCAATGACATTCATCCGGGCACAAAGAAAAAGCTGCAGGAGAATGACGTCCCCTATGAACGCCACTATGCCCGGCAAATGAGCCGGACCGACTATAACAAGTTCGATTATCTCATCGGTATGGACGATGCCAATGTTCGAAACATCATCCGCATCGCAGGCGGCGACCCGGAGAAAAAAACCGCTGCATCAGACAATTAATTCCGATGCGGCGGTCCCGTTCAAAATTCAGATTCTGTTTTGTCTCAGCCCGTTTGCGGGCATCGCGGCATCGCGCGGTTCCGTGCCGCTGTGATGCGCAGATCGGTTATCTCGCTGCGAAATATTTTTTTGCGGGGGTCTTGTACAAAGCCTGCGTAATCACAACGGCAACGATGATACCCACCACAAACTGTCCGATGTTCCATGGGATGGCGACAGCCGCAGTAATCCAGTTTCCGTAGATGACGCGCTCTGCCAGGAAGTATCCGGCACACATTTCCGCACCGCCAAACGCCATGCCAACGATGTCGACAGCCGTCACTCCTTTGTCAGAAACCTTGCGGCCCCGACGTTCCAGCAGATCAATGACCAGCCCCATGATGAACGCCATCAGGAATTTAATCACAAAAGTCCAGGGAGCCCAGAAGGCGTACCCTCCCAGGATATCTCCCAGCGCGGAGCCCAGTCCGCCGGCCAGCGCTCCGGAATTTCTCCCGAGAAGCAATACCGACAGGAAGATCATGGCGTCGCCCAGGTGGACGTAGCCCTGCGTTCCCGGCACCGGGATTTTGAACAGGCTGGTTGCCACCAGAATGAGGCACATCATCAGCCCGGTCATTACGATTCTGTAGATTGTCTTGTCCGTATCCAGTCTTTTCATGTCTTATCACCTGATTCTTTCTGTAAAGTTCTGACCTCGTCCTCATCTTCAATTCCCGCGGAGACATCGCCCGGCTGCTCAATTGCTTTATTGCCCGACTGCCTGATTGCTTCGCTGCTTTATCGCAGCTCTCTCGCTTTATCACTTATAGGGTATTGACCTTTTCTGAGGTCACATTTATAATATCACTAAAGTGTATTCTGTTAAACATTCAGTTTTAATTATTTTCAGATGTACAGTTTGCAGAAAGGAACAAAATGAAGCCGTTTACAATCGAATTAGATAACAGTTCTTCTCGACCTCTGTATGTACAGTTATACGACTACCTGAAGCGTGAGATCACCAGGGGAAATATGACGGCCGGAGAGAAGCTCCCATCGCTGCGCCGTCTGGCCCGGGAACAGGGCATCAGCATCACTACGGCGGCGGGAGCCTACAACCAGCTCCTGGTGGAGGGATACATCATCAGCCGTCCGCAGTCGGGTTACTATGTCGCCGAGGTCGGTTCGGGAGCCGGCGGCGAAGGAGAGGCGCCGGAGAACTTCGACTTCGACACATACCCCTTTGAGGAGCCTGAATACAAATATGATCTCAGCTCCTTTGATTTTGTCAAATGGAAAAAATGTATGGCGAAAGTGCTCACCGAGCACCCGGACCTGCTTTTGTCCGAAAGTGATCCGCAGGGGGAACGCGTTCTGCGGCATGAAATCTCCCGATACGTCTACACCTCCCGGGGCGTCCGGTGCACGCCGGAGCAGATCGTCATCAGTGCGGGGACTCAGCAGCTGACCAACCATCTGGCCAGGATCATGCGGCGGATGCATATCGACCACGTGGCGACGGAAGACCCCGGATACCTGCCGGTGCAGAGTATTTTTCGGGATCTGGGCTTCGGGATGACAAAAATTCCTGTGAAGGAGGACGGCATTGTGATTGAAAAGCTTCCGGTAAATATCCCGTCGGCCGTATACGTGAGCCCTTCCAACCAGTTCCCGACAGGCTCTGTGATGCCCGTGGGGCGGCGCTACAGGCTGCTGGAATGGGCGAGAGAAAATAACAGCATCATCCTGGAGGACGATTACGACAGTGAGCTCCGGTACTTCGGGAAGCCGGTGCCGTCCCTGCAGGGGCTGGACAGCGGCGATCATGTTGTGTACTTCGGGTCTTTCTCCTCGACCCTGTTCCCGGCGATTAAAATCAGCTACATGATACTGCCTCCGGGGATGGCGAGGATTTTCGGACAAATTAAAAAGGACTATGATCAGACCTGCTCCAAGGAGGAGCAGCTGACCCTGGCTATGTTCATGGAAAAGGGGTACTACTATACAAACATCCGCAAGCTGCGTAATCTCTATGCACAGAAACTGCACGCCGTACTCAGCGCCTTTGAGAAATACGCCGACGGATTCGTCCGGCCGCTGAACACCCGATCCGGAATCAATATCACGCTGCAGGTTCATACGGCGCTGCCGCCGGAGGAGCTGAGCCGGCGGGCGGCACAGCTGGCGATCCACGTTTCCCCGGTGGCACGGCTGACACACCGGGAAACCGCGGCGCTGATCTTTTACTACAATCAGATCCCGCTGGAGGAGATCGATTCTCTGATACAGGCAATGGTACAGAGCTGGCGGACCGGCGCCTGACGGCGCCGGCGGCTTCCGGCATCTGTCCGGCGCGGCGAGCGCGCGTCAGCAGTACGCCATCGTTGTCTCCGGCGCGCCCTGCGTTCGGGGCCGCCGGCAGTCGTGAGCCATCCGGCGCGCTATATGTCGCTTCTCGCCAGAATCTGCGCAGGCGTCTTGCGCATGACCATCGCCACCGGCAGCAGACCCGCCAGCAGGTTAAACACCAGAATCAGCAGGAACGTGATTCCGGCGGTCACAGGGCTGACCGTGTACAGGCTTTTGTAGTATGCGCTGAAGCTCACGAGGTGGTACATCATATAATACATGACGCCGATGCCCGCGGTGGCGGTAATTACCGTAATCGCGATAATCTCTCCGGCGAACTTCCGGTAAATGTCCCTCTTCTTCAGGCCGATGGCGCGCAGTGTTCCAACCTCGCGGATTCTGGACAGGAAGGAGGACCGCAGCATCAGATAAATCTCAATCAGCGAGATCAGGAGAATCACTCCGGACATGATCAGAGACGTCTTCAGCGCATCGTGGACAGATTTGACGTAGGCCTCCCTCTCACGATTGAAGTTCACCGTGCCGGTAAGCCCCTTCGCAGCCAGATTCTCCACCAGAGTCTCCGGATCCTCGGAGTACACCGACAGTTTTTTCTGTCTGTGGATATTATCCAGGGCAACCGTATTTTTTGTCACGTAATAGGCGTCCTCTCCCTCTTTTGCAGAGGTGTAATATCCTACGACAGTCAGCTTCCTTCCGTTCATCTTCGGCGTGATGGTCTTGCCGATCTTCATTTTGTCTTCCTCGGAATGTGAACTATTGACGATCACCTCATAATTCTTCTCCGGCTTATGCCCGGATTTGATTTTCAGGCTTCCCTTCGCCAGGTCGTAATTCCGCACCTGCGTTCCGCTCTCGTCTGTACCGGTTTCCGACAGATCGCCGCCGCTGCGGAGGTCTCCGTCATAATTTTCCTGCGCCGCTTCCGATGATGCAGCGGCCAGAATGTCGGTAAACTGGCTCTTCCGGACAAAAATCGAAGGAGAGCCGCAGTCTGAAATTCCGACGACGGTGTAGGCCTTCAGACCCGGAAGCGTAACCCTGCGTCCCAGGAACTGCCTGTACTTCGTCAGTCCGATGGCAGATCCCGTCTTCTGGGCGAAGAACGACTTCAGCACCATTTTATCCACCACAATCTGATGTGACTTTTCCGGCATTTCTCCGGCGTAAAGCCGGTCCTTATCCAGGAATTCCTGAGAGACCATGGACCCCTGAAGCTGTCCGTTGAGCGACGCCGTCTGATAGTAATCGTCCATCGGCACGGTGAATGTCACCGTCGAAGCTCCCGGAATCACGTATGCAGCGCCCTTTGTCGCCGCAGCCTTTTTCGCAAGGGCAGCGCTCTTCCCCGGATTGGCCACCGTGACATAATGCTCGTCCGTCTTCATGAAATCGCCCCGCTGAACGTCCAGAATTCCCACGATATGACTCACCGCGTAGAAGGCGAAGATGGCCGCGATTACAAAGCCGATCAGAAGGAGCTTCTTCAGCGTCCGGAATTTACGGATGGAGGCGAACCCCTTTCCGATGCAGTTCAGCGGCGTATAGACAGAGCGATAGCGCGCCCTGAAGTTCTCCGGAAGACAGGCGCTGTAATCAAACGCGCTGCTTTCAAACACGCTCTGGTCGATGGCGGAATAATGATCGTCGATCAGCTCCATATCACTGGTCTCATCGATAACACTGAACTGACCGCCGGTGTCAATGAACAGATTTCCGCCCCGTACCGCCAGTTTAATGGCAGACTGCACAGGCCTGTCCGCATACACATCTACGGAAAGTCCCCGGGAATTCAGATGATCCTGCACCGGCATATCCTTCAGATAGATGCGGTTTTCCAGCTGATAATCCAGAGTGGATTTCCGTTCATTCTTCTCATCGCTGATCACCCGTCCGTCCCGGATGCGGATGATGCGGTCGGAATAGAATTCTGCGATATTCTCTTCGTGAGTGACCAGCAGCACCAGGCGATCCCCGGACAGTTTCTTGATGAGATTCATGATGTCAAGAGTATTGCTGCTGTCCAGATTCCCGGTGGGCTCGTCGGCGATGATAATCTTCGGGTTCTTGACGATGGCACGGGCGATGGCTACTCTCTGGCGCTGGCCGCCGGACAGCGCGCCCGCGTTTTTGTTCCTCTGCGCATAGATCCCTACGGCCTCCAGGCAGTAATGCACCCTCTTCCGGATGACCTCTCTGTTCCGGATCCCCACCATCCGCAGAGCCACGGCAACGTTGTCGAAAACCGTCTGGTCATCCATCAGATTGAAAGTCTGAAAGATATATCCGATGTTCGCGTTGCGGATTGTATCGATCTTGCCGGAACGGCGGCGGGTAATCCTTTGTCCGTCAACAAAGATGCTCCCGCTGTTTACCCGGTCCAGCCCGCCGATGGCGTTGAGCAGCGTGGTCTTGCCGCTTCCCGAAGCCCCCAGAAGGGTGACGATGCCGCTCTCCGGCAGCTCCAGACTGGTGTTGTCGATCACATGGATCTGATTCGCCTTGTGGCGGTTGAAATATTTGTTTACCTTCTCTAACCGGATCATGTCTACGCCTCCCCTCTGTATACGTTCATCGCACTCTTCTTAAAGATCTTGCGGGAATACCGCTCCGAAATGAGCAGAGACATGACCAGCATGATGATGAACAAAGCACCGTAATACCGCGGTCTCATAAAGGAGACGAAGTTCTTTACCGCAGCCAGCGGCAGGATGCCCTGGTTGACCATGGTCACAAAGCCCATGACCAGCGCCACGGCGATCAGCATCACCATCAGAAGCTCGATGCGCAGCAGATTCGCTGTGTTCCCGCGGCTCGCTCCAAGGATCCGGAGCGTTGAGTAATACGTGTTTCTCGACCGCATGATCAGCCGTATCACCGCGTAGGCGATAAAGAACAGCGCAATGAACAGGATCCCGAGAAGCACTCTGCTGAAGATCTTGTTGATGAATGCGGTGCCCTGTGTGGCGTCCGAGAGGACACTCTTCATGGACAAAGGCTGGTACCCGGCGCTTTTCAGCGCTTTCATGGTTGCGTCGGACTTCACTTCATTCTTCATATAGGCGGAAATCTGGTAGTTTCCCCGGTCGAACAGACGGTTGAAATCCCTGCTGTTCACAAAGATGCACTGCGCATATGTGTCATAGTCGCTTTTCTGGTAGCCCAGCAGTGACTGCATGTTGTCCGCCTTGAACACGGCTGTGATCTTCAGCGTTCTGCGGGAGGTGAAGTAGCGGTTCGTAATCTTCACCTTCAGAGGATATCCCACAGCCTTGCCGTCCTTGTAATAGCTCTCTGCGTCGTCCTCGCAAATCCAGACATTCCCCGGGCTGACCCGGTCTGAAATGAACACTGCCTGCGCGTTGTTCCGCGAAACAGTTTTTCCGTTCATGGTCAGCGCAGTGTCGGAGGATGTGGCGACTGTGGACACGAGGATTCTGTTCGCCAGCTCATCCGTGACGTAGATACGGGAATAGGCGTACATCGCGGCCCGTGAATCCTCTTCATCATTGAGGATAACGCCCACGATGCGGACTTTTTTGTCGGAGATTCTTCCTCCCGTACCCTCGTCCACGTTATAGGTGTCAAGGTAGTAGGTCTTGCCGAGGAACTTTTCTCCCATCTCCTTCAGAGATTCATAAGCCTCCGACATATCGTTCACGCCCACGACGATTTCATTGGCTTTTTTCGGAAGGCGCCCGAAAGACAGCTTTCCGCTGCTGATGGTGGACACACTGTACGCCGGTCCCTCCACATAAATTTTCTGAGATTCCAGAGAAACGACACGATCCAGAGCCAGATCGTTCCTGACGATGTGATCGATGTTCGCCATCCCTTCGATTTTCTTGTAATCGGCCGCAGTAAAGGCCTTCTGGTCCTGACGGTGCAGCACGATCCGTTCCGGCGAGGTGTCGTAGAAATACTGGTTGCTCCCCTGCAGGGAGACCTCGTGCTCCTGATTCATCAGAGCAGAATATCCCCCGAGCACTGCGGTGCTGACAAAAAGATAGATAAAGAGAAGCAGCAGGAATTTGGCGGGCAGGTTGAAGGTGTTCCGTATTCCCAGACGGAGCTCCGATACCGCCGAAAGATGCGTCTTTTTCTTTTTCGTTTCCTTTTCGGTGACGGCCTCGCTCTCCTGCTCCGCGTTCTGCACGGGCTTCAGTTTCTGGTCCTCGATGATTCTTCCGTCCCGCATCATGATGCGGCGCGTGGCGTAGGGCTCGGCCTGCTCATAGTTGTGGGTGACCACGATGACAAGCTTGTCACGGGAGATTTTGTACAGTGTCTCCATCACTAGCGCGGCAGACTCGCTGTCCAGGTTTCCTGTAGGTTCGTCCGCGACGATAATCGGCGCGTCCTTGGCGAAGGCTCTCGCGATGGCTACTCTCTGCTTCTGTCCTCCGGAAAGTCTGGACACTCTGGTTCTGGCGTAGTCCCGAAGGCCCAGCCAGCGCAGAATTCCCATGATACCGGTTTTCAGTTCCCGCTTTTTCCGGCCGTTGAGCAGCATCGCCAGTTCCACATTCTGATAGACAGTATAGCTGTTAATCAGGTTATAATCCTGAAAAATATTTCCGATATAGGTTTTGCGGTAGTTCTCGTAGTCTTCTGTCCGAAAGGCGCTGGTGTCCTGTCCGGCTACGAACATTTCCCCCTCCTCATAGGTGTCCAGACCGGAAATCACGTTCAGCAGCGTTGACTTTCCGCCTCCGCTCTCTCCGGTGACCACCACGAATTCGCCGATGTCCAGATTCAGATCCACCTTGGAAAAGCCGGTACTCACCGTGTCGTGACCGGAATAGAACTTCGACACCTTTCGCATCTCAATCATATGCGGCATTTTTGTTACTCCTCCTTAAACTCAAATCCCTTTGTTTTAACGATTTTGTCATCCGAAAGGATGAACAGAGCCTCATAGCCATCCATGCTCTCAATCAGCTTCTTCCCCTTTTCCTTTCCCAGAATCAGGCACGTTGTGGAAAGCGCGTCGCAGTCCACGGAATGTCCCTCTGTCGACCGGATGCTCACCCCCGTAACATCCGTCTCGACGGGCATCCCCGTTTTACTGTCGAGAATGTGATGGTATTTCTTCCCTTTATATTCAAAGTATCTTTCGTAGACACCTGAAGTCACAATCGTCCCGTCAGACAGCGGCGTCGCCCCGACGATCTCACTCTGGTCGGAATAGGGCTTTTCGATGCCGATATTGAAGTCGGACCCCGCCTTGTCCCCGACGCACTCGATGTTCCCGCCGAGACTGATGATGGCGCTGGTCACGCCCAGCTCCCGCAGGTATTCACTGACCCGGTCGGCGATATAGCCCTTGGCGATTCCTCCCAGATCTATCTCGCCTTTTGCGGTTCCCATGGTCACCGTATTGCCGCTGACGTGAATCTGTCTGTAATCCACGTATTTCATCGCCTCGGCAAGCTTCTCCGCATCAGGCGGTTTCTGGTTCGATCCGTGGAAATCCCAGAGATCCTCTGCTTTTCCGATGGTGATGTCGAACTTTCCGCCGGTCATTTTCCCGTAGCGGATTCCTTTTTTTATCACCTCGACGGTGATGGGGTCGCATTTGACGGCCCTGCCGCCGGCGTGGTTGATTTTGTAGATATCGCTGCCCTTTTTCGTCTTACTCAGAAGGTTCTCATACCGGGCGCATTGCCTGAACGCCTTGTCTATGGCGGCGTTCGCCCTTTTCTCGCTCATATCCTTCATGTCGTAGATGCTGATCTTGCAGGTGGTATCGAAATAGAAGCTCTCCTTCGATATCGGCTCAGTATTGGACCCGCACCCGGTCTGTGGTATAATCAAAAGGGCGGCGAGCACGACGACCGCCGCCATCGAAACGAATTTTTTCATAAGCATTCCCCTCAGGAGTATTGACAGTATCTATGTTTAAAGTATTAACAAAAGCAGATTTCCTTCTTCTGATCCTGCTGGTCGCCATCGGTCTGGCCCTGTCCTGGGTCAGTCTGTCCGGAAGCGTCCGCGGACAGACCGCCGTCGTAACCGTCAACGGACGGGAGTACGGGAGGTACAGCCTCAGCCGCGACCAGTCCGTAACGATCCGGCAGAACGGACACACAAACAAGTTTAGCATAAAAAACGGCCATGTGCAAATGACATACTCGGACTGTAAAAATCAGCTCTGCGTGGAACACAGCTCCATCAGCCGGACGAACCAGAGCATCGTCTGTCTGCCCAATCGTGTCGTTATTGAAATCAGGGGAGGTGATGGTTACGATGCAGTCTCGAACTGAGCGGACCCGCCGCCTGACGCTCAGCGCCATGTTCGCCACTCTGGCGCTGATCTTCACCTATGTGGAGGTTCTGATTCCCTACAATCTGGGGATTCCCGGCGTCAAACTGGGACTTGCCAATCTGGTGATTCTCATCGCCCTGTACCGTATGGACGTCCGCTATGCGCTGATGATCGATCTGATCCGCATCCTGCTGGCCGGACTGATGTTCTCCGGTCTTTTCGCCATGCTTTATTCGCTGGCGGGAGGAATGATCAGTCTATTGGTCATGGCGCTCCTCCAGCGCACCGGAAAGTTCTCCATGATCGGCGTCAGCATGGCCGGCGGCGTTTCTCACAATTTCGGACAACTGCTGGTGGCCGCCCTGGTTGTCACCAACGCCAGAATGTTCGTCTACTTCCCGGTTCTTGTGTTCTCCGGCATCGCCGCAGGCATCGGCATCGGCGTCATCGCATATATCATCAACCGCAAGCTCCCCTCACAGATGTTCAAAGGAGGCATTTCATGAGAGAATCCATCACTGCGCTCCGGGCACAAATGAAAGCGCATTGTATAGACTGGTACATCGTCCCTTCCACGGACTTCCACGGCACCGAATACGTCAACGCCCATTTCCGCTGCCGTCAGTTCCTTTCCGGATTCACCGGCTCTGCCGGAACCCTTCTGGTAGGACTGCAGGAAGCCCTTCTGTGGACTGACGGCCGCTATTTCCGGCAGGCCGGCCGCCAGCTTGCGGGCTCTGGCATCACTCTGATGAAAGCGGGTGAGCCCGGCGTTCCCACCCTTCTGGAATTCCTGGAGAACAAAAGGGAATCCGGTCGCTTCGTCCTGGGCTTTGACGGCCGCGTCATCAGCCGCGCCGACGGCCTGCGCTATGAAGCGCTGGACGTGGACATCCGGTGGGATCAGGACCTGACGGACGCCGTCTGGTCTGACCGCCCGCCCGTAGTTCCGGCCGCCGTCTATGAGCTGCCCCTTTCCGTGACCGGCCGGACCAGGGCGGACAAAATCGGGGCGGTCCGCGCCGAGATGAAGCGGAAGGGCGCGGACCGCCTGCTGCTCACCAGCCTGGAGGAGATTGCCTGGCTGCTGAACCTGCGGGGCAGCGACATCGCCAACAACCCGGTCTTCTTCGCTTTCGCGCTGCTGGACGCCGAGTCGGACGGAGCTGTCGTCGAATCCGATGCGGAGTCTCCCGAAGAGTCGACAGACAAGGTGTCTGCGGACAAGCCGGCGGGAGATGCGGAGTCTCCGGCAGGGTCGGCGAGCAATGCGGCCGCGGACGGCGGGGTACAGCTCTTTGTTTACGACGGCGTCCTGCCCGCCGGATTCCATGACGCACATGTACACAGCTACGAAGCCATCTCTTCCGCTCTCGCGCAGATTCCTCCGGGAACAACACTCTGGATGAACGGGAAACAAGCCAATTATGCTTTGTTCCGCAGCCTGCACCGGAACATAAAAATCCTTGACGCCCCCTCACCCATCGACCTGATGAAGGCCATCAAAAACAACACGGAAATTGACTGTGAGCGTGCGGCGCATCGGAAAGACGGTATTGCGATGGTCCGCTTCCTCTACTGGCTGAAATCCACGGTCGGAAATGAGCCTCTGACGGAAATCGACGCCGCTGACCATCTGGAGGCCCTCCGCCGGGATCAGGGCGCCCGCGACCTGAGTTTTCCCACGATTGCAGGCTATAACGAAAACGGGGCTGTAATCCACTACGCCCCGACGCCGGAAACTGATGCGACTCTGTCTCCCTCCGGATTTCTCCTGGTGGACAGCGGCGGCCAGTACCCTGACGGCACCACGGATATTACCCGAACAATTCCTCTGGGGCCTCTGACAACAAAGATGAAACGCTGCTACACCGCCGTCCTGCAGGCTCATATTGCTCTCGCCTCTGCGCGATTCGCACCGGGAACAACCGGACTGGCGCTGGACGAAATCACCCGCCGTCCGATCCGGGCGCTGGGTCTGGATTACAATCACGGAACCGGGCACGGCGTAGGCCATCTGCTGAGCTGTCATGAAGGTCCGAACACCATCAGCAAACGCGGTTCCTCTCAGGCTATTCTGCCGGGAATGATTACGTCCGACGAACCCGGCGTATACCTCGAGGGGGAATTCGGCGTTCGTCTGGAGAACCTTCTTTTGTGCGAAGACATGGGAGACGGAATCTTTGGGTTCACGCCCCTGACGCTCTGTCCCTTTGACCGTGCCGCGATTCTGCCGGAAATGCTGACGACCGGCGAACGTACCTGGCTTAACCACTATCACGCCACGGTATACAAAGTCCTGTCCCCTCATCTTCCGCCCGCTCTTGCCGACTGGCTGGCTGCGGAAACCGCTGAAATCTGACTGATGCGGGGCTGCGCGAGTGCACAGCGCAGTCGGGGCACGCCCGGCTTACGGCTGCTACTGTTCGTTACGCGCTTTATTCAGCTGATGAGAGATCGTCATGTTCGCAAGAATATCCAGAACGCCGCTGACCAGAAGGCCTGCGCCGATTATGACGAAAAACAGCTTCACGGTATGGAAGGGGAACATCATCAGAATCAGGCCGAACAGCATAATTGCGATGGCGCCGAACAGACTTCCCTTGAAATTCCTTACATTGAAGCGTTTCATATTGATGGCGTGCTGAATTCCGAGAACCCCTTTGACGGTAATCAGCAGTCCGAACAGAAACGGCACCAGCGAGATGACGAGCTCTTTTTTCGCTATGATGAAGATTGCCAGAATGATCATGACGATTCCGCCGGCCAGTCCGTTCGTGTTTTCGACGACCCGGCTTTCCACGGTTGTCATCATATAGCTGAGGATATAGATGATCCCCATGGCGCCGACCGCCAGCGCCAGCAGATAGCACAGAGTATTGCCGACGATGTCCGGTTTGACAATCAGGGTCAGGCCCAGCAGAATGTAGATCGCAGATACAATATAACTTGATTTATTATACATCTCTTCCTCCTGTCGTTCTGGGATGATCAGTGAACAAAGGATCAGCCCGGCGCAGCACGTTAAATGCGCAGATCTAAGACTGTTCTTTGTGTTCATCATACCACAGATATCTGATAATGCAAGCCGCCCGACACACCATTAAAAAAAGAGATGCGGCAGTTTTCGCATCTCCTTTTATTTCGGTTATAAGGAAGGTTATCAATTAAACGTTTTCGTCACCGATGTCTGCGGACTCGTCCACAACCTCTTTGACGGTTTCCGGAGCTTTCTCCTCAGCCTTTTCAACGGTTGTTTCAACCTTGACTTCCTTGACCGGAGTCTTTTCCTTCGCAGAATCCGCCTTCGTATCGCCAGCCTTCGCCTTCGCGTCGGTGCTGTCGGCCGCAGTACCTGCTTCCTTCGCAGCCGCGGCAGCTTTCTTTGCGGCGGCGGCCTTCTTCAGAGCTTCGATTTTCTCGGGGCTCTTCTTCGGAGCGGCTTTCTTTTTGCGCTCGTCATGAATCGCGCCGGTGGGGCACTCTTTGGCACACATGCCGCAGTTCTTACATTTCTCGGGGTCGATGTAAGCCAGGTTGTTTTCCACTGTGATCGCGTCGAATTTGCAAACCTTCTGGCACTTCATGCATCCGATGCAGGCGTTGGAACACTCTTTGCGCGCCACGCCGCCCTTCTCTGTGTTGTGGCACTTGACCACCACCAGATTTTTGGCAGGGCTGATCCGGATCAGCGAGTTCGGGCAGGCCTTTGCACAGGCGCCGCAGGCAACGCAGGCATCTTTGTTCACGACAGCTACGCCGTCGCAGATGTGGATAGCGTCGAAGTCGCACGCCGCCTCGCAGTCACCCAGACCCAGGCATCCGAAGGGGCAGGCGTTCATGCCGCCGAACAGGTTCTTCGCAGCCTTGCAGGTCTTGATGTCGTTATAGGCCAGGAGCGGCTTGACCGCATCCCTGGTGCCGTTGCACATCACAACAGCCAGCTTCTTTTCGCCTGCTTCTGCGGATTTTCCGAGAATCTCGCCCAGCTTCGCGGCAACAGCCGCACCGCCGACAGGACATTTGTTGATGGACAGCTCCGGATCCTCCACAAGCGCGTTGGCATAGTCGTCGCAGCCGGCGAAACCGCAGCCGCCGCAGTTCGCGCCGGGCAGTTCCTCACGCAGCTTGGATACACGCTCATCGACGGGCACATAGAACACCTTCGATGCGTAACTAAGGATGCAGGCGGCCACAAGACCGATCGCTACAACCACTACGATTGCAATTACTATCAAATCCATTCAGGTCTCCTCCAATCTTTAAGACACCATGCCCTGGAAGCCCATGAAGCTCAGGGACAGGATCGCAGCAGTAATTAACGTGATTGGAACTCCTCTGAACGATTCCGGCATTCTGCTCTGGTCGACCAGTCTGCTTCTTACGCCGGCAAAGATGATCATGGCAACCAGGAAGCCGATTCCCGCGCCGAACGCGCAGACCAGAGCCTCAATGTAGTTGTATCCATCATCGATGACGGAGATGCAGACGCCCAGTACGGCGCAGTTCGTCGTGATCAGAGGAAGGAATACGCCGAGGGACTTATACAGAGCCGGCATGCTCTTCTTCATGAACATTTCCACCAGCTGCACCAGCGCAGCGATGACCAGAATGAATACAATCGTCTGCAGATAGCCGATCTCAAATTTGTTCAGGAGCTGCATGATCGGCCAGGTGGCCGCGGTTGCCAGCACCATGACGAAGGTTACCGCGATTCCCATACCCTTTGCCGAATCCAGTTCCTTTGAAACACCCAGGAAAGGACAGATACCGAGGAACTGTGCCAGTGGGTAGTTGTTAACCAGCACCATGCTGAGAATGATTACGCCGATATTTGCTAGCATGCCACCTCTCCTTTCTCTCTATTTGCTTTTTTTTCATCCGAGCAGAGACCCTCCATTGCGCAGCCCGCGCAGCCGAAGTCTTTTCTGATCTTGCTCTTGTCTTTCGCCAGGTAGGTCACCAGCGCCATGACGACCGCAAACGCGAAGAATCCGCCCGGTGCCAGGTTGAAAATTCCCATGCCCGGGATGAACTTGTCCAGTACATGGAATCCAAGCCATGTGCCGGAACCCAGGATCTCACGGAAGGAGCCCATCAGGAACAGCGCGAAGGTGAATCCGATGCCCATTCCGATTCCGTCAAGTGCGGAATCCAGAACGGAGTTTTTGTTGGCGAACATCTCGGCGCGGCCGAGGATGATGCAGTTTACTACGATCAGCGGTATGAACAGTCCCAGCGAGGAATACAGCGCCGGCACATAGGCCTGCAGCAGCAGCTGGACGACTGTTACGAATCCGGCGATAACTACGATGTAGCACGGGATTCTTACCTTGTCCGGAATGATGTTTCTCAGCAGTGAGATTACGATGTTGGAGCAGATCAGAACCGCCATCGCGGAAACGCCCATTCCAACGCCGTTGCTTACAGATGTGGTAACGGCCAGTGTCGGACAGGTTCCGAGGACCAGCACGAGTACCGGGTTTTCTTTGATAATACCGTTGGTCAGGATGCTAAGTCTGCTTTTCTTTTCCATTACTTCACACCTCCCATGGTCTTATATTGCTCTAACGCGGCGTATACACCGTAGTGGACCGCACTTCCGGATACGGAAGCTCCGCTGATGTATTTGATCTGACCGTCATCCTTGACGGATGTGGAATTCAGCTTTGTCAGCCCTTTATACTGCTTCAGGTAAGAGGGCTCAAAGTCTTTGGTTCCCAGTCCCGGCGTATCTGAATGGTTTGTCACCTCAACGCCTGTGACCTCGCCTTTGTTGTCAACGCCTACCATCATGGTCAGCGTGCCGCCGAAGGATTTGCTCTCAACAGTGCATACCATTCCGCTTTCGTTCTTCGCTGTGTAGCATTCTGTCACAGCCACGCCGTCTCCGCTGTGGCTGACCAGCTTGCCTTTGTATTCGACAAACTGCTTTTCTGCCGCGGGGAGCAGCGCTCCTCTCGTCGCGTCTGCTTTTGCTCTGGAGTTCGTGTCGATGATCGGTTTGGTGACGCCGTAGACCACAGCCAGCGCCGCGGTGATAACGAGACAGATGCAAACCAGTACGACGATCGGTGCAATGTATTCTTTAAATGTGTTACTTTTCATCTTTCTTTGCACCTCCCTTGCAGTAGTAGCTCCGGATGACCCTGCTGTCGATCAGCGGCGTCAGCATGTTCATGAACAGAATCGCGAAGGAAACGCCCTCCGGATATGCGCACCAGATACGGATGACCATAGTGACCACGCCGCAGCCGATACCGAAGATAAGCTTACCCTTGGACATGATCGGGGACGTCACATAATCCGTCGCGCAGAAGAACGCTCCGAACATGACTCCGCCGGCGCACACATGGAAAATCGCCATATTGAACGCATTGTAGTCGCCGCCGACAATCGCGTAGTAGATCAGCGAGAACACAAAGACGGTTGCGATGAAGGACACCGGAATAATCGGCGAGATGATCTTCTTCCAGATCAGGAACGCGCCTCCGATGAGAATCGCGATCGCACTGACCTCGCCCATGGAACCTCCGCAGGTTCCCAGGAACAGGGACAGATTATCCGGAAGGGTGGACACTTCCTGCTTGCCCTTGGCGACTTCACTGAGGATTCCCAGAGCCGTCGCGCCTGTGGTGGCGTCAGTGTTGTCCATACGGGTTACCGGCCAGGTCGTCATCTGCGTTGTGAAGGACAAAAGCAGGACGATACGGCCTACGATAGCCGGGTTCGCGATGTTTCTGCCCAGTCCGCCGAACATGCACTTCACGACGACGATGGAGACAAAGGTTCCGATAATCGCCATCCAGAAGGGAAAGCTGGAAGGAAGGTTCATCGCCAGAATCACGCCTGTGACGCAGGCGCTCAGATCGCTCACAGTATCCGGCTTCTTCATTAACTTGTTGTACGCCCATTCGAAGAATACGGCTGAGATCGCGCAGACCGCGGTCAGTGCGATCGGACGGGCGCCGAAGACGACGATACTCATAATGAAGGATGGCACCAGCGCGATGAGGACCATCAGCATCGTCTTCTGTGTATCCAGCGTCGTCACCAGATGCGGTGAGGAGGATACCGTCAGATTGTTGTAATAGTTCTTATCCATTATTTGATTCCAGCCTCCTTTACAATACCTTTGCCCAGCTTGTTCATGAAGGCCAGCGGTCTTCTCGCGGGACATACGAAGGAACAGCTGCCGCATTCCATGCACTGCATTACCTGCAGGTCAGAAAGCATCTGCGCGTCATGATTTTCATACGCTTCTGCCAGTCCGGTAGGAAGCAGATTGAACGGGCACGCCTGATGGCATCTTCCGCAGTTGATGCACGCGGTTTCTTCCGGGATATAAGCCTGCTCCTCAGAGAAGGCCAGAATAGCGTTATTGTTCTTGACGATAGGCATCTGATCTGAGAAGATCGCTCTGCCCATCATCGGTCCGCCCATCAGGATCTTCTTCGGCGCAGTTTTATAACCGCCGCAGAATTCGATGACGTCATGAATCTGTGTTCCAATAGGAGCGATGATGTTCTTCGGTGTTTTCACCGCATCTCCGTCCACCGTCATTCTCTTCTTGATGAGAGGAATGCCGTCCTTCAGATACTGTCCGAAGAAAGCGACGGATGTGACGTTGGAAACGATTACGCCCAGGTCTGCCGGCAGAACTCCCGCAGGACATTCCTTACCGGTGACCTCATAGATCAGTACGCGCTCTGCGCCCTTGGGATAGCGGGCCTGCAGCTTGAACGTCTTCAGGTTGGTAATCCCCTGTTCCGCGATCATCTTATCGAACAATGCGATAGCATCGGGCTTGTTCTCCTCAATGGCGATGTAGCCCTGGCTTGTCTCCAGATACTTCATGATTTCCAGTGCGCCGTCGATGACGTTCTGTGTATCCTCCAGCATCGTTCTGTGGTCAGACGTGATAAAAGGCTCGCACTCCGCACCGTTAATGATGAAAGTGTCCACCTCATCTTTGTTCTTAGGATTGAACTTGATGTGCGTCGGGAAGGACGCGCCTCCCAGACCGACGAGACCGCTGGCTCTGACCGCGGCCACAAAGCTGTCCATGTCCGTGATCTCCGGAACCTTGATCTCATCGGACAGTTCCTGCTTCTTGTCCGGCTCGATCACTACCAGAGTATCCATTCCGCCCATGGCGTTGCGCTGTGTTTCAATGCCGGTAACCGTGCCTGAAACACTGGCATGAACAGGTACACTCACAAAAGCATCCGTGTCACCGATGACCTGCCCCACCTTGACCTCGTCGCCCTTTTTCACGAGAGGCTTACATGGCGCGCCGATGTTCTGGGACATCGAAATCTTGACGATGTCCGGAATCGGCATCACTTCGGTTTCACAGCCGGCGGTGTTCTTGTAATGACCGGCATCGATGCTATGCAAATGCTTTGCATTAGAACTCATATTGAAACCTTCCTTTCTAAATAGTAATTTAAATTATTCCTTATAATCATACGGGTATCATTATACACCTATGAGTGACAAAAAGCACTAAAAAAATACACATTTTCATCACAAAAAAATACAAAATACATCCCCGTACAAAATTGGTTCACTTTCGCCGCACCCCTCTGTTTGCAAGGACTGCGCGGCTGCCTCAGAACGCGTCCTTATCAGTTGCGGCGCAGAAGATAAGCCTGCCTTATCATACGCCTACCAGGACACAGCCGTCACCGTCAATTCCCATGACATTCTGCCCCAGCGCCCGGAGCGTTTTCGCATATGTCACGATCTCTTCTGTAATTTCCTCTCCCGGACAGATCACGGGGATTCCGGGAGGATAAGGGATAATCGCCTGAGCGCAGACCCGTCCTGCCGCATCGTCAATCGGCGTTCTGACTCTTTTGCGCGGAACAGGGTGGAGAACAAAGGACTGGTCCGGCCATGGCGGCGCTTCGACCGCCATCCCGTTCCGCCGCTCCGTTTCGTCTTCGTCGCAGGCGCGCGCTGCAGCGTTTTCGGGCTCTGCCCTGTCGCAGGCGGGCGCTGCGGCGTTTTCGGGCTCTGCAATTTCCCGCAGCGCCTCATAGAGCCGCTCGTAGTCGTTTCGTCTGTTTCCGATCCCGCTCATGCACATCACAAGGTTTCCCGTGATCAGCTCCGCCAGTATTCCCCTTTTCCGCAGTTCCTGTTCAAGCTCATACCCGTTCAGCCCCCGCCGGCTCATATCGAGATTGATTTTGGAATCATCCAGCCGGGAATGGGTCATGACCCGCAGGCCGTCGATGGAAACTGCTCTGTCATAAAACAGCTCTAGTTCCTTCCGCCAGTCATCCACCAGTTCCCCGCCGTGCTTTTCCAGCAGATCTGCGTTGATATCCAGCGACGCCATCAGCAGATAAGAAGGGCTGGTGCTTTCCATCTTCTGCAGGGCGTCTTCCAGCTCGTCAGAATCCACCCTGTCGCTCATCACATTGCAGAGCGCCGCCTCCGTGAAAGCCGCCAGCGTTTTGTGAATGCTGTTGATGACGATGTCCGCCCCCAGATTTTCCGCGGCCATTAGACAACGTCCGTCGGCTCTGCGGTTTTCGTCAAAGAATTTCAGGTGCGCTCCGTGCGCCTGATCCACAATCAGGGTCATTCCCGCATCGTGAACGATTTCTGCAATAGCTGAAATATCACTGCATATCCCGTAATAATTCGGACTGGGAATCAGCACAGCCGAAACGTCCGGCGCGGCGGCGACGCAGCGGCGGACTTCCTCCGGCCGGATCTCTCCGGTAATTCCGTATTCCGGCAGCATTTCGGGAAACGCGTAGACCGGCTGCGCCCCGGCCAGAGACAGCGCGTTGTACACCGCCTTGTGGCAGTTACGCGCCAGTATCAGGCGCCCGCCGGCCGGAACGGAGGCCATCACCGCGGCGACGAGGCCGCAGCTGGACCCGTTGACAAGCAGATAGGATTCACGGCTGTCGTACAGGCGCCGGTACCGGTCCATGGTGCTCCGCAGAACTCCCTCCGGCTGAAACAGATTGTCCGCCCCCGGAATCTCCGTGATATCACAGTCCATCATCTGATTCAGAAACCCGTCGTAGCCGAAGCGGCGGTACAGACCGCTTCCCTTGTGTCCAGGCATATGAAAGGACACGGTTCTCTGTGCCGCATGGTCGAGCAGAAAACCGGTCAGCTGTTCTTTGTTCCTCATAAGCTCTCCTTCCTCACAGCACCGGGCTGATTACCCGCAGCAGCGCCGCCACGAGCATCCTGAAGAAATGCGTTTTCATGTTGTCCAACGTAATCTCGTGACTGCGGCCGAACGTGGTAATCGCGTCGCTGCGGAGATCCATGATGGAGCTGTTATCAATGAGCAGTGTGCCGCACTCGAAATGCAGATACAGACTTCTGTAGTCAATGTTAATCGTCCCCACACAGGCGATGCGGTCGTCGCTGACAAAGCTCTTGGCGTGAATGAACCCCGGCGTGTACTCATAAATGCGGACGCCTGCCTCTAGAAGGGTTTTGTAATGCGAGCGCGTCAGGTCGTAGATCATCTTCTTGTCCGGGATCCCCGGCGTCACAAGACGCACATCCACGCCCCTCTTGGCCGCCAGCGTCAGCGCCGTGATCATCTCGTTATCCGGAACGAGGTAGGGGGTGTAGATGAACACGTAGTCCCGGGCCTGGTTCACAATCTCCATATAGACATTCTCGCCCAGATTTTCGTCGTCCAGCGGCGTATCGGAAAACGGCTGCACGATACCGTCGGAGGGGAATTCCTCCGGGTGCCATACATGTGGCCTGAACAAATCATATTCCACGTCCTCCGGCCGGAAAGCGTTCCACATATTGAGGAACATCACGGTGTAGTTCCACACCGCTTCGCCGCAGAGGCGCACCCCCGAGTCCTTCCAGTGACCGAACCGGACGATGATGTTGGCGTATTCGTCTGCGATGTTCGCGCCTCCGTTGTATCCGATGTAGCCGTCGATAACGCAGATCTTGCGGTGGTCTCTGTTGTTGTAGACCAGAGATACAAAGGGCCGCATCGGATTGAACGCCTGTACCCGGATGCCGCTGGCGGTCAGTTCATGGGCAAAATGCCGCGGCAGCTTGTTGATGGAACCGATGTCGTCATAAATCACCCGGACATCCAGACCCTCCGCCGCTTTTTCCTTCAGTATCGCGAAGATCTGGTCCCAGAGCCGCCCCCTCTCGATGATGAAATACTCCAGGAAAATATAGTGCTCCGCCTTCTTCAAATCCTCCAGCATATCGTCAAACAGCTTGTCGCCCACTTCATAGTAGCGGGTGGCGGTATGGAGCCATGCCGGATACGGGCCTTTCTCCGCCACGTACTCCACCGTCCGCTGCAGCCGCTCGTCGATGCCGGTCATCCGGATGTTCTCCTCCTGCTTCAGATCCTCGCGATGCAGTTTTTCCAGTGGATACAGCCGCCTCTTGAGGCTGCGGGAGGGTCTTTTGTTCCCGAACAGAAGATAGAGCACCGCACCCATCGCCGGCAGAACCGCAATCAAAACGATCCAGCCTATTTTATAGGCCGGATTGTAATCTCTCCATATGATGTACACCGCGACAAAGACAGACAGCACGCGGAATCCGACTTCAATCCAGCTCGCGTACTGCGTCAGCTGGAAAAAGAGGATCGCCAGATAGACGCACTGTACGATGATGATCGCCACTGTAATGGTCAGCCGGTTGAATATTTTGTTAAAGCCTTTCGCGAAAGCCGTTCTCATAAACTTCCTTTCCGCCGCACGGCGTTCCGCCCGCTTTACAGCTCCAGAAGGCGGATCACGTTATGCATGAAATCCTGAACGTTGGTCACGATCCCCTTGGCGGCCAGGCTGCCCCGGTCCCCCAGCTTGTTCACGGCGAATTCCGACGTGTCGATCGTATAGAAGTACACGGGCCGGATTGTACCGTCCGCAAGCACCCGATAGGTCGGCGTCATATTGCCCACCGCTATGGTGTGGAGCACCGTGGCCATCCCGATAACCGTGGTGGCCTTCCGGACGTGGGAACGGATCGCGTCCTGCCCCACGTAGGTATGCTCATAAACCTCCGGAAGCGGCCCGTCGTCACGGATGGAGCCGTTGAGCACAAAGGGAACTCCACTGCTGACGCAGGCACGGATAATTCCGGAATCGATGTGCTCCTCCTGTATGAAGCGTTCAATGGATCCGCAGGTGTTGATTCTGTTGATGGTGTCCAGATGGTTGTAATGTCCGTTCTCATGAGGAACCTGCGTCCGGATGTCCTGTCCCAGCGCCGTCCCCAGATACGCGCCCTCCAGGTCGTGAGTCGCCAGAGCATTTCCCGCCATCAGCGCCTGCACGTAGCCGTTTTCCACAAGCTTCGCAAAGGATTCGCGCGCGACTGAATCGAAGGAGCAGGCCGGGCCCATGACCCAGACCACGTATCCGTTGTGTTCCTTCTCATATCGCAGCAGCTCACAGAGCCGTTCATAATCATAGGAAAAGGCTGTTTCCCTGCTCCGGGTCTGCCGGAAGGCGAAGCTGCCGGCGCTGGCTCTCACCGCCCAGTCGAAGCAGTTGACATGGACATATATTCCTTCCTCGCAGTTTTCCGTGCGTCCGGTGACCACCATGTCGCCCTGCCGCAGATTACGGAACTCCCGCACATGAATTCTGCCCTTTTCAAAGACCGGAACACAGTCCATCCGGCTCTCCTCCGCCAGGTACCATTTCCCCTCGATTTTAAAGTATTCCGGAAAGATGGACATCGCATGGAAGTTCCGGGGCGCCGCCTTGTCCACCGGCGCCGCCTCCAGACGGGCGTTGGGCGCGGAGACAAAGCGTTCCTCACTGAAATCCGGTTCAATATAATCCGGTAATGTAAACATTTATTTTTCGATCCTTTCCGCGCCGCCCATATATTTTCTCAGCACCTCCGGAATCACGACGCTTCCGTCCTCCTGCTGAAAGTTTTCCAGAATCGCCGCTGTGGTTCTGCCCACCGCCAGTCCTGAGCCGTTCAGTGTATGAACAAACTCCGGCTTGCCGCCTTCCTTTCTCCGGAAGCGGATATTGGCTCTTCTGGCCTGGAAATCCAGGAAATTGGAGCAGGAGGAAATTTCCACATATCTGCCGTAGCTCGGCATCCACACCTCGATGTCATAGGTCATCGCCGACGAGAAGCCCAGGTCGCCGGAACTCAGCTTCACCACATGATACGGGAGTCCCAGCTGCTTCAGGACCTCTTCCGCATCTGCGGTCAGCGACTCCAGCTCGTCCCAGGAATCCTCAGGCTTCGACAGCTTGACCAGCTCGACCTTGTTGAACTGGTGCTGACGGATGATACCCCGGGTATCTCTCCCGGCGGAGCCTGCCTCTGCCCGGAAGCAGGGGGTATATGCGGTATAATGCACCGGCAGCTCGTCTTCGTCCAGAATCTCATTGCTCCTCAGGTTGGTAACCGGAACCTCAGCGGTGGGAATCAGGAAGAAATCCTTCTGAGGGACGTAGAACATGTCCTCCTCGAATTTCGGCAGCTGTCCTGTGCCTGTCATGGCCGCCCGGTTGACCATGAAGGGCGGCAGGATCTCCGTGTAGTCCTGGTCGAGGGTATGGAGATCCAGCATGAAGCACGCGATCGCTCTCTCCAGTCTGGCGCCCAGTCCTTTGTACACCGTGAAACGCGCTCCCGCAATCTTGGCCGCGCGCTCGAAGTCCAGGATATCCAGATCCTCGCCGATATCCCAGTGAGCCTTAGGTTCGAAAGTGAAGGATGTGGGCTCACCCCATCTGCGCATCTCCACGTTGTCCGCGTCATCCTTGCCGAAGGGCACGCCCTCCGCCGGCGTATTCGGCACGCCCAGCAGCGTATTGCGCAGCTCATCCTCAATCTGCGACAGTTCTCCGTTCATTTCCTTGATTCTGCCGGAAAGCTCCTTCATCTCCGCCATGATCGACGTGGTATCCTCTCCCGCCTTCTTCAGCTTCGGTATCTCCCGGGACACCGTGTTCTGCCGGTGTTTCATGGTCTCGACCTCCGCGAGAAGCTTCCGCCGCTCCTCGTCCAGTCTCTTCACCTCAGCGATCCCGAAATCTCCCTTTCCGCGAAATTCCACGCGTTCCTTTACGCCTTCATAATCTTCTCTGATTTTTTTAATGTCCAGCATCGTTTTCTCCCCCGGTTATAACAGATTCTTTTTATATCTTGTGTAAAGCGCCGTGAGTTCCTCTACTCTGCGCTTGATTTCCAGCTGCAGAGCGGAGGCCCGGTCATACTGCCTGGCGTCCAGCGCTTCCTTCGCCTGCGTCAGCAGGGATTTGTCCGTAATCGTATCCTTGGCGATCTCGTGGCGGATCTTGTCGATTTCCAGCCAGTTCTTAATATCATAGTCTGAGAAGTCCTCGTCTGTGTGCCGCTTTCTGCAGGACCGGATAAAGCCCATGGTGTTTGGAATCAGGCGGTCGTGCAGTTCCAACTTCCACTGAGACAGGGTCTGCTCCCGATAAGACTCGAACAGGATGTTCGGAAGCACATTGCCCCGGTTGAACACCTCAATCTTCTCCGGATACCGGTCGAAGGCCTCCAGATTCTCCCAGACGGTGGCCGGAGCCCTGCCGAAGAGTTTTTCCCGTTCCTCCTCGGTATAATATTCGAACACATCCTCTTCGCTGCGGTACTCTCTGTCCTTCTCCAGATAGAAGTCCTCCTCGCCGTATTTTTTCGACAAAGACGCTTCCAGTTCCTTCGGCGTCTTCTCCGCCTCCAGCACCGCCTTCACGCCGTCCATAACGGCCATGTAGGAGGTGGCCAGCACCAGATAGGTGTTGCTCTTGGGGTTCGGCGCGCGAAGCTCGAACCTGGTCGCCATCGGATTGTGAACATCCCGGATCAGCCCCACCAGAACGGTCCGGTTCCGGGACGGCTTGTCGACCGCTTTCCCGAGGGACGTGACAATGCAGACCGGCGCTTCATATCCCGGCTTCAGGCGGTTCAGGGAATCGTTGGACGAGCTGATGAAGGGATTGATGACCTCATAGTTTTTCAGGATTCCCATCAGAGCGCCGAAGCCGACGGGACTCATGAAGTCCTCTTTCATGCTCCGGGGCGCGAACAGACTGATCAGCTTTCCGTCTTTACGTCTCGCCGCCAGTCCGATATGCGTGTGTTCTCCGCTTCCGGCAACGCCCTCAAAGGGCTTCGCCATAAAGGTAACGTCCAGACCGTGCCGGGTGAAGATATCCCGAACCACATATTTCACCTGGTTCTCGTTGTCCGCCGCCTGAATGGCGTCGGTATACTTCCAGTCGATTTCCAGCTGCTCCATGACGTGATTATATTGTCCGCCGTTATTCATTCTGGCCTTCACGCCGCCCACTTCTTTGTGCCCCATCTCAACGCCGAACCCGTATTTGTCCAGGATCAGCAGCGTCTCCTCCAGCGCAGTGCGAACCTCTCCGTAGGTGCGCTTCCAGTACTGCTCCTTCAGGGTCTGGGCGATGAAGAGCTGTTCCCGGTCGCCTTTGTCGTCCGGGGTTCTGACCCAGAATTCGAGCTCGGTGGCGCTGGTGACAACAAAGTCATCAATGTCGTCCACGCTGTCCGCTCCCTCGATGTAGCGGAACACATAGGGATGCTCGCGAAGCTCACGGCGGAGTTCCTCCTTCATATAGCGCAGCGCATTGCGCAGGATGGAACGGGAGCCGCATTCAAACGTCTCGTTATGCACCAGGAAGGACGGAATCCGGAGCGTCCCCACCGGAAGTCCGTACTTGGCGCAGACGTTGCGGTAGTTGTAGTCTACGTACCAGTTTACGGTTTTGTCCGGGATGATGTCCACCTTGGCATTGCCCAGGTCGGCGATCATCGGCAGCGCGACACTGGAGCCGTCTGTCTGCACGCCGTGCTCCAGCAGCTTCTCCATGTCCTCGAGAAAGGCTCTGACCGGGATTTTCTCGTCGGTGTCATGGCCTCCCATATCGATTCCCACAAAGGATACAAACTCCACCTCGGGGTGCTCCTCCAGGATTCTTCTGACCTCGCGGCAGTCATGATTTTCCGGCGGGATCGTAAACAGCATCTTATCAATGTCAAAATCCAGCATGTTCTACCTCTGTTTTATCTCTGTGAATCAAAAAGTCTTTGGGACATCCAAACTGAATGTCCCAAAGCTCAACTTATCTATTTTTCGTCTTCCTCAGGACAGCTTCTCCAGGTAATCGGACAGCTGATCCATGTACTTGCCGTAGGCGCTCCAGTCGCCGTCCTTCAACGCATCCTGAGCGTTGTCGTAGGCCTCCTGCGCCTTCTTGATGTAGTCGTTCCTGGTGAGCCTGCTTCCGTCTGACGAAGAATCCTTCTTGACGTTATCCGACTTGTCCGCACCTCCGCTGGAGCCGAAGAGTTCCGACAGGGCGTCGCCCAGCGTGGCTTCATAGGAGATCTTGTCACCGTATACGACGATGACTCTCTTCACCTCCGGAATTGAGGAATCGGACGCTTCCAGATAGACAGGCTCGACATAGAGCAGCGAATCCTTGATCGGAATGACGAACAGATTTCCGCGGCTGTACTTGGAACCGGCGGAGCTCCACAGGGAGAAGTCCTGTGAGATCTTCGTATTCTGGTCGATCATCGCCTCGACCTGTCTCGGCCCGTATATCGTCTTGCTCTTCGGAAACTGGTACAGCACCAGTTTTCCGTAGTTGTCGCCGTCGTTCCGGGCGATCATCAGCGCCGTCATGTTCTGTTTCCCTTTCGGCGTAAACGGAATGGAGCTGATGAACTCTGCATCCTTCTCTCCGGGGAGATTGAGGATGTAATAGTTCGGCGTCATCTGCTGAACCTTTGTTCCGTAAATCTCCTTGGCGATATCCCACTGGTCCTCGTTCTGGTAGAACACCTTCACATTGCTCATGTGATATCTGGAATAGATGTCCGACTGCACCTGGAACAGCGCGTTCGGATACCGGATGTGCGACTGCAGCTCGGCCGGCATCTGATCAAAGTCCTTGAACAGCGCCGGATAGATCTTCTTATACGTCTTCGCAATCGGATCCGACTTGTCGACGATGTAGTAATTCACATCGCCGTTGTATGCATCCACCACAACCTTGATGGAGTTGCGGATGTAGTTCGTCGTTCCCGTGGTGCCGCTGTACGGCTCTGAATACGGGTAATAGGAGCTGGTCGTATAGGCGTCCACAATCCAGTAGATCCGGCCGTTCGCAGTCACCGCATAGGGATCGTCCTCATAACTGAGATACGGCATGATCTTCTGAACCCGCTCCTCCACGTTCCTGTAGATGATGATTCTGGAATTGCTGTTCAGGTTCGTGGAAACCAGCAGCTTCAGACTGTTTTCGCGAATGGCGAACATCAGCCGTGCAAAGGGATTCAGCTTGATTCCCGCGGAGCCCGTGTACTTGGTGTACTTGTTCTCACTGCCGTCCGGATAATCGAATTCATCCTCGCTGGTGTCCACCAGAGAATAATCGTTTGTCAGTTCACCGAAGTAAATTCTGGGCTGCTTGATATCGATTTCATTGATGGAGGACTCCGGCGGAATATTCTTCACCAGCACGTCCGGCTGTCCGCTGGCGGTCACGGTATTGACCTTGGACAGGGTGAGACCGTATCCGTGTGTGTACTTGATGTGCCGGTTCAGCCAGGTGTCGCTGATCTTGCTCTCGTCGATTTCACGGGTTGACAGATATGTCTGAGTCAGCGCACCGTTAATCTGATAGCGATCCACGTCCACGTCATTGAACGTATAGTACTGACGGATACTCTGCGTCTGGTTGTAGAACGTCTTGACCGGCGTGTAATCGTTGATTCTGATGTTGGAAATCGTCGCCTTGTTGTCGCTGATATCCGCGCTGGTCAGGTTCTCATCCGCCGCGAAGTTCTTTGTCGTCACATCGTCAAGATCATAGGCGTACTGTGTATATTCAATATTTCTGGACAGGTATTTGCTTTCTTTGTTAAGCTCATCCGGCGAAACCACCAGATTCTGGACGATCAGCGCCAAAACCACGCCCAGCACTCCGACGCCGATCATGATAACCGGCACCGTGAAGATCTTCTTAATCTGTTTTCTGCGGATGCATACGGCAGTTACAACCGCCCCGATCAGGGACAGCACAATCAGTGCGCGGTACATCCACAGGGTGATGTTCACGTCGGTGAATCCCGCACCGTAGACAGCTCCTGTATGCGCATGCAGCAGGTCAAACTGTTTCAGGAAGAAGTCCAGCGCCAGCATCAGGAAGAAGATCACGCCGAGTGCGGTCAGCTGATGAGACGCAATGGTCAGGAACTGTTTGAAATTATTGTCATCAAACCGTCTTCTCGGTCTGCGCGGTCTGGAATTGTTGATGTTGTCAAAGACTCTTCCAAACGGCGTATCCCCTCCGAAGGGATTGGAATTTCCGCTGTACCGGTCCTCATCCTGCGTGAAGTCCGCGGTGTCGTCCTCTTTCAGGATATCCGGCGAATGCATCGTGATGAGAATCGCATAGTACAGAATCGTCATCACGATAATCAGCAGAATCGCCGCGATCAGGAACTCGTTCATTTCCTTGAGGAAATCCAGCTTGAAGATATAAAAGGAAATCTCCATCCCGAACAGCGGGTCCTTCTTGCCGAAATTCGTGCTGTTGGCGAACTCCAGAACCTTGAACCACATTTTGTTGGCGGCGTAAAACGCCATAAACGCGGCGAACAGAATCGCCACCAGGTTGGTGTAGCGGCCCAGCCGCTTCATGTCCGTGTGTTCATGGGAGTCAATGTGAGCGAAATAGCCCTTCCGCAGGCGGCGTAGATAGTAATCCAGCAGCACCGCGAGCACCACGAAGACCGGAATTCCGATCTTCAGTTGGGTGAACAGCTCCGTGAAAAACACGCTGACATATTTCATCTCAATGAACCACATCCAGTCCGTGATGAAATTGACCAGAAGAAGCAGCAGCGCAATGATGATAACGATAAGCAGTATGATTACGCTAAGCCGGCGGCGCGGCTTTTCCCTTGTTTCTACTTTGGCACCTTTCAATATATCTTCCTCCATACTTCAGTTTGTCAGCATCCGCTGATCTGTCCGGATGCCGGTCTATCCGAATAACGATGACAGTCTGCCGTATACGGCGTTGAACAGATCCTGCAGTGCGACGGACGCTGCGCTGTCCGGCGCAAAGGTCTTGATGCAGATCACGATGATTTCCAGCACGATCAGCACGCACAGAATAATCGCCAGGATTTTCAGGCCGGTATGTTTCTTCGGTTTCTTTTTATTATCTTCTTTCTCAGCCTGGATCTCGTCCTTGAACACATCCTGGAAGGTAATCCTGCTGTCCGCCTGTTCTCTTCCGTTCGCCTCGTCCTCGCGGATCATCTGTTCGATGCTCTGGGAGTTGGGATCACTTTCTGCGGCAGGTGCTCCCGAAAAGCTCTGCGGCGAAGTTTCCTCCGGAGAATTTGTCCGCGGATCGACGGCTTCCTGCTTCGGCGTCTGCTGTACCGGCGGAACAAAGCCTGCATTTCCGGTAATCGGTTCTGCCGTGGAATGAGCCTTCATTTCCGACGGATCTGCGACAACGCCCTTAGGCGGATGCGCCAGCGCGACTCCCAGGTACTGAACCTTCTGCTGTGTCGGCTGCGGCATCTCCTGCCGCGGCATATCCGACGGCTGCTGATACTGCCTCGATACCTCCTGCTGCGCCATGTCCAGCGGCTGCTGATACTGCTGCAGTGTCTCCTGCCGCGGCGGTTCATAATACCCTGCGGCAGGTTCGGTCGGTAAATCCTCGATTACATTAAGAGGTTCTCCTGATCCCGAGTTTCTCATGAACGCGGGAATCTGGAATTCATCGTCCTCGCTCTGCTGTTCCTGCCCGGTCGCCGCACCGCTTCCCGCGGGTGCGTCATAGTTGAAAGTGGCCGGAGCTTCGGCTTCATATGCGGGTTCTGCCGCGCTTTCCCGAACGGGCTCCGTCTGTGTCCCGAAAAGCGGGTCAGCAGGCGCTTCATATGCCGGCTCCGCCGGCGTAGGCATCCCGAAGGCGGTTCCCTCAGGTTCAGCCGCAGGCTCTGCGGCCGGTGCAGCAGCCGTTTCTGCCGGAGTCCTGTCAAAGAACTCGTCCACCTTCTCCTCATTCGGTATCGAGAACAGCGAGTCAGACGGGATGTCATCCATCACAGAGTCTGCCGGCTCCGTCCAGGGTTCTTCCTCCTGTCTGGTCTGTGCCTTCAGCAGCTCGGCCAGGGACAGATTTCCCGCATCCAGACTGTTGATATATTCCGGAATATCCGATTCGATTTCCTTCTCAAAGCCCTCGCCGGAGGGAACATCGTCGCGCAGCGTGATGGGCTCCGCTTCCGGTTCTTCCTTCGGGAATTCGGAGGACTCCTCCTCTGTGGACGCCTCAGACTCCTCAGGCTGTCCGCTTCCGCCGAACCACGCCGGCGTCTCGCCGGTACCTCCGAAGGATTCTTCCGTGCTCTCCGTCTCCGAAGGCTCCGGAGAGCCTGCCGGCTCTGCCTTTGCCGCCTCCGCATCAGATACCGCCGCGGCTTTCACGTCCGCTTCCGGCTTCTCCCTCTCTGCCTCGTGATCTCTGGCGGCGTCTGCCTCGATCTGGGCTTTCAGACGGTTGTATTCCTTGTCCAGAAGTTCCTGGAATTCCTCGTTTTTCTTGTTGTACGTATAGAATTTGTCGATTCTGGTCGTCTTGCTCAGATCATCCAGATCCTCAACCTCGTCAAGTCTCGTTGTATCGGAGATATTTCCTTCCCGGTCCTTTGTTCCGAAAATCATCTCCTCAAGCTCCTGCTCATGCGCTTCCTCTGCTGTTTTCTCTCCGCCGGAGGACTGCTCCCGCTCATCTTTTCCGGAATTCTCTGATTTGATTTTATCCTTCAGTAATTCCTGATCGCTGTCAGTCTCTGCTGCCCGGGATTTTTCGCGTTCATCTACGACAGACTCCCAGTTGAAATCGATGTCCTCGGTCCTTTTGGTGTCTTCGGTGGGATAACCGTCAAGATTCCAGTTGAATTCCTCGAACTGAAAGTGATGCCGGGGCTTTGTGTCTTCCTCCGAAGCAGCCTCTTCGACCTGCTGCGGTTTCTCTACCGGGCCCTCTCGCTTTTCCGCTGTCCGATTGAGACCGGATACGAGGGTGTCGAGAGTACTCGGCTTTTCCTTCGCATCTGGAACTTCCACCGCGACCCTTGCGCCGCAATTTGGACAGAACCTGTCTCCATCGTTCAACAGATGTCCGCAATTCTTACAAATCATATCTGCCTCCTGCATAACAATAATTCTCTAAATCTATTTAATCTGCTCGTTTAATTGCTCAACAGAATAAACTCTTCCCTGTCTGTCAGTTCCGCTTTCCCTGTCCACATAATGATTTGCTGTGTCCCGGGCGGTCCGATGTGTCATATCCGGCGCTCTTTCCGCCGACGGTGTCCGAACCGCATTCTGCGACCGCTGTCCCATCAGATCCTTCCGTGCGTTATCCATCTGCGGAACCGCATCTCTCGCCTGCTGCGCCATTTCCTGCATACGCTGTGTAGCCTGCTGCAGCTGCTCGGCCAGCGAAGACGGTCTCTGACTGTCCTGAGGCTGTACCTGCTGCCCGCCGTACTGTGACGTCTGTGACTGCGGCTGCCCGCCGTACTGCGGTGCCTGAGACTGCACCGGCTGCCCATCGTACCGGGGCGCCCGGAACTGCATCTGCTGTTCGCCGTATTGCGGCGTCTGCGGCTGCTGCCGATCGCTGTATTGCGAAGTCTGTGGCTGCGGCTGTCTCTGTGAACCGCTGTACTGCTGCTGTCCGTACTGAGGCGACTGCTGCTGCATCGCCTGTCCACCGTACTGCGGAGCCTGCGGCTGCGGCTGTCTCTGCGAATCGCCGTACTGCTGCTGTCCGTACTGAGGCGACTTCTGCTGCATCGTCTGTCCGCCGTACTGCGGGGTCTGCGGCTGCGGCTGTCTCTGCGAATCGCTGTACTGCTGCTGTCCGTACTGAGCCGGCTGCTGCTGCATCGTCTGTCCGTCGTACTGCGGAGCCTGCGGCTGCGGCTGTCTCTGTGAACCGCTGTACTGCCGCTGTCCGTACTGAGGCGACTGCTGCTGCACCGCCTGTCCGCCGTACTGCGGAGCCTGCGGCTGCGGCCGTCTCTGTGAATCGCCGTACTGCTGCTGTCCGTACTGCTGTTCCTGCTGCATTGTCTGTCCGTCATATTGCGGAGTCTGCGGCTGCGGCTGTCTCTGCGAATCAGCGTATTGCTGTGCACTCTGCTGCGGTTCCGTTTCCTCTGTCCACCGCTCCTCCGGACGATGTTCAATTACGATCGTATCATCCTTCCGGCTTCCAAATCCGAAGGAGTTCAGCAGTCCGCCGCTCTGTGCGGCATGCGCGCCGCGGCGGGGTTCCATCTGACGGTCCAGAGGGCTCTGACCGGAGCCGGAGCGTCCCTCTGTGCCATGTCTGCCTGCAGACATACCAAAATCCACGTCCGGGTTTCTTCCTGCCGGCGCCGCCGGAGTGTACCCTTCCATGGTCTGCCTTTCCATATTCCCTGATTCCGTCCCCGAATCAGAACGTTCAAACTGAGACCAGAAATCATCTGTATCCGCTTCCCTGCGGGGCTGTTCCGGTTCCCTCGCCGTATCCGGTTTCCGCTTCGTGCGTTTTTCCGGCTTCGGACGCCTCGCCTGTTCCGCGTATTCCGGCTGCAGTTCCCGTCCCTTCGACGGTTCATCCGCAGGAGCCCGGGAATAGCTCACCCAGTCGCCCGTGTCAGAAGTCTCTTCCACGGTGTCCCGGGGAGAAACAACCTCAATCACGGCGGACCGGTCGCCTTCCACGGTGTTCATTCTATTCTGAAGTTCCGAGATCGAGTCATTAAGATCTCCGAGTATCTGATCATTCCGCGCCTCTGATTTCTTCATATTAAACATGAAGGCAATCACCAGAATCACAAGAATCACGACACCCAGTAATATCAGTAACATCAATGCTGTGCTTGAATCTAGCATGTATTGTCCCTTCCTTCTGACTATATTTCACATTATTATACAATAAATCTCATGATATGGCAAATCCAAACCCTCTAAAGATGCAAAAAATCGGGAGACCCCGACGTTTCAGAGCATTTTTTCGCAGGCTCTTCTCACCGAAAAAAGCTGAAAAAATTTTTTTTGTAACATTTGCAACACTGTTTCGCCTCTTCTTTTGTTATAGTAGAGTTATCAAAGTGAAAGGAAGCAGGAGCATGAAACGAACGATTATCCATATTGATGAGAACAAATGTAACGGGTGCGGGATCTGTGCCGCGGCGTGTCATGAAGGAGCCATCGGCATCGTGGACGGAAAGGCGAAGCTTCTTCGGGACGATTACTGCGACGGTCTGGGAGATTGTCTTCCCGCCTGCCCTGAAGGCGCGATCACCTTTGTGAAACGAGAGGCGGCTGCCTATGACGCGGAAGCGGTCGCAATAAACAAAAAGAACTCCTCAGAGGCAGGTTCTCCGGGCACCGGCGCTGCTCCGGCTTCCGGTTCCGGCGCGCCGATCAGGCTCTCCAACTGGCCGGTGCAGATTCGTCTGGCTCCGTCCCGGGCTCCGTACTTCGACGGGGCAGATCTACTCATCGCCGCAGACTGCACCGCCTATGCGTATTCCGGGTTCCACACGCGTTTTCTTCGGAACCGCGTCACCTTAATCGGCTGCCCGAAGCTGGACGGCACAGACTACTCCTGGAAACTGGGCGAAATACTGCGCTCTAATGACATCCGGAGCGTGACGGTCCTCCGCATGGAGGTTCCGTGCTGCGGCGGACTGGAAGTCGCGGTGAACAAGGCACTTCAGGACAGCGGTAAATCCGTCCCCCTCCGCGTAACCACGATTTCCATTGACGGCGAAATACTGGCAGAAAAAGACGTACCGGCAGTATAGTCGCGGGCCTGCGGAGTGCGTTTCCGTCCGAAGCCGTCTGAAAATAAACGCCGGGGATCCGAAAATCCGCGGCGTTTTTCATTCTCTCAGTTCTTTTTCAGCGCACGGCCTGCCAGCGACAGGAATTCGTCTCTGAGCTCCCGGACATTTTCCCTGGTCGCGGCGTCCCTGATTTTGTCCACATATTTTCCTGCGGCGTTTTTCACCTTCTCGCCTCCGGGATACGCATATTTGTCCATCGCGTATCCGTATACGTCGCCCAGAGCCTCCAGTTTTTCGTCCGCCAGTTTCCTCGCCGACGTCCCGATCTCCGCGACAGCTTCATCAAACGCTTTCTTGGCCGCCATCGCACCTTCTTTTGTTCTCGCCTTATCAATTCTGCGGATGTATTTGCGGACCAGCTTGCGGATCCGTCCCTGATCCGACTTCTCAAAGGCGTTCAGATTCGTCGCCTCGACGGTCCTCTTCAACCGGTACTTGACCCGGTCCAGCGCGCGTGTCCGGTACGCCGCCGCAACCGCTACAGCCTCCAGCGCAATCGCGCCCGCAAGCAGCGCGCTGCCGCTGATTTCAGTTCTGTTGTTTTCTTCCATGACTCTCGCCTCCTAACCGAATACCGTACTTTGTTCTCCTGTCATTTTATCACAGTTTTATTCTTTTGACTGTCATATTGTTTAAAATCACAGTCATTTTTATATCATTTTTTTGAATGTCTCCAGGGAAATATTTCCGTTCACTCTGACCCGGCTCAGCAGATACGGATCGTCGCCGGGATGGATTTTTCCGTAAGCGGTTGTGAACGCAACTCTGAAGCCCGCCTCCTTCACCGATTTTCTGCACCCGTCGTTATAATCTCCGAAGGGATAGGCGAACGCGTTCCGGTTGCCCAGGATCTCCTGAGACCTCTTCAGATCCGCCACCCTCTCCTGATCGCTCAGCGCGGTCATGACGCCTCCGTGACCAATTTTCCCGCCCGGCCGGTGCATGTTGTAGGAATGAGATTCCAGATCGATGTGCCGGTAGTTTTTCTTCACCATAGCCGCGCCGTTTTTGGAGCATATCACAAAGGATGTCGCCCGCACGCTGTAGCGTTCCAGCAGAGGAGCCGCATGATGAATAAAGCCCTTCGTCCCGTCGTCAAAGGTCAGCACCACACTCTTCGCCGGCAGGTCGATTTTTCCGTCAAGATACTCCCGCACCTCGCTCCAGGCAGGAAAGTAGTACCCCGACGCCACGAGATACTTCAGTTCGCCCTCCAATGTTGCGGTTGAAATCATATTCGCGTTCAGGTCTGCCGGTGGACGCTTCGGATCATATACATCATGATACATCAGCACCGCAAGCCCCCGTTTCCGTCCGGCCTTTGTCTGAGCAGGCCACGTCACTGTGACCTGCCGGACAGCCGAAACCTCGCGTCCCGCGCTGTCCGTCACAGTGTAACGGACGGTATAGTTCCCGACACGCGTCATATCCGGTATCTGTGTCTTCACCCTGTCGGTGATATCCCTGCCGTCACCTGCTCTGGCGGTATATCCCGGCTCCCTGTAACGGTCGCCGTACCGCAGACGGACAGCGCCGGCATCCGCGTTTCCCGGCGCGAGGGTAATCACAGGCTCTCTCTGACTGTCCTGCCAGAACCTGTATCCCCCCAGCGTTCCGACCGCAATCGTCAGAGCAAACAGCAACACAATAATCAACGTCAGCTTTTTTCCGGTCATATTCTTCTCCTCACCTTTTGCTCCCTGCCTCATTTTACCACAGTTTCCGGTGAATGTCGATGAACGGCCGCATAAAAAAGCCCCGCGTCAGCAGGGCTGTGTCCTGCCCGGCAGCGCGGGCAGGGATTTTAAGTTCTTTGTGACAACAAAGGCTTACGGATACAACTGCGCGGACTCCGCCGCGCGATCAGTATGATCCGGGTCAGCACTTCTCAACAACGACTGCGGTTCCCATACCGCCGCCGATGCAGAGCGTCGCCAGTCCTTTGTTCGCATCGTCTCTTCTCAGCATCTCATAGATCAGAGTGATCAGAATTCTGCAGCCGGAAGCTCCGATCGGGTGGCCGAGCGCGATTGCGCCGCCGTTTACATTCAGCTTCTCAGGATCGAAGCCCAGCTCCTTGCCTACCGCAACGGACTGCGCCGCAAACGCCTCGTTTGCCTCGTACAGATCCATATCTGCGATGGACAGGCCGGCCTTCTCCAGAGCCTTCTTGGAAGCCGGAACCGGTCCGACACCCATGATCTTCGGGTCGACGCCTGCGGAAGCATAGCTTACGATCTTGACCAGCGGCTTCAGTCCCAGTTCCTTGGCCTTGTCCGCAGACATAACGACGACTGCGGCGCCGGAATCGTTGATTCCGGAAGCGTTGGCCGCTGTAACGATTCCGCCGTCCTTCTTGAACGCCGGCTTCAGCTTGGCCATCTTCTCAATCGTGGAACCGAACTTAGGATGCTCGTCTGTGTCGAAGACGATCGGATCGCCCTTTCTCTGGGGAACTTCAACCGGAACGATCTCGTCCTTGAACTTGCCGCCCTTAATCGCGGCCTCAGCCTTCTGCTGAGATTTCAGAGCGAACTCGTCCAGCTCTTCTCTGGTCAGACCCCACTGCTCCGCAACGTTCTCGGCGGTCATTCCCATGTGATAGTTGTTGAACGCGTCCCACAGACCGTCGTTGACCATCATGTCGACCATCTTTCCGTCGAACATTCTGGCTCCCCATCTTGCCTTCGGAAGCGCGTAAGCAGTCGCGGACATGTTCTCGGCTCCGCCGGCAACGATGATATCAGCGTCGCCCGCCTTGATGATCTGCGCAGCCAGCTCAACCGCTCTCAGTCCGGAGCCGCAGACCTTATTAATCGTCATCGCAGGTACTTCCTTGGGAACTCCCGCATCCAATGACATCTGTCTCGCTACATTCTGACCGAGGCCGCCCTGGAGCACGTCGCCCATGATGACTTCCTCCACCTGATCCGCCTTGATGCCTGCTCTCTTAATTGCTTCTTTAATTACAACGGCACCAAGAGTTCTTGCGGGAACGTCCTTCAGAGTTCCGCCAAAGGTTCCGATCGCTGTTCTCGCAGCGCCTACGATTACTACATCTTTCATATTAAGTGTACCTCCTTGTTATTTAAAAAGCCATTTGGCAATTCAACCGATATTTTGTTAAATCTTTGTCACTTTCATTCTACAACAGTGCTGAACAAAAAGCAACCATATTCTCCTCGATGTCCGCTCCCGTTTCTGCAGCGGTTCTCTCCGCGTTTTTTCCGCTCCTTCCGCCGGCTTTTCCGCGGGTTTCGCGTTATTCCGCAGCGGCTCCGGCTGACGCTTCCGAAGGGCTTTCCGGGGTTCTTCCGGAAGACGCTTCCGCTCTGCGCCGGATTCCGAAGCCCGCCTCCGCGAGGGGCGTCATCAGGTCCAGCCGGGTATTGTCCACCGCAAGAGGGGTGATAGAGGCATAGCCCTCGGCCAGTGCAGTCACATCCAGCAGTTTTCTGTCATCCGCCGCGGCGTCCGGGGCACCCTCCATTCTGTACCCTCCGCCTTCAGAGGGCACAAAGATATCGCGGTAATATCTTCCGCCCAGCCGGGTGAAGCGGATTCCTCTTATCTTTTCCCTGGGCTGGTCCGGAACATTGATGTTCAGAACCGTCGCCGGGCTTGTCTTTGTACGCACAAAGGACATCACATCCAGCGCCAGCTCGCAGGCTACGTCAAAATGGCTGGCCTCGTGACTGTCCACAGACACAGCCACGGAATGAACTCCTGTCAGGGCGCCCTCCATCGCCGCCCCCACAGTACCGGAGTAAAGAGTATCCATGCCGAGGTTGCTGCCGAAGTTGATTCCGGAGTAGACCATATCCATCGCCACGCCCTGTTCGCCGAAGAACTGAAGGCCGATTTTGGTGCAGTCCGCCGGAGTCCCGACAACCTCATAGGCGGCCTCCGCGCAGGGGAATTCCACGGGCCGGACAAATATCTCTTCACTGATGGTGATGGCCTGGCTGGCTCCGCTCCGCTGCCCCGCAGGCGCGGCGACATATACGTCCGCCCGCTCCGACAGCGCCCTCACCAGATGCGCGATTCCCGGAGAGCGGATTCCGTCGTCATTTACCACAAGGATATTCACAGCTTCATCACCTTTCCGATCGCGTCATGAATGACGAGATCCGCTTTATCATCGTACGGAGTACTGTCTTTGTTGATCAGGACGAGAGTACTGCCGCGGAAATAGTGAATCAGCCCGGCCGCCGGGTAAACCACCAGAGAGGTTCCGCCGATAATCAGCGTATCCGCCGCTGCAATTGCGTTCACCGCGCCGTTGATCACGTCCTCGTTCAGCGCCTCCTCGTACAGCACGACATCCGGTTTGACCGTGCCGCCGCAGCTGCACTTCGGCACGCCGCCGTCGCAGTTGCTCTCATCCAGAACGTAATCCAGAGGATAGGGTTTCCCGCATTTCTCGCAGTAATTGCGCTGCACACTGCCATGAAGCTCGTAGACGTTCCGGCTCCCCGCCTTCTGGTGCAGCCCGTCGATATTCTGCGTCACGACAGCCTTCACCTTGCCGTCCGCCTCCAGCTTCGCCAGCGCCCTGTGTGCATCGTTAGGCTCTGCCGATGTGTGGATCAGATTTTCCTTATAATACCTGAAAAAAAGTTCCGGATTCTGCCGGTAAAATGTATGCGACAGCATTGTCTCCGGTGAATGTCCGTAGACCTCCCGGGCGTGATAAAGTCCGGTTTCCGAACGAAAATCCGGAATTCCGCTTTCCGTGGAAACTCCCGCGCCGCCGAAAAACACGATATTGCTGCTCGCGTCAATAATCTTTTTTAGTCTTTCATCCATTGTCTGTCCTCCCTTCATCGGGTATACTTGTATTACCAGTATAGCACGGATGGAGGAGAAACATCAATGAAAAAGGATAAAACGGCGCTTGTTCTCGGCGGAGGCGGTTCCCGGGGCGCCTATGAAGCCGGGGTATGGCAGGCTCTGACGGAGCTGGATATGCATTTCGATATGGTCGTCGGCGTTTCCGTGGGTGCGCTGAACGCGGCGATGATCGCCCAGGGAGATGCGGACAGCATGTATGAGCTGTGGAAAAGCCTGGGGACGGAGATGATCTTCGACGTGGATCCGCATGCGACAACAAAAGACTTCGCGAAGGAGTTTGTGAAGCAGGGCGGCGCGGGAATCTCCGGACTGCAAAAGCTTCTCCGGGAATTTCTTGACGAGGAGGCAGTGCGTCGTTCGCCCATCGAAATGGGACTTCTGACGACTGAAATTCCGTCCATGAAGGGCTGTCCCTTCTGGATCGGTGATATTCCGAAGGGCCGTCTGGCAGACTACATCATCGCATCCGCTTCCGCCTTTCCTGCCGTTCAGTATCATGAAATCGACGGGCGCAAATATATCGACGGCGGATACACCAACAATCTGCCGGTTCCCATGGCACAGGAACACGGCGCCGCCTCCTGCGTCGCCGTCTACATGAACGCGCCCGGACGGTATTTTCCGAAACAGGCGGAAGGAGTACCGGGCGTCCGTCTGATCCGGAGCAAATGGGATCTGGGAGATTTCCTGGTCTTCGACCCCAAAAACTCCCGGCGCACGGTACGGCTGGGGTATCAGCACGCCATGAAGGAATTCGGCGTGTACGACGGAGAGTTCTTCACATTTATCAAAGGCTCCTTCGACAAAAAAACGCTTCGCAACGCAGACGCCTGCGCCCAGATTTTCGCCCTGGACCCTCTGGTGCTGTACGGCCGGGAGCATTTTCTGGACCGCCTGGCGGACGCTGTCGCTGCAGCGCGGGCAGATGTGGATATCGCAGTGCGGACGGATCATATTTTGTCCCTGAATACCCTGCGAAACCTCGATCCCGCCGGTGCCAGAGACATTCTCCGGGATGTGGCGGACGCCGCAAACCGCAGGACATTGACGCTGACCATCGCCGATTACCTGAAGTCCCATCCGGGCGACAGTCTGCTCCGGCACCGTCATATCGCCCGGCTCCTGCACAGGGAACTGGCCGGCGCGAAGTTCCTGATTCAGGCGGGGCTTGCGTGATCTGCGGCACACGGACCAGCCGCGGCGCCCGAACTACGGCCGCCGGTTAACCGTTATATTCTTCGATGTGACGGATAATGTAATCCGCAAAGCGACGCGACGCCAGCGGCATGGTATTCCAGTCCCGCCAGACCAGCGCAACCGTGCGGCTCAGCGGCTCGTCGATCTCCCGGATTTCCACATTTTTCTCGAAGCCCTGGATGACCTTCCGAAACAGGATGGACACTCCGAAGCCCTGCCGGATCATCGCCAGAATCGTATAATCATCATATACATCGTACTCGATGCGGGGTTTAAGTCCGTACCGGGCAAATCCTGTCTCCACCGTATTATAATCCTCGCCCTCATTCAGCAGTATAAAGGGCTCCTCTGCCAGCTCCGTCAAAGAGACACTCTTCCGGGCGGCCAGAGGATGCCCCGCGGGCAGCACCGCCACCATTCCGTCTTCATAGAGCACATGAGTTCTGACATCTGTATAGCTGGCGTCGCCGGTACTCATAAATCCGAAATCCGCCTCGCCGTTCACAATATCTCTGCGGATGGATGTATAGTCCCCCTGCTTCAGCTGAAAATCCACTCCGGGATATTTCTGTCTGAATTTCTTCATCATCGGCGGCAGAATGTTTCGGCTGACGCTTGTAAATGTCAGAATACGGATCATGCTGTTTTCCAGACCCTGCATTTCTCTCCGCTTCCGCTCCAGCGCGTCCTCGGCTCCGCAAATCGCCTGCAGATACGGGAAATACTGAACGCCGTCCGGCGTCAGACGAATCCCCTCTCTGCGCCGCTCAATCAGCTGTGTCCCCAGTTCCTTCTCAAGGCTCCTTATTATCTGACTGACCGCACTCTGAGAATATCCGATTTCCTCCGCAACTCCGGTAAAACTGCCCTTCTCCATCACGCGGCAGAAAATACGGCTTTTCGACAGTGCATTCATCGTCTTTCCTCCTTGCTCACGGGCGTCTCTGCCCAGACATCGCACCCGCAGCGTCTGATACCATACCCGGCGTCCCGCGCAGCGGCGCGTTCACATAAGTTATACTTATTTAAATATAATATAAATGAATTTTACTTATGTCAATGCCGGTGTTATAGTTGTAGTCAGAATTACTGTTAAGGAGCTGATCTGAATGGAATCCAACCGGGCTGTTTTCCTGCAGGGCATGCGTCACGGAATTCCCATCGCACTGGGATACTTCGCCGTTTCCTTTTCTCTCGGCATCACTGCCAGAGACTGCGGTTTCAACGCATTCCAGGGTTTTCTGGCGAGCTACACGACCTACGCCTCCGCAGGACAATACATCGGGTTTACTTTGTACGCGGCAAACGCCACGCTGTTTCAGCTGGTGGTCATGACTCTGATTACCAATCTGCGCTATCTTCTGATGGGATTCGCACTGAACCAGCGGCTCCCGGAAAGCACCCCGCCGATGAAGCGGCTGATTACCGGGCTTTGCATCACCGATGAGATCTTCGGCATCACCATCGCCCGTCCGGGCAGCGTCAATCCCTTCTATATGCTGGGAGCGTGGACCGTCGCGGCACCTATGTGGTCGGCGGGAACCGCGCTCGGAATCGTCATGGGGAACCTTCTCCCTATGCGGCTCGTCAGCGCTCTGAGCGTTGCGCTCTACGGAATGTTCCTGTCCGTCATCATCCCGCCCGCGCGCAGGGACAAAATCGTCTGCGCCTTTGTTGCCGTCAGCTTTGCGAGCAGTTACGCCGCATCGCAGCTTCCGGTGGTGAAGGATCTGTCCGCCGGAAACAGGACAATCATTCTGACCGTGGTAATCTCTGCCGCCGCGGCCATCGCTTTCCCACTGAAAAAAAAACAGAGTGCGCCTGTAAATAAGGAGGAAACCGGAAATGCCGCATAACATTTACATTTACATCGCCGTCATGGCTCTGGCAACGGCAGCCTGCCGGGTTCTTCCGGTCACGCTGATCCGCCGCCCCATAGAAAATCAGTTTTTCCAGTCCTTCTTATACTATGTGCCTTATGTGACTCTGGCAGTCATGACATTTCCGGCCATCCTCACCACAACCCAGTCGCCCCTTTCCGGTGCGGCAGCCATGGCTGTCGGCGTTCTCGCCGCCTGGTTCGGCGCAAGCCTGTTTATGGTCGCCGGGATGAGCTGCCTGACCGTATTCATTCTGGAGCTGATTGTGATTTAATTCCGGTACAAAAAAAGATGCGGAGCGCTTTGTCCGCATCATGCCGATTCTGTTTCATTCTGTCTCGACTCCCCGGCATCCGCCTGCTGTCAGTTCGGGCTCCCGCTGCGGCTGAGAGCCTGCTGATATTCGAATCCGGCCTGTCCGGGAGCTATCTGCGTTTTCGTGAAGCTCTCTGTTCCCTCCGGATGCGGCGCCGGGTTTTCGGTTTCATTACCGAGTATCCGAACCTTCCAAGCGGCCGATGCTTCAGCCCGAAGTATTCGCCGTGGCTGTACGCAATGAGACCGGCCTCATCCAGACAAAACCGTCCGGTCTCGTCGAATAAGGTTTTGTCCCCGTGAACGCAGACAATCTCTGCGACAAACATATCATGGCTGGGATACTCAATTACATCGCGCACCACGCACTCCAGATTCACCGGCGATTCCGTCACAAGCGGCGCAGAGATCCGATCCGACGGAACCGGCGTAAAACCGCACTCTGCAAATTTGTCCACATCTCTCCCGGAGCGAACGCCGCAGAAATCCACCTTTTCCGCAATCGACTCCGTCGCCAGATTAATGACGAACTCGCCGCTTCTGCGGATCAGCTCATGAGAATAACGGGATTTCCGCACCGAAATATAGGTCATCGGCGGCTCGGAATTGACGATGCCGGTCCAGGCAATTGTAATCAGATTCTGTTTTCCGTCTGACGCGCAGGAAACCAGTACCGCCGGCACGGGACTCAGCATGGTCCCGGGCTTCATTGTCACCTTCTCGACCGTCTTATCTGTCTGCGTATCTCGTGAGCTCCGGCGAGCCGGAGACTTCTTCGAGGACTGCGAATTCCGCGGGTTCCGTGAGTTTCGTGAATTCCCCGACACCCGCGAGTTCCGTGAGTTCCGTGAGTTCCGCGAGGACTGCGATTTCTGCATCACCTGTAACCTCCGCAATCACTAGAGCGCCGCCTTGATGGCCGCCAGAAGATCGTCGAACTCTTCATATGCCGGGATCTCCGGATACTCCGCCTTGATAGCGTCTGTACTGCGGAACAGGAATCCGGCCTTGCTCGCCTGAATCATCGCCAGATCGTTATGGCTGTCTCCGCTCGCAATGGTTTCGTAACCGATAGACTGCAGCGCCTTCACGGTACTGAGCTTGGAGTTCTCCACTCTCATATGGAAATCTGTAATTTCACCGTCCGGCGCAACCTCCAGCGTATTGCACATGATGGTCGGCCAGTTCAGCTTTTCCATCAGCGGTTTGGCGAACTGCTCGAAGGTATCGCTGAGAATAATCACCTGCGTGGTCCGGCGCAGCTCATCCAGAAATTCCCGCGCCCCGGGCAGTGGATCGATTTTCCCGATGGTTTCCTGAATTTCTTTCAGCCCCAGCCCGTGCTCCTTCAGGATGTCCAGGCGAAAACGCATCAGTTTGTTATAATCCGGTTCGTCCCGCGTGGTTCTTTTCAGCTCCGGAATTCCGGTCTCCTCCGCAAACGCAATCCAGATTTCCGGAACCAGCACTCCCTCCATGTCCAAGCAAACAATATTCATAAGTCTCCCCTTTCTATTGATGATTCATCAACGGATTTTCTTTTCAGATTCAATATTATACTCCTGCCGGAGCACAATGGCAACTGTTGAAATGACGGAATTACGCGAGGTTGAAATGACGGAATTACGCGAGCTCTCGGTCCTCAGCCTCCGGTTCCCTGCCGGTTCGTTGACATTATGCGCTTTGCCGCTATAATAGGACTATGGAAAACACCGTATTTACCGCCATCCGTGCGGAGCTGCCGCCCGCCGTATTATCCCCTTACTTCCCGTCGATTCATAGTTCGATGAAACCGGCGCGCCTTGAAGTCTCAGGGTCTGAGAATTCCGGCGGACCCGAAAGGAGCATGAAATGCTGAACAACCTTATCTTTTGTCTGAATGCTGTCGTCCCTATATTTCTGCTCATGCTCCTGGGGATGTTTTTTATGCGTGTCGGAATCTTTGATGACGCTTTTGTGGCGAAAATGAATTCTTTTGTGTTCCGGGTGGCTCTGCCGGCGCTGGTGTTCTACGATCTGTGCAGCGAAGACTTCGGGCGCGTCTGGGATCTGCGGTTCGTGCTTTTCTGCTTTCTGGCGACTCTTGTCTCCATCCTGCTGTGCGTCGCCATCTCCTGTCTGCTGAAGGACCGGCGCGTTCAGGGCGAATTCATTCAGGTCAGCTACCGCAGCAGCGCCGCCATCCTGGGGGTTTCCCTTGTCACCAACCTTTACGGCACTTCCGGCATGACCCCGCTGATGATGCTGGGCGCGGTTCCGCTTTATAATGCGGCGGCAGTGGTCGTTCTCACGATTTTCACGCCGGAGAGGGACAAAATGAAACGGACGGGGATGAATCGGGCGCAGGTGAGAAAGACGGCGTTCGGAATCATCACCAATCCTATTCTGATCGGAATATTCGCCGGTCTTTTCTGGTCCGTGCTGCGTCTGCCCATGGGGAGCATCCTGGATCATACCGTACAAAATCTGGCCCGGCTGGCTACGCCTCTCGGCATCATGGCCATGGGCGCGTCCTTTAATCTGAAGAAAGCACTCTCCGGCATCCGAACCGCCGGACTCGGTGCGTTCATCAAGCTCATCGGACTGGGCCTGATTTTTGTTCCCCTCGCCGTCACACTGGGATTCCGGCAGGACAGGCTCGTCGCGATTCTGATTATGTGCTGTTCCTGCAGTACCGTCAGCTGCTACGTCATGGCGCGCGAAATGGGGCACGAGGGTACACTGACCTCCAGCACAGTGATGCTGACAACATTTTTTTCCGCGTTCACACTGACAGGCTGGCTTTTCGTGTTGAAAACCCTCGGACTGCTATGAATCCGGAGCTTCGCCGGCGCCGCGGAGTGTGTTCGACGCCCTCGCCTGCGCCCGCCGGTGTCTCAGACCTGTGATGTCTTCCGGCGGAAGAATTTCCTCCGGAGGGATCCGGGGCGACGGCGATTTCTTTTTCGATAGAAGGCGTCGTAGAGGACCGGCACGATGAACAGTGTCATCAGAGTGGCGTACAGCAGTCCGCCGATGGTGACGATCGCCATGCCCCGGCCCATCTCTGCTCCTTCATCGTGACTCAGCGCCATCACTGACATTGCGAGGATCGTCGTCAGCGCGGTCATCATGATCGGCCTCATGCGGTCTCTGCCGGTCTTCACCAGCGCCTCCACCCGGTCCATTCCCGCTTTTCGCATCTGATTCGCGTAGTCGATGAACACGATGCCGTTATTCACCACAACTCCGGACAGAATCAGAAAACCCATCAGAGAAATCATGGACAGTTCCTCACCCGTGATCATCAGTGCGAGAAATCCTCCTGTAAAGGCCAGGGGAATCGTGAACATGACGATGAAGGGCGACAGGAAGTTGGCGAACTGTGCCACCATGATCAGATAAATCAGAATCAGCGCCACAAGCATCATCAGACCCATGTCGCGCAGCATTTTGTTGACGGATTCTGTTTCACCGGCAAGCTTCACCTCATACCCTGCGGGGACATGATAGGCGCTCAGTTTCTTTTCCAGCTTCCGGGACAGCAGCGTCGTGTTGTAGCCGTCCTTCGTGTCAGCCTTGACGGAAATCATTCTGGAACCGTTATCATGACCGATAGATGCGATTCCGTCCTGAACCCTGAAGGTGGCGAAATCGCCGAGTCTGTATTTTTTTGTGGTCTGAGTGCCGTCCGCACCGGTGGTGGTGCCGGAAATTCTGAAGTCGAGCAGATTTTTCTTTGTGAGCTGACGGCGGCTGTCCTTCAGGTTCACATCGATCTGATCCCCGTTTATCTGGATCTGCGTGGCCGTCTGGGAATCCTTCAGTTTCTCCGCCAGCGCCTGATATATCTGCGCGACAGTCAGCCCGCGCCGCATGGCCTTTGCTTTGTCGATGTTCAGAACGATTTCCGGATCCGCGGCCTCCTGACCGTTGACCACGTTTTCAAACCCCTTCTCCTTCTTCACCATGCTCATGATATCGTCGCTGATGTCCAGGATCTTTTCATTGTCATCGCCGTAAATGTCCACCTGCAGACCGCTCCCCGTCAGGGAGGAGGAGCTCATGGCCTCAGTGCTGACAGTATAACTCTTCACGTTCAGGCCGTCGAGAATATTCTCGATCCTTCTGCCGATTTTCCGGTTCTGATCCGCGGCGTCATCCCGCAGCAGTACCAGCGTCGTAAAATTTCTCGAGCTGCTGTCCATCATTCCCATGGACAGTGTCGCGGACTGCATAGCGCCCACGGTCTTCACCCCGTCGATTTTCCGGATCTGCCGGGAGGCCTGATCCATCACCTTGAAATTGTCCTCCAGGTCATCCTCCGGATCCCCTTCTAACGCAACGCTGATCTGCGTTCCGGACATTTCCGGAATTATCACCACGCCGGTGCTCGCGACTCTGGCGGCGCAGACCCCAAGCAGCACGACCGCCAGCAGAACCGGAACCCATTTCTTCCGGAGACAGAACCTCAGTGCTCTTTCATAACGTACCATGAGTCTTTCCAGAAGCCGGTGCTCCTTCGGCTGCACATTCCGCATCAGCGTCGCCGAAACCGATGGAACAACCGTCAGTGCGACGGCAAGTGAGGCCAGCAGACTGAAGGTGATGGTCAGGCACATATCCTGCACAAGCTCCCTCGTCAGTCCGTTTGTGAACAGAACCGGCAGGAACACACAGATGGTCGTCAGTGTAGAAGCGGCAATAGCTCCCGCGACCTGTCCCGCTCCCTGAACCGCCGCCTGCGCCGCGCTGACTCCCTGATTCCGCAGCCGGTAAATATTCTCCATCACAACGATAGAATTATCCACCAGCATGCCGATACCCAGCGCCAGTCCGGACATGGAGATGATGTTCATGGAAATATCCGAAAAATACATCAGAAGAATCGTGAACAGCACGCTCAGCGGAATAGATACCGCCACCACGAGCGTCGGCCGCAAATCTCTCAGGAACAGCAGCAGCACCAGAAACGCCAGAATCGCGCCCCAGATCAGATTGGAAAAGACCGAGTTGATAATGACGTTGATATATTCCCCCTGATCCATCAGCGTCGTCACCTCGAGACCCTTCTGCTCCTTCTGCATCCGGTCGAAGGCGGCGTTCACATTATCCGATACCGCAGAGGTCCCGGCAGCACTGGCTTTGTACACCGCAAGAACAGCAGCGTCCCTTCCGTTTACTCTTGCGTAGGTTTCACTGCCGTTATCCTCAATCTTCACATCGGCCACACTGTCCACCGTGATGTCGCCGACTCCGTCTATGCTGGTCAGCACCATGTCTCCGACAGCGCCGGCGCTCTTCGCTTCCTCATCGATGCGCACCAGGTACTGACGATTCCCTCCGGTGATGTAACCGGCAGGCATGGAGAAATTCTCCGCTGTGATTAATTTAGAGAGGGTATCCAGGGACAAAAGCTGATTCGCGCTGGCGTTCGCCAGAGCCTTCTTCCTTCCGCTCCGATAGTTTGCGTAGCCCTGCTCCAGTTCCTTCTGACTGTCGTTCAGGCTGGCCTCCGCTACAGCGATCTGTGCGCTGGCGCCGCCGAAAGCGGCCGCCGCGGTAATCTTCCCGGCCTCCACTTTATCATAGTTTTTCAGTGCTTTGTCAATCTGTTTACTGCTCTTGTCGGCTGCCGCCTGCGCCGCGGCCGACTTCGTCTTCAGATTCCGAAGCTCCGTCTCAATCTCGCCGATTCTCGAGCCGGAGGGATCGTTTTGCGCGTACAGCGCCTTTTCAGCGTTCAGCGCAGCCGTATATGCGGCCAGCGACGTGACCTGAGACTGCTGAGCCGCCTTCGCGGCCAGCAGGGTGTTCATCGTCCGGGTGAATTTCGCCATTTCACCGGCGGACTTCTTCTGCTGCCGGTTCAGACTGTCCTTCTGCTTCTGCAGGGCAGCCTTCGCCTCATTCAGCTGCGTCTGTCCCCGGTCAAGCTTATCCTTTGCCTCCTGCAGCTTCGACAGCGCCGCAGCACGGATCCTTCTGTTGACCGCATCGATTTTTTTCTGATTCAGCTTCACCTGAACCGAGTCCTGTACCATGCCCTGGGTCTGAACACTGGCGACGCCGTCCTGACGCTTGATGTCCGGCACGACATTGTCCTCGATATAGCGGGACAGCTCGCCGCCCTCCAGTCCTTCTTTGTCAACGCTGACGTAGAGAACCGGCATCATGTCCATGGAGACCTCCATCACAGACGGTTTTCCCGCTCCGTCCGGCAGCTCCAGCTGATTCACCGCCGACGTCACCTTGACCATGGCGCTGTCCATATTGGTGTCCGTCTCAAATTCCAGCATAACCTGGCTGACGTTGCCCGCCGAGGTGCTGGTGACATTTTTAATCCCCGGAAGCGTTGAAACTCCGTCTTCCACAGGATTGGTGATTTCGCTCTCCACCTTCTGGGGCGATGCACCGGGATCACTGGTAACGATCACCATGTAAGGCAGATTCATCTCCGGAAGAAAATCCGTCGTCATGCGGGTAAACCCGGTGATTCCGAGGACACAGAGCGCAAGCACCGCCACAAGAACCACGTATGGACGTCTGACACTGAATTCAGGCATAAGCTTTCTTTTCCCTTTCTGTTCTCCTCCAGAGAGCGGACCGCTATTCGCAGTTCCGGATGGTATCCACCTCAGGCATGAGCTCGTCGGCAATGATCTCCAGCATGCGGTCGAGCTTCTCGCTGTCTGCCGCGTCGAAACGCTTCTTTATCCGTCCGGAAACGACATCGATATAGTTGAAGGCGTCCCCGTAGTTTTCCTGATACTTTCCGGTGGGGCGGAGGTGATATTCCCGCTTGTCCTCCTGGCTCTGGATTTTCTCAATATATCCCTTATTACAGAGTTTGCTGACCCGGTACGCCGCGTTGGGCGCCGACATCCTGGCGAATCTGGCGAACTCGTTGACCGTCGGTTCACCCAGCGCCACGATGATTTCCATGCAGATCACCTCCAGAGTGGACAACGCTTCTTCCTTTTTATCATTGAAGTCCTTCAGCACACGGGTGTACAAAAGAAGCTTGAATTTATTATACACACGGGAAAAATTCTGCTCTAACATCTCGGCACTCTCCTTATGTGTCGATTCTACCAGACTCTTTATCATTTTTCAATTGAATCCTTGATGACAAAGGACAGTCTGGCCTGGGCGACGATCTCGTTCCCCACGCTGGCGATGGCCTTTCCGAATCCCATGGGACCGCGCCGGGACTCGATTTCACAGTACAGCTCCAGCACATCTCCCGGCAGCACCTCTCTCTTGAAACGGCAGCTGCGGACGCCGCCGAACATGGCCAGCTTTCCTCTGTTCTCCGGTTCGCTGAGAAGCGCCACCGCGCCTGTCTGCGCCAGTGCTTCTATGATCAGCACTCCCGGCATCACCGGATAGTCCGGAAAATGTCCCAGGAACTGCATTTCACCGGCAGAAACACACTTGATCCCGCTGGCCCACTTTCCCTCCTCCATGTCTGTGATCCTGTCGATCAGCAGAAACGGGTACCGGTGAGGCAGAATCTTCTGGATCTGACTGATATTCAGCTGCATACTAAACCCTCCTTAAAATCAGCGACGCGTTATGTCCGCCGAACCCGAAGGAGTTCGTCATGGCATACTCCGTGTCGATCTTCCTGCTCTTGTTCGGAACGATATCCAGATCACAGTCCGGATCCGCAACCTGATAGTTTATCGTAGGCGGGGCAATCTGGCAAGCCAGCGTTTTCGCGGTCAGAATTGTCTCCAGCGCGCCGGAGGCTCCCAGCGTATGTCCCGTCATAGACTTTGTGGAAGACATCGCCAGTCTCCGGGCGTGTTCCCTGAAGGCAAGCTTCACTGCCGCGGTCTCGCACCGGTCGTTCATCGGAGTTCCCGTTCCGTGGGCGTTGATGTATCCCACCTCTTCAGGCCGGATCCCGGCGTCACGGATCGCCTCCGTTATGCTCCGGGCCGCACCGCTGCCATCCTCCAGCGGCGCAGTCATATGATGTGCGTCGCAGCTGACCCCGTATCCGACGATTTCTCCCAGAATCGATGCGCCTCTGTCCCTCGCGTGTTCAAACTCCTCCAGGATCACGATTCCGGCGCCTTCTCCCATGACAAAGCCTTCCCGCTCTGCGTCAAAGGGAATGGACGCGCGCCGCGGATCTGTTTCCTCTGACAAAGCCTTCATGGCCGTGAATCCTCCCATGCCCAGATCGGTGATGCAGCTCTCCGAGCCGCCGGTCGCCATCACGTCCGCATATCCGTCGCGAATGCTGCGGAACGCCTCCCCGATCGCGTTCGCGGAGGACGCGCAGGCCGTAAGCACACAGGTGCAGCTTCCCCGAAAACCCAAGCGTATAGCGACGACTCCCGCCGCCATATTGCAGATCGCCGACGGCACAAACAGCGGCGACACGCGGTCAAAGCCACGCTTAAGCCCCCGCAGATGTTCCTTCTCGATGACATCCAGTCCGCCGATGCCGCTGGAGATGTTCACGCCGCAGCGATACGATTCCCCGTCATCCGGCGCGAGTCCGCTCTGCAGAAAGGCCTCGTCCGCCGCGCCGATGGCGAGCTGCGTAAAGCGTGCGGTCCGCCGGGCCTCCATTTTGTCCATATACCGCGTGGGGTCGAAGTCCTTCACCTCCGCTGCGACCTGCACCTTCATACCGGTGCTGTCGTATTCCGTAACCGGTCCGATTCCGCAGACTCCGGCTTCTGCACTTCTCCACAGCTCCTCTGCTGAATTACCGATGGGAGAGATCGCTCCCATACCTGTGATGACTACTCTTCTCTTCATTTTGTTCCCCCTACATGCGCATTCCGCCGTCCACACACAGCACCTGCCCTGTGATGTATCCGGCTTCTCTTCCGGCCAGGAAGCACACCGCCGCGGCCACCTCCTCCGGAGTTCCCGGACGACCCTGAGGAATCATTCTGCTCATGGTCTCTGCCGCGGCCTTCGGCAGTGCGTCCGTCATATCCGTCTCGATAAATCCCGGCGCCACCGCATTTACCGTCACATTCCGGGACGCGAGCTCCCGGGCCAGAGACTTTGTCATCCCGATGACGCCGGCCTTGCTGGCCGCGTAATTGATCTGCCCGGTGTTCCCCATCAGGCCCACCGCCGACGCCAGGCTGACGATACGTCCGTAACGCTGCTTCATCATCGGCCGGGAGACCAGCTTCATCATATGATAGGTTCCCCGCAGATTGGTGTCGATGACGGCGTTGAACTCCTCATCACTCATCCGCATGATGATGTTGTCCCTCGTGATTCCCGCATTGTTGACCAGGATATCGATGTGTCCGAAATTATCCAGCGCAGTCTGAATAATCTTTTCGCAGTCCTCCTTCCTCGCGATATCTCCCTGCACAGTCACAGCCGACACACCGTGCTTCCGGCATAGAGCGGCGGTTTCCTCTGCTTTTTCTCTGTTCCCGGCGTAATTTATCACCGTGTCGCAGCCCCGCTCCGCCAGCTTCAGTGCAACGGCTCTGCCTATGCCCCGGCTTCCGCCGGTAATTACTGCTGTTTCTCTGTCCATGCTTTCACCTTTCCGAGATCCTCTGTCGTCTCAATGCTCATCGTTTCGATGCTCCGCTCTGTCTTGCGCACAAAGCCGGAAAGCGCTCTCCCGGGCCCGATCTCCAGAGCCCCGGTTATCCCGTGCTCCGCCATGTACCGTATGGTGTCCTCGAAATACACACTGCCTGAAACCTGCCTGACCAGCAGTTCCCTGACGGTTTCTGCCCCGGTTTTCTCTCTGCCGAGACAGTTGAACACCACCGGAAGCTTCATGCTCCCGAAGGTCCTGCCCCGGAAATATTCCGCCAGTGCTTCCCCCGCCGGTTTCATATATGATGTATGAAAGGGCCCGCTGACCTCGAGGCGTATACACCGCCGTGCTCCCAGCTCCTTCGCTTTCCTCTCGCAGGCAGCAACGCCCGCTTCCGTTCCGGACACCACGATCTGGCCGGGACAGTTATAATTGGCGATTTCGACAGTTCCTTCCGCCTGCGCTTCGCGGCACGCGTTCTCCGCCGCCTCCCGGTCCAGTCCGATTACCGCGCTCATCACAGTATCCGTCCCCTCTGAGGCCTTCGCCATCTGCTTTCCGCGGAACGTAATCAGTTCGATCGCTGTTTTGTCATCGAAGACTCCCGCGGCAGCGAGCGCGGAATATTCACCGAGGCTGAGGCCTGCGGCCATGTCGGGGACAAAGCCATATTCCTGCAGCACCCGGTACACGCCGAGGGCGAATGCCAGCATAATCGGCTGAGTGTTCTCCGTCTTCCTCAGTTCCTCCGCCGGCCCCTCGAAGGCGATCCGCCGCTGCTCCTCCGGAAGCAGGTTAAACACCTGACGGAACCTCGGATATTCCGCATAAAAATCCTTTCCCATACCGACGTGCTGCGCACCCTGTCCGGCGAACAAAATTGCAGTTTTCATTTCGTCAACTCCTTTATCAGTTCATGCACGGTCACCTGCCGGTTCACGCGTCCCACATTGCTCCCGCAGAAAAACAGTCCGTTCTCCAGGTCACCGTGATACGCTGCGATCAGCGCCCGGCTGATACAGTATTTGGTAGTTCCGGGGTCGCAGGTCACGATGCAGTTCATGCAGCTCCGGGGCGGGATGCGGCCCTGTGTCCGGATTCTGTCGATCAGCGGCGTGCGCAGCGCTCTCCCCGGCATTCCCACCGGGCTGTCGATAATCACCGCGTCCTCCTCTCCGGCCGCGAGAATCACATCCTTATACGCCTGACTGGCGTCGCACTCATCCGTCGCAATGAAACGTGTTGCAATCTGAGCTCCTGCCGCGCCGGCCCGGCGGATTTCATCGATATCCTCTCTGCTGAAAACGCCACCCGCCGCGAATACAGGGATCTCTCCCACCTTCTGTTTCACTGCCTTCACCGTATCCCGCAGGCTCCGGGCCGTACCGTCGAGCAGCTCCTCCTTCCGGAACCCGAGATGCCCTCCGGCCTCGCTGCCCTCTACGACGACAAAATCCGGCCGGCATTGGAACCTGCGTTCCCAGTGCTTCAGCAGAAGCGCAGCAGCCCTGTCTCCCGACACGACAGGCGCGAGAAGAGCACCCTCTCCGGCCGCCTCCGGCAGGGTCAGGGGCAGCCCGGCGCCGCTGATTACCGCATCGATTCCGGCACGAACCGCTTCCCGGACCATGACTGCGAACTCCGTTGTCGCAACCATTGCGTTTACCGCGAGCAGTCCGCGTCCTCCTGCGATTTCCCGCGCCTTGCGGATCTCCTGCCGCAGCGCCCGGATATTGGCGGCAAGCGGATTTTCCCGGAAATCCGGCTCGCGGAACCCGATATTCGCGGTGGAGATGACTCCCATGCCGCCCTCCGCGGCCACAGCTCCGGCGAGGCCTCCCATGGAGATCCCGATTCCCATGCCGCCCTGGATGACAGGGACCGACAGCTTATCCAGCAATTTCTTCATATTCCTTCTCCAATTGTTCAAGGATATCCCGAACCGGACGGATTTCCTTAATCTGTGCTGCCACCTGCCCCGCCATAAGCGAACCGTTTCTGACGTCGCCCTCCAGCACCGCCTTGCGCAGCGATCCCAGTGTAAAGGCTTCCAGCTCCATCTTCTCCGCGCCTGCCCGTTCCTTTCTCAGATATTCCCGGGCCATGGGGTTTTTCAGTATCCGCACCGGCGCTCCCACGGTTCTTCCGGTAACTACAGTGTCGTTATCCTTCGCTCGTATCAGCGCGTCTTTATAGTTCTGATGAATCGGACATTCCTCACTGGCAAGCAGGATCGTGCCGATCTGCACGCCGGAAGCTCCCAGAAGCTCCGCGGCCGCCATCTGACGGCCTCCGGCGATGCCTCCGGCCGCGATTACCGGAAGATCCACCGCATCCGCGACCTGCGGAACCAGCGTCATCGTAGTCAGCTCTCCGATATGGCCTCCGCTTTCACAACCCTCCGCAATCAGTCCGTCCGCGCCCGAAGCGGCGAGACGTCTTGCCAGCGCCACGGACGATACTACCGGAAAAACGCGGATTTCCGCCTTTTTCCATCGTTCTACATACTTTCCCGGGTTCCCGGCTCCGGTGGTCACAAGGGAAACCCCTTCCTGACAGACGATTTCCGCCATCTCGTCTGCGCAGGGATTCATCAGCATGATATTGACGCCGAAGGGGCGATCCGTTCTGTCTTTGCAGCGCCGGATATTCTCCCGCAAATCCGCACCGTCCATACCTCCGGCTCCGATAATTCCCATGGCGCCGGCGTTGGAAACAGCCGCGGCGAATTCCCCGGTCGCGATGTTCGCCATACCGCCCTGAAAAATCGGAAATTCTATCCCGAACATTTTGTTGATATCCATATTCCTCCTACTCTGCTTTGCCCTCTATATTCCGTCGCGGACGCTATACTCCGCCGCGCACCTTGTGCTCCACCGCGGACTCCCTGCTGCATCGCAAGTACTGCGTTCCGCCCCGAACTCCCTGCTGCGTCGCAGCCTCTGCGCTCCGCCGCAAGTGCTATACGGTGAGCAGAACCGAGCCGCACGTCAGCCCTGCTCCGAAGCCGGTGATGACGACTCGCTGTCCCGGTTTCAGCAATCCATTTTCCAGCATCTCGCTGAGACAGATGGCGACGCTGGCCGCCGATGTGTTCCCGTATCGCTGAATATTCACATAAAACCGTTCCATTCCCACATCCAGTTTCCCCGCGACGCTGCGCAGAATTCTGAGATTTGCCTGATGACAAATAAACCAGTCCACGTCCTCCGCCCTTCTTCCGGCTTTTCGGAGGACGCCGTAAATGCTTTCCGGAACTGCGTTGACCGCAAACCGGTAGACCTCCTGTCCCTTCATCATAATCGCCGGATCGAAGCGCTCGCAGAACAGTGTCTCCGACTCCGGGACACAGTCGGAGCACGAAGCGAATTCCTTTGTGCCATCCGCCTCCAGCACCACGGCTCCCGCTCCGTCCCCGAAAAGAATCGCGCTTCCCCGCTCCGTCAGATCCATCAGCGGAGAGATCTTCTCACTTCCGATGACCAGCGCGCGGCGCGCTTCTCCGGCGGTAAGCATGGCGTGCGCCAGAGTGCAGCCGTACACGAATCCAGAGCAGGCACCGTTGATATCCAGACACATGACTTTCTGTGAAAGCCCCAGTCTCCCCGCCGCTCCGCACGACACCGAAGGCGTCGCCAGATCCGGCGTAAAGGTGCAGACCAGCAGAAGGTCCACGTCTCTACGGTCGCCTCCCCAGCGCTGAAGCGCCGTCTCCGCGGCTTCACAGGCCATATCAAGGTTCGACCGGCTGTCCGCGAAATATCTGCTTTCTATTCCGGTCCTGCTGCGGATCCACGCGTCGCTGGTATCCACAACGCGCGCCAGGTCCTCATTTGTTACCGTTCTGTCTCCGTGGGCACAGCCGTACCCGGTTATCTTAATTCCTGCCATTGAAATTCCCTACGTTCCTGAGTTTTCTGTATCTTCCCCGTTGAAGTTCCCGGCCGCTGAGCTTCAGGAGCCGTTCAAGCTGCTCCCAGATCACCCGATCTGTCTCCACAAAGAGCCGGTCGCGCCCGGCTTCCCCCGCGATATTCCGCTCCGGCACGATAACATCACAGATTCCGAGCCGGCTGAGATCCTCCGCTGTCAGCTTCATGGCCTCCGCCGCCTCTTTCCAGAGTCCGGCATCCTTCCACAGAATACTGGCGAAGCCTTCCGGCGACAAAATTGAAAAGATGCTGTTCTCCAGCATGATGATCCGATCCGCCACAGCCAGCGCCAGCGCACCGCCGCTTCCTCCTTCTCCGATGAAAACGGCGATGCAGGGAATCTCGAGCCGGCTCATCACCTCGATGCTCCGTGCGATGGCTTCTCCCTGACCTCTTTCCTCCGCCTCCTTCCCCGGATATGCTCCCGGGGTGTCGACAAAGGTGATCAGAGGGCGGCCGAATTTCTCTGCCTGCTTCATCAGCCGTACAGCCTTCCGATAGCCCTCCGGATTCGGCATCCCGAAACGGTACTTCAGATTCTCCTCCAGACTTCTTCCCTTCTGCTGTCCGATCACCGTCACCGGAATCCCGTGAAAACTTCCGATTCCGCCGAGAATGCCGGGATCCTCCCCGAAAGCCCGGTCTCCCGCAAGTTCCGTGAAGTCATGGAAAATCCGGTCGATATATTCCCTGCATGTCGGCCTCTTCTGATCTCTGGCTGCCAGAACCCTATCCGCAGCCGTGAATTCTCTGTCCATCTGTATTTTTCTCCTCTGATGCGGCCACGCGCCCGTGCCTCGTCTCCTGATGCGGCCGCGGAGCCCTGCGCGCCCGTGCCTTTCATCACTGATGCAGGCGAAGGAGGCGCGCCAGCGTTTCCTTCATTTCCGCCCGGGAAACCACCGCATCCACGAATCCGTGCTCCCGCTGAAACTCCGCATGCTGAAACCCCTCCGGCAGCTTCTCTCCTATGGTCTGCTCGATGACTCTGGGACCCGCGAACCCGATGAGTGCTCCCGGCTCTGCCAGAATCACGTCCCCCAGACTCGCAAAGCTCGCTGTGACGCCTCCGGTCGTCGGATTCGTCAGGACGCTGATATACAAAAGCCCGGCCTCGTCATGCCTTGCGATCGCCGCAGAGGTCTTCGCCATCTGCATCAGGGACAAAATCCCCTCCTGCATCCGGGCTCCGCCGGATGCGGCAAAGACGATCAGCGGAAGTTTCTTCCTGACTGCGTACTCGCAGGCGCGGGTGATTTTTTCTCCCACTGCCATTCCCATGCTGGCCATCAGAAACCGGCTGTCCATCACGGCAAGCACCACCTTACATCCGTCGACACGGCAGGTGCCCGTGATCACGGCCTCCCGCAGTCCGGTTGTCTCACGGGCCTGCGCCGTCTTTTCGCGGTATCCCGGAAAATCCAGCGGATCCGAGCCCTCCAGCGTTCTGGAAAGTTCCCGGAAGCTTCCTTTGTCGGCAATCATGCGTATCCTGCTCCGGGCAGAAACCCTGCTGTGGAATCCGCAGTGAGGACAGACATACAGATTCTCGCGCAGCTCTCCCTTTGTAGAACGGCTCCCGCATGCCCTGCACTCCAGAACCTCCCCGTCATCGCCGCGCCCGCCGGTTTCTGTCTCCGGCCGGATCACCCGATTGATTGCGTTCAGAATGTCTTTCCGTTCACTGAATGGATTCATTTCGGCCTCCTGCTGCCTCATAGATGCTGATCAGCTCCTCCAGATTGTTCTCAATGAACCCTGTGTTGTAGTGTCCCCGGAGAAATTCCTGATGATACATGATCAGATGCTGAATCGGAAGCGTCGTCCGGACGCCCTTGATGATGGTCTCGCCCAGCGCACGGCGCATCCTGCGGATGGCCTCCAGCCGGGTGTCGCCGTAGACGATGATCTTCGCCGCCATGGAATCATAGAACGGGCTGATATCACATCCGCTGTACAAAGCACTTTCCACACGCACATGATTGCCGGCGGGAAAATGCAGAAACCCCACATGTCCCGGGCTGGGCGCAAAGCTCTGAAAAATATCCTCTGCGTTGATTCTGCACTCGATGGCATGTCCGCGGGTCCGGACGTCTCTCTGACTGATTTCCAGCGGAAGTCCCGACGCGATTCTCAGCTGCTCTCTGACAAGATTGACCCCGGTGATCATCTCCGTAACCGGATGCTCCACCTGAAGTCTCGTGTTCATCTCGATGAAGTAGTACCGTTCTCCGTCCACAATGAATTCCACAGTTCCTGCGTTCCGGTATCCCGCGGCCCGGGCGACCTTCACCGCATCCGCTCCCATCTGCGCACGAAGCTCTTCCCCCAGACACCAGTCCGGAGCCTCTTCAATCATTTTCTGATTTCTGCGCTGGATCGAGCAGTTCCTTTCGCCCAGATGAATCACGTTGCCATACTGATCCGCGAGAATCTGAAACTCCACGTGCCGTGGATTCCGAATCAGCTTTTCCAGATAAACGGTTCCGTCGCCGAAGCACTTCTCCGCCTCCAGCCGCGCGTCCTCAAAGGCCCGGCGCACTTCACCGGAATTCTCCGCCACACGCATTCCGCGGCCTCCCCCACCTGCAGAGGCCTTGATCAGCACAGGATATCCGATCTGTTCCGCGATCGTTTCCGCATTCTCCACAGTATCCACCGGCCCGTCAGAGCCCGGCACCACAGGCACTCCGGCCGCCTTCATGGTCTTCCTGGCCTCAGCTTTGTTCCCGAGCTTCTCTATCACCTGCGCCGGAGGCCCGATGAATATCAGTCCGTTTTCCCTGCACAAAGCTGCAAACTCCGGATTTTCCGAGAGAAACCCGAAGCCCGGATGAATCGCCTCACATCCGGTTCCTCTGGCTGCTTCGATAATGTTTTCCATGTTCAGATAACTCAGAGCGGAAGGAGCCTTCCCGATGCAGACGGCCTTGTCGGCCAGCATCACATGAAGCGCGTTGAGATCCGCTTCTGAGTAAACCGCCACCGTACCGATTGAAGCGTCTCTGCACTCCCGGACAATCCGGACCGCAATCTCCCCGCGATTGGCAATCAGAACTCTTCTCAGCATTTCTCCACCTCGAACAGTGTCCTTCCGCAATCCACCAGTTCACCGTCAACCCCCAGAACCTTCGTTACTGTCAGATCACAGGGAGCCTTAATCTCATTCATGACCTTCATGGCCTCAATAATGCACATGACTTCACCCTTTCTGACCGTATCGCCGATTTCCACAAAAGGCTTCGCCCCCGGCGCTGCGGCGCGATAGAAAATCCCAACCAGGGGCGCTTTGACGGTTTCCGGCGAGATTCCCGGCGAACCGGCTTCCCTCGGCAAATCAGAAACCGGGGAAGCGTCGGGATTCAACATCGGCGACGATTTCAGAGAAGCGCCCGGGGACGGTGCAGCCGCAGCGGTCTGCAAGCCGCCGACGGACGGCGAAACACCAAAACCCGAATCGTTTTCCGCGGCGTCCGCACAAAACATGCTGACACCTGCTCCCGAACCGGCTCTTGCGCCTGCCGTCACAAGAGGAAGAAGCTGGCTCAGCAGTTTCTCAATGTTCTCATCTTTTTTCTCTGTTTTTTCCAGACGAAGCCTCTCGCCGTCTGTCTCATATTCCAGTGCAGTCAGCTCCGACCTCTCGAATTTTTTTATAAGATCGAATATCTCTTTCTTTTCCATTTTCCCGCCTGCTTCCTGCCCGACTGTTTCCTGCAAAACCGGTGCACCGCGTTACGCCTGATATCTGGCGACACAATCCGCGATGTCCTGTACAGTTTTCATGTTGCTAAGTTCCTCATCCGGAATCTTGATATCAAACTCTTCCTCCAACGCCATGACCAGTTCCACGGCATCCAGCGAATCAATGGAAAGATCCTCTGCGATTCTCGCCTCAGGCCGGATCTTCTCCCCATCACAGCTCAATGTGTCTACCATAATTTCCTTGATTTTTTCAAAATTCATAACGGGTACCTCCTCGTCTGCCGGTCTTCCTGTCCGGACATGCTGTTTCGTAAGCAGTTTTTGTGCATTGTCGCGCGAGATAATCCACGCCGGTCGCATACGGCAATTCGCGTTGCGCGCGAGATCGCACGAGATAATTTAAAAATATTTAATTAAAATATTTTAACTAAATATTTTTAAGTATCATAACAGACGGCGGTTGAACTGTCAACCCCCTTTTTCAGTGTGTCGGAGTTATCCCGACACTTCTTTCCATTGCCGTATAGGTTTACCGCATGGTTTCGCATCCGAATATACGCGAAATGCTGATGGCCCAAAAGTATTAAAAACCACGGCTATGCACTCATGCAGTTCCAGATAGGTATATGAATGCATGAGTGTATGTACGGGTATATGGTCGTATACACGAATAGAAATATAGTTGCATGCAGGTACAAGATAAAAAGAGTCGGCGGTGCACAGCGCCAGGCAGTTTCCGGTTTAAGATTCAGAACAGAGCCGGACAACCTTGAACGATCCCGGACGAGTTAGAGGGCGGTCAGCCCTGCAACATTTTTGGTTTTTTTCGAGAAATGTGGCAGATTTCATGGCGTTTTTACTATGTATAACATATATTGCAAAATTGGAGTATCGAAAATAAGTCATTCGTACTGCGTTTTAACAAAAATATAACACAAAATTTATCCTATATGTGTATTTCACAGGCTTAGATGGTAAAAAATGTAAATGTGCAACGCAAACTCTGCCACATTTTTGGATTTTTTTCGATTTTGTGGCAGATTTTCCGAACAAGGGTCTTTTAAGCGGGTTTGTAATCGTTAATTTGCGATTTGATATTTGACATTCAGTCTCGTCGAAAGGGTTTTTGGATTCTGCACCCACGGTTCGGTCGGTGGTGCGGCGCCGGGTTATGGGTTCACCTCGTCGAAAGGGTTTTCGGATTTCTCCGCTCGCGACCCAGCCGGCGGCACGAATTCCGGGTTATGGGTTCACCTCGTCGAAAGGGTTTTCCGGGCTGTCGGCATGCTCTTCAGCGGGTTTCAGTGCGTTTCAGCGGGTACGCTTTTATTCAGCGCGCGGATGCTGCGCGGAAGAATTCCTGTCGCAAGTGCGATAAGTACGCCGTAATTGATGAACGGCACACCCTGTGATACGGTCTGCCGCATACGGCTTTGAACCTCCCGCTCGTTCAGCATACAGCCGCCGCAGTGGACCACCAGGCGGTATCCGTCAGGGTTTTCCGGAAATTCGCGCCCGGAGCAGGTCTCCACCTCAATATTTGCGCCAGAGTATGCGCGGAGCCAGCGGGGAATTTTTACCGTGCCGATATCGTTGCACTGTCTGTGATGCGTACATCCTTCCGCAATCAGAACCCGATCGCCGTCAGAAAGTCTGCCGACAGCCGGCACCGCGGCAAGAGCCGCATCCAGAAAGCCTTTGTGCCTCGCCATCAGAATCGAGAAAGATGTCAGCGGCACGGATTCCGGAACGATTTCCGCAACAGCCTTAAATGCCTGGCTGTCTGTGATCACCAGCTCCGGCGGACGGCCCAGACGCTTCAGCGTTTCCGTAAGCTCCATCTCCCGGCAGGCAAGGGCAATGGCGCCCGCATCCAAAATGTCACGCACCGCCTGCTGCTGGGGCAGGATCAGGCGGCCCTTCGGCGCCGACTCGTCAATAGGTATTACCAGCACCACAAGATCATTTGGAGCAAGCAAATCACTGACCAGCGGAGGCGCATCTGACTTTTTCGGCGACAGAGCGGCCAGTGTCTCTTTCAGCTTGAGGATTCCCCGGCCCGTCTCTGCGCTGGCACAAAGAATCACCGGCTGCTCCTCGTCAATTGTCATTTCACCGTCTGCGGGGCCGTCGGCCGTTCCGGTTTCGCGACAGTCCTCGATTTCAGCGACCGCAGCCGGATCCATCAGGTCTGCCTTGTTATACACGACGATGAATGGGATCCCCTCCTTGATAAAGAGCTGCTGAAGTTCCCTGTCCTCCGGCGTTTCCCCACGGACGCCGTCAATAACAAGAACCGCGATGTCTGTTTTGCGTAATGCTTCTCGGGTTTTTGCGACCCGAAGCTCGCCGAGAGTCCCTTCATCGTCAAACCCCGGCGTGTCAATAATTACAACCGGTCCCAGAGGCAGCAGCTCCATGGCCTTGTACACAGGGTCTGTCGTCGTTCCTTCCCGGTCGGAAACGATGGACATCTTCTGATCTGTGATACCGTTGACAATGCTGGATTTCCCGGCGTTTCGGCGGCCGAAGAAGCCGATATGGATCCGTTCACCGGATGGTGTGTCATTCAAGCTCATATATTCCTCCCGTCGTGCACCGGGGCTTTTTGTATATCCCGATTTCGCGAGCCTTCGTCGGCGCGGCGTACTGCCGTGCAAGTCGGCGCGGTGTCACGCCCTGTCGCAGGTCGACGCGGCGCGCGGTGTACTGCCGCGCAAGTCGGCGCGTCGTCGCGCCCATGTCGCAGGTCAGCGCGGCGTACTGTCGCGCAGGTCGGCGCGTCGTCGCGCCCATGTCGCAGGTCGTCGCGGCGTCATTATGTCCCGGCCGTCCCGGCCGGCGCCCCAGTTTTAGAATCTGAAATCTCTTTTGCCTGTGTGAATGTTGTTCAGGTAATCTTCGCACTTTTCCCTCACTGCGGGGTTTGTGATTACGTCGAGCTCGCGCGCGATCAGCGCGTCCCCGATTTCCTTTGTTCCCGGAGAGGCATAATCCTCCAGATACTCCTTCAGGGTCATGAGTGCGTTGGGATGACAGCAGTTGACAATCTGACCGCTCTTCAGAAGGGACATGAACCGGTCGCCGGTGCGCCCCTCGCGGTAACACGCCGTGCAGAAGCTGGGGACGTAGCCCATCCTCATCAGCCAGTTCACCACCTCGTCCAGCGTCCGCAGATCGTTGACATCGAACTGCGCGGTTTCATCGTGACGCTCCTCGTTCACATATCCGCCGACACTGGTTCTGGAGCCTCCGCTGATCTGCGAAATCCCCAGATGCAGCACGCGCTCCCGGGTTTTCTGGCTTTCCCGGGTGGAGACGATCATCCCGGTGTACGGCACCGCGATGCGGATGCAGGCGACGATTTTCGCAAAGGTCTCGTCAGAAATGCTGTTGTCGAACACCTCCGGATCGATATCATCCGCCGGGCGCACCCTCGGAACACTGATGGTGTGCGGGCCGCATCCCTTCGCCCCCTCCAGATGCTCCGCATGCATCAGAATCCCGACAAAATCATATTTGTAATTGTTCAGGCCGAACAGCACGCCCAGCCCCACATCGTCAATGCCGGCGTCCATGGCCCGGTCCATCGCCTCCGTGTGCCAGGCATAGTCGTGCTTGGGTCCCGTGGGGTGCAGCCGTTCGTAGTTTTCCTTGTGATAGGTTTCCTGGAACAAAATATACGTTCCGATTCCTGCGTCCTTCAGTTTCCTGTAATTCTCAGGCGTCGTAGCGGCGATGTTCACATTCACACGGCGGATTGCGCCGTTCTTGTGTTTTATGCTGTAGATCGTTTTGATGGACTCCAGGATGTACTCGATGGGATTGTTCACCGGATCCTCTCCGGCTTCGATGGCCAGCCTTTTGTGTCCCATATCCTGCAGAGCGATCACCTCGTCCCGGATTTCCTGCTGCGTCAGTTTTTTCCGCGGGATATCTTTGTTCCGCTGGTGGTAGGGACAGTATTCACAGCCGTTCACACAGTAGTTGGAAAGATACAGCGGCGCGAACATCACGATGCGGTTTCCGTAAAAGTCCTTTTTTATCTGCTCCGCCAGAGCGTAAATTTCCTGATTTTTGTCCTCCAGTTCACAGTTCAGGAGCACGATCGCCTCTTTATGGGAAAGTCCCCTGCGGAGCCGCGCCTTCTCGAGGATTTCGTCAATCAGCTCCCGGTTGTCTTTGTTCCTCTCGCCGTACTCAAGACACTTCAGAATTTCCTCGTGGTCAATGAATTCCTCTGCGCGCGGCGACATCATATCATACATTTGTATCTTCCTTTCTTATCGACGGATGATCTCCTCTGGATACCGCGATGCGGTACCCGATCCGTTCCATTCTCCCTGCCAGGCAGAAGCGGCACTCCGCAGCCTCCTCGCCTGTACAGATTTTGTTGTCATAAAGCTCATATTTCTTCCGTACCGCCACCGGCGACAGATTCGGCATCACCACATTGGCCCCGGCGAGAATCCCCTGCTCCCGTCCGTCCGGCGCAATCGTTCCAAGGGCTGTCGTTGCGGGGATCAGCGCCTGCGGGAGCATGAGGCGGAGCACGCCTATGCACCACAAAGTCAACTCCACCGAGCCTCCCGGCTCCTTCGCCAGGGGCGTTTCATGATGGGGCACAAAGGGTCCTATTCCGACCATATGAGGCTCCAGCTCGCGGATAAACAGCATGTCCTCCGCCAGACATTCCGCCGTCTGTCCCGGTGCTCCGACCATGAATCCGGTTCCGACCTGATAGCCGATTTCCTTCAGATTCCACAGGCATTCCCTTCGGTGCTCCGGGGAAAGCTCCGGGGGGTGCAGCCGCCGGTAATGCTCGAAATCCGCAGTCTCGTGCCGAAGCAAATACCGGTCCGCTCCGGCTTCAAAGAAACGCAGGTATGAATCACGGCTTTTTTCCCCGACAGACAGCGTCACCGCACAGTCGGGGAATCCGGCTTTGATACTCCGGACGATTCTGACCATATCCTCATCCGAATACGACGCGTCTTCGCCGCCCTGGAGCACAAAGGTCCGGAAGCCCAGCGCATATCCGTCCTCACAGCACTGCAGGATCTCCTCCCGGGTCAGACGGTAGCGTTCCGCATTCCGGTTGCTTCGCCTGATTCCGCAGTAGAGGCAGTCATTTCTGCAGTAGTTGGTAAATTCGATGAGTCCGCGGGTGTAGATATCCTTCCCGAAACACCGGTCAGCGACGGCCCGGGCCTTCTGCTTCAGATATTCCAGACTTTCCGCATTCCGATGTTCAAACAGAAAGACCCATTCATCCCGGCTGAGGCTGTGCTCCCGCTCCAGCCTGTCCAGCAGGGCTCGAATCCGTATGCCGGCCGCATCCGGCTCTGCTGCGACAGAGAAGCGATTCACGCGTCCTCCGGCAGCTTTGCGTATACAGCCTTTGCCGAAACCCCCGGGATCTGTCCGAGTTTTCCGGAAAGGGCGCTGATCGCGTCGGCCGGTCCGTCAATTGCGATGCTGATCAGGGAAATACTGCGGTCCCGATAGGGCAGACCCATTCTTCCGATAATGTACTCGCTGTACTCATGAAGCACATGATTCAGCTCCTCCGTCCGTTCGTTATCCTCTACAACGATCGCAAGCATAGCGACTCTCTTTTCCATTTTCTCCTCCTGTTCACCGCCGCTCCGCATCCGTCCACATTCGCGCTTTTTCAGACGCGTTCGCATTTCAGACGCGTCTGAAAAAGCTCCTGCGCCGAAAGGCGCAGGAGCTGTCAGATTCAGCGGCTCTTCCGCCTTTCCGTTCGGGGCGTGCCCTCGCGGTCAGTACAGAGCGGTATTCTTTTGTCCGCAAGCGCCCTCAGGCTGCCCGCACTGCGGATTCCCGGGCAGAGCCTCTGCTCTTTCCGTTCATCCCTTTTCAATATTCTACACGACCCGGCCCGGAAAGTAAAGAGCGATTATTTTCGCAGGCCCGTATACAGATTATTTCCGCAAACCCTTATACAGCTTCCGGTTCGCGCTGTGGATCTTCCGGAAGGTCTGATAATAGGGCTCATAAAGGCGATGCTTTTCTGCGGAGGGGGAATATCTGGCCGCGGCAGGGATAAAGCTCCGCACGCAGTCCAGATCCGGAAGAATCCCGAGGCCGGCCGCCGCCACGGCGGCGGCCCCCACCGCTCCCGCGTTCTGCGGGGAGCGTACCGTCTCAATCGTCCGCCCGGTGATATCCGCCAGCATCTGACAGGAAACGGGAGACAGCGCACCGCCTCCCACGAAGCGGATGGGGTCGGAGGTCTTCAGTTTCCGGTCCTGACATTCCAGCATCCAGCGGAGATGGTAAAATACGCCTTCCAGCACCGCATGGATCATTTCCGTTTTGCCGGTTTCCAGACGGATGCCGAAAAACATCCCGGTAGCGTCCGGATCCTCAAAGGGACATCGGTTCCCGTGCAGCCAGGGCGTAAAGATTACGCCTCCGGAGCCGGGCGGAACGTCTTTCACCGTCTCCGTCATATAATCATAAAGGCTCCTGTATGTGCTCTCATAACCCTGCGAAATATCCTTCTTTTCCAGATAGATATTGATTTCGTCCAGAGCCAGATGATCCTTCACCCATTCCAGCGTTTTTCCGGCGGTCTCCATCTCTGCGAAGTAGTTGAACCGTCCGCTCCGGGCGCCGGTTATCGCAGCGATCATACAGGAAGTGTCCGCCATACGGCGGTCAGTCACGGTGGATACCCAGCCGGAGGTGCCGGAATAGATATGCGTGTCTCCTATGCCGACTGCGCCGGCGCCGATTCCGATCAGACTGCTGTCGCCTCCGCCGCCGAACACCGGAGTCCCCGCGGCAAGCCCCAGTTCTCCGGCCGCCCCGGGGCACAGCTCGCCCGCCTGGTCCTCAGACCGTATAATCGGCGGAAGGAGCTCGCGTCTGACCCCGAACATGGAACACATTTTTCCGCTCCATCCCTCATGCCCCGGACGGTTGTCATAGAGCAGTGTGGCGAAAGCGCTGTCCTCCGTCATGGTGAACCGCCCGGTGCAGCGAGAAACCAGATAGTCCTTTACATCCAGCCACCAGGCGGCCCGGGCGAAGTTTTCCGGCTCGTGCGCCTCGACCCATTTATATTTCCACAGCGGATCCTTGACGCTGCTGCTGACCGCGCCGGTAATCACCAGACTGGGCAGCAGCTTGAAAATATTCGCGCCGGCGATCCGTATCCCGTAGGCGATACCCTTCCGAATCTCCTCCACAGCGCGCTGATCCATATAGCTCATGGGACGCCGGACCGGAACGCCGGAGGCGTCGGTCAGCACCAGACCCTGCATCTGAGAACAGAAGGAGATCCCCGCGATCTCCGCCGGACTGACCTTTGTTCCGGAGAAAAGCTCCCGGGTGGACTCGCACATCCCCAGCCACCAGTCCTCGCCGCTCTGCTCCGCTCCGCCGTCTGGCAGCACATACAAAGGATAACTCCGGCCGGCTGACGCCAGAAGCTCAAAGGTCTCTTCCACCCCGAAAAGGCAGGTCTTGACTCCTGTCGTCCCAATGTCATAAGCCAGTAAATACTTCATCCGTCCTCACCTCGACTCATCTGCCGCAGGGTCCGCCGACGCCCCGGAAACCGGAGTCCACCGGCACCTGCACGCCTACATATACTGATATTTTTTTCTCTTTCCGATCACAAAATACGCCGACACCGCGAACGCCATAAGCTCCGCGGCCACCGAAGCCCACCAGATGCCTTCGAGACCGAACAGCACCGGAAGCAGGAGGATACAGATCACCTGGAAAACCAGCGTTCTGATAAAGGACAGAATCGCCGACACCAGACCGTCTCCCAGCGATGTGAACAGGGAAGATGCGTAAATATTAAAACCGCTGACAAGAAAGACCAGCGAATAAATACGAAAAGCGTGGAGCGTCATCCGGTACAGCTCCGCGTCGTAGCCCACGAAGAACCGCGTCACCAGTCCGCTGCTGATTTCTCCGAGACTCAGCATCGCCACCGCGAAGACGGAAAGAATCCGGACGGCAATGCGCAGAAGGTTTTTCATTTCGTCTTTGTTGCCGGCTCCGTAGTGGTAGCTCATGATCGGTGCGGATCCGAAGGTGAAGCCCAGGAAAATCGCCAGGAAAATGAACATGACGTACATAATCGCTCCATAGGCCGCAACGCCGTCCGAGCCGGCGAAGCGCATCAGCTGATAATTATACAGTACGGTGACCAGCGAACCGGAAATGCTGCTCATCATCTCAGATGAGCCGTTGAAGCAGGCGCGACCCAGGATTTTCCATTCAATGCGGGCGGGAACGAGCCGCAGAAGACTGTCGTTTTTTCGTGAGAAATAAATCAGCGGAATGCCTCCCCCGATGAACTCACTGCACACCGTGGCGACAGCCGCGCCCGCCACGCCCCAGTGAAAGATGCCCACAAGAATGCCGTCCAGCACCATGTTGGTCAGACCGGCGGCCACCGTTATAAACAATCCCAGCTTGGGCTTTTCCGCAGTATTGAAAAAGGTCTGAAACGCCACCTGCAGCATGAACATGGGAATGGAAATCATCGTAATCCGGCAGTACAGGACACAGTAGGGCGCCATCGCCGTATCAGCGCCCAGCAGGCTCACCAGCCGCGTCAGCAGAAGCTCGCAGATTACAGTCACGATAATCCCGACGCCGATCAGCGTATAAATGAACATGGAAAAATACCGGTTCGCCCGGTCACGGTCCCGCTCGCCCAGTGTGATTCCCACGACCGCGCTGCCGCCGGTTCCGATCATGAATCCCAGCGTCGACATGATGGTCAGCACCGGCATCACCAGATTCACCGCGGCAAACGGGATCTTACCTGCGAAGTTGGACACAAATAACCCATCGACAACCCCATAAATCGATGTGAAAATCATCATGAGTATCGACGGGTATACGAATCGTAAAAGTCTTTTGTATGTAAAATGATCTGAAAGCTGTATTCTCATAGTAATGGTATCAGATAGAGCACTCCCGCCACGACGCAGGCCGCGATTACCACCGTCTTCCAGATCCGGTATTCCCGATCCATCGACGCGCGTTCAGCGTCGCCGGGCAGCTCCTCCTGCAGTACATAGGCGTCGAGCTTCTCATTCTCCGCCTCTCCGTATATCCTCCGACAGATATAATATACCACAAGACCGACGATACACCAAATAATTCCTGTCACAATCGCGTAACGGTCCAGCTGAGTCATCATGATGAAATAAATGACAATGCTGACCGGAACGCCGACCCGGATGCCCGGCGCCGTAAAGGGCCTTTTCAGTTCAGGGTGACGGATGCGGAGTCCCAGCGCCGCGGCGATTCCGATAATGTAATAGAAGAGATCCGCAAAGAGGCTGACGGACGCCACAAAGTTAATGGGATACACCGTCAGAATCAGCGACAGGATCCCCAGAAACAGAATCGAGATATAGGGCGTCTGATACCTGGGATGCAGCTTCGCGAAGAATTTCGGCATGGAGCCCTCTCTTGCCATGGCGTACAAATAGCGGGGCGGCACGGCGATGCTGGCGTTCAGTGTCGAGAAATCCCCGCCGAAGGCGATTCCCACTGCCAGAAGCGCCATCGGAAGTCCCAGAATCCCCGCCGCGGACATCGCCTCCGCGAAGGGTGCGTTGGCGGAGGCCAGGGCTGCGACTTTGTTCACCGGCGTAATTCCCACAAGGAACCACTGGAACAGCGCGTTTACTGCGAATACGATGAAGGGCGACAGAATCAGCGCGCGGGGCAGGTTGATCTGCGGATAACGGATCTCCTCACCCATTGCGCAGCAGGTCTCGAAGCCCGCAAAGCACCACCATATCATCGCCACACATCCGATGAATCCCCACGGCGTCATGGTCTTCATCGCGTCCGGGAGCACCACATAGGACGGCATCTGAATGTTGGGAATCATCGCCAGGAACCAGATTATCGCGACGCCCCAGAAGAAGAACATGAATCCGTTCTGCAGCTTTCCGGTCATCTCGGTTCCCAGGATATTGGTGACGATGAAGATCACGATGGGAATCATCGCCAGCACTGCGTCACTGACCGGCAGCTCGACCTCAAACGCCCTGAAAATCGTTTTGAAATAGAAGGCGAACGCCAGCGCCTCTCCCGACGTCACCGCGATAAGCGACGCGATGAAATTCCATCCCGCCATAGTCCCGGCCGCCTTTCCCAGCCCCAGCTGAGCGTATTTATAAGTTCCTCCGGCGTAGGGCAGCGCCGCGCCCATCTCGCCGTACAGCATGGCCGGATACACGCTGATCACCATCGCGATAAACGTCGCCACAACCACCATGGAACCCATGGTTCCAACAATCTGGGCTCCGGTAGTGAACAGGCCGACGCCGATGACCGTGCCCACGGTGATCGTCACCGCCTCCCGCATTCCGAAGGCTCTCTTCAGAGTCATTCCGCTCTGAGGTTCTGCATTCTTAGACATAATGTTCCCTTTCTTTCTCATCTACTGCTTTTCTACTGCTTTCCTGATTTCGGCGCTGCCGCGCCTTCAGACAGGATTTTCCGTGTTCACCGGCGTTCCGCCGGTTCAGCCTGCTCAGCGAAGTCTCTTCTCCGCCGCAACTGCGTGTCCCTCCAGACCTTCGCCGCGGGCCATCCGGCTGACCAGAGGCGCGATCTTCCCCGACGCCTCCGCCGTCATCCGCTGATCGGTGCATACCTTCAGGAAGGTGCCGACCCAGACGCCGCCGGTGTAACGGGAAGCTCTGACAGTCGGCAGCGTGTGGTTGGTGCCGGAGGCGTAGTCCCCGAACACCTCCGCCGTATTCCCTCCGACAAAGAGCGATCCGTAATTCTCCAGTTTCCCGATAATCTGATCCGGATTCTCCAGATTGACCTCCAGGTGCTCCGGCGCATATTCATTGGCTACATCCACCGCCTCCTTCAGGCTGTCCACGACGACCACCTCACCGTAGTCCTCCCAGGACTGCCGGGCGATTCCCGCCGTCTTCAGGCTCTCAAGCTCCCGTCCGACCGCTTCTATGACCCGGTTCGCCAGCGACTCCTCCGTCGCCAGCAGGAATCCCTTCGCGTTTGGATCGTGCTCACACTGCGCCAGCAGATCCGCCGCCAGAACCTCCGGATCCGCCTGTCCGTCGGCAATCACGAGCACCTCGCTGGGTCCGGCGATGAAATCGATGCCGATCTGTCCGTAGCACTGCCGCTTGGCCTCTGCGACAAATTTGTTTCCGGGTCCTACGATCATATCCACAGGACGGATCTGTTCTGTTCCGTAGGCAAACGCGGCGATCGCCTGCGCGCCTCCGACCGCGTAGATTTCATCCGCGCCGGCAAGATCCATGGCGACCAGGGTTTTGTAGTGAATGCTTCCTGTTCCGTGTACCGCCGGGGAGCACGCCACAATCCGTCTGACGCCGGCAACTCTCGCCGGTGTGATCAGCATCAGCGCCGTCGAATACAGCGGATAGCTTCCGCCCGGCACATAGCAGCAGCAGGAGGAAACCGGAATAATTCTGTGCCCCAGAAAAATTCCCGGTGCGGGGCTGAAGTCCTTCACCTCGCTCATCGATTCCCTCTGCGCTCTGGCAAAGGCCTCGATGTTCTTACGTGCCTCCTTCAGATCCTGCAGCTCCTGCTCGCTGATTCTGCTGTACGCCTCTTCAATTTCCCGGCGGCTGACCCGCAGCTCCTCCCGCACATATCCGTCAAAGCGGGCGCTGTATTCCTTCAGAGCCGCATCGCCGTTTTCACACACGTTATCGATAATTTCCGCTACCGTTCCCCGGAGTCTGCGATTGTCCTCCGCGGTCCGTTCCTTTGCTTTTTTTATGATTTTCACGATATTCATCTCCTTTACCGCTATACTACTTTATTGAGTTAAATCGATGTCAAGAGGCAATTCCGAGGGTTTTTATCAAAAACGTTGAGTATACTCCATGTTTTTGTTATAATGTTCTTGAGGTGGCACAAATGAAAATCGGACAGGTTTCCCGCCGGTACGGAATTTCCAGAGACAATCTGTACTACTATATCAACTACGGTCTGCTGGTTCCTCCGCGGCGCAACAATCAATACGTCTTTGACGACGATACCCTGCGGGATCTGGAGTGGATTCTGGAGCTGAAAAACATGGACTATTCTCTCGCGGAAATCCACAGAATCCTTTCCCTCCGACGCATCTCCGGACTGGAGAATCCCCGGGACCGGGCAGATCTCCGAGAGATTTACAGTGCCAAGAGGGATGAATGCGCCCGAAAAATCCGACACTATGAAGCTGTGATACGCGATCTGGATTCCCGAATCGTTGAGCTTTCCAGCGCCGGTTCAGAAACGCCCGCACATACCGGCGTTCCTCTGAGGATGCTGGATCTCCTTTGCTGCCCCCGCTGCGGCAGAGAACTGACCATCGGCGACGTGACGATGGACATGAAATACATCTACGACGGAAGCCTGCACTGCGACTGCGGCTACGAGGCGCGCATCGACGACGGAATCCTGATCACGCCGAACGGATATGCGGGAGAGGCTGACACCCCCGATCTCGACCGGGATCTGTACAAGGACCTGCCCCCGTCGCTGATCAGCCTGTTCCAGCGCTCCTATAACAACATGAAAAAGGATTTGTCTGAAATGGATCTGACCGGCAGGGTGGTCATGGAGACCTATATCAACGCGTGGTTTTTTCTGCATAATCATCAGCAGTATTTCAGCCCGCAGGGCTTCTACATCGTCGTGGATAAATTCCCCGAGATGCTGCAGATGTACAAGACGCTGATCGAACAGGAGAATTACAATCTGCCGATTCTGTACCTGGCAGACTCCTCGACAGATTACCCGCTGAAGAAAGAGATCGTGGATCTGAACCTCGATTTCTTTGCTGTCAACGAGCACCTGTTCTATCATGACGATTTCCTGCTGGACCGCCTTTCCCCCTATCTTAAGGCGGACGGACAGATCCTCGGCACCTGGTTCTATTTTAAAAACGGGCAGCGCTCCATGAAGCTCCTGAAGCAGGACTATCCGGAAAGCTCCCCGGACAATTTCTCCCTTCCCTGGTTCCGGCAGCAGCTCGCCCGCTCCGGGTTCGCCCTCGACCGCTCCCAGGTCTGCGGCCACACCACAGATTCCGGCAATAATCTCGGGTTCGGCTTCCATGTCACCGGAGATGAAATGTATCTGATGACGTATCTCGGGCACCGGGAACAGCACCCGCGGCGCGCCGCGTCCAGATCAGCACTGCGGCAGGATAACGAATAAATCCAAAACGGAGGTTTCTCATGTGGATTAACGAAAGCAGCCTTTATCAGATCTATCCCCTCGGCTTCTGCGGCGCGCCGCAGGAAAACGACGGGAACACCGTTCCGCGGATCCGGAAGGTTACGGAGTGGAGCGGATATCTGCAGGCTCTGGGAATTGACACGGTTCTGTTCAATCCCGTCTTTGAATCTGACAGCCACGGCTACGATACCCGGGACTTCCGCAGGCTGGACTGCCGCCTGGGGACCAATGAGGATTTCCGGGCGGTCACAGACGACCTGCACGCTCACGGCATCCGCGTCCTTCTGGACGGCGTGTTCAATCATGTGGGGCGGGGCTTCTGGGCGTTCCGGGATGTGCGCGAACACAGACAGGATTCCCCGTACAAGGACTGGTTCTATATTGATTTCGGCGGAGACTCGAATTACGGCGACGGATTCTGGTACGAGGGCTGGGAAGGGCACTTCGAACTGGTCAGACTGAATCTGCAGAATCCGGAGGTGCGGGATTATCTGACTGATTCCATCCGGTTCTGGGTCGAGGCCTTCGATATAGACGGTCTGCGGCTGGACGTGGCGTACTGCCTGGACGAGAATTTTCTGCGGCACCTGCACTGGTTCGTCCGGGAGCCTCTCCGGGAAGTGCTCGCGAACAAAACAGATCCGGATTTTCCGCTGATCGGCGAAATCCTGTTCGGCGACTACCGGCGCATCGTCAACGGCGATATGCTGGATTCCTGCACCAACTACGAATGCTATAAGGGGCTGTATTCTTCCTTTAATTCCGGAAACATGTTCGAAATCGCCCATTCTCTGAACCGCCAGTTCGGGCCTGAGGACTGGTGCCTGTACCGGGGAATGCATATGGTTTCTTTTCTGGACAACCACGATGTGAACCGTATCGCCTCCACTCTGATCAATCCGTCTCATCTGAAGCCGGCTTACGGTCTGATGACCGGAATGCCGGGAATCCCGTGCATCTACTACAGTTCCGAGTGGGGCGCTGCCGGCGTCCGCCATGACGACTCTGATGCTGATCTGCGCCCCTGTTTCAGTGCGCCCCGTTCCGATGACGAAACTGTCCGGTTCGTGACCCGTCTGCTGACACTGCGCCACAGTCAGGAGGCTCATCCGCTCTGCTTCGGCGACTACCGCAATGTTGTCATCACCGGTCTGCAGCTGGTCTTCGCCAGAACCGACGGACAGGGACAGATCTATGTCTGCATCAACGCGGCGGACAGCCCCTTCACCGCCGGTTCCGATGAACTGCGCGGTAACTTCCGTGAGCTCATCAGCGGACAGGATCTTGCACTGGACGGCTCCGTTGAAATTCCCGGGTACGGAGTACTCTGGCTGAGACGAATGGATTAGCCTTTGTGCTCCGGCGAAGCCCCCGAACCGTCTTTTGTACCCCAGCGAAAGCAGACCCCTATTCCCCGCGCTCCGGCCGTGTCAGCATACGAACCGCGTATTCCAGGAACCGTCTGGACGCCGGCGATGCATGCCGGACCGACGGAACAGCGATACCGAAGGTCAGATTCTTCTCCGGCTCCAGCGGGAGTTTGACCAGGTTTCTGTTCCAGCCGGTGGTGCAAAGCTCGTTCATGATGCTCATTCCCAGCCCGTTCTGAATCATCGCCAGCGTCGCCGGATTTTCCAGGGTGGTGAATTTAATATGCGGACGGATGCGGTTTTCCGTCAGCAGCGCCTCCACGTCCACGTCATGCCCCAGCGCAGGCATAATAAAATCCTCCTCTTCGCACCGGGACAAAGGATAGGCTTCACACTCCGCAAGGGGATGCTCCGCAGGGAGCACCGCTACCATCCGATCCTCCGCCAGCGGAATCCACTCATAATCCATGGGCTCCGTATACGTTAAAAATCCCATGTCCGCGATTCCCTGGTCAATCCATTCCAGCATTTCCTGCCGGATCCCCTCCATCAGCCGGAGTTCTATCTCCGGGTAATCCGTCTGAAATTCACGGATCACCGCGGGGAGCCAGTAGGTCGCGACACTGGGATAAGAGGCGATCGCGACGCTTCCCACCGTCAGCCCGCGGACCTCCGCCGCCAGCTCGTAAATGCGGTCCTCCTTCCCCAGAAATCCGCGGATCTCGGGCAGGAACCTCTCGCCCTCTCCGGTGAGCGTCACTCCCCGCCGGCTCCGATCCAGCAGCGGAAACCCCAGCTCTTTTTCCAGAGCCGTAACCAGCTGACTGACGCCCGACGGCGTATATCCCAGTTTTCCGGCAGCCGCAGTGAAGCTCCCGCATTCCGCCGACGCCACAAATGCTCTGCATCTCGCACTTTCCATAACTCCTCCTTTTCGAGCCGACTGAAACTCCCTGCGGCAGACCGCCGGATATGCTCTCCGTGTTATTGATATTTTGAGCATATCCGGTGGCTGAGCACGCTTTAAGCAGTGTCTGCCCATTAAGTCCCCGTCGGACTTAATGGGCGCTGACAGCAGATTGTCAGCAGCGCCGCGGCGCACAGTCCAATGGAAGGGTGCGCCGGCAGATACTGCTTGATGCTTGTGCTCAGGAATTCGGCCGTTTCCGAATCCCGCTGCCGCAGGGTTTTCGGATAATCCGACTGAAACTCCCTGCGGCAGGCCGCCGGATATGCTCTCTGTGTTATTGATGTTTTAAGCATATCCGGTGACTGAGCACGCTTTAAGCAGTGTCTGCCCATTAAGTCCCCGTCGGACTTAATGGGCGCTGACAGCAGATTGTCAGCAGCGGCGCACGCATTAAGTACAACTTAATATGGGCATAAATAATTTTAGTTTTACTTCTTATCGCTCCGATTATATAATAACTGACGGAATATTTCAAGAAACGGAGCAAAACCATGAAAATCATCGAAAAGCACGGCTGGATTCTCGTCTTCCTCGGGGCGGTATGCTGGAGTCTGAACTCCCCGCTGGTAAAATACATGACGGCTTCGGCGATGACCATCTGCTGTCTCAGAGCGCTGATCGCCGGCGTTGTGCTGCTTCCGTTTCTCCGGCCCTCCCGGCTGAAGCCGGACCGCTGGACGGCGGTCTATCTTCTTTCCTTTGCCGGCGTATGTATCACCGTCATCGCATCGCTCTCCATGACTGACGCGGCCATCGCGGTCGGAATGCAGTACACCGCGCTGATCTGGCTGACACTGACCGCGGTTCTCCGGACCCGCCGCTTCAGAGGACAGCCCTGGGGTCCGGTGTTCCTGATCCTGGCAGGCCTTCTTTTGTTCATGAGCTCCGGCAGCGCCGGTTCCCTCACCGGCAACCTGACCGCCGCCTCTGAAGGAATCCTGTTCGCCGTCATGACCGCCAGCGGGAAACGGGCGGGGCAGGAGAACCCTCTGGGTCTGACCTGTATCGCAAATCTGTTCACCGGCGCTCTGGTTCTGCTGATTCATCCGCAGACGGCGGGCGAAGCCCTGTCGATGGCGCCGTCCCAGTGGGGACTTCTTCTGGTGCTCGGCGTCGTGCAGGTGGCTATGGGCTACGGTCTCTACAATCTCGGACTTCAATACGTTTCCCCGCAGCGGGCGTCTATTCTCGCGCTCTGGGAGATGATTCTGGGGCCGGTCTGGGTCGCCCTTTTCCTGCATGAATACTCCTCCGGAATGATAATCGCAGGTTTCCTGCTGATTCTGGGAGGGATCTGTCTGAACGCCCTGCATCCCTCCGGAAAGGGTTATATTCTTGTAAAGCCTGACGATATGGCATTGTAATTTTTCGCAAATGTGTTAAATTATTCTCAGAGATTATTTTTGTATTTGGAGGCAGCAAGGTCATGCTGAGATATTATATTACAGAAAAAAGCCGGATTCTGCAGATTTCAGAACCGCTTCCGGGTTCCTGGATCCGCCTGACCGATCCCACCGAGGCAGAGGCGCAGCAGGTCGCCGGTACACTGGGAATCGATCTTGACGACATTCTGGCCGCCACAGATCTGGACGAAAACAACCGTGTAGAGCTTGCCGACGGCTATACGCTGATTATCATCGATATCCCGGCTGAGGAAATCCGACACGAAAAGGAGGTATACAACACGATTCCTATGGGAATCATGCTGACCGGAGATCATATCGTTACCGTCACCATTCAACAGACGCCGGTGCTTCAGGCCTTCGCCGACGGGCGTTACCGCGGTTTTTCCACAAAGAAAAGAATGCGCTTTATCTATCAGATCATGCTGGAGAACACGCTGCGTTTCCAGGACGGGCTGCGTGATATCGACCGCAAGCGCCGCCTGATCGAAGAGGATATCGGCAGCCGCACCGGAGAGGATGACCTGATCGGACTTCACGAGCTGGAATCCACTCTGGTATACTTCGCCACCGGACTCAGCGGAAATTCAAACGTGCTCAACCGTCTCACCCGATACGAGAGGATTGAGCAGTACCCGGAGGACAAAGACCTGCTGGGCGATGTTATCGTGGAAAATCAGCAGGCGATGGAGATGACCCAGATCTATCAGGGCATCATCGACAGTACGCGTGATCTGATGTCCACGATTCTGGACAAGCGACTGAATAATGTGATGAAGATCCTGACCTCCATCACTCTGATTCTCGCCATCCCCACAGTCATTTCCGGGCTCTACGGCATGAACGTCAACGGCCGTGGCATGCCCTTCGCCGCCATGGTCAACGGGTTCGGCATCATCTGTCTGATCATCCTGGCCATCTGCGCCGTTCTGTTCTTCCTTCTCCGCCGCCTGCGAATGCTGTGACGCAAACATGCAGGCCTCGGCTCAGTGAACGCCTGCCGGCGCGATTCCGGCAAAAAGCCGTCTGCGAATCAGCAGATAATAAAGGATCAGAATCCCCGCCGTAATTGCCCAGCTTATGGGAAAGCACAGAATCAGGAGCCGGAAGTCGGGATGGTTTGGGAACACGAAAAACACCCAGACGATCCGGGTGCCGCAGATCCCGACCAGCGCCACCAATGCAGGCGCCAGCGACTTTCCAAATCCCCGGAGCACGCCGGAGAATCCTTCGATCAGCGCGTTTATCACCTCGAACGACAAAATATACACGATGCGGATCTGGCCGTACCGGACAACCTCCGGATCCGTGTTGAACAGCTTCAGCAGCGGAACAGCAAAATAAATAATAGCGGTGCAGAGAATCGCCGTGAAAATCAGATCCTGCGCCAGCCCGATCCGAATCACCCTCCTGCAGCGGTCCGGCTTCCTCGCTCCGCTGTTCTGTCCGATGAAGGTGGTCTCCGCCTGCCCGAAGGCGTTAATAATATAATACGCCACGATTTCGATATTGAACGCCGCGGAGGACGCCGCGATGATGTCCGGCCCCAGACTGTTCAGCGCCGACTGGATGCACAGGTTGGAAATCGAAAACACCATTCCCTGCAGCCCGGCGGGCAGTCCGATCTGCAGCATGACCTTCAGGATTCCCCGGTCAATACGGAAGTCCCGGAACCGAATCCGGATCGGCGCCCCGGTCCGGCGCAGCACGAGGAACATCAGACCTGAGCTCACAGTATTGGAAATCACTGTGGCGGCGGCGACGCCGTCGGCGTCCATGTGCAGGACGAGTACAAAGAAAAGGTTCAGAACCACGTTCAGCAGCCCCGCCGTAATCAGGCAGAACAACGGCGTCCTGGTATCACCCTGGCTGCGGAAGATGGACGATTCAAAATTATACAGAAGGATCACCGGCATTCCCAGCAGATAGATGCGCAGGTAGGCCAGGGCCATCGGCATGATGGACGACGGTACTCCCAGAAGCTCAAGCATAGGCCGTGAAATCAGTATCCCCAGGACTGCGACAATCACTCCGGTGACCAACGCGACCAGAACCGCCGTATGAACGCCCCGCCGGATCCCGTCCGGATTTCTTTGTCCCGTAAACCTGGAAATCACCACATTCGCGCCCAGCGATACGCCCACGAAAAGATTGACCATCAGACCGACGACCGGGCTGTTGCTGCCCACTGCGGCCATGGCGTTCTTGCCGGCGAACTGTCCGACGACCGCCACATCCGTGGCGTTGAAGATCTGCTGAAGGACGCCGGTAATCGCCAGCGGCACAGCAAACTGGAGAACCTTGTCCCCCAGCGATCCCTCAATCATATTCATTGCAGGCTTCCGTCTTCTGCTCATACTGTACACACATTCCTCCTGTTTTCATGCGTGCTCCCTACCCCAGCTTGCTCTTGGAGCCGGACAGGGATGTCTGATCCAGCAGATTGGTATCGAAGCTGAATGTCAGCGCCTCCTCCTCGCGCACACGTTTCAGCGCCAGCCGGATCAGCCGGTCCAGCAGCTCTTCATATGGGATTCCCAGCGGCTCCCAGAGATAGAACGCCAGCGAGCCCGGAATCGTGTTGATTTCATTAAAGTACAGCTTCCCGTCGGCCTCGTCGATCATGAAATCAATTCTGGCCACGCCGCTGCATCCCAGTGTCTGAAACGAGCGGACCGCCAGCTGTCTGACCTCCTCCCGCCGCTCAGGCGCAAGCTCTGCCGGAATCTTCCTGGAGACTCCGGCCATTCCTTTGGAGCCGCCGCCCTTGGAATTTCCGCCACTCAGATATTTGTCCTCATAGCTCAGGATATCCTTTGTATGAAGAGGCTCCTCAATTTCCGAAGCGACGGCGTGATTCTCATCGCCCAGCACCGAGCAGTTGATTTCCCGAAGCTGCGTGATCGCGTGCTCCACAATAATCCGATGGGCGTAGGTAAACGCGTCGTCAATGGAATCCACCAGCTCCATCCGGTTCTTTGCCACGCTGATGCCCACGCTGGAGCCCAGATCGACAGGCTTGACGATGACAGGATATCCCAGCTTTTCCTCCACGCCGTCGATGATCCCGTCGATGTCGCCATAGTCCGCCGTCGTATAGATGATCCCGTCCAGCACAGGCACGCCGTTCTCCTTCAGGACAACCTTGGAGGCGTATTTATCCATACCGAGAGCGGAGGCTCCCACGTCGCAGCCCACAAAGGGAAGCCCCAGAGTCCTGAAATATCCCGCCAGCGTTCCGTCCTCCACATTTTTTCCGTGAACGACGGGGAAGGCCAGATCGATTTCCACGCTGCCGCCGCCGAAGCGCTTTTTCGGGTACGGCTCCAGCCTGACCCTTCCTCCTTCATTGACAAAGATCACCCGCTGCGACCGGGACAGAAGCCCCGGAATGTCTTTGTATGCGTCAATCTCACTGATGTCCGGCCCGGTATACATCACAGAATCCTTTGTGATATACACCGCCGTCACATCGTATTTTTCTTTGTTCATGCTCATGATCGCCTGGATGCCCGAAATCACCGAGACCTCGTGCTCCACGCTGTTTCCGCCAAACAGAACCGCAATTCTCGTCTTCATGAAAGCCCCCTAATAGTTGTCGGGCAGGTCGTTTTCCAGAAGGATGAACTTGTGTCCCTCTGCCCTGATCCCGTATGCGAAGTCCAGAGCGTCCCGGAGGTGCTCATAAACGTGACAGCGTTCTCCGGGGAAGCCCTTCTCCAGCAGCCCCTTCTCAATCGGCGCCGTATGCCGCCGTCCGATGAGCAGGACGTAATCGCAGCAGTCCGCCGCATAGCCTCCGAACTTATAGTTATATTCATCTTCCCGGTCTCCCAGCTCCACCATGCCCGGCGTGATCAGGATCCGGATGCCGTCGAAGCTTTTCAGCGTCTCCACCGCTGCCCTGGAGCCTACCGGATTGGAATTATATGCATCGTCGATAATCGTAACCGCGCCGCGCTCAATCATCTCCATACGATGAGGAACCGGCCGGATGCGGCGCACCGGAACCCGCAGCTCCTTCAGCGGAATTCCGAAGGTATTCGCCACCGCGATGGCCCCGGCGATGTTGATGATATTATGCTCCCCCAGAAGCCGGGTCTGAAATTTCTCCGTCTCCCCCGAGGGCGCTGTGACCGTGAACTCCGTTCCCTTCTGGGACAAATGTATATTCCCCGCGCAGTAGCCTGCGCCTGCGGAATGGTTCCGGTAAAATACGACGTTCGGATATTTTTCGCTGTTTTCACTCAGATACTCATTGTCTCCGTTGAGAAACAGCGTTCCGCCCTCCGGCAGCGCATCTGCCAGCTCGAACTTGGTTTTCACGATGTTGTCGATGGAATGAAATGTTTCCAGATGTGCGGGGCCGATGGATGTAATCAGACCGTGATCCGGATGAACGAAATCACAGATTTCCCTGATTTCTCCGGTCTTTCGTGCTCCCATCTCACAGACGAAGATCTCGTGGGTGGACCGCAGCGATTCACGGATGGTCTTCACGACGCCCATCGGCGTATTGTAGCTTTCCGGAGTGACCAGCACGCTGAAGCGGCTGGACAGCAGGGTCTGCAGATAGAATTTGACGCTGGTCTTGCCGTAGCTTCCCGTGACGCCGATGATCTTCAGATCCGGATTCGCCGCAAGGATCCGCTCCGCGTCCCGGATATAACGGCCCTTGATCATCTTCTCAAAAGGCTTCATCAGGACGTTGATGAACAGGAAAACGACCATCTGCAGCGCCGTGAGCACCGCCAGCGTCCCGGGAAGCACAGAAATTCCCAATCCCCGGACCGCCGCCGCGGCAATGACAGCCGCCAGCACGATATCCGCACCGATCATCCGCTGCACCCGATGGGTGTAGACGATGTTCTTCTTTGTATTAATCTTCTTCAGAAACTGATAATACCGCAAAACCACCAGCGCTGTCACCAGCAGCGCGGTCAGCGGCAGCGCGGTCGGAAAAACCGCGGAAAGCACGCCGAACACACAGAGAAACAGCAGGCTGCGCTGCTTGCCGTGCTTCTGCTTCAGCCAGCTCCGATGCTCACCGTTGAAATATCCGTTCAGCTGGAACATATGCATATTATATCGCATGACCAGCAGAAACGCCGGCAGCATCACGATGGAAACAACGATCTGAAAAAACTCCATGCTCCCTACTCCTCTTCTATTGATTCTCTTCTATCTGTTTTCTGTCTGTATCCTCTGTCTGAAAATATGACTGCATAATCCGCCGGAATACCTGCGGCTGCTCCAGAAAGCAGTAATGGCCCGCTCCGTGGATCACCGCCAGCCCCGATTCCGGAATCCTTTCTTCCATGATTTTCGCGTCCGAAAGCGGCGTCGCATCGTCCTGATCCCCCCAGATCAGCAGCGTATCCTGCCGGATTTTCGGCATCAGAGGCGTCAGATCCTCGTTGACAGCCTTCACAAGGCACTGCCGCATGATCGGCGTGGCGTTCCGGTAATCCGCAGACCCCTGACTGTTCCGCCACTCCTCGATGAGCTCCGGACAGATCGCCTGCGCCAGCTTCATGCTGACTATTTTCTTCAGGAATTTATACCGGCGAACGCTCCATTTCTGCTTCGCCGTTTTCTCCGGAAGCACGCCGGCGCTGTCTACCAGAACGATTCTGTCAATCTCAAAGGGCAGACTCTCCTTCGCCGCCAGCCGGATGATGACCCGTCCGCCGTAGGAATGCCCCAGAAGCGACGCCCTGCGAATCTGCAGCGCATCCATGAATTTAATGAAAAACTGAGCGTAATCCTCCACCGACCAGGGCTCCGCCGGCTCCGTACTCTTTCCGAATCCGGGGAAATCAAACTGCACCACGCGGTACCGGTCTGATACACAGGCCGCGACGGAATCATACACCGTCAGCTCCGTGCCCCAGCCCTGCAGGATCACCAGAGTCTGCTCCCCCGCTCCGGTCATTGTATAATTAATTTCATAGCCATCGATATTTAAATGCATCCTTATACCCTTTCACAGCGTTCCATTCCGCCCGCGATTTCAAAATAACATTTCCATTATAGCACAAAACCCTCCCCGATAAGTGTATACATCAGTCAAAATAATTTTTTTGTGGTATACTTTGTGATGTACAAAAAAACAGCCTCACGTACGGGCACACACCGCATCGCCAGCACCGCGGCGCACAGCGCACAACGCCGGGATGCACGCAGAGCATCGCAGACGCGACACATGGCGCCGAGATGCGCGCACCACATCGCAGACACGACACACAACACGAGGAGGACGCAGCATGAACAAAGGATATTTTCAGATTTATACCGGCAACGGCAAGGGGAAAACCACAGCTGCCCTAGGCCTGGCCCTTCGGGCGGCCGGCGCAGGTCTTCAGGTTTATCTCGGGCAGTTTATGAAAAGCATGGAATACCACGAAATCGGCATTCTGAAGGAGCGTATTCCGGAAATTCAGGTCGAGTTGTTCGGCATGGGCTGCATCGTGGACCGTGACGCGGGAATTCCCGATATCCGGGCCGCCCGTGACGGCGTAAAGCGTGCGCTGGAGATACTGCGCTCCGAAAGCTGTGATCTGGTGATTCTGGATGAGATATTCATCGCGCTGTATTTCAATCTGATCACGCGAGAAGACCTGGAAGACATTCTGGAGGCAAAGCCCTCCGGCACCGAGCTGGTCATGACCGGACGCTACGCACCGGAATGGCTGCTGGAGAAGGCAGACCTGGTCACCGAAATGAAGGAGATCCGCCACTATTATGAAGCGGGCGTAGAAGCCCGGGACGGAATCGAGCGCTGACGAGGTTTAATGAGCAGACCAATATTATAGGACAGTTTCAAGAGAAATGACCTATTATAACCCGGAAAGGGGATTTCCCTGCGAGGGCCGATATTAGCATTGCAAAAAATTATCTGGATGAAGATGAGCTGAAGATACTAAACAATCTGGTTTCCGGATATTTTGATTTCGCAGAAATTCAGGCGATGCGTCATAATCTGATGCACATGAGCGACTATGTACAGCAATTAGATAAAGTACTTAGCAGTACAGGGGAGCAGGTACAGACCCTTTCGCCGGTTGAGGAAGCATATTTGGACACGGTAAAAACACTTGAAAAAGAAGTAAATAAAAACAAGAAATAAACCATCGGAGCTGCCGGTGAAGGCAGCCCGATGGATGAAGCAGAGGGCGAGAGGGCGCTACCGCGCCGCGCCCTCATACGCCTTCTCGAAGATATCGATAATCTGTTCCTTTGTCGCCTTCCGCGGGTTCGTCGCCGCGCAGGCATCCTTCATGGCGTTCTCAGCCAGGATATCGAAATCCTCCCGCCGGACGCCCAGCTCCTTCAGGTTCGCCGGAATACCGACCTGACAGCTCAGCCGCCTGATTGCCCGAATCGCCTTCACTGCCGCATCATCCGTGGACAACCCGTCCACTTTTTCACCCATCGCTCTCGCGATATCTCTGAAGCGGTTCAGGTTTCCGATAATATTGAACTCCTCCACATACGGCAGCAGAATCGCATTGCAGACGCCATGGGGCAGATTGTAAAAGCCTCCCAGCTGATGAGCCATCGCATGGACATATCCGAGAGAAGCGTTATTAAACGCAGCGCCGGCCAGATACTGCGCGTAGGCCATTCGGTCTCTCGCCTTCATGTATTCGCCGTTCGCCACCGCTTTCGGAAGGTACTGCGTGATCATCGTAATCGCCAGAAGCGCAGTGGCGTCCGTCATCGGAGTCGCCATCGTGGAAACATAGGCCTCAATCGCATGAGTAAGCGCGTCCATTCCGGTTGAAGCGGTCAGCGACGGCGGCATGCCAATCATAAGCTCCGGGTCGTTGATGGAGATATCCGGAGTGACTCTCCAGTCCAGAATGGCCATCTTCACCTTTCTCCTGGTATCGGTAATGATGCAGAACCGGGTAATTTCCGATGCGGTTCCCGCCGTCGTATTAATCGCAAGGATCGGCACCGGACTGATGGCCGCTTTATCAACTCCTTCATAATCATGAATTGTTCCGCCGTTGGCGGCCACAAGGCCGATTCCCTTTCCGCAGTCATGAGAAGATCCGCCGCCGAGAGTGACGATAGCATCGCACTGCTCTTTGTTGAAAACCTTCAGTCCCGCTTCAACATTCGTATCCTTCGGATTCGGCTCTGCTCCGCCGAAAATCACCGAATCGATTCCCGCATCCTTCAGATAGCCCTGAATATCTGCGGCCATCGGCTGCGTGGCGAGAAATGCGTCAGTGACAATCATCGCTTTTTTCGCATGCATGGTGGCCAGCAGACGGCCGCACTCCTTTACAGCTCCTTCGCCAAAAACATTTCGCGCGGGTAAATAATAATACATCGACATAACTGATTCTCCCTTCGTTTCTGTGATACGATTTTATATTTATTCATATCCGTACCTGAATTTTCTGCATTATACCACTCGAAAGGAAGAATGCAAGTACTTTATCTCAAAAAAAGTCATGTTTTTGTGAATTTTTATGCATTTTCGATAGTCAAATGACAAACAATCGTCTATCCTTCGTTCGCTTGTTAAATCTGCATCAAACAGCTTGACAATTCATTGGCGAAGTATTGCTTGTTATGAATTGTTATTCATTTTGTTATATTTTTAACCGCACAGAGGACGTTAGTGACGAGGAGAAAGCGATGGCACTGCCCTGACTGTTCCGGCTGTCCCGGCAAAACAAAGGGAGGGCTGTCGCACAACTATCAAAAAGAAGGAGCCGTCGCTCCAGCTGATATTTAAATCAACTGTGAGACAGCCCCTCTTCATGCATTCCGACGCTTCCGCACCGCATTTCTATCTTTTTTCTATTCCGGCGATCGCTCTGGCAAGGTCTTTCTTTCCCTGAATATTCCCCTGCCGGGAAATCATGATGCGCTGCGCCTGAGGCGATCCCGCACCGTGCATGGATTCTGTGCGGTACCCCACCGCGGCGGTTCCCAGACACAGGTTCTCCAGCAGCCGGAGCACCTTCTGACGGTCCTCAACATCCACATCTTCCCGGGTCGCAAAGTACTTCCGGCAGATCTCACCAACGGATTCTCCTCCTCTTCCCGCCGGCAGCTCCGATTCAAAATCCTTCTGGGACGGCATCGTTACCATCAACCCTCCGGCAATGTCCTCCGCCAGACGGACGATTTCGTACGGAAAGCGCGTCACATTCTGTTTGCAGACATTCGCCAGCAGCAGATCGATCTGGTAGTTTCCCGCCTTGGTGGGATGCCCTTCAGCCGAGCAGGCGATGCCGCAGCAGAACAGCGTCTCATTCAGATGAGTCATCTCGATAAGCTTGTCCTTGATGTGAGAAGCCTTTTCCGCTCCGTTGTATTCCGCCGCCAGCGCCGCCGCGCCGATGACAACGTCTCCGACGCCCACCTTGCAGCCGCCGTAGCTCTGCCGGTGGTATCCGGCGAACCGTTCCACCATCATGCCCGCGAACTCATATTCCCCGGCCATGAACACATACTCATTGGGAATGAACACATCGTCGAAGACCACCAGCGCCTCCTGTCCGCCGAACCGGCTGTTCCCCACATCGACGGAGCAGGGATCCTCCAGCTTCCGGGTGTCGCAGGACTGGCGGCCGTATACCATGAACAGCCCCTCCGCATCACTGGGGCAGGCGAAGGATACCGCGTAATCCGCGTCCGCCTCCCGCATGGCGATGGTGGGCATGATCAGGTGCCAGTGGGAATTGACCGCTCCGGTCTGATGCGCTTTGGCTCCGCGCACCACAATCCCGTCCGGCCGGCGCTCCACGATCCGCAGAAACAGATCTTTGTCCGGCTGCGCGTGGGGCGCTTTACCCCGGTCTCCCTTGGGGTCCGTCATCGCGCCGTCCACCACCAGATCCTCGTCCTGGATCATCTCCAGGAACTTCACAAAGTTCTCGTGATACTTTGTGCCCCTCGCCTCGTCCAGCTCATAGGTCGTGGAGAACACCGCGTTGAACGCGTCCATCCCCACACAGCGCTGAAAGCACGCGCCCGTCTTTTGTCCCAGAAGCCTCTGCATCTTCACCTTGCGAACAAGATCGTCCGTGCTCTGGTGCAGATGGGTGAACCGGTTGATCGTCTTGCCGGTCAGGGAGGATTTCGCGGTCATCAGGTCCGCGTACTCCGGATCCTGCGCCAGATCGTAGGTCATCGCAACGCTGTTGATGGACGGGCGGATGATCGGATGATCCACCCAGTTCCCCACCTGCTCGCCGAACATGTAGACTCTGGTCTTCAGTCTGCGCAGACTTTCTATATATTGTTCTCCTGTCATTAACGGCATTCTCACACCTCTACTTTCTCTTCGATTCATAAGCAAACAACGCCGCGCCGATCGCACCGGCCGCCTGGCAGTGAGGCACCACATGCACAGGATAGCCAAGCTCTATAGAAAGAGCGTCTACAACATTGCCGTTCAGCGCGACCCCTCCGGTCATTACAATTTCCAGCTCATACTGGATCCGGTTGCACAATCCGGCCACGCGCTTTGAAATCGCCACATGCGCGCCTCTCGCCACATCTGCGGTCGTCTCTCCCGACGCCAGTCTGGAAATCACTTCACTCTCTGCAAACACTGTGCAGACGCTGCTGATCGCAACCTCTCTGGTGGACTTTTCCGCAAGATCGGATAACTCCCCAAGCTCGCATCCCAGCACGCGGGCCATCACCTCCAGGAAACGTCCGGTTCCGGCCGCGCATTTTTCATTCATCACAAAGTTCCGGACCTTGCCGTCTTCACCCAGCTTGATGACCTTGGCGTCCTGTCCTCCGATGTCCACAATCGTTCTGGCGTTCGGTGCAAGATAAGTGACGCCCTTCGCATGGCAGCTGATCTCCGTAATCTGCCTGTCCGCTTTTTTGTAGTTGATCCGGCCGTAGCCCGTAACAACCGCGGCTTCGATTTCTGCCTCTGTGATCCCGGCCTCCTCCAGAGCGCGGCGCCGGGCTTCCACCGGCGCGTCAGTTCCGGTTCCGAGATTGATAATCTGAACCGCCCTCAAATTCTTATCACCATCCAGAATCGCGACCTTGGACGATGAGGACCCTATATCAACGCCTAAAAACATTTGTTATCTCCTCGCCCTGCCACTACATCAGCATCTCACAGAAGCTCTGAATCCGTGTCCGCAGCTGCTCGAATCCCGTCGTCTGCTGATCCACCTCCATATACAGGAACGGGATCCCGGCGGCCTCCAGCTCTGCCTTGTAGATCGGATAATCATACTGCTCCGGATCACAGAACTTCATCATCATCACCACGATCGCGTCCGCATTGTACTGCTCGGCCAGTTTCAGCATATACTGTCCCCGCTTTTTCTCAGGCTCGTACATGAACGTGTCTGCCTCCGTATCGGCATAGCGGTACGCCATACGCTCGTAAATGTCGTCCACATCGTTTCTCGCAGGTGCTCTCCAGAGTCGGGAGCCCAGCGACATTTCGTCCGCAACAACAGCCAGTCCGCTTTCATCGAAAATTTCCAAGATTTCCGGCGGCTCTGCCATGATCCCGGTAATGACTACTCTCTTGCCGTCGAAGGTTCCCTCCGGCTCTTCCTCCAGTCCCTGACAGATCTGCTCGATTTTCTTTGTGTACAAAGCCTTGTCCATGAACAGACCCGCCTTGATGATCATCATTCTCTCACGGGAAGACACGATTTCCGGATGCCGTGCCGCCTCCCGCTCAAACCGCCTCATCGCCGCACGATAATCCTCATATATCCCGAACGCCGCTTCCACCTTCTCATCGGTGATGACAACGCCCAGAAGTTTTTCCATCTCCCGGCGGATTCTTTTGTACTCGCTGATCGTGAAATCTCTCCCCGCCTTGATTTTCCGCTGCTGTCCGTAGGACATTCCAAACACGGGAATACCTTCCGGCATTGAAAGCTTCAGGTTCTCAAGCGTACATTTCATGGAGTCGCAGAAGGTCGGAACCACAACCGCTTTCAGGCAGTCGTACGTCCCGTTCAGGGAATATTCCACAACCGCCCGCAGCAGACCGCAGCAGAAGCTCTGAAGGTAGCGGTCCGCCAGCTTGAATTCGGGAGCTCCGCCCCAGAGTCCGACGGGAACCGCTCCCGCGGCATAAATCACTTCATCCGGAGTGTGATACGGAACACATCCGACGAGTTCTTTTCCTGTTTCCTTCTGCGTCGCAGCAATCGTACGCGCCGGATGGAGCCCCGCCTCGGTCAGCTCCGCTATGATATCCCGGTAACTCATTACAGTTCCCCCTTTCTCTTCTGCTCTTTGTACTTGTCCATCATCTCCATCAGCGCCTGGACTCTCGTCTCATACTGGCCCTCGGAAAAGACCCGGGGATCCGTCTGGTCGCCGTCGAACACCACCGATGGGCATCCTGTCTTGGCGAGAATGCGCCGCTGCACCTCATAGGTCCGGAAGTCCATCAGCTTACAGCTGCGATTCGTGTGGAACAGAACGCCGTCGATATCGAAATTCTTTATCCGCTCTTCCATACTCGTTTCCCCGAAATCCAGATTGCGGTTGGCGTAATTTCCGGTATAGCTTCTGGCCATGCCGTCCAGATCGTTAGTTTCATAAACCTTATACCAGCTCTGGGGATAAGTGGAGGTCACCATGTTGATGCCGTATTTCTTCAGCAGCTTGTAGGTTGTGGAAAGATGCGGCCAGCAGGCGATTCCGTCCCAGATGATCCGGTACTGCTCCTCGGCGCTGCTCCACGGGCCTTTCCCTTCGGCCTTCCTCTGCTCCAGCTCCTCGTACCAGAGACGGAAGCAGTCGCGGCTGTCCTCGAAACTGCGGTTCGCCACCATCAGAGCCATATAGTTGAACATCTTGAAGCCGTCCAGCGGCGACGGGCGGAAACGTCCCATATCCGTTGCCTTTTTCCACCACTCGCAGGTCTCATTGTTGATCTCCATCGCGTGGGCAAGCTTATCGTAATCCATCTTCCGTCCGGTGAACTCCTCCAGCTGGGTGATCGCATGTTCAAGCTGCGCACGGATGTACGCGGTCGCTTCATCGGTCACCTCGTACTCATGGTTGAACGGCATGTCGAAGAGAATCATCGGGATATTCAGCTTTTTCGACAGATTTTCATACCATTTCTGTACGGTGTAACAAATATTTGTGCTGGAAAAAATCAGGTCGGGAAGCGGAATATCCTGAGAATCCGACTGCTGCAGATCCACATAGCCCATGTTCACTCTCGCGTAGGAGCAGGTGTCCGGACCGTATCCGACGCCCTCCGCCTGATCGATGAATTTCATTGCCTCCTTCCGGGCGCCGATGACTCCGGCCTGATTCTCCGGATACACCGTCGCCAGATCCATTGCATTCAGCAGCTCGTCAGGACAGATGGAGGTCGCCCACACCACCGGTTCGCCTTTTTCTTTTGCTTCCCAGGCTCTGGCATAGGTATTATCCTGTATTTCCTTCAACAGCCGGGATGATGTTTTCTTACCTTCCTCAGACATATTTTTCCTCCCTGTCAATATACTCAACGGTTCTCAAATTCCGGTTTTCTTTTTGCGATAAACGCCTGCATTCCTTCCTTCTGGTCACGGGTATTGAACAGCTTCGCCCATTCCGCCGCCTCAAGCTCGATTCCGGATTCCACGTTCATAGCGGTTCCCCGGTCGATTACCTCCTTAGCCCTCCGGACCGCAACAGGCCCCCGTCTCGCGATTTTACCCGCAAGGCGGTATGCCTCCGCGAAGACCCGATCATCCGGCACTACGCGGTTCACCAGTCCCATCTGCAGCGCCCTTTCGGCTGTGACCGCCTCTCCGGAAAAGATAAGTTCCTTAGCGAATGCGGCTCCGATCAGCCTCGGGGCGCGAATGGTTCCTCCGGCTCCGGGGAAGATTCCCAGAGACACTTCCGGAAAACCCATTTTCGCACCTTCGCCGGCGATTCGTATATCCGTCGCAAGGGCGAGTTCCATTCCGCCGCCGAGGGCATAGCCCTCGATTGCGGAAACAGTGGGTATCCTCAAGGCTGCCAGCCTGTTATATGTGGGAGAAAATGCGAACGCTTTTGCGCCTTCCTCGTCACATTCGGCCATCGCTTTAATGTCCGCGCCGGCGGCAAAATTTTTATCGCTGTGCAGGATCAGGCAGCGCGCGCCCGAATCCTTTTCTATTTCATCGATTTTCTCGTCAATCTCATCTACGATGCCGCGATTCAACGCATTAAGTGCCTCCGGCCTGTCTATGCTGAGAACCAGGATACCGTCGTCTTTTTTCGTCAGTCTGACTCCTGCCATGGTTATTTCTCCTCATAGTCATAGAACCCGGCGCCGGTCTTCCGTCCGAGCCTTCCGGAATCCACCAGACGGTGGAGCTGCGGACTCGGGCGGAAGCGGTCGCCGTACGCCTCGAACAGAATTTCATCCACCTCAAGGTTCAGATCATGTCCGGTGATATCCAGCAGCGCGAAAATTCCCATAGGATGTCCCAGACCATACCTGCATATTTTGTCCACGTCCTCTACCGAGCAGACGCCCTCCTCAACGAGGCGGCATGCCTCGCCGTACATGCAGTGAAAAATCCTGTTCAGCCCGAAGCCGACCACATCCTTCACCCGGACCGGCACCTTGCCGATCTCTTCCAGCAGTTCTGTAACCTCCTCTGCCGTTTCATCCTCTGTCAGAAGTCCGGGGATCACTTCCACCAGTTTCATCACACTCGCCGGCGAATTGAAGTGAGTTCCGATAAACTGCCCTTTTCTGTCCGGTCCGACGCAGGATGCCAGCTTGCTGATCGACATGGACGATGTGTTGCTCGCGATAATCGTGCTGCCCTTGCACAGCTTATCCAGCGTCTGATGGACGTCCTTTTTCACATCCCAGACCTCCAGTACCGCTTCAATGATCAGATCGCAGTCTGCAAGGTCCTCCAGCGCTCCGGTAGGATGCACTCTGTCCAGAGCTGCCTGTTTATCTTCCTCCGTCGCTCTGCCTTTTCTGATGTTTTTGTCCATCACGCCCGCAATTTTCTGTTTTCCGCGTTCCGCGAATTCCAGGCTGATGTCGTTCAGCATGGTCTCGTACCCGCTCCTCGCGAAGCAAAGTGCGATTTCCGCGCCCATCATACCGGCTCCGACTACACCTATTTTTTTAATCATAATTGTCACCAACGCTTTCTGTATTCATTGCGAATCCGCTCTGTTCAGGTTCTGTTGCATTCATTCTCTGATGCCTGCGCTCAGGGATTCGGGTTATTTCATCACCTTGCTGCTCGTCGGCCAGATACCCATCTTCTGCGCCTCTTCCTCCAGTTCGGCTCTGAAATCCGGGTGAGCGACGGAAATCAGCAGCTTCGCTCTTTCATAGGTAGTCTTACCCTTCAGGTTGACCGCGCCGTATTCTGTCACGATATAGTGCACGCCGCTTCTCGGTGTCGATACGATGGATCCCTGCGGCAGCGTCGGCATGATCAGAGATTCCACTGTCCCGTCCTTCAGCGTGCGTGTTGAGGGAGTACAAAGGAAGCTCTTGCCGCCTTCCGACTGGAAGGCTCCCATCACAAAGTCAAGCTGGCCGCCGGTTCCGCCGATGTGCTGCAGTCCGGAGGACTCGGAATTCACCTGCCCGAACAGATCAATCTGCAGACAGCTGTTGATTGAAGTCATTTTGTGGTTTGACGCAATGACATCTACATTATTGACATAATCCACAGGAGCGGACATCATCATCGGATTGTTGTCCATCCATTTGTAAAGATCCTCAGTTCCCTGCGCGAAGGTGAATGTCATCTTCCCCTGGTTGATTCCCTTCTTCATATTGGTGAGTTTACCCGCCTCATAGAGTTTGAGATACGCATCTACGAACATTTCCGTATGACATCCCAGATCCTTCAGGTTCGAGTCCACAATCAGGCTTCCCACACAGTTCGGGAACGCTCCGTTCCCCAGCTGCAGAGTCGCTCCGTCCTCCAGATGCTCCACGATGTTTTCCGCCATTCTCCTGTCGATATCAGTCGGCACTTTGGAGCCGATAGTCGGCATTGGAGTATTGCTGCCTTCCACGATGTAATCCACCTGATTGATATTCAGATAGTTCCCTACGCCGTGCGTCACAATCAGATTCTCATTCACTTCGACGATGATCTTGTCGCAGTTCTGGAAAACACCCCAGTATTCTGCAACCTGCGGTCCGATATTGAAGTTTCCTGAAGCATCCATCGGCGCGACCTGCAGGAATGCAATGTCATAAGTAGGTCTGCACTCTCTGTGCAGTTTCGGGTTCTCTCTGAACTGAACCGGCAGGAACCAGAAGTTTCCGTCTTTGTTCGCTGCGCGCTCCTGCTTGGTCAGGTGAGTGCTGGCGCAGTGGAAGTGCTCCGCATGGGGGTCATTTTTCAATACAGGAGGTTTTTCCCCGTAGGACCACATAGTCTGTATAATCGTAACGTCTTCCAGTTCCTCGGTTCTTTCGGCCAGGGCTTCCTGAATGTCCACGACAATTCCGTTCATCAGGCCGAAATGGAGATACATGCCCGATTTGACCATTGACGCGGCTTCCTTCGCCGTAATCAGCTTGCTTTTGTATTCATCATAGATACCGTTTACCGGTGCGAACAATCCAAAATCCTTACTCATTTTCTTTTTCCTTTCTGCTGTTGCTGTTCTCGTTCTGCTCTGCTGTTTTTTTCCGGCTTTACGCCATTTCAATGATAACTGCCGTTCCCATGCCGCCTCCGGCGCACAGTGTGGCAAGTCCGTATTTCTGCTTTCTTCTCTTCAGCTCGTACATCAGGGTGATCACAAGCCGGGAACCGGTTGCTCCCACAGGATGTCCCAGTGAAATACCGCTGCCGTTGACATTCAGTTTTTCGTCCGGGATTCCCAGAGTCTTCTGGCACGCCAGACACTGCGCCGCAAACGCTTCATTAATCTCTACCAGATCCATCTGATCCATGGTCATTCCGGCCTTCGCCAGGGCGCTGTGGCTTGCGCTGATCGGGCCGATTCCCATCATCTCCGGTGCGACTCCGGTCGTAGCGACAGAAACGATCCTCGCCATAATCGGAACTCCCAGAGCCCGGGCCTGATCCTCAGACATCAGAATCACTCCTGACGCGGCGTCGTTCATGCCCGACGCGTTACCGGCTGTCACAGTTCCGCCCTCCTTGAAAGTGGGCTTCAGCTTCGCCAGTGCTTCATAGGACGCGTCCCGTCTGGGGTACTCGTCTGTATCATAGGTCTTGTCACCCTTCTTGCCGCTGACGGTAATCGGGATGATTTCCTCCTTGAATCTTCCTTCATCAATCGCCGCGACCGCTCTCTGCTGCGAACGCAGGGCGTACCGATCCATCTCTTCCCGCGTAACGTGGTATTCCTCCGCCACGTTTTCCGCCGTTATTCCCATCGCCGGTCCGATTCCGAGATTGGTCAGAGAATCCCACATGGAGTCTCTCAGCTCCATATGTCCGAACTTTTTCCCGTATCTCGCTCCGAACACCATGTGGGGCGCTGTACTCATGCTGTCTGCGCCGCCGGCCATGATACAGTCAGCCTCTCCGGCCTTAATCTGGTAATAGGCGAACTGGATAGCCGACATGGACGAGGTACAGTTCCGGTGAATCGTGATTCCCGGCACGGTTTCCGGGAGCCCTGCCTTATATGCGGCGACCCGGGCCAGATTATTTTCCTTGTACGTGCGCTGATAGTTACATCCCCAGATCACATCATTGATCGTTCCGGGATCGATTCCCGAACGCGTGATCAGATTCTGCATCACCGGAATCGACAAATCCAGCGATGTCAGAGTCCTGAACTGCCCGCCGATCGTACCGATCGGCGTTCTGCAGCCGGCAATTATCACAACATTTCTCATTTCCATCCTCCATCACATAAACAGTGGGTTTCAATTATGCTCGATCGATGCTTTTACACCTCTATGTAATAGCATTATCCGTGCCAAGCGCAACAAAATAGCGGGTTCGTTGAATTTTCAACGTTCCCGCCATTGGCTCCGTCGATAAGTGCGTCTGTAAAGCTATATGTAATGCACTTTTGCTTTTTCTGTTTTGCCGGTTATTCCGTTTTGCATTAATTGATCCCGTAGCGTTTCAGCTTCCGCGAAATCGTCGACTGGTTCACGTCAAGAATCTCCGCCATCTTTTCCGTCGTTCCGTATTTCTCCTTTGCATTTGCAAGGAACCGGCTTTCAAAATTAGCTACTGCATCTTTCAGCGTAATCGTTCCGCCCGCGTCCGCTTCTTTAATGTGAATCCGTTTGTCTCTCTCCCAGGGAAGATCTGTGCTGTATATATAGTCGTCCTCTGTCGTTACCACCAGATTCTCAATGACATTTTTCAGTTCCCGGATATTTCCCGGCCATTCATACTGCTCAAATCCCCGCATCAGATCATAGGTCAGCTGCTTTTGTGTCCCGTAAAGATTATTAAAATAATTGATGAATTTAATTGCAAGCGGAACGATTTCCTCTCCCCGTTCACGAAGCGGCGGAACCTTCAGAGATACGACGTTCAGCCGATAGTACAGATCCTCCCGGAATCTTCCTGCTGCGACCTCCTCTTCAAGGTTTCGGTTTGTGGCCGCTATGATCCTCACGTTTACAGGAATTTCCTCTGCCTGACCGATCCTCTTTATTTTACGCCCCTCCAGCACGCGGAGCAGCTTCACCTGCATCTGATGCTCCATCTCTCCGATTTCATCCAGAAACAGGACTCCTCCGTTCGCTTCTTCAAACAGACCCTTCTTTCCGCCCTTAATCGCTCCGGTGAACGCACCTTCGGTGTATCCGAAGAGCTCCGATTCCAGAAGGTTCGACGGCATCGCACCGCAGTTGATCACGATGAACGGCTTGCTTCTGCGGCACTTATCCATCTTATGGATGTACCGCGCGACGATTTCCTTTCCGGTTCCCGATTCCCCGGTGATCAGAACCGTCGTGTTATAAGAACTGACTCGCTTTGCCACCTCGAAAATATCTCTCATTCTGTTGTTGATCACCACCGGCTCGTCATTGATGCAGATCAGCTCCTTGCTCAGTCCGAGGCTTTTCAGATACAGCTTCTCCATCGACTGCGCCTCGTCGAGCTTGGCTCTCATCTGCTTGATTTCCGAAATGTCGCGGGTATTGATTACAACACGGACCAGATTGTGATTCTCATCGAAAATCGGCGTTCCGGTTACGATGATATGATTCCCGTTCTGCGTGTCATGCTCGAGACTCATCGGCTCCCCCGCCCGGATCACCTCCAGAGCGACAGATCGTTTCATCCATACCGGATTGATAAGCTCTTTCAGGTTGTGACCCACGATATCGTCATGTCGTATGCCTGTATTCCTCGTGTATGAAGAATTCGCCAACAGACAGTTTCCCTCTCCGTCCGTCACCATGATCCCGTCAAAGGACGCTTCGAGTATCTTCTCAAGCTCGTGCAGTTTAAAAAGATATCCTTCAAATTCTTTCAATGTCACTCACCTCCACTAACGATATAAGGAAGCATATTCCCCTTGAACTTCCAGTTCCAAGTATACCATTACATATAAAAAAATGGAATCAGATTATCATCCTACCCGTAAAAATTTGATTGCGATAGAGAGTCTACACAGAAAAATCCCGTAATATGCCGTACAAAATCATACCCTTCTTACATTTTCTCCGGTTCAGAAATTATACCCTTCCACTGTTATGAAGTGACATTTGTCAAGAGGTAATATTCAGAGTTCTTACGTTTCCACCAGCTGTCATATTTATTTGTTTATTCTCCGGAAAACCCAGCCACAACAAAAGTGCCTGCCGCATCGGCAGACACTTCTCTCAGACCTTCGGATCCGGTCAACGCCCGGTGTTGAAGTCCGGGCGTTCTCTGATAAAAGTTCCTTCTTCCAGTTCGAGGAAGGCTTCGCTAAGCTCCTGTCCGGAATTCATGACAATGGGTCCCGCCCAGGCCACCGGTTCATGCAGCGCTCTGGATTTCATCACCAGAATCTGTGAACCGCCGGCCGCCCCCCGCAGGGACAGACTGTCTCCCTCAGTCAGCTTCACTGCAGTCTTCTCTCTGACCGGCTCATCTGCAACGAGCGCGTCTCCCAGAAGGGTGAATACCATCACGGATTCATCCTCCTCTGTGGGAATCACAAGCTCCGCGTTTTCATCCAGATGTACGTCATAGTAGTCCAGCGGAAGATGATCTCCGCGGTGGCCCTGATACTCTCCGTAAACGCCGGCAAGCAGACGGAGGAACCCTCCCTCAAAGGGAATTTCCCTGATTTCATTTCTCCTTATCGCACGGTAAGTCGGGACGCTCATTTTATCCTCTTCCGGAAGGTTCAGCCAGAGCTGAACGCCCAGCAGACGCTCAGCCGCCGGCACCTGCTCCTCATGAAGAATTCCCGATCCGGAGTTCATCCACTGAACCTCTCCGTCGGATATGCAGTCCTCATTTCCCAGGGTATCTTTGTGTACCATCTTCCCCCGATAGAGATAGCTCACCGTTTCAATTCCGCGATGCGGATGCATCGGAAAACCGGCGGTGTAATCCTCGGGACTGGTGCTGTCAAATGAGTCCAGCATCAGGATCGGATCGAATTCCTCCACATCATCATGTCCCAGCACGCGAACCAGACTCACGCCTGCACCGTCCACCGTACGGAAACCTGTTACTGCCTTTCTGATCGTTCTCTTCATCTCTACTCTCCTTCTGTGTTTCATTTCCGTTTCTGAATTCAATTCTGTGTATCATATATTTGCCCCTTTCCCTGCGAAACTAACATATGCGTATAAATCCAGCGACAGTTTTGTCCTCAGTTCAAAAACGCCGAAAAAATTCACATAAGCATCATAAGAAACGGGAACAGACGCGATGGCTTTGTGATACAATTAAAGTCCGGTATGAAAAGACCGATATGATTTCGATTATGCTGTAAGAACGATGAGAAAGCGAGACTGAGTATGATTAAGACCGTAATATTTGATCTGGACGACACCCTCTATGACTATAAAGACAGCCACCGCATCGCCATGTACGCGATCTGCGCCTATTGCGAGCGTGAGTTCGGGCTGACGACCCGGGAGACCACCGAAGGCATCGACAAAATCATGAAACAGCAGTTTGATGAAATGGGCCCCATCGCAGCGAGCCACAACCGGATCATCCGGTTCCAGCGGTTCCTGGAGGAGCGGGACCTTCCGGTGTTCCCCCACGCGCTGACCATGAGCAATCTCTATTGGAAAACGCTGATGGACACCGCCATCCGCGAGCCGGGCATCCGGGAATGCCTGGCAATGCTGCGGAACAGCGACATCCGGCTGGGCGTCGGCACCAACATGACCGCGCTGATTCAGTATCAGAAGCTGGATCAGCTGAAGCTTGGAGAATACTTTGATTTTATCGTCACCAGCGAGGAGATCGGCATCGACAAACCGGACCCCGCCTTTTTCCAGTGCTGTATAGAGAAAGCGAAGGCGGAGCCGGATGAGATCCTGTTCATCGGCGACAACTATGAATTCGATATCAAGGGTGCGCGGAGCGCGGGCATGCATGCTCTTTTATACGATCCCAAGGATCTGCGGCCGAATGAGGCTCACCGCATCAACGACTACCGCGATCTCACCGCGGACGACATTCAGGCGATGGCGTAAGACTTCTGACCGCGCCACAGCCGGGCAGCGGTACGGATTATCCTCCCGGGCGGCGGCCGGCAGCGGTGTGAATCATCCGGGCGAGGTGCGTCCGGACAGCGGTACGGACTACCCCAGGAGCTGCAGCAGCTCGTCCCGGTCGATGGCGCTGCTGGAAATATCCTCTGCCCCGAGGATGTCTTCCGACAATTTCTGCTTACTGTCCTGCATCTCGATAATCCGTTCCTCAATCGTGTCCTTGAGAATCAGCTTATAGACGCTGACGATATTTTTCTGCCCGATCCGGTGTGCGCGGTCGGTCGCCTGGTTCTGTGCGGCGAAATTCCACCAGGGATCATAGTGGATCACGATATCCGCCCCGACCAGATTCAGACCTGTGCCGCCGGCTTTCAGCGAAATCAGGAAGACCGGCGTATCGTCTCCGTTGAACGCGTTCACCATCCGTATCCGTTTTTCCTTCGCCGTAGCCCCCGTGATTTTGTAATATGCGATTCCCTCACTGCGCAGATCTTCCTCGAGAAGCTCCAGCATAGAGGTAAACTGTGAGAAGAGCAGGATTTTATGTCCGCCCTCCATCGCGCTCCGGATCAGCTCTATGCAGCGCTGGCGCTTGGCGGAGCCTTTCCGGTAATTTTCAAAGCAAAGGGCGGGATCGCAGCATATCTGCCGCAGCCGTGTGAGCTCTGCCAGAATCCGGAACCGGTCCTTCTGGTAGTCCGCCTCCGCGAGAAGATTCCGGATATGCAGCACCTGCGCGTCATACAATTGCTGCTGGCGGCTTTCCATAGAGGTGTACTGGATCTCCTCCAGCTTTTCCGGAAGTTCCTTCAGAACGTCCTGCTTCAGCCGGCGGAGAACAAAGGGCGTTACCATTCTTTTCAGCTGCTCCGCCTTCGCCTCATCCCCGCCTCTGACGACCGGAGTCTCGATCTCCCGCCGGAAAGTCTCATAATCGAACAGGAAACCCGGCATCAGGAAGTCAAAAATGCTCCACAGATCGCTGAGCCTGTTCTCGATAGGCGTGCCTGTCAGGGCGAATCTGGTCTGCCCCCGCAGAAGCTTCACCGACCGGGCCGCCGATGTTCTGGCGTTTTTAATATATTGTGCTTCATCGAGGACAACAAAGCGAAATTCAGCGTCCTCGTAAGCATCGATGTCTCTTTTCAGAAGATCATACGAGGTGATCAGAACATCCACATCCCGGTTTTCTTTGTTCACCGCCTCAATCACATCGCGGCGCGTTCCCGCCGTTCCTGTAACCGTGCAAACCTTCAATTCCGGTGCGAACCGCCGGAACTCCTCGCGCCAGTTGTAAACCAGAGATGCGGGAGTCACAATCATCGACACCCCGTCCCCCTGCAAAGACGCGAGCAGCGTAATGATCTGCAGCGTTTTCCCCAGACCCATATCGTCCGCCAGAATTCCGCCAAAGCCGCAATGATCAAGCATGCGGAGCCACTGATACCCGACTGTCTGATAAGGACGCAGCACTCCCCGGAGCGCCTCGGGCACTTCATAGTCCGATTCCTCCACCGTGCGGAAATCCCGGACCAGCGAACGGAAGTGCCGATCCCGGTCGGCATATACATTCTCCATACTCTGCATCATCCGGTCAAGATACAAAGCACGGTACGCAGGGATCTGCATTTTCCCGCGGACGAAGTCCTTCAGACTCACCTGCATCGTATCCAGCATCATGCTGAGCTCCGCCACCGCATTATTTTCCTGTTCAGCAAGCAGCAGGAAATTCCCGTTCTTCAGGCGGAAAAATTTCTTTTTCTCCCGGTAGGCCTGAAGAATATCCAGAAGCTCCTCCTCCGAATATTCATCGCTCGTCACCTTCAGATCCAGCAGATTGTTCTCCATGGAGACACCGATATTGAGCGGAATGGTACGCTTTACGCCGAGGCTCTGGAAACGCTCAGTACTGCGCACCTCGCCGATGGTGAACAGCCGGTCGAGGCCGTCCTGCAGAAACTGGCAGATCCCGTCCTCCCGATCGTTATAAAACAGATCCCGCTCCTCATCATAGTATGGGAAATAGGCTTCCATCGCATCACGCGCTCTGATTTCCGCATCCAGATCACGGTAAGGCTCCAGGGGCCTGTTATTCAGCGATTCCGACAGGCTATGCCTCCTTGTGTTGTACAAAGCAACCCCGCGGCCGAACACCTGATCCTCCTCTGCATCCAGATAATAGAATATCTTCGCTTCAGGCGGCAGGTATCTCTGTATTTCCTCATCATCCGGCTCGGAAAGCTCTGTCATTTCTCTCAGCTGAGGCACAACCTTGTGGTAAAATTCCGGCAGTTCAAGTCTTGAGTCAGGCAATTTCTTCCAAATGGTCTTAGAGTTATTCTTTATAAACGATTCTGCGTCGTTCAAAAGAGAGATGAGGCTTCCAGCGTACTCGGCATGATTCAGCGCATCTACAATGCCGCCGCTTTTTGTTTTGCCGTTCCAGCGGGTGCAGAATACTCTTGACCATCGAATGGGGGATTCATCCGCAAGGAGGACGCCTGCATTCGTGAGGTTCCCATTTGTGCCGATCATCCCAAAGGATGATAAGTCTTTCTCCACTAAACTCTTCCCGATCCAGACCTTGAACCGTTCTCTCAGCTTGGTAAAAGAATAATCCGCCGCCTCAAGTAGTAATATGGTGTCTCTTCCCCTTTGAAAATATGCAGCAGCAAAAGCTTCTTCCCATTTTCTGCCACATGAAAAGACAGGTGGAACTCCGGAACAGGGGACAGACGGTTTTTCATGATTTCACTGACTGCTTCCGCGTCATGCTCTGCATCCGGCAAACCAATAACAGAATTGTCATTGGCGATTCCAAAGATCAGAATGCCTCCTGATGTATTGGCAAAGGCACTGACGCTTTTGCACCAGCTTTTGGGCTTCTTAAGCTCCACCGCCTGTTTTTTGTTGCTTCACCGATCAGTTCTTCAAGATTGTTGAATTTCAGCAAATTGATCCCTTCTTTTCCATAATTATTCTTTGACAGCCGTCTGAGAGGAAGAATCACAAATCAAGCCATATTACCACCTCTTCAGTTCCAGATATTTCTCCTTGAGGTACCACTCCTGATCAGAGCTTATGATCTGTTCCATCTCACTCAACGACATTTATGCCAGATTGCAGGTCACAAAAGTCGCGATCCCGATCATAGCATTCCTGTTGATTCGCTCCACAAAAGCTTCCACCTTCTTCATATCAGGACTGTCCGGCAGGTCTGTCTTTGAAGCAGTCTGATCAGGTGCATTGCGTGTTTATTCAGATGATCCTCATCCTTTTTCTTATTACGCCTGCCGATCTTGTCATACTCACGGACTACCGACCTCATGGTTCCCCACAGATTCGTATAATCCCGAAGAGGAAAATGTCTGTAGCTTACATCTGCAAAAATCTCTGTTTCCAGTTCAGGATTCTCCGCCCGGTCAATGTACAGCCGGATGCTCCCGTTTTCTTTACCTGCATATCCGCGATTAAAATCGTCCAGCACATTCATTACTGATCTCAGGATATGCTTTTCCCCGCCACTCTGTGACAGTGTATCTCTCGCGATAGCGTTTTGAAGCCTGCGAAGTTGCGCGCCCGCATATCCCCCGAAGGATTTAACCGCTCTTTTGGAAAGGAAAAGCCTGCTGTTATTGATAAGTTCCTGCCCCAATTCCGACTTGATCAGATATTGTTCCTCATCTAACCCAAGCATTTCACAGGCATTCGGATTGCACTCCAAAAGCAGCTTTACCATCTTGTTGAATCCATAAATAACTGTATCAGTCTTATCATCCTCATACTGCTCAAATTTTGTCAGTCCCAGCAGATCGGACGGCATCATAAGCGTGACACCGCGAAAATCGATATCGCTGCCTTCGTTATTTGTGCCGTAAGCATAGCTGCCGCCCAAACCGAGCAGCATAATCCTGTCTCCCAGACGCTTATTCGTTCGCAGAAAATCATACTCTGCCGTGTTCATGAGTTCCTTAAAATCCATATGTCTGTTACTCTCCAATATTCCACATCTATGTACAGATCATCCCGTGCTTACCGCTCTACGACCATATAAGGGAAACTCTCGTTACACCCCTATAGCGATTTATCCATTCAATACCGGGAAGCAACAAAAGAAAGACGGACAGCGCTGTAATATTATGGCTGCGTTTCTATTTTATTGACTTTTTCGTCATTGTGCAACAGAAAAGTAAGCTCCCAGTCTGTAGCAGGTAATTTTTTACCTGCTGAGGCGCCGGCTCCGGTCAGTCTCGTTCCGGCTCTGTTCTCCACAGAAGGATTAAAAATACTGATGGCAATATTTCTTCCGCACGAGTTAAAACATCGCAACAAAAATAAATAAAAAAAATTGTTTTAAATAACAAAAAACTATTGCATTCTTTGCCCAGCAGTGATATTATTACGGCGTTATCAGGAGAGGAAATGTAGATGGACAGAAATTTTTTTGAAAGACTGCTTTCGACTTATCAGGACAGCTACGATATTGTGAGAGAATATCGCGCTGGTGATCATGTCTTCGACGCATACGCACGGCTGGACGCGTCCAGCGCCAGGTATGTTTTGTTAAAGAAAGCGGAGCTGTGGAGAACGCTGAATCATGAGCACGTGTTTTTCGCCCGGCGCCGAAAGGTGATGGAAGAGGATCTGACAAAATTTCTGACGGCGGTGAACGATGTGATCGAGCCGCAGCTGATTCGTCAGGGACAACGAACCATGCCAAGGGACCATATGTCGAGCCTCGTGACCGGGATTTTTCTGAGCGAAGAGCCGGTAGAACCGGAAACGATACGCAGACTCAGACGCATGAAGTTCTACCGCAGTTACAGTCTGTCCTTCCGCGGATTCTGCCAGGGAAGGTTCGTGATCGTGGATCTGGCGCGGCGCAGGGTTTATGGCAACGCCGCGGCGCGGGACATCGTTCGCGGCCTCCGCAGAGCAGTCTGATAACAGGGTTTTCATTTTTTATTTCAATATGCATTTTGTAGTATTGTAAGGGAGTGTTGATTTATGAACGCAATCATTATTTTTCTGATCGGGATCGCCGCTCTTGTCATAGGATATGTAACCTACGGCAAATGGCTGGCGGACCAGTGGGGCGTGGATCCGTCCCGCCCGACTCCGTCTCATACCATGGAGGACGGTCTGGACTACTGCCCGGCGAAGGCGCCCGTGCTGATGGGACATCATTTCTCGTCGATTGCCGGCGCGGGGCCGATCAACGGACCGATCCAGGCGGCCGTGTTCGGCTGGGTGCCGGTTCTTCTGTGGGTTCTGATCGGCGGCATCTTTTTCGGTGCGGTGCATGATTTCGGTGCGCTGTTTGCTTCCATCAGGCACAAAGGCCAGTCCATCGGCGAGGTTGTCGCGGACACCATGGGCGGCAAGGCAAAGCGGATGTTTCTGGTTTTCGCCTATCTGACACTGCTTCTGGTCGTTGCGGCGTTCGCGTCTATTGTGGCGAACACCTTTATGGCGACCTTCCGGGCAGACGGCAGCGTAGACTACGCGGCCAGCGCCTCCAATGCGTCGACAGCGATTATTTCCCTGCTGTTCATCGTGCTGGCGATTCTGTTTGGATTCTTTGTCTACCGCAAAAAAGCGTCGCTGCTGCTCTCCACGATTCTCGGCATCGTCGGCATCGTAGTGATCATCGCCATCGGACTGAACTGGCATCCTTTGTACCTGAGCAATTCAACGTGGATGATCATCCTGGGAATTTACATCCTTGTGGCGTCAGTCACGCCGGTCTGGATTTTGCTGCAGCCGAGAGACTACCTCAGTTCATTTCTGCTGTATTTCATGATGGCGGTGGCCGCGGTCGGCATCGTCGGCGCGTCGCTCATGGGACAGTCGCACCTGGACATTCCGGCGTTCACCGGCTTCAAAGATACGCTGTACGCGGATAACGGCTTCGCACAGGGAACCTCCCTCGGCTACATGTTCCCGGCACTGTTCGTAACAATTGCCTGCGGAGCGATCTCAGGCTTCCATTCGCTGGTCGCTTCCGGCACAACCGCCAAGCAGATTAACACAGAAAAAGACGCCCGGCCCATCGCTTACGGCGCAATGCTGGTAGAGAGTGCACTGGCTGTGATTTCTCTGATCGCCGTAGGATATGTGTGGAGCAGCTTCAAGACCGGACAGGTCATCACCCCGACGGTCGTCTTCGCAACCGGAATCTCCAAAATGTGCGCGGCGATTCCCTTCCTGAAGGGTTCGGAATCCGTGATCTTCACAATGCTCGTACTGGCGGTGTCGGTGTTCTGCCTAACCTCGCTGGATACAGCCACGAGACTGGCCCGCTACATCTTCCAGGAGTTTTTCCTGGAAAGCGGTCAGGTATGGCAGGAAGCCACGGGCTGGCGCAAAATCATAACGAATCCTGTCGTCGCGACTCTCATCACTGTAGTCTGCGGCATCCTCCTGGGCATGCACGGATATGCGAACATCTGGCCGCTGTTCGGCGCGGCTAATCAGCTCCTCGCGGCGCTCGGACTGCTGACTGTGGCCACCTGGCTCGGCAAAATCGGAAAGAACAACAAGATGTTCCTGTTCCCGATGGCATTCATGCTGGTGGTGACAATCACATCTCTGGTGCTGACCCTGAAGGGAAAAATCGTCGAGCTGTCTGTGCAGGCCACCGGCTGGGCGATCGCGATGAGCGTGCTCGACGTCCTGCTGATCATCCTGGCAGTGGTGCTGGCCATAGACGGCGTGCGTACCCTGCTTGCCGAGCACAAAGAAAAATCCGAGGCGGCGGCGTAACACTGCGGGCCGCAGTATTCTCCTCCGGCGAACGACAGCCGCCGGAAAACGACAGCCGATAGCGGAGAGCAACGGCACGACAGAGCATCGCGGCCTCGAACAGACGTAAAACCGAACAAACGTCTTGACAGAGAAACAGGGCATTTCGACCGTGCGGAAGAAACGCCCTGTTTTTATAGTGCATGACCGGGGATGCGACCGCATCCGAATCTCATTGCCGAAAGCGTTCAGGATAAAACTCCCGAAATTACTGCGGTATGCTGCCGAATGTATTCTTTGTATTATTGATATTGCAGGCATATTTGATGGCTGAGCACGCATTGGGCCGGGGGTCGCCCCGCGCTTTTCTCACTTTCCCGCACTAAAATTCCGTTGTTTTTGATATTTTCTACTTGAATTCTCCGTGCAAATGTCGCATAATAGTAGACAGGCACGTCGGGGAGTGGCGCAGTTTGGTAGCGCACTTGACTGGGGGTCAAGGGGCCGCAGGTTCAAATCCTGTCTCTCCGACCAGTTGAAAGCCCTTGATATTTCAACGATATCGAGGGTTTTTTCGTGTCTTTTTTCCTCCTGTTTTTTGCCCCTTCGCGGTGCTAAATTGGTCTAATTTACTCTATGGCATGAGTAAATCAGTGAGTAAATTTATTTTTATATAAACTAATACATTCCCAATCTGCCGGACTATACAGTACCGGCAGACGGGGTTGAATCCTTCCGGGGACGACCGCGCTTGCGCTTAGGCTTCGGCTCGGTTTCATCCTTGGGCTTGGGTTTACGCCCACGCTTCTTCGGTGCCGGTTTCGGCACAGGCCTTGACAGACCGAGTGCTTCAAGCTCATCGAATACGAGTTGCAACGTGTGAACCCAATAGCCATCATCAGTCGCCGGCTCCTCCGGAGCATCTGCCTTTCGCCAGGCAGATGCCAGGTCATCCATCAGCTCGCCGTAGGATATCTTCTCGAGTAATCCTGCGTTCTGGGCCTTGCGGATAATCCGACAGGTGGCAACCGTTGATATGAAATTGATGAATTCGCTGCCGATGACGGAGAAGTCTCCCTGAACATCGGTGTGGTCCAGGCATTCATCGCTCTTGTACCGATTGAAGACCATCTCCAAAAGCCAGCGGTCTTCGTAACAGAGGTATGCGGCTTTTGGTTCCAGATCCTGATCGGATTCAAGAACGATCACTCCGAAAGTTGCCTGCTTCCTAGCATATTTCTCAGGAGAGAAGGTTCCTTTCTTCTGAGCATTCGCCAGATACGAGGCTTCTTCGGCGGATGCCTTCCTGGCATCCTTGAAGGCATACAGGTATCGGCCACCCTTGATCTGCTTCTTCTTGTAGACCACATGGGCATCGATGCCGGACAGCACGCCTTCGAAAGCGAGCATGTCATTGCTCGATATACGTGTGTCATTGCGCTTGATCGGTGTGAGGAAGTGCAGATCCGGACGTTCCTGTAGTTCCTCCTTGATCTTGCTTGGTGGGAATCCCTTGTCAGCGACAATGATCCCTTTGCGGATGTCATTGTCACGGATGAACGCCGGATAACTGCTAGCATCGATGCTGTTGCCGGGGAAGACCTCAGCGCACACCGGCTCCATCCGTTCAATGTCGTAGGCATACAGGACGGATACCTCGCAGATGCCGCGCACTCTTGCCTTGCGGGAGTACGCAGACAGGTCATTGACCTTGCTGTTGTCCTGCTTCAGCATCCCGTCGATGGCAATGTGATGGTCGGCAGCCGTTGCCTTCATTCGCAACTGGTAGAACTGTCTTCGTCTGGATCCGTTCATCCCGATCCGCTGAAGCAGACTGCCGATGGAATTCCTGGACATGGCTGCACCGGGATAATCTTTGCATACGAACGTCCTGAGGTAATGCGTCCGCGCTCGATCCGCTGTAATGGCTGGCTTGATAACCCGGAGGGTAGCCAGAGACATCATTGCATAGACATCGGATGCGTCGTATACCGCAAGCAGATCCTCCTTAAGGTCTGCAGTCACAGACTTGACCAGAGCAGATGCTCCGTAGGACAACATGTCCGGCAAGTCTGCACCCGGATCCTTTTCGGGGAGAGGAACAAACTTGTAGTCAATAATGTGACCGATAACCTTGCCGTTTTTTGGCTGCGGGTTGCCGCCGGGAACGTATTTCGAGGATCCTCGCTGCCGGACAGCATAGCGTTTGGGGCCATCCCCACCGTTGTCATCTACAACGGTATTGACTGGCCGGGGGACCGCTCTGATTTCAGCTGGTACTGGCATAAAAATCAACTCCTTTATATAGTCCTATTATATCATATCTGGACTATATATGGTAGTGCTTTATGCACTTTTTTACAAGAATCTTTCGCAGATTCTGGGGTGCTGCGCCGCCAAAAGGAGCTGTTTTCCAGGGTTGCTTGTCAACTGGTGCCTTGCTTTGAGGCGTAACACGGTATATTTGGCTGGATTACAGGCTTAACCTATAGTCCGGCATTTTGGGAAAGTATTAATAAACGTAACGTTCTATTGGCATTTTGAACAGGCTTTTCGTCTCTCCCTTTTCAACTGAACGCGGAGACCGACTCATCCGGGAATACGGGAGTCGAGATGATTCATCCGGCATCAGTTCCGGAAGAGTCCTCCTGCGGCCAGATCCCTGACGAGCTGATGGGCGCTCTTTCGTATTTCCTCATCCTCTGCTGCGCTGGCGACGCCGCCGCCGACATGGAAAAATCCCCAGAAGCCCAGCACCAGAAAAGAATTCAGCCTGTCCACATCGTACCTGGTCTTCACCTGCTCCTTTCCGTACAGCTCAAGCTTCTTCAGCGTCTGCGTCACAAAGCGATAGTACATCATAAGAAACGTATAGGAATCGTCGACCCAGATATCTGCGTATTCCTGATTCACATCATGAATTGAATCCAGGAAATTCCGGAAACGCAGTTCAAAGCTGTCATGAGGATTATTCTTCTGCTGAAGTTCATGGAATCCGACCCGAATCTGCTCATACAGGTCTTCAAAGCAATCCTCCATCAGATCATATTTATCCTCATAATAATTATAGAAGGTTACACGGCCCGTGCTGGCTCTCTTGCAGATTTCGGTCACCGTGATCTTTTCAAACGGCTTCTCACACATCAGTTCTCTAAGCGATTCCTTCAGACATTTTTTTGTTTTCAAAATCCTCTTATCCATTGTACAAAAAATCCTTTCTGTATCGATATTGTCACACACATTTTTATCTGTCCTTGCTTTTGTTCGCTGATTTATTATAATACATTTTAAGAAGATGAACAAGTGTATAGATAAGATAATGGTTGTACAGTGAGTGCGGCGGTTGCCAGGCGTCGTACAGAAAAGCACGCGGCGATGCGCCGGTTGTCAAACGTCGCACAGAAAAGCACGCGGCGATGCGCCGGTTGTCAGACGTCGTACAAAAAGCACGGCGATGCGGCAACGCTACGGCGAACGTCGCATGCCGTACAAAAGAAACTGCGGCGCGGAGGAAGAAAATGAAAATTGTTTTTATCGTCCCGACAACAGGATTAAAGAGATTTCCGCCCTATCGCTGGGCGGGCAGAATTTACGGTCAGCCGAATTCGATTACGGGACCGCTTATTCTGGGCGAAATCCTGAAGCGGGCCGGTCACAAGGTGGAAGTGTACGAGGAATTGAACGGCAGAGTGCCCTACAACCGGCTGCTGAAAGATACCGATATCTTCTGCTTTTCCCTTATGACCTCCAATGCTCCCCGCGGATACGAGCTGGCCGATATGATTCATCGCCGTAGCGGAGCACGGGTGCTGATGGGCGGGATGCACCCCACCTGGATGCCGGAGGAGGCGCTTGAGCACGCAGATCAGATTATCACCGGTGAAGGAGAAAAAGTGATTCTGGATGTGGTGGAAGGACGCATTACTGAACCCGTCGTTCGGGGTCCCCTGATTGAAAATATTGACGAGGTCCCTTTTCCGGATTATTCCATCCTGAAAACGCCCTGTGCAGCGGCCAACGTCATATCGACCCGGGGATGTCCCTGCCGATGCAGCTTTTGTACCACCTCAAGAATGTTTCACCCCTACCGGAAACGCAGCGTGGACAATGTACTCGCTGAGATACGCCGCTACAAAGAAATGGGTTTCCGGTACATGAACTTCGAGGACGATAACTTTACGGCAGACAAAGAACGGGCGAAGGAAATCTGCCGCCGCATGATCGCGGAGGGGCTGACCTTCAGAGAAACGTTTTTCTTCGGGCGGACGGATATGGCAGAAGACGAGGAACTGCTGGAGCTGCTGGCGCAGGCTCATCTGACGCGTGTTCTGATCGGAATCGAGTCCCTGAATCAGAAGGCGCTGGACAGCATTCAGAAGGGTCAGAACATCGAGGCGATCTGTCGCGCCGGAGAAGCCTGCAAGCGGCATCGGATACGCGTCATCGCAAGCATCGTGCTGGGGCTGGACGAGGACGGTCTGTCCGACATGGACCGCAGCATCGCATTTGCCGAGTCCATTCACGCTTATCAGCTTCAGCCGGCGATTCTCACGCCGTTTCCCGGAACGCCGGTGTACAGAGACTATGAGGCGCAGGGCCGCATCCTGCCCGGAAGCTGGAGCCGGTTCGATATGATGAATGTGGTGTTTCAGCCGACCAAAATGTCCCCCTGGGAACTGCAGGAGGAATTTTTCAGAGCGTGCAGGAAATTCTACACGTTTTCATCCGCGAAAGACATCCGGCGGATTTTCGGAAAAGAATACGGACGGCGGCGATGGGGTCTCGCCCTGATGACGCGGCTGGGCACCGGCGCGGCACGCCTGGCGTCCCATATCGCGCCGCATTCCGACTACTATACGCTGCGGCATATTTCAGATGCTCAGTAGTACACGGCCACAGGGATTCCGGTCTGAACCAGGCTGAACAGCCGGGCGGCCTTAGAAGGAGGCAGATTGATACAGCCGTGAGATCCGTTATAGGTCCAGATGCTGCCGCCAAAGACGCCTCTCCAGTTCGCGTCGTGCATACCGACGCCTTCATAATTAATCGGCATCCAGTAGCTCACCGGAGATTCCCACTCATAAGACGTTTTCGTGACGGTCTTCTTTCCTTTTTTCTCTGTTGTGGTCTTTGCCGGTCCGCGCAGAACGACATTCCGCGCCTTCGTCAGCAGAAAGTATGCGCCCGCCGGCGTTTCGTGGACTCCGCGGGTGCCGGAAACCACATCAGTCTGGAACACAACCCTTCCGTCTTTGTACATCCAGAGGTGCTGCGCGTTGAGATTCACCTCTACATAAGTATCTCCAAATCCGTAATTATCGCTGTAAGGAGCCGCCTCCGTCTGGGCGTAGACCGGTTTCCTCTCCACGTCCGCTCCCTTTTTCAGATCCTTCGACAGCCTTGCGGCTTCACCCTCCCGGTCAATTTTCCAGCCGTAATAGCCTCGGGCCTGAAGGCGGATCACCTTTCCGGAATGCGTCTTAAACTTATGCGGGCTGTCCACAGTGTCGACCGAATCGGCCAGCCGCGCCACAAAGGCAGTCAGCTTCTGCTCCCAGACCTCATCATCCCGCTTCAGTCGTCCGTCTTCGCCGCGGACCAGCCAGTCCTTCATCTGGTTGGCGTCCAGAACCTTTTTACTTCCGTCCGGCAGTTCATAGGTCACAGAGCTCCAGGACATTCCGCTCAGCTGCCGGCAGTCCTCCTTCAGCTGTTTCTCACTGACGGCAGGCGCTTTATCTTTGTAATACCCGGATCCCCCGCTGATGTCCAGACCGGTCATGGAAACACTTACTGCCTCCTCCACCGCCTCCAGAACATTGCCCTTGTTCACCACAGTACCTTTAGCGGGCTTTACCACAAAAAATTTCCCGTCCTCATAGGATACCCGGGCGCTCTTCGGTTTTTTCATGTTCTTTTCCTGCATCTCCGGCCATTTCATCACAGCCTTGCGCAGCTTTTTTTCGGAGAAGTTTCCCCTGAGAGTCATGGAATGCTGTCCATGCAGATACAGAGAAGACAGATACTCCCCGAAGGACTGTCTTTTCAGCTGGTGTCTTATAATCGAAGGCTCTTCCAGCTCATAATCTATTGCCGTACCCTTCAGGGTTTCCCTTTTTCCTTCCCTGAACAAAACCTTCAGCGAATAGTTCTTTGTTACAGCATCCTCCGCCTGTTCCGCCGTCATGCCCGCAACGTTCACGCCGTTGATTCTCGTGCTCCGCAGGAAAATTCCCTTACAGTCTCTGTGGTACACAAAGCCGAGGGCGGCCAGTCCAAGCAGCAGCCCCAGTACAGTCATAATACAAAGATCTCGGAGGATTCTTCTGTCGTTCATTCTTTTCATCCCTTTATCTGATCATATGCTTTCAGCGTCCGGACAGGACTTATGAAACCATACTCTGCTCATTTCATATAAACTCGTCGTATGTTTAGTTTACCCTATTACTATCCCGGCCGCAAGAAAAAAAGTACTAAAAGAGGCCGGCGCTGCCACGATTACACACGTGTGCGCCAGCCTCCCTCAGATGCTCTTTTACCTTATTCAGTTACTCAGGATCTTTAGTGCGATGCGGCCTTCAGATCCTTATTTCGCCTTGACCTTTACAACCTTGCTGTATTTGCTGTAGCAGGTCTTTCCGGCGATCTTCTTATATCCTCTGACCTTGAAGTAATAGGTTTTACCCTTCTTCTGTCCGCTCTTGACAGTGACCTTCACAGTCTTGCCAGATTTCGCGGTAGCCACGGCCTTGAAGCCTTTGGATTTCTTGGTGGAGCGATAGACCTTGTAGCCTTCCGCCTTAGAATTCTTCTTCCAGGAAACCGTGATCTTCCTGCCTTTGCCTGCCTTGGCTTTGACACCGGAAATTGAGCTCGCTGCGAGTTCCACCTTAGCCTTGTAGTCAGCATACTCCGCCTTGGCCCTGGCCAGTTCTGCCTTTGCTTTTTCCAGCTCTGCCTTTGTTGCATCACTGTCCTTCTTCATCTGGTCGACCTGTTCACTCATAGCCTTCAGTGTGTGTGCCACATAAAGCTTCTGAACGCTTTCGATCTGACCCAGGCCGGCGATCTGACCTTCTACCTTAAATCCTGCCTTTTCAAAAATGGTTCTCCAGGAATCCTCATCGGTCCCGTTCATATCGTTGTTAGCGTGGTCGCCGGCAACAACCATCAGAGGTCTCAGAACAACTCTGGAATATCCACCGTCTTTTACCTTCTTGAGGACAGCGGAAACTGCATTATTAGGATCATTGCGTTCTTCCCCTTCAACGGTTCCGACGAACGCATTCTTGTAGCCGAGGCCGGTCATCGCTGTCTGCATCTGTGTGTAGGTGATATTTGCCGCATGTCCGGTTCCATGACCCATGAACACGTAAGCAGTGTCGCTGTCGCCGGTCAGCGCGCTGACGTCTTTTCCGTCGTCTTTTACTGCTGCTTCTGCGGCAGTTCTGGCGACCGCGGTCTTGTCTTCGTTGATGGTGTCTGCGGAATCGCCTGCCATGCCCAGCAGCGGCTCAGCGAAGGTGATCGTCACGCCGTCCCATTTGTTCTGTTCAACATCCCGTTTGATCTGGTCATATTCTTCACCGTTCATCAATGTGGTCGGCTGAATAATCAGATTGGTGACGCCTGCCTCCTTAGCCTGGTTCATGGCTTCTCTGACAGTGTTGATCTTCTCTTCATCCCTGGCCAGGATGTGATTGATGATTACCTGAGATGTGAAGGCTCTTCTTACACTGTAGTCGGTGTAAGTCTTTGCCAGAGCTTTTTCGATTCCGCCGATGGTGGCAACACGGCTGTCAGTATAGCTGGTGCCGAAGCTGCAGACCAGGATTTCCTTCTTTTTGTCCGGTTTCGTATTCAGCGGATCGTCCTTGCTCGCATCTCCGGTGCTGACAAAGTAATCGGCTCCGCCTGCTCCCGGGTATTCATAGCCGAGCCCGTCCGGAATCTCCGGAACATTTTTCTTGTCCTCGTCAGACAGCTTATCATATGCATATTTCGCGATCTTCGCTGTCTTCTCTGTCAGAACGGCCTGCGCTGCCTGCTCCTCAGCAGTCTTTTTAGGATGGATATAGATTTCCCCGATCAGACCTGCAACCAGAAGAGGGCTGTCGTTGGCGTCAACATAGGCCTTTGCCTGCTCTTCTGTCATTTCAGTTTCAATCTTCTCTGTGGTCTCCTTCAGTGTCGCGTTTTCAACTCCGTCCTTCGCACTAACCGAGGCTCCGTCACCGGCGACAGTATCAAGTATCTTTTCTTTTTCATTGACTGTTACCGTTCTTTCATACCATGTCAGCTTTTTCTTTGAGTGGGTAGAGATGATAAATGATTTACTCAGGTCAATACCGGTTACATCCACAGTAAAGACCTGATAATTTTTGCCGTCGATCGTCTCCTGAGTCGGGTTGACCGCGCCGCTGCCGTATCCGTACAGGCGCGCAGCAGAAGCTTTTCCCACATAGTACTTGTCATAAGATGTGCTGTCGTCTCTGATGATCAGCGTCTTCTTGCCGCCGGATTTGACCAGAGTCGCAGAATCCGGCTTGAACATGCCTTCGGCTTTTACTGTCAGCTCCACACTGTTCTCATCACCGTCAGCCGCATATGTCTGAGGCGTCAGGATGATGCTGAAGGAGATAAGGATCAGTGCAGACAGAATCAGCACAGCCAGTTTTTTTAAACTACTCGTCATGTTTTCCTCCTCACAAATAAAACACCAATAGTTTTTTTAATGGCAATCAACGGATCGATTCATAAACTTCCTGCCACAAAATCCCTGCCTCATTCCTGTACCCGGGTTCGCAGAATTCTTTTTTGTCAATGAGAGAGATGTTCTCTGCGGCCCGCCGGATCTTCCTTTGTTGATCGCAAAAGAAAAACCCGCTTTGGAAAGCAGGCCTGACACGCCAAAAAATGGAAGAGCATATCCACATTCCGGCGATATTGGTGAAGCTTTCTCTGGAAGTCATTCCCCAATTCCACTCCCTTCAGCAGGTTTCCTGGCTCACAGGTAATACCGCACACCACGCCTTCTCAGATCCGCCGACGGTTCTGCGGATTTCACCGCTTTCATCGGTTCAGGATCCAATGGCTTATTGTGATGTACTTCCTGTTTACAGTGACCGAGTCGCTCAGGTATCTCACCTGATTCCCTTTTAACCACAAGGATTCTGCGGCACTGAACGGATTTCAATTGTCATTTTCTCTACTGAAATTATATCAACCGTTTCTGAAGGTGTCAAGAGGTGCGACGGACACACATGCTGGGCAAACAAAACTGATGCGGATTCCGGATTTCCCGGAGCCCGCATCAGTATATGGTTTCAGCTTACATCAGCTTCAGTCCAGCTCGAAGATCCCGTTGTAGAGAGCGGGTCTGTCGACAACGGCGGACCAGTTTTTGTCCCCGTATTCAAAGTGCCACCATTCGGAAGGCAGGTTGGTAAAGCCGGCCTCCAGCATGATATGATAGAGCAGTCTGCGATTGTCTCGTATGAGCGCCGCATCCGGCAGTCCCGCAGCCTCCTCTGTCTCGAAGAAAGCAGTCCTGGTTTTGTCGGTGAAGGCGTCGAAGCCGCATCCCATCTCCAGCTCTTTCCCGTCCGGGCCAACAAGCGTCAGATCGATAGCTCCGCCCGTGGTGTGCGCCGGCGGCAGAGTCCTGTCCGGAATAGGATTGGCGACGAATTTGCCGATGAAACGGTGCTGTTCCTCCTCCGACATGTTTTCCAGATGAAACTCCCGTATGATTTTGGCGCTGTATGAGACAAAGAGCTCCTCCTGCAGTGCAAAGGGTCTCCAGGCGTCCCAGATCCGGAAGCAGTATCCTTCCGGGAGGCTTTCCGCCGCTTTCTGCAGCATTTCATATACTTCCCTGCGCAGGAAACATCTCTGCTCCCCGTTTTTGAATCCGAGAACCGGATATTGCATCCGGATGTCAATTTTTTCGCTTTCCTTCACTTCTGTCAGCGGAGAGTCGATAAAGGCTGTCTTTGTGTATTGCTCCAGATCCGGAAGAACCGGAATCGGCGTTTCAGTATAACTCGCCATAATATCGCCCCCTCAGCTTTACGCGCCCAGAATTCCGCCGATAACAACGCCGAGATACGTACCGATAACGTAGCCGAAGGTTCCGACCAGCATAATCGGTCCGACCAGCTGACTCCAGCCCTGGGAAATGGCCATGCCGGCCGCGGTGGTCGGTCCTCCGATGTTCGCGTTGGACGCCAGGATGCAGTCCTCCAGGTCAAAGTGCAGCAGCTTGCCGCCGATGAAGCAGAACAGCATGTTGACGATTACCATAATCGCAGTGAACAGCAGCAGCGCCGGCGTCTGTGTGATGATCTGATAGATGGAGGCCGGAACGCCGATGACGAACAGGAACAGGTAGATGAAATAGGTACCGATTTCCTGCGAACCGTTCAGCTTTTGTACCTGCGTCTCTCCATAGGTGGCGACGATCATGGACAGCGTGGTGATCCAGACGTACTGAGAGCCGAAGAATGTATTACACATCTTCAGGATCGCGTTGTCTGTCGGGATGACATTGGCAATGCCCATGGAAATCAGGTTCGAGAAGAACACGATGACCACAGCGTAAGCCAGATTCAGAGCGATGTCCTTCAGCGAGATGTCTTTGCGGCTCCAGTAAGCAGCTGCCTGTGTCTGCGAATCGCCGAGCCCGTTCTTCTCCACCTCGTCGATGTGCGGATGGGTGTAGTGGCTGCGGAAGAATTTCAGTCCCGCGAACAAAATCAGGACGAAGAAGTACAGCGCCATCAGCAGATTGTCCGCAACAGTCGTCGCTCCGATGGTTCCGCCGCTCACCTTGAACTGCGTCGCCAGCGCGGCGAAGTTTACGCCGCCGCCGATATAGGAACCGGTCATCATTGCCGCTACGCCGGCTGCCTCAGGCACCGCGTCATGCAGCAGCTGATATGCCAGCAGTGCGCCCAGGCAGGTTCCCACCGCGCCGATCAGGAAAACGATCATGACGCGTCCGGTCTCCTTCCAGATCTTCTTCATGTTGCACTGCAGTAGCAGAAGAGGAATACCCAGCGGCACCGCATAGCCCCAGATGATATCGTCATACAGGGTGCTGTTCGTCGGCAGAATCCCGATGTTGGACAAAACCAGAGCGAAGATCAGTGCGATAATCGCGCCGGAAAGTTTGGACGCCCAGGTGTACCTCTGCTCCAGATAGATCGCCAGCGCCACACTGACGACCAGCACGAACAGCAGGGCCCATGTGTCGTCCGGTGAGATCAGCGACGGTCTTCCGAGCGTACTCTGAAAAAATGAATTTAACATAATAACTCCTTTCTGCACGGCTCCTCCGCCATCCGCCCCGGTTGAAAAAAGTCGAGCACAAACGGGAGGCGGCATGCGGCAGAAATCCGCGCCCGTGCCGGAAAACCCGGCAAGCTTTTATCTGTATTATCAGACTTTTACACGGATTATGCAATGAACTTTAGTTATAACTTTGGGATTTTTTTGCGGTTTCGTCAGAATTTATTCAATCAGGGACGCTGCGCGGGTTTCTCCGCACGGACAGGATATCAGTGATTGCGATGCCGGCTTTCGCGCATCCTTGCCGGCGACAGTCCGCGCGAAGGACATCAGTGCGGCACAATTAAACTGCGGGCAGCGCCGGGAAAAAATCCGGACAGTGATTTTGTTCCCCGCTAAAATTCCAGAATTCCCCAGACAAGCAGCCCCATATATGTGCCGAGAACGTATCCGATAATCCCCACCAGAATCGATGGGCCGATCAGCGACTTCCATCCCTTGCTCACCGCCATGGCCGCCGCCGTCGTCGGACCGCCGATGTTCGCGTTGGACGCCAGGATAATGCTTTCCAGATCGTAATGCAGGAATTTCCCCGCCACCAAACAGAACAGCATATTCACGCCGACGATAATCGCCGCGTAAAGGAGCAGGACGGGTGACTGGATGATTCCCGGCGCTGATGCGGGAACGCCGATAACAAAGAAGAAAATATAGATTAAGAATGTTCCTATCTCCTCTGTCCCGCGGATGCCTCCGAAAAATCGGGGCTTCACTGTGGCGCAGACCATGGAAATCGTGCTGAGCCAAATGTAGTCGTTTCCCAGCAGCGTGTTGAACATCATCAGAACCGAATTGCTTCTGGGAATCACCCGCCCAAGCATATCCGCCATGAAGAAGGAAATGCTGACGATCACAAACGCGGCGGAAACGGTCAGAGCGATGTCCCTCAGAGAGATTTCACGCGGACGGGCAAACGCCCCTTCGTACTCCTCCTCTCCGCCGTTACCGACGGAACGCTTCACCGCTTCTATATCGTCGATCAGCGGATGCGAAAACCTCTTCAGAAAAAAACCGGCGGACGGAATCAGCATCAGAACCAGGAAGCAGATAGCCATCATCGTATTGTCCGCCATTGTCGCAGAGGACATCGTCCCGGCGGAGACGCCGAGAGCCTTTCCCACGCCGGTAAAATTTACGGCTCCGCCGATGTAGGTCGCGGTGAATACGCCGGCCAGCTTCGCCAGCTCCGGAATATACTGCCGCAAAAGCCCGTATCCGATCATGGCGCCGCAGGCGGTGCCCACCGAGCCGATCAGGAAAATCCCGAGAATTCTCCCGGAGTCACGACCGACCCTGCGAATGTCACATTTCATCAGAAGCATCGGAATCGACAGCGGGACCACATAGTCCCAGACCGCGTCCCACACACCCGATTCCATCGGAATGATCCCGAAATTGGAAAGCGCCACCGCCAGCACCAGCGCAATCAGCGCTCCGGTGACCTTCGACGCCCACTGATATCTTTGTTCCAGCATAATCGCGGCAGACGCCCCCACGATGCAGATTGTCCAGAGCGCCCACGTGTTGTCCGCCCCCACCAGGGGGTCCTTCAGATTAAATATGTGTCCCCACATAAACAGTCGCCTCCAAGTCAAATATATGTCCCCGCTCAAACGGCCGCCGGGCGGGTCCGGTTCCCTCTGACCGGTTTTCTCCGGATCGGGCCCGCATCCTCAGACGAAACGGGCCGCCTGCCGATTCACTCCTCCGGTTCCTGAAAATCGATAAACATCCGCATCAGCTGGCTGCGCCGCTCGATTTCCAGCTTGGTGAAAATATTATGCACATGATGCTTGACCGTTCCCACCGTGATGAAGAGAGCGTCCGCAATCTCCTGATTGCTTCTGCCGCCCAGAATCAGACCCAGCACCTGCGTCTCCCTGCCGGTCATTTTGTAATAGCTGCAGAACTGTTCCATCTTCTCCTGCTCGTTCACAGGACTCCGCAGCGGTTCCCCGCCCTTTTCACGACTGAGGTTCCTCGCGATCGCACTGTTTTCCGCACTGGCGTCGATGCGGCGGATCCAGCGCACCAGCCAGACAGCCATCACAATGCTGAACAGGTAATCCACAGGATTCACCCGGTAACCGAAATCGAACCAGCCTTTGCCGTTCGCGAGATAGACCCAGATGTTCTCCACGAAAATCGCAGCCGCGAACCCCGTCGCCGCCATGCACAGCCTGCGGAAAACGCCGGCGGATTCTTCTTTGTTTCCCCGGGAGGAAACAACGCCGTATACAAATGTCGCAACGGCAGACAGGAAAATCGCCGACTGCCCCAGGGGCGCCAGCACGGTGAAGGAGGACGCATCGATGGCGGCAAACTCCAGACCCGCGCAGACGGCGAGAACAAAATACAGTCCGCCGCGCTCCTTCCGTCCCAGAAAATCGGTGACAAACCAGATATAAAAAAGACAGATCAACGCGTCTGCCGTGGTATTCAGGTTCAGATAAAAACGCCCCATCCCCTGCACATCCGCCTGGATCAGCCCCATATCGAAGGCAAAATTAATAACGGTCCGGACCAGCAGCATCAGAAACAGGAACCGGAGATCCCGGATCCAGCGCAGACCTGTGCTGCCCTCCGCCCGTGTGCATACCTCCATGACCTTCATGTAAAGGATGATGAATGCGATATTATAAATGTATACTAAAAAACCCTGCATGTCCGAATTATACCATACTTGCAGGGCTTTTACCATAGCCGCGGGGAATGCGCGGTTTAATCCCGGTATCCGTCGGGGTGACGACGATGCCAGTTCCAGGCAGTGGCAATGATGTCCTCCAGACTGTCATGCTCGGGCTTCCATCCCAGGAGTTCCCTCGCCTTATCGCTGGAGGCGATCAGAACATCCGGATCACCGGGCCGGCGCGTCTCCTCCCTTTCAGGGACAGGCAGTCCGGTAACCCTTCGGGCGGCGTCGATCACCTGACGCACCGAAAACCCGACGCCGTTGCCCAGATTGAAGATTTCGCTGCGTCCGCCCTCCATCAGATACTCCACCGCTTTGATGTGTGCCTGAGCCAGATCGGTCACATGAATGTAATCCCGGACACAGGTCCCGTCCTCTGTGGCGTAATCCGTCCCGAAGATACTGATGAACTCTCTTTTGCCGGCAGGAACCTGAAGAATCAGAGGAATCAGATGCGTTTCCGGATGATGATCCTCACCGATGAGACCGCTGACATGCGCGCCTGCGGCATTGAAATACCGCAGCGACACGAACCGGAGTCCGTGAGCCTTTCCGACCCATTTGAACATCTTCTCCATGGAAAGCTTGGTCTCTCCGTACGGATTCACCGGTTCAGTACGGTCCGTCTCCCGGATCGGAATGCGCTCGGGAATTCCATAGGTCGCCGCCGTTGACGAAAAGACAATTTTATCGACCCCGTGCGCCACCATTGATTCCAGCATGGTCTTTGTGCCACAGAGATTATTATCATAATACTTCAGGGGATCGCGCATGCTCTCCGCCACCAGGGAATTCGCCGCGAAGTGAATCACCGCGTCCAGCTCCGTCTCCTGCTCCAGTACGCCGTCCACAAAATCCCGGTCACGCAGGTCTCCCTGGTAGAACGTCGCCGACGGATGCACTGCCGCCAGGTGTCCGGTTTCCAGATTATCAATCACCGCCACAGAATGGCCGGCCTCCGCCAGCGCATACACGGTATGCGAGCCTATATAACCCGCTCCGCCAAGAACCAGAATCCTCATATTGTTTTACCTCCGTTATAACGTCGAAATAAACCGTCGGAAGGCACGCCGTCCCTCCTCTGTGCACCGGAACACACCCGCATCTTCCAGCACGCCGACAAAGACCCGTCCGATCTCTTCCTTCAAAATATCCCGGACATTCGATTCACCAATCACCGCATATCTGTCGCGAAGCTCCGAAGCCCACCGGGCGTGTTTCGTCAGCGACGGATGCTCCGCCGGATCACCGCCGCGAATCAGACACTCCGCCAGAAGCTCCATTTCCCTCTTCAGCCGGGACGGCAGAACCGCAAGCCCCATCACTTCAATCAGACCGATGTTTTCCTTCTTGATATGATGATACTCCGGCCGCGGATGGAACAGTCCCAGCGGCCGCTCCGCTGTCGTGATGTTGTTCCGCAGCGCCAGGTCCAGCTCGTAATCGCCGCCGCGCCTGCGGGCGATGGGCGTGATCGTGTTGTGAGGCTCGCCGCCGGTCTCCGCGAAGATCCCCGCCGTTTCATCCGTGTAATTTCTCCACGCGCACAAAATATGATCCGCAAGATCTGTCAGACGGTCCGGATCGCTGTGACGAAGCCGGATGACGGACAGCGGCCAGTGAAGAATCGCAGCTGATACCTCTTCATAGCCGGGGACACAAAAAGTTTCCTCCGGCTCCGCCCGCTCCATCGCGAACGTGTACCGTCCGCCCTGGAAATGGTCGTGCGTCAGAATGGAACCTCCCACGATGGGCAGATCTGCGTTAGATCCGATGAAATAATGAGGGAACTGCCGCAGAAAATCAAACAGTTTCCGGAACGTGCCGCGGTCGATTTTCATCGGAACGTGGCGGCCGTTCAGGATGATACAGTGCTCGTTGTAATAGACGTACGGCGAATATTGGAATCCCCACCGTTCCCCCTGCAGTTCGAGAGGGATAATCCGCAGATTCTGCCGGGCCGGATGGTCCGGCCGCCCGGCGTAGCCCTCGTTCTCCATACAGAGCTGGCATCGCGGATAGGCGATCCGTCCGTCGGGCGAAGGGCTTGCGAGGTTCGCGGGCCGGCCTTTCGAGTGGTCCGCGAGCGAGCCTTTCAAGCAGTCCGCGAGCCGGCTGGATGAAGAATCCTGACAACTTGCGAAGGAGCCGGGCGAGTGGTCCGCAAGCCGGCCCGCTTCCTGCTCTCCGCTGCGCGCCGCCGCGATAGCCCGGGGATCTTTTTCGGGTTTGGACAGGTTAATCGTAATGTCAATCATCCCATAATCACTGTCCACTTTCCATTTCAGATCTCTGGCAATCCGGTCTGTGCGAATGTAATTGGTATCCTTGCAGAACCGGTAGAATCCGTCGGTAGCGAGTCTCGGGCTCTGGGCATAAAGCTGCCGGAACCGTTTCTGAACCCGGCTGGGGCGGGGCGTCAGGATTCCCATAAGTCTGGTGTCGAAAAGGTCTCTGAATGTCACGCTGTTTTCCGGAATGAGTCCTCTGCTGTAAGCCTCGTCGCACAGTCTGTCCAGCAGCCCCGCCAGGTCCGGCCCGGCCGGCGCCGACGCCTGCGGCGTCGTAGCGGCGGAGCCGCCTTCGCCGGTTCGCAGAACCGGCGGCGCCGGCCGGACTTCCGGGCAGTCCGTCTGCGCGTCCGACCGTTCCGCTTCCGACCCCCGCGCAGGCGCGGGGGTCGGGTCATAGACCGAAAGCCCGAATACCTCTAGCAGCCGGTTAATCGTATAATTGCGATCTTCCGGTTCAATCAGTCCCTTTGCGATTCCATATTCCGTCAGCAGTCCGATATCCTTCATCAATTCCATTCATATCACCTTCATTCCGCCGTACTTCCGGATCCGGAGCACATGACAGGCGCCCTCTCCGAAAATCCAGTCCAGCGTTTTTTTGTACTCCTCCACGAGGTCTTCAGGAACAAAGGCCTGTATTGTTCCCGCAAAGCCTCCCCCGTGAACCCTGGCGGCCCCGCGTCCGTCCAGAATTCTGTCGCTGACGGCAAGGGCCAGGGCAATCGGCTGCTCTCTCGGATCCCTTCGGGAACTGACATTCTGCAAATATTGAAAGGAGGAATTCCCGGACGCCCGAATCAGTCGCAGGAACTCCGGAAAGTCCCCTGCCTCCAGTGCGTCGGCCTGCGCGGAAACGCGGCAGGTTTCCCCGAACCAGTGAATCGCGCGCAGCACCGCCCGGTCTCCAAACTGTTTTCGCAGTGCGGGAATATCCCTCCAGAAGGCCTCGGGCTCCACCTGCGCCAGTACTTCTTTGTGATAAAAGCCTGCTATCCGGCACATCTCTGCCGGAATCGCCGCATACTCGTCCGTCATCGCCGCATGCGATCCGCCCGTTTCCACGATACAAAGTGCGTGCCCGAAATTTTCAAAGTCTGTCTCCAGCCGCCGGACCTCCGGGGGCTCGTTCGCAAAGTCAATGTAAATGAGTCCTCCCGCGGAGCAGGCCATCTGATCCATGAGTCCGCAGGGTTTTCCGAAATACCGTGTCTCCGCCTCCTGTCCCGCACGGGCCAGAATCCGCGCCGGAATCTGCATATCGTGATAAAGTCCGGAGATAACAGTTCCTGTCAGGATCTCAAAGGCCGCTGAAGACGACAGTCCCGCCCCTCCGGGTACGGCTCCGGTAACATAGGCCTGAAAGCCTCCCGCCTGAAATCCGGCCGCTTCCAGTCCGCTCACAACTCCCCGGATAAGAGCCGCAGATGTTCCTTTTTCCCCGTGCACCGGCTGCAGCTCCGCGAGATTCACACAGACAGGAGAATATCCTTCCGATTTCAGCGTAATCCGATTATCTTCTGTCGGCGATACCACTGCAATGATGTCCAGATTCACGGAGGCCGCCAGAACCCGGCCGCGCTGATGATCGGTGTGGTTCCCTCCGATTTCTGTACGGCCCGGAGCGCTGTAAATCTCCACCTGCCGGTCGCCATACAGTCTCCGGAACTCTTCCAGCGCACTGATATATCGTGCTCTGCTGCGGCTCATCGCATTCTCATGAGGATCGATGCGCCTCAGCTGCTCCTGAAATTCTCCGTTCCGAAGCCCGCGAACAAGCCGGCTTGCTTTTTCAGACATGCCCTTCTCCTTCCGTTCCTTCCCGCTGTGCGACGCGCGCTGTCATGCCGGGCGTCGATATCCGCAGAGGCGCCGCGCAGACAAAATCCGCGGACCTTCCTTTGTTCCTCACGACGCGCGCTGTCATGCCGCGTCAAAGTCTGCTGTAGATACACCAGGTCGGCTTCTGCCGAATCAGAAGCTCGCCGCAGGCGTCGCAGCATCTGCAATAGTTAATCTCCGCCGCTCTCCCGCTCAGAAGCTTCGCCGGGAAATCCGGATCCGCCAGAACCTGTCGCCCGATTGCCGCCATATCAAACATTCCGTCGCCTATGCAGAAGTCCGTAATTTTCCCGTAATCTCTGCCCAGCACCGAAAGTCCTCCGCAGACAACCGCGGTCTCCGGTTTCAATGCGTTCCGGATCGCCTGAGCGGCCGCCACATGAAGCCAGACGTGTTCCGGACAGCCGTGATTCGGCGCCATAAGATCCCATCGTTCTCTGGCAGCTCCCAGCGATTCAATAATGAAATCGGCTCCGCGCTCTTCAAGCCCCCGACACAAAGCGACGGACTCCGTCACATCGGTTTCATTTCCGCGATTCCCCTGACCCTGCCAGATCCCTTCGACTACGGAAATCTTGGCGCCGACCAGGAAACGATGGTCCGGAATTCTGCGCCGTATCTCCGCACACATATCGAATGCAAACCGGCTGCGGTTCTCCCAGCTTCCGCCGTACTTCCACTTCCGGTCATTATATGGTCGCAGGATCTGTGAACCCAGATATCCGTGACAGAATTTCAGATCCACTCCGTCGCATCCGATCCGGTACAAAAAATCCGCGGCTTCTATATAATCCCGAATCACGCCGTCAACATATTCCGCATCGATCTGCCGGCCTCCGAAGCCCTCCTTCGGCTTGACACAAACCCGCTCTGACCACTCGTCAGAGGAATATTCGCCCGCATGATTCAGCTGCATGATGAGCACTGTACCGGGATGAAGAATTTTCAGTGTCCGGAAGAAATCCTCCCATCCTCTTCGGTTCACGGGGTCGTGGACATTCAGCAGCAGCTGGCGGCGCGTACTCCTGCTGGCATACTGCAGTGTCACAGACTCAATCACAACAGCTCCGGCCCCGCCGTCGCAGTACCGGGCGTATCGTTTCAGCGCGCGAGCCGAAACATTCCCGTCCTCCTCTGCGTCACAGCATTCCATCGGCTGTACACAAAACCGGTTTCGGGACGTAAGTTCCCCGATCTTTAATGACTTTTCCAAATTGCTGAATTTCCCCATTCCGGTCTCCTTCTGCTCCGGCATCCTTTCGCTCTCAAGACTGTAATTCTACCAATATTCTACACGCACTCACCGCCGGATTCAATACGAAGTTCGCCTCCGGGCTCTAAGTGTTGTTCGCCTCCGCGCTCTGAGTGTTGTTCGCCTCCGGGTTCTGAGCGTTCCGCAGCAGATCGACCTGATTCAGGGGAGACGGGCACCGACACATTGTCCGATGACGAACCGGGTGCAGAAGCGAAAAAGGATATTCAGTCATGAAGCCTGAACAAAAAAAACTGCGGCAGATTGTCTGCCACAGATTGTGTACGTTATCGGCCTCGGATGTCGGCGGCGTGGATGTCGCTGTCGCCAGTCACAGACAACGGCGACCATAGGCGCTGCCGGTCTTGTACGTTACCGGCTGTATTCTACTCCGTACTTTTCCATCATTTCTCTCAGGAACGTCAGATGTTTTTCGCGAACGTCCTCTGACTCCGGCAGGGCCTCAAATTCCCGGGCCTGCCCGTCAATTACGGCTTTGTCGTCAGCGGGAAGGTGCGCCTCGCCGTAGGGATAAACCACATTGTTCTCCTTCTCGGTATGCCGCTGAAGGAGGTCGGCGTAACCCATCGCGCCGGTCAGAATATCCAGCTTGTGCGTGGTCAGGGGCTCCTTCTCATAAAGCTCCAGCGCATTCTCCCAGTCGGCCACATGGGCGCGTCCCAGATCGTGCTCCACCAGCATGCCGTGGCGAATCAGACTTTGTCCCGGAACCCCCAGTCTGCTCTCCATAACAGGAAAAAGAAACTTTTCCTCCTTCCCGTGATGATAACGATCGGCGTAGTTCCGCACAAAATCAATAATCCTCCGATGTTCGTCCGCATCAACCGGCGCGCCCTCCAGGATTCCGCAGCAGATCTCCCGAATCACCCGCAGCATATAGTTGATGTTTTTGTGCTCCTCCACCATCACATCTGTCGCGTACATAACTCTCCTCCTACTATGCGATGCGGCAGCTGCCGCCCTCGTCAACAAAATCAAATCCGGTGTCTTCCAGCATCCCGCGGATCATGGCCTCGCGAATCCGGTAGTAGACGTCCGGCGGCGCGGCAGGATCCGTCCAGTACTTACCGTGAAGGTCCGCGGTGCGCTGCCAGCGGAAGTCCCCGGCGTCGTTCTGCGTCACCTGATTGACATTGTCGCAGGGCATTCCGTCCAGCAGCGACTCGTCCAGCAGGCGATACGCATCCATGGCGGTTTCCGTCGTCGTGCGGAGGCTTTTCCCGTACAAAAATGCAGCCTCTGTGATTTCCTCCAGGCGCGGCTCCTGTTTCAGTATTTCCGTAACCAGCCTGGCATACCGCGCTTCCGCATCATCAATCCGGGCCTGCAGCCATCCGTGAATGTTTGCGGTGTCGATCTGCGTTTCCAGCGGCGCCAGGTCATTGTCCACACACTCCGCCTTCAGTCTGCCGTCCTTCAGCGCCGCCCATCCGTTCCGGCTGCCGGCTTCCGCAATCGCTGCCGTCAGATCCTCCTGAACCTTGATTTTGTTATAAAGCCAATAATGAATCGGTCCCAAAAATGCACTCATCGTTACGCCTCCGCAATCGCCGCGTTTACGGCTTCCACAACACTATCCGGATCCAGCCCGTGCACCATGCTCGCGTTCTCCAGCGACTCACTCTGAGAAGCCGGGCACCCCAGACAGTGCATCCCCGCATTCATCAGTGCCTCCGCCGCACCCGGAATATTCGCCACAATATCCCCCACCAGCATATCCTTTGTCACTTTCGTCGCATTCATTACATTATCCATTTCTATACCTCCTGCAATACTGCTATAAATTTTGGTTTTTCGATTTCCCGGTTCATGAAGGTCCCGCCCTCATTACCTGCGAAGGCTCCGCTTTCATTGTTTGCGAAGGCTCTGCTCTTCATCTCTCGCAAGTCCGCATCCACCGGCTCTGCGGGGGCTCCGCTTTTCACCTTCTGATGCTATTATGGCGAAGGACAGCAAAGAAATCCGTAACAATTGTTACGGCTGAAAAAATTTGTAAATCGGATCCTGCAAATGACCGCAGGGGAAGGTACAGCAAACGGTGACGGCAGCGCCGACAAGCGGATGAGCGGCGAGCCGCGGGTCGTGGGCGGAAGAGGAGCGACATGTTAACAACGAGTGACATGTCGCAGGCGAAGGATCAACAAACGGTGCCGACGGACGGCGAACCGCGGGCTAAGGTGTGTCGAATGGTGACGGCGAGCAGCGAGCCGCGGGCTAAGTCATGGGCAAACTACGTAAAAGTGCGAGTTGAGCAATACCGAGAGCAATACGAATGAAAGATATTTGAGTCAGGATAATCATATAAACCCCGATTCATCAATTGCTGCCTGCAAATCTTTATTATTCGATCCCATTTTTTAATTTCTGAGTTAGAGAGTGGTCAGACTTGCCACATTTTTGGTTTTTTTCGAGAAATGTGGCAGATCTCATGGCGTTTTTGATATGTATAACATATATTACAAAATTAGAGTATCGAAAATAAGTCATTCGTACCGTATTTTATAAAAAATATAACGCAAAATTTAGTCTGCATGTATATTTCTTTGGTTATGATGGTAAAATATGTAAATTTTTAGCGCACATTCTGCCACATTTTTGGTTTTTTTTGCGTTTTGTGGCAGATTTTCAAAATAACGGCCTTTTAAGAGGGTTTGTAATCGTTAATTTACGATATGAAGTCCAACACCAGTCATAGTTCGTCATTGACTCTCATGAGAATTGCTTCGTTTCGAGTTCGTCGGCTGCTCTCTCTTCGTCATCTCCCATCGCGGGCTCATCGATGCGCCCATCAACCACTCAAGTGCGAACAGCGGCACATCACGGGCGTATCTGTTCGGCGCTCGCAAGCAGATCGGTAATGGCACGGCGCCCGCGCGGTCAAACCCGTATCGCTCTCGCGCCGAAGCCGGGATTTCTGATGACAGCAGTGCTGCCCGCGGATAGACCGACAGCGGGCGTTCCTTCGCAGTCGGCGGCGACAGTGCTGCCCGCGGATAGACCGACGGCGGGCGTTCCTTCGCAGTCGGCGGCGACAGTGCTGCCCGCGGATAAGCCGACGGCGGGCGTTCCTTCGCAGTCGGCGGCGGATGAATGACTGTGAACATCTTTTTGTACTCAGGCTGCCGGCGGTCAAGATACTGCCGTAATTTGATGGCACAAACTGCCGGCGGTCAAGATGCCGCCGGCATCTGATGGCGGAAGCTGCCGGAATCTGATGACGCAGGCTACCGGTATTTGATGCCGTAGTCGTTGAGTTTTTTGTAGAGTGTCTTGCGGGCGATGTTCATTTCCCGGGCAGCCTTTGTGACGTTCCAGCTATTGCGGCGCATCACCTCGGTGATATAATCTCTTTCAAAGTTGTGTGTGGCGCTCCGCAGAGCTTCGTGCCCAACGGGATGACCGCTCGCCGAGGTGACCGGCATGCCTCGGCTGTCGTCCGGAGGGGCGGCTGGCATGCCTCGGCTATCGCCCGTTGAAGCGGCTGGCATGCCTCGGCTATCGCCTGTTGAAACTGCGGACCCGGTTCGGATTTCGGGCGGAAGGTCAGATACGGAGACGCGGCCGTCTTTTGCCATGACGACCAGGCGCTCGATAATGTTGCGCAGCTCGCGGATGTTGCCAGGCCAATCGTAATTGCACAGGCAGTTCATCAGGGCTTCGGGCGGAGGGGCGATTCGACGGTTCATTTCTTTTGAGATGCGGTCGAGGAAGTAAACGGCAAGAAGCGGAATGTCCTCTTTCCGAGTCCGCAGCGGCGGGATTTCGATGGGCAGAATGTTGATGCGATAATAAAGATCCAGGCGGAATCGGCCCTCTTCCACCGCCTGCTTCAGATCTGCATTTGTGGCGGAAATCAGACGGAAATCGCTTTGGATTGTCTCACTTCCGCCGACCCGTTCAAACGCTTTCTCCTGCAGCACGCGCAGCAGCTTGGCCTGCATGTTCAGACTCAGCTCGCCAATCTCATCGAAGAAAATAGTCCCGCCGTCGGCAATCTCGAACCGCCCTTTGCGACGCTTCTCCGCACCGGTGTATGCTCCCCGTTCACTGCCGAAGAGCTCGCTTTCTATCAGGTTTTCATTGAATGCGGCGCAGTTGACAGAGACGAAGGGCTTGTCGGCGCGCTCGCTGCACTGATGAATCATGTGCGCCATCACTTCTTTTCCGGTTCCGCTTTCTCCGGTAATCAGTACGGACGCCATCGTCCTCCCGATGGTTACCGCTTCCTCCCGCATTTTGCGGGCAGCGTCGCTTTCCCCGATCAGACGGTTCGTCACCGATATCGTGTCGATGTGCTGCTTCAGGCGATGATTTTCCCTGCGGACCTCCGCCAGCTCCTGTGCCTTTGTGACATTCACAATCAGCTCGTCGATATCCGCCGGTTTGACAAAGTATGTGTAGGCTCCTTTTTTCACTGCATCCACTGCGCCGGAGATAGAGCCCTCCGCCGTCAGCATGATGACCTCAGTGGCGGGCCAGTTTTCCTTAATCCGCAGAAGGACCTCCATCCCGTCCATTTTCGGCATGATAATATCCAGAATCACCACGGATATCCCGCCTCGCGACATAAGCTTCAGCGCGGCGGAGCCGTTGTCCGCCGTCTGCACCTGAAATCCCTTCAGTGTGAATATTTTCTGATAGACGCCAAGCAATTCCCGGTCGTCATCCACCAGAAGTATCGAATTGCTTTTCATTTCTTTTTTCTCCTATCTCATCCGCGGCGTGTCACTCGTCGTCCCTTCGCTGTTCATTCACGGCGCACTCGCCAGGCGTGAGTGCCGTCGTGTAGAGGCCGTGCGAGGTGCCGTCGTGCGGCGCGCTCGCCGGGTGTGGAAACTGTCGTGCAGCGTGGCGAGCGTTCAGTTGTCCTGCGGGGTGTTTACCGGGAGGATGATGTCGAATTCCGTCACTGAATTCTCGTCGGTTGTCGCTGTTACTGTTCCGCCCAGGGAATCCGTCAGCCGCCTCGTAATCCACAGGCCGATGCCGTTGCCGTTTTCCTTTGTGGTATAAAAGGGCTCGAATATTTTCTCCCGCAGGTCTGCCGGTATCGGCTCTCCGTCATCTTTCACGGAAATCTCAACATTATCTCCGTCCCGCCGGCAGTCGATCTCGATGCGCCCGTCCGCACCGATCGCCTGGATGGCGTTGATGATGATATTCTGCAGAATCACCTTCAGAGCCTCGGGGCTTCCCATATGGATATAGCAGCTGCTGTCGATATTCTCGATGACCTCGATATTCTGCCGGATCAGGGTTTTGTTGGAGAGAAGAAGAATCTGCCGGATGAAGGTGCCCACATGCACCATCTCCATCCTCTCATCATCGTCCCTGGAATAATCCAGCAGCGTATAGATGACCTTCTCCGCTTCGTCTGCGGCGCGCTCGATGCGGCCGACCTCCTCTTTGTTCACACCCTCCAGCTTCAGAATGTACGCGGCGCCCTTCATCACCGCAAGATGATTCTTAAGCTCGTGGACAATCGCAGCCGCGAACTGACCGATGCCCGCCATCTTCTCCATCTGCTGCACTTCCTTTTCCAGAAGAACGCTCTGGGTCACCTTGTCGCTGCTGATGACCACCTCCGACAGTTCACCGCCTTCGCCGCAGATCGGATAATAAGTGTTGCGGTACACCTCGCTTCCCAGGATAATCTGCTCCGAATCCATCCGGGGATGAGGTTCCTTCCGCAGCTTCTCCAGCTCCCTCATCACGATTTCAGGCGAAACCGACTCCGATTCGCGGGAGGAAACGACGACCTCCCCGTTCCGGTTGACAATGAGCAGAGTGCCCTCGATAGTCTCAAGAATCGTGCTGATTTCTTTGTTCCTCTTGGAAATCGAGCGGGTATACTCCTCAATCCTGGCGTTCATAGTGGTAAAAGCCCGGTCCAGGTCGCGGATCTCCCGAAGCTCGCTCTCATCCGCGGCGCGCCGGATCAGGCTGTAATCCCCCTCCGATATCCGGTTGGCCCGGGCCACCAGGTCATTCATCGGATGAGAGAAATTGTAGCGCAGCCACATCAGGAAGATGAAGGACATCAGGATGGTGACGAGGATGAGGATCAGCACGGTGGGCAGGTCGATGCGGTTCCGGGGCACGATCTCGCTTCTGTTTACTTCGATGAGAAGCACGGTGTCCGTGTCGCTGACTCTTGAGCAGAACAAAATCTTTTCCCGGCGCCGCTCGCTGTATTCGTAAATACCGCGGCCGCTCTTCAGCGCTTCGCGCATGGCCTTCTCCTTCGCGGAGCCCACGTCCCCCTTCTCAAAAATATTTTTGGAGAAAATTTCCCCCTGCTCCTCGGAATCCTTCATATCCGACTGATAATAAATGCCGCCGTCCTTTGTCAGCCAGTATATCCTGCCGGTATCTCCGATAGAGAAATCGCTGAAGTACCTCTTCATCAGCTTGTTCAGCGACAGGTCGATGCACACGACGCCGTAGAAACGATCCTTCTCATCGTAAATCGGATAGGAGCAGGTGATCATCCAACCTGTCCGCAAATAGTCCGAATAAGGCTTTGTCCACACCGCCACACGGTCGGGATCATTCTTCTCGCTGGCGTCGAGATAGAATGGATCGCTGCGCTGGTCATGATCCGTCTCGAACTGCGCCTTCAGATCGCTGTACGGGCTGCAGCGCAGGATGTTATTTTTGTCCACCAGGTACGCCCAGGTGACCACCTTGTTTTTCACCACTTCGGCAAAGGCGTCGTCCAGCTGCTCTGAAATCGCGATGTCGCGGTACAGTGCGGCGCTCTTCTTCGCGGTACCCGCCACATAGATGGCGCTCTGCCGCGTCCGGCTGACACTCCTGTCGCGGAGCCGGGTGATCGTCCCGTCCCGATTCACCCGATAGCCGTCCGGAAGCGTGCTGTACATCTCCTCCCCGGACTGCCGGTAAAGCTTCTGGTACCAGATCCCCATATTCGTCGTGTCGTTTTCGATCTGTGTAAAGCCGGCAGAAATCAGCTGGCTTTTCTCCCTGGTGATTTCCTGCAGGTTGTTTTTGTTGTACTGCGCCGATTTATTCTTCGTCTGCCAGGCGGACAGTGTAATGAAAATCGCCAAGTACAGTATACTGCAAAGCAGGAAAATAACAATCACGCGCGTCGCAAGGGAACAAAGTATTTCCGGCAGTTTCATCGGCATCCCTCCATTCTCATGATAACAGTATATACTATGACGCGCTTTTCTGTTAGTTAGAATCAGTATCTGCCGGCCGGGGATTTTCGGCCGTTTCCGAATCACGCTGTCGTCCGGAGTTTTTCGTCCGACCCGTCTGCCAATCCGTTTCCGGTCGACAGACTGTGGATTCGCGGCCGGAGCATCAGCCCCAGCCTGCGAAATCTCCCAGATCCTCCCGGATAATTCTGCCGGTCATCGCATCCTCGATTGCCTGCCGGAGGACCTCGACCGCCCGGTCGCACTGCTGTTTTGTGATAATCAGCGGAGGCGTAAGCTCAATCACATTGGCGCTGATACCGGAATCAAACAGCAGAAGCCCCAGCTCATAACACCGGTAGACAACCAGCGCCGCCAGCTCCGACGCCGGTTTCTTCGTTTCCGGATTCTCCACAAGCTCAATCCCAATCACAAGCCCCTTTCCCCGAACATCGCCGATTACGGGACAGCCGGCCTGCAGTTCGCGAAGTCTGCCGAGAAGATATTCCCCCTGTATCTCAGCATTCTCTGCAAGCTTTTCCTCTTCAATCACGTCAATTGTAGCGAGCGATGCGGCGCAGGCCACCGGATTCCCGGCTGTGGTGAACATATGCATCCCCACGCCGGCGTCCATCAGCTCCTTTCTTCCGGTCACCGCGCTGATCGGCTGTCCGGATCCCATGGGCTTCGCCATGACAACTGCATCGGGCGTCACACCCCAGTTTTCAAAGCCGAACATTTTTCCGGTCCGCCCGAATCCGATTTTCACCTCGTCGAGAATAAACAGTATTCCATATCTTCTGCACATCCGCTCCAGCCCCTGCAGATAACCGTCCGGGGGGACCACATCACCGCCGTCACACTGCACCGCCTCCGCAATCAGCGCCCCGACCTGCGCGGGAGAAACCTGTGAGGCGAAAACAAAGTCTTCCACATATTTCAGGCAGAACAGTCCGCAGGTTTCCCTGTCCCTTTCAAAGGGGCAGCGGTAACAGTACGGATACGGGATCCTGGTTACATTTCCGCCGCCCGTGAATTTTCCCTGTGCAGGGTGCCCCGACATGGAATATGAACCCATCGTCTGTCCGTGATAGGAGCCGACAAAGGAAACAATCCTGCTCCGGCCGGTCGCGGCCGGGATCATTTTGTACAAAAATTCATTTGCATCTGATCCCGAATGACCGTACCAGACCGCTTTCTCGAAATCCCCCGGCGTCATTTCCCTGAGCCTTTCCGCCAGTTCTATGCTTTCCTCGTTCAGCACAGATATTGTCGGGGAAAATGACAGCCTGTTCATTTCTTTACATACCGCATTCACAATGCGGGGGTGACCGTAACCGGTATTAGCAACGCCCCAGCCCGCACTGAAGTCCAGATATTCCCTGCCGTCCGCATCCCGGATCAGCGCGCCTCCGGCAGCTTTTGCAACCATCGGATAAAATCTGAGCTTCATCACATCGCTGACAGCATCCGCATCCCGCTGAAATAATTCGGTACTTCTGTTCATTGTATTTCCCGTCCGTTTTGCCGGAGGGTTCCTCCTTCCCTGCTTAATGAGTGCTCAGCGCCCGTTAAATCCGACAGGGCTTAACGGGCAGACACAGCTCATATCAGAAATATACGTCTTCCGAAAGTTCTCCCGCCCTGACCTTTGTCTTTATGCGCCAGTAGTAGAGGCAGAAGGCCGCAAGCCAGATGCACATGCCGACGATTGCGACTACTCCGTTCAGGCACAGATACAAAAGATACACGGATGACGCCAGCGCGATAATCGGCGTCACAGGATAGAGCGGCTGTTTCCACCCTATATGAGCCTTGATGTCTTTTACGCCCTGCGTCCGCAGCTTCCTGCGGTATTTGATGCCGGCGATGATGGCCAGGATCCAGCCCAGCGTCCAGGCGACCACTCCCTGATTGACGAGGGTGGTGTAAACGAGGCTCGCACCCCACTTTGCACCTGCCAGGATTAATATCATACCACACGCCCAGATAATCACAAGCCCTCTTACCGGAGTCCTCGTCCGGCTGTTGACCTTCGCAAACACCTTCGGCATATAACCGACCTCCGCCATTCCGAAGAACACTCTCGACGGAGTATACAGCGATCCGCTGATCAGGCAGGTGGCCGCCGCGATCCACGCGGCAATATTCAGGATGGTTCCTCCGACAGGTCCCCACAGCGTCTTCGCCGCGAGAGTGAACAAAGAGACGTCCAGAGACTGGTCTTTCCAGTTCACCGCACCGATGACGACGACCATCGCAAGACAGTATACGATGATGAAGGTCAGAGACGCCCAGAACAGAGACTTGCCGAGATCCCTCGGATCCCTGCATTCATTTCCGCAGGTGCAGATGGTGGCTGCTCCCATAAAGGCAAAGCACGCAATCGGAATCGTGTTCGCGAAACCCTTAAACCCGAAGGGGGCGAAAGGCGTGAAATTATCCATATTCAGTCCGTGCACCACGCCTGCGATTCCGAATACGGCCATAATTCCGACGAGCACGACCACCAGGAACAGCTGAACGTTACTCGCGATGGAAACTCCGGCGATATTGAGAACAGCGAACACCGACCACCAGATCACAGCCCAGAACAGAGTCGCGAAGGCCTGTCCGCCAATCGGCGCCCAGTACGCCATAATCGTCCCGAGTGCGATGCTCGTCGAACCGCCGAACACAATCCAGCTTACTGAAAAGGTCATTCCGGCGAACAGACCACAAAACCGGTTCAGATATTTGGAGCACCAGAATGTCATCGCACCGGCTGAAGGCATTCCGACTGCCAGCTCTCCCATTGCCAGCATGATTGCCATCTGCATGAATCCCGCAAACGCGACAGCGAGAATCGCCACCGGGCCTCCCGTCTGAACGCCCTGTCCCAGATAAATAAATAATCCGTCTCCGACCACAGATCCTACGCCGAACGCCCAGATCTGCCAGAAGCTCATCCCCTTCTTCAGGGTAGTATCTTCTTTTACCGCTTTTACCGCAACTTCACTCATGAAAAATCCCTCCTGTCATGTCCGAGTCAGAATCAGACAGCGTCAGCTTTTTACAGAGCCCAGTCTGATTCATCTTCTTTTCCATAGTGTCCTCCTCTACTGCAGATTTCTCCTACTGCAGATTTCTGCTGATTAACTGAATCGTATCGTCTGTGCTCATCACATTGCAGTAAATCACATTCATGATTTTCAGCTCCGCATCATGAAGCTCCATGCTTCCCGCCGCACAGGCGTCTTCTACACAGATTACCTTCAACCCGGCGTCCGCCAGATCCCGGACGGTGCAGGCAACGCACTGATCCGTCACGATTCCGGTGACCACAACGGTCTCGATTCCCATGAACCGGAGCAGCGTCAGATAGTTGGTCCCGTTGCATACACTGTCCGTTGTTTTGTTGACCACAATCTCGTTCTTCATCGGCGCGAGCTCATCGATCATCTGGGCGGAATAGCTGTCCACCGGCATCAGCATATTGTTCCAGCCCTCTGACTTCTGCACAGGCGAACGATCCTCGCCGTCCTCCCGCAGACAGGCGATTCGTCCGTAGGTCACCGCCATCTTGTTCGCACGGAAGAAGTCCAGCAGTTTTTTGTTGTTCGGAACGACGATGTTGTCCAGCCTGTCGTGAAAAGGAATCCAGCGGTCCCATTCGCCCGCCGCTTTATACTCCAGTGCTTCACCGAAGTCGCGGAGAACAAATTCATTCTGCAGATCCACCAGCAGCAGGGCCGTCTTCTTCGGGTCGATGACCGGCTCGTCGATTTCGCCCATCGTCTCATAATAGAAATTCAGATACTTATCATTGACTTTCATTCATTTCCTCCATTCTGAATCGGGGGTGATAAAAAATAGCACCGATATCTATTGCGATATCCGTGCCATAGTCTTCAGAATTTTCCCATAGCAAAAGGACGTTGGAATTCCAACGTCCTTCGCTTTGTTTGCCCCAAGGCTTTTTGTTGATGGTGAAGAGTGTTACCGTCCGGTAACGTTACCCTTCCGGTCGATTGTTACTCCGCGGTAACAGTATCTGTTGTTGTCTGTCGTTCGCAGCATGCCGCCGGTCTATTCCGCCCGGTCAGCGTTCCTTCTGCGCCGGATCAGGAGGAGAACAATCCCCGCGGCCGCGCAGGTCACAAGCAGCAGCACATATCCGTACAGCCCGGTGACATCTCCTGTATCCGGATTTCCTCCGCTGGAATGCCTGTCAGCGCCGCCCTTCTTGTGCGTCTTGTTTTTCTCCCACTGGGCGTACAGAACATCGTCCGCGCTTGCTTTCAGAGTGTAGCTGTCGCCGGCCTTGTAAACGTCTCCGCTTCCGTCTTTCGCCGTGTTCCAGCCGGTGAAGCGGTAACCGTCTCTGCTGAATCCGTTCTTCTCTACGGTGACGTCCTTTCCGGAGGGTGCTTCCGCTGTGGCGACTGAGCCGCTGTCCGCACCGTTGCCGTCGTAGGTCAAAGTATCATACGGCGTAAAGGTCCAGGTTCCGGTCAGCGTAATGTCTTCCGCATCCACGGTGACGGTCTTGCCGGCGTCCTTTCCGCCGGTCTGCCAGCCGCCGAAGGTCCACGTTCCGCGGTTGTCCGGATCGTCAATCGTCCGGTCTGCCGGGTCTGTGGAAACTGTGACTGTGTCACCCTTGTAGTATTCCTTCGTGTCTTCCGGCGCCTTCTTTACTGCTGCCGGATATTTGTCTGCGTCCAGCTTGTCCGCCCCGCTGTAGGTCAGCTTGTAGCTCACGCTGCGGGCCTTCTCCCACTGGGCGTACAGAACATCATCTGTTCCGGCTTTCAGAGTATAGCTGTCGCCGGCCTTGTAAACGTCTCCGCTTCCGTCCTTTGCCGTGTTCCAGCCGGTGAAACGATATCCGCTGCGGGTAAATCCGTTCTTCTCTACGGTGACGTCCTTTCCGGAGGGCGCTTCCGCTCCGGCGACCTTGCCGCTGTCTGCACCGTTGCCGTCGTAGGTCAAAGTATCATACGGCGTAAATGTCCAGGTGCCGGTCAGCGTAATGTCTTCCGCATCCACGGTGACGGTCTTGCCGGCGTCTTTTCCGCCGGTCTGCCAGCCGCCGAAGGTCCACGTTCCGTGGTTGTCCGGATCGTCAATTGTCCGGTCTGCCGGGTCTGTGGAAACTGTGACTGCGTCACCCTTGTAGTATTCCTTCGTGTCTTCCGGCGCCTTCTTCACTGCTGCCGGATATTTGTCTGCGTCCAGCTTGTCCGCCCCGCTGTAGGCCAGTTTGTAACTCACGCTGCGGGCCTTCTCCCACTGGGCGTACAGAACATCGTCCGTTCCGGCTTTCAGGGTGTAGCTGTCGCCGGCCTTGTATTCGCCGCCGTTCCCGCCGGCTTTGGTGTTCCAGCCGATGAAACGATATCCGCTGCGGTTAAAGCCGTTTTCAGCAACAGTAACATCTGTTCCGGAAGCCGCTTCTGTTGTGGCGACTGAGCCGCTGTCTGCGCCGTTGCCGTCGTAGGTCAAAGTATCATACGGCGTGAATGTCCAGGTTCCGGTCAGCTGAATATTGTCGATTCCCATCGTCAGCTTCTCGCCGGCCGCCAGCGTTCCGTTCATCCAGCCTTCAAACGTCCAGGTCCCGTGATTGTCCGGGTCATCGACTGTGCGCTGCGCCGGATCTGTGGAAACCGTGACAGAATCATTCATATAGTAGTCCTTCGCATCCTGCGGGACTGTCGTAATCGCTGCCGGATATGCGGAAGTATCGATTCCGTCCGCACCTTTGTACGACAAAGCATAGGTCACGTGGCGCGCCTTCTCCCACTGGGCGTAGAGAATATCCGTGCCCGGCGTCAGCTTGTAACGGTCGACATCGGCCAGATAGCTCGTACCCTTTCCGTCGGCCTGTGTGTTCCAGTGCAGAAACTTGTATCCGATGCGGCTGAAGGCATTCTTCGCCACGACCACCAGATTGCCGACGAAGCCTTTCGACGGTTCCGTCTCGCCCTCATAGGCTTCTCCGTTGGTGTTCGCGTCATAGGTGAGGGAATCGGGATCCGCATTGAACTGCCATCTCCCCTCAAAGGTCAGATTATCGTCTCCCATAGTGGCAGTTCCGCTTGTTTCGCTGTCGTAGAGGAACCAGCCGAGGAATTCCCAGGTTCCGCCGTTCGCATCATCTCTGACGGTGTCGCCCTTGGCCGGCGACGCAGCGATGTTGACCGTGCTTCCCTTGGAATAGGTCGCCGAATCCGTAGGACAGGCCGGGAACGTATCCGGCGGCGTTACGCCTCCGATATAGGTGTAGGAATAACTCACTTTATGAGGGGTGCTGTATCCGTTGATAGTAACAGTTTCACTCTGCGAATCGATGGTAGCCGTCGTATCGAGAGTCGCTGACGTTCCATTCGCACCTTTGTATGGAAATTTATAGCTGTAATTAAATGTCGCCTCTACCTGTGCACTCAGCTTATCCCTGGCGATGTCATCTGCCGTCAGGGTATACTGCACTGTACCGGTATAGGTGTCGTTGTCAGAGGCGGTCACATTGGACAAAGGCAAGTCAGCAACGCTATCACCACTGCCTGTACCGATATGGACGACAGGGGTTCCGCCCAGCGCCGCCGAGTACTGGTTGAGAATATCGCCGGCCTTCAGCGTGACCGTCAGCGTAATCGCATCTCCCTCGTTGAGGTTCTGGGTTTTGTCCGGCGTAATACTCGCATTCGGAGTGGGCTGAAATGCCGTCGCATTTACAGAAAGAGTTGCTCCATCGCTGTTATATCCGGAGCCCCAGCCGAAGGTGGCGACATAGCCTTCGTCCAGCATCCGCTCAACGTCCGTCTCTTTCACATAGCTGCCGGGGCGCCCCAGATAGTCGCCGCCCAGAGGATAGATGAAGTTGTTCACATCTGCAGTATCCAGACGGGTAATCAGATAATTCGCATCCGGTTTGACAAATACGTTAACAAAACACTCTTTGACATTCGCAGATACCGTTACAGTAACCTGTGTCGGACCTTCCAGTTTACCTTCCGACTGCACCGTTCCGGCAGGATCGACTACCATATAATATCCTGACATATGTTCAAGATTCGGCGCCAGAGTATATGTTTTCTGCCAGACCGCATACAGTTTCACGTCCGACGAAGGCACCGTGTAAGTTGCCCCCGGCTCATAAGTCGGAGTCTTAGCCCACGGATTCGTGGACCAGCCGGCGAGACGCGTTTTTGCCAACGAAACATTACTCGATGTCGGCAACGTAACAGTGCTGCCCGCGCCGGCAGAAACAGTGCTCGAAAATCCGGAGGTAAACTTTCCCCCGTTTTCTTTATACGTCACTGTCACAGTTGTTGCGGCCGGTGCTCTTCGCGGCGCAGCCGCACTCTTTTTCTTTGTATCAGATGAAGATGCGGACGTGCTGTCCTTTTCCGTATCAGACGATGCTGCACTGTTATCGGAGGAACCGGAGGTTCCGCTCCCATCCGACTGTGTAACTGCTGTCGAGTTCCCGGAGGCTGCGGCATCGGTGTCCGTCGCCATAGCGGGAGTTACAGGAATCATAGAAATGATAAGCGTAAGTGATAATACCCAGAAAAGACGTCTTGACCAGCGTTTTTTTCGCGGGTTCTGCTTCATGTCAAACATTGTCTCTCTCCTAATCCAACTTAAAATCCCGGTCCCTTAAAGCGGCCGGATGCGTTCTGGTTACTTTAATTATAATACAACCTTACAGATTTCTATTTTAGACCAGTCAACTTTGACTGTCAATAAAGCCGGAACAAAAACCCAACTTGTACTCTTTGTATACCCGAAAAGAGTTGACCGGAACTTGAGAATGCCCATAAAGCATATTGGGGAGCGATTTTCCGTCTCCTTAGAAGTACTATGCATGTTCGGGAGCGATTCTGTACCAGACCGGGTGAACGGATATAGGGCGTCCGGAAAGCCGCATAAACGCACACCTGAAGAGCGGCGACACGCAGTTTTCTGCACGCCGCCGCTCATATATGATTTATATCGACTGCCGTTTTCGGTAAATTCGCCGTATCCGCGTCAGTCTCTTATCACTTCACGGTGATGACCACGCTGGCCCGCACGCCGTTGGCCGCCATCACGAAAATTCTGGCCTGCCCCTTCGACACTGCTTTGACCGTTCCGCCTGCGGTAACCTTCACTGCTTTGGAAGTGCTGTACGGGTATTCCGCATCGGTAACCACATACCGGTACTGGGAGGTGTGGCCCTTCCACAGAAGCGCTCTGCCCTTCCGCGCCGCTTTGACGGAAACCTTCAGTTTAGTCGTCTGACCTGTACGCAGCGTCGTCTTTCCGACCCTGACGCTGACAGACTTCGCATTTGTCTTTCTGCCGCTGTCATTACCGGTAATGCTGTGCTGTGCTGCCGACTTCGCGATGCGTTTTCCCTGTGAATCCACAGCGACGACGTAATATTTGTACGCGTCCTTCCCCCGGAGCTTCCGGAATGTTCTGGACGTACCCTTCACAGAAGCGAGTTTTTTGAAATTGTCTTTGCTGCACAAAGTCCCGTACACTTCATAATGATGGGCGCTGACTTTGTTCCAAGTCAGTTTCTGAGCCTTCTTGCCGCCGGCTTTCACCGTCAGCAGCAGAACCGGTCTCTTCCAGGTCGCCTTGAAGGCGAGGTTGCCGGTGGTTCCTGTCGCCACTGTGACGGTTCTGGTATTTCCGGTCAGACCTGTGCCGGTCCAGCCGGTGAACACATAGCCTTCTCTCTCCGGATTCTGCAGTGAGAACGCCGCGGTTTCCACATCGTAGCTGCCGGGGTTCGCAGTCTTCACGCTGCCTCCCGCCAGGTCATAAGTAATCGTATAGGTGATCTTCTTCCAGTGCGCTTTATAGCTGCGGCTGCCGTAGCTGTTCTTCGGCACGGTGACCTTCATATTGTTCTCGCCCTGCAGGCCGGTTCCGCTCCATCCGGTAAACTCGAAGCCTCTGCGGACTGGATTGTTCAGCGTGAACGCTTCGTCGTCATAGGTGTACGTCGCTTTGTTCTCCGCTTCGCCGCCGCCCAGGTCATAGGTAATTGCATAGACAGTCGGCTCGGCGCTGATCGTCACGTTCCCGGACACCTTGCTCAGGGTATAGCTGCCATCCTCATTTTTCTGAATGTCGCAGCCGTCTGCCTTGACGACAAAGGCCTCGTCCAGCGCGTCGTCGGTCAGCTGCACCCGGATGACGCCGGTTCCCTTCTCCTTCTCCAGCCATCCCACGTTCTGGAAATCGGTGAAGCCCTTCTCATAGGTAATCTTCTTCACTCTGGAGCCCGGAACCACCTTATAGAAGTCGGTGACCTCCGCGCCGCTTCTGTTATCTTTGACGGTGCCGCCGAAATTGTTCACTTTTCCGTAGTTTCTGTCCACGGTTCCGGCGTTGAACCGGATTTCTCCGTAGTTGGTCGCCACGGTACCGGTCTCATCGTTAACCTTGAGAACGCCGTAGCTGTAGTCGATGGATCCTTTGTTGGTCTCAACGCCTGCGCGATTGCTGTGAAGAATGCCGGTATTCAGTTCCAGCAGACCTTCGTTGTAATCGAGTTCTCCGCTGTTCTCCTTCAGCAGATTATAATTATAGTTGAGTTTTCCTTTGTTGTTGCCGATGAGACCGTAGTTGTCGGAAATGGACCTGCCTTTGTAAATGCCGATATATCCGTAGTTCTTTCCGACGGTTCCGCCCTCCGTCACCAAGCCGATTTCTCCATAATTCTCGGAGACGTTTCCTCTGTTCTCATCAGTCGCGGTGAAGAAGCCGTCAAATCCTGAAACTCCGTTGATGAAGGTCGTGGTGTTCTCTGCGGTTTTTTTCGTCCAGCGGGCGTAGTAGGTGGTATCCTGTGCCGGGAAGCCATCGCGCGCGCTCAGCACGCCGTCCCAATTTCCGTCTTTATCCTTGATCCACCAGCCGTTGAATATGTAGCCGCTGCGGGTGCTCATCGGGAGCACTCCAATGGTTTCTTTGTATTTCCCTGTGAAGGTGCCGCCGTCTGTGCCGCCGTTGCCGTCCAGTCTGATGGTCACGGTACGGATCTGCCAGCGGGCGTAGTAGGTGGTGTCCTCGGAAGGTCTCGCCGTGTCGCTGTCGATCTTCTCTCCGCTCTTTTCCTCGGTGTACCAGCCTGTGAAATCATATCCGGTTCTGGCGACGTAACTGTCCAGCGCGGGGTCGCTCAGTAAGCTTCCGAAGGCGGTTCCGGCCTTGCTCTTGTCGTATTTCTTCACAACTCCCCTGGAGTCCACATCGAATTTAAATGTTACATTGATCAGGTCGGGGTTAGGTTTCCAGGTGGCTTTATAGCTGCGATTTCCCGTACTGCCCGCCGGAATGGTGACTTCCATCGCGGGAGTGTCCAGTCCGGTCCCGATCCAGCCTGCGAACAGGTAATCGGTGTATTCGCTGTTTTTCTTGTCCTGCGGATTCTTCAGCGTGATCGTGTCCTTCGATGTGTAGGCAATCGGATTGCTGTCACCGTCCGCCAGCACCCCGCCGTCCAGATCGTAGCTGATGGAATATGTGGGAACATCGCTGATGGCAGCATCCCTCTTGACGTTGGAAACTGTATAGGTTCCGTCTCCGTTCTCAGTCAGGTTGCCTCCGGTCATGTACAGCTTGTCCACGCCATCCGCCGGAGTCAGCGTTCCCTTGCCGCCCTGCGGCAGGTACACACTCCCGTCCTTCGCCTCGATGAAATCTCCGCCGACACTCTTCACCAGGCCACTGCCCAGCTCCACCTTGTAGCAGGAGATTGTTTTGTCATAGCGTCCCGGCTTTCCGGAGGTTGTGCCGCCCAAGTCGTAGATGGTGGCGCCGCCGCTGCTACTGTTGTATACAAAAGTTCCGCCCGCAAAGTTATACACCTTCGGGCTGCCGCTCGCCCAGTACTGCTTTACTGTGCCGCTGTAATTGTAAATAACGCCTTCCTCAGCAGATTCAACGGTTCCGCCGTCGTTGTATGTTACGGAGTTCTCTTCTGTGGTTTTGACGGTGCCGGTGTTGTTCTTCACGGTTCCGTAGTTGGTATCCACGGTTCCGCTGCTGTTTTCGATGATTTCGTAGTTACTCTTTACATTCCCGCTGTTGTTTTTAATGACGCTGTAGTTATAGGTCAACCCCCAGGAACTCTTCGTGGAAGCGTAGTTCTCAATCGTTCCGTAGTTATATGTACCGCTGCTCGCAGTCGCGGGGACTGTGCCGATGGTCCCGTAGTTATAGGTAAAGCCTTTGTTCGCCGTGCCGATCTCGCCGTAATTGTAGGTCACGCTCCCGGCGCTGTCGTCCGTCGCCTTTCCGTAAAAATAGGTTGCGGTCTTGGAAGTCGTCTCGCTGATCTCCGTCCAGCGAGCGTAGTAGGTAGTGCTTGATGCGGGTTCACTGTCTCCCACCTTCAGAATGCTGCCCCAGCTCGAGCCGCTTTTGGTCCACCAGCCGTTGAAGACGTATCCGTTCTGCTGTGCGGTGGGCAGCGGCGCCGCCACTTTTTTCTTATCCGTTACCTTTACTGTGCCTCCGCCTGTACCGCCATTTGTATCCAGCACAATAGCGGTGGAGTCCGATAACGCGTGTGCCGGAGTGACATTCAGCATTGCGAAGCACAAAATCACCGCAAGCACAATCACCGCGCTGCAGACCCATTTTCTGCCCCGCCCGTCTGTCATCCGGACGAAATGAAATTTCATACTCATAGATGCCTCTCTCTCAAAATCATAATACACTGTAACTTCACAATAACTTAATGCGTACTCAGCTACCGAATATGCTTGAAATCTCAATAATACAAAGAGCATGTTCGGTAGCCTGCGCACCCTTCCATAGGATGGTGCGCCGCGGCGCTGCTGACAAACTGCCGTCAGCGCTCATTAAGTCCGACGGGGACTTAATGAACAGGCACTAACTTAATAACTCCTGAACTCCTGAAAATGCAGCAGGTTCGGAAGGGACCGGCGACGGCTCCCGACGAACGACGAGGGTCGCAAGGGTTGGCGACGCGCTGCAAGAAACCGGTACTCGAAGCATCGGCGAAGCCAGCCGCTCCGAACGCCTCCGGAAAGGCAAATTCCAAGGAACTCATTCTCCAAGAGTTTGCGGAATTTCAGGTAATACGGTTCCTGAATTGCTATATTTTACCCAAGTCTATACGGTCTATCAATAGTTTCGGAACCAATGACCTTAAATCGAGTACCAAAACGATATTTCTTTTATTTTTGTATCTTTTTTGGATTTCACAAAATGCATCCAGCACACTCTTGACTATAGTCAATATTATCATTCAGATTATAGTCTGTCAATCGATATCCACGGAATGTCTGCGCACATCCACAGAATGCCTGCAAGGTCGAGAAGAGTACAGAAAAATTTCGGTAGTGCATGAAAAGATGCGGTCAAATGGTGGGTGGAGGAATGCTACCAAATAACGAAAGAAGGAACGCCGCCGAATGTCGAAGAACGGCAACGAATAGCGGCTGAAGGAACGCCGCTGAATGTCGAAGAACGGCAACGAATACTGATGAAAACTATAGTCAGGAGATTTTAAGCCCGGCTGGCCGGCTCGGGCCGACGAGTCGCACGGGGATAATGGAACAGATGCGGCGGACGGGATAAATCGGGCAGATGAGAAAGGCGGAACGGGCGGAGATAAAGGGGCAAATCGGACAGACGAGTTAGACGGCACTCAGAGTTGCCACATTTTTGATTTTTTTCGAGAAATGTGGCAGAATTACATGCAATATTATTCCGATTTCAGTATCTACATACATTTACATACCAAAAATCGACTTTTACCGACTTCTACCGACCTTTGTCGACCCTGTCATCGGCTGATCCCCCCTCAGGAAAGACAATTTTTAAACGTACAGTACACTTTTCTGCCACATTTTTGATTTTTTTTGCGTTTTGTGGCAGATTTTCCAACCAATGTCCTTTTAAGCGGCTTTGTAATCGTCAATTTACGATATGACATCCGCGATTGTACTCCGGCTTCGCGGCAGTCCAGTTAAAAGAGCCGCCACCGCATCATTTTTAAACTTCGCACCGTGCTTCGCAACCTTCGCAACATGTTGCACCGCGCTTTGTAAACCCCCGCCTAAAAAACATTAGACAAAACCTGCTCCGCCATGTTATATTAATTGCGATGGTGTGTCCACGAAGCGGAAAACTGCCAGGAAAAGATTCTAACAGAATCTTTCCCTGACAGTTTTCTTATTTTATGCCGCAGCCTTCCGGCATGCGGCGTGCCGGCACGGTCGGCATGAAGGGCAGCGCATTGGCAGGAAATTCAAAACCCCGGGAGCCGGGAGCCCGAAGTCAAGAAGCAGGACGTCTGCCGGAAAACTGAGACCTTAAGAAAATCAGAAAGGAAGTATCTGCTGTTATGTATCTTATGATTGACCACTATGATTCCTTTGTATACAATCTCGTGTGCTACATGCGGGAATGCGGCGCGGAAGTAGAGATAGTCCGGAGCGGCGACGCTGATCTTGTGCAGATAGAAGCACTTGCACGGTCCGGAGCACTGGAGGGCATCGTTATTTCCCCGGGACCGAAGGGGCCGGACGACTGCCCGCTCAGTCAGGAGCTAGTTCGTCGAATGGCCGGCCAGATTCCGATTCTCGGCGTCTGCCTTGGCCACCAGATTATCGGCCGCGTTTTCGGAGCCGCCGTTCAGCGCGGGCAGCGCCCCATGCACGGAAAAATCAGCCTCATCCACAACAGCCGGCAGGGTCTGTTCCGCGGGCTCCCGGCCTTCTATCGGGTGACACGGTACCATTCGCTGGTGGTCAGCGAACAAAATCTGCCGAATGAGCTGGAGGTCGACGCGCGCACCGGAGACGGCGTCATCATGGGATTCCATCACAAGGAATTGCCCATTTTCGGGGTTCAGTTTCATCCGGAGGCTGTGCTGACCGAGTATGGCCACGAGCTGCTCTACAACTTTATTCAGATCAGCAGAGAAATATCCGGCCGAAAAGCCTCCGGAAAATACGCGCAGGCAGCCATCGCAGACAATGCCGGAAAAGCCTCCGGCGCCGAAAAGGAGGAAATCAGATCATGACAACACACGTAGAAAAACTCGACTTTTACCGGCCCGCAGCAGAGATTTTCGAGCGGTATCACCAGGAACCTTTTGCGATTTTCCTGGATTCTTCGACGCCGGTCGCGGGTCGCTGCAGTTCGGCGCAGTTCGCCGGTTTTTCGCAGGCGCCTTCGACGCCGGTCGCGGGTTGCCGCAATTCGGCGCAGTTCGCCGGCTCTTCGCAGGCGCCTTCGACGCCGGTTGCAGGTCGCTGCGGCTCGTCCTCCCGGCAATACGAACGATATTCCGTCATCGCGCTGGAGCCGTACCTGATTCTGACGGAGACAGAAGGGCGCTGCACGGAAAACGGGGCGGCCTGCCCGGAGCCGCTTGAGCAGCGTCTGTCGCGGCGGCTGGAGGAGCACCGCGAAGACAACCCGACGCACCTGCCTCTGATCGCCGGCGCTTTCGGTTATTTCTCTTACGATTTCTGCCGGAAGTTCGAAAACATTTGCAGCCGCCACCCCCGAACGGTACAGGTTCCGGACGCTTTTTTCGCATTTTATGATGTTTTGATTATCGAGGACCGGGAGGAACGCGCGTTGTATCTGACGATGCGCGAGGAAGCGGAGGACTTCGGGGCCAGGCTCACAAAGTATCGGGCAGAACTGCGCGAACCATGTTTTGTTCCTGCTCCCCCGCGCACAAAGGGCTTGCTCCCTTCAGCTCCGCTTTCACAAAGGCTTCCTATAAGGAGGCGATTCGCCGACTGATTGAATACATCAGAGCCGGCGACATCTATATCGCCAACATGACGCAGCAGCTCCGGCTCAGCAGCAGCCGGGAGCCCTATGAAGTATACCGCTACCTCCGCACACACCACCCGACCCCCTTCGGCGGATTCCTGCAGGGCGTGGATTTTCAGGTAGTCTGCGCCTCTCCCGAGCGTTTTGTGCGGATTCGCGGGAGCCGGGTCGAAACACGGCCCATCAAGGGTACCCGGAAACGCGGGAGCACGGAGCAGGAAGACTCCATGCTCCGCGAAGAACTGCGGCACTCAGCCAAAGATCGCAGCGAGCTCCTGATGATCGTAGACCTGGAGCGCAACGACCTGAATCACATCTGCGAAGCCGGCAGCGTACAGGTTCCGGAGCATTTTGTCATCGAAGATTATTCCACTGTCTTTCACCTGGTGAGCACGGTCATCGGAAGGCGGCGGCAGGATATTGATGTTCCGGAGCTTCTTCACAGCCTTTTCCCCGGCGGTTCCATAACCGGAGCACCGAAAATCCGGGCCATGGAAATCATCGATGAGCTGGAACTGGAGCGACGAAATCTGTATACCGGTACACTTGGGTACTTTTCGCTGGACGGGAACTGCGACTTTAACATCATGATCCGGACCGGGATATGCCGCGGGAACCAGTGGCATCTGGGCGTCGGCGGAGGCATCACCTGCGAATCCGACCCGGAGGCGGAGTACGAAGAAACCCTGCAGAAGGCAAAGGCAATGCGGGAGGCTTTGTGGCCGGGCGACGGCGCTCGTGGGCAGGCCGGCGCTCGCGGACTATCCGACGGCCTCGGCGGCGATACCGCCGATGGCTTTGCGCGGGAGGGATCAGAATGATAAAAGAAGACGAAGGATATTTCTTCGGGCTGGGAGCATTTGAAACTATTGCGGTCGAGTACGGAAAGCCCGTCTGGGCAGACCGGCACCTGCGGCGGCTGGCGGAGGCGCTGATCTTTCTGGGAATCGCCCGGACAGGCGGAGAAATCGGCAAAGCCCTGGGAACGGCGCTGGAGGAGCCGCGGCTGCGGCATGGGCGTTATGCGCTGAAGCTTACGATTTCAGAACAAAATATACTGACGACGATTCGGCCGAACCCCTACGACCGGCAGACAGCCGAATCAGCTTTTGTCGCCGCATACTCCTCTGTGCACAGGAACGAAACCTCTCCGCTGGTCTTCCGCAAAACTCTGAACTACGGAGACTGCATCCTCGAAAAAAGACGAGCCGCCGCGCGGGGCGTCGATGAGCCCGTCTTTTTGAACACCCGCGGCGAAATTACAGAGGGCGCGGTGTCCAATGTGTTTTTTGTGCGGGACGGGAGCATCGTCACGCCGCCTGTCTCCTGCGGTCTGCTGCCCGGCATCGCCCGGGAGGTTCTCATGGAGCGGTGCGAAATCCGTGAAGAAATCCTCCGGCCGGAGGACGCCGCCGCATGCGAGGAAATGTTTCTGACCAATTCACTGATGGGGGCCATGCCCGTTCGCAGACTGGGCTCCCACACCTTCTCAGGCACAGAAACCGGAATGCGGCTGGCCAGAGAACTCCGCGAACTGAACAGCGAAACCTTCGGAGCTTCATCCGGCGGCGCGGTCGCGAGCTCATCCGGCGGCTCGGCAGGGGCTCCGTCAATGATGCGCGATTAAGCCGGATATTTTTGAATAAACAGGTTGCTAACCTTCCGCCAATGTAGTACAATTGGATTGTTAGAAAGTTAACAAGCGGCCGGCGGGCCGGAAGGACACGCTGCCGGGGTACGGCGATTTTTGTACAAAGCACGAGCCCGGCGCAGACGGCACGCCGCCACAGAAGAAGAAAGGAAGGCCTGAATGTACAAGGTTTCGACTTTAGCGGAAGAATATAAGAAAAAACTGATCACGGCAGATGAAGCGGCTGCGATGGTGCGCCCCGGTGATCGGATCCACTACGGACTGGGCTGCGGCGCGGTTGTGGACATCGACGAGGCGCTGGCCAAGCGTGCGGACGAGCTTCACGGCGTAGAGGTGATCAGTACCGTATCCATCCGGGAGAAGCCCTTCGCCCTTTACGAGGCGACTTCCTCCAACGATCAGGTGAAATTCGCGTCGGCGCATTTCAGCGGATTCGACCGGCTGATGTCCAAAAACGGACGCTGCTGGTATATCCCCATGCTGTTTTCCGAGCTGCCGAAATACTGGATCAACAATCCGTCGGGCATCGACATCGCCATGTTTCAGGTGGCGCCCATGGACAAGCACGGGAACTTCAACCTGGGTCCCCAGGTCGCGGACATGTGGGGCGTAATCAAGGCCGCCAAGAAGATCATCGTCGAGGTCAACGAAAACATGCCCATCGCGCTGGGGCACCAGACTCAGCTGAACCTGTACGGCATCGACTATGTGGTGGAAGGCTCCAACACGCCTCTGGCCCAGATGCCGGACAAGCCGGGGAGCAAAATCGACCGGATGATCGCCTCCCACGTCGTCGAACGCATCAAGTCCCACAGTACACTGCAGCTGGGAATCGGCGCTCTGCCCTCCACCATCGGAAAGATGCTGGCACAGTCAGACATCCGCAACATCAACGCGCACACAGAGATGTTCGTTGACGCCTACGTGGATCTCTTCGAAGCAGGCAAGCTCACCGGGAACAAAAACGTAGACAAAGGCAAGGCCCTCTATACCTTTGCCGGCGGTACGCAGAGGCTGTACGATTTCATCGACAACAACCCGATCTGCTGCAATGCGCCGGTAAACTATGTAAATAATGTGCACATAATTTCCAGCATTAAGAATTTCGTATCAGTAAACAGCTGCATTCAGGTCGATCTGTACGGACAGGTATGTTCCGAATCCGTAGGGCACCAGCAGATCTCCGGCACCGGCGGACAGCTGGACTTCGTGATGGGCGCCTTCCAGTCGGAAGGCGGCAAAAGTTTCATTTGTACCCCCTCGACGCGGGCACTGCCGGACGGCACCGTGGAATCCCTCATCGCTCCGATGCTGAAGCCGGGCTCCATCGTCACCACGCCGCGTATGGCCACGCATTACATTGTCACCGAATACGGCGCCGCCGACCTGAAGGGCAAGTCCACCTGGGAGCGGGCAGAAGCGCTGATTAACATCGCCCACCCCGATTTCCGCGAGGACCTGATTAAGAACGCGGAGAAAATGGGCATCTGGAAATACACCAGTAAAACATCGTTCTAGAGGCGGCAGCAAAGGTCATGTGAACGGATCGCGAGCCGCAGCAAAGACGGACGCGGACGGGCGCGGGTGTGCCGCGGGCATGAACAAAGGCATTTCCGGGCATTATACAAAGAAAACGGCGATCATGTCAGAGCAGAAATACTCCGGCATGGTCGTTTTCTTATCGCTCAGCTCCGCCGAATCGGTCCGAAGCACTCATTTCATGCCACTTTCCCGCGACTCCATTGCCTAATCGGGGTTGAAAATGCATGGTTCAGATGCTATAATCAAAAATGGATTAAACTGTATGTACAGGAGGAAAATGAATGGCAGATTATACTGGCTATACAAGTCCACTTTCGGAACGGTATCCGAGTGCGGAAATGAAGTACCTTTTTTCGCCGGAGATGAAGTTCCGTACCTGGCGCAGGCTGTGGATCGCTCTGGCGGAGGCGGAGAAGGAGCTGGGCCTGGACATCACCCAGGAACAGATCGACGAACTCATCGCCCACAAGGACGACATCAATTATGATGTTGCCAAAGCAAGGGAGAAGGAAGTACGGCACGACGTCATGTCTCACGTCTACGCATACGGAGTACAGTGCCCTAAGGCGAAGGGAATCATTCACCTCGGCGCGACATCCTGCTACGTCGGCGACAACACTGACCTGATCATCATGACAGAAGCGCTGAAGCTGATCCGCGCCAAGCTGATAAACGCCATCGACCACCTGGCCGATTTTGCGGAAAAATATCGTTCGCAGCCCTGTCTGGCCTATACGCACTATCAGGCCGCCCAGCCCACCACCGTGGGCAAGCGAGCGACACTGTGGCTGAACGACCTGGTTATGGATCTGGGCGATCTGGATTATGTTCTCAGCACCGTCCGGCTGCTGGGTTCCAAGGGAACGACGGGAACACAGGCTTCCTTTCTGGAGCTTTTCGGCGGCGACCACGAGAAATGCAAGGCGCTGGACCAGAAAATCGCGGACAAAATGGGATTCGAGGCGTGCTACCCGGTTTCCGGGCAGACCTACTCCCGGAAGGTGGACAGCCGCGTATTGAACGTGCTGGCCGGCATCGCGCAGTCCGCGCATAAATTCAGTAACGACATCCGTCTGCTGCAGCATATGAAGGAGGTCGAAGAGCCCTTTGAAAAGCATCAGATCGGCTCCTCTGCCATGGCATATAAGCGGAACCCCATGCGCTCAGAGCGCATGGCGTCCCTGGCGAACTACGTGATCAGCGACGCCATGAATCCGCAGCTGACGGCGGCGACCCAGTGGTTTGAACGGACGCTGGACGATTCCGCCAACAAGAGAATCAGCGTTTCCGAGGCGTTCCTCGCCACGGACAGCATTCTCGAGCTGTACATCAACATCTCCGAGGGTCTCGTGGTTTATCCGAAGGTCATCGAGGCGCACCTGACGGCAGAGCTCCCGTTCATGGCGACGGAGAACATTCTGATGGACGCCGTCAAGGCCGGCGGCGACCGGCAGGAGCTCCACGAACGCATTCGCGAGCTCTCGATGGAGGCCGGAAAAACAGTCAAGGAGGAGGGAAAGCCCAACGATCTTCTGGATCGCATCGCGGCCGATCCCGCCTTCCACATAAGCAAAGAGGCTTTACAGAAGGTTATGAAGCCAGAGAATTACATTGGAAGGTCTGCGGAGCAGACACTCGAGTTTCTTGACGGGGTCATAAAGCCTGTTCTGTCCGCCAACAGAGACGTACTGGGCGTCGAGGCGGAAATCAATGTATAGCATCCTCATTTCTGAGGATCTTTGACAGGAGGAAACGTTTTATGGTCAAAGCAATCGTAGGAGCAAACTGGGGTGACGAAGGCAAGGGCAAAATCACCGATGTCCTGGCACAGGAGGCGGATATAGTCGTCCGGTTCCAGGGCGGCGCCAACGCCGGTCACACGATCAAGAACAAATATGGAAAATTCTCTCTTCACATGATGCCGTCCGGCGTCTTCAACGAGAACACCACCTGCGTTCTCGGAAACGGCGTCGCGCTGGATATCGATAAATTCGTCAATGAAGTGAAGGACATCGTCTCGAAGGGCGTTCCGCAGCCGGACATTCTGGTTTCCGACCGGGCGCACGTTGTCATGCCCTATCACATCCTGCAGGACGGGTACGAGGAAGAGCGTCTGGCCGGTCACGCATACGGCTCCACCAAGTCCGGAATCGCACCTTGCTATTCCGACAAATACGCCAAGATCGGCTTTCAGGTCAACGAGCTCTTCATGCCTGAGGAACCGCTGAAAGAGCGGGTGAACAACGTGTGCACCATCAAGAATGCCCTGTTCACCAGCCTCTATCACAAGCCTGCTCTGGTTCCGGAGGAGGTGTACGAGAAGATTTTGGATCTGCGGGAGAAGATCCGTCCCTATGTGGGGAGCGCCGCCGCATTCCTGAATCAGGCTATCCGCGACAACAAAACAATTCTCCTGGAAGGCCAGCTCGGAACCATGAAGGACATCGACCACGGAATCTATCCGATGGTCACCTCTTCAAACCCCATCGCCGGCTACGGCGGCGCGGGAGCCGGCATTCCGCCTTATGAGATCCGTCAGATTGTCGCTGTCACAAAAGCCTATTCCTCCAGCGTCGGCGGCGGAGACTTTGTGACTGAAATCTTCGGCGAAGAAGCCGAGGAGCTGCGCAGACGCGGCGGAGACGGCGGTGAATACGGTGCGACCACAGGCCGCCCGCGGAGAGTCGGCTGGTATGACTGCGTCGCCTCCCGGTACGGCTGTATGATTCAGGGCGCCACCGACGTTGCCCTGACGGTCGTGGATCCCCTCGGCTATCTGGACGAGATCCCGCTCTGCATCGGCTACGAGATCGACGGAAGGAAAATTCAGGATTTCCCGCACGTCACCGACCTCGGACAATGCAAGCCTATCTATAAAATGATGAAGGGCTGGAAGTCTGACATCACAGGCATCCGGACCTTTGAAGAACTGCCGGCGGAATGCCGGGAGTACGTGAATGAAATCGAGCGTCAGCTCGGCTTCCCGATTACCATGGTCTCCAATGGCCCGGCCCGCGAAGACATCATTCTCCGCAAGCCGCTGATCTAGTCTCAATTATTATTTGTTATACGAAAGAAGGTACAGCATATGTATAAAGAAGCAATCAGACCCGCATGGGCCGAAATCAATCTGAGTAACTTCGACTACAATGTAAAGCAGATTCGCGCCAAGATGGGAAACGACAGAGAATTTATCGGGGTCATCAAGGCGGACGCTTACGGTCATGGCGCCATTCAGTGTGCTGAGGTTCTTCGCGAAAACGGTGTCAAAACCTTCGCTATCGCAACTCTTCAGGAGGCAATCACGCTGAGAGAGGCCGGAGCCACAGAGCGCATCATCTGTCTGGGCCTGACGCCGGATATGTATGTCGATATTCTGGCGCAGTACGACATCATCCCTGTCGTGGATGATTCCAGAAACGCCCGCGCCATCAGCGACGCGGCAGCCGCGCGGGGCAAGACCATCGACTGCCTGATTGCCGTCGATACCGGTATGGGCCGCATCGGTTATCTGGCAGACGACCTCAACTATGCCATCGAGGACATCCGTCGCATCGCGGTGCTCCCGAACATCCGCATCCTGGGAATGTTCTCCCATATGGCTACGGCAGACGCCTTCGACAAAACCTTCTCCCATGAGCAGGAGGCAAGGTACAACCGGTTCTACGACGCCGTAACACAGGCAGGAATTCCCCTTCCTTTCCGGACGCTGGCAAACAGCGCTTCCATCATGGAGCTTCCGACGGTTCTGTTCGACGGATGCCGCCCGGGAATCATTCTGTACGGCCAGTACCCCTCCCACGAGGTGGACAAGAACCAGCTGAGTCTCAAACCCGTCATGCAGGTAAAGGCCAATATCGTTCATCTGAAGTATGTCCCGCCGGGCTTCTCCTGCGGATACGGGCGGAAATTCATCGCGAACCGTCCTTCCGCCATCGCGACAGTCGGTCTGGGGTATGCTGACGGCTACCCGCGTCCTTACTCGGCTAAGGCCAGAGTCATCGTCAACGGACAGATCTGCAACGTTGCCGGCAACATCTGTATGGACCAGTTCATGGTTGACGTTACCGATGTTCCGGGCGTCAAGGTAGGCGACGAGGTTATCGTCATGGGAACCGACGGCGTCAACACCATCTCCGCAGACGATATCGCAGACGCGACGGGAACCATCAACTACGAGATCACCTGTGCGTTCGGTCAGAGACTGCCCAAGGTGTTCGTGAAATAGCCCTCATTTGAAAGCATTTTCCGGCCTGCAGCCGGTTAACGGGAGCTGCGGAGCACGGCGGGCCTATATGGTTTGTCGGCGCTCCGCAGTTTTTTTGATGCCTCCCTTGCGGAATCATACAGCCGAATGAGCATAATCAGACGAATCACTCACCGGCCGACCGGCGGACAAAGGCCGGCTGACTGCGCCGTGGGGCGCGCATCACAGTAACTCACGGGCAGAAGTTATTCAGAAGGGAAGAAACGGTCCTTTTTCTCCTTTATTCGATGAAAATCAACGCAAAGCTCTCCTCCCGAAATCATCACGGGAACCGAATCGTCAAAGGTGTAGTAACGCGGAAAATCCTCTCCGCTGAAATCATACACGATAACACGTTCCTCACACGGGTCGGCTATCCAGTATTCTCTGACGCCGGCATTCATATATTTATTCAGTTTAATCACCATGTCCCTTCGGCGACTCCCGGGAGAAACGACCTCCATGACGAAATCCGGTGCTCCGCAGATCCTCCCGCCTGCGTTTTTCCGCGGGTCGCAGAGTATAATCAGATCCGGCTGTACAACCGTCTGTTTCCTCATTTCCCGTTCATCCGTCTGTTCATCACCGTCGAGCTGCACATCAATCGGTGAAAGAATCGGAAGACAGTTTCCGTCATGCTCCATGAACACATTGAATATCTGATTAAAAACCGCTCCTGTAACGAACTGATGAACTGTTGACGGCGCCGTCATATCGTAAATCACTCCATCAATAAGCTCGACCCGACGTTCATCCGGCATATTATAATAATCCTCTAATGTATAGTTTCCCTGTTTCCCTTCTGCCCCGGCGTCATATGCAAAAGGACTCTCCCGGAGCAAAGCGGAACCGGCCGATGTCAGCGCGTGTTCCAGCTTCATCAGTGTTTCCCGGCGCGGGGCTTTGGTTGTTCCGCCCAGCACCTTCTGAACAGTACCCAGCGGAACACCCGAAAGCTCCGCAAGCATTTCATTCGTATAACCCTTCTCGCGTTTCAGCGCCTTCAGTTCCTGAATCTTTAACATCTTTGTTCCTTTCTTCCTTTGTTCCTCTTACCATTTCTTTCCATAAGAATACCACGGTTGATTCCATTTGTCAACCGTGGTATTCCATTTTAATTCCATTTCGTTGTCTTTTGTGCCCCGCAGCCTATCTGCGCTTTATTGCGCCGACCATGCGCTGTACACCGGCAGCGACAATACTCCGGGGCATTGCGAGATTCAGTCGGACGAAGCCTTCTGCGCTGCCTACAAACAACCGGTCTCCGCCTTCCAGCAGGATGCCGGCATTTTCCGCGAAGAACAGCGGCAGGTTCGTACCGTCGAAACCGCCCTGAACGTTCCGGAAACAGGGACGAAGATCCACCCAGTCAAGATAAGTTGACTCGGGGATTCCGCAGACCGCCTCCGGAAGTTCACTGTTAAAATATTCCTTTACAAACCGGAAGTTCTCGTCCAGATATTCCTTCAGCTGGCGGAGCCACTCGCCTCCCTCTTCATACGCCGCCTTATGTGCGGCAAGTGACAGCGGATTGAGGTTCCCGGCAAGCTTGTTTCTGGAACGGAATTTCCGGCGCTCTCGGTCATCCCGGATAATCGCGTTGGCAAACAGCATCCCCGCCATATTGAAGGTTTTACTGGCAGACATGCAGGTAATCAGTCTCGGATAATCCGGCATGATTTTCCCCAGCGGAATGTGCGTAATCCCGGTGCGGACGAGGTCGCAGTGAATCTCGTCAGAAATCACCCATAAATCATTGGAAACAATAATATCAGCCAGACGTCGCAACTCATCCTCATTCCAGACTCGCCCCGTCGGATTATGGGGATTGCAGAAAATCAGCACCTTCACCGCCGGATCCGCCGCTTTGCGGGCCAGATCTCTGTAGTCAATGGAATAATACCCGTCTTCATTGTGAAGCGCAGACACAACCAGCTCTGTTTGGTTGTAGTCGGCGGCGTGAGCGAAAAAACCGTAGGACGGGGTCAGGGTCAGGACTTTGTCCCCCGGCTCGGTCAGATCCTCGATGGCCTGATAAAGCGCGGGGATCACGCCTCCCGTAATCACGAGCTGCTCCCGGGGGAAGTCCCATCCATAGCGGTCGCGGCACCAGGCGGACAAAGCATCGCTGTAATCGTCCGTGGTAAGTCCGGTGTACCCGAGAATCCGCCTGTCCAGCCGGTTCCGAATCGCGTCGAGGATCGGTGGCGCCGTTGCGAATTCCATATCCGCCACCCACATGCGAACGAACTCGTCATCCTCATAAGGGAATTTTCTGTCCTTATCTGCGCCGAAAATGTAGCTCCGCCATCCGTCGGTGTTCAGCGCATTTGTGTTGCTCCGATCGATAATCTCATCAAAATTGTATTTCATTTCCTACCTCCATCCCCTATAATATACCATGACAAAGGAAACAGAAAGACATATCTCATAAAAAAATCCACCGTCTGTACATCGACAGACGGCAGAAGCTTTGAGGTTTTTCAGCGCGTCGCATTTGCGCGCTGAATCGAACCGGCTGAAGTTTGTGCCTGGTTCAGCGAACGGTTACTTTAAGCCTTGTATACACTCCGTTCTGTGCATATGCGTAGATGTAGCACACGCCCTTGCTCTTACCGGTGATCTTTCCCCTGCTGCTGACAGCAGCAATCTTGCTGTTGGAAGTCTCGTATTTGATTCCGCGGCAGTTCTTCAGCGTCAGTCTGGAGGACGCTTTGGTCTGCCGGGCCTTAATCGTGTAGGATTTTCCGGCTTTCAGCTTTTTCAGGGCCGTCTTGGCCTTCGTGCGGCTCTGGATGTTCACCTTGCTGACGTTCGTGTAACGGCCGCCCTTTGTCGACGCATAGACGGGTCTGGATTTCGCAATCGCCTTTCCCTCGCCGTCTGTTGCGATTACAACGAATCTGTAATATTTACCCTTCTTCAGCTTCCCGGATGTGATTTGCTTCACTGTGAGACCGGTCCCTGACGTTGTCGTCAGCTTCTCCAGCTTTTTCGTTTTGCCGTATTCGGAAGCGTAGACAGTATACTTCTCCGCCCCGCTCACCTTTTCCCAGGAAAGCTTCACGCTGGTCGCTGTCTGCTTCACCGAAGCCGCCTTCAGAGTACGGAACGACATGACGCTTTTCTTCACTGCGGGAGCGGTCTGCGCTTTCGGCAGCTCTCCTACGGCATACGCCGCCACGGTGCCGCTTACCTCGAATGCACTCAGCAGAATCGGGGTTTTGGACGGTGAATCCGATGCGCTCACAAAGGCAAGTCCTTCCGGCGCGACGTCTCCCTTCAGGGATTCGACGCCCTCGCCCAGCTTCGCCGGATCCTCGCTGAAATCACGGCTGTTGATGTAATTACTGTACTGCGCCTTCTCCGGATTTGTCACGTCGTAAGCCATAATGCCGCCGATCCGCTCCAGGCCGATGAACGCATAGGTTTTTCCGTTCACAGTTCCAATGGTTACGTTTTCGGCCTCCGGTCCCTTCTTGCGGGAACGGCTGTCGATGAGGTTATCGTCATTGGAGCAGTTGAAGTAGGAAGCCAGAGTCTCTGCTGTCTTCTTCTCGAATTCATTTCCGCTGTCATAAACCTGCTTCAGACCGCTGTCCTCAACTTTGTATATCGAGAAGGACCGGCCGCCGAACAAAACTGTTTTCCCTTCAGGAAGTCCATCGGTAACATCCGCCTTAATCGCGCGAACTTTCTTCGCCTCGGTTCCGGCTGCGGAAGTAATGGTCACCTTATCTTCATTCGTATAATCTCCCCATTCTCTGGCGTCTCCTTCATTAGCCGTCGCGATGTACTGCTGCCCGCCGGATTCCCAGGCTGCAATGCCGTCCGGCATGTACGCACCGACCGCATCCGGATAGACGGCGGCCTCGTATTTGTCGTCCTCAAGAACATCGATGGCGTTGCTTTCCTTGCTCAGATCCTTATATCCCAGGGAATACACACCGTCATAGCTTCCGGTTTCAAGATTCAGCACCGCGACTGCATTGGCCTCCTGCAGAGTGACATAGGCCCTGGTGTTGCTCGCCGCAATGTATTCCGGCTCCAGATCTTCGGAAGGGGCGGTGCCCTTGCTCAGAATGATATTCTGCTGCACCAGCTCGTCTCTCTTACTGTCAAAAGCTGTGAAGTCAGCATCCTCGGATTCGCTTGCCGCAGGGTTTTCATGGTTGACACGAATCACAGACACGGAACCCTTCGGATCGGTGATTCCGCTGCCGATTCCGTTTCTCGGCTCTCCCTCATTTGCCGCCAGCACAGTATTGCCATCCGGCGTGAAGGTCACCATATCCGGCTGGAATCCCGCCGGAACCATTCCTAGGAAGTCTCCGTTTTTCCTCAGGAACGCGATATACCCGCGCTTGTCATACGATTTGTCCTGCAGCGCCACCGCCACCAGATCGTCCTTTGTACTTACCGCAACAGAGGTCATGTCTCCATAGGTGAACGTGCTCTCGGCCTGCGCCGCCTTCCCGCTGATGTCGATGGACGTTGCGGTCATCGCATCAGACCTGGCTCCGGTCACATTCCCCATGCTCAGGATATCCAGCTTTCCCGTAGCGCCGTTGACCACCCACGCGTTGTTGTTGTCTTTGTCGTATGCAACTATCTCAGCTACGCCGCCGTCCTTGTCTGAAATTCCCGAAACACAGGAGCCGATCTTCGTCAGATTCACTCCCTTGCCGTTGTCAAAGCCTTGAGCCTCTGCGGACGTGTCCGCAAACGCCGCCTGCGCCGGTAAAACAGTCACAGACATCATGGCCGCCAGCATCAGAGCCGACGCCTTCCTCATCTTACTCATTCGTCATCTCCTTTCTTGTCACCAACTTTCCTCTGCACTCATGATAACGGATTTCTGTAAAATCTCCGACGGGCACAAAGTTAAAGTTCTGAAAAATATCGGCGGGGTCGGCGCGAGAATTGCCGGACAGCAGGGACAATGTGCCGGGTCGGCGGGCGGCGCGTAATTCACGCCGTCAGACGCACGAGGCCGACAGGAAATACATGTACCGGCGCAAGTTGATGAACTTGCCGGGGCTGGCGCGGGAGATGACTCCCTGCGACCGCGAATCCACATCTCTATAGCTTCTACAATTTTACCGTCGTCATTGATTCCGCCCTTGAAAAACAGCCTGAAGAATGGTATTATAAATGTTGTTAAGCCTCAGTAGCTCAGGGGATAGAGCGTCGGTTTCCTAAACCGTGCGTCGGGTGTTCGAATCGCCTCTGGGGCACCATTCTTAAAAGCCTTGCAAATGCTGAAATTTCAACGTCCATGCAAGGCTTTGTTTTATGTGTTCTGTGGTAATATCTTACATAAATCAGCGAAAAAGTGAGGAAAAGTGTGTATAAAGGTGTCGTACCCTGCGTCGTACCCTTTTATATTTGTTCACAATCCGTCGTTAGCAACGCACTTTTAAAGAAAAGACCTGCTTAAACTTCTTGAAAAGGCATTGGCTAGCGAAATTGTCGACAAACTCGTAATAACCATTAAACCTAAATAAGCTATTCAAGCAGGCGGGCAGATGTTAAACCACCCGCCTTATTTTACACATAAATTATTACAGGTGTCAAGGGAGGCTCTAGCATGGGTGGTCATCGGCACATATGTCTTTACATAATTTACGTATTTATTATCGACATTACGTAATTTACGTATTATAATAGATTTGTAAGGGAGTCGAAATGAAGGGAAAAGAACTTGTAAAACTTCTTCAACGTAATGACTGGGAAATCGACAGAATCCACGGCAACCACTACATTATGAAAAAGAGCAATGAAACTGAAACAATTCCCGTTCATAACACGGGCATTCCAAAAGGTTTATTAAATGCAATAATGAAACGGAGAGGGCTTAAATAGTTCTCTCCACGAAAGGAGAATAGATTATGTTAAAGGTATATCCCGCTATATTTCACAGAGAAGATGGCTTTTGGGTAGAATTTCCCGATCTCGCAGGCTGCCAATCCTGTGGAGCTACACTTGAGGAAACTATGGAAATGGCAACAGAGGCATTAGGTTTGTATCTGGCCGATCTTGTCGAAAATGGCAAGGAACTTCCACCAGCAACCGATATTTCAAACTTAACTGTCTCTGATGGCTTTGCGAACTATGTAAGTGTCGATGTAAACAAGTACCGTCGCAATACAAAAGCCGTTAAGAAGACGTTATCCATACCGGCATGGCTTGCGGAAGAAGCCGAAGAAAAGCATGTGAGCTTGTCAAAGGTTTTACAGGACGGGCTTAAAGAAAAGTTTGGATACTAAATAATGCGTGCTCAGCTATCGAATATGCTTGAAATATCAATAATGCAGGGAGCATATTCGGTAACCTGCTGCAAGGTTTTCAAACGTTTCATCCGAAAACCTTGCAGCAGTGGGATTCGGGAACGACCGAATCCCTGAGCACAAGCATCAATTAGTGTCTGCCGGCGCACCCGCCCATTGGATTGTACGCCGCGGCGATGTTGATAAGCTGTCGTCAGCGCCCATTAAGTTCGACGGAAACTTAATGAGCAGACACTAAATAAGAGGAATGAGCGTAGGTGAGTAAAAATATTTGTGATGAAAATATAGCAGTTCTTAAATTCTTTTGAACATGTGAAATCTCAATCGTAATTTGCAGGAGGGCTCGGAAATGGTGTTAGATAAATTCATTTTTGTTCAGATAATAGGTTTTTGTGGAACTATATTATTCTTCTTTTCTTTCCAATGTAGAAATAACAAGAATTTATTTCGCACGCAACTGTTCTCATATGTCCTTTATACGATTCATTTAATTTTACTTGGAGCATATACCGGCGGAATTAGTTATATCATCAATGTATTTAGATCTTTTTGTCTTGGGAGCAACTGGAAATTCGCTCACAAAAAAGCTATGTGTGTTTTTATCTGTTTTATGCAGTGCGTTGCACTCCGCTTTACATGGAATGGCTGGATTTCTATGCTACCGGTTATTGCGAACATAGCTGCCACGATTGGAGGTTATACGCATAATGCTCAGAAAATCAGGCTTGTAAATATGCTTATAAATTCTCCTCTTTGGATTATATATAATGTTATTGTCGGATCTTGGGCCGGAATCCTTGATGAAATTGTAAGTGAAGCATCAATGCTTATTTCTATAATGCGTTATGGCTGGGCAAATTTAGATAAATCAGATGAATAAATTCCAAGCTATTCATCAAACTGTTTCTGAAAAAATACGCAAAATGCGGCTAATGCTGCCGAGAACCCAGGTAGCTTTGAAACCGGGACGCAGATTCCGCCTGAATCCGGTTATGATTTTCGCTATCACAATCCGGTGTGTTCGCCGTCGAATTTCACGAGAAACACCTGATCGGCAGAAACTGCTTGTCTGTGATATTCAGGGGTGCGAAGAGGACGATCAGTGGGCACAACTGAAATACAGGATCTCCGCTCCCTTTCCCAGAAGTTTTTCTTCCTCCTATTCTGCGGGGCAGGCGGTCATGCAGGCCATGCATTTCAGGCGGGTGTGGGTCCCGGGGCTGCTGTAATGCGCCGGGTCGTTCCGGTAATTTACGCATTTTTCGCGTACAAAGGAAGTCCCGGTGAGGGCCCCTGCGGGGCATGCGTCGATACATTTTCTGCAGCTTCGGCACGGACTGTCCGCCGGATCCACATCCGGGAAACGGTAATCGCCTCCCATCAGCGGAGCGTCTGTCACGATTATACCGGCGCTGACACGGCACCCGTAAGCGCCGGCCAGGAACCGCCCGTTCCTGCCCGCATAGCCTTTGTGGCTGGCGGCCAGCATCGCGGAGAGCGTCGGATCAGGTATCGCTTCCGGTGCGATGATTTCCGTCTGATAACCCTGTATTTCCAGCTTCTCCCGATACTCCATCAGGTAGTTCTCAGCAATAAGCTGAGCGGCAGTCACCGGTCGGAAACCTTTGTTCCCGGGGATGTCCTGCTCCGCATAAAGAAACATATCACGAATCGTCTGTCCGAGTACAACAGCGCCGCGCGGTGTGAAGCGGAAGCCGTCGAACATCGCCCTCTCTTCATCGGAAAGACGCGTCAGATCTATCGCGCAGTAAATCGGAATATGGTCTGAGAAGGCCGCTTCCTGAAGAAGAAATGTCAGCTCCCGCCGGTTCTGCGTTTCAGCGTCCCGGCGCTGGTACTCCTCCGGAATCTGCGCGGTCACCTGCTCCCTGCTTCTTGGAGATTTCCAGTCTTTCTTCATTTTGTTCCCTCCCACTTCAGCGGACCGCCCGGTTCTTTCCGCCAGTTAAGCTCGCCTTTGGGGCAGACAGCCAGGCACAGGTCGCAGTCCCTGCTGACAAATTCACTGTAATACTGCTGGTTTGGGCGGGCGTTAATCATCGCCTCACACTGACGCGCATGAAAAAAGCCGTCTCCCAGGATTGCTCCGCTCATGCAGATTTTCTGACAGGCGGTGCAGTCGCCGCAGCCGGACACTGCCGCCGCATTTGGATCCGGCGAGGCTTCGCCTTTCTCCGTCACCGTATCGATGTCAGCGGGGCTCCTGTCCTCTGCAGCAGTTTCAGCTCCGGCCGGCGTTGTCGGCTCCAGAGGTGCGTCCGTAGCCAGATAGATCATATTGATTCTGGGTCCGTATTTAGGCGTTATCAGTGCGTTGCTCTTTCCGATGTAGCCCATGCCGCAGCTGGCGGCAGCATCGCCAAAGCGGACGCCGGTAGAAAAAAGACCTCCGCCATAGCTTTGTCCCCCAAAGGTGTGATACCCCTGCTGCCGCAGAAAACGTTTCACAAGCAGAACTCTTCGATCCAGCTCCAACAGCGCGGTGGAATAGAATTTCCCGCTCCGGCCGTTCCTCACCCATCCCCGGAGAAATGTGTCCGGCAGGCCTACTCCGATTATGATGACAGCCCTGGCTGACGGGAACATATCCTCGGGCCTGCGCCCCGGCCTCGCTTTCTCATTCATCAGCTCTACATCCGCGATTCCGTATAGGTCGATATCGTTTTCATCCATGCACTGCTTCAGTTTATCTGTTATATTCATCGTCCAATTCTCCTCGCAGTCACAAAACTTTATCTCTCTCCGAACACAAAGCCTGTCATCGCCATGGAGCCGAGGCTGCAGACATTATTGAATATCCGGGCGCTGTCGCCGTCCGCCGCGCCGAGGCAGTATATCAGCGGAAGAAAATGCTCCGGCGTCGGAACCGCATACGCCGCTTCCGGACCGGACTCATAATTCACGACCTTGTCGGTTTCCCCTGTCAGAACCGCGTCTGCGATATATCGGTTAAAGGCCTCCGCCTGCCCGGTTCCGCCGGGATTGTCCCAGTCGACCAGGCGAAGGTTGTGAACCACGTTTCCGCTTCCGAAAATCAGATAACCCTCTTCCCGCAGCACGGCAAGCTTTCTCCCGATTTCCAGCGCGTCCGCAGCGGTTCCCGTACTGTCCACTGAAAGCTGCACCACAGGAATATCCGCCTTCGGGAACATATGAACCAGAACCGACCAGGTGCCGTGATCGATTCCCCATTCGTCATTCGCCGCGACCCTGCTGCCGAGCAACGCCCGCACCCGGTCAGACAGCTTTTCACATCCGGATACGGGATAACGGACCTGATACAGCTCCTCCGGAAAACCATACATATCGTAAATCTGCCTTGGATTTTCGGCAGTCTGCACGAAGGTTCCCCTCGTGTACCAGTGCGCGGAAACGGACAGTATCGCCTGCGGCCGGCCGTGCTCCTTCAGAATACGATCCCCTGTATGACCCATTTCCTCCGTCAGTGCATCCCTGCGGAGGGCAATCATCGGATCTCCGTGCCCGGAGAACACTACAGGCATTTTATTCATACAATCATCTCCTTTAATAAGCCGGACAGGACGAACCGCCCCGGCTCTTTTTTCTGCTTTGATTATAGGTGCGTCGTGGAGAATCGTCAAGCCCGTCGAGCCCCGGAGGCGGTCGGCGTCCCGCGGGCTGCAGGCCGGTTGCCGGAGTCTTCTGCGCGTACAAAATTTAACGGGCGGCCGGCAGAGCCGGCGCCTTCCTTTTTAACAATAAGAAACCTGCCGCACGGAGCGTCGGGAATCAGTTTCACTGACTTCGTATGCTTCGTGCGGCAGGTTTTCCGCGGCAGCTTCTGCGCTGCCCTCTGGTTCACCGCGTCCTGTTCGTGTCGGGGGACAGAGGAGCGGACGCGGTGAGTTGAAGGTTGTGTGTTATGACTTTATTCAAACGGTTTACTTCACGACTGTAACATATACAACCGCGGTCATACCGTTCAAAGCTGTAGCATTGATTCTGCAGGTTCCCGCCTGCTTGCCCTTTATCGTACCGTCAGCCGCCACGTATGCGATGGACGAATCCGAAGAGCTGAATCTGACGTACATGTCATGGTCGTAGTCCAGGAGGCTGCGGCCCTTCTTGAGCTTGGTCACCTTGACCTTGACCTTGTAGCTTTCACCAACAGAGAGGTTGACATACTTGTCCGGTACAGAGATGGATTTCGCATCAGTGTACTTCTTGCTGTATCCGCCTGTAAGCGCGTGGGCAACGCTCGCGGAAGCAACGATAACCTTCTTGCCGTTAACAACCTTGTACGCTTTGACTTTGTACTTATACGCCGTATTCTTCTTCAGGCTTCTCATCACCGTGCTGGTGCGGGACTTGCTGTAGGTCTTGTAACACTTCATGTCGCGTCCGCACTTCGCATAGTAAACCATGTAGCCGTCAATCTTGGTCAGCTTGCTCCATTTCAGAGTCTCCGTCGTCTTTGTGCGCGGCGCAGCCTTCAGAACAAGCGCCGGCTTGTAAATCTTGAACTGCACGTATCCGGAAGCCAGCTTGCTGAAGCCCTCGGTGCCGGTTACCGTCGCTTTGACGTAGTAAGTGCCCGGCATGGTCGGAGCGGCGCTGAGCTGCTTCTTGCTGCTGCTGTAATACGTGTAGACGACGTCTCCGTATTTCGCCTCGGCGACCGGCTTCTTCGCAGTTTTTCCGTATGTCCAGTTGTCGATGGACAAATCCTTTGTCCACTCATTATCATCCTTTGTGATGAGATAAGGCAGCGTAATCGTTCCGTCGCCGTCCTGATCGCCGTCATTCCACGCATAGATGGAAGGATCCTTGAGCTTCAGAACAACCTTGTATTCACCGGCGTCGATTCCGCCCTTGTTCTCAACGACCTCGTAAAGCCCGGACTCCGGAATCTCCGCGGTCTGCAGCTTTCCGTTGTACTTGGAGGCCTTCGTGTAAGCCGGAATGTCCACAACGAGTTTCTTAATCGTGAACTTCACAGTCTTGGATTCCAGCCCCTTATAGTTGTCGGTCTCCTCGACGATCGCCTTGACGTAGTAGGCGCCCGGTTTGGTCGGAGCCTGGTCAAGCTCGTTCATATCGGTGTCATAGTACTTGTATGTGACCGTTCCGTACTTTGCAGCCGCGCTTACCTCAGCCGGATCTCCGTCGTAATCCTTGCTCTCCGCCTTCAGTTCGCCGGTCCACTCGTTGTCGGCCTGAGTGATCCGGAAGGATACCTTGTCGGATTTCAGACCGGTGTAGTTATCGGTTCCTGCGACAGAAGCCTCCACAAAATATTTGCCCGGTCTGGTCGGAGCGCTGTCCAGCTTCTTCAGATCGCTGTCATAGTAGGTGTACTCGACATCGCCGAATTTCGCCTTTGCAGTCACTTCCGCCGGATCTCCGTCACAATTCTTGCTCGTAGCCTTGAGTTCTTCCGTCCATTCGTTCTTCGCCTGAACGATCTTGTACTCAAGCTCATGCTGCTTCGTCAGAGTGCCGTCCGCCCATGTGAAGTTGTCGGTTTCCGTCAGCTCGATGTAAGCGGTATAGGTTCCAACATTGACGTGCTCCTCGTTCTTGGAGGGAACCTCGTTGTAGTACGGGCTCTTCGGAATGTCTGCCTTCTGTGCCTTGCCCGTGTATGTGAGGTCTTTCAGGGTCGGAATTTCGACCTTGGCTTTAGCAATCTTGAAGGACACTGAAGTCGAGATCTCATCGTAATTGCCGTTCCCCGGAACGACTGCCTTCACATAATATGTTCCTGCGCCTGTTTCCTCATCGATATCGATTTCATTGGTGCAGGCTTTGTCTGTGTAGTAGTGGTATTCCACCTTGCCCCATTTCGCCTCGGCGCTCGGCTCGTTCGGCGTTTTGCCGTACGCCCAGCCCTCGATGCTCAGAGCCTTTGTGAACTCGTTCTCACCCTTGGTGATCTTGAATTCTGTGGTCGCGATGCTGCCTTTGCCGCCGTACCAGCGATAGTTCGCGGAATCCTTCAGCTTCAGCTTCACGGTATAGGTACCCGCGCCTGTCACCGCTTCATAGTCGTACAGCCCGTACAGCTCGGAATCGATGTCCGGCGTCTGCGCCTTGGCGTTGTAGACCTTGGACTTCAGAGTCGGAACCTTGACGGCCTGTCTTTCGATATTGAACTTGACATATCCGGACTCCAGAGCCTCATAATTGTCCGTACCGTTTACAAATGCCTTGACATAGTAGGTGCCGGCATTCTTCGGTTTGGAAATCCGGGTATAGCTGTTGCCGTCCTTCTCGTAATATTTATATTCACTGACTCTACCGAAATGCGGTTCTGCGGCCGGTGAAGAGGCTTTGTCGCCATAGGTCCAGTCTGCCATGCTGAGAGCGGTATCCCAGCTGTTCTTCGCCTTGGTGATCTTCCAGGAGATTTCTTTGTCCTCGCTGGTTCCGTCCGCCCATGTACAGTTGGCACGATCGCTCAGGCGCAGAGTGACGGTATAGGTACCGACATCTGTGCCGCCTTCGTCGCTGACGATGGTATAATCCTTGGTTGCCTTGAGTCCGGAGGTCTGCTTCTCACCGGTGTACGCCTTGTCGGCTGCTGCCGGAAGAACCACGCCGGTCTTCTTGTCGTAAACCTGGAACTTGACTTTGCCGGAGGTGAGCGCCTTGAGGCTGTCGGTCGCTTCTACATAAGCCTCGACATAGTAGGTTCCCGCCGCGCTGACCTCTGATTTGGCGATGGCGCTGCCGTTCTCATCGTAATACTTGTACTGAACGGTTCCCCACTTCGCCTTGGCGGTGGGTTCCTGTGCGGTTTCACCGACTCTCCAGCTCTGGATCTGCAGACCTTCGATCCAGTAGTTCTCTGTCCTGGTGATGATGAACTTGACGGTGGTCGTCTTGGTGTCTCCGTTGGCCCAGACGTAATTGTTCGTATCCTTCAGCGTCAGAACCACATCATAGGATCCGCCGTCTTTTCCGCCGTTGTTCGTGGTGACGGCGTATTCAGCGGTATCCGCGATGTCCGCCTTCTGCGCCTCGCCGTTGTATTCCTTGGAAGCGACGGTCGGCACAGCCACCTTCTTCTTGTTGATGGTGAATTTCACGGTCTTGGGATCGGTGGATCCGTCTTCCCATGTATATCCTGATTTCAGAGTCAGGGTGATGTCGTAGGTGCCGGCGTCAGTGTGGACCGCATTCGCGACTGTATAGGCGTCACTGTCCGTAAGACCGGTGATCTCCGCTCCGGTGTAATCCTTTGTTACCGTTCCCGGAACTGACACGGCGCTCTTTTTCAGGATCCTGAAGGACGCTGTCGCGGAGTCGCTCTTGTAGTTATCGGTGCCCTTTGACGTCGCCCTGACATAGTAGGTTCCCGCGGCGGTCGTGGAGGAAATCGCGACCGGAACTGTGCAGGCCGCATCCTCATAATATGCATAGGTGATCGCGCCGGACTCATACTTGGAGGATGCCGACGGTTTGCCCGGCGTATTTCCGTATGTGAAGTCCGCCATGGTCAGTCCGCTCACGGTGTTGGTATCCTGCGTGATTGTGAAATCCTGCGTCACGGTTACCGCATCATAAGTCACCGTTCCCAGCGGGTCAGACGGGAAATGCAGTCTCAGGGTATAGCTGCCTACATCTGTGGGCTGCTCGTCCGTAACGGTCGTGTCCCCTTTCTTAGTATAACTTATCGACGGGTCGTTCTCGTATGAGCCGGAATCCCAGCTCACCTTCTTTGTCTTCCCGCTGTAAACAAAACTGACATTAGTGCCAGATTGTCCGTTGATGCTTGCGACCGGCTGCTTCGGAGCTGTGTTCGCATATGTGGTCTGCGGCAGCATGATCGTCAGCATCGAGATTGCCAGCATGACGGCCAGGATAGCAACTCCTGCCTGTTTGCCGGCTGTTTTCAACGCTTTCATAGAATGTCTCCTCTCTTTCATGTGTGAAAACGATTAACGGGTAATAATAACGATATATATCACAGAATCCCCGGCGCGCTGCCGGAGTTCGTTCTGTGGCTCATATTAATTCCGCAGGCTGGTGAGCTGTGAGTTCGCCGGTCTGCAGCAGCCCGCATCTCCGCCCTTTTTCAACCGAATCCGCACCCTGAACCAGAGAGCGCGGCAAAGCGGATAATTCGGTAATTTTTTTCTTTATCTTACTCGGTCGACTTTTTATTTTCAATAGTTTCGGAACCAATGACCGAAAATGCGGTACCAAAACCTCTTTCCCGCCACAAAACCTGCGGGCAGGATCGGTTTCTCCTTTTCCGCATATCGCTGCGGGAGTTCTTTTACCTGATTTTATTATTTTTTTACCCGCATGAAAATAACGAAAAATGCCATTTTCGTTGACATAATTCGTACTTGACAAAGCATATGTTTTCTGCTCACAGAGCAATTACAATGCATGGAAGAAATCCTTCCGGAGCCGTGTCCTCTCCGGAAAAGCCCGATTTTTTTAAATCTCATTGACGAAGTCTTTTCTCATCGTTTAAGATAGTGATGTCAGAAATCAAATCAGGAAGATAAAGAAAGGTTTTGAATGGAAGCTTTGAAGATCGCGGTGTGCGATGACCAGGAGGAAGAACAGAAAAGGCTGAAAGAAATACTGCGGAAAATCCAGGCGCCGCCGGTCACGGCGGTATTCTTCAGCCGGGGAGAGGATCTGCTGGAGAAATTCTCGGCGAATACATATGATCTGATTCTCATGGATATCTATATGGAAGGCATAAACGGAATCGACGCCGTCGCGAAAATCCGTGAGAAGGATCCCGGCGTTCCGGTTGCGTTTATCACGTCCAGTCTGGACTTCGCGCTGGACAGTTACCGGCTCTCTGCCATCGGCTATATCGAAAAGCCGTATGAGCCGGAGGAAATCGAAAAGATCCTGAATCTCGCCCGCACGTTGAAGATCAACACGCCTTCTCTTTACGCACAGAAAAATCACGAAACCATCCGTGTGCCCTTCCGGGACATCCAGTATCTGGAGCAGCAGCGTCACCAGGTCAGCATCGTGTGCAGCGACGGGCGATCTGTTCTGGTCTACGGCAAAATCGCCGACATGATGCTGCAGCTGGACGATGACCTTTTCTGCCGCACCCACAAAAGCTTCTGTGTGAATATGGATTTCATCCGCTCCGTCAACCCGGAGCTCCGGTGTCTCGTCATGAAGAACGGCACGAACGTCCCTGTTCGCAGGGAAATCTATCCGAAAGTCAGGAAACGCTATGAAAATCACCTCTTCAGCAAAGCAAGAAAAAATCCGTCTGAACCGCAATAATATACGGACAGTCTCCGCCGCACTGCGGGCTGTTCTTCTGTTCCTGATCCTGCTGAGCATCATTCTCACGCTGGCTCCCCAGCGTGACTTCGAGTCATATCCGAAAAAGGAAGCGGCGGTTATCAGCCGCGTGACGATTACGGTGAACGGGAAGACAAAGGACATGCAGCTTCCGTGCACGATCCGGACAAAAAAAGCCCGGACGCAGGTGACTGTAACCTTTCAGGTGCCGAAACGCGCAGAGGCGCGGGATATGCTGTACGTAAAGACCGTCTACTGCCCGCTCACGGTTTCCCTCAACGGCCGGACTCTGGCGCAGCTGGGCGACCTGAGCTACTACCCGTCCTTTATGCGCGATCCCGCGACGGAGGTGCGTTTTGTGGCTCTGCCGAGCGACGCCGGGGAACGGACGATCACCCTTACATACCTCTCTCCGGAGGGCCGGGACTACATCGCGCTGCACGCCCCGATAATCGGGAAGGTCGGTCCCGTAACCTCGGTGCTGCGTCAGGACCGACAGTTTCCGTTCGCGCTGGCCCTGCTGCAGATCTTCATCGGCGTCAGTGTCATGCTCGTCACCGCCTCCGCGCTTCGCAGGGAATCAGACATCCGCGCCGTCTTCTGGCTCGGACTCTTCTCCCTCTGTGCCGGAATCTGGGAGCTCGGCGAGAACAATCTGACCCTCCTGCTCTTCGACAAGCCGGCCCTGCTGTATATTCTGGATTTCATGGGGCTGGAATGCCTGCTGATCCCGTTCATCCGCTTCCTGCGGTGCATCCTCGACCTGACACGGGCCAGGCTCATCGTTCCTCTGGACTGCCTCGCCGCGGCCGCACCCATCGTATCTCTGACGCTGCAGCTCACCGGAACCGTTCCTCTGTATCAGAGCATCAAGTTCTTTCATATACTCATCCCGACAGGGTTCCTTTATATTTTGTTCCACAGCCTCCGGGAATACTGCAGAAAACGGGACAGCAACTCTCTCCACATCGTCTTCTCACTGCTGATTCTCTTCACCTCCGCCACGCTGGAAGCGCTGAACTACTATCTGCGCCTCCTCTGGCAGAATGCGCTGCTCTTTGAAGCGGGCATGACGATATTCATCCTGTACTCCGGCTTCCTCAGCGTCCGTTATTTCTATATGACCAGCCGGCAGAGGAAGAAGATGGAGACGGATATGCGGATGATGACCATCGAGGCCAGGGAACAAAAGAAACACTCCCTGCTCATCATGGAGAACGAGCGGAAGACACGGGCGCTGCGTCACGACATGCGTCAGAGCCTGATCGCGATAAAGTCCCTCGCTGAACAAAACAATACAGCGAAGCTGATCCGCTATATCGATTCCCTCGTCGATCACATCCCTTCGACGGTTCGCACATACTGCGACAATCCGATGATTAACGCGATTGTCTCCTACTACGCATCGGCCTGTGAACAGCAGGGAATCGAGTTCGAAGCGCATCTGGCGATTGCCGCGGACGATACGGCGATGCAGATTCAGGATGTGGATCTCTGCGCGGTGTTCGGAAACCTGCTGGAAAACGCGCTGGAGGCCTGTGAACGCATGGAGACCGGCAGACGCTTCGTCACGCTGAACAGCATCTGTCATCTCAATACCCTCACCATCGTGATGGACAACAGCTACGACGGGAAGGCGGAACGCTCCGGCGAGCTGTTCCGTTCCGGCAAACGGGACAACGGCGAGGTGGGCATCGGGCTCTCCTCCATTCGGGGCATCGCCCGGATGTACAGCGGCGACGCCCGGTTCGATGCCGACGGGACGGTCTTCCGCTCCTCCGTGTATATGCATCTGCAATAGATGACGATGGCGCCGGATGCGAGGTAGAACGCGGACACACCCGAATGCGGCGGACTCCCCGCCATGAGGACATCCGCTCCGGCTGCACAGATCCCATCCCCGCGGCACACTCCGCGGAGATTTTTCTTTGTATAAAAAAGAGCCGCCGCATAGCGACAGCTCTGTAAAATCTGCTTATTCAGCTACTCTTATCTGCTGTAATCGAAGAATCCGGATCCGGTCTTCATGCCCAGCTTGCCTGCCGCTACCATCTGGCGGAGCAGGATGTTCGGACGGTACTTGGGATCGCCGAACTGCGTGTACAGCACTTCCATGATGGCCAGGCAGACGTCCAGACCGATCAGATCGCCCAGAGCGAGAGGTCCCATCGGGTGGTTGCAGCCCAGTTTCATCGCGGTGTCGATGTCTTCTGCGGATGCGATTCCTTCATTGAGGATTCCGATCGCCTCGTTGATCATCGGAATCAGGATTCTGTTGACGACGAATCCCGGCGCTTCCTTAACCTGAACCGGCGTCTTGCCCAGAGCCTCGGACAGTTCTGTAACCGTCTTGTTGGTCTCTTCGGAGGTCAGAAGTCCGTTGATAATCTCAACCAGCTTCATGGCCGGAACAGGATTGAAGAAGTGCATTCCGACAACCTTGTCCGGTTTGCTTGTGGACATTGCGATATCGGTGATTGACAGCGAGGAAGTGTTGGACGCGATGATGCATTCAGGCTTGGTCAGCTCGTCAACCTCTTTCAGCAGAGCCTTCTTCGCTTCCATATTCTCTGTAGAAGCCTCGATTACCAGATCGACGTCAGCGATGATGCTCAGTTCTGTGGAACCGCTGATTCTGCCGAGAGCCGCAGCTTTATCCTCCTCGGAAATCTTTTCCTTTTTAACCAGCTTGGACAGGTTCTTCTCAACCTTGGCCATGCCCTTGTCAATGGATTCCTGATGTCTGGCTCTCATTACCACTTCATATCCGTTCTGAGCCAGTACCTGTACGATTCCGGCACCCATGGTGCCCGTTCCTAATACACCAATTTTTTTCATTTCAGAAAACCTCCTATATTTGTGTTAATCACACATATTTACTGGGCGAATCTGTTAAAAAATTAACTTTATGTCGCAATTAAATTATAACACATTCCAAACTAATGTAAACCCTAATTCTGTAAAATAAACTCGGTTATTCCGCAGGAAATCTGAAGATAGCAGAGCAGTTCCCCGTAGTCCCCGGGCGTCATTGCGTCCAGGGTAATCAGTGTTCCTGTCCTTTCCTTCCACAAAGTCCTCATCGACGATCTCGCCATCTCGTTCAGTGAGCCGTCCGGATCCGCGCCGGGAAACGGCGGGAGCATGATGTCGGCGTCCTCTCCCTCACAGAAGATCTGCGTACAAAACACGTCCCCCCGGAGCGCATCCCCCTCCCGGGGCATGAACACCGCTCTCGCGTCAATCCCCGCAGCTTTGTGCAGGGCGGCGAGCCATTCCGCCGCGCCCGCCAGCTCCTCCTGCCAGTACACAACATCCTCAGCGCCGCAGCGCGCCAGATAAAGACTGTAAAGATCCGCGTCCCGATCCCACCACGTGCTGGCCAGCATGCGCCGGAAGCCGTCTGTAAACGCCGAAACGTCCACGCCTGCCAGAATCGCGGGGACTAGCATCGCATCTGTTCCTGAAGCCTCCGCCTCCCGGACGTCCTCCTCCAGCAGATGAATCTCATGTCCGCCGGCAGACGCCTCCTCCGCCAGATACCGGGAGCCGCCGCTCAGCACGATCCGGATGCGATGCTCCGCCTCCCCGGTCCCGTACCGATCCTGCAGGAACTTCCGCACCGCCGCGAAGGCCGTCCGCTGAGCCGTCGTCTCTTCCCCGCAGGAGAAGGCGACCATGCCGCAGCTGTATTTCTCCATTTCCCGGAACAGCCGCCGGTACGAGCAGGCCGAAAGCGTCCCGCTGAAAACCGCGAGCTTCTTCCGTCCGTTCCGCGGCAGCGCCCGGAGCATTCCGCGGAGCATGGCGGCCATGCTCCCCTCCGCCGCGAGTACAATCATGTCGCAGCGCTCCGCAAACTCGCTGAGCTGCAGCTCCAGCTCCTTCAGGCGCCCCTCTCCGGGACTGATTCCCTTCCGGATCCAGGATCGTTTCCAGAGCTCGTCAAGCGCCTTTCCGCTCTTCTCTCTCCACAGACGGATTTCCGCCTCATCACCCGCTCTGCTGTTATCTGCTCTGATTCCCATTATCGTATCCTTTCCGTGCGGCACAGCTTCTTCAGAACGCGGTCCGCCTCATCCATTCTTCCCTGGCTGCACAGAATTGTCAGCCTGTCTCCGCCCTTCAGCTCCGTATCTCCTCCGGGCACCAGCTCCTCCGGTCCCCTGAGTACTGAGACCACCAGGCAGCCCCGGGGCAGCTTCATCTCCTTCAGCTTTCGTCCGTCCATGACGCTGGAAATATAGACGTCGCTTTCAATCAGCACCTTGTTCCTGCGCAGACGGTCCGTCATGCCGCAGTCCGGATCTCCGCGGAGCATCCTTTCCAGAAGCTGCTGATAAATCGGCACGCTCCCCAGGAGATCCGCCGTAATGTACGCCACCAGCGCCACCACGCTCAGTGCGAGGAAATTGGTGAAATCTCCGACCATCTCCGTAATCAGGATTACGCCGGTGACCGGCGACCGGACAATTCCGGCGAAGTATCCCACCATTCCGTAGATGACAAAGTTGTCGATATAATACTGCGGAATATCGAGGATCTGCGTCACCGCTGTGAAGTACAGACCTCCTGCGACTCCGCCGATGACCAGCAGCGGCATGAATATCCCGCCCGGTGCTCCGGCGCTGAAGCTCAGAATCGAATAGCAGAACTTCATCACCAGAAGCAGTGCCAGAGCCGACAGAACAAATTTCTCATCCGCCACCTGCGTTACAAGCCGGTATCCTCCTCCCATCGCAAGAGGGTACCAGAGACCCAGGGGAATCAGCAGCAAAAATGGCACCGCCAGACGCCCTGCCTTCGACGGGATTAAATCGTAGAGATCCTGAGTAAACGCGATGCATTTTCCGTAGATCATGCCGAAGAAGCCCAGCAGCACGCCCAGCACCGCCAGAGTCCAGTACAGCGACAGGGGCAGCGCCTGACGGATGCTCAGGTCGAAGACCGGCGTCAGTCCGAAGACATAGAACGCCACGAAGTCTGAGGCGATGGACGCCGCCATGCTCCCCAGGAGCACGTCAGTGGAAAAGTTTTTGTGCAGGCCCTCCAGCGCAAACACTGCTCCGGCCAGCGGAGCACTGAAGGCGCAGGACAGCCCCGCCGCCGCACCGCAGGTCATCAGCAGTTTCTCCTCCGTAGCCAGGCGGTCGATGAGCGAGGAAAAGCCCTTGCCCACCATGGCCCCGAGCTGGATGCTGGGTCCCTCTCTTCCAAGGGAAAGCCCCGCGCCAATAGCCAGTGTGCCGCCGATAATCTTGGCCGGAATCACCTTCCACCACGGCTGGAACACCCGTCCCCTCAGTTCTCCCGCCACCTGGGGGATTCCCGAGCCGGCGCACAGCGGAACCAGACGCACGCAGAGCCAGGTGCCCAGAAAGCATCCCGCCAGAACCAGCAGCAGAAGCACCGCCATCCGGGGATGCTGCATTATCGCCGTCCCGGGCGGCTGCATATCCGGCACGCCCGACATTCCCGCCGATTCCGCCGCTCCCCCGGCGGCCTCACGCAAAACAGAGTCCCTCAGGGACTCTGCAGCAATCAGGATCCGCCGGAAAAACGACACGACGATCCCCGTAAGGACGCCTATACAGCAGCCCTGCAGGATCAGCGGATAGCGGATCTCTGAAATTCTTTCAATTGCCTGTTCAGCTTTACTCTTCATATCCGTACATCAGTTCGTATAGAGGTTCGTCGTGACATACTCCGGATCGCAGGTCACATCGATGCCCAGCGACTGGAGCACCTGCTCATCCTGGTCGCTCAGAATCGCGGTGCAGTGCGCCTTGCAGCCGCGCAGCTCTGCCAGCTTGCGGGCAGCGTATTCCGCGGCCGGATTCTGCGTTCCGGACACGGTCAGTGCGATCAGAACCTCTTCGCAGGTCAGAGAGGAACGATCCGACCGGAGCACCTCATCCTTCATCTTCTGCATCGCGTCAAACACCTGCTTGGTAATCAGGAGCATTCCGTCCGGCAGTCCGGCCAGATACTTGATGCTGTTCAGGAGCACCGCAGCTGCGGCAACCATCCTGCGGGAGCTTCTTCCGGTGATGATTTTCCCGTCCGGCATCTCCATCGCCATGACCACAACATTCTCGTACCGGGAATCGCACTCCCGTTTCTGCTCCGCGTATTCCCGGGCCGGCAGCACCACGGGCCGGTCCTCAACCTCCATACCGACTTCTTTCATCAGCAGCTCCGAACGTTCCAGCGAACTCTCGGAGATCTTTCCTTTTTTATAATCCACCTTCGCAATAAGGTATCTGCGGATTATCTCCTGACAGGCCGCCTCGCGGCATACCTCATCGTCGGTGATTCCGAAGCCTGCGCGGTTAACGCCCATATCCGTCGGCGACTGGTACAGAGCTTCTCCGGTAATCTTCTCAATAATCCGGCGGACGACGGGGAAAACCTCCATGTCCCGGTTGTAATTTACCGCGGGCACGCCGTAGGCCTCCAGATGATAGGAATCGATCTGATTCACGTCCTTCAGATCTGCGGTCGCCGCCTCATAGGCGATGTTCACCGGATGCTTCAGCGGCAGATTCCAGATGGGGAACGTCTCGAACTTGGCGTAATTCGCCCGGATGCCGCGGCGGTAATCGTGGTAGAGCTGGGAAAGACATGTGGCCAGCTTGCCGCTGCCTCCTCCCGGACCGGTAACCACCACGAGAGGCTTTGTCACCTCAATGTATGAGTTGGCACCGTAGCCCTCGTCGCTGACGATCGTATCCACGTCGGTGGGATAACCCTTTGTGAAAAAATGCTTATACGTGCGGATCCCCCTGCGCTCCAGCTTGTTGATGAACATGTTCACCGCCGGCGCGTCCTCATACCGGGTGACCACCACGCTGTTGATCTGCAGATCATACCGGCGGAAATTGTCGATCAGCCGAAGAACCTCCAGATCGTAGGTAATCCCGAAATCATGACGTGTCTTGCTGGTGGTGATATCGCCGGCGTAGATGCAGATGATGATCTCCGCCTCGTCCTTCAGCCGCTGCAGCAGCTTGACCTTGGCGTTTTCATCGAAGCCCGGCAGCACTCTGGCCGCGTGCTTGTCATGCACCAGCTTGCCGCCGAATTCCAGATACAGCCGCTCGCCGCTGGCGTGACTGATTCTCTCACGGATATATTTTGACTGTTCTTCAATATACTTCTCTGCGCTGAACCCGATCTTCATCTTTCCTCCAGAACTCTATTTGCCACTGTTTGCTTCGTTTACTTCTATATGCAGCTCGTTACGGCCTTCCGCCATCCCCTCCAGGCTCACATGGTAGTCCACACTGATATCGCCGAGTCCCTCCGGAGAGAGATTGTTCTCCACGCGGTTCGTCAGAACCTCCATGTCCATGGTGCCGTAGGGCGTCTCATACTTGCCGAAAAACCGCTGCCCCTTCCGGAATTCCATTTCCATGCCGTATCCCGCGCCCCGGCCGATCCGTTTCATCCTCACGGAATCGTCCTTCAGCCGCAGGCTGGTCTTACAGCCCGGAAATCCCGAAAACTCACTTTCCTCATAGATCAGATAGGTGGCGCCGTTTCTTTCATAGAGCTGTCCCTCGGTGACAAACTCCATCTGCTCCTCCGCTTCATCGCCGGAATACTGCTTTCCGACGATTTTCAGCATGATCTCTTTCATTTCGATACCTCACTGTCATAACGCTGCTTTAACAACTTATTTTACCATAACATTGACGGTTTGCACACATAAAAAACACGAACCGGACCCATAATTTAGCCATCGGGTGGTATAATACCATCAGCAATATCCACAGATATCTCACTGTCGTTTAATTCATGGAGGTATACATATATGGACAAATGGGATGACTATAAATTCAGAAGGTCCCCGGAGGAGACCCTTCCCCGGCAGGACGGACCGTCACAGTCCCCCGGTAATACGGATTCCGGAGCGGACGCTTTCTCTTCCGGCACAAAGCATGATTCGGATGCCGTCTCCGCCGGAGCTTCAGGCACAAAGTATAACGGAGACGCCGACCGGGCCGGCGCAGCAGACACGACCGACGCGGCAGGCACAAAATACAGCGGGGACGCCGACCGGGCCGGCGCAGCTCCGTCCGAGGCGCCGGATCCTTTTTCCGGCACAAATGCCGGTCCCATCGGTGTTAAGGAGACCGGCTCCGATACGGGAGCCGGCGCCTTCGGCTCATCCGTCGAAAATACGGCAGGCAGCGTGAGCATCGGTGATTCCGGGCCGGACACCGATTCCGCGGGCAGTTCCGGATGGACGGACTGGAACGACACAGCAGGAAACACAGCCGAAAACTCATCGGCTTACGGGTACACTGAAACCGGAGGAAACGCCGCGGCCTACGGGAGCACCGAAGCAGGCGGGAACGACACAGCCTACGGATACGGCGGCGGATTCGACGGCGGCGGAAACGGCAGCGGATACAACTACGGCTACACTGTTCCGCCGGGAGGCGGGCAGAAGAAGGCTGCACAGCCGATGCAGATTACCAGAAAAGCCTTTGTCCTCATCCTGATTCTGGCCATGCTGGTCACCTCCCTCCTCACTGTCGGAGGCATCGCGCTGTACGACAATCATTTTGCAACAGGGGCAAATCAGGCGACGAACTACACTTTGTCCTCGTCGACGGAGTCACTCTCCTACAAGAGCATCATCTCCAAGACCAGCGACAGCGTAGTGTCCATCACGACAGAATCCATGTCCACAGACGCGTGGGCGCAGAATTATGTCACAAAGGGAGCCGGCAGCGGCGTCATCATTCAGTCCAACGGCTACATCATAACCTGCAACCACGTCATCGAGGGTGCGAGCAAGGTTACTGTCACGCTGAAGAACAAAAAAACCTATACGGCAACTGTCGTCGGAACCGATTCTGACAACGACATCGCCGTACTGAAGATACGGGCAACGGGGCTGTCCGCCGCCACCTACGGGAACAGTTCCAAGCTTCAGGTGGGCGACCAGGTCGTAGCGATCGGAAATCCGCTGGGCGAGCTGAGCAACACAGCCACAACCGGCATCATCAGCGCACTGAACCGGAATCTGACGATTGACGGAAAAAAGCTGAATCTGCTGCAGACAGACGCCTCCATCAACCCGGGCAATTCCGGCGGAGCGCTCTTCAACTCCTCCGGCAATCTGGTGGGCATCGTCGTGGCGAAGTCCTCCGGCTCGGATGTGGAAGGACTGGGGTTTGCTATCCCCATCAACAAGGCGGCGAAAATCGCAAAACAGATTATCAAGACAGGAAAGAGCACCAGCTCCGGCAGTTCAAACAGTTCCAGCACATCCGGAGACGCGGCCATCGGCGTCACGGTAACGGAGCTTTCTGAAAGCGAAGCGAAAAGCTCAGGCTATGATGCGGCGGGGGTATACATCTCCTCCGTCACCAGCGCTTATGCGCGGTCCGCAGGCCTGGAGTCCGGCGACCGCATCGCGGCCGTGGACGGGACGTCTGTGTCCAGTCTGACCGCTCTGAAGAGCGCACTCAAAAAACATTCGCCCGGAGACAAGGCGAAGATTACGATCGTGCGCGACGGTAAGAAACATACTGTCAGCGTCAGGCTGACCTCCGCCAGCAATTAAGCCGGCAACCGTGCTCCGGGATTCGGCTGTCGCCGAAACCTGCTGCCGTGGAGCACCGTGTCATATATATAAAAGAGACCGCTGCCGAAGGCGGTCTCTTCATTTTTCGGTTTTTGTTAGTATAAGGCGTTGGCTTATCCGGTTCACAACAGGAGTTTACCGTTTACTGTGCTCCTGGAAAGCGTCTTTCCCCTCGTTGATGACGAAATCCTTCAGCTTCTTGACATGCTTGTCGGACACCTCTCTGGCGTTCTCGGGATCGCCTCCGCGAATCGCCTCAACGATATTCATATGCTCGGTCGGCATATTCTCGTACCGGGTGAAATCATCGTAATACAGATACCGGAAGCGCAGCGCCAGTTCCTGGATGATCTCAAAGAGACTGCTCAAGGTTTTGTTCCCCGACATCTCAACAATCGTCCGATGAAAACCCTCGTCCTCATGGATGATCTTCTCCATATCTCCGGCAGCAATGGCATCGCTGTATTCCGTCGTCATGGCATCCAGTCTGTCCAGCTCCTCCCGGGTGATGCGCTGAGAGGCGAGCGCCGCCGCCAGACCCTCCAGCGACTCGCGAACCACCAGCGTGTCCACCATATCCTTCACCGAAATGTCCGATACATACGCGCCGCGCCGCGGCTCGATTACAACCAGACCGTCCTTCTCCAGCTTACGGGTCGCCTCCCGGACCGGCGTCCGGCTGACTCCCATTTCCTCCGCCAGCTCCACCTCCATCATCCGGGTGCCCGGCGCGATACGTCCCGTCAGGATCTGCCGCTTCAGCTGTTCGTACACGATTTCCCGAAGGGGCCTGTGGTTCTGTAATTCAAAGTCTATCATTCTCTTCCCTCACACTTTACTTCATCGTCCGGGTCCAGTAGGCCTCATACCCCTGTTTCCGGAGGATCCTGCATGATTTCTGAGCGTCCTCCATCCGTCGGAACACTGCGAAAACAGTGGGACCGCTTCCGCTCATCAGCGCCTTCTCCGGATGCAGCTGCTCCATTCTTTCTTTTAATTCCGCAACCTTCGGATAGGCCGCGAGCGTATAATTCTCCAGGACATTGATGAAGTCCTCGTAGACGCTCCCGTCCCTGCCGCCGTCCTCCTCAAGTCTGCGTGCGAGTCTCCGGTTGTCCGGCCGCTCCGGAATACCGCAGCTGTCGATGCCCCGGTACACCTCCGCCGTTGAAACACTCAGCGCCGGTTTCGCGATGACAACGGGGCGGTCGATCCCCCGCAGCGGCTCCAGCACAGTTCCCCTGCCGGTTGCCCTGACACAGGATGCCGCCATGGAATCGCGGCGAACCGCGGCCGGAAAGCCTTTGTTTCCCCGGGCCTGCCCCACCGCGCTGAAGGGCACGTCAGACCCCAGTTCCCCGCAGAGACTGCAGATTTCTCCCAGCGTCAGTTTCAACCCGAACATGACATTCAGTCCGTGAATCACTGCCGCTCCGTTTCCGGACCCGCCGGCAAGTCCCGCCGCGACCGGAATCCGCTTCAGAATATTGATTTCCAGCCTTCCGGATTCCCAGGAGCTCCCGTACCGGCCAATCATCAGCTCCGCCGCACGCCAGGCCAGATTTCGCCGGTCAGTCGGCAGATAATAGCGGTTGGTGCGGACAGAAATCCCGATATCGCCCTTCTTTCCGCCGGGAAATCTCACGAAGCGCAGCTGCACATCGTCATGAAACGCCAGCTGCTGCATGATCATATCCACTTCATGGTACCCCTGCGCGTCGCAGGCTCCCACGTCCAGAGACAGGTTTATCTTGGCAAAGGACCGGACTGTAATCTCTTTCATGATTATTTCTTCTTTTTCCCTTTCGGGTTCTTGCCGTAGTTTGTAGCCTTCAGCTCCGCTTTTTTCCGGGCTTCCTCTTCCTTCTTCGCCTCAGCGAGAGCCTTCCGTCCGGTCTTGTAGGTGCAGCCTGCCGCAGCGATGGGCCGCGGACCCTTTACATGATAGCAGCCGTCGTCCTCTCTGGCGTAGTACTCGTCCAGCTCTTTGTCACGTCTGGCGCGGGCCTCCTTAGCGGCGTTCTTGCGGGCGACCTCCTTCTCATGCTTGGCGAGAACCTCCTCCACGGACTTGCCGGTGCGTTTGGCTTCCTTATATGGATTGAACGGCTCTTCCTTCTCGTCCTTCTCGTTCTCGTCGCTCTTCTTTCTCTGCTGACGCATGGAGAATACCATCATTCCGCCGAACATCAGGAACATCATGACCATGTAGATGACTGTGTTGCGGCCCTGGTTCATCGTGCGGAAGCTGATCTTCACGTCTTTTCCGAGTTTGTTTCCGTCGTTGTCAACAAAATCTCCCGAAATGGTGGCCGTGTAGACGGTGTTGTCCTTGATGGTATTCTTGCCCTTTCCGGTGGTCTTGACTTTATTGGTGTCAATCAGCATCAGAACGTATTTCGGTTCCTTGCTGTTGTAATAAATCAGCGTCGGATAGGAGTGTCCCGTGGAATCTGTAATCTTGAACTTGTCTTTGTTCGCCGCCCTGGAGGCCTTGTTTCCGACTGCGTGATTGAAGTAGACCTTGACGCACATATTGTCCTTGGTCGTATTCTTCGCCCCGTTCTTCGGGTATGTGTTGGTCACCTGGAACGATGACGCCCCAAAACTGAATGTCGCAGCAAGCATTACCATAAGCGCGGCAAGACACGCTATCGCGCCTGTTCTTTTCATACTAAAGTCCTCCGATTCTGTTTTCTTGATTTTCTGAGATCCGAAAAAAACTCTTTCAGGATCCGGGAGCAGTCCTCTTCCAGAACGCCCGTCTCCACCTCAATATTGTGGTTGAGCCGCGGTTCCTCCACGATGTCAAATACGGACCCGCAGGCGCCCGCCTTCGGATCCATCGTGCCGATACAGAGCTTCTCCATCCGGCTCCAGACCAGCGCGCCTGCGCACATGGCGCAGGGCTCGCAGGTGACATACATGGTGCAGCCGGGAAGTCTCCAGCCTCCCAGCCGTTCTGCCGCCTGGCGGATGGCGTTCATTTCCGCGTGGGCCGTGGGATCCTTCCGGGTCTCTGTCAGATTGTGTCCCCTGGCGATGATCTCGCCGTTCCGGACGATCACCGCACCGATGGGAACCTCCCCCAGCCGGAACGCCTTCTCCGCTTCGTTCAAAGCTTCTTTCATATATTCGTACTTACTCATACATCTAAAAAGTATACAACACTTCCATACAGTATTCAAGATGTTTTTGTACAGAATTCCGTGCATTACGGAGCAACACGGCATTGCTTTTTTTATGGTTTTTTAGTAACATATACGGTAAAGAAAACAAAAAAGGAGGGCTCTGCCCTATGATTATGGATATCGCCGCGGGTATTATCGTCGTTCTGTCGGCAGTCTTTTACTGTCGCAGGGGTTTTGCGGCATCAGTCATCAATATGCTTCAGTGGTTTCTCTGCATCGTCGTCGGACTGCTGCTCTGTGATAACGCCACCCGGCTCCTGACCGGACACACCGGAGCGGGGAGCTTTCTGAACGGCATATTCGAGAAAAAGCTGGCCTCCGCCGGCAGCCCCCACACACAGGTTCAGTCGGTATACGATGTGTTCCACGGCTATATCAGCAGCAATTCCCAGATGGTTTCCAATCCGGGAGCCTCGGACATCACTCAGATTGTCCTGGCGATTCTGTCCTTTTTTGTAATCATCGCCGCGGTGAAGCTGCTGCTGTGGCTGTTCTGCAAAATCTTCCCGCAGGAAAGCTATGACGGGATCCGCCGCTTCTTCGACCGGCTGACGGGAGTCGTCTGCGGAACCGGAATGGGCGTCATCTATGTTCTTCTGGCGCTGACGATGCTGCTGGCGCTGATGGCGTTGTTCCCGTCGGGTATCGCGTCTGCGCTGTCCGGCACGCTGGACAGTTCCTTTGTGACCGGCAGCATGTACACCAACAACCCGCTGCTGCCCCTGCTCCGGAATCTGTTCACCTGAAGCTGACAGTTCTTCTTGCAGAAGGGCTTGACAGTGACCCGGGTTTGTGATATAAAATTAAAAGTTTGAGTTTTTTCGGAACAGAAAGGACACGACATGGCAATTCTGCTGACGAACGGCAACGTATACTGTGACAGAGGTTTTCAGAGGACGGACCTTCTCATTTCAGAAGGACGGTCATTCGTTTTTGAAAAACCCGGCCTCCGTCACGCAGACCGTACAATCGACTGTAAAGGCAAGCTCATTATTCCCGGCTTAGCGGATGTACACGTACATTTCCGTGAACCCGGGTTTTCTTATAAAGAGACCATACGCACAGGCTCCGCGGCGGCAGCTGCCGGAGGCTATACCTGCGTCTGCACCATGCCGAATCTGAATCCGGCGCCTTCAACAAAGGAAGGTCTGCAGGTCCAGCTGAACCTGATCCGCAGGGATTCACTCATCGACATTGTTCCCTACGGAGCCATCACCGCTGAGCAGGACGGCCGCAGCCGTCTGTCCGACATGGAGTCACTGGCTCCCTTCGTCTGCGCCTTCACCGATGACGGCAGGGGGGTGCAGTCGGGTGCACGGATGGAGGAGGCCATGCGGCTGGCGAAGTCTCTGCATCGCATGATCGTCGCCCACTGCGAGGACGAGAGCCTGCTGGGCGGACGCGCGATCCACGACGGCGTCTATGCGAAGAAACTAGGCGTTCGCGGAATTTCTTCGGAGAGTGAATGGCGGCAGGTGGAACGGGACGTGGAGCTTGCGGCGAAGACCGGCTGCGCTTATCATGTCTGCCATATTTCCACAAAGGAAACCGTGGAAATTATCCGGCAGGCAAAGAAAAGCGGCGTGGACGTGAGCTGTGAGACCGGTCCTCACTATCTGGTTCTCTGCGATGAGGAGCTGCAGGATCTCGGACGGTTCAAAATGAATCCGCCGATCCGGAGTGCGGACGACCGGGACGCTCTGCGGGAGGGTCTCGCGGATGGCACCATTGACATGATCGCCACCGACCACGCTCCCCACAGCGCAGAAGAGAAATCCCGGGGAATCCTGGACAGCGCCTTCGGCGTCGTCGGACTGGAAACCGCTTTTCCCGTCCTGTACAGCCGGCTCGTGCGGCAGGACGGACTCATTACAACAGAAAAATTAATCGATCTGATGGCTCTCGCGCCGAGGCAGCGCTTCCCCCTCCCGGGCGGTCCCATCACAGACGGCGCCCGCGCGGATGTGACTGTCATCGACCCGGAGGCTTCCTTTGTGATAAACCCGGCAGACTTCCGGAGCAAAGGAAAAGCCACGCCGTTTGAGGGCTGGGAGGTTCAGGGGAAGGTTCTGATGACCTTCCGCGCCGGAACGCCGGTATATGAGGTAGAACAATGAAGCAGCAATATCTGACCGTCCGATCGGTCAACGAAATCCAGAAAAATATATATAAGATGAAGCTTTCCGGCAACTGCACGGAAATTTCCGCCCCCGGACAGTTCATTAACATCCGCCTCGCGGGCTTTTACCTGCGGCGGCCGATTTCCATCGCCAGCTGGGACGCCGCCAGCCTCACCATCGTCTTCCGGACGGTGGGTGCCGGAACAGAGGCTCTTTCCCGCGTCGAGCCGGGCACATCGCTGGACGTGCTGATGCCTCTGGGTAACGGTTTCGACCTTACAAAGGGCGGCAGCAGTCCCCTCCTCATCGGAGGCGGCATCGGACTTCCGCCGGTCTACGGGCTGGCCCGCGCCATGGTGCAGGAGGGCATGACGCCCCGGGTCATCGCCGGGTTCAACACAAAGAATGATGTGATTCTGACAAAGGACTTCAACTTCCTGGGCATTGAACCGGTCATCACCACGATGGACGGAAGCGAAGGACTGCGGGGCACAGTCACAGATGCCGCCGCGGACGCCGATACCGGCTACGTCTACGCATGCGGTCCGGAGCCGATGCTGAAAGCAGTTTACGACATCTGCGGCGACGGACAGTTCAGCTTCGAAGCCCGCATGGCCTGCGGCTTCGGCGCCTGCATGGGCTGCAGCTGCAAAACGAAATACGGATACAAGCGGATCTGCACAGACGGTCCGGTTCTGCAAAAGGAGGAGATCATATGGTAAACACACAGGTTCATCTTTGTGGCCTCACCCTGGACAACCCTGTCATCCCCGCCAGCGGCACCTTCGGCTACGGCAGGGAATTCGCGGAGCTCTACGACCTGGATATCCTGGGTTCCATCTCATTCAAGGGCACGACGCCGGAGGAACGGGGCGGTAATCCCCTCCCCCGCATCGCGGAATGCCCGCAGGGAATGCTGAATTCCGTAGGACTGCAGAACCCCGGGCTGGAGGAGGTCTGCACCCGCGAGCTGAAGGAGCTTGCGAAAATCTATCACAAGCCTGTCATCGCCAACATCAGCGGATTCTCCGTCGAGGATTACGTGACCTGCGCGAGAGCCATGGACCGGGAGGAGCAGGTGGGTATCATCGAGGTCAATATCAGCTGTCCCAACGTTCATAACGGCGGAATGGCTTTCGGAACGGATCCCGCTTCCGCGGCCCAGGTTACAAAGGCGGTCCGGCGCGTCACGGACAAACCGGTGTTCATGAAGCTGTCACCGAACGTCACCGACATCGCCGAAATCGCCCGCGCCTGCGAAGCGTCCGGCGCGGACGGTCTGTCGCTGATTAACACCCTTCTGGGAATGCGTATCGACATTCAGCGCCGGCGACCGGTGCTGGCCAATAAAATGGGGGGCTATTCCGGACCGGCTATCTTCCCGGTGGCGGTCCGCATGGTGTATCAGGCGGCGCGGGCAGTCAGGATCCCGATTATCGGGATGGGCGGCGTCTCCACGGCAGAGGATGTCATTGAAATGATGATGGCCGGCGCCACGGCGGTGCAGGTGGGCGCCGCGAACCTGGTGGATCCGTTCGCCTGCCCCGACATCATCGAGACCCTCCCTGCCGTGATGGAAAAGCTGAATATCAGAAATCTTGAAGAAATAATAGGAGTGATTGAATAATGGCCAAAGACGTCATCATCGCCTGCGATTTTCCGGGCAAAGCAGAAACCCTGGCTTTCCTGGACCGGTTCACCGGCCGGAAGCCCTTTGTTAAAATCGGCATGGAACTGTTTTACGCTGAAGGTCCCGACATCGTGCGGGAGATTAAGGCGCGGGGGCACAAAATCTTCCTCGACCTGAAGCTCCACGATATCCCGAACACGGTGGAGAAGGCGATGGCCTCGCTGGCCCGCCTGGATGTGGACATGACCAACGTCCACGCGGCCGGCACCATTGAAATGATGAAGGCCGCCCGCAGAGGCCTCACCCGTCCGGACGGCAGCCGTCCGATTCTGATCGCCGTCACCCAGCTGACCTCCACCAGCCAGAGCGCGATGGAACAGGATCTGATGATCCACGCGCCTATCGCGGAGGTGGTCACACAGTACGCCCGGAACACCAGAGAGGCCGGACTGGACGGCGTGGTCTGCTCACCCCTTGAGGCCGGCGTGATCCACGAGGCATGCGGTGAAGACTTTCTGACCGTAACCCCGGGCATCCGTTTCGCCGGAGCCGCCGCAGACGACCAGTCCAGAATTACCACTCCCGCCAGAGCGAGGGAAATCGGAAGCGACTACATCGTCGTAGGCCGCCCCGTCACCAAAGCGGAGGATCCTGTCGCCGCCTACGAGCGGTGCCTGACGGATTTCCTCGGCTGACGCCGGGCTCGCACGGATGTGCGAAGTGCGCGCCGGACCCGCGAGAGGAAAGACTGACAATTTGTTAATTCAGATACACGGAAGGAGTACACATGAGTAAGCAAGAAATCGCACGGGGACTGCTGTCCATCGGAGCTGTTTTTCTGCGGCCGGAGGAGCCCTTCACCTGGGCCAGCGGCATTCAGAGCCCCATCTACTGTGACAACAGGCTGACGCTGACCGCGCCGGACGTGCGGATTAAGGTCGAGCAGGGTCTGGTCCGCATCATTCAGGAATGCTACCCTGACTGCCGGCTGGTCATGGGAACCAGCACCGCAGGCATCGCCCACGCAGCAATCGTCGGCCACCTGATGAATCTTCCCATGGGTTACGTCCGGGGCAGCCGTAAGGATCACGGCCGCACCAACCAGATTGAAGGAAAGCTCGTTCCCGGAGAAAAAACTGTCGTCATCGAGGACCTGATTTCCACTGCCGGCTCCTGCTGCGAAACCGTCGAGATCCTCAGAGAAGCCGGTGCGGAGGTCCTGGGCGTTGCCAGCATCTTCACCTACGGCATGCAGAAGGGCCTCGACCGCCTGGCGGAGCACAACACAGAAAATCATAGTCTCTGCGACCTGGACACGCTGGTTGAAGTGGCTGTGGAAGCCGGATATATCAAGCCGGAGGACAAAAATAAAATACTGCGTTTCAGAGAAAATCCGTCTGACGGCGGATGGATGAAGGAGGACTGACATGAGCGAAATTCGCAACCTGATTAACATCACGGACTTTTCGGTGGAGGAGATCGATCACCTGATCGAGGTCGCCGATGATATCATCGCACAGCCGGAGAAATACCAGGATATCTGCGCCCACAAAAAACTGGCCACACTGTTCTTTGAGCCGAGCACCAGAACGCGTCTGAGCTTCACCGCGGCCATGATGGAGCTGGGCGGAAACGTACTGGGCTTCGACGACGCCAGCACCAGTTCCACCAAGAAGGGAGAAAGTGTCAGCGATACAGTCATCATGGCAGGCTGCTATGCGGACATCATCGCCATGCGGCACCCCAAGGAGGGCGCTCCGGTCATTGCCGCGACAAAAACAACTGTTCCGATTATCAACGCGGGCGACGGCGGACATTTCCACCCGACTCAGACCCTGACCGACCTCCTGACCATCAGCCGGAAAAAGGGCGGCCTCGGGAATTTCACCATCGGCCTCTGCGGCGACCTGAAATTCGGCCGCACGGTCCACTCTCTGATTGAGGCTCTGATGCGCTATGAAAATGTGAAATTCGCCCTGATTTCACCTGAAGAACTGCAGCTTCCCGACTACGTGAAGGAAAACATGGACCGGGCCGGCGCCGAGTGGGTGGAATACCGCAAGCTGGAGGACGCCATGCCGGAGCTGGATATTCTGTACATGACCCGCGTCCAGAAGGAGCGTTTCTTCAACGAAGAAGACTACGTCAGGCTGAAGGACAGCTTCATTCTGAATCTGGAGCTTCTGGAGCCTGCCAAGAAGGATCTGATCATCATGCATCCGCTGCCCCGTGTCAATGAAATTTCCGTAGAGGTGGACAATGATCCCCGGGCCTGCTATTTCTACCAGGCGCTCTGCGGCAAATACATCCGAATGGCACTGATTCTTTATCTTCTGGGCATCAAATAGATTTAAACAGGAAAGCGAGGTACATTAATGAATATCGATGGAGTAAACACCGGCGTCGTACTGGATCACATCAAGGCAGGAAAAAGCATGCAGATCTATGAGCTCATGCGGCTCGACAAGCTGAAATGCTGCGTTGCCATCATCCAGAACGCGGACAGCGCGAAATACGGAAAAAAGGATATCATCAAGGTAGACGGCGACCTGAACCTGGATTTTGACATTCTGGGATATATCGACAGCAACATCACCGTCAACATCGTCGAGAACGGCCGCCTGGAGAAAAAGGTCCACCTGGACCTGCCCGAGACGCTGACCAATGTCATCAAATGCAAGAATCCCCGCTGCATCACATCAATCGAGCAGGAGATTCCCCACAAATTCCGTCTCGTCGATCGGGACAAAAAAGTATACCGCTGCATCTACTGCGACGCGGAATACACCGAATAGACGTCCGTTTCACCGAAAGCCGGCCTTCGCAAAAAGACCGGCTTTTGCTGTACAGAGGACCCCTGCTGTACAGACCTGCCGTTCCGCCAAAAAATCCCTTGCAATCAGCGGCCACTCGTGTTACACTTTATGATGTGTGAGGGCAGTCGTGCCCCTCGTTAACACGTAGTTTAAGCGCGCGACCCGTTTTCGGGTCGATATATCCGGCACTGTTGCCGGCAGCTGACACGCTTCCGTGGCTCAGTTGGCAGAGCAGCGCATTCGTAACGCGCAGGTCGGCGGTTCGAGCCCGCCCGGGAGCTCCATAAAGAACTTCTCCTCGCAGAGAGGTTCTTTTTTCTTTGTGACAAAGACTTCCCGGGGCGTGCTTCGTTCGCCTGTTCCGGCCCGCCGGTTCATAATCGGTGCCGGAGACACGAGTCACAGCACGGGCTAAGGCGTAAGCCACGCGCCAGTTATGTCGTCGACCCATAATTGGTTCAATATCTTTTTTGTTCTGAGTCAATGTTGAATCAGAATGCCGCCATTTCGTCCCTTTTACGCCAGTTGAAATCCGGATTTCCCGCATTTTCAGGGATTTTCCCGGGATTGCTGACAGGCATCAAAATTTTTTACAAAGCATTTTTCAGCAATTATCATTGAAATTTCAACACCACTCGATGAAATATCATTTTATTGCCGGATTTCTTTTGCAAACTTGGCACGGGATATGCTTTGTACTAGAGGTGAATAAAGGATAAAAAAAACAGATAAAGGAACTCAGTGTTTTGTGAATGGAGGTATTCAAGATGAAGAACGAAAAAATCATGAGAAAAGCTTTTGCAGACGCGGCGAACGAGATGCTCTACGTTTCCGATCCGGAAATCATGGAAGCCGTAATTGAAAACACGATGGAGAGCAGAATCGGAAAAGTCTGCGGAAAAGATGAAATCAGAGCTTTCGTGAAGGCCGAGCTGGCGAAGATGAACGACGCAACGTCCGACTACAGCTTCCGGTGGTCCTTCAACAACTGATTAAACTAAGCAAATAAACTCAAAATAAGCCCATAATAAATGATCCAATAAATCCTCAATATTTTTAACGGATCACGAACCGCCTCGACTACCCACGGGGCGGTTTTTTTGTATCATTTCAATCGCTCTTGCGGTTTTCCCGTTTCGTCGGTATAATTAGTGTATGCTCATTAAGTCCCCGTCGGACTTAATAGGCGCTGCTGGCGACAGTTTGTCAGCAGCGCCGCGGCGCACCATCCAATGGAAGAGTGCGCCGGCAGACATGAAATTACAGAACAGGAGTGCAGCAATCATGGAGAAACTGTCAGAGAAGAAAATCAGCCGGGCCCTGCAGGACACCGAATTTTTCAAAACACTGGAACCGGCGGAAATGATGTATGTTCTGGTATCCGACATCATTCTCAGAGGAGACGTGAAGAAATCCAACTTTGAATACTGGCTCACCCAGGAGGAGCGCTGGCCGGAAATCAGTGCTGAGGACCGTATGGATCAGGTGCTTCGCGTGCTGGAGGACGAGAGTCCCTCGGCAGCACTGCAGGCTTTCCAGAAGGTCGGGTTCATGCGCTTCTGCATGCCGCGCTGTTTCCCGATACGGAAGCTGATGGACAAAAAAACCTTCTACTCCATCATCGACAACTTCAATCAGCTGGAGTACCGCAGGGACGACCTGCCCTTCAAGCTCGCGGTGCTGATGTTCTCCTTCGACCCGCTGGCAACTGAAGAGACCCTTTATGACGCCAACTTCGATCAAGACGCCATCAACTGGATCTGCAATCTGATTTATTTCTACATGGAATTCATCCGCCTGAACACTCCGAAAAAGCTGAAGGCCTTCGTCGGCAAATTCGGGAAAGACTTCTATTTCGATATGAACGACTACGCCTGGGCCATCCTGAAAATCACCAAAATGCGGGAGCTGAAGCCGCTGAAGAGCAAAGATCATGTCCTCAGCTGGATTAATCAGGGAGTTCCTTTGGACGCTGAAGATCTGGAGTTGACCCGGGAGGATATTCTGGAGGCCGGCGCGGAGAGCGAAGACGAGGTCACAGCAATCCAGCAGCTCCTTATCGAGCACTGCCAGAAAAAGCCCCTGGACAATATCCGGGAGCTTGAGCTCAGTCTGGTAAAGAATCTGACGCAAAAGGAAATCGACCGAACCATTCGCCGCGTGCGCAAAGCCAAAGAGCGCCGCTATTAAACACAGCAATGCTGCAATGGCCGAATCAGAATTTGTGGACGCCGCAAAACTATGGGCGGTCCAGCGTTAACCGCACCGTTCCGGAACATTTCAGTTCCGGAGCCGCGGCACATGTAAATTCCGTCCGCAGGCGGACGGGGAACATTACTCCTCTATCAGGTCTATGCCATCCTCGGCCTTCTGCGCCATGCCGGTGATTATCTTTTCTGCGGCGGTCTTCAGATTCATCTCCAGTACACGTTCAATCACTCGGCGCTGTTTCTCCTTCGGAACAGCGTACAGCGTCAGAGAACTTTCAAGGAAGCGCGATATTTTGTTCTCCACGGTAAAATAAAAATCGCAGGGTCTGGCCATATAAGCCCGCATCATGCCCGCCGAGGCGATATCCATCTCATAAAAATCCTTTTCCTGCGCATCCGGCATGTACTGCCCGAAAATATGCGGAAGCCGTTTGGCCGTGCTGCTGTAAATGTATTCAGACGTCGAGGGCAGGGAGTAGCCTGTAACGTACAGATCGCGCAGCGGCTCGGACAGCTCCGTGATATACATCTGCAAAGCCGTCTCCACGGCATACAGCAGTACAGGATCATCCTCTGTCGCTCCCTTCATCTGCTCTGCGCTTTCAAACTGCCCTGCGAACATTATTTTCACGAGCACCAGCAGGAGTTCCTCCTTGCTCGCAAACGCCGCAAAAAACGACGATGGCGCCATCCCGGCTCCTTTAGCGATAGATGATGTCGTCGTCCTCTCATATCCGTTTTGCAGAAAAAGTCTGATAGCCGCGTGCAGCATTCTGTTTCTGCGCGCAATTCCCCTTGATTGAAGTCCCTTCGGCACGATGCTCCTCCTCTTTTATATCTGTTCCAGTTTTCACAAAATGTATATGCTCCGATTTCCACAGACGCACCGGCACCTGCTTTCACAAAGATATATCGGCGCCGGTTTCCGCAGACGCACCGGCGGTTTTCAACGGACCCGATTGTAGGCGCAGCCGTCGAACATCAGATCGAACCGGCAGATGCTCCGGTTCCCGCAGTAATCGCAGGGAGTGCTGTCCTTTGTTTTCATCGGATGGATATCGATGACGCCCTCCAGCATGTCCGCGACAAATTCCTGCACCTTCTCGTCCACTGCCTCCTGCAGCTCCGCGAACTCCTCGTCGCTGACCAGCGAGCCCTCCGGCGATCCCTTCAGTCCGCCGGCAGTAATACGGACAGGCGCGATGCTCGAGGTGCCCTCGAATTCTCCGGCAATCTCCCTCACGACCTTCGGATCATCCACCATAATTCCGTTCAGTCTGAAGCGTTTCCGGAGCTCCGCCTCCAGTCGCTCCGCACGCTCCTCCTCAGACTCACCGCCTCCGCTCGGTGCTCCCGAGATGCTCCCGTCGACCCTGGGATCCTGGATATGAAAATAGAAGACCCCGGCCGGTCTGCGGATTTCCGCCTGCGCCGGTCCTTCACCCGCCGGGTCTGTCCGCGGCACCCCGCCCTGCGCCGCCTTCATATACAGCATCAGCTGGAGTCGATAGCCTGCCCGGACCTCCGCCTGCTTCAGCTGGAGGTTTCCCGACTTGTAATCGATGATTTTCAGCCGATCGTCCGGCAGACGGTCCAGGCGGTCGATCCGGCCCTCAATGCACACCTCCGTGCTCCCGACCTTTACCACGACTGGACGTATCGGTCTTCCGGTTCCGAATCCGACCTCAAAACGGCTGCTGCTGATTTCTCCGGACCGGGCGTGCTCCACCAGAACCCACAGAGACTTCAGGCAGGTATCCTCAATACGGCGTGTTTTGTACCGCTCCTCGTTCCCCAGGGAAAACAGGCCGTCGCGATACCCCTCAGTCTCCTCCGCAAGAGCCCTTCGGACCAGCTCGCGGCATTCTTCCTTTGTTACCGTCTCCCAGGCGTGCTCCCGGGACAGCCGCGCGGTAATCCGCATCAGACATCCGTGATAAATATCTCCGATCTCCCGGCTTGCCACCTGGAAAATCCGCCGCTCCTCCGGCTCCAATCCATAGGTGACATAATATGCGAAGGGACATCTGGCGTAGGTTTCAATTCTCGACGGCGACAAAGTGCGGGTTCCGCCGTTTTCGCTCTTGAACAGCAGGCTGCTGTAACGGGGCGGAAGGGCTTCTGTCCGGTTTTCAAAGGACAGATCTTTGTCGATCTGCTCCATCACCTCCGGTAAATGCTCCCGGTACCATCTTTCCACCGGAGCCCATACGGGAGCACGGCGTACTCCTTTTTGTTCCAGACGCATCCTCTCCACAAGATGCCGCAGTGTGCTGATGCGCCCTCCGACCAGCGCCTCCTCATCCTCGCGGTTGATGATATCGCGGCGAATTTCGAGGGACGGAAAAATACCCGTCAAAGTATCGACGATATCGGATCTCCTGAGTTCCCGACCCTCTTCGTCGCCGGTGGAATATCCGATCCACAGATGCTCCGACGGTCTGGACATGTTGCGGTAGATGGCGAGGCGTTCCTCCTGAAGTCGGATCTGATCCACCTTGCAGATTTCGTGTCCGTCATCCGCCAGCTGCTGCCGCTCCTCCGGCGAGAAAAGTCCCTCGTCGGCCGCCTCCGCCGGGAGCACGCCCTCATTGGCGCCCAGAACGACCAGCGCTTTCAGCTGCCCGCTCCTCGTCCGCTGCATAGTTCCCATCATCAGATCATCGATGGAGGACGGCAGAACGCCGATTTCAATCTGTTTCAGCCCCGCGGTGAAAATTTCAATAAAGTCTCCGGCGTCAAAGGGTTCATCGCCGATCAATTCTGCGATCTGATCGAAAAGTCCGATAATCATGGTGAAGATCTGTCTCGTCTCTTCTGCCTGATCGGCCGCATCGTTCTCCTCCTGAAGCCGCATGAACTCCCGCAGCTTTTCCTCCATCCCGAGCGGCCCGGTCAGATATCCGAAAAATCCGGTCAGGAAATCCCGCACCGTCCGGCTTTCGGCAATGATTTCCTCCAGTCCTCCGAAGACCTCCATCGCCTGCTCCCGCAGCTCCTCCAGCGCAGCCATACCGTCCGCGCCGTATTCAAACCCGCCCTTCTCAAAGGGTTTTTTCCACATCGTTCCTCTGATGCGGTATTTCAGCGCGTAATTTTCCAGACGCTCCACCTCGTCTACGGTCAGGCTCGTGAATCCGGTTTTCAGCGTCCGCATCACGTCAGTAAAACGGTACCTGTTCGCGACCGACTGAAGCATAGAGACCAGAAATATCGCGGGATTGGAATTGAGAATGCCCCGCTTGCTGTCCAGAAACAGATCGATACCGTACTCCCGGAACACGCGCGAAACGACCTGCGCCCTGCCGCTCTGGTCGTTGCAGATCACCATGATATCGCGATACCGGTATCCGTGCTCCCGAATAAGTCCCAGAATAAACGCTGCCGCCGATTCCGCCTCATTATATATATTTGCCGCCTCACAAATGGTAATTCCGTCGCTGTCTTCCGCCGCCTCGGGCACCGGCGCATACAGTTCGTGCTCCAGATGCGCGATTGCCGGCCGCCGAAAATCCGGGCCTCCCTCCGGAGCATCGCCCGTTCCTAACATTGCAGTTTCCGCTCTCGCCCCCGACGAGCCTCCCTCCGGAGCATCGCCCGTTCCTAACATTGCAGTTTCCGCTCTCGCCCCCGACGAGCCTCCCTCCGGAGCACCGACGGGGCGCGTGTATTCCGGTCCGATTTTCTCCAGCTCTCCAAGGGGGCATCCGACTTCCTTTCCTGCTTCAATCAGTCTGTGCATCACTGTTCGCGTCAGGGAGAAAAGTTCCTCATCCCGACAGCCTTTGTCACCGGTCAAAACAATATTGACTTCCTCCGCAGCTCCCATCAGTCCCCGGAGCACCTTCATGGATTTCGGAGCGAAGCTGTCGAATCCGTACACCCAGATCCGTGCACCGCTGACGATTCCGGACCGTCCGATGCGGTCAATATACAGGTCGATGTAATCCTCTGAATCAGTGTACTTTCCTTCTATTTTTTTCTGATATTCCCCATAGATAAGGGAAAGGTCTGACAGTTTTCTGTGCAGCAGCGTTTTCTCCGGCACGCTGTCCCGCACCGCACGCAGTCCTTCCGGAGTAACGCCATACTGCTTCAGTTCGGAAATGAAATCATTTGCCAGCTCCACAAAGGAATTTTTCGCCATATTTCCTTTGAATACCTGAAGCTCATCGTCTTTTTCTCTGGCAATCTGCGTCAGCAGCATCTGCCGTCCGTATTTGTCGATAAAAGTCCGCCGGCCTCCGCCCAACTCCCGCAGAATATTGTGGCCCAGCCGCGACATGCTGAATACATCCAGCCCCACCAGTCCGGTCACATTCAGATATCGAAAAGCCTGCCGCTCCGCCTCCAGAGTGTACTGATCCGGAACGATAACCAGAACCCGCCGATCCTCACTGAAGCCGGGCGATCCGGAGCCGGCGTCCGGGGTTGGTGCACTGTCCACGACCGGCACAGACCCCGCGATACGGTCATAGATGAATTTTTCTTTGTTGACACTTTCTCTTCCGTAATAAATATTCAGCATTTTTCCAGAATCTCCAAAAGCTCTCCGGCTTCTTTTATCTCGTGATCCGGTCTGTAAATTCCCACTTTGTCTTCCGGGCGCATGGACCGCGACCAGCCCACAAGCACCGCCTCGATGCCGGCGTTATGGGCGCATCCCATATCATAATGCGTGTCCCCTACAAACAAAGCCTGATTCGCGCTGACATCCAGTTTCTCCAGACCGATCAGCGCCGGCTCAGGCTCCGGTTTATGCACCGCAGTATCATCGCAGGTTACAATCGCCGAAAAAGTATCCTCCATTCCCAGATACACCAGCGCCCGCTCCAGTGAATCCCGCGTTCTGGATGTGACGATTCCCATCCGGTATCCGCGGCGCCTCAGCTCACCGATCAGCTGTCTCATTCCGGGGAAAAGATACCAGCGGTTCTGGTCCTGCGCCGCCTGCCAGTCGCGATAAATTCTCAGCGCGTCCTCCAGATCATGCTCCGGAAAGAATCTGGCCATGGTCTCTCTGAGCGGCTCTCCAAAAGTGTGATACAAAAGTTCGTCATCCGTCCTTCTGCCCCGAATTGTCATAAACGTATGCTGCCAGGAATCGATTACGAGCTGGTTCGTATCCCCGACGGTTCCATCGTAGTCAAACAGCACAGTTTTGATTCGGCCGGCCGGACCCGGGTGCCGGGACGCCGGTGAGACCGGCGACGGATTTTGTGAGGCCGGGTGCCGGGACGCCGGCGCAGACCGCAGCGATGTTGGGGATGAAATGTGCGGCGACGCTGTCAATGTGGACGCTGCCGGAAATCCTGCTGACGGCGTTTGGGAAAAATCTGTGAATTTGTCTTTGTTACTCATGCTCATAAAAAGGTAAAATCTTCTCCTCAATAATCTTGTATATATAGGCGCTGTTGATGCGGCCGCGGCTGTCGTCCTGCGTCAGAATCAGGTTTTCTCCGATAATGCGGTCGTTCATCTGATAGGCGCGCAGACGATATGCATTTTCTATACAATAATCCAGATTTTTCAGCATCCCGAAGTGCTCCCAGATCAGAGTTCTGCCGTCAGGCAGATAAATCGTAAAATCCGGATAATACATTCTCCCATCCTCATCACAATAGGGAAATTTCTCTTCATAATGAAAAATTATACCGTATGTATAAAGTGCATTGGCAATGATGACCTCGGATTTAGAGCGAACCATCTCGCCGTAGCAGGTTTCATGAATATGCTTTCTCGGGTCCGTGGGACATTTTTCATAGTCGGCTTGATTTTGTTCCGCGCGAAGACGCAACCTCCGATTTTTCAGAATTCTTTGGACCTGTGCAGGCATTTCTGCGATAATATCCTGTGGATCGCGCCAATCCATATGTTTCATCATGCGCTCCAGAAACTCTATATTTTGTTCACAAAACATAATCAACCGCTGCGCTGCAGCCTTTTCCGCCAAAGTCTCGACGCGGGAAGGATCCTTCGTAATGTTGGTCTGAAGACGCCGGCCTTCAACCGTTGAAATGACGTAGTAATCAACACGTCCGCCTCTTGTTCGGATGTACAGCGTCCCATCTTCTGCACCGCACTTCGCCGCACGAAGTTGCCCGAGCATTTTCCTCTGCACCCGCAGTTCACGCTGCATCGCATCATACAAATCCTTCACTTTCACACACCTCTCTTCCGCGGCGGCGCAGGCAGACATACTAACTGTTCTGCGCACGCCGTTCCGCACTGACTGTTCACACTTTCCAGGCTCATACCCCGGGGCGGTCGTCGAGCCGCCGACTTCCGCATCAGATTCGTACCCCGGGGACGGTCGTCGAGCCGCCGACTTCCGCATCGCCGCAGACGGCTTGTCGCTTGCCCCTTGAGCACTATGTTTCTGCGGCTCGACGTCCGAAGCAGAGCTTTACATCCCTATACTTTCTGTGTTTCTGGTTTTTTCTGTTTTACAACAGCTTCACCATAAATATTTTATCATCTCGCGCTATTTCAGGCAATATGATGTGAATCTATGATATCATTCATTTTATATTGGTTCGCTGTCGAGATTCTAATTCGATTTCTCAATAGCCGGGAGTCGAGCCCCGGCAGTGGTCAGGCGAAATTACCAGAGAGCGCAGCATCGCGGAAACACGCGATCGGTCGTTCGAAATAGCGAATTTGCGAAAACATACGAACAATTATTCAGAATAACACGGTATATAATATCGGTAATAGATTACAAGTTAGACAGTGGTCAACGTTGCCACATTTTTGATTTTTTTCGAGAAATGTGGCAGATTTCATAGGTTTTTTGCTATGTATAACATATACTCCAAAATTAGAGTATGAAATTTACGTCATTCGTACCTGATTTTATAAAATCCCGTATCGTCAAAGTGAGCATTGTGTGCATTTTTCTATATTAAATGGCAAAAAATGTAAATTTTTCTCGGAAAACCTGCCACATTTTTGGTTTTTTTCGCGTTTTGTGGCAGATTTTCCAAACAAGGGGCGTTTAAGCGGGTTTGTAATCGTTAATTTACGATTCGTTATTCAACATTAGTCACAGTTCGTCATTCGTCGGCTGCTCGTCGCCTGCTCGTCGCCTGCTCGTCACCTGCTCGTCGGCTGCTCGTCGCCTGCTCGTCGCCTGCTCGTCGCCTGCCCGTCGCCTGCCCGTCGGCTGCTCGTCGACTAGCCCTCATTCCTCGCCCACCCGTCGGGGCTGCCCGTGGGTTCATCGGTTGATCGAGGGTTCGTCGCCCGCCTGTAGGGGCAGCATACGGGCGGTGGTCTCAGGACGGCGTACAGTCGTCGGCCCGCCCCTCTGACCAGAGTGCAGACGATATCCTCAGAGCTTCATTGTCAGGGAAATCTTTTTCTTTGCCTTGTCGACGGAAAGGATCCTGACTTTTACGGTGTCGCCGACGGATACGACGTCCATCGGGTGGGAGACGTATTTGCTGCTGAGCTGGGAAATATGAACGAGGCCGTCCTGCTTGACGCCGATGTCTACGAAGGCGCCGAAGTCCACTACGTTGCGGACGGTGCCGGTCAGCTCCATACCTTCTTTCAGGTCGTCGAAATCGCGGACATCGTTGCGGAAGACTACGGGAGGCGCGGAATCACGGGGGTCGCGTCCCGGTTTTTTCAGTTCCTCGATGATATCCAGGAGAGTGGGTTTGCCGACGCCCAGGTCTTCGGCCATCTGATCTATGCTTCGGCTCAGTTTCTTTGCCGGATAGGCGGCGGCAATGCGTTCATCCAGCGCATCACCGACTCCGCCGGCGGCGATGGCGGAGTCATCAATTCCTATTTTGTTCATCATCGCCTCGGCCACCTTGTAAGACTCCGGATGCACTGCTGTCCGGTCCAGCGGCTGATCCCCGTCCGCGATTCGCAGAAATCCGGCGCATTGCTCGAACGCTCCGGCGCCCAGCCTGGAAACCTTCAGCAGCTGCCGCCGGTTCGTGAAGCGGCCGTTCTCCTCGCGCCACGCCGCAATGTTGCGGGCAATACCCATATTGATTCCCGCCACATAGGAAAGAAGCGACGGGGAGGCGGTATTCAGATCCACTCCGACCCGGTTCACACAGTTTTCCACCACGCCGGTCAGAGCGCTCTCCAGCATTTTCTGATTGATGTCATGCTGATACTGGCCGACGCCGATGTGCTTCGGGTCGATTTTCACCAGCTCCGCCAGAGGATCCTGGAGCCGGCGTCCCAGCGACATTGCGCCGCGCGTCGTGACGTCCAGATCCGGATACTCCTCCGACGCCAGTTTAGAGGCGGAGTAGACCGATGCGCCCGCCTCGTTGACAATGGTATACTGGATCGGCAGACTGTTCTTCCGGATGAAATTCGCCACCACCTCTTCCGTTTCTCGGGAGGCCGTACCGTTGCCGATGACGATGATATCGCACCCGTATTTGTCAATCAGCCGCAAAAGCGTCCTCTCCGCACCCGCAACGTCATTGCGGGGCTGCGTCGGATAAATCGTCGCGTAGGCCCGAAGCTTTCCGGTGCCGTCCAGCGCAGCGACCTTGCAGCCGGTGCGGTATCCCGGGTCGATACTGATGACGCGTTTATCCTTCACCGGCGGAACCATCAGAAGATTCTCCGTATTTTTCGCGAAAACCCGAACCGCCTCCCGCTCCGCGCGTTCTGTGAGAGTTTTCCGCACCTCCCGCTCTACCGACGGCGCAATCAGACGTTTGTAGGCGTCCGCGACAGTCTGCTCCAGCAGGGGCACAAAGATTGATCTGCGGTTCCGGATCGTCTGTTTCTCAATCAGTCCGATGATTCTGTCCGTATCCGTCTCCACCCTGACCTTCAGCAGCTTTTCCTTCTCGCCCCGGTTGATAGCCAGTATCCGGTGGTTCGGAATCCTGGCGATACCCTCGCTGCTGTCATAGTACATATCGTAGACGGATTTTTCCTCCGGATTCACAGCCTCCGTGACGAGCTTCCCGGCCCGGAAGGTTTTGTCCCGGATCGCCTCAGTGAGGTCGGCGTCGTCCGCGATCATCTCCGCAATGATATCGCAGGCTCCCTGGAGCGCTTCTGCAGGCGAGGCGACTTCTTTTTCGGGGTTGACAAAATCCTGTGCGACGGTTTCCGGATCACCCTTTGTCTGCTGCTGAGCATACAGAATCATTGCCAGCGGCTCCAGCCCGCGGGCCCTCGCCTTGCCGGCCCGGGTCGCCTTCTTCTGCCGGTACGGCTTGTAGAGATCCTCCACCCTCTGAAGGACTTCCGCCCGGTCGATTTCCGCGGAAAGCTCTTCTGTCAGTTTCCCCTGCTCGCCGATCAGACGCTTTACCTCCTCCTTGCGTTCCTGAAGATTCCGGAGATACTCCAGACGTTCCGCCATGTCCCTGAGGGTGACGTCTGTCAGCCCGCCGGTGGCCTCCTTTCTGTAACGGGCGATAAACGGAATCGTATTTCCGTCATCGATCAGTTTGATGGTGCTTTCCACCTGAGAAGGGCGGATATGAAATTCTTCCGCCAGTACTTTGACAATGTCCATAATTCTCCTTATAAAAGACGGCCGGCCCTGAGCCGGCCGCCTGTTTACAGCTGCTTCAACTCTTCATTTATAAAAGGATCCAGTGCGCCGTCCATGACTGCGCTGACGTTTCCGACCTCCGCTCCGGTCCTGTGGTCCTTCACCATCGTATAGGGCTGGAACACGTAAGACCGAATCTGCGAGCCCCAGGTTATCTGGGAAAAGTCCCCTTTAATTTCCTTCAGGTCTTCCTTGTGCTGCTGCTCCGCAAGATCCATCAGCTTGGACATCAGAATCTTCATGGCGACCTCGCGGTTCTGGTGCTGGCTTCGTTCGTTCTGACAGGTGACGACGATGTTGGTCGGAATGTGGGTGATGCGGATGGCCGAATCGGTTTTGTTGACGTGCTGGCCGCCGGCCCCGCTGCTGCGGTAGGTGTCTACGCGGATGTCATTGGGGTCGATGTCCACCTCGATGTCGTCGTCGATTTCCGGCATCACCTCCAGCGCCGCAAAGGATGTCTGCCGCTTGCCCGCCGCATTGAACGGGGAAATCCGCACCAGGCGATGGACGCCCTGCTCATGCTTCAGATAACCGTAGGCGTTCTCGCCTTCCACCAGGAACGTGGCGCTCTTGATACCGGCCTCCGTATCGTCCTGAAGATCGACGATGTTCACGGTATACCCCCTGGATTCTGCCCAGCGGGTGTACATCCTGAGAAGCATCTCCGCCCAGTCCATGGCTTCTACGCCGCCGGCTCCCGCGTGCAGGGACAAAACAGCGCTGTTGTGGTCATACTTTCCGCTCAGCAGTGTTTCCAGCTTGAAGCTCTCCAGTTTCTCGGAAAACGCCCGGAACCCTTCAATTACGTTATCAGCTTCCTCTTCATCCTCCATCTCGTCTGCCAGATCGGCCAGTTCCCCGAGATCCGACAGCTCTGCGGACAGCTTCTCATACTTCTCGATTCGTCCGTCGATGCCGCTCTTCTTCTTCAGCAGAGCCTGCGCGGCCTCCGGATCGTCCCAGAAACCTTCTGCCATCGTCTTCTGATTCAGTTCTTCTGCCTGCTTTTTCAGTTCCTCCAGTCCCAGCGACTCGCCGATTTCGGTGAGCGTCTTCTTTTTCGCGGGCAGTTCCTGCTTTATCGGATCTAATTTGAGCATTACATATTCTCCCTTTCCTTCTCAAGGTCGGACTGCATATGGCAGTTTTTGTATTTCTTTCCGCTGCCGCACCAGCATTTGTCGTTGCGTCCCAGCTTGGGATGATCGCGGCGCACGGTCTGCTGCTTCTTTTCTCTCTCGGGCATCTCCGCCCCCTCGGGGAGCTCCTCTTCCATTCCGCCGGCCATCGCCTGCAGAATTCCGGAGTCTACATCCTCCGCCTTGGATTCTCCGCCGATCTGGATCACGGTGCGTCTCTCTGTATCGGTTTCCAGCGTGACGCTGTAGCAGTACTGGACGGTCTCTTCTTTAATCTCGTTAATCATGCCCTCGAACATATCGAAGCCTTCCTGTCCGTAGGCCGCAACAGGATCCTGCTGGCCGAGCGCGCGAAGCCCGATTCCCTCCCGCAGCTGATCCATGGCGTCGATCTGGTCCATCCAGTGATTGTCCACAACGCGCAGCAGAATCATACGTTCCACCTCACGCATACGCTCTATGCCGATTTCCTGTTCCTTCTTCTCGTACATCGCCTCGAACTGCGCGTCGATATCCTCTTCCAGGGATTCCGGCGTCATGGAGATCAATTCGTCGGTATCGTACTCGTCTTTGCCCTGATACTGTCTGGTAATGCGCTTCAGGTTCCGGTTCAGCGTCGGGAAGTCCCATTCCTCCGGGAACTTGGATTCCAGAACAACGCTCTGCACGGTTTCGTGCACCAGATCCTTCATCATGTTCATGATGTATTCTCTGAGATCCTCGCCGAACAGCACCTTGCGGCGTTCGCCGTAGATGATCTCCCTTTGTTTGTTCATGACATTATCGTACTGGAGTACGTATTTACGGATTCCGAAGTTGCGGCCCTCCACCTTCTTCTGCGCACCCTCGATGGAGCGGGACAGCATTCCGGCTTCAATGGATTCGTTCTCCTCCAGTCCCATTCTTGCGACGATGTTCTGCATCCTTTCGCCGCCGAACAGACGCATCAGCTCGTCCTCCAGAGAAATAAAGAACTGGGTCGTACCGGGGTCGCCCTGACGGCCGGCACGTCCGCGCAGCTGGTTGTCGATACGTCTGGATTCATGACGCTCCGTACCGATGATGCAGAGTCCGCCCAGTTCCACGACCTTGTTGTGCTCCTCGTCTCTTTCTTCCTTGACTGCGTCGTAGAATTCCTGATACGCCCGCCGCGCGTCCATCAGCTCCTCGTCGTCTGACTTGGCAAATCCGGTGGCGAAGCTGACGGCCTCCTCCGAGTATCCCTTCTTCTTCATCTCGCGCCGGGCCTCAAAGTCCGGATTTCCGCCCAGGATAATATCGGTACCGCGGCCGGCCATGTTGGTGGCGATGGTGACCATGCCCAGGCGTCCGGCCTCCGCGACGATTTCCGCTTCCTTCTCATGCTGCTTGGCGTTCAGCACGTTGTGGGGGATGCCCCGTTTTTTCAGCAGATCGCTGACGATCTCCGACTTCTCGATGGAAATCGTGCCCACCAGCACCGGCTGGCCGGTTTTGTGAACCTCCGCCACTCTGTCCGCAATCGCCAGGAACTTCCCGCGCTCTGTCTGATAGACGGCGTCCTGCATGTCGTTGCGGATGACGGGCTTATTGGTGGGGATCACGACGACGTCCATGTTGTAGATGTCTCTGAACTCGTCTTCTTCCGTCTTGGCGGTACCGGTCATGCCCGCCAGCTTCTCATACATACGGAACAGGTTCTGCAGCGTGATGGTGGCCAGCGTCTTGGATTCCGAGCGGACCTTCAGATGTTCCTTGGCCTCGATGGCCTGGTGCAGCCCGTTGCTGTAACGGCGTCCAAACATCAGACGTCCGGTGAATTCATCGACAATGATAATCTCGCCGTCCTTGACGATATAGTCCACATCCCGTTCCATCAGAGAATGCGCCTTCAGCGCCTGCTGAATCGCATGGTTGATTTCCATATTTTCCGGATCTCCGAGATTCTCCAGCCCGAAGAACGCCTCCGCGAGCTTGACGCCCTTGTCCGTCAGAGACACCTGTTCGTCCTTTTCCTCGACTTCATAATCCGCATCCGGGTCATCCGGCTCCTCCGCCTTGGGATCCGTCTTATAGCCCTTTTTCAGGTCCTTTACAAAGCGATCCGCCTGGCGGTACATATCGGTGGACTGGTTTCCCTGCCCGGAAATAATCAGCGGGGTTCTTGCCTCGTCGATAAGGATGGAGTCCACCTCGTCCACGATGGCGAAGTTCAGGCCGCGCTGCATCAGCTCCTCTTCATAGGTGACCATGTTATCCCGCAGATAATCGAAGCCGAACTCGTTATTTGTGCCATAGGTAACGTCTGCCTGATACGCCGCGCGCCTCGTCTCATCGCTGATCCCGTGGATCACACAGCCGACGGTAAGACCCAGCCAGGTATAGAGCTTTCCCATCCACTCCGAGTCGCGCTTCGCCAGATAGTCGTTCACTGTCACCACGTGAACGCCTTTTCCGGACAGAGCGTTCAGATACACCGGCAGTGTCGCCACGAGAGTCTTACCTTCACCGGTCTTCATCTCGGCGATACGGCCCTGATGGAGCACCACGCCGCCGATCAGCTGAACGTGAAAGTGCTTCATGCCCAGAACACGCCAGGCCGCTTCACGGCACACCGCGAAGGCTTCCGGAAGGATATCGTCCAGTGTCTCTCCGTTTTCCAGCCGTTCCCTGAACTCCGGCGTCTTCGCCTTCAGCTCCTCATCGGTCAGCGCCTGCAGCTCTTCATCATAGGCTTCGACGCGGTCTGCGATTTTCTCGATTTTTCTGACCTCTCTTTTGTTCAGGTCGCCAAATATTTTTTCTACCAGGCTCATTTTCTGCTGTCCCCTTTCTGCAGTTCCTCTTCCGGCTTCTCTTCCACCCTCAGGTTGATTTCCAGTGCCTTGCGGCTGTCCGCACGGGTCACCTTGCCGGTAAATACTTTGTCGCCCGCGTCGTATTCAAAGCTGTCGCCCGCCGCAGGCATCTTATCGATCAGAAGCACCACCCATCCGTTTACAGTGGTCGCATCCAGTTCTTCCTCTTCATCGAAGTAGTCGAACATCTTCTCTACGTTGGTACTGCCCAGGATGCGGTAGCTTCCGTCCTGCAGGAGTGTGATGTCCGGGCTTTCCACCTCGTCGTGCTCATCATAGATTTCGCCCACAAGCTCCTCTATGATGTCCTCCATCGTCACCAGTCCCTCTGTCCCACCGTACTCGTCCACGACGATGGCAATCTGGGATTTGCTCGCCTGCATCTTCTTGAGCAGATCAGCACATTTGATGGAGCCGGCCACAAAGACCACAGGCTTGACATAGTCGGCAATGGTCTTGCGGGATCCGGAGATGAAATTGTGAAAATCCTTCTGATTCAGCACGCCCAGAATCTTGTCCAGATCCCCCTCATAGACGGGGACTCTGGAAAAGCCGGTGTCTTTGAACAGCGCCGCAACGTCCTTCTTTGTCGCCTCGATATCGATAGCCTTGATATCCACCCGCGGCGTCAGCACATCCCAGGCCTCCAGATCGTTGAATTCAATAGCGTTCTGGATCAGTTCGCTCTGGTCGGACATGATGCTGCCCTCGGTCTCCGCCTCCTCGACGATGGTCTTCAGCTCCTCCTCGCTGATGGAATGCTCAGGACTTGCCTTGAACAAAATCATCAGGAATTTTTTCCACAGGCTGAACAGCCAGTTGACCGGCGTGAAGACGATCATTAATACGCGAATCAGCGGTGCGGCGAACCGGGCGAAGCTCTCCGGATATTCCTTGGCGAGGCTCTTGGGCGAGACTTCTCCGAAAATCAGGACAACCAGGGTCATAGCCACCGTCGATATCGTTGCTCCGTAGCGGCCGTAAAGCGCCACAAAGAACACCGTCGCGACAGCGGTGTTGGTGATGTTGGCGATATTGTTGCCCACGAGAATGGTTGACAAAAGGCGATCGTACTGGTCTGCCAGCTCCAGCACGCGTTTCGCCCTGCGGTCGCCGTCGTTGGCTTGATTCTTCAGCCGGATTTTGTTCAGCGAGGTAAACGCTGTTTCCGTGGCAGAAAAATATGCTGACAGAATCAGCAGGCACACGATGGCCGTAATATACATCCCATATTGTCGGGCGTCCATTGAATCCGATTCCTCCATCTGCTGCCGGCAGGCGGCCGACAACACGTTCTCCGGTGACAGTTCATCAATTTATCATACCATATAACGAATGGAAAATAAAGGGGAACGCAGTGAGTTCAGCGAATCTTCACAACGCCCAATACCGCCGCCGGGCAGTTGCCGCTTGAAAGCAGTTGCCGCTTGAAAACAGGGACAGCATCGGTGTAAAATAATATTCACAATCTATGAACTCACACGTCAGGAGGAAATCATGACAACACGAACAGAGCTGCTGAAGCTTCTCAGGAGCAGCCGGGGAGAGTTTCTCTCCGGGCAGAAAATCGGTGAAACATTGGGGGTGTCCAGAAACTCAGTCTGGAAGGCTGTCGCACAGCTGAAAAAGGAGGGCTATCCGATTGAAGGCAGATCCAACGCCGGCTATCGGCTGACTGCCGCTGCGGATCCGCTGACGCCCGGCGATGTGGAATCCGTGCTGAGGGTTCCCTGCGATGTTCAGGTTCACGACGTCGTTACCTCCACCAACGATATTGCCCGGTCCATGCCGCTCAGCCACCGTCCCGCGGCCATAATCGCCAATCAGCAGTCAGCCGGCCGCGGCCGGCTGGGGAGGTCTTTTGAATCGCCGGGAGGCACAGGTCTCTACATGACCATCGCTCTGAAGCCGGCCTTCGCTCTGAACAAAGCCCTGTTCGTCACCATGGCCTGCGCCGTCGCCACATGCCGCGCCATCGAGAGGGTCTGCGGCGTGAGCCCTTCCATAAAATGGGTCAACGATATTTTCCTGGAACAAAAGAAAATCTGCGGCATTCTCACGGAAGCTCAGTCGAATCTGGAGACCGGCGAAATCGATTCGCTGATTATCGGCACCGGCATAAACTGTTTCCCTGGCAGTTTCTCACCGGAAATCAGCCATATCGCCGGATGCATTTCAGACACGCCGGGCGCCTTCTCCCGGGGCGAGCTGGCCGGAGAGCTGATCAACCAGACCGCCGACGTCCTGGAGAACATCGAATCCCGTTCCTTTTTTTCGGAATACCGCGCGCGCTGTTTTATCCTGGGACAAAGGATCCTCGTTCACGCTCATTACGACTCCCGGAGCACACTCGCACTTGCCCGGGATATTGATGAAGACGGCGGTCTGGTCGTCGAATATCTGGAAGGCCCCCGCGCCGGCATACTTGAAACACTCCACACCGGCGAAATTTCCATCGCGCCGGCGCAGTAACCCGGCAGTTATGACGACGGTTTCTCCCGAAAGGTTTTGTTCTCAACTGCCACTATGACGGACTCCTCAACTGCCTCGTTAACTGTCTCATATTAAATCAATGAGCAAGTTAACGAGCAAGTTCTTTTCATCCTGTAAAAAAACAACGCGGCCCGGAAACAGGTTGTAAACTCAATTCTGCAAACCTCTGATAATTCGATTTTTGTAAAGTATCGAATGGCACAAAATGATTTGTTCCCTGGAATCTTATGATGTTCATTTTCGTCCGTTTTTATTGTATTCTTATCACTGTCAACAGGATTTGCAAGTACCGGAGGCCTTGGTGACACCGCCGTTTTTGATAAGGCGACCGGCCCGGTACCGGCTGCAAAGACCGGATACGAGGGAAGGAACAGACCCCGGCCGCTGCAGATCATCAGATGACAGACATTGTGTACGATATTTTTAAAGATCAAAAAAAAAATCACATCCGGATAAAGTACGTAAAGAAAGAGAGGAAATTACAATGGCCTACAAAACAACAAACCCTTACACAGGAGAAGTAACAAAGGAATTCAGCAATCTTACCGACGAGGAACTCGAGGGAAAAATTGCGAAGGCGCAGGAGGCCTATGAGAGCTGGTCCAAAACCACCTTCGAGGAACGGGCGGCATTAATGAAAAAAGCCGCACAGCTGGCAAGGGAGAGACGAGATGAACTTGCTGCCATCAACACGATTGAGACCGGAAAACTCGTCACCATCTCTGCCTGGGAAATGAACCTCTGCGCTGACATCATGGAGTACTATGCAGACAACGCAAAAGAGCTCCTGAAGCCTCATTTCGTCAAGACGACTGACCAGATGGCAGGAAACGCCGTGGGCATCTATCAGCCGCTCGGCATCATATACATGATCGAGCCGTGGAATGTACCGTTCTTCCAGATGACAAGGCCCTCCGCAGCGCAGCTGATGGCAGGAAATGTAGTGGTATTAAAGCATGCCAGCAACTGCCCGCAGTGCGCGCTGGCGATGGAAAAGCTCTACCGCGACGCCGGGTTCCCGGACGGATGCTTCACGAACCTCTTCATTGATTATGACCAGTCCAGTGCGCTGATTGCGGACAAAAGGATCTGCGGTATTACACTGACCGGTTCCACGCCGGTTGGCCGCGAGATTGCTGCCGAATCCGGAAAGAATCTGAAGAAGTGTGTCATGGAGCTGGGCGGATCCGATGCAATGGTGGTGCTTCCGGATGCAGATCTGCAGAAGGCGGTAACTGGCGCCATCATGGGCCGAATGACGATCTCCGGTCAGGTATGTGCCGGTGACAAGAGAATGTTCATCCATGAATCCATGTTTGACGCCTTCAAGGCAGGCGTGCGGCAGGCAATCGACTCCATGACAGTGGGTGATCCGCTGGATCCGGATACTACGCTGTCTCCGGTCTGCTCGAAGAAGGCTGCAGACAAGGTCAGAAGCCAGATCGCCAGGGCTGTCGCAAACGGCGCCGTTGCAGAAGAGGTGGGCCCGAAGGTTCCGGCAGATTCTGCATTCGTGCAGCCAACCATTCTGACCGGTGTGACGCCGGAGAATCCGATTTTCAATGAAGAGATCTTCGGACCGGTTCTGATGCTCTTCTCCTACAAAACCGAGGAAGAGGCAATTGCGCTTGCCAACGGCACCGATTTCGGACTAGGCAGTTCTGTCTACAGCGAGGATCCGGCACATGCTGCACTCGTTGCCGCAGCGATGGAATCCGGCGCTGTTTCCATCAACCAGCCGACCATGGCCTCCCCTGCCATTCCGTTCGGCGGCGTGAAAACCTCCGGATTCGGAAGAGAGATGGGAGCGGAAGGTATCCGTGAGTTTACGAACCAGAAGTATATCAACAGCGCTCAGATCGATATGGATGCAGTATTTGCGCAGTATTGATAAAGAGATTATCTGCTCCGATCCTTTTTCAATCGCTCTTTGCCGGCCATCGGAATGTACAGTCATACCGGCGGCCGGCAGTTTCACCTATTAAGAAAAGCATCCGGGCGGAAATCGCAGAAGCGGAGAACATTCGGTAGCATGCCGCAAGGTTTTCAAGCGTTTCATCAGAAAACCCGAGAGCTTCAGCAGTAATCTCTATTTTCTCTTTTCCTTTGCAATACGCAATACTGTCCATGTGATCAATCTCCTTGTCCCCTATTCCACTGATTTATAGTGATATCATATCATTTCATTAAACATATCTTCTGATTCCTGCTATTTGGTTTGTCCGGATAAAGATATGTAACTTCTCCGACTTCTATCATCTCTTTCACAACAGCCCGAAGGGTATCGTTCAAGCTCTTATACCCCAGCTCCGTAGCCAACTCATTCATCGAAAGGTTACCCTTTCGTTTTAACGCTTTCAGAACCAGCTTCTTCAGTTCTTCTCTGTTCCTGCGTCTGGAGCGTTTCCCTACTTTCAGCTTTTTCGCATCATCTTTGTTTTTCTCAAGAAATACCGGATGAACAGGGAGGATCACTCTGAAATAACTTCTGTCCTCATCTGTTTTGAAAACCGGCAAAGCAGAACCATTGTTTTTCATCTCATTCACGATCAATGGAATCCCAGTATTCCTTCCCTCAACCATTTTCAATTCTTTGAGAAAATCTCCGATACGTCTGTTCCGGTATCGGCTTGAAACCAAAACTCTCTTTTCCAAATCACTATCCGTGATGGAACGGTCAGGCCCTGGCAGACTCAGAATCTCCATTCGCTCAGGGGTAACTGTTACGGTAATTGGCTCATGGATCTGATAGGAGCGATGGTAAACGGCATTACTGAGTGCCTCCTCAACAGCCCTATATGGCCAGTTGTACACACGGATCGCCTCGGCCTGATCTGGAACCTTCGTGACGTATTCCGCTATGACATAGTTTTTGATATACGACAACGCATCCCGTAGCTGTCGATCAAGTGGTCCGGTAAAAATTCGCTCCCTCATCCCGATTCCAGTCGGATCTGGCTTATCCACTACCTCGATCCGGCTATATGGGAAGAAATTATCCGGTCTCTCATTGAAAAACATCAACCCTACATTGATCGGCTTTCTTGCTTCCGGAGGGCCTCCAATCAGTCTCATATCCCTTGCCACATCTTCAACCGTGCGGGAAAGCGAACCTTCGTACAATTCGCTGTCAACTGCATGAAGATACTCTGAAAGCAGACTGGAGCGCATATCTGCGATTTGCGCATGTGGGTTTATCCTATCGTCAAATGGAATGTTTCTTGCCAGACCGGTCAATTCTCGTTCTTCCAATGTATTTGCACGGATGGTATTGGAGCCTTTTCGAATATAATATGCCTTTTCGCTCTTTTTTGCGCCTTTCTCCGTATATATTTTGACCGGACATTTATAAGGCCTGTCACCTCCTCCAGGAATCCATAAAACAAAAATATCTCGCCCGTCGATCTGCGCAGGCTCTATGACCGGTATATATCGTGGTTCTATAAAGTTACACTTATTGAGAAGGTCTTTCTGAATAGCATCTAATATATTTTTATCCAGGCCTTTTACCGGGAATCTCGGGTATCCATTCTGTTCTTCAACGCCTATGACGATATATCCACCGCCGAGGTTGTCAAAATCATTGGCAAAGGCAGTAATAGAATGCAAAACCGGTTCTGGATTCCAATCTGCCTTGTATTCTATACGTGCACTTTCTATCACCTGCTGACGAAGCAGCTCTTCTATATTGATCGGAATTGCCATCATTTCCTCCTGATTTGAAAAGAGCATCTTACTTTTAACTTGCCCATTAACTTTCCTTTATCTTACCAAAGGGAGAGTTAATGGGCAAGTAATTATTATGCATCGTTAACATATATATCTACTGCACATTCTTGTTGTAATGCATGCCCGAAAGAACGCCAACTAAAGTATAGGATAAGAAAATTCGTAATGCTCCCGATTTTGAAATAGTTAATCCATCCTCGGATTAGTTGGTTAAGCTTCTGTACTTTATAGGCATTGCTTACTCCCCAGCTCCTGCATGTCAGTTTCTTCATCTGTGCCTTGAACTTTGCCACCGCTTTGGTGTGTGGTCTGGCTTTGTACCCTTTGGCAAATGAGTCAAAGAACTTCGCAAGGTCGATGTCCACGATCCAACTGTGTCCGTCATTCATCATCTCCAATGCCTTCAGAACTGCCTGTTATGCACACCGGTTTGGTCTGAAACCGTAGCTGTGGTCGTGGAACTGCTCCTCAAATATCGGAGTGAGCATCTGTGCTACCGCCTGTTGTACAAAGCGGTCAACTACCGTTGGTGCTCCAAGGTTCCTGACACCGCCATCCGGCTTCGGTATCTCCACCCGTCTGACCGGCTGTGGTTTATATTTCCTTGTCCGCAGCTGTTCCCTGATGCTTTCACCCGTTAGAGAACGCCCATGCTGGGCAAACATAATGGGCAGTTCCTCGATGGAACTGCCCATTCGCTGCGTCGCATACGCTCCTTGCTCTTGCTAGTACAGCTTCGCGACTCCGGAGCCCTCCCTTTTTTCCTTCCTGTGGTTGGGACGCCTCCTGCGCATGCCTTTGCTGTCTCCGGCAGGCGCAAACCCGTTTGCGCTTTTCTGCCGGACGCAATCGCTGCGTCGCGTGCGCTCCTTGCTCTTGCTAGTACAGCTTCGCGCCTGCAGGAATATGATCGTCCAGCAGGATGAAATCCAGATGTTCTTCGCCCTCGTAGTCGCAGATCATGGAACAAAGCATTCCGCAGGATTCCACTCCCATCATTTTCCGCGGCGGCAGGTTGGTGATGGCCAGCGCAGTTTTGCCCACCAGCTCTTCCGGTTCATACCACGGATGAATCCCGCTCAGAATCGTCCTGTCCTTGCCGCTTCCGTCATTCAGAGTAAACTGCAGAAGCTTATTGCTTTTGGGAACAGCAAAGCATTCTTTTATTTTCACCGCCCGGAAATCAGACTTGCTGAAGGTGTCGAAGTCCACCATATCCTCGAACAAAGGCTCCACCCGGACCTTTGAGAAATCGATTTCCTCTTTCTCTCGCACCGGCTTCAGACCCTCCGGTTTCATCGTCGGGAGACGTGCCCCTGAACTTCGTAACCCTTCATAGCCCTCCGTCACTGCCTGTCCAGAGGTCTCTCACCGGGGACAAAATCCACACGTGTTCGTATCTCTCCATAACTTTTGGTAAATCGTTGGTAATTCGTTGGTAAGCGTCACTTTTTACCAAATGAATCGGAGAAATTCTGCAATTCACGGTCCCGCAAGTCCTTTGTTACATCCGCGTAAATGTTCATCGTCGTTTGCGCGTCAGCGTGCCCCAGAACGTCCTGCATGACCTTCACGTTAACTCCCTGCTCCACCATTCTTGTTGCGAACGTATGACGCAGGTAGTGGCAGCTGAAATGTGGCAGCAGAACCGGGTCGGCGTTATTAGCCGCATTATCCAGCACCTCGAAGTTGCAATCGCGGATAATCCTGCGGAGGGCTTTGTTAACTGTGCCTTGGTGATGCACCTCGCCGAAGCGGTTCAGAAAAACGAAGTCGGTATAGCCGTCAATGACAGACTTGCAGGTTATCCCAAACTCCTTCTGCAACTGCTTCTCTTCTAGGAAAGCTTCCCGCACCCTTGGGACCATCGGAATGATTCTTTCCCCTGCCTTAGTCTTCGGCGTGTTGATGGCAAAGGTGCAGACGATGTTTTCGGTCCGATGCGCATAGTAAACAAGGGTGTGGTTGACCGAGATTTCGTTCTTCTCGAAGTCAACGTCTTCCCATCGCAGGCCAGTAATCTCGCCGACCCTCATGCCCGTCCAAAGCATGCCTTCTACAATCGGGTACCAGTGATGCATCGGTCCCGGTTTTTTCAGAAACCATTCCAGAAGCTCCTGCTGCTCCTGCGTTAAGGCTCTTCGCTTCAAGCCATCGCCGGCATGTGCCTTCTTCAACTCCCGGAGGGCATTGTCTGACGGGTTATAGCGGAGGTAATCGTCCTCAACGCCCACCTGCAACACCTGATGGAGGACCGTATGAACGTTGTCGATGGTTGCCGACTTGAGTCCCCGATTGTCGGAAAGGCTGTTATAGAAGTTCCGCACATCCGACCGTTTCAGGTCCTGAATCCTGCGCTCGCCGAACCCCGTCGAAACAAACTCGGTGTACATGTAGCAGTAATTGCAGAACGTATTATCTTTCAGCCCCCGTTTCAGCTTCTTCCACATGCCGAACAGGTCATTTATCGTCAGGTTTTTCGCATCCGCCCGGATGTGGTCAAGCGAGTCCTTCCGAACCGCGTTTTCCTTCTCGCGAAGCTCGTCCAATGACTTAGCGTAAACGGAATGGCTTGCGCCGGTCCCGTCCTTCCAGCGGTACTCGTAGGTCTGGTTCTTCCTCTGGTATTCTCCCTCCTTCAAAACTCTGTGCTTGTTATCTTTCCGTCTTTCCATCTTGTGGTCTCCTTTCCACAAGACAGAAGCACGTACCTGCCTTTATTTTACCAAGTACGTGCCTCTGCGTCCAGCTTTCTGAAATTATTCTGAAGGCATGGTCAAATGGAATAGCTCTTCGCAAGGTACTCGTCGAGCAGGCGGCGCTTTATCAGGCGCTTGCTGCCATTCCAGAGCACAAACTTGCAGTTCTCGTCATCCGTGATTTGCCGCAGCTTCCCGGTCCCGATACCAGAGTACGCGGCGGCTTCCTCCAATGTCAGGTTTGACTTTTCCCAAATCGGCACCTCTGGCTTCATCGCTCCCCTCCTGCCTTACACCTTGAAGTGGAGTATCGCGCGGAGCAGCTTTCCCTGAAGGTAGGACTTCATGTACATGTCAACCCCGCGCTCCACATGCCCACAGGCGTCCACAAAGGGCTGGGTGCAGAGCCGGTCGATAAACCCGTTAAAGAAATCCAGCACCTCCGTCGTCTCCAACAGACAACCCTCCGTTGCCGCAACCACTGTTTCATATGTCAGCATCGCCATCGCCAACCTCCTTTCCCTCCAACAGCACACGCAGCTGCCGGAGCGACTTGAACCTCCGATACTGGACGGTGGAACGCGGACGGCCCAGTAAAGACGCAATGCGCTTGTCCGTCCATCCCGCGAAATAGAAGAGAAGCACGATAGCCCGGTCATCGTCCGGCAACACGGCCAGCGCGTCCGCAAGTTCTTCGTCCACCACGCCAATGGGAAGCCCGCGTACCTCAAACACGACCTCCGCCGCCGGAAATGCCTGTTCGTCCGGAACGCGGAGACGGTTCAGCTCCGCTTCGCTCATCTCGGAAAACAGCTTCTCTCTCCTCTGATTCTTCGCCATCTCACGCATCAGGTCCGTTCGCGCGTTAATCAGGGTCTTCTTGCAGAAGGCGCAGAACATCTGCACGACTGCCTTTTTCTCGTTGTCAGATATCATTGGGTCCCTCCTTTCTTCACTTAATTCACGGAATCAAGGAGCGTTTTTGCCAAGGTGTCTGAAAATAAAAGCGCCCCGGCGGAGGTTCCACAGGGACGCTCAATATCAAGATGGATGATGCGGTTGTGAGTGACAGGCGTAAGGCTTTTCCGGTGCTACTCGATGCCCAGCTTCTTCCTCATCGTCTTCCGCATTTCCAGCCCGTTCTCACGACGGCGGTTTGTTCCTTTGAACTCGATGGGGAAACACCGCTCCAAGATTCGGTCGAAGATGCGGCACCAAGGGTCTTCGCTCTTCGCATGGGAGATTCGATTCAGCGTAAAGTTCGTGGTTATCATCATTGGCTTGCCGTTCTTATAGCGTCCATCGACAACCGTGAACACGTGCTCCATCATGTATTCCGTGCAGCGCTGTGTGCCGAGGTCTTCAATGAGCAGCAGGTCTGTGCTCAGAATCCGGTCAAGATTTCTCCGCCGGTCCTCGAAAGAGGACTCCATGGTGGACACGATGTAGCCGATATCCGTCTGCACCGCGCTGAATCCAAGGTCGATGACGGCGTTTGCGATGCAGGAGGACATAAACGATTTGCCCGTGCCTACGTCACCCCAGAGTAGAAGTCCGTTCGGGTCCTGCCTGTCGAACGTCGCAGCGTACCTCTGGCAGGCAGAGGACTGGAACGGGTTGCGCCCATCATCCTTCTGGAAGGTGCAGGCCTTATAGAACCCGCTGTTCGGGAAGCATTCGCGGCGAAGCCGCTCTGCTTTCTCGGCGAGTGCCTTCCTCCGCTCCTTTTCCTCCCGTTCCTTCTCCCGCCTTTTCTCGCAGTCGCAGGGAACATGGACGATGTGGCCTTCCTTTTCATCGAAAATCGGAGGAAGGCGCATCTCCTTCGGCTTCCCGCAGACCCCGCAGATGAGAATGCCGTCCTCGTTCCGAAAATTCGCCCTGCCAACTGCATCGGCAGCCGGTCCTTCCTTCTCATTTCCCATATTCTCTGTCCTTTCTGCCGCGCCGTCCGGCTCTTCCGGCAAAGCGCTCAGAGCCATTCTGCGGGGCCAATCGACCCCGCCATGGGTTTTCCCTCATACAGGAGTGAAACAAGGCATCAGAAACGCTCTGACTGGCTCCTTCCGGGTTCTTTCAATAAAGGTCCTCTTCGAGCATCTGCAATGCCTTCTCCCGGCTGCACCCGTACCTGCGCATAACCTCCTCGGGTGTCGGAACGCGTGCAGCAGAAGCGCTGCCGCCGGATGGCAGGGATGCCCGCGCCGGCTTTTCGTGCAGGTTCCAAGTCTCTGCCAGCTTTTTCCAGTCATCTACCGGCTTGCCCGTCTTTGTGACCCAGCCGCGCCTTTCGTTGATTTCAAAGAACCGCCGGGCATCCACGGAAAGTCCGTGAGAGCGGAAGTAGTTCTCAACTTCCTCGATGGTTGGAGCCGTCCTTCCAGCTGTAGATGCAGATAGATGTTCTTCTTCTCCATCTCCATCTACATCTGGGTGCGTGACGGGAGCGTGACTAACGCGTATGTCACGCGTGACACCCCTCTGAGCTGGGGAAACGCTTCCCGTCTCCATCGTTCCTTCACAATTTGCTGCACGTGTCTCCACTATTTCTTCATACCTTGCCTTCATCGTTTCTTCACAACCCGCCGGGTTCGGTTGGGTCTCCCCAAGGAACAGCTCGCCATCATCATTTCGGGGAAGCCCCTGCCCAATCATCAGCTCGCCGCCCATAAGCTGCTCGCGCTGCTTGTCGCGGAAGCGGCGCTGCCGCTCTCGGTCGATGGCCTTCTTCCGGCTCATCGCTTCGATGTTCTGATGTTTCTCCCAGTTCGGCATCGTGATGGTGTCGTTGACAATCTCAATCATGCCGTACTGCTCAAAGGTGGCGAGGGCAAGGCGGATGGTGTTCAAAGGGCGGCGGAATATCGCAGCCAGCATCTCGTCCGTATAGGGAATCCGGTCGTTCATGAGGAAGATGCCATCAGTGCAGTGCTTGCCGGCAAGGCAGAGCAGCTTGAACCAGATGACGAGAATCGCATCGTGCTCAGGAAGGTTCTCGATGAGCAGAATCTTCTCATCATCGAAAATGTTCGTTGACAGCTTTATCCATTTCATGCCTTCCATCTCATTTGTCCTTTCTGCTTGATATGGGGCATTCTATCGTGCTTGGATGCTACTTTTCTATGTTGCTACTATACTATTTTTCTACATGAGAACCGGGCACGGTTTCCGGTTCACAGTTCCTTCACCGCCCATAAATGACACGTCAAAAGGCTCTCCCATGCCAGACAGGACGAAAATTTGCGTCTGTGACGCCGCTGCGCTATAGTAGGCACCGTCCTTTCTGCTTGGAACCATGTGTTCTGGGGCAGACAAGAAAAGGCCAGCCTTCCCGGCTGGCCTTTTCAATTTGCGCCTGTTTTTCACATCCAAAACCTATTGCGGGTTCGATGCTCCGTCTTCCATGTCCGTCCTCCTTCTGGCGGGCGGCTTTCTGCGGAAGGCATCGCAACGCTTCTTCGCATCCTCTGGCGCGGACCCCGAAAGGACCACCGGCGGCTGGCTTCCGTCGATGGCTTCCTCTAGCCAAGCCTGAAACAGCTCTAGGTCAAGCTCTTGCCATCCGCAGCCGACCGCCTGCACCACAATTTCCCCGATGGTGTTCTGGAAGGCCGTCTTCCACTTTCTCTCCCGTTCCCGCTCCTTTCGGAGAAGGGCTTTCCTGCGGGCTTCGAGCCGGACGATTTCATCCTTTTTCTTTTCTATCTTCTCGTCGTAGTCAGAAATTGTGGCCATAAAAGTCCTTTCTCTCATCCGGGGCCACCTGCTATTTTGCCATTGCCGACCGCAGTTTCCAACCCTTCCGACGGCCTGCGAGTTTTGTTTGGAACTCTGCGGCCATCGAAAGCATTGAAAACTGCTTCAAGCGGAGGGCATGCCAAACCGGTGTGGAGGACGCATGAAAGGCAAAATAGTATAGATTACAAGTTTGCTGGTTTGATAGAATGATAGCAAGATACCGCAACGAGAACGGAGGGGCTATGGGCAGTTCATGCGTCATCTATACGGTCGAGGTCGGCATCCTCCTGCCTGTTTCCATCGGCGACGGTCATGCATGGAAGTTTCACGGTGAAGGCAGTGGCACCACGCATGGCAGGCAAGTTGACGCCCTCATTGAGTTCACGGAAAGAGCTGCAACGCTCAAAAACCGCTTTTTGAGGGAAGGAAACATGCGTCGAGGGGAAATCCGGGACACGATGACTGACACCGGTTTTGGAGTCGAACTGCGCAGGAAGACGCTGACTGGATACGGCAGGAGCACAAAGGTGGTCGGAAACGTGCTGCTCCACAGTGCCCGGTACACTTATGATGACTGGCTCTCGGATTGTAAAGGTCCCAGCCACAGTAATACGGTCAGCAGAAAATAGGGAGCAGGAAGGGCTGTCTGGACAGATACAGCCCTTTTTACCTGCACAACTCCGGCACTTGAAAGTGAAGAGGGTGTGGATGTTACTGCCTTTCTATTTTGCAAGAATGGTAGTTTGCTATATTTATAGCATGGATGTAAGCAAGCAGCGATTGGAGAACGCAATGGGCAAGGTTACCTATGGACAGTCCGGCTACGTCGGAAGCTCTATGAGTGTAAGAGCGGTCGAAGCATACGAGAGTGGCGAAAAACCGAAGAGCAGGTGGACTAAGGCCGCAATGCTCGCAACCCTTGAAAAATGGTGCAAGGAAGCCGACCGTGTGATGCTTCCGGAGGTCGCAAAGCTCAAAAAACCCGACATGTTTGCGTGCTGCTTCTGCTGTACGTCATGGCACCACACGGGCAAATATGCGAACATCACTGAGTTCTACGGCGTGGATGAGGCGCGCGCGGATAACTTCTCTCGCCCCATGACCGACGAGGAGGCCGCAGAGTCGGAATCGCAGCATTACTGTGAGCATACCGGGACGCTGTCATGAGCCGGAGGGTGCCGCTCTCTCGCGCGTCAGTGGTCACGTCGGCACTACGTGACCGCTGGCCACTTGCCGGGTGGGGCAACGTCCCGCCGGCGGCGTACAGCGACAGCCCGGCAGTTGGCGCCGTCGTGATGGCGTGCGCGGGAGAGGCCGCCAAGAAGGGCATCAGCAGTGCAGAGATGTACTACGGGGATTGGGCGGCGGTGTCCCCACAGGACGTCGCGATGAACGCCCGCTGGGCCTCCAGCCCACAGGTGTACGACTTCGACTCTGACCTCGCGGACGCTGTCATAAGGACCGGTCTAGGAAACGTACCATCCGAGGCGGTCTCAGGCCTCCCCTACTCCATCCAATACGTGCGGTGCAGGATGGATGAGTACGATGGCTTCCTCGCGTGGCTCGACCACGCAGCAGATGGCGGGACAGTCTCCGATGTGCTCACAGTTGTGATGCTCCACCGCAACTCATATGGCAGGGCACGTCTCGTCGTGCCGCTATCCGGCACCATGGGTGACCTCGCGGGGGCCATGCGCGCAGACGAGACGGTCAACGTATGGTACGCCGAAGTGCCGACCACCAGCGCCGCTGAGCTAGAAGCGCATAAACAGCGGATGGCCGGACTCTTCTCTAACGTCCTGTCGCTGCTGCTCTACGTCTGTTCTGTCGAGGCCGACGTGGAGGTGGTCTACCAGCCGCCAACCGGGAAGCGCGGACAGAGGACCGGCAGGCGTACCAACCCCGAGACCGTACGTGCCGTAGGCGCAAGGGTGGGGCGTGCTCTCGGCACCGCAAGGATGGCGTACGCATCCGGGCCGGAAAGAGGAGGAAACGTCTCGCCGCACGTGCGTCGCGCCCACTGGCAGCACTTCTGGGTCGGCCCGCGCAAGGGGCGAACTGACGGCCGATATGGAGACAGACTGATAGTGAAATGGATACCCCCGATAGCCGTCCTGGGCGGCGGGGGTGCCGAGGTCGTGCATCACACAGGCAAGCCGATAGGGCAAAGGTAATCCGAGGCCACCTGCACGCCGCAACGTGTAGAGAGTGTGATGTTGCTACTTTTCTAGTATACATGAAAGGTAGTTTGCTATATTTATAGCATGTTAGTATGTTCAACGGTTGATTGGAGACAAGAATGGCACGCTACATCTACACGCGCGAGGCCACGGGCATCGACGGCAGGCACGTCATGGACGGCTACCTTGAGTCCTCGCCTGAGGAGGACAAGATGGACATGGTTGAGGACCAAATGATGGTCGGCTTCACCGGGAACGGCTACCTTGCGTTCTGGAAGCGATGCAAGGAGCAGGAGCTTTCGCAAGCAGCGAACCGCGCCCGTTCGGTCATCACCGACACATACACCGACGAGGAGAAAATCTGGTAGCAACAGCCTGCCGTTGGCAGCAAAGGGGACTGGCAATGGAAAACAGTTGGGCAAACACCGCAGGCAAGGTAAAGAGCGAATGGCCGGCGCTTGCCGGTGTGGTTGCTGCCGTTCTGGCAGAAGGCACATTCATCGTACTTGCCGTTGGCTATCTGGGCGGCACGTGCGCGGCTGTGATTGCAGCAGCAGGATTCTTCGCCGTGCTTCTCTCTGCTGCGTCGCTCTGCAAGGCTGCTGCCCGGTCGGATTCGGCTGCGTAGCATTTCAAGACTTTGCCTTCGGGCGGAGAGGACAGACCAGATGTTCACGATTCTGTTTTTGAACCAGAAGGGTGGCGTCGGGAAGACCACCATCGCCGACGAGCTTGCCTTTGCGCTTGAGCGCCGGGGCAGGAGCGTGGCGTTCGTGTCCACCGACCCGCAGGGAGGAAGCGTACACGAAGTGTGTTCGGAACCAGAGCTGGCGGAGCAGTGCGACTTCCAAGTGGTCGATACCGCCGGAGTCCTCAAGGACGGAATCCGCGAATGGTGCCAGGACGCAGACCTCATCCTGATTCCGATGCTACCGAGCACGCGGGACATGGAGCCGACCACGCGGACCTACGAACTTGCGAGGGAATCCGGGACACAGGCGGGCATTTTCGTCGTGATAAACAACTTCTATGCCTTCGGAATCCTTGACCGAGAGCTGGTGGCGTATCTGGAAGGAGAAGGCATCCCGGTCCTCGCTAAGATTCCACGTGCCGCCGCCCTGTCCCGGGCAGCGGCAGCCGGAAAGTCCGTAGCGGACTACAACAAGCGATGCCATGCCATCCCTGCTCTGGAAGAGCTGGCGGACAAAGTAACGACAGAAGCGGAGAAGCACCATGAGTAATGCATTTATGGCATCAGCCGAAAAGTCTAAGCGCGAGCAGGAGAAAATCCGGAATCGAGGGAATCGCGGCAGCGCCGGCGGAAATGAAGAGCTAAAAGCAATTAGCATCCGCATCCCAGCCGACCTCCATCACAAGGCAAGTCTGCACCGACTTGAGACGGGCGAGAGCACAACCCAGCTCATCATCCGTCTGCTGAAAAAGGAGCTTAACTAAAGGCTTTCCATGCAGAGAGCAAAACAGAGAAAAGGCCGGAGCAAACCATACGCCCGGCCTTTTCTGGTTTCCGGCAGCGCCGGAAACCCCGCATGAGGGAGGGAGGAAAACGGTGCGGCGGCACACCGTTTTCCTCCCTCCCTCATGCTCTCGCACTGATAGAATATCAGTGCTCACCAGCTTCGCTGCTCTCTGAGGTGCAAGATGTAGGAAGTGTACGTACAAACTCCACTAAAGTGGAGTTTTGTCCTTCCCTTCCATCTTGCTCACGGAGGGCTTTAGGAGCCGTCCGTGAGTGAAAAGAAACCGCCGATTTTCCGTGGCGGAAAATTCCGTAGTCGGCATTCTGCCCCTCCGGATTCGTGCATCTAATAAACGGCGGCGGCGCCGTTTCCGTCACGGTATTTTTAGAGAAAGGGAAGTGCCGCATGAACAGAAAGGAAGAACGGATTGAGCTTCGCCTATCCAAACACGAGAAGAAACTGCTCTTGCGGAAAGCACAGAAATCCGGTATGACGGTTTCCGATTACGTCCGACAATCCCTCATCCATTCGCAGGACGGAACGATAAATATCATCGACACTACCCCGCTCAAAAACGCAGTTTTTGAGCTGACAAAGCAGGGCGTCAACCTGAATCAGTTTATGAAATTTCTCAACACCTATGGAGTAAAGGTCTTCGATGCCGGACGCGCAAAACAGGTATTGGACCGGGAATGCGCCCTGCTTCTTGCTGTCGAGGATTCGCTCTCTGCCTTGCAGCGGGAAGCGGAGAAGGGCAACGTATTTATTCGAATCGAGGACGGCGGAATTCCAGAGGAGAAGGATTTCCAATAATCGGAAACCGTTCTTGCGGAAAGGAGGTTGCCGTTGACCATCATCAAACAGACCAGCGTTTCCAGCAGCCGCCATCAGAAGAACCTGCGTAATTACATCAACAACGACAAGAAGGTTCTTCTGCGCGACAGCCAGAACATGGAACTCTGTCCGGACCTGAAGCGCTGGGCGTGGTTCATGGCCAAGACCCGAGAGGGCTTCGGCCACGACAAGGCATCAAGGAAAGACCGGGATGGAAAGATGACAAAGAACACGATTCTCTATCATCAGATACTCGGCTTCAATCCCGACGAGTGCGACATCAACGGCGGCTCTCTCCGCCCCGAAGACTGCATGCGCTACGCAAAGAATTATATCGCCACCTACTATCCACACCAGCAGGTGGTCATGGCCCTGCACAACGAGTTCTGTAAGGCAGACGGGACGCACCGCTACGCCGTCCATATGGTCATCAACCGCAGCGACCTGTCAACCGGAAACCGCCTGAACGAGGGTCGAGGTGCGGACGCTAAGAGGGAGCGGGCGAAACGGATTCGGGCGATGGACGATGCGTGGAATCTCAGGCAGGTGGAAAGGGGCACATCGAACTCAACGGTCCACGCAAAGCAGCCGTCCAAAATTGAACGGGCTATCGCCGCACGCGGCGATTCCTCCTACAAGACGAACCTGCGCGAACTCTGCCGTCTCGCCGCGACGAAAGCGGAAAGCATCTACGAGTACCGGGAGCAGCTGGAATCATGGGGCGTCGATACGCAGTTCCGAAACGGAAGGCTGTACGCAACCGACCGGGACAATGCCCGCTACTCCTTCTCGGTGAGAAAGCTCGATGCCCTCCTTGACGAGAGGGGCCTACAGGCTGCCTTCCGCAGCAATCTCGCTAAGGATATACGCGGTAGGGGAGCCAGTGTGACGGAGATGGCACGCCAGAAGCAGGAAGCGCAGGCGCGCGTCCAGAACCTCACGAAGCAATATCTCGGCGAGATACGGCAGGCATATCAGGAGTACCGCAAGGAAGTCCACGCCATGAAGGGTCGGCCCTTGGAGGAAATCCCGAAGCTAAGGCTCAAGAGACCACCAGAGGGCATAGAAAACAACAGCGAGGTCCGAAGGGACCTGCTTGCCTACTGGCGAGGGGCAGACGAGCTGCGGGCAGAAATGGCATCCGATACCCCAGTACGGAAGGCGCATACCGAGCGCTCCCATGGTGGTACAGGACAGGCGGGGACGGGAAGGCAGCGCGGAAGCGCCGCCCGTGAAGCCGGGCAAAGAAACGACGAGCGAGGATAAGGAGCTGCATGGTGCAGAGATACCACAAGATACAAATGCAACGACTGTACGAAGCACACCCGGAGCTGCAATATCTTCCAGCTGCCGTGCACAGAATCGCCCGCAAGAGGGAAATGCCCATCACCAGCATCATAGCCGCGAGCGGCCTGAGTTCTTCCGGATTCTATGCCGCGATGCGGAATTGTGAAGATTTCCGACGGCTACCGAATCTGGGAACGTTCTTCTCTCTTTCGGACGCGCTGGGCGTTTCACCGGAAAAGCTTCTGTCGGAAATGCGCGTACTAGCCGCTGAGGACAGCGGACAGAACAAAGCAATCAATTAAGGAGGACAGAAATGGCTATGCAGAGCAGCGAAGCAGCGGACGAGCTGTATCAGGAAAGCTCCACGAATGGCGGGAGCGGCGAGGACGCCGCCCAGGAGGAACTGATGGAATCCGATATCGTTGGGGCACTCCTGAAGGTGCAGGAGTCCATCGACAGGCAGGCGAAAAAGAACGAACAGACCGCCGAGCAGATGCGGCAGATGCTCAGCCAGATGAGGGACGTGCTGGATGAGGTGCAGCGCATTCGGAACGACGCAGCAGACAGCACCCCCGCCGCCCAACTCGCCGCATTGAGCGGCGTCAGCAAGGTGCAGAAGGATGCCGAGGAGCTGACCGTCAAGAGCATCGGTGAGGTGACCGAACGCAATAAGAAATACATCGACACTCTGGTTCTGGAATCCCACCGGCGCATCGAGCGTCTCGGGATGATAACCCTGCCGGACAGGCTGTTCTACTACGGGAAGTGGATAGTCCTGATACTCGTGCTCTTCCTTCTGGGACATGCCATCTGGCAGCTTATCGCATAGCAGGAAAAGGGCCAGCCCATTCGGACTGGCCCTCTGCTGTTCCTCTATCGCTCGTTTGGTTGACGCAGGTCCGGTCCCTGCCCCCGGCGCTCTTCCAGCGCGTCTGATGCGGCCCGCGCTCCCGACACCTCTCCTGAAAGAGAGATGCCCCGCTCTTCCTGTGGGTCCCTCGGGTTCTCCGGTTCCTTCCGATGGAGGTATTCGAGCACGTCATGCCGCTCGCCTATCTCCGTCAGCGTGGCCGCCTGCGCACACTCGGCGAACCATGGAAACACTTCATGCAGCTCGTCTATTACGACATAAGCTTCTATGTATGACATGGGACCCTCGGACTCATAGCCGGAATACTGCGAATGGGTGAACCCATGCAATTCCATAAACCCCTTAATATCCGACCACGCCCTCTTATAAGCGGATTGCGCGTTGTCGGAGGAAGGGTAATGCTGCTTCAGCAGCTCCACATCAAGGTCGAAGTGGAACTCTTTCCTGTCGCGTTCCATACAGCGGCCTTACTCGGCGCACAGCAAGCGCGGACGGACCCTTCTGATGACGGCGAGATAATCTTCTCCCTGTTCGTCCCCCTCGAAGGTCATCCAGCTCCTGACGTTCTGCATGACCCAGCGCTGCTTGGAGAGGTCGCAGACGGCGGGGCACTGCGCACGGAAACTGGAACGCGCGTCGCGCGCCTGCCACGTGCCTCGTGCCACGCGGACGTTGCCATAAGGCTCCACGAAGGCCCCCACGCGGTCGTAAAGCTCGTCCGCTGTGGTCCCGTGGGCGGCGGCCTTTCTCTCGTCGAACTCGATTATGAAGTGCCAAGGAGATGTCTGCACTGTAGCCATCGCTTTACTCCTTTCTTACTATCAATCTATCTAACTGTTTTTCTATTATACTACATTTGGCGGGATTCCTCCACGCTTTCTTTTATCGTGCTTCTTCCCTCTCTCTTCCGCCATCCTTTGAAAAGCTCCGGCACACTTCGAGCATGGCAGCCGATTCCGCTTTAAGGGAGATTTCCGGGTCCTCCCTCTCGGGAGCGGGGCAGTCCCGGTCCTTTTCCAGATGGTCCTCATACCGGTTGTAGATGTAGGTGTCCGCCTTGTCGGCCTTTCCTGCCGCCTTGAACAGGTAGGCGGGGTCGTTCTTCAGCGCCTTCATCCATGATTGCAGGTAGGAAACGTGGTTCCGGTAGAAGTCTCCCTCCATCTCTGCATTCTGGATGCCAAGGTCCGAAGATAGGAACAGGCTTCCGAGTTCTGCGACTAGCTCTTCCTCCGCGTACTCCGGGCTTCCGAACCGGACAGAGCACTCCCGGTTCAGAGCCGAGGGGTGCCCGGTGGAATGGGTCATCTCATGGAGGAGGGTCCGCGTGAAGGACTCGTCAGACCGGAAGGTGTCTCGCGGCGCAATCAAGATGCAATCCCTTCCCGGGGAGTACGCGGCCATGCCGGTATACAGGCTGGACTCACTGACCGGGCAACGGGAGGAGCGAATCAGGTTCTCCGCAATCTCCGCCGTATAGTCCGACTGGTGCTGCGGTCCCTCCGTTGCCGGGGGAATGCCCTCGATATCTCCGGCGTTGAACACGTTCCAGTAGCCGACCATGCGGAGGTAATGGCCGACAACCTCATCTTCCCCCGTGTCCTCGTTCTTCCCGGTCAGGGGAAGGTCCTTCCACTTTTCGATAATCGCGGCCTTGGAACCTCCTTTCAGATGCCACCCTTTGTCGCGAATCTGTTTGAACGTGCACCACCGGTTGTCCTCGATGCCGCGCATGTAACCCACGTAGGCGAGATGGAGCCGGTTGCAGCCGCGATAGACAGTGCCCGAAACCGGGTTCCGTGGGCTAAGGGTTGGAAGATAGGGCGCGGCCCATTGAAGGCCGTTCTCCTCCATGTCCCGGAGGATTTTGCGGACCACTTCCTCCCTGCGGCTGTTGACGATATCCACTGGCGACGGTCTTTCTGACTTCCTCATAACAATCCTTTCCCCTGTTTCATTGAAGGCCCGTTAAAAAACGGCCCCACAGAAGCCGTTCTGCGGGGCCAGAAACAGTGCGTGCGTGCCAGAACCCATCAGGAGACGGAACGGCCCGCAGAACGGCTCTCAGCCGCCCGGAAGGGATTCCCGGCTTCAATGGGTTCTCATGGAGCACTCAAAACAGGCAGGCCACCTTCATGGCCGCCACGAAGACGAAATAGACGGCGCAGAAACCTGCGATGCCGTAGAACGTGTAGCGCAGGGCGATTCTGCGCACGGCAGGAAGAGCCCTGCGGTTGACGATGCAGGCTATCAGCACCCCTATCAGGTTCAAAAAGAATCCGAGAACGAAATATCCGGCCTTGATGGCGGGCGTCATCTTGGGGACGCGAACCTCTGCCATGGCTTCCCTCCTTCTCCTGTACTGCTAGGAAAAATCATACCCCTCGGACTGCCCCGACTCCTCCCCCTCCTCCTCAAAGCCGTCATCCTGCGCGAGTTCGGCGGAGCGGATGCGCTCGATGGCGGGGAGGGTGTAGCCCATGAGCCGGGCAATCTCGTCCTCCTGCATGTCCGGGTGGGCCTTTTGCAGGTAGTCAAAGACGGCTATTGCCCTGCGGTTCACGGACTGCGTGGTAGCGTCCGAGTAGCAGAGCTGTTCCATGGCGAAGAAGCGCTCCCCGTTGATGAGGTCTTCCCCCTCGCGCCACAGAAGCTTCTCGCCGTCCTTCTTCAACCAGACCACATTATCCAGCTCGTCCGGTCCCACCAGTAGGAGGGCGCAGCCGACCTTGCGGGCCGCAGCCGGAACGCTGACCCCATCCAGAACGGTCCGGGCGGCTTTTCCCCCGACCTCGTACCAGTGCTGCGCGAGCACGACGCCCTCCTCTTCCAGCGCACCGAGATAGAGGTTCCAATCCGTGAGCACGTTGACGCCGTTCGCACGGTACGGCTCCGCACAGGTCTGCACGGAGGGGTCAAACTCCTCATAGCGATGGGACTTGTAAAGCACCTCGATTTTCATCCTTCGTCTCCCCTCCTATCCTAGAAAAAAGGGCCGGGGCTAAAAGACCTCCGGCCCTAAGGTTCTATCCTCGTAGCTGCTCTGAATGGTCAGTCGAAGAAGGACTATCAAGAGCGGTAGCTGCCTCACGCGCGGCACGAGCTTCGGTAGCAAGAGAGGCTTCTCCTATATCGTGCTTCCCGCTGTTGTTGACATATACCGCTTCCTTGACGTCCCGGATGGTCGGCTCGTCCGTGACGTTCTCGATAGAGTTCACGATGGCATCGAGGTCCTCGGCGAGCAGCTCGTATCCCCTGATGGCATCCGCGACCTCTTCCTCGGGGAGGGAGAGCGCCTCGGCAAGAAACCCAGCGGGATAGAAGTGTTCCTCAATCATGTCCGCCCAGCAGAGGCCACTCGTCCAATTGTCGTCAAAGAAGTTCTCAAGGTCCCAAGTGCAATCCCTTACCCAAGACTCATGTGCCTGTTCGTATCGCCACTCAGCATCATCATAAACATCAAAATTATCAAGTTCCGGCTCAGGGCACTTCGCGCGATACTCCTCGACATGACGTTCTAAATCCGCCTCTATCCGGTGGTTTATCTCACCAACGTCATAGCCGCTGATGGAGAATCCACCGTTGCCGAAGTAGTCTGCGATAGAGAAGCTGGTGTTGATGTTTTCCATGGTCACTCCACCTTGTCAACGAAGAGATAAAAGGAGATGGTACGTTTGTTGGTTGTATCCTACTGTATGGTTCATGGCGGGCATATCCCACGTGCCGTTCTCGTTGGAAGAGTAGGCATAAAAGCGCTAGCCGTCCCTCCCAGTTCCAGCAACGACAGCCTTCCCGCATGCAGTCCTCTACAGGGCGTTCACGTCGTATACACGCTCATACGAACTCCTTTTCCTAATGAAAATCTGGGCATCTGCTTCTCAATCAAAAGTTACCGCCAGCGTGCCGTCCTTCTTCAGGCGGAGCCTGCAATCGAACGTCTTCCCGGTCTTGGACCGGCACCCTTTCAGGGAGACCGACTTGCCGGCCATCAGCCCTCCGGCCTGCTTCGGGGTGAGCGGCTTGCCGCAGAAGGGCAGTATCTTGAATCCGCATCCGGCAACCCGCTTCCAAGTCCCGTCCTCCTGCTTCTCGTTCCGGTTGGATGAGCAGGAATATGCCCTGCCGCACTGCACGACCTCTTTCCCGCAGACAGGGCAGCGCCCCACGGCGTTCCGGTTTCCGCCGATGCTCTCCCCCACATAAGCGGAATCCATGTGGCTGCGGAAGACCTGAATGACGCTGCGCTGCACAGCGTTCACGTCATCGCTCCCCTCCGCGACGCTTTGCTGGATGAGCCACCACCGGGCCGTCACGTCCGCTCCCCGGATTTCCGGCGGCAGCAGGCGGTAGAAGGCCTTTGCCTTGTCCGTGGCGTGGACCTTTCCCTTCTGCTCTGCCAGATACCCGCGCTTCTTGAGGTTTTCGATGATAGATGCCCGCGTTGCCGTGGTTCCGATTCCTCCGTGCTCCCCCTTTTTGCCGTCATCCTTCTTCTTGAGGATGGCTTTCACCTCCGGGTCCGTGACGTACTTGGAGATGGCGGCCATGTCCGTGATGAGCGTGCCCTCGGTGTAGGGCTTCGGCGGGGTGGTTTCCTTTGTTCCGACCGTGCAACGGACTCCGCAGAGGTGATGGCTGCCTTCCGGCACCCACAAATCAGCCAGGTCCGCATCCTCGTCCTCCTCCTGCGCTTCCCCTCCGAACGTCTCCCGGAAACCGGCAGAGACAACCCGTCTCGCCGTTGCGGAGAAAACGCCTTCCTCCACGGGGAAGGTGCTCGTGCTCAGGTCGTACACCATGGGCGGGAGGAACTGCATCGCGTAGCGCTCCACAATCGCGCGGTAGACCTTGGACTCGTCCCCTGTCATCCGACTGACAGGGGCATCCGCTTCCTGCGGGATGATGGCATGGTGCGCCGTCACGTTTGCGTCATTAAAGGCTTTGGAGCGGATGCCAAAATCGAGCGCCCAGTCCGTCCCCAGATTCCGCATCGCCTGCGCAAGGACAACCGGCGCATCCTGATAGTGTTCTTCCTTCAGATATTGCGAATCCGAGCGGTTATAGGTGATGGCCTTGTACTTGTCGCGAAGGTCCTGCGTAATCTGCTGGGTCTTTGCAGCGGCAAACCCATAGCGCTTGGACATGTCCGCGAGCAGGACCGTGAGGTTGTAGGGAAGCGGCGGGCAGGCCTGCTTCCGCGTGACCGTGGTCTCGAAGGGCAGGTCCTTTCCATCCAGCCTTTCCTTCAACCGGTCCAGAGGTTCCCTTGCAAAGAGATGCTTTTCGTCCCCCAGAAGTTCCCTGCCCGGTTTGAAGCAGAACGTCACGGCTCCCCCGGCGTCCGTGCAGTCCCCCTTGGCGGAAAGGACGAAATACTTCCTCTTCGCATGGTGTTCGATGGCATCGTCACGGGCCACAACAAGCCCCAGTGTCGGGGTCTGCACGCGCCCCACGGTGCAGAGCGCGTGCAGGCGGAGGGTTGCAAGACGGGTCTCGTTTACGCCAAAGCACATATCCGCCATCTGGCGGGCATAGGCAGCCCTTCCGACGCCACGGCAGCCGTCGTTCGGCACAAGCCTGCCGAACGCACGGACGATGTTTTTCTCGATGTTGTCATTTACATAGACCCGTTCGACCCTGCCTGCGTAGCCCAGATAGTCCAGCAGTTCATCGACAATCAGCTGTCCCTCATCGTCCGGGTCACCGGCGGCAATAACGCTGTCCGCCTTTTCCAGAAGACCGGCAATTCGGTCCACCAGCTCCCTCTTGTCCGGTGCAGGCTCCTTCGGCCAGTCCGGAACCTCAATCGGGAGCGCGTCCAGAGACCACGGCTTTCCCCACGCAGGGTTGACCTTCTCCGGCTCCACGAGCTGCAAGAGATGCCCGGCGCAGGCAATGACGGTATAGCCGTTCCCGGAAACCGGGAGCGGCGCGTTTTCTGCGACGCTTCTCCCGCAGATGGCGCGTGCAATGTCACGGGCAAGCATCGGCTTCTCTGCAATGACAAGCTTCATAAGGAATCCTCCCTTCTTACCTCTCCGGGTTCCGTTCCCCGTCTGTGTCAACGCTCCGCCCGCCTGCAATCTCCGAGGAAGCTTCCCGAGCCGCGCCCGTTATCTCCCTCATGCTGCCCTTCTCCGCTTCCCGGGTCCCGGAGCGGACTCCGAAGCTGTCTTTGAGATGCTGTACGCTCTGTGCGTCCCCTGCTCCTTCGCACTGGACGCACAACTGCTGCATCTGCTGCGGAGTGAGCGCCGGGTCGGCGATGACTTCAACGACCTCCTGAGACAGCTGCGGGTTGGCCATGGAATCATAGAGGACGCGCAGCTGCTCCCCGGAGAACCGCAGGGGGTCCTGCGCAAGCCGGAGAACGCCTGCTGGCGGGAGAGAAAGGTCGCCGAGTGCATAGGCGATGGCCCTCATAGCCGGAGCGGGAACCTCCGGTCCGAACAGGGCTTTGAACTGACCGGGAGTGAGGTTGTATTCGCCTGTGAGCCGGACACAGGCCAGCTGGTCCGGGGTATAGGCCGGGTCCAGCATGCGCAGGACCGTTGCCCTCTCCACGCCGTCATAGAGCGCGGCGAACACGGAGCGCATGTTTGCCGCAGGAATCTGCGGTTTTGCAAACAGCTCAACCAGAGGGACCGGAAGGCCGAGAGAAAGAGCGCCAGCGGCCACATCCAGCTGCGCTTCCGACAGTTCACGCCACGGCAGGTCACGCCCGCCGTTCTGCACGATGCACCGGATAAGGTGCAGCTTTTCCGCCGAGAATTCCGGGTTCAGGCACGCATCCAGAACGGAGGGAAGAAGCTCTTCCGCAATGCGTGCCAGCTCCCGCATCTGCGAGTGGTTGAAACGCGTGTCGGCGATTTTCCCGACGGTCCCGGCATCCAGCCCCTCGCGGAAAGCCTTGCAGATGGCGAAGGCCTGCCAGTCCGTAAAATCACTTCCCACAAGAAGCTCTGCCGCCCGTATCTGGCTGCCCGCAGGGACGGATTCCAGCATCCCCTTGAGCTGGGAGACCTGCTTTTCCGACAGGAAGCTGCCGGGGTCGGTGGCATCCGGGTCCATCTCGTCAAATGTGAGGAGCTGGCCTTCGATGCAGTAACCGAGGTCAATTTCGGTGTAATCCTCCTCCGCAAGGGTGTCTTCATCCAGCTCGTCTCTCGGGACAAGGCCGAGCACCTGCCGGATATCATCGGCAGTTCCTCCGTGGTCAAGGATGCCGTGCAGGTTCTCTTCCAGAATGCCTGCAACGTCAACGCCGAATGCGCCGCCGGAGGGTATGACGCAGTAGAACGGCAGAGCGTAATTCGTGTTCCACGAGCTGATGGTGTACTGCGCAACGGCGGTTTCCTCAAGCCCCTGTTCCAGACGCATCATGAGGACGGGGAGCGGAACGGCTCCTTTGTATGGCATCGCGAACCTCCTTTCTGCCGGCTATGCCTGCCGGTCCTGCTCAAAGGGGTTCTGCCCCTTGCGACCGCCGGCGAGCGCGGAAGAGGAGGAGCGCATCTCGGATGCTTCCTCCCGCAGGCTGTTCCTGCCCTCCGCCCGGTCCTGCCGCAGCTTCGGCCCCTTGGTGATGGCAAGCACCTCCGACAGGCCGCTTCCGGGCGCGCTGACGCGGGTGAAGTAGTCGCGGACCGTCTGGCACTCGCCGTCCGTCAGCGGTCGGTCCTCGCCCGTCTCTGGGTCGAACCCCACGGCAACGAGATTGCCAAACAGGACGGTGTAGAGGTCCCCTTCGTGCACCGGCGTGTGGAAGTCCATCTGCGAAAGATAGCCCGCGTTCTCCATCCGCTTCGTCGCGTAGAGTGCACGGTTCGGCGGGCAGCTGTACAGCCCCTCCTCGTTCACGTAGATTGAAACTTCTTCTCCGAACAGCACGTTGAGCGGTTCAATTGAGCCGCCCACCAAGCGCTGCAACTCTCTGAGTGTCGAGCCGTTCTCGTCCGCCTTCAGGTCGATGGTGACGGGGGTCCCGTCCACGGGAATGAGTAAAGCTTCCATCTTTCCGGTCCTTTCTGCCGTTCCCTTATTTCGGAAACGGGCGGGGAGCAGCTGCGCCCCGCCCGCACATTCCTGCCGTGAAAGGCAAGCCTTCACCGGGAACTCTGCCTTCACCTTTAATAACTTATTAAAGCCGCGCTCTCCCGGCACGGGGGCGGGAGTTCGGCAAAGCGCCCCAGCGCTTCGACCAACGGCTAGCTTCCGAGGATTTCCTTTGCCCACGCGCCGGACTTAATCAGCCCGAACACGAGGAGGAACGAGCACCCGAGCCACATGAGGACACCCTGCAAGGCGTCGATGGCCACCTCGCCTGCTGCCAGCGCGAGGATGCTGTCACTGCCCACCTGCGAGGTGAGGGACGCCAGAATGTGCGGGAACGCCACCAGCAGGAACAGCATGATGGCCCCCGCGAGCGCGGCGGCAGCGAAGTTCTTCAGGAAGCCGACCCCCATCTGCCGGGTTTCGTCAAAGCCAAGGAGAGCCATGGGGATGGAAGAGAACGCGGCCATGACGTAAATCTGCCACGCGCGGGCGTACGCGACCACGAAAGCGACCACATAGGCCACGATGCCCGTGAGGGCGCACAGGATGGCCACGATAAGCGTCGTGAAGCATCCGCCGAACGTGACCTTGCTAAGGTCAAAGTTCTCCGTGCTGATGCCCTCGCCGAGGAAGGACCCCTCCTTCCCCACCGAGCCGACCACCGGCATGATATTGTCCACGACCATCTGATAGATGGCCTGCACGATATCGAGGGAGTGAATGATGAACCAGTGCAGCAGGACATACGTCACCGCGAGGAAGACAATATCCTTGATAGCCGGCAGCGTGGCTGTCGCATCCATCCGCTGGCTGATTTTGATGAGCTGCACCAGCATAAACAGGGCGAGGATGGATTCCGCAATCGGGACCACGGCGGTCTGGTGGACCGTGACCGTAATCGAATAGACGGACTCCCCCAGAAGGCTCGTGAACGGGGCCGTCAGAATCCCGTTGTCCCCGATGGCGGAAACAAGGCCGTTGTACATGTTGAAGAAACCGCAAGCGCCATCCAGCAGCCATCCCTTGATAGCTTCCTCCACGGCTCCCTTGAGGTCCCATGGGGCAGCCGCATAGGCGGGCTGCGGCAGGAGCAGCACAAGGGCGGCGGCAGCGAGAACGCTTGTAATCACAGCAGCGCGAAAGCCCGGCCCACGGCGCTTCCGCCTGCTCTTGGTCTTATCCGTGTGAGTGCTCAAAACATATCCTTTCTGCTTGCGCGGCGCGGGCTATACGCTGAACTCGTAGGTGCCGGCGTTCCGGTCATAGGTCACGGAGATGACCGGCGTTGCCGAGCCCGTCACCGATGCCGAACTGCCCGAATCGTCGCTGCTCAGGGTGAAGGCAGTTACAACCAGCCCCTTTTCGTAGTCGATGGTGACGTTCTTGTTCCACGTGGCCTTTACCGCCGCCGGGTAATGGGCCGAGCACCAACGGCTGAGCGCGTCCGTGAACGCATCCTTGTCCCCGAGCAGACTTTCCGCTTCCCCATCCAGCCCCTCAACCGCAATCTTTTCTGTCGCATCTGAGCGCTGGTAGGCTGTGCCGGAGAGCGCGAACGCGCTGCACGAGAGACTGGCCTGCCCGGCAGACTCACTGTCGGCGCTCTTGACCAGCGTATAGGTGGCAATGTACGTCCCGGCGTTCGTCTCAAAGGCGATGGTGTCCACCTCAGTATCGGAGCCGTTGTTGCCGTACTCGCACGCGGAGATGGCGAAGGGATGGGAGGTTTCCTCCCCGTTCGCCGTCTCCACGTAATGGTCATCGTAAAAGCGGACCGTATATTTCCCGTCGCTTGCGGACCAGACACCGGCGCGCAGCGTCTCAATCAGCTTCCGCGTCTTCGAGTCGTAGGATTCTATCAGCTTCTTCTGCGAATCCGTAAGCGAAGTCTCCTCCGCGTCCGAACCGTCCGCCGCCTGCCCGCTGTCGCTGCCGGCATCCGCCGCCGTCTGGCTCTGCTGTGCCGCACGCCGCTCTGCCACGTGCAGGGCGCTCGTTACCGAGAACCCGGCAAACACGATGAGGGCAAAGAGGATGAGCAGAGCCGCCTTCCTGTGCTTTTTCAGAAACCCCTTCCAATCTTTCATTCCCTATCCTTTCTGCTTATCCCACGTTCGGAGGGAAGCCCCAGCCGGCAGGACTCACCTTGCAGTACGTGCTTATCCACCGGTCCAAATCCCAGACCTCCACCGTGCCTGTGTTGTGGATGATTTTGTTATCGCCGATATAGATGCCGACGTGCCCGTAGAGTGCGCCAGCTGACGTCCCGGAGCTGGAACTGCGGACGGCTACCAGCATGCCGACCTTGAGCTGGGAGCGGTCGGTCGAGTGGCAGTAAGCCGCATACATGTCGCAGGCGTTTCCGCTGATTCCGCCAAGCCCAGCATTCGCATAGACGTTGGAAACCCATGCAGCGCACCATCCCGCACCAGTGGATGGAGTACGATACGCAGCATCCACGATGGAGCGTTGCGTCGCGTCGGATGCGGCATACTCCTCGCCGCTTCCGCCACCCGAAGAGAGCTTTTCATAGAAGGCCTGCGCCGCAGGCAGACGGTCCCGGTAGAATGACTGCCGCGCCGCCCAGTCCGCAGGGCGAAGCCAGCAGGCCATCACGCAGTACGTCGCGAACCCTACATCGTCTGTTTTCAGCCAGGCATCATAGCTGGCATCGCGCCCGGCATACTCGGTGATGTACTTGGTGTAGTAGCCGCTGCGGTGCAGCGCGGTTCCCCAAGATGCGCGGAGGTTTTCGATGAAGTATTTCGTCTGGGCGCTGGCGCTGTTCTTGTCGAGTCCATTTGCGCTGCACCAGTTGACAAAGCTCGTATATTCGCCGTGTCCCGGCGTCGTGTCTGTGAACTGGTATAGGCCGAACCCATACTCGTAGGCGTAGCTGTTTCCCTCCCCATGGTACTCGTTCGTGGGGTCCCAGCCGGACTCTCCGGAGATGTTGCCCATGATGGCGGCAATCTGCGGTTTCCCAAGCCCCTCCGCAGCGAGCGCCTGTGCGACCTCCAGTTGGGTTCCGCTGAGGTCACCGAACGAATCCACCTGACTGGATGGGTTGTCGCTGCCGGCGAGCACCGCCACCAGCACGACCGCCAGAAGGAGACCGAAGATTGCGGGAACTGCCGCGCCGCCCAGCAGCGCGACAAGCCCCTTTCCCTGCGTCCCGGCTGCGGCAGGAAGGGCGCGCTTTATCGCGCTTCCGCCAGCGGAAGCCGCCGCCTTTTGCGTGGCGTCCGTCGCGGCGTACATGTCACGCCGGAGATACCCGGCTGCCTGCGCTTTCCTCTGGACCTCGGCGGCATCTGCTGCCTTTTTGCGGTACTTCTTCTCGGAAAGGGAACCAAGCGTTGCTTCCTTCTCAAGCGCGTCCCTGCCGGAGAAGTGCCGACGGAGCCTTCTGGCAATCCGGACGGCGCGCTGGCCCCGGTAGGCCGCGTCATCCATGCCCTCAAGCTCTGAGTCCTCAAGCGTCTTCGACACCACGCCGCCGATAACCGCATCCCTTGCCGCCGGTTTCGCAGCCTTCTTGAGAGATTCCCGGAGATGGAGGTCCGCCTGTGCGCGCGTCTTTTGTGAAGCCGCCTGCTCTTTACCGAACGTGCTCCCGGATTCCCCGCCGGAGCCGTCGGCTTCCTTCCCCGCCTTCGCCCTTTTTCCTGCCGCAGCAGCCGCCGCGCCGCCGGCGCTGCTCCTCCTTCCCTTCTCGTATGCGGCGCGCTTGAGCGCCATCGCGCTCTTGTCGGCGCTTCCCACAATGCCGGTGTTGACGGCGTTCGTCTGTTCGGTCCGGATGAGCTGCGCTCCTGCATCCTCGCGCTCGCTTGCCGTGCGCGCGTAGTCTGACGCTTTCATTGACGTTCACCGTCCTTCCGGTTCGTGTCAGAACAGCTACCTGTCCTTCTTCCTGTCATTGGGATTCGTGCTGAACAGCTCGTAGAGGACGTTGCCCTTCGGGAACTTTCCGCGAATCGGGACACGGGCATTCCCGGCAATCAGAAGACCGTCTCCGGGTTCGACGGACTCATCAATGCACTCTTCCTCCTGTTCGGAGAGATTCAGCAGCTCCACCCACCTCATGCGGTCGAGCGGGGACTGCTTGAGCAGCATCAGGAAGTCCGCGTTGAGAACGATGTTCTGCGCCGCTTCGTTGTTGAGCATCGCCGTTGCGTTCTGCGTGATGCCCGTAAGCAGAAGCCCGAACTTGCGGCCCTCGTTCGAGAACCGCGAGAAGTAGTTCAGAACCGTCGGGTAGGCGAACATGGACTGCATCTCCTCCACGTAGAGCCACGTCCGCACGTTTCGCTTTGCGTTGAAGTACATGCGGTTGCGAACGGCTTCGCAGATGTTGATGAGTGCGAAGACCAGCATCGAGTCCGGCAGGTCCTTCAGATTGAAGTCCACAATGCGGCTCTTGAAGTCCACGTTGGACTGGTGATTGAAGAAGTCCATCGGCGGCTGGATAAACCGCTCGTAGCGGAGCGCAATGTCCTCGCGGGCCTGCTTTTCCGGCTGTTTCCGGAGTGTGTCGTAGAAGTCCTGTAGCAGGGGCGGCTTGCCGTCTCCCCGCTCCGCCGCGCTCTGGAATGCGATGTTGACGCATCTCGTGATGATGGACTGGTCAATCTGCGTGAACGGCTCGTCGGACTCTGCGGCGCTGGCAGCCGCCTGCGCAAGCATCGCGTCGATTTTGAAGGCAATCTGCTCGTTGCGGGACATGTGCTCGACAGAGACGGTATCAAACGGGTTCAGGTACGTGCCGGTTCCGACGCCGAAGTGGAAGACGGAGCCGCCATAGCGCTCGGCAATTCCGGTGTACTCGCCGGCGCGGTCGATAACATAAATCTCGTCCGTCGGGTTTGAGAAGATGGTCGCGGTCATCTCGGTCTTGACGAACATTCCCTTGCCCGCGCCCGTCTTGCCACAGACAAAGCCCATCGGAGAAGTCAGCTTCTTGCGGTTGCAGAGAACGAGATTTCTGGAATGCTTGTTCTGGCCGTAATAGTTCCCGCCGGCATCGTCCAGCTCCTGCGTCGCGAAGGGCACGAGGATGGCCACCTGCGCCGTGGTGAACATGCGGCTGATTTCCACGTGGTTGTGCCCGAGCGGGAGAATCGAGTTCAGCCCCCTGCGCTGCCGGTACTCGTAGGTGTCCACCTCGATGGAGTTCTGCCGCGCCATGGAGATGATGCGCATGGCCTGCGTGTCCAGCTGCTCCTTGCTCTCCGCATAGGTGTAAATAAGACCCGTGAAGACGTAAAGGCGCTGATTCTTGTTCTGTAGGTTGTCGAGAACGTCTTCCGTTTCTTCCTTTGAGTATTTCAGCTCCTGCGGAAGAATGGAGAAGTCGTACCCCTTGTTGACGGCGCTGCGCTGCTCCTCAATGATTTCCTTGTCAATCCACGCGCTACGCGTGCGAACGTAGTTGATGGCCTTGGACTTGTCCATGGGCTGGACGAACCACGTGACCTCCATGGGGATGGGCAGGTCCACGATATCCGCCAGCGCGCGGTCGGAAAGCTCCGAGCCGAACTTCTTCATGACGAGGACCTGTCCGTAAATCCCGTTGTCCAGCTTGAAGCAGTCGTTGTACACGCCATCCGGCTTGAAGTCAATCTGCCCCGGCGCGATGCAGTCCTTTGTGGTCTGCATCCGCACGCTGGAAATATCCCTCTGATAGTCGAAGATGAAGGGCCGGTAGGGATTGAGCAGCGAGTGGAGGACGGAAAGGCGCTGGGTGCCGTTCATAAGATGCGGCTTCGAGCCGATGGAGTTGAGGATGCGGCTGGATTCCGTCTCGATGCGGGCGAGCTGCCTTGCCGCTTCCTCCGCCGTGTCCGCACTGACGGAATAGGTCAGGTAGCGGTTTCGCCGGATGTTGCTGACGCCTTCCCGCACCTTGTCATTGAGTATGTCATTGAACACCTGCGCGTCATGCATCGCGGCTTCGCAGCTCTGCCTTGACGGGTCGAAGAACTGGCGGTGGCCAACGTCCTCCTTGAGGAGCGGCGTGTTGATGACGCTCATCTGAACCAGCGTGTCCGCACCGAACTGGTCATAGAGCCGCGTGAGGGCCGAAAACATGGCCTTCTGCTGCTCGTCACGGACGGAATGATAGCTCGTGTCATCAAAGGCGATGGTGGACGAGAAAAGCCCCTCCTCCACCTCGCAGATGCCATCCTGATACATGCGGTTGTAGCCGATGTAGCGGACAACGTCCTTCGCGGCTTCCCTCCTTCTCCTCGCGTCCGCCGTCTTCTCGCTCAGCTCGTGGTCCCTGTCCCTGAGTTGGGACTTCACTGACGTGTAGCTCTTCTTTGCTTCTTTTTCGGCTTCCTTCGCCGCACGGCGCTCCTCCCGGATTTTTCGCAGCGCCGCCTTCTTTTCCTTGCGCGACAGCTTCCTTCCAGTGGTGAACGAGGGGAACATCTGCTTGAGCGCGCCAACGTCAACCGGGCCGCTGTCCTTGTCAAAATCGGTGCCGGCGCGTCCCGTCCCGAAGTCCTCGCCGGAAGCGTGCACAAAGGCTTCTACGTCAAAGCCGGGGCTTTCCCCGCCGCTAGGTGATGACGCGTCCTGCCCTTGGGGAGTAGGACTCGATTCCTCTGAGACTTTGCTGCTTTCGATAAAATCTTCCATAAACCTTGCCTTTCTTCTTGGAGGTTCCGCCCGGGGTTCCTACAAGCCCTGCCAGTTCCATGGAGGGCACGTAGAAAATCCGGTCGTTCTCGAACTGCGCCCTCAGCCAAAGTGGAACGAACTTCTCAAAGGGCATCCCCTTTGGTCTCACAAAGCCGCAGCACCAGAACGGGAGCGAGACGGCATAAATGAGAATCATGTTGTCCCCGGGGTTTATCCCGAGGACGAAGTACATGTAGAGGGCGGAAAGAACCGAGCAGCCGAGAGCACCCACAACGGAGACCAGCGTGCGTGTTGTGAGCTTTCCAACCACCTTCGGCTGGTACTCAGCAATGTCCTTGTGAACTGCGACAGACAACATGGTGCAGACTCCCCTCCTTTAACCGGCCCACCCGGTGTTCAGGGAGCCGAAGTAGACGGCTGCCGCGATGACAATCGCGCCGCCGACAATCATGGCGATGGCACCGGAGAGCTGACCACCGCCGCCCTGCATTCCGTCCTTGATGGTCATTCCGAGATTAACCAGACCAAAAACGACGAGCACTCCGCCGAGGAATGTAATTCCCTGCGTGAGCATGGATACTGCGTTCTGTAGCATAAAATCTTCCTTTCCTGCCTGCTGTGTTACTGGCAATCAGAATCCCGTAAAGCCGTACGTCGATGCGAATCCGAGCACAACTGCACCGGCGGCAATCATGGCGATGGCTTTCCGAATTTCGCCGCCGCGCGACCCCTCACGAAGCACTATCCCGAGGTACACCAGTCCGACAAACAGGACGGCTGTCCCGGCATAGGCGAGCGGCTTCACGGCGAGCCTGACAAGGGCGTCCACCTTTCGTTCACCTTCCTCTCCTTTCTGCCCGTGCAACGTTAATAAATTATTATAACGGCCTACTGGGCGGGCTTCCTTGCGCTGCCCGAAAAATCCGTACCGTTCATATAACGCTTGAAGTCGAAGGAATCCTCATGCAGCCGTTTTGGATTCTTCTTGTCCACGATGTAGCAGTATCTCTTGTGCCGACGTGGGTCGAATTTGTCATCCATGAGAGGGTTGGTTCCGGCAATCAGGAGGATGGCTTTTCTGCGGCTCATCTTTCCGATTTCGGCGGCATCAATGAGGTCTCTTCCCTGAATTTGCAGGTTCTTGCTCGCGCTGGACGATTGCCCGGAAGACTCGTTGTAGGTCATCTGATGGATAGTCTGCTTGCCAATCATCTCAGCAATTTCCTTGTTCGTGGAATTGGATTTGCCACCGAGGAAAAGGGTCGAGTCGCAGCAGTCCACAATGGTCTGGGCCTTCTTTTCGTACTTCGATTCCAGCTGGCTCATGGATTGAAGGATAATCGTGATGCCGATGTTCCGGGAGCGTGTGACTGCGATGGTCTCCTCAATCTGCGGGATGGTGCCGATGTTCGCAAACTCGTCAAAGATAAAGTGAACCGGCCTTGGCAGCTTTCCCCCATAGTCCGTGAGCGCCTTCCGGCAGAGCTGGTCGATGCACTGCCACATCATGATGGCAAAGAGGAACGAGAGCGTCTTGTCCGTGTCGGACAAAATGCCGAACACGGCGATTCTCGTGTCAGGGTCTCCCAGCGTGTCCAGTCCCATTTCGTCATACTCAAGAAGCTGGCGGACCCCGGACGTTGCGATTGGCGCAAGGCGGACGTTGCAGGAGATGATGATGGATTTCAGGGTGCGCCCGGCGGCCACCTTGAAGTTCTTGTAGTTCATCAGGGCAAAGTCCTCATCCGGGGACAGCCCGCCGCGCTCAGCCGGGCGGACGCCATCATAGTTTCGGCGGAACCGCGAGGACTGCCAAGACCAGCCGGTGTCCGCAGTGAAGTCGCGGGACAGCCCGCCCTTCCTGCGGGGCGCACCCGCAGCCCCAACAGTTCTGGCAAAGCGCTTACCGGTTTCAATCTGGTAAAAGATAAGGTCCAGCGCCGACATGAAGTTCTCCTCCTCCTCCCTTGCTTCTGCCAGTGAGAGGAGCGTCAGGAGACCGGAGAGCGTGTAATCCTCCTCCGGAAACCAGTCGCGCAAAAGCGCGATGAGCGCCGTATAGAGCATCTTTTCTGCGTTCTCCCAGAACGGGTCGCTGGTCTTGCCCTCGCCGTTCGTGTTCATGATGAAGCAGTTGACGAACGAGAGAATATCCGTGTCGGTCTTCACGTACCTGAGCGGGTTGTAGTGCATGCTTTCGTCAAGATTGATGGTGTTGAAGCTCTTCACCTGATAACCGTTGTCGGTGAACAGGTAGCCCGCATCTTTCAGCAGGGTTCCCTTCGGGTCGGTGATGAAATAGTTCGTATTGAGCTGACAGATGTTCGGCGTCACGTAGTTGAACGTCTTGCCCGAGCCGGAGCCGCCGACTACAAGCACGTTGAGGTTACGGTCCAGCTCCGGGTCATACTTAGGCCGGTGCAGCGCCAGCCCGTACTTGTCTGTGAAAATGAGGTTGTTGTCCGGGTGACTGAGGTCCCGGAACCTCCTTCCCTCCTTCACCGTCCCCCAGCGGGCGGAGCCGCTTTCTTCGCCGGAGCGGTAATTCCCGATGTAAACCACGTGCCTGAGCCAGACCATCCACACGACCAGTGCCATGCAGAAACCGGCGAGGAGCGCCTTTGTGTCCATGGCGAGTAAGAGAGGATTTTCGCGGATTCGCGCCCACATGGTCAGGAGTGCGTCCCCGCAGTGGTCAAGAAACTGTCCCGGGTAGGACGCCAGCGCTTCAAAGTACCGGTTCCCGAGATAGAAGCCTGTCACCGAAAAAGCCAGCGTGACAAGAGCCGACGTGGCGATGCGCCTATTTACTTCCGGGTTTCCCTTTCTGTCTGCCATCTTTCCGTCCTTCTTCCTTTCAGCGCACCGGCTTCATCCGATTGGAAATGTCCAGCTCATGGGAAGGTGTGCCGCTCTCGGCTTCGAGTTCGGTCTTCGCTTCGCGCATCTCCCGAGCTACGCTGCTCAGGGAATAACCGCTGTCAGAGCTTCTGGCAGCACGGTCCTCTGCTTCGCGCGCCATGGAGGGGGAAACGTCCGTACCGACGCCCTCATGCTCAATCCGGGCCGTATGGTCATCCGTGTCAATGCTGTCATGGGACTTCACGCCTTGGTCAAGGTCCGGCGTTGCCCCGTCGTTGTCCAGGGCACCATCGACGGGCCGTTGTCCCTCGTGCTCCTGACGCCGGCTTCTGTCCCCCGCTTCCTTCCCGGGCGCGGGACGGTTCTTCTCAAACCAGTCATGCGTGGCATCCACGCCCCATTTCCGGCTCAGCGTGTCCGCCCCAACCGCCCAGTCCGTCCTTCCCTGCGCGTCCTTTCCGAACGGGAGAAGGCTCCCGTCCTCGCCCCGGCGGGCTTCATAAAACATGACCTCGCCCTTTCGGGTTGTGGTGATGCCGATTCCTTGACGTGCAAGAATCTGCTCAAAGTCGTTAAAGTCTCTGCTGCGGTCCCTCGCGTCAAGAACCTTGTCCCGGATGCTTTCCGTGTGGTTGAGGTTTCCGTCGGAGTGGTCCGAGCGAAACGCTTCCCTGCTCTTTGTCTCTTCCGGATGACGGAAGGGAAGGTTAGGCAGTCTGGTGATTTCGGTTAATCCCGCCAGCTGCTCCGCCGTAACGGGACGGCTGTTTTCGAGACGTTCCACGATGGACTGCTCCTGCCGCAAGCTCATCACTTCGGCGAACTGCGGCGCGCAGTCTTTAATCGCTTTGATATCGTCCTCGGCGAACTGAATGAATCCGTTTCCCTCCCTGTCGGCCAGCGCGGACGCAAACGTTCCGTTCTCGCGGCAGACCTGCGCGAAATAGGCAGCATCGTTGGAGGTTCCGAACGGAAGGCAGACTTGTTCGCGCGACGCGAGGGCTTCCGCTTCAATCTCGGCTTCTTCCTCGGACTTCCCGCTTTCCATCAGCCGTTCCTTGTGCCAGTCCCTTGCCTTGTTGTCGATGAACCTTTCCAGCGCCCTGCCGGTCTGGTTCCCGATTGCCTGCATCAGCATCTCGCCAACGTCTTCCCCGTAATCCTGAGCCATGCCGTTTCCTTTCCCTGTAGTTTGGAGAATGCGCGAATCCCGTCCGGGTATTCTTGACATGGAAGTATATCAGCCGCAGCACGATTCCTCCCGCAGTACCTTACACGTCATCAGAAAGGATTTTGCCAAACGGCTCCATCCCGTCGTTGAATGTGCGATTGTCAAAAACCAGAACCGCGCATAACCTCTTTTGCCGCTTCCAAAGCTCTAAACGATTCCAAGTCAGATTTTGCCAACAAAAAAAGACGCCCCGAACGGAGCGCCTTCATCACAGGTCAATATCCTGCTTTACTGGTACGTGCTTCTGTCAAACTGTTGGTAAATCGTTGGTAAATTGGTGCGTTTGCACATCAGAAACCCTTTGTTTTAAGCGTTTTTTTCGTCTTTGGTCTTCATTGTCGGGAACAAAATCACATCTCTGATGCTGGGGCTGTCGGTAATCAGCATGATTACACGGTCGATGCCGACCCCCAGGCCGCCGGTCGGCGGAAGTCCGACCTCCAGAGCGTTGACGAAATCCATATCCATCGGGTGCGCCTCGTCGTCTACGCCCGCATCCCGTTCTCTCTGCTGTTCTGCAAAGCGCTCGTACTGGTCGATAGGATCATTCAGCTCGGAGAAAGCGTTTGCGACCTCCCAGCCGTTGATATACGCCTCAAAACGGCGGGTGATGCGGGGATCCTCAGGATCTCTCTTGGCCAGCGGCGAGATTTCCACCGGATGACCGACCACGAATACAGGGCCGTCCAGATATCCCGGCACGTCCTCACAGTAGTTCTCGAACATCTCCGCGATAATCTTTCCGCGGCTCCCCAGCGCTCTGGCTTCCTCTTCATCCATGCCGTAGTCAATAGCTGCCTGGACCGCATCCTCGTCGGACTCGATTTTGTTGAAGTCAACGCCCGTGATTTCCTTCACAGCGTCCGTCATGTTCAGGCGCTTCCAGGGCGGCGTCACATCGAATTCCTTGCCCTGATACGTCAGAATCGGAGTGCCGTTCACCGCCATCTGGGCTTTGTACACGATCTGCTCCGTCACATCCATCGTGGTTTCCATGTTCCCGTAGGCCATATAACACTCCATGGACGTGAACTCCGGATTGTGGTTCCGATCCATGCCCTCGTTGCGGAACATGTGTCCCATCTCGTAAACCCGGTCCAGGCCGCCGACGATCAGCCTCTTCAGATAAAGCTCGTTGGCGATGCGCATATACAGATCGATGTCAAGGGTGTTGTGGTGAGTGACAAAGGGCCGTGCGTTGGCTCCGCCGGCGATCGGCGACAGGATCGGCGTGTCCACCTCCATGTAGCCGTAGTCCTCCTCCAGCACACGCTTGATCTCATGTACGATTTTCGTTCTCTTAATAAAGGTGTCGCGGACATCCGGATTCATGATCAGATCCACATATCTCTGACGATAACGAAGATCTGTGTCCTTCAGCCCGTTCCACTTGTCCGGCAGCACCTGCAGGGATTTGCTCAGCAGAACCAGGCGGGTCACGTGAACGGAGATCTCATCCGTCTTCGTCTTGAACACCCGGCCCTCGATGCCCACGATGTCGCCGATGTCATAGGTCTTGAACCATTTGTATTCCTCAGCGCCGATGTCGTCTCGCTTAACATAGCACTGAATCCTTCCCTGCTTGTCCTGCATGTCAAAGAACGCGGCCTTGCCCATCACACGCTTGCTCATAATGCGGCCTGCGACGGACACCTCCTCGTCCTCCATGGCGTCGAAGTTGTCCTTGATATCCATGCTGTGCGCGGTGACATTCCAGGTCTCATGCAGGAAGGGATTACGCCCCGCCTCCTGCAGCTCCTTCAGCTTCTGCCGGCGTATCCGGCGCTGCTCTGTAAGGTCCTCCGCATACATTTCCTGCTCCGCGGTTCCCTCGGCGCACATTTCCTGCACCGGATCCGCATTATTGTTCTTTGTATCGCTCATTTTCTTCTCCCGTTATATCAATCCCGTTATATCAATATGCCATCTGTAGAATCAGCCCCGGCCGCAGCCTCGCCGTTACAGCCCTGAAGAGCCCTCCCGCTGTATTATGAAGGACGATGTCTGTAAACCCGGCCGCAGCCTCACTTCACTCTTACAGCTTTGAAATTTCCTCTACTGTATAATGAAGAATGCCGTCCGGAACCGGAATCTCTGCAGTTTCGCCCTTCTTCTTGCCCAGAAGTCCGGCTCCCACCGCGGAGTCGTTGGAGATTTTCGCCGGCTCTGCGAACGGATCAGCCTCCGTTGAACCGACGATCACGAATTCCATCGTTTCTCCGGTATCCTCATCCTTCACGCTGACCTTCAGGCCGACGTTGACCTTATCGCCCTTCACATCATTCTCATTGATGATCTTGGCGTTCCGCATCATCGTCTCCAGCTTATGGATTCGCTCCTCAAGCTCGGCCTGCTCGTTCTTCGCCGCATCGTACTCGGCGTTCTCCGACAGGTCTCCATAAGAAATGGCTTCTTTCAGCCTTTCCGAAACTTCCTTGCGCTTTACCGACACAAGTTCGTCCCGCTCAGCCTCCAGCTTGTCATAACCCTCCTGGGTCAACAGTACTTCATCTGACATTAATATTTCCTCCTTTGCGCTATCCGCTTGCGCCAAATTATACCCTACAAGCCGCTTATTGTCAATGAATGCGGCCTGTCAGCTCTCTATGCACGGCCTGCGTGCAGACGCCGGCAGCTCATCCGCCTCTCTGCACACGCGGCCCGTCAGCCTTCCTTGTTCTCGTCCACGAAGCGTTTGATTTTCTGCGCCGTGTTCTTCTGGAAATCGTCCTCCCGCACGACCACCTTTTTAATCTTCTTGAACAAAGGCAGATCCCCGTTGATGCGGTCCACTTCTTCCCAGATCAGATCCTGCGCCTGCTGCGGTGTATAATCCGCCCCCAGCGCGGCCTCCACCTCGTCCTTCTCCAGCGTCACTGTCGCCGCGATAGTCGTTTCATCGGGATCGATCTCGCTTTCACAGCCCCAGACCATGGTTTCCGCAATGTAAGGACTGTGGTTCAGATAATTCTCCAGTTCCTCCGGATAGACATTCTTGCCGTTCTTGGTGATAATCACGTTCTTCTTCCGTCCCGTCAGATAGAGGAACCGGTCTTTGTCCACATAACCGAGATCGCCGGTGCTGAACCAGCCGTCCTTCAGAACCTCAGCCGTCGCTTCCGGATCGTTGTAATACCCCAGCATGACGTTCGCGCCCTTCAGCACGATTTCGCCGATTCCGTCCTCGTCCCGTCCGATGACCTTCACGTCCATTCCCGGCAGCAAGTGGCCGACAGACTCGTTTTTCATTCTGGCGGGGTCGTCCGGATTCAGCGCCGCCATCGGCGAGCATTCCGTCAGTCCGTAGCCCTGCACCGCCTGAATTCCGATAGTGTTGAAAAATTCCAGCACCGCCGGGTCGATAGCCGCGCCTCCGGAGATAATCATCCGCAGATTGCCTCCGAAGACCTTCAGGATATCTCCCGCGAAGGGCTTCACCAGATTGAGCCGGGCTTTGGACGTCAGCCGGTTCACCGCCAGCAGATTGCTGAACATTTTATCCTTGCCCTGCCTGCGGATCTCCTTCCAGATTTTTTTGTACAGCCCCTCGATCAGCACCGGAACGCCCAGGAACATCGTGGGCCGCACCTCCTTCAGGTTCTTCTCGATATACCGCAGACCCTGACAGTAAGCGACGGACGCTCCTTTGTAGAGGGGCATCAGGAAGCCGCAGGTGCACTCATAGGTATGATGAATCGGCAGGACCGAGAAGAAGATGTCGGTCGGCTCCACGTTCAGGAGCGTCGGCGCGCTCATCAGGTTGTCACAAATATTTGCGTGGGACAGCATGACGCCCTTGGCGACGCCGGTGGTTCCGGAGGTGTAGAGGATGACCGCCATGTCGTCGGCTGTAATCTCCGCATCCAGGAACTGCCGGTCGCCCTGACTGACCTCCTTCTGCCCTTCCCGGATCAGTTCTTTCCAGGAGAGCACCTCCCGATCCGGATCCGCGTCGCCGAATGAAATCAGGGTCTGCAGACGGTTCTCAGAATTCCGGCGGATCCGGGTGAACATGTCTTTGTACCCGTCCTCAAAGATCACGCAGGAAACCTCCGCAGCTTCAATAAGCTGGGCGATCTCCTTCTCGCTGAGCTCCTTGTCCAGCGGCACAGCCACGCCGGTACCGCAGATGACCGCCAGGTAGCTGCTTCCCCACTGATAGCAGTTCTTGCCCATCACCGCAATCCGGGCGCCGCCCAGCCCGCGGTTCATCAACGCCGTTCCCAGGCCGTTCACGTCCGCCAGCATCTGACGGTAGGTGATGACCGTGTAGGGCATGTCCTTCTGGTATTTCTGATAAAACGCCACTCTGTCGCCGTAGATATCGGTGCTCGTCTCGATCATCTGCTTGATGTCCGTGATGGGGCGGCTGGTTTTATATACAACATAGGGATCCGTGCTGTCCGCCAGAGCCTGCGCCTTCTTCTTGGCACGTTTCATCTGGGCGCGCCGTATCTCGCTGAAGGAGGCTCTGCCCCGGCTGTCCGCAGCGCTGGTAATCAGCGCGTTGCCGAAGCGCTTGATCTTTCCGGTGGTGGTCTTGGCGAACTCCTCTGTCCGGATGTTGATGCGCTTCACCTGCTTGTACGCCGGCATTTTTTTGTTAATCTCGTCCACAAGGTCCTTATAGAAGTGGTAGATTTCCGAGGAATTCATCTCTCCCTTCTGTTCCTTCAGGAGCTTGTAGTTCGGGTAGATATCCGCTGTAATCATGACGTTTCCGACCCGCTCGTCCGTCACGCCGTGCACCAGCACCTCCTGGATCAGCTCGTTCTCCAGCAGAACCGTCTCCACCTCCTCGGGGAAGATGTTCTTGCCTCCCTTGGTGACGATGACGGTCTTTTTCCGTCCGGTCACATAAACGAACCCGTCCTTGTCGATGTAGCCGAGGTCGCCGGTGTGAAGCCACCCGTTGTGCAGGACCTCCTCCGTCGCCTCCGGATTCTCATAGTAGCCCAGCATCACGGAAGGTCCCTTGCAGATGATCTCGCCTACTCCGTCCTCATCGGAATTGATGATGCGGACCTCGGTGTGCGGCATGGGCAGGCCGACGGATTCCGCCTTGCTGTACCGGTCCTGATTCACCGCGATAATCGGTGCGTTCTCACTCATGCCGTATCCCTGAATCATCGTGAAGCCCATCGCCTCGAAATCCTCGATGACCCTCGGATCGATGGCCGCGCCGCCCGCGACAAACTTCTGCATATCGCCGCCGAAGGACTGATGAATCGCCTTGAACATCCGCTTGACGACGGGTCTGTTGTTATACAGCTTCAGGCGCTTCGACAGCGCGATGGCGTTTCTGAGCTTGTCGCCCTCGCCCCGGGCCTCCGCCTGCTTGAACATGCCTTTGTACATCTTCTCAAAGACGAGGGGCACGCCCAGCATGACGTTGGCGTGGACCTCCGCCATGTTCTTCTGTATATAGCGCAGTCCCTCGCAGATTGCGATGGTCTTGCCCTGATAGAAGGTGGTCCAGATGTCGCAGGTCATCTCGTAGGCATGGTGCACAGGCAGGATGGACAGCACGATGCCCGGCTCCGGAATCTCAAACATCATGGACATGTTCTGCACGTTGGCCGCGATGTTCCGCTGAGACAGCATGACGCCCTTGGCCAGACCGGTGGTCCCGGAGGTGAACATCAGTGTCGCCATCTGGTCGGGATCGATGTCCGCGCTGACATAACGGCGGTCCCCTGCCTCAAGGAGCTCCCGCCCCTGCCGGATGAGCTTATTCATGGACAAAGTCCTGTCCGTGTCTTCGTTTCCGTCGATAGAAATGAAGAATTCAATATCAAAGGGATTGTCAAAAAGCGGCCGGATGCTCTTCTCGGATTTGTCGGAATAGACGATCGCACTGGCGCCGGACCGCTCCACCAGTCCCAGCAGCTCATCCTGAGGAAGATTCTTGTCCAGCGGCACGATGGCGCCGACGCCCGCAACCACGGTGAAGTAGGTGAGGATCCAGTAATAGCTGGTCTCACCGATGACCGCGATCTTCCGACCCTTCAGTCCCATGTCGATCAGTCTGGTCCCGAAGCCGTCCAGATCCTCCTTCACCTTGCCGTAGGTGATGGGAACGAACTTGCCGAGCTTCCGGTCCTTCACCAGATACGCCGGGTGCTCCGGAAACATACGGGTGCTCTGTACGATGATGTCCTTCAGATCGGTCACATCCCTGACCGGATAGTAAACGCCCTTGTATTTTTTATTATTCATATGGGTTCCTTCTGACTTTCTGCCTTTCTGTATCGGCTGTTCTGTACAGCATATGCTACGGTACATATTTGGTCAATATTTTATCATTTTTGTCCTCTGAATACAATGAAATACAGAAGCTTTCTTTCAGAAATCCAGAAAACTCCTGTTATAGAATTTCTATGCGATGCGCTGTGCGGAATACGGCGGGCACAGGCCGGCGCGCCCGCCTCTTACACTACAGCCCCAGCGCCTCCGCCGCACGCTTCCAGCATTTCATGTCCACGCCATAGCGCTCTCCCATCCGAATGGGCCGCAGGATAAACGCATCCGTCTCGCACGGACCGCCGGCTGCCACATCCCGCTGCAGCGAAGTAGTATCCTCCGGCCGGGAACGGTCCAGAATCGTAAGATTGCGTTCTGTCAGATCCTCTTCATAATGAATCCCCATCTTCTCCCCAAGGGCGACGACCTCCCCGATCGCCTCACAGTAAAAGTCCCGTTCCTCTCCGGGCTTCATCAACGGGCCCATGGGGCAGTGATACACGAGGGCGGTGACGGCCATCGCCCCCACCAGCGAGAATTTCCGCAGAACCTCCTTCTGTATATCTTCGGAAAGAGTCGCCTTCATCCCCGGCACCGCGCATTCCTTCTGAATCGTCTCCAGCTTCTCGCGGCTGACCTCCGGATCCCCCGTCCCGAAATAGATGTGCATACGGTCTCCGCTGAGGTAAATCCTACCGTCTCCGTCCTTCCGCGCGAAAATATAAATCAGCCCGTCTGCGACCTTCACGCCGGGCAGCAGCTCGCGAATCCCCTCTGCCGCCGCGATGCCGTTCAGCAGCGAGATGACGAGCGTGCCGCTCCCCGCCGCCTGCCGGATGAACGGAGCGACCTCCCTCACCGAGTAGCTTTTGGTACAAAGGAATATCACGTCCGGAGATTCCCTCCGATCCAGATATTCCTCCGCCGACAAAGCCTTCACCGCGGGGATCGCCTGCTCTCCGCCGTCCCGGACAAAAATCAGTCCGTTTTTCTTCATGGCGTCCAGATGACTTCCCCTCGCAATCAGCGTAACATCCCGGCCCGCCATTCCGAGAAACGCCGCGACACTTCCGCCGACGCCTCCCGCGCCGACAACCACATAGCTCAGACTCATACCTCCTCCTGTTCCGGCGGCGTCATCATCATGCAGGCCGCCATCAGTCCTCTCCTACCGCCCTGCCCGCGGTGAGAGAAGAACACGTCCGTATTCTCCTTTGTACAAAGGCCCATACAGGCGACGTTCTCACGCCGGATTCCCGCCGACGTCAGCTGCCTGCGGATCAGCTCCCAGAGATCGATGTAATATTTGTCCCGTCTCACGTCATGCCGGGAAAATTCCGGAAAATCACCGTACCGCTCCGCGAACAGCTCCGCCACGTCCGCGTCCACCTCGAAGCAGTCCCGGCACAGCGACGGTCCGATTCCGCAGACGAGATCGCCGGGGTCACAGCCGTAGTCGGACCGCATTCTGTCCGCCATACGGGACCCGATTCCGTCCAGCGTCCCGCGCCAGCCGCTGTGCGCCAGACCGATCACCCGGCGCCGCGGATCATAAAAGTAGATCGGATTGCAGTCCGCATGCAGCGTGACCAGCGCGACGCCGCGCCGGTCCGTCACCAGCCCGTCCACATCCTGATAGGTGCGCTCCCGGGTCGCGCCGCAGCCCCGGTCCGCCTCCGTCACATTCCGTATGTTCGTGGTATGAGTCTGCCACGTGAACACCAGATCCTCCGGACAGACGCCCATACATTCCGCCAGCACGCCGATGTTGCGGGCCCGGTTCTCCGGAGTGTCCGGATCGTTCCCCAGTCCGAAGCCCAGATTCCAGGTGGCGCAGGGCCCCTCGCTGAATCCGCCGCGCCGTGTGGTGAAGAGATGACGCAGCTCCGGATACCGGTCCAGACGCGGAAAGGTCAGATAACAGGCGTCACCCCGCCGATGCATTTCATAGTTTTCTGTTTTCTGTGGAATCATCTCAAGTCTCCCTGATACTGCAATACTGTCTGACGGAAAATCCGCAGCCCCTCCCGGGAAATGTCCCCGCCGCGGATCACGCCTCCCGCAGGACTCTGCTGCCGCGGATCACGCCTCCCGCGGGACTCTGCCGCCGCACGTCAGTCCTCCGGCAGAAGATATCCTCTGGCGCTCAGCTCCTGCCCGATAAGCTCCAGCGTCTCCTCGTCGGGAGCCTCCACCGTATGATAATGATACCCCGAGGTGATGTTCATCAGTGGAGCGGACCGGCTCTCCCGGATTCCCTCCAGGAACTCCCTGACCTTGCGCCGGGAGCTGATGTCCAGATCCCCCGTGACCTTGCCGTAAACTCTGTGCCATACGAAAACGTTCACCACCGTTCCGCCCAGATCCACCACGGCGTTCAGCTCGTCCTCCATCTGCTCCGCCGTATGGCTCACCTTGAACACCCTCCGCGGCCGGTCGGTTTCCACCAGCAGATACCCGCGGTTGGTGGAAATAATCTGGCAGCCTGTGGCCCGGAGCAGTGCGATATCCTGTACAATCACCTGCCGGCTGACGCCGTATTCCGCCGCCAGATCCGTCCCGGAAACCGGCTTCTCACTGCTGCTGATTCTGCGGATAATTTCCGTTCTGCGTTCTGTGCCCTTCATCTCCGTTCGTCTCCTTTCCTGCCGGATATCATACCGTCTGGATTTACAATTATACTCTTTCCTTCTGTTTTGTGCAATGCGGAGAAAAGGAGTTTTCCGGCGATTCCTTGTTGACCGGGACTCTGGTGCGTAGTATAATTTGTGGAGCAGCAAAACAGAATTCTACAACATATAGTGTTACGGAGCGCGTGACAAAGTTAACAAAAGAGAAGGAGTTTGAACAAATGGAGACTATCGAACGTATCATAAAGCGTGACGGCAGGGTCGTCCCCTTTGATATCGACAAAATCACCGACGCGATTTTCAACGCCGCTCAGGTCCTGGGCGGAAAGGACAGGGAAATGTCCTCTTATCTGGCGAAGCAGGTGGAGCTCTATCTGCTGGAGGTCTGCCACAACAGCGTCCCGACGGTGGAGCAGATTCAGGATGCGGTGGAGAAGATTCTCATCGAGAACGGTCACGCCAGAACCGCCAAGGAATACATCCTCTATCGTGCGGAGCGCACCCGCATCCGGGACATGGACACCCGGCTGATGCACATCTACGAGGATCTGACCTTCAAGGAGGCCAGGGATAACGACGTCAAGCGTGAAAACGCCAACATCGACGGAAACACCGCCATGGGAACCATGCTGAAATACGGCTCCGAGGGTGCGAAAGAGTTCTACAAGATGTACGTGATCGACCCCAAGTACGCCAGAGCCCACGAAAACGGCGACATCCATATCCACGACATGGACTTCTACACGCTGACCATGACCTGCTGCCAGATCGATCTTCTGAGCCTGCTGAAGGGCGGGTTTTCCACCGGGCACGGTCACCTCAGAGAACCCAACGACATTGAAAGCTATGCGGCCCTGGCCTGCATCGCCATCCAGTCGGATCAGAACGACCAGCACGGCGGCCAGTCCATCCCGAACTTTGATTACAGCATGGCGCCCGGCGTCCGCAAGTCATACAAGCGTCTTTATTTTGACAACATGGGAAAGATGCTGGAGCTCCTGTTCGGTCTGGAGAACGGCACGGCCAGAATGAGAGCCTTCGGCCGGGAGGCTGAGGAGAAGCTCGGCGTCTTCCCCTGTATGGCCTGGGACAACGATTACCGGGAGGTGGAGCTTCAACAGCTGCTGCAGTACGCCGATGAGCCCACCGTCCGCCAGCTGCAGGAGAAGGCCGCCATGTTCGCGGACCGGGAAATCGTCCGGAAAACCTATCAGGCGATGGAAGCGCTGATTCACAATCTGAACACCATGCATTCCCGGGCTGGAGCGCAGGTTCCGTTCAGTTCCATCAACTACGGCACCGACACCTCCCCCGAGGGGCGTCTGGTCATGAAATCTGTGATGGAGGCCACGGAGGCTGGACTGGGGAACGGTGAAACGCCGATTTTCCCCATCCAGATCTTCAAGGTCAAGGAGGGCGTCAGCTACAATCCGGAGGATCCGAATTATGATTTGTTCAAGCTCGCATGCCGCACCAGCGCGCGGAGACTCTTCCCGAATTTCTCGTTCCTGGACGCGCCCTTCAACAAACAGTTCTACAAGGAGGGCCATCCTGAAACAGAGTGCGCTTACATGGGCTGCCGCACCCGGGTCATCGGCAACGTCTACGACCCGAGCCGGGAGATCGTCTACGGACGGGGGAACCTGTCCTTCACCTCCATCAACCTGCCCCGCCTTGCCATCAAGGCGAAGGGAGATCAGGAAATCTTTTTCGAGAATCTAGATCACATGATCGACCTCTGCATCGGCCAGCTGATGGAGCGTTTCCGGATTCAGGGTCAGAAAAAGGTCAAGAATTTCCCGTTCCTGATGGGACAGGGCGTCTGGATCGATTCCGACAAGCTGGGACCGGAGGACACGGTGGAGGAGGTCATTAAACACGGCACTCTGACCATCGGCTTCATCGGTCTGGCGGAATGCCTGAAGGCCTTAATCGGGCAGCATCACGGAGAATCGCCGGAGGCAGAACAGCTGGGCATCGAAATCGTCGCCTACATGCGGAAACGGATGGACGAGGAGGCGCGCAAGACAGGGCTGAACTGGTCCCTGATCGCCACGCCGGCGGAGGGACTCTCCGGACGGTTCGTCCGCATCGACCGCGAACGCTTCGGCGTGATTCCGGGCGTCACAGACCGCGAATACTACACCAACAGCTTCCATATCCCGGTCTACTATGAGATCAGCGCTTTCGACAAAATCCGCAAGGAGGCTCCGTTCCACGAGCTGACCAACGGCGGTCACATCTCCTATATTGAACTGGACGGTGACCCGCTGAAAAATCTGGAGGCCTACGAAAGCGTCGTCCGGTGCATGAAGGAGAGCGGCATCGGCTACGGTTCTATCAATCATCCTGTGGACCGCGATCCGGTCTGCGGCTATACCGGCATCATCGATAACGAATGCCCCAGCTGCGGCCGCCGCGAGGGCGACGGCAACCCGGACTTTGAACGGATCCGCCGCATCACCGGCTATCTGGTAGGGACCATGGATAACTGGAACGACGCCAAGACCGCGGAGGAGCGGGACCGGGTCAAGCACGGCCTGAACTCCGGCTTTGAGAGGCTGTAGCCGTGGGCGCGGCTCTTCGGCTCGCCGGCGTTATCCGCGAATCCATCGTAGACGGTCCCGGAATACGGTTCGTCATCTTCTGTCAGGGCTGCCCTCACCGGTGCCCCGGCTGTCATAACGCCGAAACTCACGATTTCTCCGGCGGCTATGACTGTGATATCGACAAAATCCTCGCCGCTGTGGACGCTAACCCCCTTCTTCAGGGGATCACCTTCAGCGGCGGAGAGCCGGCGTGTCAGCCGGCTCCTTTCTATGCGCTGGCAAAGGAGATCAAACGCCGCGGTCTGAATGTCTGGATGTATACCGGGTACACGCTGGAGGAGCTGTCCCGCCTGGCCCGCTCCGGGCCGGAAAGCCCCTGCCGGCTGGCAGAGGACCGGAAAGCGCTGCGAAAGCTGCTGAACACCATCGACGTTCTGGTTGACGGAAAATACATAGAGGCGCAGCGCGACCTGACCCTCCGGTACCGCGGAAGCACCAACCAGCGGGTCATCGACATGAACCAGACCCGCGAAACCGGCACGCTGACCCTGACAGAATACTGAAACCTGATGCGGTGCGGCCAGCGCATTATGATATGCCCGGGCACCCCCCCTGAACCAGAATGTGTTCACCTTCCTGTCGTTCCTGAACGAAGAAGGCGGACACTTTTATTTTGTGTTGAAAGGCAAATAACACCGTGGTAGAATTACCTCACAAGTTATTATAAAAGCGCTGCTAACGGAAACGGGGTGAAAAGCCCCTACTGTCCACAGCAACCGTGAATGCCGCAGGGCATGAGTCGGGAGACGAGCAGTGGCTTGGATGGTTCATTCCTGAGGCACGTATGTCCATCCATTCAGACAGGGAAACGAGCGTAGAGAGCTTCGGGTTATAGCGGCGCGAAGTTCTGCAGATACGGCACTTTCTGATGTTATTATTGGTTTTGAAACAATGGTTGTGTGTTGACGGCATTGATTTGGATTTGCTGCGATCATTGCGATACATAGGCTGCCTCAGGGCGGTTTTTTTGTTTTCCGAAAAGGAAAGGGAGGTGTAGAAAGGGAAAACGAAAACCGGCAGGTTAATCGAGGAAAGGATAAGAAAAAAATGAAAACAAGAAATCTCAGGAGCAGAATCACAATTCTACTCCTGGCGGTACTGATGACCGTAACCTTCATGCCGGGACTTTCTTTCATGACCGGCACGACAGACGTATATGCGGCAACGTCCGTCAGCGACGTTTTCGAAGGACTGCCGGTCACGGCGAACCCGGGAACGGGAACGACACAGTGGACGGCGACTGCCGACAAGATCCTGAAGTCCGGTAATGCCGGTAAGAGTTACTCCACGAGTACCCTGACACTGACATTTACGGCAGACACTCATATTTCTTTTGAGTACAAAGTGTCCTCAGAAAAGAAATATGATAAATTCAGCATCATGCACGGCAGCACAGCGCTGGTGAAAGACGCCAGCGGAGAAGTCGACTGGACCGGAGCGGAGGCTGACGTCAAATCCGGCGATACGATGGTCTTTACCTATTCAAAGGACAGCAGCGGAGACGGTGGAGACGATACTTGCTATCTGCGCAATTTCAGTGCGGGAGAGGCTTTAGTCGTCACCTTCCACAACGGTTCAGAAACCCTTGAGCAGAAAATCTACGGCGGCAAAGGCACACTGCAGACCAACACGTTCACCAGAACAGGGCAGGTCTTTGCCGGATGGGCGGAATCCGCAGACGGCACAGTGAAATATCCGGACGGTGCAGGCATTACACTGAACAGTTCCATCGATCTGTACGCCGTATGGGATGACGCTTATACAGTAATATTCGATAATAACGGCAGCACCGATTCCGTTGACGTTGCCCGGAACACCGCAATCGGAACCGCAAAGATGCCCGCGGATCCGACCAGAAAAGGATATACCTTCGGCGGCTGGTATAACAAAGAAGATCGGCTGACGAAGGACACCGTGATCAAAAGCGATGTAACCTACACAGCAAAATGGACGCCGGTCACATATACTGTCCGTTTCGATGCAAACGGGGGAACCGGAACAATGGACTCCATTACAGCCACCTATGATCAGGAAGTTGTTCTGCCGAAGAACGGGTTTACCCGCAGCGGATATACCTTTGTCGGCTGGGGGACTTCCGGCTCCTCAAAAACCTACGGAGAAGATCAGACTGTCAGTAACCTGAAAAGCAGACAGGACGACGTGCAGACACTGTACGCGGTCTGGGCAGGAAATGACGTCGCCGTTACTGTCGATCTGAACTATGACACCGATAACAGGACGGTCTCCCGAACCGGAGTCGTAGGATCGAACTACAACTACATCAGCTCCGGGTCTTCCGCAAAGTACAGCGAGCTGAAGGACCCGACGAGAGACGGCTGGAACTTCAAAGGCTGGTTCGATGCGGCAGAAGGCGGGTACACAATTACCAGTCAGTACAAATTTACAGCGGAAGACGCTCTGAAAGGGAAAACCCTGTACGCCCACTGGGCGCAGGCGGTAACTCTCACCTTTGATGCCAACGGCGGAAGCTGCTATGTATCCTCCAAGAGCATCGACAGAGGGACTGCCTACGGCTCTCTGCCCTCCGCATCCCTGGACGGAAAGGTCTTCGACGGCTGGTATACCGCCGCAGAGGGAGGTCAGAAAATTGATCCGGATACTGTTTTCAATGAAAACACCCGGCTTTACGCACACTATCGCAACTATCAGAACAGAATTTCCTTCAGCGCCAACGGCGGCGAAGGCAGTATGGAGCCTCTGACCGTAGAGAACGGCGTAACTGCAAGACTTCCGAAATGCACATTCACCCGGGACGGATATAAGTTTGTGAAATGGTGCGCAAGCAGTTCTCCGTCCAACTGGTCGAAATCATATGACGATGAAGAGGACTACATCTGGAACGCCTCTTACGGTGACGGTTACGGACAGACACTGTATGCCGTCTGGGAGGAAACTGTATTCCACAAGGCATTTACATCTGTCCGGACAGCTCTTCCGGAGGACGACATCGTCCGGAATACAGGTTCCCTGAAACTGCCGACAGAGGGCGACGGGTATAAAGTATCTTATAAAAGCAGTGACACTGACTGCATATCCGACACCGGAGATGTAACCGCTCTGCCGCTGATGGGTACTGTCAACGTTACGATTACGGCAACCGTCACCGACACATCAGACAACTCCACACAGAGCAAAGACTTTGTTCTCACGGTCTATTCCGAAAAGGCGATTCAGACCACTGAATCTCTGAATACCGCGGCAGCCTCGCTCACCGGCAATCTGACTCCTGTCTTCGGAACAGATACCGATGCGACCGAAATAATCCGCACACGGCTGAAAAATTCCGGATACGAGAACATTACAATATCCGTGAAGGAGAAATCCGAAGGAAGATATTCCTCCATCGACAAAGATGGAACGATCCACTATTACTTCAATCCCGCGATGTCCGGCAACGGCGATTATTTCTATACGACATTCCTGCTCAGCAGAGACGGCATCACCGTTGAAAAACAGATGTACACTCTGATGCCGTGGGATCAGAAAAAGGTTTCAGAAGTACTGCAGTCTGAACTGGATCGCATAACATTTCCGTCAGAGCCGGTCACAAAGGGCGGACTGTCAACGCTTCCGCGTTATCCGGTCAAAGAAGGCGTAACCAGTCCTGATTACAGTCAGTACGACAACTTCAACGGCTGGGCGACGGTCACATGGACATCGGACGATTCTTCCGTCGTAAAGGTGGGAGACGCGCCGGACTACCCATATTATTCACCGTATGCGGTGACCGTTAACCCAAAGGCTTATGACAAGGAGGTCAGACTGACCGCAACAATCCGATGCAACAGTCTGGACGCTGTCACGGTAACAAAGGATTACACCGTGACTGTCAAAGGAACCTCTGAGAACGCAAACGAAGCATTGGAGGCCGAGCTTCAGGAAAAACTGGACAAGGGCATGGAGAATCCGGGTCTCACCGATTTTTCCACAGGCAGGGCGCTGGACACCGACCGTGTCACAGACAATATACAGTTCCCGACGACCAGAGATTTCAGGATCGATGGCAAATATCAGCCGGTTACGATCACCAGCAGCAACGAGGACGTGATTGAACCCTGGAAGAACAAGGACGGCGAGCCCCTGAACAATGCGGCATCCGTCAAAGTCTATCGGCCTCTTCCGGGAAAGCCTCCGGTAAAAGTCACGATTACGGTAACCATCACAGACAAGGCGACCGGCGTCAAAGTCTCCAGAAACATCGACGTCACCGTACAGCCGCTGACACAAGAGGAACTGGAAACCGCTAAAGCATTAATGAAAAAAGCCGTGAGCGGATACTGGGACGGAATAAGAAACAATAATACAGCGAAAGATAACATCACCGGAGATCTGCAGAGTTTCCAGGAAATCAACGCCGACAATGACGGTTCAGTCTCTTTCATATACCGGGCCGATGAAAAAACCCGGACCGGCGTCAGTGCGGATACCTATGTGGAGAATCCTGACGGCGGCAATGATAATGACTACCGCAGATTCAACTCCAGCGAACCCTCTGTGATAGCCGATTCCAACCTGCTTGTCAGCAAACCGGAATACGATACAGAGGTCACCGTAGACAGTTATCTGACACATGAAGTCTACGGAAAATACTTTGTAAAAGCCCGAAAAGACGGTGACAAAGACGCAATGTCGCTGTTTGCCGGGCTCTATCGTCAGCATGCAGAAGCGACGATGACGGTCAGGGGCGAAAAAGGTGCGGATCCCAATCCGGACGCCGGAGTTTCCGTATCCTTCCGTCTGCTCGGACAGAAGGGTGAAACCCTCCTGAATCTGAGAACGGTTTCCGTTAAGAAAAACGCTTCCGCCTTCGATGTTCTGACAAAGGCATTAAAGGAAAACGGGTATTCCTATACAGGAAGCTCCAGCTACATCTCAGCCATAACAACGCCCTCCGGCAAAGTTCTGGCTCAGAAGGAGGCCGGGGACAACAGCGGATGGATGTACAAAGTCAACGGCGAATTAACCGACAAAACACTCGGGGAAATGAAACTGCAGGACGGAGATGAGATGGTGTTCTTCTATACCTCTGATTATACTGCGAAAACGGCTGTCATCACATTTGATTCCGACGGAGGCTCTAAAATCGCCGCCGTGACGGTCGGCAAAGGGCAAAAGATCGCCGCACCGGCAGCGCCGGAAAAAGACGGATACAATTTCGCCGGCTGGTATGATTCTGCAGGAAACAAATTCGATTTCAATACGATAATCGAGGACGACCTGACGCTGAAGGCCGCATGGAGCAAAAAGGACGCTGTAAAACCCAATCCGGAAGAAACCGCAGAAAAGCCTCTGCTTCAGGCCAGATCCCTCAGTCAGACGAAAAAATCACTCCGTCTCCAATGGAAGAAAATCTCCGGAGCGGCCAGCTATACTGTCTACGCAAGCAGATGTGACGGGAAGAAAAACTACAAAAAAGTCACCTCTACAAGAGGTCTGAAAACGACTGTCAGCCGGATTTCCGGAAAGAAACTCAGAAAAGGCACTTACTATAAGATGTACGTTGTCGCAAAGGACAGCCGCGGCAGGATTCTCTCAAAATCGCTGACTGTTCATGTCACAACAGACGGAGGCAAGTATACCAATCCCGGAAAGCTCTCCCTGCAGAACGCCTCCGCAATCAGAAAAAAACTGAAGTCCATGAAGCCCGGACAGACCTGCAAGGTCAGCACGAGGCAGACACTTCAGTCGAAAAAACTGAAATTCCGGAAGCATCGCGGAGTGGTGTACGAATCCTCTGACCCGTCGGTCGCAACAGTAAGCTCCTCCGGGAAGATCAGAGCTGTGAAAGCCGGCTCCTGCTCGGTCTACGCTTATGCGCAGAACGGAGTTTACGTCAGAGTCACTGTCACTGTCAGGTAACGCCGGAATTCTTTCAGGAGAAACACCGTGCGGTAAAATAACAACTCTATTATACAGGGAGCCACGTTCTTCATACAGAGCGGGCTTCCTGTATGCCATTCAGGCTTGCCGCATCAAATGCTGCGGCAGTTTTTATTCATGAACAAAGCGATTGCGTCAGGCCGCCGCATTGGTCAAAAAAAGAAAACCGTCACGTTGCGAATTGGGGATCGCTCTGTGACGTCTTTCCAGTGTAATTATTATTCGTTTAAGGCATTATATGGAAGACCTTACCTCTCTTCCTTGACTTATGATAATATATCACATATAATAAGTAAAATGTTTTTTTCTTATATTTGAAATTACAGATTCTAATATCGGAGGGAGCGCCATGGATAACCGAAAATATGAAGCGCTGATCAACATCGCCGAGACCGGCAGCATCACACAGGCCGCGGAACGCATGGGCTACACGCAGTCCGGAATCACTCAGATGATCAACTCTCTGGAGCGGGAACTGGGCGTCAGACTTCTTCGACGCACCAACAAAGGAGCCAATCTGACGCAGAACGGGCTGACGCTGCTGCCGTACATGCGGGAGGAGCATCGCTGGGAGCGGACGATCCGGCAGGAATGCGACCGGATGAGCGGCAAGGAAACCGGAACTGTTACAGTGGGGTGCCTCTCCAGCATCAGCACCGCCTGGATGCCGCGCATCCTGGAAATCTTCGCGCAGCAGTTTCCGAATATCAAGATCAACATGCTGGAGCACGAGGCCCCGGAGCTGGAGCGCATGCTGATGAGCGGGCGCATCGATCTGGCTCTGATGGAGGTGGCGGAGAAGAAGAGCTACATTTCCCGGGTTCTGGTATGGGACGAGGTCTTCGCCGTCGTCCCGGAGAATCATCCTTTGTCCCTGAAAGACAAAATCACGCTGGAGGAGATGAGCCAATATCCCTTCATCTCCTACGCGACCGGAGCGATTTCCCGGCCGGACGAGCTGTGGCCGGAGACCTTCACCTCCCACAAAGTCAAGTTCAACGTCATGTATACCTGCAAAAATGACATGACTGCGATTCAGATGGTCAAGCATCATCTGGGCGTCACGCTGGCCGGCGACCTGATGCTGGAGAATTATCCTCCGGACACCATCAACATCTCCCTGGATCCGCCCATGTTCCGTTCTCTCGGAATCGCACAAAGACCGGGCGAGGAGCCTTTGCCCGCCACCCGGTCCTTTACAGAGTGCGTTATCGATACGGTCGGTTAACCTCTGGCCCTGGCCGCCGAGCTCTCGGCTTCCAGCTTCTGAAGCGCCTCGTCGCTGACCGTGACGAGGGTTTCCCGTGCCAGACCGCGCCTGGCGTCGTACAGCGTCAGGAACGATGCGGAAATCAGCAGGACAATTCCGACAATCGTGTTCCAGTAAACCGTTTCGTTCAGCAGGAGAACGGCCAGAAACGGTGCAATTGCAGGCTTGATGAAGAAGGCGATGGAACCCGTCGTCGCGTCGGAGCAGCGAATCGCGATGAAATAGAACAGATAGCCGAGGCCGGTCACGAAGATTCCGCAGTATGCGACGATCATCCAGTTGTCCGCCACGCCGTCCATGACCGGGCGGCCGGTACCGGCGATAACTGCCAGCAGCACCAGCGATCCCAGGATGAAGCTGATGCTGGTCTGCGCGAACGTTCCGATTCTGCCGACGGTGCGTTTTCCCATGACGGTGTACGCCGCGAAGGTCACGGATGCGATGAGCATCAGGATGATTCCGGGAATCGTATTTCCCTCCTGCACGTCCCAGGGCCGGATCATGAACACTGCCGCGGCCAGCCCGATTACAAAGGCCGCGCTCTTCACTCTGTCCATTTTCTCAGAGGTGAACAGATGGGCGATGACCATCGTGAACAGCGGATTCAGACAGATCAGAGCCGCAGCCGTCGCCGCGTTGCATCTCTCGACGCCCAGCTGAAAGCAGAGCATACTCACGGGAATCCCCATAACGCCGACCAGGAACAGCCAGCCCGCCTCCCCTTTTGTTATCCGAAGACTGTTCTTCCTTGCCTCCACAATTCCGAAGGGCGCCAGAATCAGACCGCCGATCATGAACCGCAGGAACGTGAGCTGTACGGAATCCATGTTTCCGCCCCCTGTTTTCAGGGCAACCTCCATCGTGCCAAATAAAAACGCCGTCAGACACACGCAAACGACCACCTTTTTCATAACAATAATGCACTTCCTTTCCTTATACGCCTCGATTTTATCACCGCAGCAAAAAAAATCAAGGCTTTTCGCCTTTGGCAGATTATTTAGATTTCACCCCGGCCTTTCCCCGACCGGGCTGCAGCGGCGACACCAAGGCCGCCCGGGCAGCTGCTGTTCCCGGCCGCCGCAAAAACCAACAGGCTCCGGCGTTCTGTCACCGCCGGAGTCTGTCAGGTTTTCTTTTATGAGTTATTATGTGAGAAAGAATGTTTTGAAAGAAAGTGTTGAAAGAAAGTATTATTGTTTTATCTGTGAGTTTGTGAGGTGTTGTCTGCTGTCTATCATCTCCCTTCGACAGTTTTAAGTATAGAGGTCTTATGTGATGATCCGGGAACGCTTTCCCGTAGTTTAGTTGTCGTTTCTTCTGCGTAAACTGACGGTTCCTTGTCGGTTATGTGAATTCACGGCGCAATATGTCCGCGAACCCTCTCCGCAGATGCAGTCCGGTCGCGCCATCTGTCCAGATGCAGAGCCGGCCGCGCCATCTGTTCCGATACGGTCCGGCTGCAGCTCCGGCTTCAGATGCTGTTGCAAATCCCCTCGCTTCTCGGTATACTGGTATTATCGAAATAAAGAAATGCCGGAAACGTTCCGGATTATGAGAGAAAAACAGACTGACGCAGCCGCAGAGGGCGGAACAGATTACAGGAAAGCAGGGACTACAATGAACGACTACATCGCGCGGGCCACCGCGGCAGACAACAGCATCCGGGCATTTGCCATTCGCTCCACAGATCTGGTGGAGGAAGCGCGCCGGATCCATCACATGTCACCCGTCTGCACCGCAGCGCTGGGCAGACTTTTGTCGGCGGGAGCAATGATGGGTTCTATGATGAAGGGTGACGGAGATCTTCTGACCATCCAGTACCGGTGCGACGGCCCCATCGGCGACATGACCGTCACGGCGGACAGCGCCGGCAATGTCAAGGGATATGTGGCGGATCCTCAGGTGGACATCCCGAGGAAGTACAAAGGAAAGCTTGACGTCGGCTCCGCCGTCGGGCACGGCATCCTCAGCGTCAGCATGGATCTGGGACTGCGGGATCCTTACAGCGGACAGTGCGAGATTCAGACCGGAGAAATCGGCGACGATCTTGCCTACTATTTTACAATGTCGGAGCAGACACCCTCCGCGGTGGGGCTGGGCGTGAAGGTGGATACCGACTGCTCCGTGCTTCAGGCGGGCGGATTCATTCTGCAGCTCATGCCCTTTGCCGATGAGGAGACGGTTTCCGCGCTGGAAAACCGGGTCGCGGAACTGGAGCCGGTAACCGCGATGCTGGAGCGCGGCATGGGACCGGAGGAAATTCTGACGCACATCCTCGGAGACATGGGGCTCGATATATTTGAGACCGGGGACTGCCGCTTTCACTGCGACTGCTCTAAGGAGAGAGTTTCCCGGGCTCTGGCCACACTGAACAAAAAAGACCTGGATGAAATCATCGCCGACGGCGAGTCCATCGAGGTCCGATGCTGGTTCTGCAACAAAGCCTATCAGTTTTCAATTCCTGAGCTGACCGCAATTGAGGAGTACGGCTCCCGGCAGGGCTGACCGCTTCTTCAGATGAGTCCGCAGCCGCCGCCAGGGCAGACGCAGCAGAAAGACGGCCGCCCGGGCGCAGACCCGGCAAAAATGGCGGCCGCCCGGCTTTATTCCTCGAGGCCGAGGTCTTTCATTTCCGCATCCACAGCGGCCTCGCAGCTCTGCATAGCCTGTATGGTTTTGTCGAAAAGCTCATCCAGCTCTACGCCCATCATCTCAGCGCCTGCCTGAATGACCTCCCGGTCGCAGCCGGCCGCGAAATTCAGATTCTTGAACTTCTTCCGCACCGACTTCACCTTCATATCCATCACACTCTTCGACGGATGCATCAGCGCCACAGCACCGATCAGCCCCGTCAGCTCGTCCGTCGCATAGAGAACCTTCTCCATCTCGTGCTCCGGCTTCACATCCACCGTCAGATCATAGCCGTGACTCACCACGCCGTGGATGATATCCTCGTCCACGCCGGCTTCCTTCAGAAGCTCCGGAGCTTTGAGACAGTGCTCCTGCGGATATTCCTCAAAGTCGATATCGTGAAGCAGTCCGACAATGCCCCAGAAGTCTCTGTCCTCGCCGTATCCCAGTTCCTCGGCATACCAGCGCATGACGCCCTCCACCGTCAGTCCGTGACGGATGTGGAAAGGCTCTTTATTATATTTCCGAAGAAGCTCCAGAGCCTCTTCCCTTGAAATGTGTTCTTTCATTGCGTGCACCTCCATACGTTGCCGCCCGGAGCCGCCGGCCTGTTATCCACTTCGCCGGACGCAGCCTACGCGGGCAGCTCTTCTGTTCTTTATCTTCCGATTATATAACTCGGCGGAAATCCTGTCAAACCTGTTTTATCAACGCGAAAACGGGATATAAAATAAAAATGTATATGCACGGTCAGGCGCATTTGTGTCCTGATTATTTCGTTTAAGGCGTATGCGGGAATTTACGGTGCGGCAATGCAGCACACGGCACGGCACCGCGGCCGCGCGATGCGGCGAATCGCGTCAGACGGCGCGCACCGCGGCCGCACGGGAGACTCGCGTACAGCAGGAAAGTAAGGTACCAGCAATGACAGTGAAAAACATCAAGGATCTGGATGTTCTAGATATCTGCCGGATCTGCGACGGCGGCGGCGATATCGACGAGGACGCCCTGAACAAAGAGATGGACGATATCGTTCAGGAGGTTCTCGCAGATTACAGCCACGGCAGAGACATCGACAACATGAATGTATTCGAGCAGCCGGATCAGGAAATTGTGGAAGAAATCATCCATGAGCTGCTGATGATTTTGTTCCCCGGTTATTACCGCGAAAAGGAATACCGCACCCGCAGCACGCACATCAAGCTCAGCGTCCTGATTGAAGACGTGATGTACGACCTGCGGAAGCAGATTGAGGTCGCGCTGCTGTTCGACCCGGAATACTCGGACAGCAAGAAGATCGTCCGGAAGCGGGCGGCGCAGAAAATCTGTCTGGACTATTTCCGCAAGATCCCGAAAATGCGGGAATACCTGAATACAGACATACAGGCCACCTTCGACGGCGACCCTGCGGCGGACAGCAAGGACGAGATCGTCCTGGCTTATCCCGGGCTGCTGGCGACAGCCATCTACCGCATGGCGCACGAGCTGTTTCTGCTGAAGGTTCCTCTGCTGCCCCGCATGATGACTGAGTATGCACACCGCGTCACCGGCGTGGACATCCATCCCGGCGCGACCATCGGAAAATACTTCTTCATCGACCACGCCACCGGCATTGTTGTGGGCTCCACCTCCATCATCGGCGAACACGTCAAGGTGTATCAGGGCGTGACCATCGGAGCGCTGTCCACAAAGGAGGGTCACAAGCTTCACGGAAGCAAGCGTCATCCGACGATCGAGGACAATGTGACCCTGTACTCCGGGGCCTCCATCCTCGGCGGCAACACCGTCATCGGCGAAGGCTCCGTCATCGGCGGCAACTCTTTTGTAACAAAATCTATCGCCCCGCACTCCACCGTCACCATCAAGACTCACGAGATGGTGCTGGGCGCGAAAAACAAACCCGAAGAGAAGGAACTGGAACAGGACTCCACATGGTTCTACGTGATTTAGGCGGCAACGGATGCGACAGGCAGGACGCACGCCGCGCACTGCGGGCATGACACGCGCGGCAGCGAATCAAGGGACTTCTCAGAAATTATTCACACAAAGCAGATTTCAAAGAAAGGGACTTCATTGAAAACAACGATAATTTTAGTCCGGCATGGCGAAACAGAATGGAACCGGGCAGGAAAATTCCAGGGAATGAGCGATATTCCTCTCAGCGAGACAGGACGATACCAGGCGTCCTGCGCCCGCGACGCTCTGAAAGGCACGGTGATTGACGCCGCATACGCAAGTCCGCTGCGCCGGGCTATGGAAACGGCCCGCATCATCCTGCAGGATCGCAGAATCGCTCCGGAGCCGGTGTTCGATTTTCATGAACAAAACGCAGGTGCATGGGAAGGCCTGACCGCCGAGGAAATCCGTCTCCGGTATCCGAAGGAGCTCGAGCTCTGGAGCAGCCGTCCCAGTCAGGTTCAGATTCCCGACGGAGAAACGTTTCTGCACGTTCAGCAGCGCGCATCGCGTGCGTTCTGGGAATGCGTCCACGCCAATCCCGGGAAGACGATACTTATCGCATCTCATATGGTCTGCCTGTCCGCCCTGCTTCTGGGGATCGCCAACCTCCCGATTGACGAGATCTGGGAGCACCCGATTTCCAACGCGGGACTGAACCGGGTGGAGGTATTCACCCCTGCGGAAACCGCTTCAGTCACAGAAACCCCTTCGGGCGGCGCGGCGTCTGCCTCTGCGGCAGGCGGTCCGCAGGACGCCGGACCCCGTCCGGGCGAACGCGCGTCAATCACCGTCTGGAATGAAGACAGTCATCTTCCGGAAGAGTTCCGGCGCAGACCGATGTTCCGCAAACAGCAGCCTTCGCAGACTCAGCAGGCGCAATAAATTTCGGGATCGGCAGGCACAAAAAATGTCCGGGGATTCCCCGGACATGCACAATACCTCAGGCATACACCAGATATTTTCACCAGTTCACACAGATATCCAGCTGTGTCGGATTGCGGCTGGCGAAACCGCCTGTATCCACTACGATTCCGACGCCCAGCGAAGTCATGATATAGCTTCCTCTCGGCCGCAGGCTCAGATTGGCGGCGCACATCACATAGCCGCCCAGCGTCTTGACGCCGTCGGACCGGACTTTGTACGGATACTGCGATGCAGAGAACCCCATCCCGCGCATGATGCGCACGCAGGTAGACATATCCAGATTGTAATAGGTCTCCTTACCGGAGGGACCCATGACGGTTCCCGCGCTTCGGGAGAGCACGGCGCCGTTATAGGTTCCGGAGTAGGTTCTGCGGGTATTCGCTTTGGCGATCTGCAGAATTTTCTTCCGCTCCTCTTCCCGGGCCTTCTTTTCCGCCTTTTTCTTAGCGGCCGCCTTGGCGGCGGCGACACGTTTCTTTTGTGCGGCAAGCCATTTCTGCTGTTTGATCTCCTGCTTGCGTTCATACTCATCGACTACCGCCCGGGCTTCCTTTGTTCCCGGAAGCTCCGCCTCTTCATCCAGCAGCACCAGCCCTACCGCCTGCCTCTGCGTGAGGTTCTCCATCGTAAGCCGCTCCTGTTTCTGATTCGTCATCACGCCGTTGGCGTATATGAGAATCAGCAGGATCAAAGCGACGGCCGTAAGCAGCAAAACAAGGGGCTTGAAATGAATGTAGATATCGGGTCCCTGTTTTCGGTATAGCTTCTGCATGTTCAATCCTCCTATGACGTTCGCATGACGTCCGCATGATTTTTCGCAGCTGCGCGGACAGTCGGGGCCTCTCAGCCTTTTTTACTGCTGTTCCGGTCATGTTCAGTTCGCGTGCTCCGGGGAGCAGGTCTTCTGCGCCTACGCTTTTCCGGCGCGTCGTGGCGTCCCGGCCGGTCGATGATTCTGGTCCAGATCAGATAACTGGCGACGCAGGCCACCGCGATGACGAGGGCAATCCACGGCGGGAGCAGCCACAGGCTCACCGCAGATTTCAGTTTCTTCTTCGCGGTGTCGCCTTCCTTCGACGTTTCCGTGGATGTGTCTGTTTTTTTAACGATTTCTCCCCGGAAGGCGTTCGCAGTCCGCACCGGAATGTTCACATTTTTTTCGTAGATTGATGTGAACTGGCTGTGATCGTTGGGATAACCTCCCGTTGCGTTCTCAATACACACATAGGGCGTATGAGTGATATTTCTGAAGTAGTGCTCCGCATCACCGTCTCCGTTTCCGGTCTCCAGCTGTCCGGTATAGCCGGCTTCCTCCGACACGATTTTCACCAGGCGCTCCTCTGCTTCCTTCGTCTGATCCGTGTAGCCCCAGTAATACACCTGCCCCATGGTATGAAGGTTGATGACCGCCTGACAGTTCAGATCCTTCACCAGATTCACCATCGCCATGGTTTCCTTCTCCGTATAGGGCTCGGTTCCTCCGTAGCGCTCACTGCTGCGCACCGTATTTTTGTTCGTCGTATCATTGAACCCGGATTCAAAATTCCGATTGATGTCCACGCCCCGGGCGTTTGCCTTCCAGTTGTAGTATCCGCCGCTGACCGGATAGGTTTCCGCCTTCTCCCGCAGCGTTTTGTCCCGTATGGAATCCAGTCCCTCCTGCGCGATCATTACGCCGTCAGGATTCACCATCGGCACGATATAGAGCTGCGTATGAGAAAAAATGTCCTTGTACGTTCTCCCGTTTACTTTTTTCGTTGTGTAGTTCTTACAATATTCCTCTGCCATTGCCATCGCGACCGGCCCGTTGATATATTCCCGGGCGTGGACACAGGCAAAGACCACGATCTGCCTGCTGGCATTATCGCTGCCGATCCGCAGACACCATATATTTCTTCCGTCCCAGGACTTTCCCAGGGAAGACAGCCTGCACCGATCGCTGTATTTCTTCGCCAGCGCCTTGGCATCTGCGGTCAGATCCGCATAACTGTACTTCGCATCCGTGGTATCCACGACGGACGTGTCTGCGAAAACCGTCGATATGCTCAGGGTCGTGATTGCAGCAACCAGCCCCAGAACTACTATCGCACATCGTCTCAGTTTCTTCATAAATGCCTCGTAATTTGGTTTTTACAATGTGTTTTAGTATACCACAAAAATTACTCATGTGTGTGAAAAAACTCGAATTCCTTACCGCCCGAAACTAGTTGTCAAGGACTTTTTAATCAAATTCACGAAAAAGCTGCAATTTTCCTGGCCAGCGGCAGCACCGCCGCCCGCACCCACCGCGGCCCTGGCAGGCATGGGCCTCCGGCTCCGGGCCGGTGGGCGCGTCTGCCGGTTCCGGCTGCAAGAGGGCAAGGGGCAGTCGGACATTCAGGTAGACAGTGACGGACAAAATAATCTGTTTCATACAGCGACCTCCTCCAATGGATTTACTGTTAAATATTCGTGCAAAGTATTGTTTTCTTCGTGCAAATGGCATATACTAAAAGTACCAGCAGAAAGGGGTTGATGATATGGCTGGAAATACCACAAACATCAGCATCCGCATGGACGCGGATTTGAAGGCACAGGCCGATGCCCTGTTTGCGGAACTCGGCATGAATTTATCCACGGCGTTCAATATCTTCGTGCGCCAGTCGCTTCGTGAGGGCGGTATTCCCTTTGAAGTGAAGCTGGAACAGCCCAATAAGGAAACGATTGCTGCCATGCTGGAAGCGGAAAGGATTGCAAAAGACCCGTCTGTAAAGGGCTACAAAGACCTTGACGAGTTGTTTGCCGACCTGAAAAAATGAGGAAAACAAAGTACACCGTCAAGTACACGACCGCCTTCAAAAAGGACTACAAGCGGGCAATCAAGCGCGGCCTGAAAATCGAATTGCTGGAACAGGTCGTGGCGCTGCTGGGCGTCCTGCGTTTCCTGGACGGTGCGGATAAACTCGTTCATAATGTTGCGGAACGGGGTAAAATCGTCGTCGCCTTTCAGACTATCCACGCCGTCGTTGATGGCGATCAAAGCGGGCTCCCGATACGCCGTCATCGGTGAAGTGGGTGAGGTTCGGCAGCCCGTTCCGGCAGGCATAGTCCTCTAACATCTTTTTCTGGTTCGATATGGAGTTACTTTCGCCCTGTAACTCATCATCGCGGCTCAAACGCTCATACAGAGGGGTGATTTTCTCGTTTCTCATGGCTGTATCTCCTGAAATGGAAATGCTCTAAGTGACTGCTCCACTAACCATGACAAAAAACATGATTAAGAAGTCACTTAGAGCATACATCTCCTCTCCGCAACGCACACATTAAGATACGCCTTGGGGCGTACAGGCTCCAGGGCGTATCCGTATATAATTAAATATCGCTTTTACCGTTTGTTTGAATGCGGATTCCGGCGTCAGCTCCCGGCCGGCTCCGCAAAGGCATGCAAAAAAGAAGTCAGACGCCCGCATCCGCAGCGCTCACTCCCCCTTACATCTGAAGCTTCTGTTATCGCTTCGTGAATTATTCCGCAGCAAAAAGACAGTGTCTGTCTGTCTGTCTGTCTGTCTGTCTGTCTGTCTGTCTGTCTGTCTGTCTGTCTGTCTGTCTGTCTGTCTGTCTGTCTGTCTGTCTGTCTGTCTGTCTGTCTGTCTGTCTGTCTGTCTGTCTGTCTGTCTGTCTGTCTGTTAAGATTGTCCTTCTTTTATTATCGCCTGTCAAGATATTCTCACTCTCTTTCTCAACCATTACAATCGGCAATATCAATATATCAGCAGCGCTCGCAGCGCCGCAATCCGTCACACACTTGATATAAAAAGAACCTATAACCATTATAACATGCCGCGGCAAAAAATCCACCGAAAATTCGAGCTTGTGTTCATCATTTGTTTAAATGTTCATCTAAACGCAAATTGAACGGGCAATTTGTCTCCGGATGCCCGGCTCTGTTTCTGATGCAGTAAAACAGATACACCCTGGGATGTACAATTTCCAAGGTGTATCCGAGTATAGTAAAATATCGCTTTTCGTCTTTATAGAAGCACCTCTCCTGACACTTCTTCTGTTTTATTTCTTTGTCCGGACGGTTTTCGCCTTCGACCAGGAGGAATAATACGTTTTCTTGCCGACCTTCACGTACGTTCTGACTTCAACGTAATATTTCGTTCGTGATTTCCTGACCCTGATCGTTTTCGACGTATTCTTACTGCCCTTCACCTTCACATATTTCGCTGATTTGAACTTCTTATTCGCGGCATACCGTATCTGATATCCCCCGGTATTCGCTGTCTGCTTCTTCCATACCACGGCTATCTTTCTGCCGCTCTTGGCCTTCAGACTCTTCAGTGAGGTTTTTCTCGGTTTAATGTCCTTTGAAATCCTGAAGGTAACCTTCTTTTCGCCCGTGAAATTGCCTTTTCCTGTAATCACGACAGTCGCAGTTCCGGCTTTTTTGTTGTCGAGGTATGAGACGGTATAATCCCTGTTCTGCTTCAAAGCGATTCCGCTGTAGGACAGATGCACCCCCGGAGTCTTTTCTTTTCCGTCATATTTATACAGCGTCTCCGAAAGTTCACAGGAGACCGTACGGATTTTCCTGTGAACGATGCGATAGCTCAGCTCTGCGGTTCCATCAAAGCCCGCCGAGCGGATCCCACTGATTTTGTAGGTAGCGAAGCCGATGTTCACATTATTGGTGATGTTCAGTCTGTAGTCCCTGCCTTCTGTCAGTATCCGCCCGCAATAGGAGACGGTGATTACGGGAGCGACCGCACGTCCGGTGTACTGTGTCCCGTAACGGCTGCTCTGTGTGACATCACAATCCGCAATGTCCACATATTCCTTATCGTCCTCCTTTGTCAGACCGCATTTTCTGCATTTGTAACCGTCGCCGGACGCCTCCCAGTCATGATAGACATCGCCGTCCCTGCATTCCGCAAAGTGTGCGTTTAACACGGTCCGTGAAGTAATCGAAAGCTTTTCTCCCGGGGAGATGTCCTGATCACTTCCCTCTTTCCTCCAGCCGGTAAACAGCATAGAGCTGTCCGCCGCCACCTTCGGCAGTCGGAACTTTTTCCCTGAAGCCGTCTTTATGACGCGGGATGAGCCGTGCTCATTCAGCACAACATCACAGTATTGCTCTTCACCCTGCGTGAATTTCAGAGTACAGTACTGCTGCTCCGCAAACTGTCCGTCACCGGTCTTCAGCCAGACACTGATCACATTCTTCTTTCCCTGCTTTTCTGTGAACAGGCTCTCGTCCAGGATCAGAGGAATTTCGCTTTCTCCGTCCAGCTTCACGCTGCCGATATATCTTCCGTTAATATAATAATTCAGGCTTGCGTATGAATTATCCCGGATGCTGACCGCCGCGCGTATCGTCTTCGCCGGAGATGTCTTTGTCTCATAGGCCTGATCCGCGATATGCTCCACATCCTCGCCGGAAAGGGTGATGCTGAGCCTGTCGGACAAAGGAACACCCAGCGATTTCATCGCGCTCTGATCCGTCGCGAACTGCTCATCCATCCAGCTGATTCTTTTCTGTATCCAGGACTTCAGCGCGGACGTATCTGCTTCAAAGCCTCTGGAATATTTCCATATACTCTCATTCTTCAGCGCCGGCTGACGAATGTAATCATGCCACCGGTCAACAGTGCCGCCGTTCTGAACCGATTCCCGGAGCATGTCTTCCTTGTCCCGGAACAGTTCCCTCGCCTTGACGGCGAAGTAGGCGCTCTTCTTCGCCTCCGCGAACCACGGACGATCCTTTGTGACCCAGCTCCTGGCACCTGATGTTCCGAAGGGAGCCACAGAATCTGAACTCCAGTCGAAATCCCATATCGGACCAAAGCAGATCGGCCGGTCGATATCCTTATAAAAGAACGTGCTCTTCGCTCCGATCTCGTTCCTCATGAATTCGGAAGCCATCCAGAATGATACCAGGCTGTCCGCATCACAGATGTCCACATACGACAGGCGACCGCTCCCGATGTCCTTCACACACTGATCCGGACTGTAAAACGCGTCCTCCAGCTTCTGGACAGAATTTCTCATCATGGAAGAAAATGTGCTGCCTGAAGTCGCGAATTCCGGGGTGTCAAAATTCACCGGAACATTCCTGTCGGTATAAAAGCCCGGCGTCTTTTCCGGATCGGCGTCGATTTCAAACAGGCATCCTCCGTTTGCGGATTCCGGTCTGCTGTAATAATCAGAGGCGCTGTATTCGTTCCCCCCGTAACGGAATCTGTCCGTCGTGATCCAGGAAACATCCTGCTCCAGCTGATCTCCCAGAGCGTCCTCCTCATCCTTCGACAGGCCGTTTTTCTTCGCGAACGCCTTGGCAATATCGCCGGCAGCGCCCTCCCAGTCATAAATATCCACTCTGTTCTTATCCACACGGACGTGCTCGGCCAGCTGATACATTCCGATAAATTTCCCGTTGAGGACGACGTCGACCCAGAGGCCGTCCATCGCCGTGGTTCCGAGATTCTTACCATAGTACGAGGAAAGCATGTTCCGCATTCCGCTCTCGTCGATATAATTGGCCAGCAGAACCCAGTGCTTGTTTTTCCCCATACCGAACAGGTTCGTTTTTTTGTCCAGTTTGATTTTGTACGGCTTCTTGTCGAAGCGTTTCCAGGTGGAATGCCCGCGGCCCTTGATTTCAATTTTTCCGGTATACAGATCCGTATTCGTCCGATTGTATTTTTCACAGCCCTGGATGTTCATCTCAGCCGGCAGGTATTCTTCTCTCGAAGTAATGTCTTTTCCTTCCTGCGTGTTAATATAGACGACCGGAAGCACACTGCAGATAATGGAACAGTCGGAAACCTTTTTTCCGCCTTCCCAGACCTCTGCGCGTATCACCTTCTCCATATCGTCGGAGGTCACGCAATATGTGTTCCCTGTGCAGCTGATCTTCTGGTCATCCATATACCACCTGTAACTGATATCCTCACCGGAGGTCCCATTGTATACCACGTGAAGACTGTCTCCGGGCGACGCATACTCTTCCCTGAAGGAGGCTCCGCCGCTATCTGCCGCATATGTGATACATAAACCGCCGATGCCTGCCGCAATTAATACGGCAAGCACCAGCGTCAGCATCAGGGATCTTCTCATCTGTCTCATGTCTGTCCTCATCTCCGCATCCTTGTTCTGATGCACTGCTGAACTATTTCTTTACTTTTTTGCTTTTTACGGAAGAATATGATCCGTATACGGTCTTTCCTGCGGCCTTGCTGTAGGCTCTGACCTTATAATAATAGGTTTTTCCTTTCTTCAGCTTTGTATTTTTCCAGCTTCTCGACTTCGTGGTTTTCACAAGCCTGAACTTGCCTTTCTTTGAAGTCGCGCGGTACACCTTGTAGCCTGCCGCGCCCTTTACCGACTTCCATCTGATTTCAATCGATTTCTTTTTAATGTTTTTAACCGATGTGATGGATGTCTTCCCGGGCTTCTTCGGCTTCGACACGATGCTGAACTCCGTCCGGACCGTTCCTTTGTAACCTCTCGACGGAATTCCCTTAATCGTCACTGCCGCCTTTCCGATCCGGGTGTTCTCACTGTATGTGACCTTAAAGTTCGTTCCCGACTTCAGCTTCTGGCTTCCGTCTGTGATCTCAACCTCCGGCTTCAGTGCGGCTCCCGTATACAGCTGGTCGACAATCGGTGCGATACTGCATTTTGAAATATCCTTCACCGCCATATATCCCGTGTCCGGATCGAAGTCGTACCGGACGCCATCGACGACGGTGCTCTTTCTGACATACTCATCACCCCAGTAATACCTGGTGCCCACGAGTTTCCCCTTCGTGTCTGTTTCTGACTCAAAGGCTCCGCGTGTGAGGACGCCGTTCTGATCGAACACGAATTCTCTTATCGTATTCTTTCCCGGAGTCCTGATCTTGAATTTTCCGCCCGCAAGCATCTCGCCGTCATCCGGATTTGTTTCTTCAGTGCTGTTGGCGCTCGCTTTTCTGAAGTAATAGAAATCACCGTCAATTACTCTCCAGCGCTTCGCCGCATTGCCTCCCGCTTCATAATAGCGGATGATGTCTTTCTGTTTTCCGTTCTTCAGCGTGACGGTCTCCTTCACAAAGCTTCCCTTCACGAACACGCCGTGTCTGTTGAATGTGTACTTCTTTCCGTCGATGGTAACGGTTCCGGTCACAGCATAACCGTCTGCTCCGATATAATAGCTCTCATCACCGTCTGTAAGCCATCTGTTCTTTTCGAATTTACCGTCCTGCAGGTACCTCACCAGTCCGCTCTTCCGATCAATGACCTTTCCCGAAAAGTCTGCTGTGATCTTTCTGGTCATTCCGCATTTCCCGCAGATCAGATGTTCATCGTCGGCACAGTACCACTCATGCAGTCCGTTTTCACAGGTTTCCTTCTTCTTCGTGTAAGAATACTTCTCCAGCTCGCTTCCGTTCGCCTCATGGACTTTGACTCTGAACTCGCTGTCCGTCGCCTCTGCGGTCAGATAGATTCCGTCATAATCATTCGTCGGATCCACCGCGAAGTTGAAGCCTCTGCTGTTAGACGGAGTATATGACTTCCCTCCGGTAGAACCGCAGACGTAGTACACGACTCCATTAGCCTCATCGGTCCTGCCGTCTGTCGTCGGGTTAGTTCTCACAAGCGAGTGGTCATGTCCGGAGAACATGAAGTCAATCCCGGCCTTTTCACACGCCTTAGGCAGATACTTTGTAAACGCCGCGCAGTCGTCCGTTGTTTCATTTGTTCCATAAGGTGGCTGGTGCGATACCACAATCTTCCACTTCGCCTTGCTCTTTGACGCATCCGATACCAGCCACTCCGCGTATTCCTTCGCATCCTTCTCCTGCGACGAGAATCCGAGCACCGCAACATACACGTTCCCGTACTGCACCGAGTAGTGCCGCTGGCTTTCGATATTGAACAGGCTCTTCTGGATGTTTCCGGTGGTGTCGCCGTACAGCTCATGGTTTCCTGTAACATGAATCATGTCTGTGCTGCTGAACGGCTCCCGATCAAACAGTTTCAGGATTCCTGTCCAGTCTCCGTACAGATCTGCCTTCTCGACAAAGTCGCCGGTCTGAATTCCGAAGGCGTACTTCTTCTTCGCCAGCTCCGTCATGATGTTTTCCAGAGATACATCTTCAGTCTGTGTGTCGCCCAGAATGAAGAAGTTCGTCTTTTCCCCGTTATATGCCGTGGAGAAGCTTCTGACCTCTGACCAGTGCTCGTCTCCGTCACCCGCCATGTAGACGTAATCGGTATCAGGCTTCAATCCGTTCAGTTCCACCGTGTTCAGATATACGGCCCTGTTGTCCGCATTTTCAGAGGAGCCGTTGAAGTTCAGGAGCTCCACAGTTCCCTTGTATTCCCTGAACGCCTTTTCCTTATCTGTATCATAATCCTTCTTCAGCGCAAGCTTCACGACCGCCGCCTTTTCCGCAGCGCCCGGACGGGACATCCAGGTGATGTTCTTCGTCGTTTCCGAATTCTTCGCGGCGTTCAGCTGAATGTATGACGGCGTTCCGTCCTCGTTTGCACCCGCGCCGTTGCTTGCGGAGTGGAGAACAAAGGAATATCCGCCTTTTTCATCCTTCGCGTAGACTGCGTATTTCTGCGCGCTGCGGAATTTATCCGTGGCAAATTTCCCGTTCAGATCTGTCTCGCCGATTTTCTGATCGTCGCTCAGATAGATGCCGACGTTCTTCGCGGACTTTCCCGCTTCCGTCTTTACGATGAAGGTCGTATCCATGCCCGCAACAGTGTTATCCGCGCTGATCGTATATCGGGCGCCGATCTCCGCCTCCTGCGTCTTGCGGACAAAAGATGACTCGTGGATTTCACCTGACTCATCCTTGTATTCAAATTCCCCTGACGGGATTGAGAAGCCCATCGACGTTCCCTTTGTTACGGAAAGGGGAACTCTGACATACGCAGTCGCTATTTTTCCGTCAGCGGACGGAGCGCTCCCCTCCTTCCGCTTCGCAGAAACGGTAAGAATACCGGTCTTCGGACTGTATTTCGGCTCAGCGTTTTCCTCAAAGCCTTCGGCATACTCCACATTATAGTCAGAATAGTCCTTACCGAGTTTTATTTCCGCTGTAACCTTCTGTATCGCGTCCGTCTTATCGGATTTCAGGCTTATTCCGGCCTTCTCCCCGACGTAGACCTTTCCATCGTCGAAGCCCGTCTTCACCTTCGGTTTATCTGTCTCACTGCCGTCAACGCTGAAGGAAACAGACTTTACCGCCTCATTACCCTCCTTGTCACGGATCAGAACCTTGACAGAATGCTCCCCGTTGGACAGGTGCTGCTTGTACAGGAACAACGCTTCCTTGCTCTCATCATGCGCAAAGCGGTTGTCTGCGATCGCCTTATCCGTAATATTTTTTCCGTCTATCCAGATATTTTTTGTGTCATAATCAACGCCGGAAGTATATTTGTTCTGGACATCCGACACATTGATTTCAAAATTCACATCATTGGACTTTACGACAGTGTCCTCTTTAAGTTCCTGACCGTCCGCGGTGATCCGTCCGATGACCGGGTTGTCGTTGTCTGTGGTATTGGCGCCGTAGACGAACTGAAGATCATCGAAGTAAAGGGAGCCCTTGACCTCGTTCCTGGGAATCTGAACGATATGGCCGTTTTCCATCCTGAAGTTCCCGCTGCCGTTAAGAAGGTACATTACGCGGATCGTCTCTCCTCCGATCAGTTTATACGGGCCTTTGCCGGGGAGCTTGGCCTCAACATATTTCCAGCCGGTCCAGTCCAGACCGCCCAGCTTGTCCGCATCAACTTTGGAGCATCCTATTTCCGTAAAATTCACAGTCTGCACAACGTCACTTCCGTCTTTCACACGCAGTCTCAGCCAGAGATTGGGCGTCCCCTCCGGACAGTACACATACATCCCGATTGCGGTAGGATTTCCCGGGATCTCCTGGGTCTGAGATGAGAATCCCACACAGGCGCCCTCCGTGCCGTTCGCCTCTCGGAAATCATAGTTTATCTTCAGCGAGTTATTGCCCTTCTTCACCGGCTCGCCGCTGGCAATGTTGACGATTTCCGCAGATTCCTTTCCGCCGCGGGAGCTTTCCGTTTTATTTACAGGATCCACGCCGTTCACATAATGGCCGTACAGCATTCTCGCGGTGGCCTTATCCAGCCAGTTCCCCTCTCTGTCCCACAGAGCGAGAATGGTTCCGCCGCCCGGTTCGAAGCTGGCGCGATTGAAATCCCAGTATTTTTCTGCCGGAATTTCATTTCCCTCCGAATCCTTATGGTTCTCGAAGTCCATGACAACCGACGGCTGAAGACCTACAATAACGTTTATGCTTCCCTTCACCGCCTCGTCTCTTTTTGAAGCACAGGTAATTGTCCCGTAAAGGGTTTTACCGTCGGATGATGTAAATTTGTTCCCCTTAAAGCTTCCCAGTTCCTCCGGATTGTCGACGTCCTTCTTATCAGCGTCCTTTACATCTGAAATCGTCCACTTGAAATCACCGTCATGGTAATGGATCTGCCTGCCCTGATACCTGACGGCAAGTCCCAGATCCGATTCCTCTTCGAAGGCCATAGTAATCTCTTCGTTGGTGAAGGAGATGGAATCCGGATTCCGGATCTCAATCGAAGTTTCACCCACAACCTTGTCTCCGGATTTCAGCTGTACGCTTACAGCTCCGGTCTTATCGCCGGCCTTGAACTCGCCGTCCTCCGTGATGGAGCCCATCGACGCATCCTTCAGCGCGAACCTGGCATCCGCCGGCAGGGGCGCCGAGCCTCCGGCGCTGTCAACCCCGACAGCCTTGAATTTCACTGTGGAGCCCGGCGTGTAGATCTCGTTATCCGGAGAAACGGAAGCGTGATCAAATTCGCCTGTCGCCTTCGCTGTAGAATACACGAACAGCGACGATGAAACTTTCCGCTCATTTCCGTCCGAAGGGCTGTTCTTCACTGTCAGCTCCTTTGTTCCTTCAGATTTACTGGCATAGGTATAGGAACCTCCGCCGTCAAGGTAGAGAACCTCCCTGCATCCCATATTAATCATCGTCTGTGCGACTTCTTTCAATGTCATTCCGACAGATTTGGGGGCCTGTCTGCCGTCTGCTCCAAAGATGACGACCGTTCCGTCCTCTCTGATACCGATGGAATTACGGGGCATCAGCGATGTGTCCTGATCCCAGTGATCGTTTTCATCTCTGAAATACAGTTTTCCGTCGTGCACCAGCTTAATCGGTGCGCCGATCGCCTCTTCAACATCGTCCATCGGGGTTCCGGGATCCCGGATCGCGGCGGTTCCGTCCTTCAGGATGGCGAAGTAATATTCATATCCCGCCTCTCTGACGACTTTTCCGCCCATCACGAGCGCGCCGTTCGGCTCGCCTGTGGACATATTGAAATAGTCGCCGTTTGTTGCAGCGACGATATTTTTATCCCCGCCGAGTTTGCGCTGGGCAGACGCCGCCTGATCGCGCACGGTCTGCATTCCCCATCTCCCGGACGTGTCATAATCCTTATAGCCCGCAAGGATACCGGTATCTTTGTTTTTCAGATTGACAACTGCCGCATAACCTTCAATCTGGTTATTGCCCTTGCTGTCAACCATGGTAATATGCTGCTCCTTTATTCCCGGAGCTATCGGATATTCCTTCAGCGCCGTCAGACGCTTTCCCTCCGGCGGCGTGAAACTGTCCGCCGCAGAAATATTTCCGACGCCGAACATCGTCACCAGAAAAACACAGCACAATACTGTCAGCCATACTCTTTTCACTCTTCTCACAGTTTGCTCCTCTCTCAACCTGCAGTAACGTATCAAAACTCCCGGACGCCCCCTGCTCCCCCGAGCAGCGGGTACATACCGGAAAAACGGCAATCCCCCGATTACCGTTCTTAACAATTCATCAGCGCGATGTCTCCGCTGTTTCAGAGCATCCCGCCGCGGTATCTGTCAAAATACCACATCAGCCTTTGCCGCAGCCGCATCCTCACGCGGCCGCGCATCTTCCGTCCGCACGCCTCACATTGCCGCGGGCAGACGCATAAAGACACGCAAAAAAAGGAAGTCTCCGTCCGCATCTGCGGCGGTTACTCCCTTCCCGGTCTGACTCTTCCGTTATCGCTTCGTGAATTATTCTATAGCAAAAAGACAGTGTCTGTCTGTCTGTCTGTCTGTCTGTCTGTCTGTCTGTCTGTCTGTCTGTCTGTCTGTCTGTCTGTCTGTCTGTCTGTCTGTCTGTCTGTCTGTCTGTCTGTCTGTCTGTCTGTCTGTCTGTCTGTCTGTTAAGATTGTCCTTCTTTTATTATCGCCTGTCAAGATATTCTCACTCTCTTTCTCAACCATTACAATCGGCAATATCTCAATATATAAACGGCTCTCGCAACGCCGCGTCCCGCCGCACATTTAGCACAAAGCAGAACCTATAACCATTATAGCACGCTACGGTAAAAAATCCACCGAAGATTTTGAACTTAATCTCAGGCTCCCAGATACGCGTCAGTCGGTTCGCATGCACAGGTCAATCCGCCCCGGTTCCTCATTGACTTGACGGGAATCTTTCTATATAATACGGGTATGGAAATGCTGATAAACACAGGAATATTAATACTGGGGTTCGTGCTGCTGATTAAAGGAGCCGATTTTTTTGTGGACGGGAGCTCCTCCATCGCCAAAACACTGCTGATACCCCCGCTCGTCATCGGGCTGACCATCGTCGCCATGGGGACCTCGCTGCCGGAGCTGTCGGTCAGCGTCGTCTCATCACTGCAGGGGAACAATGAATTGTCCGTCAGCAACGTGACAGGCTCGAACCTGTTCAACCTCGTCGTTGTTCTGGGTGCCAGCGCGCTGATTCTGCCGCTGAACGTGGACGACCGGGTTCTGCGCCGGGACTTTCCCATCAGTATACTCTGCACCGCCGGCCTGATGATCATGTGTTACAAAGGCATGTGCATCGGCCGCTTCGCGGGCACTGTTCTGTGCGCTGCCTTTGTTCTCTACATCATATACACCGTCCGGGCCGCCACAAAATCCCGGAAGGCCAGGCTCTCTCAGCATGACGATGAGTTTCAGGAGGCTGCGCAGGAATACCGGATTCTGCCGATGTGGCAGTCGGTCCTCTATGTCGCAGGCGGCGCCGTCGCCGTCAAATTCGGAGGTGATTTCGTCGTGGACAGTGCCTCCTATATCGCCAAAAGCTTCGGACTTTCCGAAACACTGATCGGTCTGACCATCGTGGCCTGCGGCACTTCCCTGCCGGAGCTCGTGACCTCCATTCAGGCAACCCGCAAGGGCGAGCTCGATCTGGCCATCGGCAACGTAATCGGCAGCAATATCTTCAACATTCTGTTCATTCTGGGCGTAGCCGCCTTCCTCAGTCCTATCGCCATCGTCACGGCGAATCTGGTGGATATGGGCGTGCTGATCGTCGTGAGTCTGATCGTATGGGGCTTCTGCAGCACAAAAAAATCCCTCTCTCGGCGAGAGGGAGTCTTCATGCTCATCATGTATACAATCTACCTGGTTTACATTATTCTGCGAAAATAGTCGGGATCCCAGGCTACTGCTTCATCGTTTCAGGCGTCAGGTCCCAGCCCTCTACTTCGGTGTGGAGAAGCTGATGGGCCCGGCGGGAAAGAGGCTCGCCCAGGTATTCCAGGTAGGTCAGCTGCACGGTGGGGTTTTCGTGGGAGAATCGGCGAGGCAGGGTGCTGTCGATGTTATACAGCTCACCTCCGCGGATTTCCGCCATTTCCCGGCCGTCGTGTATCGGCTGTCCTCCGCCGCCGGCGCAGCCGCCCGGACACGCCATGATTTCGACGAAGTCGTACTCGACAGTTCCTGCCTTGATGGCGTTCAGAAGTCTTCTTGCATTGCCGAGGCCGTTGGCGACAGCCACCTTCATATGCGTTCCCGCCACGGTAAATGTGGCTTCCTTCCATCCGTTCATGCCGCGGACATTTTTAAAGGCGTCAGCCGGCGGATTTTCCTTTGTGATAAGGAAATACGCGGTGCGCAGAGCCGCCTCCATGACGCCTCCGGTAGCTCCGAAAATAACGCCTGCCCCGTGCCCTCGCCGAAGAAACTGTCGAAGGGCATCTCTTTCAGCTCGCCGGCGTTGATTCCGTCCGCGAGGATCAGGTTGTCCAGCTCGCGGGTCGTCAGGACGATGTCCACATCCTTGAATCCGGAGCCGTTCACCTGCTCCACATCCGCTTCATACTTCTTGGCCGTGCAGGGCATCAGCGAGACGGAAACGATTCTGGCAGGATCGACACCCAGCTTTTCTGCCATGTAGGTCTTGGCCAGCGCGCCGAACATCTGCTGCGGAGACTTGGCAGTGGAGAGATTCGGGAGGAAGCATGGGAATTCGCTTTTCACAAAGCGCAGCCAGCCGGAGCAGCAGGAGGTGAACATGGGCCAGCTGTACTTTTCTTTGTCCCCCATCCTCTTAATCAGCTCGCTTCCCTCTTCCATAATCGTCATGTCCGCCGAGTACACGGTATCGAAAACATAATCAAAGCCGATCTGTTTCAGCGCCGCAACGAGCTTGCCTGTCGTCTGCTCCACGCGGTGCAGTCCCGCCATTTCTCCCCAGGCGACACGGACCGCCGGAGCGAACTGCACCATGGTGATTTTGTCCGGATCCGCCAGCGCGTCCAGAGCCTCGTCCATGTCGTTGCGTTCCCGGAGAGCGCCCACCGGACAGTGAGTGATGCACTGTCCGCACAGGGAACACCGGGCCTCATCCATACGGACGCCGTTCCTCACGCCGACGCTGGTTCGCTGGGCGGTTCCCACCATCTCCCATACATGCAGATCCTGAATGTCGTCGCAGACCTGGATGCACCGCATACATTTAATGCATTTGGAGGAATTGCGGATCAGCGGGAAATGCCGGTTCCACCGAAATTTCTCTGTAATATCCTTATAAATCGGGTTGGCGATGCCGAGGTTTTTCGCGATGGTCTGCAGAGCGCAGTTGCCGCTCCTGGTGCAGGTCGCGCACTGGCAGTCGTGCTCCGAGAGAATCAGCTGTACATTCGTCTTACGGGACAGCCGGACCCTGGGGCTGTTGGTCAGAATTTCCATGCCCTCCTTCACCTCTGTGTTGCAGGCGGAGAGAAGCTTGTCCATTCCGGCCACCTCCACGACGCAGATCCGGCAGGCGCCGATCTCGTTCAGTCCCTCCCAGTAACAGAGATGAGGGATATCGATGCCCGCGCTGTGGGCGGCGTTCATAATCGTAGTTCCCTCCTGCACAGAGAGATCGATTCCGTTGATTCTTAAATTCACCATTTTACCTGCCTCCCTCCGCGGAACGCGCCAAGGCTGTTGCAGTCACACCGCAGACAGCGTCCCGCCTCCTGCACCGCCTCTTCCAGAAGCAGTCCGTTCTCGAAGCCGTCGAAATCCCTGTTCCGCTCATCCGGATAGCGGGACGTGAGCTCCGAGCGGCCGCAGGGTCTTTTGTTCTCCAGAAGAGGCTCGGGAATATCGATATCCAGCTCGATTTCATGATTATATCCCAGATAATTGTCGATGTTCGCAGCCGCCACCTTCCCCTGTGCGATGGCGTTCACTGCCGTAGACGGACCTGTGACGCTGTCGCCGCCGGCGAACATGCCCGGCGTTCCGATGACGCTCATGGAGGAATCGGTATTCAGTTTTTTCCAGAGGACAGAGACGCCGGCTTTCTCAAACACGTCCGAATCAATTTCCTGCCCGATGGCGCCGACAACCACGTCACACAAAAGTCTCTGTTCTTCTTTGTCTGCCGGGAAGGATCTGGGACGACCAGAATCGTCGAACTCGCCTACCTTCTGCGGCTTGATGACCAGCGCCGATACGTTGCCCTCCGGATCTGACTCGATCCGGACCGGCGTGCGGAGTTCCAGAAGGCGGCAGCCCTCTGCGATCGCGCCCTCAATCTCTTCACTCATGGCCGTCATATCCACCTTGCGGCGTCTGTAAACGATGTCCACATGGGAGGCGCCCAGACGCATGGCGGTACGCGCCACGTCCATGGAAACATTTCCGCCGCCGACGACGGCAACCCGTTTCCCTTTGAAATCCGGCATGTGATTGTCACCTATGGCACGCAGCATATCCACGGCAGAGTATACGCCATTGCTCTCCTCGCCCTCGATTCCGATCATTTTGTAGTTATGCGCACCGATTGCGACATAGACGGCGTCATAGCCGTCCACCAGTTTCCTGATGCTTTCCTCGTCATCGATGTTCACATTCAGCTTCACCTCTACGCCTGCCTTCAGAATCGCGCGGATGTCCCACTCCAGCCGTTTCCGGGGAAGACGGTAGCTGGGGATTCCGTAGCGGAGCATACCGCCCAGCTGTTTCCTCTTCTCGAACACTGTCGGATTGTGCCCCATCAGCGCCAGATAGAAGGCCGCGGTCAGACCGCTGGGGCCGCCGCCGACGATAGCGACCCGCTTGCCGGTATCCGGCATTCTGCGCGGAATCGGCACTTCGTCCGAACAGTGATCTACGGCGAACATCTTCAGTCCCCGGATGTTCAGCGGCGCGTCGATCATGTTTCTTCTGCAGTGGCTTTCGCAGGGGTGTTCACAAATCAGGGCGCACACGGTGGGGAACGGGTTATCCTTGCGGATCAGCCGCACCGCATCATCGTAGCGTCCGCTGCGGACCAGCGCCATATATCCCGGAATATCAACCTCCGCAGGACATTTGGCGATACAGGGGATAGAATGCCGGGTGTCCCTCAGATGGTCGGAGCAGCGGTTTTTCTCGATATGGGATATGTAGTCTTCCCGGAAGCTCTTCATTCCCTTCAGCACCATTTCCGCCGACTCCGACCCGATCGCGCAGTCCGAGGAATTCCGGACAGACTCTGCGGTACGCTCCAGAAGGATCAGATCCTCCATACTGCTCTCCCGGCTCAGATCCAGAATATCCTCGATGATGTTAATCATCTGTCCCACGCCCACGCGGCACGGCACGCACTTTCCGCAGGACTGAGCCTGACACAGCTTCAGAAACGACGCCGTCATATCCACGGGACACTGGCTGGGCGGGCTGGCCACGACACGGCGTTCCAGGTCCTGATACAGACGCTCCACCTCTTTCTGGGCCTGGTCTTTTTTCTTGAATTCAAGTCTGCTCATGTTCGGACTCCTCCTTTCACTTCTTTTCAGCCTCATTATATCACGGAAATTTCTTAAATGATATAAAAATCACAAAAAATAATCTATTTTTTAACAAAGTCTTCTTTCCCGTTAATTTCAATGGTCCTACGGGCGTGCAGGCAGCAGAAATTCCGGCTATGTACGATTGCAGAGAGGACGTTTTTTGTTCAGGACATCATAAAATGCAGGGGGGCTTCGGAAACCACCGAATCCCTCTGCACAGATATCAGACAGTGCCTGCCGGCGTACAGGCGCAGACCGGGCGCATGTCGGATGCGCATCAGAGCTGAATCGCTCCGCGCCGGCAGGCGGCAAGGCCTTACGGTTTTCTACAGCCGTCTTCCCCGCCGTGCAATCCGATTTCCGTCTTCCCCGGATTCTTTTTCTATCAGCCTGCAAACTCTCCTGATATAAAGCAGTACCGCAATCACCGCTATGACCAGCGCAACGACTCCTATAACGAATGCAACCAGAACTATGGTCGGCAGAATATCGTATATTCCCATATCTACCGGAACACCTGTCGTCTTCATCGTACTCATCCCCCTAGCATTAACATTGACAATAGCTAATATCCCTTGAGAAAAGTATAATTCATTTGCACAAATAATTCAAGTATTATTATAACTCTATATTTTATGAAAATCTCCATCATGCGTACGGTCTTCTCTGTCCATCCAGTATCTCTTTAAATTAATACCGATTCCTGTGCACACGTTATCGTAATGTCATCTGTGACATCTATTTCCAAACTTCTTTAAATACTCGATAGTAGTTTTTATATGCGATTTTGTCCAAATCTTCTTCCGAATAGCCGCGTCTACGGAGCACACCAATGAGGTTCTTTGCCTCCGCTTCATTTGCGATATCTTTACCGTTTGGATAATTCAAGTTTTCACTAAATGCGGAAAGCGCCCCCTCCTCTAGATAATCATCAAAATCAAATCCACAGCCTATGTAATCAATCCCAACCAGGTCTGCGATATAATCCACATGATTCGCTAAATGCTCTACGTCCTGTTCTGTGTATTCCTCAGCGATGAATTCTCTCATGCTGTTTATTCCAAGAAGTCCCCCGGTCTGTGCGATCGCATGGATCATTTCATCTGTAGCATTTCGCATAGCCGGACATATGGCCCGGACATTGGAATGAGATGCGATCACAGGTTTTCCATCCGCGATATCAATCACATCCCAGAAACTTTTATCATTCAGGTGAGAAACATCCATCACCATTCCAAGATCCTGGATTCGTTTCACCGCAGCTCGTCCGGTTTCTGTAAGGCCTCGATTTATATCTTGCGGCCAACCTGTAGCCAGTGCATTTTCCTCGTTCCATGTCAACATGGCATGGCGCGCACCTACCTCATGATATAAATAATCGATTTGGTCGATATCTTCACCAATTCCAGACAAACCTTCGATTCCTACCACCACATTAATCTTTCCCTCTTCAGTCCCTTTTGCAAAGTCCGCAAATCTTGTCACATAGTTGAGGATATCTTTAGAATCTTCCATTTCTCGCTTTATACAAGAGACAATCTGTTTAACTCTTGCGGCTGGATCCCTGTCATAAGGTGGATCGATCCAGATTACGAAAATTCCACCCCCTACTTCTCCTTCCTGGAACTTTTTTAAATGTCGATTACGAAAAATATCTCTCTCACCATGAGCAAGAATTCTTGTAGTCACATCTGTCCAAATATCCCCATGTCCATCAAAAATTTTACACATTTGTTACTCCTGTACTCCGTTCCTCATCTTATCCAAGGATCCTTTTGCAACTTTTTTATCCCTTATTCAAAAGTTGTTTTCGCACCTGTCACTTTTGTCGTTTTAATTCCAAATTAAAGTCATCTCGGACTTTTTGCGAATTGAATAACACATATAGGGGCCGTTCATAGGTGAGTGCCGTAACTGTATTCAATTCCATATCATCTGGTTTCACATAATTCTTAACACCTTGATCTACTACTCCAAAATCAATTTGTCCATGGTCTAAAGCTTTTAAAATAGCCTCTGTATCTTGGAAGAACTTTTTGTTTTCCTTTGGTAAGCAGTCAATTCTTGGCCCATTAGTAAATCCATCAATTACTCCGATGCGATAGTTCTTTAGATCATCATGACTCCAAATACCTGCCAACTCTTTTTTTGTAGTAATAACCTCGGTAACCGCACGTCGAAACATATCCGAGAGGTAAAATCTCTCCAAACGTTCCGGAGAATCCTGTGCCTGAAATAACACATCCATTTCCTTTTTTTCGAACAGAGGATATATCTCATTCCAAGGAGCAATGCTCATCTCCACACAATAACCTGCTGATTCCAAACAGTTTTTCACGATAAAGTAATCTGTTCCTACAAATGCTCCTTCATCATTTAGGTATTGGTAAGGGGGAAAAGGATCTGCGCAAACTTTCAGTCTTTTTTCATTCATCATACACTCCCATTTTTCTTGTAAAAGAGCGGTAAGTATTACCCACCGCAAAATCGATTTATTTCCCTAGTTTTTCTGCCAGTGTAACAAGTTCTGGCTCGACAAATTTTCCCTTTTCTAAAATCATTTTGCCATCCAGATAGATTGTACAATCTAAACAGATTCCATCGATATGACTCTTAGCTTCTCTAGGCACACCGCCAGAATAACAAGAGCCCTGATGTCCGAATCCCCATTCTGTACTTCCCCATACACGTTCATCTTCTGTAGTACAGCCTTCCAGTTTAGCATTAGGATTAACACCATAGCAGACGTGGGCCGCAATATACATATTCGGGTCATTCAGTTTCTTGTAATAGTCCTTCAATTTCCTGGCTTGTTCTCCACCAGTGATATCCTGAATTCTGCCTTCCTTTACGATATACTTTACCGGCTCCTTCAGTTTACCTAGTTCTGCGTCTCCCCCGCCGGAAATAGTGCCATCAAATGCAATAACTCCATTGATAGTCTCTTCCTTTGGTGCCCAGCCAATCTGACCAATCAAGAAATGACCTCCTGCAAAGCTATAGTCACACTCATTAGCAACCGGACGCTTCGTATGGTTCTCAAATGAAACATCAGTCCCCGCTGCATTGACAATTCTCATCTTCTTAGCGTGTTTAGTCATCCAGGCCAGTTTGTTCTGGAACGCCTTCTGTGCATCTAGATCCACTTCTCCGATGCAGCGAACAATTCTTTCAATACTCAGTCCACCTAACATAACCTGTCGAGTTCTCCCATTGGTAACGGCCTTGTCCCAGATCGGAGAGTACAGCAACCACTGATTATTCATTTCAATCCAGACATCAGTCTGATCTACACATGCTTTCAACGGATCCGGAAGGTACGGCATAGTCAGTGCTCCGTATCCCTTAGGTGTAGAATGCCAAGCCACCATGGTCTTGGCTCCCAAAACCTCCGCCGCTTTTGCCATTTCCTCTACAACATGAAAATCGGCGACAGAATCCACAGTAATCAAAACACTTTCTCCCTTTTTCACTTTGATAAGATCATTCATCAGTTTGTAACATGCATTTGCAAGTTCTAGATCCATTGGTTGTGGCATAATATACTCCTTTCATTCATGGATGTAATAATTTGCTGAATCGTACTTTGTTATATCACACTGTGATTTTTATAAACTACTTTTCGATCTCGTTGCCCAGAATGCCAATACCTTTTTCCCCAAACAGTTTCATAAAGATGTAGTAGACAACGATACTTACTGCAAGGGAGTTTATAGAAGCGATGCCCCAATTCACAGTAAAGCCTACGATGATCCCTCCAATCATACTGATAAATGCCCATAGGTTTACCTTGCTGTACTTTGTTCCTGGTCCGTATTCATATTTACGCTCACGTAACAAATAATAATCACAAATGATTGTCCCTGCAACCGGAGGGAGGCCAATTCCAAGAATACTCAACCATGTAGTAAAATAGTCCGCCAAGCCCATGGCTCCTACGAGTGTCGCTAGAACACCTGCACCCAATACAATCTGATGCTTGGTAAAGGGCAGACAGTTAGACAGACCGAGACTGGCCGTGTACAGATTATTATCATTGGTTGTCCACTGGGCGAGAATCAAAATGATAAGTGCTGCCGCGCCCAAACCCATTGCCAGGAATGCTACCGGAAGGTCGCTTTCACCGGTGGATGCTGCAATAATATATCCTGCCAAGATAACAAAAGAATTCGCAATCAAATACCCAAAGATTGTTCCTGCCCATGCGGTTTTTGGAGTCTTTGCGTACCGAGTAATATCAGACTGTGCCGCTGCACCTCCTGCAAATGAACCGACAATTGTAACCACAGCTGCACCGATTGTCATCGGTTTGTTCGGCGCAATGTTCAAGATTGTCGACAAACCTCCTGCATTTTCAACAGCTATGACACTTCCAACAGTAGCCAGAATAGCAATCAAAGGAACTGCCACATAACTTAACGCATTCAATCCTTTATATCCAAAATACGCGGTAATCATCATCAGAATTCCGCCCCACCCAGCTGCTACATATTTCTGAGTAATTACTCCTGCGTTGGGGAACAGTGCTGCCATAGTTGATCCAAAAAATCCAACCTGAACAGCAAACCATCCCAGCATGACCACTGCCAACAAAATCCCAATAAACTTGGATCCTTCCCGTCCGAAACTATGGCGAGCAAGCATCGCAGAAGCCACACCCTCCTTGGCACCAGCTGCACCGATAGCTCCTCCGTAAAGACTCAAAATAATATTTCCGATTACGACTGCAATAAGGGCGTTCTTGAAAGTCATGCCAAATGCAATTGCGGATCCCGTGTATAGTCCTGACATACAAATACAATACCCTGCCGCTACAAATGCTATACTCAAAAAACCTTTCTTTTCATCTTCAGGCACTCGACGTGTTGCATTATCGTTGTTATTAGCCGCAACTGTCACCTTTGTATCTGCACCGTTGCTCATAATGCCTCCTTTTCTACTAAATAATAATTACGCCTTTTAGAAAGCATAGTCTTTTTTTCTCTTTATTTCATCGGTTCAGAGAACACAAAAGAATCGTCCTTATGTGTGTTCACATATAAGGACGATTTATCACGACACTTTTTTAAATGCATATCATAAATCATGGTGCCAATTACATGTACTATTTATGGGCTCAGTCTAAAATTCGTAGTACGGCGAATTATTTGCACACAATTACAAGTTTTCCTTCTACGGCTATATTGAATAGCAAATTCCCATTATTTACTACAACACCCATGCGTCTCCTTTATAAATCATCAGGGCAATAGTGAAGTTTATTTCATACGGCATTTCAAAAGGAGAAATTCCGAGCAAACCAACGATTTTATTTTTTCGTTGCAACAACGTGTTTTTGTGAATGTAAAGTTCTTGTGACGCAGACTGCGTATTTTCTTTATACTTGATTAAAACAAATAGAGTTCGTAGAAGTTCTGTTCCGTGAATTTCATCATAAGAAATTAGCGGCTTCAATATTTGTTCGCCCACCGCTCTTGCGTTTTCGTCCAAACGTATTTCCTCCAATTTGGCGAAAAAATAAACTTCTTCATAATTCGTAATGCGATTTTCACCATAATATTTTCTTCCTAAGAGCGCAGCAAGTCTAGCCGAGTTATATGCTTCTGGAATTTCTCGTTCTAAACAAATCCTTTTGCTGATTCCTATAGAGGTTGAAAACTGCGAGCGATCCATAGTAATACTTTTTATCCGTTCGCAGAACTCAAGCATATTCATGCCCTCATCGACGAGGAAGAAAAGAATCATATCACTGCGCATTGCCAACCAATTAGATGAATTAAGCTTACAAATGTATTCCTTTAACCTTGGCAGAATCATTTGTTTAATATACTGTTGGATGTCTTTTTGTCGATTTGCCTTTTGCCGTTGAATAGAATTGATATTAATTATTACCATTCGATTTTTGTCATTGATGCAAACTTTCAGTGCCTTGGCACGATCCTCCGCATTTTCAGGTAACTGAAAATTCCAAATTATCAAGTCCGTCACGTACTCCTGCATAGCCTTGTCCCGATATTCTTCTGTACGATTCCTTCTTTTTAATACCAACGCTCCAGAGACCACTAATGCATCAATCAACGTTTCTTCCATTTCCTGTGAAAAAGTTTCAGCACCATCTAAGATAAATAAGCCAAAGAGGTTTTTCCTTGAACGAATTAACGCAACAAGGCAATGTCGACTTCCAATATCCATTATAGCATGGCCTGTCTCACTGCAGGTATAAAGAATATGGTTGAAATTTTCCGCAACAAAAAGCTCTTCCTTCTCTAACACTGCCTTATCTTGATCTGAAAACAGAAGCTTTCCGTAAGTGTTATAGTATGAAATTTTCTTTCTCAACCTTTTATTGATTCGTCCGAATATTACATTGTCATCTTCTTCGTCTACGATAATTCTTAAAATTTCATTCCGCAGCGGAAGATTTTTGTCTCCAATATCGCTATTGTCGCTTGTCTCTGACAGGTTATCCAGTATCGGCCTCATGATATCAATGTAAGAAACATCACTATTTCCCTGAAGAAGAGGGAATCCCGCTTCATCACACATACGAATAATTTCACTATCGATTTCTTGCACCCAGGTGCCTACATAGCACAATACCAAGCCGCAACATCCACAACCAATTAATGTATTGACAACCTCTTTCTGTTTTTCGATATCATCAAATATTGCATAAAAAGATGTGATATACAACTGATTTTTAAGTGCCCACTTGGAAATATCGCTGTTTGCAACTTCCAATACACTTACACTTTCGAGAGGACGATCCAGTCCATTCTCTCCTGCAACCACCGTTGCATCAGACAGTCCCCCAAAAGACAATGCTCTACGTATCGTTAATGCCATACTACCATACTCCTCGAAAATAGATAATAGCCAAACAGTTTGCTTTACTGTCTGATTAAAACTGTATCAACGTCTTGAAAAACTTTCTATATTACACAATCCTGCTCCTTTAAAAGTAGACATCCTTGCTTCACCTTTATTCATTCTAAACAATTGCTAGGGACAGTATATCACACTCACACCAGAAGTGGCACGCCTTTAACTGAGTGATATTTCTGTCAAAAAATCAATTTCCTGCATTTAGCCATCATATTTCCCCGCCACACATCATTCCCGTCGTACACTGTTTCTCACTGCACATCGTTTCACGTCCGTTCGCCTGCTCCTCTCATGTCATCCGAAAATATTATCCGGAAAAATTTCACTTATTTTTCATCTGTTCAAGGTTTATTTAAGGTAGACTGCATATTCTTTTGTCCATAGAGATAAAAAGGTTATCAGGGTAGAATAGCAGAAAGGGATTTGGGAGATGGATATTCTGAAAAGCATCGCGCGCAACGCCGCCGCGGAGGGAAACCGCGTCGCGTTCACTTCACGCGCGGGAAGTCTTACTTATGCGCAGCTATGGGAAAAATCCGGCCGCCTCGCCGGCAGAATCGACGCACAGATGGGAGACAACCGGGATCCGGTCATCGTCTACGGACATAAAGACCCGATGATGCTCATCTGTTTTCTGGCGTGCGTCAGAAGCGGGCGGGCGTACTGTCCGATGGATACCAATATGCCGGAGGACCGTCTGACATCCGTCGCGAGGGAGATCGGCGATCCGCTGATTCTCGTCGCGCATCCGGAGGACTGCGGGCTCCCGGAGACGGAGTACAAAGTAATCTCCTACGATGGGCTGCGCCGCATCACGGAAACGTCCGGAGAAGCCGGACAGTCCGCACCGGAGACTGCTCTCCGCGGCTGCAGCGGCGAAGACGTTTTCTACATCATATTTACCTCGGGCAGCACCGGAAAACCCAAGGGGGTTCAGATCACCGCCGATAATCTGAACGGCTATCTGGAATGGGCCGTGGATCTGGCGGGAGGCATTCAGCGCGGCCGCGTGTTCCTGAACCAGGCCCCCTACTCCTTTGATTTATCGGTCATGGACCTGTATCTGAGCCTGGCCACCTGCGGCAAAATCGTCTCAATCGACCGCGAGCTGCAGAACGATATTCCGAAGATGACAGACTTTCTCAGTCTTCAGCATATTGAATACTGGGTCTCCACCCCCTCCTTTGCGGAGCTGTGTATGGGAGAGCCTTCCTTTAGCGCAGACAGGATCCCGTCAATCCGGGCATTCCTGTTCTGCGGGGAGGTATTGACCAATGAGACCGCCCGGCGTCTGATGGAACGTTTCCCGGACGCAAAGGTCGTTAACACTTACGGACCTACGGAAACCACAGTGTGCGTGACGCAGGTCCGGATTACCGGCGCCATGGCGGCCTCGGACAGCCCGCTTCCCGTGGGCAGACCGGGCCCCATGACCAGAATAGAAACCGATCCTGAAACAAACGAGATCATCATCACCGGAAACACCGTGAGCCCCGGCTATTACAAAGACCCCGGACGTACGGCCAGGGTTTTTTCCGAATGTGAAACCAATGCCGGCGGTTCCTGCGGTCTCAGCGGCGCGAGTGCAGACGGTTCCGACGATTTCTGCGGCCCCTGCCGCTCCTATCGCACAGGGGACAAAGGCTACCTGGACGAGACCGGCATGCTCTACTGTGAGGGCCGTCTCGATCACCAGATCAAGCTCCACGGCTACCGGATGGAACTGGAGGACATCGAGGCCAATCTGGAAAAACTTCCCGGAGTCTCCAGAGCCGTGGTCGCACCGTCCCGCAGCGGAAGCAGAATCGATTTTCTGACCGCCTTCATTATCCGCGACGGCAACGGCATCACCGACGATTACGCGGGACGCAAGGCTGTACGCTCCGGGCTCAGAGAACTCGTCCCCGCCTACATGGTGCCGAAGAAGATCCGCTTTGTAGAAAAGTTCCCGATGACCGGAAACGGCAAGCTGGACCGAAAGCAGCTGGAGGCGATGTCGTAAAATGCAGATGTTCGCCGATCACAGCTTCTTCGCGTGGCTGATAGTGATGACGATCCCGGCTTTCATTCTGGGCGTCTTTGAAAAACCGATTAAATACTACGGCATGTTCGCCTCTCTGGTGTTCCTCTGGCTGGCGCTGGGGCACAACACCGTCGCGCTGACATACCTGATCGTTTTCTGCCTGCTGGAGTATACCATCATACAGATCTATCTGCAGCTCCGGCTCGGCGGAAACAGAAGCAAAGTCCTGTACTGGCTGTTCCTGCTGCTGAGCATCGCGCCGCTGGCGACCTACAAGGTGCTGGCGCTGACGGGAAATCCCTGGCACATCTTCGGATTTCTGGGAATCTCCTACATGACCTTCAAGGTCGCACAGATGATCATCGAGATCTACGACGGAATCATCAGGAAAGTCAGCCCCTTTGAATACGCGTACCTGCTTTTGTTCTTCCCGACCATCACCTCCGGCCCCATCGACCGGAGCCGCCGGTTCAGCAAGGACCTGAACAGGAAAATCACGCGGTCGGAATACCTGGAGCTGGCGGGAACAGGACTTTACAAAATCCTGCTGGGCATGGTGTACAAAACCGTGATCGCCTCGGTGCTGTACTTCCTGATGAAGCAGTACGGCATGGAGAAGGACATGACCGGCGTGCTGATCTACTATTACACCTACGGCTTCTACCTGTTCTTCGATTTCGCGGGATACAGTCTGATGGCTGTGGGCGCAGGATATCTGTTCGGAATCAAGGTCCCGGACAACTTCAACCGGCCGTTCATCAGCCGCGATATCAACGACTTCTGGAACCGCTGGCACATCACGCTGTCTCACTGGCTGAGAGATTACGTGTTCTCGCGCGTCACGATGTCGCTGATGCGTACCGGACTGCGAAAGCGCCGGCTGACCATCGCCTCCATCGCGTTCATGACGAACATGCTGCTGATGGGATTCTGGCACGGTCTGACATCGTACTATATTCTGTACGGACTGTATCACGGCGTGCTGCTCACACTGTTCGAGATCATCCGGACCAGGTCCGGTCTGTATCGCAAATACAGCAAGAAAAAATGGTTCATCATAATCGAATGGGCGCTCACCCTCCATCTGGTTCTGTTCGGCTTCTTCATCTTCTCAGGGAGACTGAACGTGCTGATGCACTGGAGGGCGTGGTGACGACCGGCGACTTCATGAACAGACACCGATTACACAGCGATTATATTGCGATTTACATAAATGAAAAACTATCACTCAACACACGAAAGGGGAAACTGAAATGGAAGAGAAAGTACTGAAGATACTGGAAAACATCTGCGGAGACGAGGTTGTCTCGGAGGAACCGGATATCAATCTGGTGGAGGAGCATCTGATGGAGTCCTTCGACTACATCACACTGCTGATGGATCTTCAGGATCAGCTGGGGGTGATCATCTCTCCGACCGAATACACACGGGAGGAGATGGACACGCCGAACAAGATTATCGCGATCGTGAAGCAGAAGCTGGAAGAGGCGTGACCGAATCCACAGGGGGATATTGGAGATGAATAAACTGAAATCCTTCGGCGCGGCGCTGGTGCTTCTGCTCGTGTTCGTACTGATCGTGAACGGTCTTTTTGAACGCGGTTCTCTGAAGATGGACAACCGGGACTTCGGGTTCTGGTTCAACGCGTACAAAGACATGTCCTACGCCGCGCTGTCGGAAAACATGGAAAAAGACACTGTTCTGCTGCTGGGCTCCTCGGAGTTCCGGCACGGCAGAAAGACCGCGTATTACCCGCGGAATATGTTCCGAAAGAGTAATCTCAAGCTCGTGTCCGTCGGCGGACCGTGGAACCAGACGCTCTTTCACACCATCGCGCTGGGTTCTCTGGAGAAAAAGCTGAAAAGCCGCAAGGTGATTCTGCTGGTTTCTCCCACCTGGTTCAAGACCGACGGCGTGGATTCCAACGGCTACGCCTTCCGATTCTCAGAGACGGAATACATCCGCTTCATGGAGAACAAAGATATTCCCGCTGATGTGAAGAAGTACGTGGCGGACCGGACGGAGAGCCTTCTCCGTCCCAGTCTGGACAAATACACACAGGTGAAGCTCATCAACCGGAGCCTGCTGTACAACAGCCGGGATCCTGTGACCCGTACTTTGTTCCTGATGGAGAAGCGCAAGGCCGACCGCAGAGACTACGCCGCCGTGAGCATGGCGATGAAGGCGATGAAGCTGGATGTCCCCGCCTCCGGCGCCGCGGGAGCCGAGCCGCCGCATGAGCCCATGCCCTCCAATGACTGGGGCGGAATCATGACAAACGCCATCAGCGCCAGCGGCCGGAAGTCCAGCAATCCGTTCTATATGTCGGACAGAAGCTGGAAACAGAAATACCGGAAGATCTACCGCTCCGGGCGCAGCAAATTCGACCGGAAGACGGATGTGAACTCCCCTGAGTTCGGGGATTACGAGGCTTTCCTGAAAATCTGCAGGGCGAACCGCATTGACGCCAAAATAATCGTTTTACCGGTGAACGGAAGATGGTATGATTATATCGGAACGACCAGAGCGATCCGGAAGCAGACCACGGACAAAATCATCCGGCTCGGAAAGCAGTACGGAGTGGAAACCTCCGATTTATCGAAATTCGACTATGAAAACTTTGTGACCAGGGATGCGCAGCACCCCTGGAACGTAGGATGGGTACTGATTGATGAACAGATTTATAACTTCTGTAAAGAAAATTAAAACATCCCGGGTGTTCCGGATATTCTTCACGAAGCAGACGTTAATCTTCTTCGTGCTGATGGCTGTGCTGTACCTGTTTTCGCTGTTCGGCGGAATGTTCTCCAGCCCGGCGTTCACCTACGCGGACTTTTAAGGCAGTGAGGGGACGGCTTTGAGACTGTTAATCGTTGAAGATGAAAAAGAACTGGCGGACGGACTCGCCCTGCTGTTTGAACGCAGCGGATATACGGTAAACATCTGCTATGACGGCCTCAGCGGACTCGACGAGATCCTGAGCGGCGTTTACGACCTCGTCGTTCTGGATATCATGCTGCCCGGAAAGGACGGAATTTCTGTGCTGAAAACCGCCCGCGAGCAGGGCTGCCGGACGCAGGTGATCATGCTGACCGCGAAGTCGGAGACGATGGACAAGGTGCAGGGTCTCGACTGCGGCGCGGATGACTATATCACAAAGCCTTTCGACGCGGCGGAGCTGCTGGCCCGTGTCAGAGCGCGGATCCGCGGCGGAGACTACAGTGAATCGGAGGAGCTTTCCTTCGGAGACATTTCCCTGAGCCGGGCGCGCCAGGAGATGTCGTGCCGGGACCGGAAGGTCAAGCTCGGGCACAAAGAATACGAGCTGATGGAATATCTGCTGGTCAACGGGGGACATATCCTGACAAAGGATATGCTGATTTCCCGGGTCTGGGATCCTGAGGAGGAGCCGGAGTACAATCATCTGGAAGTGTATATTTCCTTCCTCCGGAAGAAGCTCCGTTTCATTCAGGCCGGAGTTTCCATCGTAACGACAAAGAACGTGGGGTATTCCCTGGAGGAGCCGGCGCGATGATTAAAGAGCTGCGAAAAAAATTTGTTATCGTGACGATGCTGCTGTTCGCGATCGTATTCACCGCTCTGTTTGCGGTGTACTGCATCTCCGACTATTACTGGAACAAGTACGATACTTTGTACACCCTCGGAGAAATCGCGGAAAGCGACTCCTTCCAGGAGAAGCTGGACGATTCCGATATCGAGACCAGCGGGACCAATCCCATCTACGCCGTCACCGTGAAATCAGACGGGACCATCCTGCGTATCCAGTCCAGCAACGGAAAATATGAAAAGGCCGACATCGCGAAAATAGTCAGGGGCATCAGCGCGCAGGACGACGACTCCTACCAGTGGCAGGATTACCTGTATTACAGCGCCAGCAACAAAGACGGGTCCAGCTATATCGTCTTCCAGGACGCCTCCATGCAGTCCTCAGACTTTCGGCGGATGTTCAAGAGGATCTTCTTCCTGCTGGGCGGACTGCTCCTGCTGCTGGGCGTCAGTCTCTACCTTTCCAGGTTCGTGACCCGGCCCGCCGAGGAAATGCTGCGGCGTGAGAAGCAGTTCATCTCCGACGCCAGCCACGACCTGAAAACGCCGGTCGCCGCCATCCGCATCAATGCACAGGTCCTGGCGGATCAGGAATCGGCCGGGGACGCGCCGGTCACCGCGATGAACATCGGGCAGCCGCAGAACACAGAATCGACCGGCGGAGACATGCCGAACGCTGAATCGGCCGGGGACGCGAAAACCCCGAACCGGCTCTCTGCGGACAGTGACCGCGAGAGCAGCCGCCAGCTTGTCAGTAACATCCTGACCGAAGCAGAACGGATGAGCCGACTGATTTCAGAGCTGCTTTCCTTCTCCTACATAGAAGAAAAAACGCTGCACATGGATCAGACGGTGTTCTCCCTGTCGGAGGGATGCGAGGAAGTCGCACTGTCCATGGAAAGCACGGCCTTCGAGAAGAACATTTCTCTCACCTACGACATTGGGGAGAACATCAATTACTGTGGCGACGGCGACGCCCTCCGCCGGGTATGCGCCATTCTCCTGGACAACGCGATAGAACATACGCCGGAAAACGGGGACATTCAGATGACGCTGCGTGAACAGGGCAAACACCCCGTCATCACAGTCGTCAACACCGGCAGCTCAATCCCGAAGGCGGACCTTCCGCATATCTTTGAGCGCTTCTACCGCGTGGAAAAAGAGCGGAACGGAAAAACCGGACACTTCGGTCTCGGGCTCTCCATCGCCAAAACCATTGTCGAAGCCCATCACGGAACAATTACGGCGAAAAATGACCCCGGCCTGATCACCTTCACCGTCCGCCTGTGAAAACAGTCCGTGCGGGGAGTATACGAATTGCTTCCCGCTCCGGCATAATCGGCGAAAGCCGCCGCGGCAGCCGGCGCAGACCGAACCGCGCCTCAGAAATTCATATTTTCAATGTAGAGATCATAAAACAGTGACGACCCGGCCAGCTCAACGTGCTCCGCAGATGCGGCGATGCGCTCGGCCCGGGCTTTTTCTTTGTCGCCGAACAAAGCCAGGCTGGCACCGACGCCTGCGGCGTTTCCCACCGCGATGATGCGGTCGGGCGAAATGTCGGGCAGCAGTCCGATGTTCACGGCGGCCTCCTTCCGGATATAGTTCCCGAAAGCTCCGGCAAGATAAAGATGGTCCGCCTCCGCGGCCGTATGCCCGGATTTCTTCAGCAGCGCCAGAATCCCGGAAACGATGGCGCTCTTTGCGAGCTGCACCTCCCGGATGTCGCTCTGCCGCAGCAGGATTTCCGCTGAATTTCCTTCCGGATCCGGCTCCCGGAGAACGAAGCACGCCTCTTCATCCCGGAGAACAAGCCGCCGCGCCAGCAGCGGAGAAACCCCCGCAGACAAAGCCTCATCCTCAGTCAGGATTCTCCCTGTACGATCCATGAGCCCCGCAGAAAGCATGACAGAAACAGCGTCGATCAGACCGGAGCCGCAGATTCCCGCGGGCGAAACGTCTCCGATTACCTTCAGCTCAATGTCCGCGCCGCTTTCGCAAAGACTGACTCCCTCTACGGCTCCTTCCGTTGCCCGCATTCCCTGGCGGATCGCAGCACCCTCAAAGGCCGGACCGGCCGCCGTAGAACATACCAGAATCCGTCCGTTCTCCGCAACTGCGACCTCTCCGTTCGTACCGATATCCACGAACACATCCAGGCTGTCTTTGTTCCCCAGATCCAGGGACATCAATCCCGCCGTGATATCCGAGCCCACATGACCCGCGATTCCCGGCAGAAGATAAAACGCCGTCTCCGCCGGAACCCGCAGCCCCAGCGCTGCCGCGCTCTCCCGAACCGCACCCCTGAACGCCGGGCGGAACGGACTTGCCGCAAGCCCCTCCGGATCCTCGCCCAGAAGCAGATGACTCATCGTAGTGTTTCCAACCGCCGTAATCTCCGCGATTTCAGTTTTGCGAACCGGCAGCTTTTCCAGAAATCCGTCCAGAATCTCGTTCATGCAGTCAATCACCAGCTGACGCATCTCCTCCAGGTTTTCCTCCTCCCGCACAGAGTAACCGATGCGGCTGATGACATCTCCGCCGTGAACCACCTGAGGATTGCGGGCGGCGTCGGTTGCCAGGAGTTCCCGTTTCGCGAGGTCCCAGCAGAGTCCCACCACCGTCGTCGTTCCGATATCAAAGGCGACGCCGTATCCGCTTCCCGGTCGGTCGCCGGACTCTGAGGCACCGGTTTCCGGACGGTTTGCGAAACTGCTCCCGGGCGCCGGACTGCCGTTCCCGTCCGCAGGCTCATTGTCTGCAGTGCTGTCATCGACCGCCGACCGGAAGCCCTCCGGCATGTACGTCAGTTCACTTTTCCGGCTTCTGAGCTCCTTCAGGAGCCTCTCTCCCCTGCATTTGCCGCAGGCTTCGCAGTTGCCGTCACATTTTCTGAAATCCGCCATGCGCCGTCACCTCACCGTTCTGTATTTTGTTCCAGCATAAACCCCGCGCAGAAGCAGGCGATGACCAGCACATAGTCGGAGAAGCTCAGATTCTGCGCCTCACGGGAGGACATGACAGCCTTGAATACGCCGTTGATTCCGAAGCGCTGCTCCCTTACCAGATGAAACAGCCGGTCCCCGCTGTCCGCAAAAAAACCCCGGACTGCCTTCTCCGCATCCATATATGCCGAGGTCTGCAGCCGGGTCATAAAAATATCAAAATAGTTGAACGCCTTCACGCTTCCGCCGTCGTCCAGCCGGTAATCGTAATTGTGATAGCGCCCGGAATTGTTGAACCGCCGCGTCCGGGCGTAGTCCACACCCATATCGCAGGCCTCCTTCGCGATCTCCGAAGTACGTCCCTCCGCCGCGAAGTCTCCCTTTATCTCGCGGATCAGAGAGTTCACCAGCTCCTCCCGATCCGGAGCGGAACCGCTATTCTTCAGCTTCATTTCTTCTTCCATGCTGTCCTTCTTTCCCGTTTCACTGTCGTTTCACATGCTTTATTAATGCGTGCTCAGTCATCAAATATCTCTGAAATACCAATACTGCAGAGAGTATATTCGTGGCCTGCCGGCGCACACCGTCATCGGATTGTGCGCCGCGGCGCTGCTGATAAACTGCCGTCAGCGCCCATTAAGCCCGACGTGGACTTAATGGGCAGACACTTATTACAAATGAAATTGTAACGCATATGGCGGAACTTTTCAATGCGGAGGTTACGGTGATAATGTTCTGACAGCTTCGATTATTTCACCTGCTTTACAGCGGAGCAGACCCCAACATAACGGATGCCCTTATGCATCCTGTACGGGCGCACGGCGACATAGCATCGTCCGGAACTTTTCGGCCTGCTGATTACCTGTCTCGTATGGCGATTTCCCCGTAGAGTTTTCACCCTGGCTTTTTTCATGGATTTGCTCGCAGAGCAGAACACCTGATATCCGCTGGCATTCTGCTGCCGCCTGATCCTGACATAAATTCTCGCCCTGCCTTTTCTCCGAGCAGAAAGCTTTGTCTTTCCAACAAAATAATGCGCTGTTTTGGACCACCCACTGCGCACCCAGACTGTGACCGGAGAAGCGGAGGCCTCTCCTGAAGTTCCGGATGCCGCGTCGGGCTCGTTTCTGACCCGACGGAAGGTCTCTATACGGATATCGTAAAGTCCTTTTTTCTTCAGTTTGCCGATCTTTACTCCGGTCTTTCCCTCGCTCCATACGGTCTTCCATTTTCCGGATCCCGCCTCGCGCCAGGCAATACGGTAATTTGTCGCACCTTTAACTTTTTTCCAGCTGAGTTCCGTACTCTTCCCAATGATCCGGCTCTCTAGATCTGCAATGCTGACCCTGTCCACAGAAGAGCTGATGCCTGCCCGATCTGCCTCTTCATCCGTCGGTGTGATCGAGTCGCTGCCCTCGCCGTCTTCAGAGGCTTTCCCGGGGTCTGTTTTTCCGTCTTCTGACGACTTCTCGTCACCGGAACCAGCTTTATTCTGACCGAAATAACCGCAGTTGTCCAGCATAAGTTCTGCCTTCTCGTAGCCCTGCAGCGTCATATTATCATACAGATAACAGATATACTGATCGGACCAGCTGATCTTGTAGCCGTCTTCCACTGAGCCATCGGCTCCTGCCAGAAACAACTCGTTGTTGTTCGGCGCCTTGTCGCCCTCCATGTTTGTCAGGTCTGTCAGATAATTTTTCCTGCCGATGGTAACGATATTCCACATATGCGGTCCGGAGACAGCGCCACTGACCATGTCACCGGTAACGGAATTGCAGACGATAGTTTTGTCCGTGAAATCCGTCAGATCACAAAGGTACTGAAAAGCCTTGGAGTACCCTTCACAGACCACGTTAGTGCTGCTGTCACCGTCAAAGACATAAATCACTTGCCAGGGATCGCCATAGATGGCATCCTCCTCGTACTTCAGCACGGCATCGTAATTGTAATCCACCAGCGACAGAATTTCGTCACGGTACGCCTTAAGTTTTTCAATGTCTGAAAGATCTTTATATTTCGCAACGATCTCTTTCGCATTTCCCGCTGCAGTCTGGGCGGCCTGCGTTTTCTCTGTATTCACCTCGCAGCCCGAGCCGTAAGCCCTGGCGACTGTCAGTGCGAATGTCGCACAGGCATTGTCTTCAAATACCACAAAGCCTTGTTTACCGTTATTGAACGCAGCTATTTTCGGTGCTTTGAAGATTACGCCTTCCGTCTTGTCATACCAGTAGAGCTCATAAGGAAAATCCCCCAGGATCGCGGTCAGCACCGTGTACAGGTTTACTGTAAATTGCGCATTCACCGCCTGCCGTGCGGCTTCGCTGACTTTTCCCGGTTTCTCTGCATCGAAAATCGTATCCAGACCGAGATCCGCTGCGGAGTACCGGCTCTGTATCCCCAGATCTGAAAGAGGAATCGACACGATCGTAGAGGACACCTCTCCTGCCGCAACCTTCCGGATTCGTTCCTTCAGTTTATTATAGACGATGCGTTCTTGCCCTGTAAGTCTGCTCCCGCGTGTTATCCGGCGATTATTGTCGTCATCGTCAAGCCCCATCTGCTGCTTCATGTATCCGGTAAGAAGCTCATCACTGTCTGCCAGACGACTGCTCTTCGCTCTCTGCGCAGGCAAATCTGTAACAGAGGCCGGATCTACCTGCTTGGGGAAATCTCCCTTTGTGGAGGCGGCAGACGCAGTGGCTGCCGACGTTGCCGCCATGGCCTGTGCCGGCAGCATTATGCCTGACACCACGAGAGCGATGGTGATCGCGCCAGTCATAAATTGTTTCAATATTTTATTTTTCATTCTCTCTCCCTGTTATCTTACGCTGATCTTCTTCGTCTTACTCCAGACTGAATAATACTTCTTTCCGTCTTTCTTTATATAGGAGCGAACCTGTACGTATACACGTCTCTTCTTCAGATGTCTCAACGTCCGTCTTACGTTCTTCTTTCCTTTCACTGTGACGTTCCTGCTCTTCTGGAATTTTCCCGAGAAGGCATACCGAATCTGGTAACCGCTGCACTTGCCATTCTTCTTCCAGCGCAGACTTACGGTTCTCTTTCCGGCGTGTCCTGTCCTCGTAATCCTCGTTCCGGTGAGACGAACCATTCTGACAGTCGATGATGTTGCCTTCTTTTCCTCTGACAAAGCTCTCACGCGATATAAGCAGTTCCCCCCATTCTTCGCCTTTCTGTCCGTCCATCGTATCGCACTGCCGGACTTCACGGTTTTTATCACCTTCCATTTTGCCGATGCACCGCTTCGTTTCAGGATCTGATATTCCGATGCTTTCGGGACTTTCTTCCATATCAGGAGAATTCCCTTTCCGGAATTCTGCGCTCTGACAGACGGAGCCGCCAGCTTTTTGTCCCCGTCGCCTGTCTCCGCCGATCCGGGCTTTGTATCCGGAGAACTCCCATCTCTCTTCACACCGGAGACCGCAGGGCTCAGACTCATCTCTCGGAAATTGTAGAGGATACCTCCCTCTTTCACAAGTCTGCAGGACAACAGGCCGCGAAATCCCTGTTCCGTTGCAATCCGAGGATTCCCGTCCTTATGAACGAAACCGTCGTGACTGTCGTTTACGAAAGATAACAGTCCGTCTGTCAGACTGCAGTCGCCTCTGACATAGTCCTCGGGATCACGACCTGCTGCGCAGATGCCGACGATCATCTGTGCCGTTGATTCTGCACTGGCTGTTCCGTTATAGGAGACGGCGCCATTGTCATCCATCATCGACGTGACATACTCCCGGGAAATCGCCTTCTGAATAGCTTCCCGTGCTGCATCGCTTTCTTCCCGCCACATGGCAAGAGCCATGATCACCGGACCATCCGCATCAGCCCCGCCGAAACCTCCATTGGATCTCTGCCGGGCAATTATCGTTCCAATCATGGAATCTCGTTCCGCCGCGGTCAGATCTTTTTTGTTCTGTGAAAGTGCCAGAAGTACATACGGCTGCGTATATATGGACAGTTCCCCGAATCCTTCGATGGAAACTCTGTTCTTCAGAACGCTGACCAGATTCAGCGCAGTATCGCTGCTTTCACCGGCAAGAACCACTTTCCTCGGATCTGCCCCCATAGCTGTGAGTCCAAGGATGTCTTTGGCAAGAACGACTGCCGACACATCGGATTTCTGCGCATGAGAAGCCGCCTGATCGATAAAGGCCTGCCTCTGCTCATCTGTAATACCGCCTTTTCTACCGGTCAGTTTCTCATAGACTGCAATATCGCCGATTTTCCAGCAGGACAGATCGTCCGTGGAATGCTCAGCTGTCATATTTCTGTAGATGGCATCAGACAGCTTATCTTTGTCGATCACTGTCTCCGCAGGGTCATCGATGCCGCCATGGTCGCCCAGCCTGACATCATAAAGTTCCAGGAATATCTTCTGCAGTGCAGGCCAGTCCGTAATCTTCGCCGTATCCAGCGCCGCCTGCTCCGCATCACTGTTCCCCTTCGTTTTGTTACCCACGACATTATATTCGCCGCCGTCAGGCGCCGTGCTCCAGCCGTAGTTTTCCGAAAATGTAATGTCTTTCTTCAGTCCTGCCAGTGTGCCCTGATAGTTACCGATAAACCCGCCTCTATAGGAGCTTCCCGACGTCGTCGTCAGCGTTCCTGCACTGGCGCATTTTTTGATTACACCGCTGCCGGATCCGGCAAATCCACCGAGTTCCTCTCCATCGCCATTTACCGATCCGGTGCAATAGCTGCGCATGATCGTATCATAATTGTTGCCGACAAAACCTCCCGTGCTCTTTTTCCCGATAACGTCACCAGTTGCGCTGCAGTCGTAGATTTTTCCGTTGTTCCCTCCGACAAAACCTCCTGTACAAGATGCGCCGCTGACATTTCCTCTGGCTTTGCTGTCGGTAATATACCCAAAATTCCCGCCTGCCAGGCCGCCGGCATAGATGGCTCCGGCCGTCACATCCACATCAGCGATACAGCTGTCAACTGAACTGAGTACACTGAGTCCGGTTTTAGCGTCACTGTCCCCATCATTGAATCCGATGAGACCGCCTGTGTAGGAGCCGTTGGAGCTTCCCGAAAGGTCTGTATTCGTCGATGTCACCCGGCCGTATGCTCTGCAATTTCCAATAGTATTCCCGACATTAGATGCGATATCCACTGAGCTGACTTTGACCGCAGCCACTCCCACGAGTGCGCCCACCGAATATTTACCGGTCACATCTGCATTCCTAAGCGTGACATTCTTCACTGTGGCGCCCCGGATGAAATTGAAAAAGCCCACATTATTGGTCTCCGGCTTGCGAATCGTCATATTCGAGACGGTATAACCGTCGCCGTCAAAGCTGCCGCTGAAAGGGTGTGTTTTGGATCCGATTCCCTGAAAGTCCATGCCGGACAGATCGATATCCCTGGTCAGTCTGTAATTTGCCGTCAGATCTGCGTTGTCGTCACAGAGTGCGACAAGTTCTGCCGCTGTAGAAACTGAAATTACCTTTTTCACCGGTTTCTCACCTGTGATATCTGCCCAGGCAGGTGCCTTGAAGAGATTCTGCATCGTACCCTGATACCACAAAACGCAGTCCCCATCATGAATAGATGCAAGCGTCGCAGAAACGATAGAAATCTCGTCATTCACCGTAAACATCCAGCCATTTGGCGGAAGCATCCTGTTGTCGTTGATTGACTCAATGAAGCTGCCATAGGCCGGGGATACAGTGTAATCGTAAGTCAGAAGTCCCTGCTTCTGCGCCGCGTTCATAACATCGATCAGTCTGGTATTACCGGTACTTGGCAGTGTGACACTCAGCGTTTTTCCATCCTGGACAAAGTCATACTGGCTTTTGTCGTAGAGTGCAATCGCCATCTTCACCGTAATATCTTTTGTTATCTGATCCGTCGGCGCCGCCACATCTGTCAGGTACGGAAGTCCGCTGTTACGATCGTCCTCTCTCGTCCAGGAATCGCCCATCGTCGTGGCAAAGCCTGCCGTCTTCATCGTGTCCAGGCTGACGCCCTTCGCACCGCCTTTCGGATTGTCAGAGGCGGTCAGATCCGTTACGAAATAACAGTTTTTAAAATTCTCTGCCGGGATTTCCTCGTCAAAGCCTGAACTCCCCACAATATCCTTCGCCGCTTCTCCGCTCATGGAACCCGCGAATCCATAGGCCCGTTCCGGTCTGTCCGCAGAGCTGACACGGTTTGCTGCATAACAGTTTCTGAACGTGACTCCGCCGGAATTGATCCGCCCGATAAATCCGCCGTTCCAACCCCTCGTGGCCGTCACACTTCCCAGTGCAAAGCAGTCCTCAAAGGAACCCGTCCTTCCGCCGCTGCTGTCTGCCCAGCCTGCGAACCCACCTGCGCAGTAACTCTGCGTGCGAACGTTCATGCTCGTCCAACACTGTCTGATCACGCCAAAGTTGTTACCAACAAAGCCTGCATGTCCGTTGGCGGTCTGGCTGTTCGCTGTCAGGCTACCGCCCTGCACACAGCTTTTTTCTATGGTTCCGAAATTTCGGCTCACCATACCTCCTATAATGGCACCGGTATCCGCTGTGATGTTTGCGTTTCTGACCGTGCAGTTTTCCATGCTGCCGTAGTTGTAGTAGCACAGAACCGCCGCATTGTCGCTGAACAGCACATTTGGATTCTCCACGACCACATTCTTTACCTCACCGGAAGGCCCAATGTACCGAAACAGCCCTCCGTCCCCGTTGCTCAGAGTCAATCCCGTGATTTTGTGACCGTTTCCATCGAATTTTCCGTTGAACATGGCATTGATATTACCCCAGGATTTCTCCTGGTTCTGCTGCTCCGCTGTCAGTCTGCTGAAATCTATATCCGCCATCAGTTTATAGTTACGTGACCATGCCGCATTCTGCGCATCTGCATCTGTCTGGTATCCGGTTCCTTTGGCGGTGGTGTTGACGATCTTCATCCAGTCGTCGACAGAGGAAATCTCCACTGTCTCGCTCTCTTCTGCATCGAAATGTCCTGACTCGCTTCTGGACAGTGCACTGACACAGGTCTTGCCATCATACTCACTTCCGCTGTCGTCTATGGTGAAACCGGCACGCACAGTGAAATAATAGTCGCCGTCTGCAGCCATGCTGCTGAGAAAGTGCATACTGAGCTTCTCTGAATCTTTGTCCAGAAGTTCTCTGCCAATAGTAAATTCGACCTTTTTCTTTCCATCCTCGTAGAGCGTCACGACATAAAAGTCAGCGCTCTTCACGGCCTTCCACTCAGCGATGCGGGACGCTTTATTCCATACCAGTCCCCCAGGGCAGTCTACATAAGTTGCAGGATCGAACTCATAGCCATCCCCGCTCGCCTGAGATTCTTCACTGTCCTGATAGATACTGCCATCACCCTCCGCCGTAACGGTAAAGACATAATTCCTGCGGCCACTGCTCTTCATCCCGCCCAGCGCCTTTGTGAGATCATATTCTGTATTCTCGATTCCGCTTTTCTCAATGAGTGCATGGGATCGATCTTCCGTCGTGTAGACACGAAGGGTATAAGCGGAGGCTCCGTCCACGGCGTTCCAGCAGGCTTTTGCACTCCGGGTCACAAAATCATATTTGTCGCTGTCCGGTTCCCCAATGCTCCATTTCAGTCCCACGGGAGTTTCAAGGGTTATGTTGCCGACATTCTCCGGAGTTTCCCAGGCGAGCAGCGGATATCCGCCGTTCACCTGTGCTCCGCGATCCATCTGCCAGTGCTCCTTTCCCAGAGTCTCCACGAATGCCGCCTTCTTCATATCAGATGACGGTTTCAGTTTCCCAAGTTCTTCTGTATCACCCGCCGCCATATCGGCACAATAATAGCAGTTCTCATAAGCTGCATATTTGCTGGAACCGATAGAGACAGCTGTCTGTGAACCGGTGATCTTACCCGCATTATAGCAGTTCTTATAGGTGTTGCTTCTGGCATTTCCGACTCCTGAAGCAATGTTTCCGCTGATAGACGCCGTATTATAGCAGTTCTCCAGTGTCCCGAAGGACATCTCCGGTGTGATGCCGGAAGCCCGGTGCGCTGAAGTCACCGCTCCCCGGTTGAAACAGTCTTTAATCGTAATCCCGTTATCGGATGTTCCCAGTATACCGCCCGTGTTGCTGGAAGATCCTGTTCCATTTACGTTGGCAAGGTTTCCGCAGCAGGTAATCGTCGTTTTGCCGGAAGCCTTTCCGGCGATTCCTCCAATAGCATACGAATCCCCGCTGATCTCTCCCGACACCGTCACATTGCGGATCTGCGCCGCATTGAGGACACCGAAAAGCCCCAGTATTCTCCCGTTTTCTTTCAGTACGAGCCCACTGATCTGATGCTTCTGTCCGTCAAATGTTCCCTCAAACGGGTTGTCAAGATCCTTGCCTATTGGCGTATACTTCGTCCCGCTCAGATCTATATCCGCTGTCAGGACGGCTCGGGCTGACGACTGCTGCGCCGTGCCGTCCTTCAGTTCTCCGTTAACCAGATCTGCGAACCAGCAGAGTTCCTGTGGTGTTCCGATCTGATAAATTCCATCCTTCTGTTCCGGAGCAGATGCAGCACATGCCGCAGTCGCCATCAGCGCAAGAATCACCGCGGCAAACGCCGCGATGATTCCTGCCGATACACACCGAAACAGTATCATTCTTTTCTCATTACTCATTTACTTTACCCTGACCTTCTTCGTCCCGGTTTGAATTCCCAGATATATGTGCCCCTTATACTTTCTAACAGGGCTTACCTGAATATAGTATGTTCTCCCCTTCTTCAGTCCGCGGATTTTCAGACTTGTTTTCTTCCCGCCTGCGAAGTTTTTCGTTTTCCCGCCGGCCATACTCCTCTTCGAAGAATATATCACCTGATATCCGGTGGCTTTGCTCACTTTTTTGACTCTGACGGTTGCAGAGCGCTTTCCCGTCCTGACACTCGCCTTCGTGCCGGCGTACATTCTGTAATTCACTCTGGACCAGGTACTTCTCTGCCACGTGTCTCCATTCTTCTGGTAGACAGCCAGCCTGAACTCATAAAGGCCGTTATTCCTCATCTTGCTGATGCTGCAGGTGTTTTTCCCGGCCGTCCAGGCGTATGTCCATCGTTTTTCACCCGCCTTCCTGTATGCGATCCGGTAGTTCGTCGCGCCTTTGACCTTTCTGAACTTCACCTTCATCGCCTTGCTCTTCAGCTGTGCGGTTATACTGATTCCCGAGGCACTTATGCCTGAGATATTCTTGCTTGCCGCCGCGCTGTCTGCCGTCTTATTGCCCGGCGTGATTGCATCGATATCAGCGTCTTCGTTATCCCCTGCGGAAGCATGCTCTGCCGCCTCCTTGTCCGCTCTGGCTTTCTGAACGAGCTCATCGGCTTCTTCCTGTGCCTTCCCGGCAACTGTCATGGCTTTGGCCGATGCGACCGCTGCTGCCTTCGCTTCTGCCAGTGCCGTATCTGCGGCCTCCTTTCCCTCTTTCGTTGCAGAGGCCGCAGCCTTTTCGGCAGCCTTCACTGCGGCATCCGCCGCATCTGCAGATTTCCTTGCCGCCTCTGCCGCAGTTTCTGCATCTTTTTTAGCCTGCTCCGCTGCTTTCACAGCATCCTCACCGGGCGTCTTCATCGCTTCCTCTGCCGCTTTCCTGCTGGCGTCCGCTGCCTTTTTCGCACGGTCTGCGGAAGCCTTCGCCGCATCCGCCTCTGTTTTTCTGCCTGCCGCCACATCTCTGTCGATTACGGCAACTGCAGCCTTTGCTCTGGCAATCGCATCCCGCAGAGCCTTATCAGCCGCATCCACTTTATTCTGCGTAAGTTTAGTATCTTCCGACGCGGCTCTGGCGGCATTCACCGCATCTGAAAGAATTTTCGCAGCATCTGCATAAGATCCGCCGCTGATCTCTTTCAGATAGTTTTCCGCGGCCGCTATATCATCGTTCAGTGTCGTCTTATCTGTGACAGGGTCCTTGATCTCCTGCCAGCTGAACACCGGATATCCTTCATTGAAATATTCCGGTGAGCTCTTCCAGATTTCCTCTCCTGCCGCCTCATTAAAACCGGCAGCCTTCGCCCTCAGAGCGTCAGCAGTGATGCCGCCGGCGCCGGTATCGTCCTCCGTTCCAACAAAGTAGAATTCAGACGGCAGGTAACTGCTGCCTGCTTTTCCGACACATTTTCCCGTATCAGACGTCCCGGTCGCCGTTCCCAAAGAATACCCGCATTCTGCGGTTGCAAAGATTCCCCCGGCAATCCCTCCAACAATGGATACGCCGCTGACATCTCCAGTGTTATATACATGGGACAGCTTTGAATTTGCGCCACTGAAATACCCGGCAATACCGCCGACCCGGTTTTTGCCGAGGATCTTTCCTGTGTTAAAGCATTCGCTGATGATCGACTTGCTTGCTGTTGCAGCTCCGGCAATACCGCCCAGCTGTTCCCCTCCGGTTCCGGTAATCGTTCCGGAGTTGGAGCACTTTGACACAGACACTGTACCATACATATAACCGATGATTCCGCCGCTATTCATGGCACTGCTTTCACTGGAAGTGGTGATATTCGCTTCATTGCGGCAGTTTTCAATATCCAGGCAGACTGCGTATCCTGCGATCCCCGCAGCATATCTGCCTGAAGTAGATACCGAGCCCTTTACTGTAAGATTCCGAATCGTCGCATGCTCTTTGGCATCGCCTTTAACCATACCGAACAGAGCGTTGTAATCCGAAGTTCCCTCAATGCTCAGACCCGAAACAGTCCTGCCGTTTCCGTCATAATTACCGGCAAATATATAGCTGTATGACTTTCCCACAGGCGTCCAGTTGTTATCGCCCAGATCAATATCCTCTGTCTGCTTAAAATATTTTCCGTTATATTTGTTTCCGGCATTAACCCTGGCTGCCAGCCATGCCAGCTGCTCGCCGTTTGAAATCAGATATGGATCCTCTTTTGAGCCCGAACCTGCGATTTCACTGTCCTCAGCGATCGTTTCGCCGTCCCAGCTTCTGGAATATTCCAGAACTACCGGAATACTTGACGCGCTGTCTGCACCAATGGTGATCGTCCCGCTCACTTTTTTGTAGTTCTTTGCTTTAACGGTATATGTATACTCACCATAAGGCAGCCTGTACGAGTTGCCCGCATCCGCCTTTATCATGCGGTCGCCGGTTCTGACCGTGATGACAGGAGTCACATCCGTCGCTCCGTCAGAGCAGGTGATATCAAAGGACACTGTCTTCCCCGGAGCATCCTCAAGCGTCACTTTCTCTGTTTTTGCCTCTCCTGCGATGGTAATTGTTCCCTTTTTTGTCACCTTGCCGAATGCACTCGCCGTGTAGTTATAGGCTCCGTCCCGCAGTTGGAATGTAACCTTGTTATCTCCGGGGGCTCCCACACATATTCCACCATCCTTATCCTGCAGTGACAGTTCCGTATCCCCGGGATCCAGCAGAACGGTCAGTTCATACTTTGGCGTTGTATCCTGAACCGACAGAATCGGATAACCGTCATTGACGGGTTGCTCCATATCCCGGCAGAAATCCGGAATCGGGGTGGCGAATTTCAGGTTTCTCAGATTTTCTTCGCTGATGGGAGCCGCATTGGTGTCCGTGCCCAGGCTGTCGAGATAGTAACAGTTCGTAACAGTACCTGATGACTTTAATCCTGCAAACGGGTGGGAATCTGCGCCGCCTGATACTGCGCCGGTGGTATAACAGTCTGAAACAACTGCATTCCTGTCGTTCAGATAACCGATGATCCCGGCCGCTTTACTGACCGCTGCTGTAATAGTTCCGCGGTTATAGCAGGCCTCGATTCTTCCCTTTCCGTAAGCATGGCCACCAATTCCTCCGATACTGTTGGCTCCGCTGATCTGTCCGAAGTTCGCACAGTGCCTGACCGTCTTATCCGAAGAACCGTTGAAAATACCGACGATACCGCCCACATTATTTCCACCGGTAACAGCAACATAACTCACACAGTTTTCTATCAGGGCTGCAGAGGAATATGTGCTGTTCAATGTGCCGACTATGCCGCCAACTCCCCCGGAATTGCTGCTTCCTGCGCCGGTCACAGTACCTTTCACCGTAAGATTTCTGATGGTTCCGCCGTTCACATAACCGAACAGCCCCTGATTATAAGTCTTTGCCTCTACGTTCAGATTCGATATCGTTTTTCCGTTTCCGTCAAATGTACCGGCATACTTGCCTTTATCGGAGCCGATCGGTGTCCACGCCTCATTCCCGAGATCGATATCCCTGCTCAATACCGCATCATAGCCTGTGCCGCGTCCCGCATTCACCTCCTGCGCCAGCCATGCCAGTTCTGCTCCTGTCGATATCTGATAAACGCCTTTTTCATTTTTCTGCGGTTCTTCGATATCATCGGACCCGCCCCAGGCCGTCTTGACTGAAAGGGGAATCGTAAACGACTTTCCAGCCTCTGTCACATCACCGGTCAGATCGATCTCTCCAGTCTGCTTTGTATAATTCCTGCTCTTAAACGTATAGGTATATTTATAGCCCGTCGGAAGTTCATAGACAAGTCCGTTGCTGCCATCCTTTGCAGTCATCACCTGTTCTCCGGTCTTCACAGTCAGAGAACCTCCCTCGATAGAGGTTGCGTCACCGTCATAGCTGAAGGACGCCGATATTTTTTTGTTCGCCACAAGAGAAACGACTGTATTCACTGCTGCGCCGCCGATTTCAATTCTCCCGCTCTTCCCGGCGTAGCCAAAGACTGAGGCTTTCCAGTAGTAGGTACCGTTCTCCAGTGTATATCTCCGTGCACTCTCTGTATCTGGAGACAACTGCATCTTGTATTCTGAATCACTATAGAGGCTGAACTGCGCATCCTCCGGAGAAAGTGTGAATGTCGCGGCATAGACCGACGCCCAGACAGCATACAGATCGGTATCCGCCTGGATGTTTACGGATGCTTTGTCAGCATATTTTACTTCTCCGTCCGCGGAATCTGCCCAGCCTTTGAAAATATGACCGTCATAAGAGAACGAGTTGGAATCCAGCGTTCCTGTCCCATAGAAAGTTTGAGACTTCGTCTCATCCGTTCCGTTGTTCCCATGGAACGTGACCTGAGATGGCAGCGATGCTTTGAAATTCTTCAGATACATGCAGCTATTTCTTGAAGAAGAGTTTCCCTGGCGGTAAGCCACAGTAACAGTATCGCCTGCATTCGCCTGTACGGAGGCACTGCCTTCTTTGATCCCGTTGACTCCAGTCACCTTTGCTCCCCAACTTGAACAGGTATACAGAGAAGTGTTTCCATTTTTGACCACCAGTCCGGAAGATGAATTTGTATCCATCTTATAGTCAAACGTCAGTGTCGCCGCCTTTGTAAATACAAAAGTCAGCGTTGCGCTTTGGGATTTCTTAATCGTCCCTGACTGAGAGGTACAGCCTTTCAACCATTTGGTTCCATCGATATCTGTTATCGTATACGGATAGTCCGTCGGTTCTGTAACCTTCACTATCCCATTCAGATCCGTAAAGAAATCTGAGACTGTCATCTCAGCCGATCCTCCGTCCTCTGCCATGACCGGCATCGCTGGGATCATCGTAAGCACAATAAAAAGCGACAACAAAATCATGCTGACGCGTTTACCGGTTTTCAACATACATCTTCCTCTCTTTCCGGCGCGAAAAAAGGGCGCCACACCTGTGACCCCCGTTCGCCGTTCCCATTCCCGCGCGTCTGTCGCCTGTATCTGACAGCCGCATACCGTTGAAATGAAAAAGAAGAGTGCCTCATCCCGACAACCGCATACCGTTCTAATATGCGGCGCCATCTGCGATGGATTCCTCTTACTGTCTGATTGTTCACTAAAACAGAGGTCTCAAATCAGAGCTGCAACTCGTCTCCCGACTGACGTTCTCTCTGCCATCTCTGCAGGCCGGCTGTTATGAACGATCACGGTTGCTGTATCAGTGGAGGATTCTCACCTCGTTCCGTTAGTTACACTCATTCATTATTCAATTATGGGATCTGTAACGACCCCCCTGATCTAAGAACCATTCTATCACACATTTCACAGCCAATCAATCCCGGAGAGGGCGCTCCGGGATTGATTGGCTGTCCGGGATTCACTGAAATACGGCGGCTACCGGACCTTTACGCGCACGGTTTTGCTGTACGGGCCGTATGCAGTCTTGCCGCCGGACCGGGCGTAAGCGCGCATGCGGACGTATACGGTTCCTTTTTTCTGACGAATCGTCTTGCTGAGTTTTTTCGGGCGGTCAACACGGAGCTTCTTCTTTCCTTTCCGGAATTTCCGGTCCTTCGCCACAGTAATCTCATAACCTGTTGCGCGGGAAGCCTTTTTCCACTTCAGGGTGAGCTTCTTCCTGCCCGCCTTGCAGCTGACGCTTTTCACCTTCGCCGGCGGAGCGGGCTTCTTCACCTCCGGCCGGGGCTTGGGCTCATCCGTTCCGGATTTCCCCCTGTTCAGTGTCACCAGATAATCCCGAGTCGTGCTTTTGTCCTTTGAGGTGACGCGAACGTTCACGACTGTATTCTTATTCAGGTCGGCTGAACCGATTACATACTTCTGAGAATCGTCCATCTCATCCCGCCAGCTGTAATCCAGTTCGCTGCCGGCCTTCAGCAGTCCGCCCTTTTCGGGATCCCGGACATTCTCCCGCGCGTACACACGCACCTCCGCTTCAGAATGCAGGGGGAGCACCCAGAGGCTGTATGTGTCCTTCCCGTTCTCCAGCTGCTTCGTCTGGTACCGATCCTGTCCCCGTATGAGCTCGCCCAGAAGGTTGTCATCGTAACGGCCATCCTCCGTCAGCGACAAAACACTCAGCTCCGCATCCTTCTCGGTCACCCGCACGACAGTGAAGTGGTAGTCCACGCACACAGCGCCCCTCTTCACCCGCAGCCGGATCTTTGTCTCCGCGGCGTCTCCCAGCTTCGCTGTCATGGTCTCGCCCTGCTCCTCTCCGTTCACTGACAGGCTGCAGGAAGTCTCCCCGTCTCTTCCGCTGACAGCCAGCTTCACAGAAGCTGCCGTATCGTCGGCGACGACCTGATAGTCCCGCATTCCCGGCTGGAAGGGCACGGAAAGCGGCTTACCTTTATCTGTCGTCAGCTTCACGCCGGACAGGAGCCGGGGCGCGATCGCCATGATGTAGCCGCTGTCATTTTTGTAGTAGAGAATCCCGTCCCTGCTGACAGCCAGAGGGCTGATGCAGAACTGCGCCTGCGCTCCCTCCGGAACAAAGACCTGTTCGGCGGCTCCCGCCTCTGTCTGCCCGGGAACGTCACGGATGCACCAGATCCCTCCCGGCTCCACGTTGCAGGTGAAATAGAGATACCGCGCTCCGGAGGGATCCCCTTCAGGAACTGAAAGGAGCGGTGCGCCGGTCGGCGTTCCCGCCACAGGCACGCTGTAAATCTCCGATTTTTCATTCAGCGCCCTGCTGCTGTCCAGAACGACATATCGGTTGTTTCCCGTATTTTTGTTGGAAACGCCGACATAGGCTCTTCCTTTGTACACTACCGCAGCGCCGCGGATCGATTCTCCCAGATCGACGCAGCTGAAGTCTCCGTTCTCATCGCCGGATGCAGAAGGCTGTGCGAGAGTTCCGTCCTCGCCGATGTGAATACGATAGAAACGGCCTCCCATGGTGCCGGCATACAGGAAATCCCCGTCACGGACGATGGCACTGCGGAAGTCTCCCTTCAGACCCTCAACACGGCTGATTTCCTTACCGGTCAGAGGATCCAGCGAGCGGATGACAGAGCCGTCCGTATCAAGCCCGCCCGGATCTCCGTTGTCTGAGCCGAACACTATATACCGGTCAGTGACGCAGGCTCCCGCCCAGTAGAAGCCTCTCTCTGCATCCTTGATGCTCCATACGGTCTTTCCGTCTTCTGCAGAAACGCAGAAAAACCACCGCAGGATGCCGTTGTCCGCGCTGCCTGCTTTCGCTTCATCGTAGTGCTGACGATTTTTTCCGTCATAAACTCCGGTTCCCGTATAGAGGTAACCCTTCCCGTTGATTTTCCGGTAGGTCAGCTGGGTCAGGCCAAGGCCGGTATATCCCCTGCTGTGCCAGCGGGGCTGCAGGGTTTTGCCATCCACTGCCTCAATCATGGTTCCCTCGCTGCCCGCATCGGTCACCGCATAAAGCGTCCCGTCAGCGTAAACCATGGGGTGCATTGCAAAACCCACGTCGCCGTGTAGAGCTTCTGCCTTCTTTCTTACGTTTCCCGTCCTCCGGTCAATCCGGTAGACGGTCTTCTCGCTGGCGACAAAGAGATCCTCGCCGACGATCAGGGGAGGAGTTACGGAACGGGTTCCCATTTTCACATCGCCCCACAGGGAGACAGCATGGGCGGCGTCCGGTGCAGCCGCCCGGGCTGTCACGCCATTATTGTTTTCACTGTTCTGAAAACAGGTCCAGTCGCTTTCGGAGCTGCTGCCGGCGAATGCACAGGCGCCCGCAAGCAGGAACGCGAGCATCGCCGCGGCAGCGATGCTCACTCTAATTCTTCTTTTCACTTTCTTTTCCTGGTTCTGTCTCATATGAGATTATTTCACCTTCACTTTTTTCGGAGAGGACACCGGTCCTTTTCCTGTTGAATTGTATGCGCAGACCTTGTAGTAGTAGGTTCTGCCCTTTTTCAGCTTTGTATTGGTGTATTTCAGCGTTTTCGCGTTTTTCAGTGTCCGAATCTTCTTATAGGTTCCGTTTTTCTTTGTGCTGCGATAAACCACATAGCCCTTCGCCTTCGACGTTTTCTTCCAGGACAGAACGGCTTTTCTCTTTCCGCTCTTTACCTTCAGGCTTACCTTTCCCGGCAGCTTCGCCTTTCTCTCGGCTTCCGCCTTGGCCTTTGCTTCAGCCTCCGCCTTGGCTTTGGCCTCGGCTTCTTCCTTCTCTTTGGCTTTCTTCAGCCCATCCAGCTTCTTTTCTGCAGCGGTCAGGTCTTCGTACCGGGTAACCTTTTCCTTCGCTCCGTCACTCAGAGCGTCATAGGCCTTTCTGGCTTCGGCAACCGCATTTTCACTGTCAAGCGTCACCTCACCGATTGCCTCGATTTTCTCGTCGACTGCCTTCGCCTGCTTTGCCTCAGTTTCCTCCTTAGCTTTCTTCAGCTCTTCCAGCTTCTCCTCTGCGGCGGTCAGAACACTGTAATTGTCTACCTTCTTCTGCAGTGACTTCAGAAGCCCGTCATAATCGGTTCTGGCCTGCCGGATCGCGTCGCCGCTCTCCAGGGTCACCTCTCCGATGCCGCCGATTTTCTCTTTCACAGCAGCTACCGCGGCAGTCTTGTCCTCCTCCTTCGTGGAAATCTTCAGCGTGAAAGTGACCTTGCTCCCATCGCCCAGCGTTACGCTTGCATCACTGATTTCCGCATCCACAAATTCCGTGTCGCCGGGGATAGAAGTGGTCAGGAAAGAGCCGGTGCGTTCTGTAACATACTCGACGCTGTGATTCATCATCATGCTCTGAATCCACAGTCCTTTTTTCACTGTCCAGCGCGCTGCAGGATCCCCCTCTACAGAGAATACGCCGCCTTTATCCAGCAGGGAAAGACTCGCTTCATACTGTCCCTTTTCTCCGGTCAGCAGCGGGGTTGTCTTTCCGTTCCGGTCGGTGAACATGAGCTTCGACGCATAGCGGTCGTTGTTCTTCGCCTGCGCCGTGACCAGCTTGTCAATCTCTCCTTTTCCTTCTGCCAGCGCCTGTTTGATAGCGTCCTCGGTCTTCGCATCGTCGATTTTATCAGAATATGTCTGAATCAGTGTTTTCAGCGTTTCCTGATCTTCCGCCTCATAGTCGGAAGCCTTTTTATAGTCTGACAGTGCCTTTTTAGATTCTGTTCTGAGCTCATTCAGACGCTCCGCCTCTGTCTGCGGCGTCAGCTCAACCTTCAGCGTCAGCGTCCAGTTTCCCTGGTCATCCTGGGTTTTTCCGTCGAATTCAATCCAGTCTCCATACTCATCATTCCCCCCGTATGCGCTGCGTTTATACTTATAGTTTTTCGCAACTGCCTTGTATCTGTATGCCCAGTCCTCCATTTCTATGTCGAAGGTGCCGTCTGTGTTTTGTTTAACAGGCTCAACAACATCAGTATCCTCACTCTCTACATAATAGTCGTGATACACCATCGGCGTCGCATCCTTAATCTCTTCTCCGGTGGATTTATCCAGAACGACGATTTTCACTCTGCACTTTTCCGGCTCGTCCGCATAGGCGCGGTCGGTAACGGCTGCCGCCGCGATGACGAGAAGCGCTGCAAGCGCCGCCAGGATAATTCCGGTGTACCATTTTCTTCTGTGCAACATTTTTACCTCCTTCGCTGCATAACTCAAATTTTATCTGTTCTCTTTCTGCTCCTTCTTCTGGTCAACAATATAGGTTTTCCCCGTCTTCGGATCTTTGTAGACGGTTCCCATCTTCTCCATTCCCTTTCCGCCGGATTTCTCCACCGTCGTCTTGCTGCTGGTGTCCTTGTACTGAATCACTGCCTGGTCCAGACGGGACACATCCACCTTCAGATTGATAATCAGCGCGACCATCAGCCCGCAGGCAAACACCAGCATGACGTCAGACAGATTGGAAAGGCTGTCCAGCGGATTAGGGCTCTCTTCTGCGTCGAAACGGCGCGAAAGGCGTTTTCTATCTCTCAGCATGTGCCACCTCCGGCTCTTCCTTTTCCAGAACAACCTCCATCACAGACTCCAGTCCCTGAGCATAGGATCGGTACCAGTGTCTGCGGATCTGGAAGATTACAAAGGCAACTGCGGCGATGATTACGCCGGCGGCCGTCGTATCAAAGGCAACCAGAAGCGATCTGGAAAGCGCCATGGTATCTCCTTTTCCCAGCGCCATCAGCCCGGGGCCCAGCGGAATCAGTGTCCCCAGCAGTCCGAACATCGGTCCCAGCCGGAGGATCGCCTCCGGCCAGCGGATATATCTGTGGAAATGCTCCTCCTCATCGAACAAAAGCTGTGCCGCATAAGCCTCCCGGCTCGTTCGGGTCATGCTCTGCTCCTGAAGCAGTTTCCGAACCGCTGCCTTCTGGCGCTTCAGCAGTCCGCTTTCTTCAATCAGTCCGGGAAGCTCGCTGAACTCCGCGCGGTTGATTCGCTCTATCAGCTCCGGGATCTTTTCGGAAAGCTTCCGATGCTCCGTAAAAAATTCACAGATGAAGCTCCCCGTCATGACCACCGTCACCGCCATCAGCACCAGCAGAACTGCAACCACCGGTGTCTGAAGCTCTGAAATCACAGCTCTCAGAATATTCGTTGTTGTACTTGATATCATTCTTTTCTCTCCGTAAGGTTCTCAGGAGCATTTCTGCTCCGCATTCTCAGCACTTGTTTTATGTTATTTTCATCGCCGGGCGCACATCCATCGGCTGCCTGCCGGTATTGTTCGGCCGATTCACTGACGGCGACCGGCGACCGGCGGCGCGGCAATCCGGCCGCTCAGCTCCGTTCGCGGCGGTACAGCGCGTATCTGCGCAGGGCCCCTCCCCCGAAGGTTCCCGCCAGAGCCAGCAGCAGAAGCATCGACAGCATCGGGCTGAGCTTCTGCACTGTATTGACGGTTTTCTTCGGGGTTTTCCGGATTTCCACCTCCCGGAAAACACGGGCTGACGCAGCGTTCTGCCCCGTCTTTTCAGACCTTCTGTCGGCGGCCGGCCGAAGCGTCGCCTTAGCCGGCTTAACCGACGCTCTGGGCGTCCTCGCATCGGCCTTTGTTCCGCTCTCTGCCGTCGGATCAGGCTTTGTCTCTCCTCCTCCCGGAGTGACTGTGCTTTCGCCGGAATCCCCTCCTCCGGGCGTCCCCGGCTGTGTTCCGCCGCCGGGTCCGCCGTTCTCCGGTGAGTCTCCGCCGGCCTGCTGACGCTCCAGCTGACGAAGCCGCAGCTCCGCTGCGACCAGTCTGGCGTAGACCTTATCGTCGACCAGGCCTTTCTGTGTCCGGGTCAGCGCGTTATACGCCGCCCGTGCACCCTGAATCTGACCCTTCTTCTCCAGCGTCACCTCGCCGATAGCGTTAATCATCCGCTCCACGCGTTCTGCCGCCTCCCGGTCGCGGTCGATGTCATCCGAGACAACCACCTTGAACCGCACCGGCTTACAGCCGCCTGTCGTATCATAGGGTTTTCCGGTCACATACACCGTACCTTCACCGAGAATCGTGATGGAATGCTCGACCCACCGCGGAATCGTCACACTGCTTGGGTCATACCGGACCGAATCCTTCACCGCGGCGACTCCTCCCGTACTGTATGTCCAGTGGAATCGCTGTTCGGAAGCGCCCCTGACGCTGTTCCACTCTCCGTTGGTTATGATGTGAAGACGGAGGGGGCTGTCGCCGACTCTGGCGTAGTAGACGGATTTATCCGAAACGGCGGTTTTCAGAGGCTTCATATATTTGAAGCGGATGCTGACCACTTTGCTCACCGACGGGTTGTCCACGCAGGTGACACGGAATTTCGCGACTCCCGCCTTCCGGGGAACGATTCCCGCGGCGTGTTTCTCATGAAATTCCGCAATATCCGGCGTCAGGTCGGTCCATCTGACGGAGGGATTCGAGGCGTTCTCCGGATAGACTCTGACCCGGTACTCGCCCGGCCTGTCCCCCTCTCGGATCCCGACAAACCGGTCAAACGCGCCGTCCCAGTCGTCTACATACGCCTCCTTCGGCACGGTGACTTCAATCCCGGTCGGATGCACGACGGTCGCCCGGATCCCAACCCGTACCTTCACTGAAGGCCGGGAGACCAGACTGTAAGTGATGCTCCCCTTTGTTCCCCAGGTACGAAACACGGCCGTGGCGTGATTCACGCTCGTCGAGCCTCCGGGGGTGTATTTCAGCGCATGCGCGGGAATTGAGACCCAGCGGTCTGTTCCGTACAGTCTGCCCTCAATCACGGCCTTTTTCTTCTCGCTGCCCATCACATGAATCTCTGCTCCGGACGCATCTTCCCCGTCTATGACGGCCCGAAGCCTGTCGATATGCCCGTCTGTGACGCGCACCTTGAAATTTATCTTTTGTCCTGTATCCCGCAGCGTCACCGAGGCGTCGTAGCTTCCCACGAATTTCCCCTGATACTGTCCATAGGCCCCGATGATGACGTTCCACGCGATGTCGCCGTGATCCGGATCCGTGTACTGCCAGGTGCAGTCCCAGTCTGTCTCATTGTCGTCGTTGGCGTAGTCTGTGCCGTCCGCCCGCCCTATATGAAAGGTTCCGCTGTCCACCGTGGTCAGGGTCACCATTCCGTATTTGTCGGGACGCACTACGGTCTTTCCGTCTTCCGAGCGGAAATAAATCCGACCCCGCGCTTCCTCGTTCTCATACTGCGTCCGGGTTTTGATGCGGTCGATCCGCTCCTTCGCAGTCTTCAGGGCGTAATCAATCTCGCCGACAGACGCCGCCTCCCGGATCTTTTCAATTCCCGCGTCAATCTGCTGCCGCAGCTGCTCCTGCTCAGCCTCTCTGTATCCGTCCTTTTCTCTGTAGTGAAGAAGCTCCTGAATCGCCTTATCCTTCGCCGCGTTCAGGGTTGCCTCCGCTGAAAACATCCGGACGGTGATTTCCACAGGATCCGCATCCTCCGCCGGGTCGAAATACTGATTTTTTCTCTGAAACGTGAATTTCTGTCCCTCGTGCGGAGTGTAGCCCCGGGCCATCACGCTGAAGCGGTACGTCACAAAGAGATTTTCCCTTTTATCCTTCACATCCAGGGTGTACTGCCTGCCGGAGCTGGCTGCATCGGGACTGACCACGCTCCAGGTTCTGGCGTCCAGCGAACGCTCCATCAGAATCTTCGCCTGCTCTATCGGCTTCCCCTGCCGGTCAGCTGCCCGGATAACAATCCGCCGCCGTTCCTTCTCCTCGTTTTTCTGCTCTGACAAAGGCCTGTCCGACCGGCTCTGTTCTCCCGCGGAACCGGCTGTCTCGTTTTTCTCTGATTTCTCCGAGCCCGCCGCATCCGCCGGCGGCGCACCGCTTTCCTTCGCTTTTTCCTTTGTTGTCCCCGATTCTGCGGACTCTCGCTTCTCTGTTGTCCCGGACGCCGCAGAATTCTCTTCGCTCTCACGGACCGTCTGCACGCCGGCCGTCTCTCCGGCAGTGCCGTCTCCCTCCGCGGCAAAGAGCTCCGTCCCCGGCATCACAATCTGCGACAGGAGCATTGCCGCCGCAAGCAGAGCTATTCCTGTTTTTCTCGATTTACTGCGATTATTCCTTCTCATACTTTCCTCATATAACAAAAGACGGCCCAACGCAGCCGTCCTTAAAAAAACAAAAAAGCGGAACTCTCCCGCTTTATACATTTCGTTGATGCTTGATACTGCCTCAGAGTTCATACATCGAAACCCGACTCGTCTCCCGACTTATTTCCGTCTCTGCGGAAAATCACGGTTGCTGAGAAACAGTAAGGGGTTCACACCTTTTTCCGTTAGCCACGTTCCTGAACATGTTATTCACTTCTAGTTTTCTCAACCGTCTTCCAGTATATCACAGCCGCCGTCCGGATGCAACACGCTCAACTGAAAAACCGCAATAATCTTCTCAACTGAAAACCGCAATAATCCGGAATCAGTTAAATAAAATACCCGCCCTGCCTTCCTGACAGAACGGGTATCCTGATGTTTCAATATTGCTGAATTGCAGAGCTTTCACCCGTCGGTTTCACTTTCCGCCTGATATTTCCGTATTCCGGAATATGCCCCGGGTAATCCGCGGAGTTCAGTCATGCCTCAGTCTGCGTTCATCGAATCTCTGCGGCGCTTCATGAGGATGATCACGCATCCCGCGGCTGCACCGGTCAGCACCAGGAAATGGAACAGAAGTTCCGAATGGTCGCCGGTATCCGGCACATCGGAGCTGTGTGCGGTTTCGGCGGTCTGCCCGCTGTGCTTCGCCGTACTCTTGTTTTTGGTACCGGACGGATTGTCTGAATCGGCAGGCTTGGTTTTGCTGCCGGTGTTTTCGATTTTTTCTTTGTCGCCGTCAGTCGGCTGTTCCGGGTTATCCGACGTTTTATCGCCGTAGGTCGGAACTTCTCCGCCTCCGGATTCTTTCTGACTGGGCTGGTCACCTGTACTGTCGGTTTTCTCTTTGTCGCCGGCAGTCGGTTTGTCACCTGAATCCGAGGGCTTGTCTTTGTCGCCGGAAGTCGATTTGTCACCTGAATCCGAGGGCTTGTCTTTGTCACCGGAAGTCGGCTGGTCGCCTGAAACCGAGGGCTTGTCTTTGCCACCGGAAGTCGGCTGGTCGCCTGAATCCGAGGGCTTGTCTTTGTCGCCGTCGGTCGGCTGATTCGGCTCTTTTTCATCGTAAACAGGGAAATCTCCACCGCCTGTTTCTGTATGACTGGGAGGCTTCGTCTCCCCAGATGGATCCGGTTTCTCTGTTGATTCATTTTTGTTACCGGCAGAGGGCTTGTCCTTTTTTGCAAGAATCTCGGCCGGAGGCAGAAGCCGGTTATATGTATTATGCCACTCTCCGCTGCCGATGGTCACACTTCTGGACGCGATCCAGCCGGATCCTGTGGAATATGTCGTGATATCAAAATCATGGGCAAGCAAGACGCCGCTGACCGATCCCACCATGCTGATTGAGCCGTCTCCGGTGAAATTCCAGATAATGCTGCGGGTGACCTCGCTGGAACTCGAATTATTATTCAGTTTGTCATTCAGCGAATCTGCGCCCTGACCGTTTATACTGTATTTCTGCATTTTCAGATTTCCGGATGCCGCTACATTGAACACGACCGTCTGGGACGATTTTTTTTGAATCTGAAGCTTCTCTGATTCACTCATGCTTTTCTCATATGTATCTTTGTCAACATCAACATAGTAAATTCCGTCGGCTTTGTCTGAAAGATCCAGAGCATACCTCTGCGAATAAGGGTTATATTCAATCTTCGCATTCGCCGCATTGCCGGAGAGCTCACGAGAGGACTTTGAGACGTGGTTCATCATCTCGTCGATTTTCTCATTAATCTGCCTCTCATCGCAGTTGTCCGTACAGTACGAAATTATATCCTTGCTCTCATGGATGATATGCTCTTTGCTTTCCGGAGCGCAATGAATAAGAGCTGCATGCCCCTTTATGTGAAAAGGATGATTGGTCGAGGTATCTACAGAGCCGATGAGGAAGCCCTGGGAAACATCGTTGGTGAGATCGTTGCCGGTCTGTCCGGAAACCGGAACAACCTTCTTGGCCGCAACATTTGTCTGTGCATCACCATTCAGTTTGAGGGTTTCAGTAACGATGCCGTAGCTGACCGCGTCACCGAGAACATGGGAATACAACTCTGATGCCCCTGGCGCATCGTCCGCATACGCGACGACTCCAAACGGCATATACATACAAAAAACCAGCGCAACAAGAGCAAGTGCGCAACGCACTTCCCGCCTCTTAGATATAAACTTCATCCTTTCCTCCTTAAGGCATTTCGCAAATACAACTTTCTTTAATAGCACATCATTATCGCAAGAATAACCTTACGATAACCACCGGCTATTATACTGCGATATATATGGAATAGCAAGAGGAAATTTAGGATTTTTTATTTTTGGAAAGGTTCAGTAAATGTAGACGAATCTAACACAGTTCTCCTGAAAATTGAATTTGCTCCAGCACAAAGAATTGCAAATCCAAACGCAATGAAACCTCCTGCAATTAGAACATTACAAGGCACAAAGTTCATTGTACCTTTCGACACAATGAAAATCTTTTTCCCTTCATTTTTTGTGCTTCAAATCGCTTCCGTAATGAGATTCAAAAAATGTCCGGGAATACTTTTCGAGTTTCCATTCCGGTATTCTGCACCTCGGACACGGACTCATCGCCCATTTATTTCTAAGCCAACGTGCTGCCCGAGAGTTCCTGGAATCGTGTATACGAAAAACACAGTTACAATGTGTTGTCACAGTGGCATAACTTCCGTTGTATTCAATCGTTTTAATTCCGTGAAGCACACCACTTCTTGCAGGCCAAAGTTTCATTTTATCGATCAACGCAAAAAGTTCAACATTCTTACGATAAAATCTCTTCGTATTGTCTGACATACACTCTCCCCTTAACGAAAATTGGCGAGGTGCCCGGGAGTCTCACCCGGCTTCATGGATTTAGAGTCCATGCGATCCATACGATCCGCACCCCACGTCAAATTGAAATCATTTCATCACTGTTCCCAGCATGATAGCTGTTCCAATTTCGAGCATATCATGGATACTCTGTGCCTCAATCTTTTCAGCTGCCTCTGCATCCGGTGAATACGGCACTCCGGGGCTGGCGTAAAATACATTCTCTGCCAGCATCTTCGCAGTCAGCCACTCCCCCTCGTTAGTGAAGTCCAAAACAGCAGAATACCCCGCAATCTCTTTCGGATCAGATAGAATATAGGTTGCTCCGTGCTTCTCTATCGGACGGACTCGATCATAGAGACCAAACTCTATACCTTCCGATTTCAATATTGAACAAGCAATTTTACCTACACGACCACATCCGATTACGAGTAAATTCTCATCCTTCAAACTACGTCCGTTACAGGTCAGCATAGCATCCAGCGCTCGAATATACCCCAATGCTGTTCCTTGGTCATTCTCGCCGATAATTCCTTTTTCTGCATTCAGCGCTATATATCGCTCGTCATCCGCGCAAAGCAGTATTTTTCGATTACGGTGAATGCAGTCATAAATTCCGTCCACATCCGTCTTTTGTGAAATTTCGGTATCAAATCCAATGTTGCGGGAAATTGCACAAAGCGCCTCACTAAAGCCTCTGATAAGTCCCTGACCTTGTGTAACAGGAACTACACCAACTCTGTACCTCTTCTGCATCTGCTGAAAAGCCTGTTCATCAAGACCACATACCCATCTGGAAAATTCCATTAAGGTCATTCCAATTTTTCTCTGGAGACCTGCGCTATATTCCCCCATACCAGCTTCTATATCACTAATCCATTCTGTGGTTAAACGGGTCACCGCCGCCACCTCCTTATTTTATGTCTTCTTCAACGTTCTGTCAAATATTCAATGGCTCGCCATCCAGGAAAATAATGCTTTTCCCAAACCTTTTTATAGTTCTGCTTCCAGACATCGCCATAATCAGACGCTCAATACCAAATCCGAAGCCAACCCAAGTGTCAAAAATGCCCCAATTCGCATCAAGAGCGTGAGGGCCATAGGACCCGGATGCCACCTCTAACCCATTAACTTCGATATCCATTGTGTGCCCATACACCGTAGATTTTTCTATCACTAACTCATAACGGGATTTCGGAATCTCCAGCACCTCCATAGATTTTTTAGCCAGTCGTTTCAACTCCTCCAACTGCCCGCCTTCTTCAATCTCTGCCAATTCAACACAGTTCAGCATAGTAAACTCATTAAGATGCTGTGCACCTTGAGATTCTTTACGAAAGCAAGAGCCAATTTCATAGATTTTTACAGCCTCATTGGTAATTCTGCGAAGTTCCCTCATCACTACATATAAATTAGGAGCCAGCATCGGCCTCAAACATTTCTTCTGGTCCAGCCAAAATACCTGATCAAAAAGTTTATGCTCCTGATCTATAGTCATGCCCGCTAACATCTCCCGTGAGATCATCGTAGGCGTAATAACCTTTGTAAATCCTTCACTCGTCAGCCATTCCTCCAGGATGCGTCCGCCAGATACGGTCGTCGGAACATGCTTTTCGTTCAGCAGTTGCTTCAGATTGTTTCTGCTCTTTTGTACCAGTTCCTTTTCCGCTTCGCGAAAGAATTTATCCCTCTCTTCTTTTGTTTCAAACTCCTTCTTCAAGAGCATTATATCACCGTTGAGTTCTGTGATACGCTTCTGCTGTGTTATCGTAAGTTTTTCCATACGTGCCTTCCTAATCTGCCATCTTTTGCAATTGCCGCAAAACATGTGCTCTTTTTTCTTCCAGTTTCTGCAGATTTTCATCCGAATTAATAAAGATTCCACGAAACTCTTCACAGCCGGACTTGTAATCTGTCACAACATAATCTGCACCGAAAAGCCCCCTCACTACTGTCAGTGGACCAGCATCATTCATGATATGCTCTCCTGCCTGGATAACCTGCCCTCTTGAAAGCATGTAGTGTTCATATGTGACATGCCGGTTTATCTTCTGCCCGCAGTCTCCCGGCAATTTCCCCGTTAAAGTACTTTGTACCAAGACTTCCAGCAGATTTACACCGGAAGCGTAGTACACCGCAATTGGAGTCTGACTGGGAATTCGGGCGTCAATTTCTAACACATACAGTTGACCATCTTTCTCGATGACCTCCACATCCATGATCCCACGCAGTCCTACTATAGCTCCCAGAAGTTGACCAATCTCCGCAAATTTCTGATGTAATCTCTCTGGTAATTCCGGGCAGGGAGCCGTAACCTTACAGCAGTCGAAAGTATCATCCGTATGGATTTTTGTAACTGTAAAAGTACGCCACTCCCGTCCGTCACCGATAACCTCGATAGAATAGGACGGCCCTTCAATATACTCCTGAGCAATCCACTCCCCCGAATCCGGAATTCCTTTCAAAAACATATCCGTCTCGCCGCGGCTCTCACAATAAAGGATGCCATGAGATCCACTTTCTCCAGAAGGTTTTATGATATATGGCGGATTTCCATTAGGATAATAAACCGGCGCAAGAATCCCATTATCTGCAAAAAGCAGATCTGATTTCACCTTAGAAGATGAAATTCTATAAGCGTCAAAATCAAAGGCAATAGGAACGTTTTCCTCAATCGCAAGATCTCTTGCGGCAGCCAGAACTTCCGTATTTTCACAAGCAGGAAGAATTAAATCACATTCAGTCAGTGTTTTTTTCTCAGCCTTCGACATTTTATTTATATCACAACAAAGGAATTTATCTGCAAGTGTAGACGCCTGTGCATTTACATTACTATCTAAAAGAACTATCTTATAACCTGCCTCTCTGGCTAAATAACAAGCCTCTATCCCCTGCAGTTTTCCGCCGATAATTCCAACTTTCATTTTCTCAGCACCTCATTCATATAATGAATATACTCTTCTTTTGTCGCTATACGGAGACCCATATCATTCAGAATCTGTGCAGCCTCATGGATAGTACGGCCTCCGTTATCCACATCCATGGTGCTGTTGGCTACTCCCATCAATCCCGACTCGGGCGGAATAATTGATGTTATCAGGTTCGCACCAGCCTGAATACGTTCCTTCAGACCATCAATCCCATCTACATCCAGAGACGCCGGAATCAATGCTTCGGGATATAGGCATCGCATGAGCGCAATCACCTTTAACTCTTCCTCGCGATCTGGAGTCTGAATATTCTCCATCGGACTTCCTTTCTGAGGAACAAAACTCATAATTCGAACCTGACGTGCTCCAATTTTCCCCATTGTCAGAAGTGAATCCGCTATATCCTCTGCGCTCTCACCAACACCGGCCAAAATTCCTTCCTCAATAAGCATACCCTGTTCTTTTGCATATAATTTCGTCTCCATTCGCTCATCGTAGCTCTGGCCTTTACGAAGTTTTTTGAAGAGGTCTCTGTTATGAGTCTCCTGATACAAAGCATACCAATCTGCTCCTGCATCTCGCAGCGCATTTATAGTGGCATGGTCCACCACCCCCGGCGAAGCCATAACAGGAACGTTATAAGTATGTTTAATCTCTGATATGATTTCACAAAATGTTTTAAAATCCTCATTATGGTAGAGAGGATCCTCTCCCGTGGTCAAGTCAATTGCGTTGACTCCAGAATCAATCAGCGCTTTGGATAAGGCCAGCGCTTCGTTTTTCGATTTCCGATACCTCTCAATATCATTAGAATTGCGAAAAAAGCAGAAGTTACAATCGTTCCTGCAATACGTTGAAAAATATACAAATCCATAAGCAAAAATCCGATCGCCGCACACTTGCTCTCGCATCTTCCGAGCACGAATAAAAAGTTCATTCGTCTCTGCGGGATCGTCACTTTTCAAAATATGTATGATATCATTCTTGGTATAATGAACTCCGTTCATACTAAAACCTCATTGCTTCCATATATGCGTCCTGAAAATTCGGTTCTGTTGCCAATTGTACGTGACGGATACGCCGAGCTGTCTTCTCCACCCTTTGCCGATATTCCGGTGATAACAACATCATTGATGCCCCACTTCCGGCGGCGTTTCCCGCAGAGTGGATTCTCAATCTGTCAATATCGGGAAGAATTCCAATACGGATTGCACTTTCAGCTCGAATGTAGTTTCCAAAAGCCCCGGCAATGATAATCTGTTTAATTTCCTGCTCAGTGATCCCAACTTTCTTCATGAGAATCCGTATACCGGCTGCTATCGCGGCTTTCGCCAGCTGCACCTCGCGAATATCTTTTTGGGTGATGTAAACATCCTTTTCTCCGTGGCGCCCCTTGTACAGGCAAAAATCCGACACCCCTTCTACTGTGCGAATCTGACTGATTAACGCCTCTGGAACCTTCTTTTTTTCTAACTTATCGGCGGATAAGATCCGTCCTGAGGAATCCACAATCCCGACTCTAACCAGTTCTCCTACTGCGTCGAAGATCCCTGAACCGCAAATTCCCACCGGCGCGATGCTCCCTACAGTGCGAAACGCAACACCATCCATGGAAAGGTCTATACGTTCTATCGCCCCATTAGCCGCTCTCATGCCGCATTCGATAGAGCTTCCTTCAAAAGCCGGTCCGGCCGCAGTGGAACAGGCGACAGCCTTTCCATTCCCTGTCATTACAATCTCTCCGTTTGTTCCAATGTCGATAAACAAACGTCCCTCATTAAAATCCGTCAAATCTGTAGTTATTATCCCAGCAGTAATATCGGACCCAACATGTCCTGCGATATTCGCCGAAATATAAAGCTTTGCATGATCAGCTGCCGTGATTCCAAACCGAGAAGCATCTCCAGCAACTCCATTTTCAAATATCGGCGCAAAAGGCGCTGTGGACAGCTGACTGGGATCCATTCCGGCAAAGATCGTACTCATTGTTGTATTACCGACAACTACAACTTCATAAATGTTCTGTGGTTTTATACCATACAAAAAACTGAATTCATACACCGACAGGTTAATACGGTCGATAAGAGCTGAACGAAGCTTTTCAAGATTTTCGGTTCGGTTTTTCATGACATATGTAATTCTTGAAATTACATCTGCCCCATGATTTGCCTGTGGATTTGTAAACGCATCCACACCTTTCAATTCTCCCGTAATTAAATTCCAGACCATAACTACTACAGTTGTCGTTCCTACATCTATAGCAAGACCGTAACATTCTCTCGAATGATCTCCGGACTCTGCATCAATGATTCTTCCGTTCCTCAATGTGATTGTCAGATCATTTTGTTCCCGAAGAATTACAGCGATGCTGCGCAGCGTTTCAACTTCAAAACTAATGTCTTTCTCTCCCAACGCCTCCCGAACTCGACGATCATCACTTTTAGCTTCTGAAAGTGTCGTTGCTTTCACCGTGATGTATTCTTTACGCAGAGTCGGCTCGGGTTTAAAACCTTCCGGAAGATGTATCAGTTTGCGCTTGCGCTCTGCAGTCGCTCTTGAATCTGTCGTATACACTACACTATCCTTGAGAAGCCTATGTGTACACGCTAAACGGAATCCCCTTTTTTTTTCGCTTTCTGTCAACTTCCCATAAGGATCACTACATTGCGTCAAATCACCTGAGTCAATTCGCACTTTACATTTTCCGCAGATCCCTGTGCCGCTGCAGTTTCCATCTATATCCACACCGGCTAAAATCGCGGCTTCCAGGACAGTTCCGCCTTCTTCAACATCAATGGAAATATTCTGAGGCATAAACGTAACTTTAACCTTCATATTGTATCCTCTCTTGAAATCCCTCTTCCTCGAACGGCGCAAAATGCGCATCCGCTTCCAGTGCCTGCGCAATGCAGGCATTCCGGTTCTACGTCAAGTTCCTTCCCAGATAACACAAAGAATAATCCCGTACAGGATTTCTGCGGAATGATAAGTCCGCTGTCTTTGACCACGCACCCAATCTCATCTCCATTTAAAATCGAATAAAACTTATGTGTCTCACTGACCGGCATGCCGAAATATCCCGGCCCAAACTCTGGAGTCAGCCACAGTTCTTCTTCATTTTCATATCGTCTCGACATATCACATTTAATACGTTCAATCAGTAAATCTGTACTCACATCCACATAACTGGATCCCCAAATATCTGCATAGAGAAAGTCCATAATATTTTCTTCGCTGGAAAAATAGCACTCTCCCACAGTAAGCATATACAAGTAGATTCCCTTCACCCTATCGTCCGAGATCTGCGAAAAGAAATTGCACGTAACAGTTTCTTTTCCCATCGTAATCCTTCCGTCATGGAAGTTCTCAGGTTCGCAAAAGGACACCTTGGCACGTATCTTAATCCCATCGATACCATCCTCTCGAACTTTCCGCGCCATTTCCATCATGCGGCGATGTTTAGGTTTACTTAAATCAAATTGACAGTTCTGTATAAATCTTTTTTCAGCCGGCAAACAAGCCTCCGATTCGCTAAATTCAATCAGTCTGCTCATGGCTATCCTCCTGCCTGCTTTTTCTTCTTTCAATTAATTCCAAAGCGACCCGAACCGCATCCAATGCATTTTCACTATATCCATCCGCACCAATTTTTCGCGCCCACCGCGTAGTACAGGGGGCGCCTCCTACCATAGTAATAAAGCGTTCTTTTTCACCCCGTTCCACAAGGAGCTTCTCCAGTTTTTTTTGCTCCGGCAGTGTCGATGTTAAAAGGGCGCTGGTACCGATTATATCCGCATCATACTTCTCTGCAGCATCCAGAATTGTTTCCACTTTGACTTCACATCCCAGATCAACAACTTTAAACCCTGCTGTACGAAGTGTAGATGCTACGATTCCCTTTCCAATATCATGAACGTCTCCCGCTACTGTAGCTAAAACGATGGTACCTCGATCCGATACTATCCTTTCCCTCTGGTCTTCATCCAGAACTTCCAGAATCTTAGCCGTGATGTTCTTCATTACTTCAGCAGCATATATCAGTTCCGGCAAAGAAATAACTCCTTTATCGAACCTCTCTCCGAGAACCTCATTCCCCGCGCCAAAACCGTCCATTAACACTTCAAGCAAGTCAAACCCTTCCCGCTTGGATTCTTCCAGGAGATGCATCGCCCTGCTTTCATCTGCGTCAACAATGGATTGAGCTGCCGCTTGAAATAGTTGTTCTTTATCCATACTGAACCCCCATTACGGTGATCCCTAACAGAAATAACAAATCTTCGTTCTGAACTCTATGTGCATTATAACACAATTGCACATACTACAGAATAATATATAATGCAGAAGGCAACTTTGATATTTGCCTTCTGCTAATGTCACTTTTTTAACTCCGTAAATTCAAGCAAGTTTATCTGCTAAAGCCTTCTTTTCCGCCTCTCGTCTTCTCATGCATTCCTCATATTCCTCATCTGACATCCTCTCCATTGTGATCCCTGTAATACCATAAAACAATGACACAAAGGGATTGATCAGGTTCATGAAAGCATACGGAGCATAAACCGCCGCTGAAATTCCAAGAGTACTGGACATATATGCACCGCACGTTGTCCACGGAATCAATGCAGAAGTCACAGTTCCGGCATCTTCTAAACATCTTGACAGATTTTTATTTTTCAAATGCCTGTTCTCAAATTCTTCCTTATACATCCGCCCCGGAAGTACTATTGATACATACTGATCCGCACATAGAATATTGCATAAAATACAGGTCACTAATGTGATAAAAACCAACGAACCTCTGGATTTCGCAAATCGAAGTACCTTCTCACAGACAATATTCAACATGTCCGCAACATCCAATATACCGGCAATAACCATCGCACACAGTACCAGAACTGCAGAGTAAAACATTGCTGACAATCCGCCTCTGGTCAACAGACTATCGACAAATTCATTCCCTGTTTCACTGGTATAACCGGAATACATGATGTTTCCCAATAGGTTTCCGAAGTTATCACCCTGCCATATCATCGCACAGATCGCGCCAAGCCAAACACCTGCATACAGGCCCGGCATAGCCGGCACTTTAAACACAATCAGCAGAATAACGCATACCGCCGGAATGAGCAGAACTGGTGAAATATAGAAATTCTCCTTCAATACCGTCTGCAGTTCCACAACGGACTTCATGCTTGCCCCAGCATCTCCTGAAGAATGCTTCGCGCCGATAAAAGCATATATGATGACTGCGCCGATCCAGGAAGGCGCGACAGTGTAGACCATGTGTCTGACGTGATCAAACAAAGTTGCTCCTGCCATTGCTGGCGCCAGGTTTGTTGTATCTGAAAGCGGTGACATCTTATCGCCAAAATATGCTCCCGAAATGATGGCACCTCCTGTCATTGCAATGGGTACATTCAAGGCAGAGCCAATGCCAATAAAAGCAATCCCAACGGTACCTGCTGTAGTCCATGCAGAGCCTGTTGCCAGGGAAACAATAGAACAAATAACACATACCGCAGGCAGGAAAATTGATGGCTTAAGAATCATCAATCCGTAGTAAATCATCGCCTGAATAACTCCACCCGCAATCCATGTACCGATCAGCATTCCAACCGTAAGAAGAATCAGCAGAGCCTGCATTGAACTATTGATATTACGAATAATACCTTTCTCCAGATAAGACCATTTGTATCCGTTCAAAACAGCGACAATTGCCGCAAACGCGCCGGAAAATATAAGGGCGCAGTGCATGTAGCCCTTCGCGATTACTATCGTATACATCAGAGATGCGACCATAAACGCAATGACTATGAGCACTTGCCATAAAGGAATTCTTCTACCCATAACTCACTCTATGATACCGTAATTCTCATCGGTACCATATCTCCTTTCCATAATAGACCAAACCTAGGTTATTCACTCATTCAATTGTAAAAGTTCTCATGCCCTTTAGTAACAAGGAGCTTCCCGCCATATAGCCTGCTGACTCCTTGCCCGCCGGCTATATGGCTTGACTTCCTTGTTTATAAGGGTTTTTAATTATTGAGGAACTTTAAATTTGACTGGTTATTTAAGCCCGGCTCTTTCCTTGAATCTCTCCACAGAATTAATTTTAATTCCCAAAACTTCCGAAATACGGAACTTTGCTGCCATTCCGTTATTTTCCTCGGCACACGGCTCAACATGAGCAAGTCCAAGACCCAAATCAGTGCGAACATCCGTCATCACGACAACATCATGCAACTCCTCAACTGTAACTCCCAATTTATCCGCCACATATTCTTTCGCCTGGTCGATCTTCATTTTCTCGGCGAGTTCCATGCGCAAAACCAGATCTCCGGCAGTACGCACACCACCCATACCAGCACAGATAGAATGTGTAGCTTCTGCCCCTATAGGGTCACCTACGCCTACCTAGAACCCGTCAATTTTCCCGATCTCAACCAATGCCTTATCAGCTCGGGAAAGCATATCGCTAGGCATGTTTTCGGTCATCGGCGTTCCGCACACGCCCATACCAACATCAGCGTGAACCGGGATTTCCGCCACATCTGTACAGGCTTTGACAAAGGTGATCACCCGTGCAATATTCCACGGAAAAGTTTTATTGCAATTAGTGTTAACCACAACCCCGAAGATACTGGCACCCGCTTTCTCTGCCATCTTAACCTGTTTGTGAGGATACATACCAGCCAGGCGCTCTCCCTCATACTTCAGTTTCCCGTGCATCCCCAGCACGAACTCGCCTGCCATACCGATTTCGACTCCTAATTCCGGAAATCTTTTCTTGATCTCCTCGGTTGCCTTCAACGCAGCCAGAAAGTCAGCATCTCCTGCCGCTCCGCAGGTATCAAGGTTAATTCCGTCAGCACCAACATCATATGCCTGTTCAGCAACATAAACGATATCCTTTACGCTGTAATCTACCGCCTGCTCCTGTGCCGCAAGAGCCTCTTTTATTTTTCCATCCGGCAAAAGCGTCGCCCAGTTTCCACAGGGGCCGTCCGGTTCTGTATAAAAGCCCAAATCTGGCATTCCTCCAAAGAACAGTGGCATAGTACTGGTGTTTAAAGCTTGTTTCAAAATGCTGGCCTCTCTCTTTGCCACTCCCTTTGCAGTCTTATAGTTGTAGTCGGTATTTCCGATATCAACTGAATCACAGCCCAAAACACGCTCATAAATCAGGACTTCCGTCTCTTTCGCGACGGGAAGCATGCTCTTGACGTTAATTTTGTAGCCGCCAGAATCATTTGTTAAGACAATCTGTTTTCCCGGCTCAACGCCGACGACGGTTCCGTCCATAGTAATAATGCGATAGAGTTTTTCAAAGTCTTCTTCTGACAGCGGATCAATCTTTCCTCTGGAAACAGCATCTTCCATACCTTCCTTCATGTCAGCCCGGATTTCTTCTTCAGTCATATAGACCGGCGATCCATCGCCCATTCGGGTAAAATATTTTCTCTCACCCATACAAATGCCTCCTCTCTTTTTCGTTTACATATAATCATCTCTTTTTCCGTTGGAATGCAGCAAGTTCTTCCGCCTCTTCTTCTCCTTCGACCACGATATCGTGAATCTTCTTACGAACATCATCCGGAAGCGGTTTTACTTTGTAATTTTCCAAAATTTCAACGGCCTGCTCGTTAGCGACCTGATCCATCGTCTTCGAACCGTGTTTTTCCCAATTCTCACGCATTCTTCTGTTGATGAGATTAGTTGTAGAAAGTTCGGATCTCATGTACTTCATTGTATGCTTCTGAGCCAGATAATTTCCAGCCGGTCCAACTGCCTTGATTACATCCAGAGCGAGTGTATCCTTATTAACCGGAATACCCTGAAGAATCCTCCTCGTCATCTTCACAAACTCCTGGTCCATAAGAAGCTGCTCGTAACTCATCGTCATACCCATCTCCAGCATTCCCATTCCGTAAATTACATTACTTCCTGTAATTGCGGGGAGCATACATGTCATTGTTTTTTCATGACCAAGCTGCTCATCAAAACATTTGCTGTCCCCCTACGTTCCGCCTACATTTGTAGGGATTCCATAGTAATGTCCTATCTGACCGACAGCCGCTCCACACATTGCATGCTCTGGTGCTCCAACCGGCGACTGGGCGGTCTTCATGTCCATAATGGTTGTTGATGTACCATATAAAATAGGGTTACCTTTATTAATGATTTGCGCGAGTACAATTCCTCCCAGAATTTCCGCATTAGTACAGACCAGTGTTCCCGCCAATGTTGCCGGTGTGGTTCCACCGCACAACCCCATAGACAAAATATCTATCGGCAATCCATAGTCTGCAGATAATTTAATGATGCTGGTCTCATTTTCATTTATCTCCAGAGGACTGTTCGGGCAAGCGCCCATAGTAATAATCGGACGCTCCCTTAATTTATCGTATCCGCCCTGGATGATGGCCGCCATATCAATGAATCTTTTGGTATTTTTGACCCCTTCCAGATCATGCGCGAAATTCTTTGTTAAGTTATTCAGCACAGCCTCTGCCTCATGCAGAGCTCTAACCTTTTGGTTAACATCTCCCGCTGTTACAGCTATGGAGAACACATCTACAGCCTCCATAGCATCACAAAATCTTGCGACATCACATAAGTCCTGCTTTGTAGACTCTCTGAGCTTATGCGTATACGGATCTACAATAAATACACCCGTCCCAAAGTTTTTATATGCTACACGCTTGCCACCTACAACGGTGTCATTCTTAGGGTCTCTTCCACAAAGGGTAAATTCCGATGGACATGCTTCAATTGAATCGTTGACAAGATTTCGCGGAAATCTGACGCGATCATTTTCATAGTCCACCTCACAGCCTGCTCCGGCATAGATATCCAGAGCCTCTTTGCCGTGAATCTGAAGGCCGTAGTCTTCCATCAGCTCCAATGTGGCCTCATGAATCGCATCAAGATCTTCATTACGTAGCACACAATACCCGTAAATATCCTCCTCATGGGTAAACTTTTTCATTGCTGCCTCCTAAAATGCTATCTTGAAACACCATTTATTTCTTCATCCAATCAAGAATAAAGTTCACGGTATCTGACGCATCCTCACAATATGCATCTGCACCAATTTTATCCGCCCATCTGGTCGTAACAGGGGCTCCTCCTATCATGGTCTTCACCTTATCGCGCACCCCGGCTTCTTTAAGAGCTTCTTCGATGTCCTTCTGTACAGTCATAGTGGTAGTCAGCAGTGCACTACTCCCTACAAAATCCGCATTATATTCGATGGCTGCATCGACGAATTTCTGCGCAGGCACTTCCCTTCCAAGATCGTGCACTTCGACACCATTCGTCTTAACCAGAGATGCTACAATCCCCTTACCTATATCATGCACATCGCCTTCTACGGTGCCGATGACCAATACACCGTTGTTTTGTACTGCTGACATGTCCATTTTACCTTCGATTTCAGCACTCACAACTTTCATAACCTCTGTTGCGAAGATTAGTTCCGGTAAAAAGATTTCACCTCTTCCGAACTGATCGCCAAGTTCCTGCATTCCCGCAGAATACCCGGTCCCCAGCAAGTCAACCAGATCCAGGCCTTCCGCTTCCGCATCGGCCAGCGCTTTCATCGCCATGTCTTCATCAGCCTCAACAATAGATTGTTTTGCAGCCTCCCAAATTGCTTCTTTGCTCATAGTCATTACCTCCGTCACAATAATGAATGATTACGATTTGTACTACTTAAATAGTAACCGTTTTCTGACAAATTTAGATGTAAGGCTTTTTGGAAATACTAGTATTTTTTTTACTCTTCTCACATTCATCGAATCCAATGAATCCTACGCATCATTCGGCTGAACTTCCTCTTATGATATTTTTTTGCCAGTTTTATCAACTTCTGATAATCATTATCTCTGGGATTCGAATGACAATGTTCTGTCAACGCTTCCATAATCTCAACGCAATCACTCTCTGGAATACTGCTGTTTATAAGGTCTTCTTCATCCACAACAAGATCCTTCGGAAAGATCGGTTCATTTCTCACGCGAATATCCGATAAAATAGAGTCCTTGGACAAGGCTTTGTATTCCGGAAAATCATAGACATCCTTCATCGTTTTCGCAAACTCATTTACAAAGTGAAAGTACTCCCATCCATTTTCATAAATAAACCTTTTCAAATAAGCATTCTCACGAATCAGCAAATAGTCACCAATATCTTTAAGTGCGCCAACAATCCACTGAATCATTTCTTCATCAATCCGAGATTCTTTCATAGTATCTTCTACCGCATAAATATCAAACGGATAAAAGAAAACCGCCAAGCGTATCGTCAAAGTCTTTCCCGCCCTACGGAAATTCTCTGTCATATCCTGTAAATCCCGCCGTTTAACAACTCTTTTCACGGGGAAACATTTCGGCAGACAAAATTCTAATAATCCAGTATCCGCAAAGGCTTTCATGGACTTTCCCGGAGCTGTTGACTGTAGCAGATACAAAATCTGATCGAACCGCTCTTCCTGCGTCACATGATCACGATCGTTCCTTTTCATCCAAGTATTGTAATTCTCTTTTTGAATATAGCCATTTCTTTCAATATCACGAACCATTACGGTCAGCATATCCCTACTCGACAGTGCTTGAAATACGACAGGATCAGCCATGGCTCTACGCATTTCGCTGCGAGTCAATTCACTGCTTGACATCTCTTCTCTCCTCTCTTCCATTTCCGAATATTTTGTGTTATACTAGTTTTGGTAATATATTTTTATTCGTTTTGTGTTTTTTTTAGAAAAAGGCAAATGTATGAACAACTTTGTAATTCCATCCCGTGACAAGCCAAATACCACAGAATTGTCCAACTACCTTGATGAATCTCTCCGCTCTTTCTCGGATATTACCGGTATTCCGGTTACATATTTCAGCGACGACGACCACATTCAGGCAGAATATCTGCCAAAACAAAAGATCTGTCGAATTTTCAGCGCATATACTGATTGTACCGGTTTGTGTCGGGCTGCTCTCGCATCTGCCGGGCAGTTCACTACCCGGTTGGGCGAGCCTTATATTTTCCTGTGCAAATCAGGATTGACAAACATTGCTTCGTCCCTGATTATTGACGGCGTTTTTATTGGATATGTTATCGCCGGTCCCATTGTAATGGGCGAACTGCGAACAAGCACCATCAACAAATTCCAAGAACTGAACAACCTCAATAGTCAGACTGTAAATCTGGCAGAAATGATCGCCTCCAACATGCAGACCTACCAACCGAAACAGGTTTCGGAAATTGCGCTCCTTCTATATAACTCTATTGTCGCTGCTGTTGCTTCCGCCAATACTGATTACGATAAACTGCGTAATCAGTATAACAACTTCAGCAATATTAACATTGACATTCAGAAATATAAAAAAGAACATTCCGCTTTCTCTTATCCTTACGATCTTGAAAAAACACTGGTGGAACATGTTCTGGACGGACGTGCCGCCGAAGCAGAGGAGGATCTGCGCAAAATGCTCACCAGTTTTTCCATTTTGGAAGCTGGCGATCTGCACGGAATCAAGGACAAAACACTTTGGCTTTTTGCTATCGTTATTCGACTCTCTAGTCGTAAACAATCTAACCTGAATGAAATACTGGACACCGATCTGGATGTCATCAATCAAATCAGTGAAGCCGATAATCTGGATCACCTTACTGAAATTGCTGTGCACCTCATTCGCCTCATCTCGAATAACATGATCAGTTCTGTTTATGGCGGTGATTCCCAGATTATCTCTAAGGCGCTACAGTTCATCAACATGAATTATCTGAACCGCATCACTCTTCAAATGATTGAAGAGGAACTGCATGTCAACGGCTCTTATTTTTCCACCCTGTTCAAAAACGAGATGGGGAAGCCGTTCACACAGTACGTTAATTCTCTGAAAGTTGCCAAGGCATGTGAACTTCTGATCACTACCAACCTGAACATCTTGGATATTTCTATGTCTATCGGATTCGATGATCAAAGCTATTTCACCAAGGTGTTTAAAAGAGAAGCCGGACTCACTCCTAAACAATATCGAAACTCCTATACTAAAGCCCACGACGGAACCGGTTTGCAGACTAATCAGACAGCCTGTAATTCTGTCAGATAAGAGCATGAAGAAGACAAGACTAATTCAGTTCTCCATGCTCTTATTGCAATGTTCTCATCTACCGATAAACAATCTGCACATTCCTGCAATTTGTCACATAAACCATAGAAGCATAATTAATTCCGAACTCCACAATGTCGCCGGGTTTGAAATCGCGTTCCGCTTCCTGGATATCCAAGATTGTATGATCGCTGGAGGCTCCGATAACCTTCACGCCTTTATCCCTGGGGAAGATTTCATTTATCCCGCCATAGTCTACTTTTCCAATCCCTACCAGGGCACGCCGCCGAATACCACGATCCACGTAGACAGGCCTGTGTCCAAACGCATCGATCGAGATTTTTCCCACCGGATGAGACGGCTTATCTTTCACTTCAATTACCTCTGCTTTTAATGTATAGACATCCTGATGCATATAACTCATATCATAGCCATAGAATATATCCAGGTCTCTGGCCAGAAGAATGCCTTCGCCAACACGGAGCAAATTAATTCTCTTGGGCATATCTCCATCAATGATCCTTGGAAGACTTGTCGTTGCTCCGCCTGAGATATATGTCAACTCACGTCCAATTTTCTCTTCAATTTTTTCTGCAATAGACACTAACTCGTCCAGTTTATCTGCTGTCGCCTCAATGGAACCGTAACAGCCCAAGTTAGTTCCAACACCGGCTAACTCCAGATTCGTGAACTTTTCCTCTACCTGAATTGCAGTTCTTACCATTTCATCTTTGTCCCAAAAACCTTCTCTTAAATCTCCCAGATCGGCCATAAGAATCACTCGATGTTTTTTCTTCTGGGCAACCGCTTGTTTATTCAGTTCTTTCAGTACGGTAATCTCACTGTTCAAACTGATGTCCGTCAACCGTACAACTTCTTTAGCCTCACTGATCATAGGAACCCTCAGCATCATCATCGGAAGATCAATACCTGCGCATTTTGCGTCCTCAATCTGTTCCAAGCGGGAACTGGCAATCATCTTCACTCCACCATCCGCAAAGGCCTGCGCGCATCGCGGAAGTCCTGTGGTTCCTTTGATGACCCCCGCTATATCAATTCCGAGAGTTCTGCATCGACTTACAATTTCCTGCACATTCTCTTTCAAATAAGTAAGATTAATTTCGACTCTCGGGTATTTTTGATCTACCATTTGTTTTCTCCTTTCATCCTCTGTTTCGCTGCAAAGTATCGTCCAGCGCCTTCACAAAAGACACCATGGACACAATATACTGCTTCAAGACCATAGACCAATTATCCAGACACTGCTTTCCCTCCTCTGTAATTGAATAGATTATACGAGCTTTTCCCCGTTCTTCGTCTCTTCGTGCCGTCAGCAATCCAGAAGTTTCCATCTTCCTTAGATATCGATAAACGCCGGTTCTATCTGGCTCCATCCCGTTAAACATAGCATTATCACTGAGTTTTTTGATGATCATAAATCCGTGCAAATCTTCGTCATAAAGAATTTGAAGTATTGCAGGTTGCAGCATCTTGTCCAAATATTTTCCCTGACAAGAGCAATTTGGCTCAAAAAAACTGTTCATAGATGCAACACCCCCTTCAATCCACAGTTTTCAATATTGTGGACAATCAAGCTAATGATGCCGATACCCACTGCGGATATTACGACGATTTCTGTGGCATCTAACAACGAAGCACTCCAATCCGTCCATTCAATATTTTTCCCTACCGCACTGATCTTCACCTGCGCCCGATTCGTTCTGGCAAACCCTTTGATTCGATAACAACTTTCCGACAGAATCTCCACCAGCCTTCGAAGCGATGTTTCTTCCACACTCTTCTCAGCTTTCAACACGCAGGTCACCGGTCTTCTCTCCTTGTTATTTGTGCTCTCCCTATCCGGTCTATTCCGCAGAAACAGATTCTCCACCAACTCACGATAATCCAATCGACAATAGCTGGTTGTGTAGATTACTGCGTCTCCATTGTTAGAATGCACTGTTTCCAAAATACCTGACAAGGTCTTTTCGTCAATACGGTCTGCTTTATTCACAATAACCGCACTGCAAAACTCCATCTGATAGTTAATAGCCGGCAGGATTTCGAAAAGCTCTGAAAAACTTTCGCCATCAATGACACACACTGCACCCCGATAATCATATGGCTGAAACAGTTTCAGTTTTATTCCTTCCAAAATGCGAATCATTCCGGCAGGATCTGCCAATCCTGAGGCTTCAACAAAAAGGTAGTCAATATTCATCCGGCTCATCGCAATCAAAGTGTCTACAAATTTGTCTTTAATGCAGGAGCAAAAGACAGAGCCGTTCTGAAGTTCAGACAACCGAATCCCTTGCCTTTCCACGAGGCGAGCATCAATATTAACTTTTCCAAAATCATTGACCACGACACCAACCTTCTCGTCCGTGTAAGTATCTAAAATACCCTGAAGTAATGTTGTCTTTCCGGCTCCCAGAAAGCCTGTCAATAAAATCAGTTTTATCATATTTTTCTAAACCTCTCCTGACTGCGGCGCAGGTATTCATAAACAACACCCGGACGGTAATTTGCCGTCCGGGTCAAAATATGCAAGATGCTCAGTCTTGTTTCCTGTCGGCAGCTTCCTTTACTGCTGCAATCAATTCATCTCTGTTCGGAATAATTGAAATGAATTTCTGTTCTCCATCGATACACATCGTTGGAAGATTAGCGATTCCCATTTTTCTGGTTCTGGCGATGTCTTCCTTGATAAAGTATTTATATATCCTGTACTCAGCAATATCACGAATCGCATCGAAATTGTCTAAAACAGATGCCTGCATATAAGTGCATGCTGCACATTGATCTGGATCCAACAGAAACAACTCGATAATAACTTTTTTCGATGCCGCATAATCCGGGATCTCAACCTCGATATCGTCAAAAGAACTGGAATAGTTCTCTACAAGTTTACGCGATGTATCCGGATTTTTGACTGCCTGCGCACAGGCAATTGTATTCTCGCGCGGTGTCGCATATGGCATATCGCATCCCGGACTGACAATCAAACCCGTCTTATCTTCAATGCTGTCCAACTCATCCAGAACACACTTAATGTTATCCTGCTGCGTGCCGTGAAGCATAACTGTTGTCAGTGGAATGTTCCCACTGATGGATATTCCGTATTTGTCTGTGATCTTTTTTGCCTCAACCAGATCAACATTCTCATCGACCGCAATTCCGTCTGGTTCGCACTGACACATTACTTCTATCTGTTTTGTTGCGTTCCCACATACAAAGAAAGAACTCAGCCGGTCTCTGCTCCGTATGTAATCAAACACCCCAACAAAGGTATCCTTCAGCAAACCGTCAATCATCTTTGGAGACACCTGACTGATCAACGGATCAACCACAGCAATCACATCCATGCCAGCATCAATATACATCCCTGCCATGGCAATGGAAACCTGTCCGCAGAACGCCATCAAATCCTTTACATACTCTTTATCAGACATCATGTCCATAAAGAGATTCGTTCCTCTTAAATGAGAAGCTAAAGTGAACGGCCCACATATCAGTCCAAACAATGCGGTGTCATCTCCAATTTCGTGCTTTACTCTACCCATAGCTTCCAAAATAACTGGCATTCTTCCAGAATCCTTCGCCGGAATCTTGCAGGAACACGGAAGCGTCTTTTCTTCAGCCAGCGGATGAGACTTAACTGATGGAGGATTATAATCCGCCCACATCAATTCGCAACCAATAATCTCCGCTTCCACCTGTAAGTCGAACAGTACCGGCAAGCCATCCGGCATATATAATTTCTTAACTTCTTTCAGCGACTCTACAATATGATCCGCGTTAGTCAGCATTTCCGTAGCTGTGTATCCCTTCAGTTGTCCAGCGTGAACTCCTGCAAATGGTACCCAAGGTACAGAATCTGTTTTTTCATGACATAATGCTTTCAATACAAGATCTTTTCCCATAATTTCCTCCGGTTTTTCTTAATCACCAGCTTAGACTATTTCCGTGACTCAATTATACAAGTACCATTCCGGGAAAAATAGAATAATATTTCAGTAAAATACTACATTTTTTATCTGCATCTTGAATTTCTACAGCACCTCCTCATAGTGATAGGTTGGCTCAGGACGTCCGGGACTGAGGCATTCTTGCCGCAAAATTTCATGTGTGATTTTGACGGAATTTTGAACTTCCGCAGCTTCAAGCAGGCTTATCACACTGTCTGCCAGTTGCTCCGGCATCATCTGAACACGTGCATTAACCGTCAAAATCACTTCACGACAGACTGGCGCCTTTCCACGCAACGAAATGTTTCGATCGTTTCCCACCAAATTCCCCAAAAGCCACGAATTCTCATCTTTTCCTGACAGCAGGAGTTTCAAATGTCCTACTGCCGCAGCCTTCTCGACAAACATCCTCTTCAAATCCTTCATATACACTTCAAGAAAATCACTCCAATCAGTTTCTCTATCGGATTTAATCTGAGTCACAAGATTCAGCCATCCAAGAACAGCCTCCCCTTCCGCATAAATATTGTAATCCACACAGGCCAGAGTCTTTCCGGCAGATTCATCTGACAGTAATTCATCTGCCAATTGCTCTAGACCTTCACCCTTTTCCGCTGAAGCCAACAACACTTTTGCGCGGGGAAATTTCAGACTCGCTGTCTTCTGTAATTCAAGTCTCTTCTCTTCACTCAGCAAATCACATTTATTAATCACAAGAATATCTGCTTCCTCCATCTGCTTTTTCATAATGTATATGGAACTTTCATGAAGTTCCATATGTTCTCCAGAGCATAATGCCTGCAGACGCATTGGATCCGCCAAAACAGCAAGCGGTGCGATTTCATACATATTTGTATATTGCTCCTTTAGCGGCTGCAGAATGGTTGCGGATAAATCCGTACAACTTCCCACAGGTTCCGCCAGAATCACATTGCATCCTCCCATCCGAAGTTCTGCCAGTGCTGACTCAAATCCTGGGAAATTACAGCAAAAACAACTGCCACTCACCTCTCTCGTTTCATTCCCCATGGCAGTTAAAAATGCTGTGTCTACCAAACCGGCGGCCTGATCATTAGTAATGAGGCCATAACGGTAATTCCGATGTTCCAATACCGAAGCCAATGCGGACAACATCGTTGTCTTACCCGCCCCAAGAAATCCTCCAATCAACATAATCTTACTTTTCATTACAATACCTCCTCTCTGTCGCAGCAACTGCAATCTGTCAGTTTACGATCCATGGTCGGCTCAATAACCTTTGTAAACAACATTCCTGCTAATATTCCACCCACTACTGGTGCAAACATATAGACGAAGAAGAATCCGCCTTTCGCATCAGGAAATGCTGCCTCCCCCCAACCGAAAACAAATGCCACGATACGCGGGCTGAAATCTCTGGCAGGATTAAATCCCGCCTGAGTTAATGGTGCGAATAAACAAATAACCATGCACAGTGAAAGTCCAATGAACATCGGTGACAGGTCATTCCCCGGTTTACCCGTATTGCATCCTTCTGTCAGCACAAAGATCATCAAAATCAGCAGAAATGTTCCCAAGCCTTCCGCTACCATGGCCAATGGCATGGAAACTGTTTGCTCTCCCCCAAAATAATAGTACTCTCCGAACATCTTCGCACTCATCCGAGAAGCTTGGGTTCCGCGAATAATATGATTCGCTGATTCATAGGTCGCGATATTGTTTGCGAATACACCATAGATTGTAAACGCCGCAGCCAACGCCCCTGTAAATTGTGCTGACAGATAGACAGGCAGCTTTCGCGCTGACATACGTCTCGATGCAACCATAGCAATAGATACCGCCGGATTGAAGTGAGCGCAACACAAATTTCTAGTTGTATAAATTCCGAGGGTCACCGCGATACCCCACACTAATGCAACAGGCAGAATCCCATCATACTGTTCAAACAGCGTAGATACTGCTACTGCTCCCGTTCCAAATAATACCAACAAGTATGTCCCAATAAATTCTCCTAAAAAAGCTTCCTGATTTTTCATTACAACTACCTCCTCTTTACAGGAAAACTCTTGCATTTCACTTATATCATAATGGGACTTACTCTACTAAATTAGTATATTTTTTGTGAGAAATTAGGAATAATTACAGATATTTTTTTACTTCTCTTGCCCTCCGTAACTCTATTTACCTCTTACGCTCTCCTATTATAGAACCTCTTATTGTGGACATTTACACTATAACCTGATGCTTATTATTTCAATGGCATATGGCCGTTCACCTGAATTTCAATAAAGTTTTCCCTTGTCTTTCTCTTTAAATTCAACAAAAAAGCACTAATGTTTCTTGTAAAATGATGATATAACAAAACCGGGAGGCGATAACCCTCCCGGCGCTACGGCCCGATTCTATTTAACCGGCGACAGTGCTTTCAGCTCCGGATCAACGATCCGTCCCTCCTCCATGAACGGCTCGCCGTCCAGCCACACGCTGGTGTTCAGACAGATTCCGTCGGTATGGGACGCGGCGTCCTGACCGGCCGGAGGCGCATCCAGCGGGCTGACGTAGCCGATGCCCCACTCGGTACAGCCCCAGACGCGTTCATCCTCTACCACATTTCCGGTGAGAATCGCTCCGGGATTGAAGCCGTAGGCGATATGCGCCATCTTGAACATACCCGGATCCTCGAAGCTCTTCAGCCAGCTCTCATATTGAACGGCTTCTCTTCCGCCCTCTACCTTCTGAATCACGCCGTTTTCCACTGTAAGAGAAATATTCTCCGACAACTGTTTGCCGAAGGGCGGCGTTACTGTACCGTCAAAGACAATTCTTCCGTTAACGGTTCCGAACCGCGGAACGATGTTGAACTGTCCCGGTGCCATCCACATTCCCGGCGCTGAAGCGTCGCCGTAGTCCAGCTGCATCAGGTGTCCGGGGTCAATCTCAAAGGATACATCCGTGCCCGCCGGCGTAGTCACTCTCATCACCTTCGCGCCCAGATGCTTTTCTCTCGCCGCGATCATGAACTTCTTAAGCTGCTCCAGATCGACTGAACCGATAATACGGGTGAAAACCGCCGCATCAATATCAACCAGACACATATAACGCAGGCTTTTATTGTCCCTCATCGCATTTTCAAAGGGAGTGGAGTACAGCAGCCACTGATGATTGAATTCCATCCAGACGTCCGCCTTCGTCAGAACCGCAGAGAGCGCCTCCACCGGCAGATCCGGATCAGCCGCCTTCCCTACGCCTCCCGGCGTCGGCATATTAATGACCAGCAGCTTCGCGCCGGCAGCCGCCGCACTGGAGGCCACCGCGTCCACCACATCCTCATAAGAGCAGGTATCCGCCGTAATCACCACGGTTTCCCCCTTCTTTACCCGGAACATATCCTTTACGAGGCAGTCCGCCGCATTCTGCAGCTCATACTTAAACATTTTCATTTCCTCCTATTACTGTTGTCTTCTGTCTCGGGCGGAGCATTCTGCTTTTCCGCCCGATTCTTCCTTTGTTCCCGGATCCGCCTCTACAGCCGATCCGTCAGCTCAGCGTCAACGTACCCGGGCTTATCCTGCGGCCGCCCGATAAGCTTTGTCAGAATAATATAGAGCAGTCCCGCGGCAAGAATTCCCTGTGCGAACGGAATCCCCTGCGGAATCAGCCGGATCACCGCATAGCCTGCCAGCCAGGAAACGATGCCGAGCCAGTTAAAGCCCTGCGGCATATGGAAATTTTCCGGCTTTCCCCGTCCCAGAATCCAGTAGTCCGCCAGAATAACGCCCATGGTCGGCAGCAGCAGATCGCCGAGGATATACAGGAACGCTTCGAAGTGATCCGCCAGCCCCAGCAGAGCGCATACCGTTCCCAGAACGCCGGAAACCATCGTCGCCAGCCAGCGCCGGTCGTCTGCCAGGCGCAGCATCAGAACCGCATTGATACCGCCCGAATAGGCGTTGGTGGTATTGGTGGTCCAGGTTGCCGCAATCAGAACGATCATGCCCAGAATCGGCAGCCCTACCATAACAAAGACCTGCGTCAGGTCATACTGCTGCGCGACCCGGGTCATAACCGCCCCCAGAACGACCATCAGAATTCCCGCCGGAGAAACGCCCAGAACGCTGGAGAGAACCGTATCCCTCCTCGTGCGCTGAAAACGCGTGATGTCCGAAGCCGCCAGGCATCCCGCCGCCATGAAACTGACAGTCAGCACAATTCCGCCGACAATCGTCATGCCCGGTTTGTCCGGGTCGTTGAACAGATTCCCCGTGCCGTACTTGTTAACCGCCAGAACCGTGCCCGCAATGGTAATCACAAAGAGAGCGGGAACGGAAATTCTGTTCAGCCAGTCCAGCGCATTGATTCCGTAAACCGCGGTGACCAGCATGATGAGCCCCCATATCGCCATACTGGCCTGGGGCGGGAAGTCCTCCCCTGCGGACGATTTGATCAGACTGGAGAATGCGTTCCCGCAGACACTGGTCTGCACTGCAAACCAGCCGATCATCGAGATGAAAATCAGCGTGCTGATGATATACCGCGTTCCCTTCCTGCCGAAACCCGCAATCGCCGTGACGCAGGTCGGACGGCCGATATCACTGCCGATGACTCCCATAAGGCAGAACAGAACCGCCACGATAACATAACCGATCATGCCGGAAATAATCGCATTCTTAAAGGACATCGCCTCCACAAGCATGCCCCCCAGCATCAGACTGGGAACGCAGATCATAATTCCGGCCTGAATCATGGCGACATCGATCCAGCTTTTCCGCTCCTCCATGGGAACCTCAGCCAGAGTTGTGGTTTCCATGCCGCCTCCGGCCTTTTTCACTTTATCCATTACAAAACCTCCGATTTACGATATTACAAAAGACGCACCGCTTTAGCGCGTTACCGTATTATATCGCATCGGATGATGAAATTCCTTGTTTTAATTTTAAATTTATCCGTTATATTTTGTAATTATTTCAATCTACGGTTCGGCCGCGGCTCACTCCTCCGGCATCGCTCCGTCCAGCCCGGCTCCGATCAGCGCCCGGATTTTCACGGCAATTGCAACAGTTTCATTAAACTTCACCGGATCCTCCGACATCCCCAGAGCGGTTCTTACTTTGTTCACTCTGTAACGGACGGTGTTCTCATGCTGCTCCAGCACTTCCGCCGCTCTTCTGTAATTCCCCTGCTGCGCGGCGTACACCTCGACGGTCCGAAGCGTTTCCTGCAGATTTTCCCGGGAGATTCCGCCTTCCCGGATCCGCTCCACATACGCCTCATAAAAATCTACTGCCGCCCGTGAATCCCGCAGGATCAGCAGCAGCTGCATGGTGTTCAGAGGATCGTAAACCTGATTTTGTACCCCCAGCTTCTCCGCGATGATCAGCGATTTTCCGGCCTCCTCCAGGGCTTCTCGCACATCACGCCGCATCATCACGCGGCTCTGGCCCACAAAGGCTCCCGGCATATTTTCCAGTATTCGCTCCATCATGATCCGGCGGTGACGCTGCAGCGCTTCCTTTGTTTCTCCGCTGAACAGAAAGATTTTCTGTGTCTGATTGAGAACAAAGAAATCGCCGGGCTCTTTCAGAAAGTGCTTGTACAGCTGCAGCCTCGAGAGTTCTGAATCAAACTCGCCGCTGACGTAACTGACCGCAAGGAAGCGGCCGATCCCCGGCTTGATGCTGTTCAGGATCTCCAGGTCTGCCGCCGTCTGCTCCCGAGCGTACCGGATCCTCCCGAGCTTCAGGGCGTTCAGCGCATTGGTGTTGTCGAACAGAATATACTGATTGACGGTGTCCATAATCAGCGCGTAGGGCATCTCGATGGGTACGTGAATCACCGGGAAATTCTTTTCATCACAAAGCGCGGTGATATCCTCCGTCAGATTGCCCAGTCCGTGCTCGCCCACCACGAAGAGACCCGCGCTTTTCTGCTCGATGAGCAGCCGGAAGAATTCCTGCGGGGTCTGGCGGACTGAGTCGTTGAACTGCTCCAGGCAGGTGATATACAGGTCGCCGTCGCTCAGTATATTGGGGTCGGTCACCGATTCCTCATAGGTGCAGTCAAACACGGAAACGCGGCCGACCGTACGGTCGAGGCCTTCCGCTCCGCACAGAACCTCCGCCTCCCTGAAGACCGGATTCTCGAGAATGTCCCGAAGACTTACATACATAATATCCATATTGTCTGTTCCTGTTCCCTCCTCAAGACTGCGGCAATCCGCGGCGCCGATGACAGCGCATCGGATATCCGGATATCGGAAGAGCACGGGTCGTGGAAATCCGACCCGTGCTCTCCGTTTTCAGACGTTCTACGCCTCTTCAATCACGCCCACCGGGCAGTTTTCACATGCCTCAGCGGCGCTGTCCTCACACTCCGCCGGCACCGGGTCCTTGCTCGCCACAGCTACGCCGTCAACCAGTGTGAACACCTCAGGGCAGGTCGCCTCACAGACTCCACATCCGATACATCCGTCATTTACTTTGTACTTCATCGTTAATACCTCCTGTTTATTACACAGACGCCTTTTCCCGGCGCCGCGTTATCATAGTTTATCCGGCAATATCGCACTCTGCCTTTCGGCTACCGCTCCAGCATCAGAAGCAGCGCCATCTTGAATCTGCCGTCAGCCGTCACGCTGTGCATGCCGCCTTTCGCGAACCGGAAGTTCTCACCGGCGCGGATCGGATATTCCTTCCCTTCATAGCCGATAACGCCCTTTCCCTCCAGTGCGAAAACCAGTGCGTCGCCCGGCGCGCTGTGAGGCGCGAGCGAGGTTCCTTCATCGAAGGCCATGACTACAAATTTCATGGTTTCCCCGGACGCCACATCCAGATTGACGATACTGCCGTCCTCATACGGCACAAGATCCGCCAGTTTCAATACCTCTCCCGGTTTCACTGCCTGATTCATCGTAAACTCCTTTCCCGGAACGATTTCCGTATACACTGATCCGCCCTCTGACGCCATTCCGCAGAGGGTGTCCGCCGGCGCTGCCAGCAGTTCACCCTCGCAGACCGCCGTATGCGCCATGTTTCCTTTGTTCCCCAGAGAGAAATCCGTCTTTCCTCCCGCGCCGACATACAGTCTCGGAACAGGGTATGCCTCTGCGCTGATATCTGTTCCGGCACCCAGGGAGAAAAAGGTAACCTCTGCCGGTCCCCGCAGTCCCGAGACAGTGGAGATCGTCATGCCCGTCCGCGGCGGATGCTCTCCGGCGACTGAAAATGTACCATTCATACTGATCCCTTCCTCCTTCCTGAGCTTACATTACTATATTACCACAGATGCTTCCGTAACAAATGATACGATTTCACTTTTTTCCGCCGGCATGGTATAATATGGCATATATGCCGGGGCCGGTCACGCGTACCTGCGGCACATGGAGGTTAAACATGGAGACAGAAAGACTGATTCGTCCGGAGCTGGGGCGTCGTTTCGAGTTCCACAATTACGGTCACGCTCTGGAAATATTGAATTATGCTTTTCCCGAGGAATGGTCAGAGCTGACGGACTGCCTCAGCCGGCTCTCACTGTCGCTGGCAGACATCAGAAGATCCGGCGGAAACGAATCTCCTATTCCGAAAAAGTTTGACGATATCTTATATCCTTACGGCTGGAGAGAAATCAGAATCAGCGGGGATCTGACAGTGAAGAAATACCCCCGCCAGACGACACAGCGACGGGGCCGCTTCTCCTCTGAACCCTTCGAGGAAACCGTGATTGAGGGGTATATCGACGGACATAATATCGACTTTTTGAAGAACAGAGTTGCCTTTGATCTGGAATGGAACAGCAAAGATCAGACCTTCGATCGGGATCTGCTCGCGATGCGGACATATTTCGACTGCGGTCTGATCGACGTAGGGGTAATCGTGACACGGTCTGAAGACCTGAATGAAATTTTCAGATCGGCTACAGACGATCAGGGAAAACCGCTGCTCAGAAAATACGGAGCAAGTACCACCTGGATGGGCAAACTCTTATACAGACTTGATTCCCGCAGAAACGGAGGCTGTCCGATTCTGGCAGTCGGAATAAGAAAGGAATGTGTTGAAGGATATGACAGAATTGACAGATACCGCGGAGAACTTGCTGACGTTCGCAGGAGAGAAGAAGTATAACACCATTTACGCTGATCCCCCGTGGCAGTTTCAGAACCGGACCGGAAAAGTGGCTCCTGAACATAAACGTCTGAAAAGATATGAAACCATGACCCTAAAGGACATCAAGGAGCTTCCGGTTCCGGAAATCTGCGATGAAAAGGCTCATTTATATCTGTGGGTACCGAACGCCCTCCTGCCGGAGGGGCTCGAGGTCATGGACGCGTGGGGCTTTGAGTACAAAGCGAACATCGTCTGGGAAAAGGTTCGAAAGGACGGCTGGCCGGACGGCAGAGGCGTCGGCTTTTACTTCAGAAATGTAACAGAACTGCTTTTGTTCGGCATAAAGAAAAAAAGCTCCCCGAACAGAACTCTCCAGCCCGCCCGCTCTCAGGTTAACCTGATCCGGACGATCAAGCGGGAGCACAGCAGAAAACCCGACGAAATCATTCCGATTATTGAGGCCTGCAGTCAGGGGCCGCGCATCGAACTGTTCGCCCGCGGTGTTCGTGACGGCTGGGACATGTGGGGAAATCAGGCAAACGAGGATTACGAACCGACCTGGAATACCTATGCGAACCACACAGTCGCCGGGGCCGGTCACGCCGTCTCTGACAATAAGGCTGCAGAAACAAAGTATAATTCCGCAGAGCAGGAGGAGGTTCAATGAAGCAGGGGAGAAGCCATGAATCAGACGAATATACAGATCTCGCAGAGGGGTGCCGTCTGAAGCTGAAGTGTCGCCTGAAGCGCCGTCCCCTTCACTTTTTCAGGAGCGCTCCGCACAGGACAAAATGCGACGGAAGGCAATCTCCGCGGATCCATTCGAGCTGGATCCCGCAGAGCTCCGAGAGCGTCTTCCCCACATTCCCGCCCAGGGATTCGATGGAATACCGCATCCTCTCTTTGTTCCGGCAGGGCGCTCCCTCCGGCCTCGTACAGTCCCCGCAGAGCTGACAATCGCCTGCAGAGAGAGCCAGACTTTCCGGGTTCTCCCGCTCCTGCACAAAAAGCTCCTCCGACAGCTGCTCCTTGACCTTCCACAAAGCCTCCGTCATTGTTTCCTTTGTTCTGTCCTCCCCAAAGGAAAGACGGTACCCCTGAATCAGAATCCGCCGGTACGACCGCCACAGCTCCATCGGATCAAACTGAAAAGGCGGACACGACCATACCCGGCCGTAGGAGCCGCATTCCATGCAGCGCGGAAGAAACTCCTCCACATCCACATATCCGTCGATGTAGCTCACTATATCGGTCTCTTTCTCAAACCTCTCAAGCGAATAATTCATCTCTGCCTGCCATCCTTTCCCGGTCTCCCGTCGTCAGAAATCCGTGTTGCTGTAGGGTTTGCTGCTGTAGTACAAAATCATATCCATGCGGCGAGCCGCGTCTGTGTTGTCCGTCCGGACAACGCCCAGGTCTATCAGCGGCATAAGGCGCGCCGAGTTCATCAGCAGCGCGTTCAGGTCGCATTCTCTGCATCTGAGCGTAAGCTCCGGGACAGGCCCTTCGCTTCCGTCGCGGACGTCATCCGGCGACCCCGCTGTTCCGCATGCAAGAAGCTGCCAGCCGCCGCGCTCCCCTCCGATATCGAGCAGCAGGAACCGCTCTTCCTTCGCGAACGCATCCGGATATTCGATACGCGCAGTCACCGATCCCGCGCCCGTGGGCCGGTTTCCCGTCACGCGGAAAAATTCAGGGTAGTCCACGATCTTGTACATATACCCGATGAAGGATCTGCAGACCTGAAGATACCCGTAAGGAAGATATTCCATGGACAAATCCTGGGGATCTGCCAGGACATGATAGAAATCGTCGCAGCCTGAGGTCAGCACAACGGACTGGGCCAGATCCGCCTGACGCCGCAGGTACTCCAGAAAGCTTTCCAGCGTCTCCGCGTCCAGGCAGATCAGTTCATCTGCCACAATGCGATTCTGCGTAAAGTTCGTTTCACTGGCGTCCTCGAACCTGTAGATCAGGTAGCCGGTCATCCTCTGCCCGTCATATGCGCCGAGCCGGATGGAAGCGGTATCGGCCCTCATATCACCCAGTTCCTCTCCGGTTTTCCGGATCATCCCGTGCGTACTCTCCACCTTCTCATTATAGCAGGCGACGAGCGTGTCCAGCTCCTGCGCGCTGACAAAACGAAGGTCAGCGGAAATCTCTCCCTTGGGGAGATTCGCTGTCGGGATATGATACAGCGAGCGCCTGCTCCCGAGCCCGTAACCCATACTCCTGTAAAACGTCATGTTAAAGGGCAGCAGCGGGGCCACGGACGCCTTCAGTTCAACCGCACGCGCTTCATAATACTGAACCATTTTCAGAGCAAGGCCCTTTTTCTTATGCAGCGGATGAACCGCGAGCGACATGAGCCCCAGCGCCGGAACCACATTCCCGTACAGGTTCATCTGAAAATGCACCAGCTTCATCGCCGCGACGAGTTCCTCCCCGTCAAACATTCCGATATAGTCCACATCGGAAAGTTCCATATTGCGCAGATTTCTCTCCCTCTGCCGGGCCCTGCACTCCGCATCCAGCGTTTTAAACGCCGGATAGGCGTTCAGATAAACATCCAGGTATCGCTCAATATCTGAGGATACGAGCTCTCTGATTTTCAGCATATCGATTCCTCCACATTCTCCTCAAAACCAGCCGGTACCTGCCCGTTAAGTCCCCGCCGGACTTAACGTGGCGCTGACGGCAGCGCCGCGGCGCACAGTCCAGTGGCAGTGTGCGCCGGCAGGCACCGAATACGCCCCTGTATCTCTGATATTTCAAGCATATTCGATGGCTGAGCGCGCATTAACTTCTCTCTGAATATTATATCAATAATATCATTGCCGTACAATAGCAGAGTTATGAGCGTAGTTGAGGAGTTGTAGAGTTGTGGATTCTAAAACGGCGGTTTGCTGAGTATTCCGGACAGCCAGAACAGTAATCGCACGAAGACCTCCGGACCGGTATGAATTGTTTATACGGTTCGGAGGTCTTCGTCATATGGCTTATTTCCCCAGCCCGAGGATCTCTCTGGCCTCTGCCGGCGATGCGGCTTCATTGCCGTATTCTTCGATGACACGCTTCGCTCTGGCAACAAACTGTGCATTGCTCTCAGCAAGCTGCCCTTTCGCATACATTACATTATCCTCCATCCCGACTCGGATATTCCCGCCAAGTGCGATCGTCGCATACATCACTTCCATTGCAGAGTGTCCTACTCCGAATGCCGACCAGGTGGAACCGGGGCACAACTGATCCATGGTCTCTTTCATGAACAGCAGGTTTTTAAGCGATCCCGGGATTCCATTGGCACATCCCATACAGAACTGAAAATGCAGGGGGGCTTTCAGAATCCCTTTCTTGACGTAATAAGCGGCGTTGGCGATCATTCCCGGGTCAAACGCCTCCACTTCCGGCTTCGTATCGGTCTCCTGAAACAGTTTCCCGCATTTCTCCAGGAACTCAGGACTGTTGATAAACAGACTGGCGTTCAGCCAGTTCATAGAGCCGCAGTCATACGACGCCATTTCCGGTTTCAGCTCTCTGACATGCTGCACGCGGATATCGTCATCGGCATAGATATCTCCTGATGTCGTCAGATTCAGGATGATATCACAATCCGGATGTTCTGTATGAATCAGATCGACAGTCTTTCTGAATTTCTCATGATCCATCGTTCCGTTTCCTTCATCATCTCTCATATGGAGATGTGCGACTGCAGCGCCGGCTTTCCAGCACGCGTAGACATCCTCACAGATTTCCTCCGGTGTCATCGGTACATTCGGATTATTCTCTTTCTTGGGCCACGCCCCGGTGACTGCGGCCGTTATAATAGTTTTTTTCTTTGCCATTTTAATTACCTCCCGTTATCTTATCTATATTGATTCTTTAAACTTCTGTTCTATTTTCTTGCATCATCAAAGTCGCCGAACAGCCCAACTGTAACCAGCGAGTACAGGACCCCCAGATTCGCGGCCAGACCGACACTGACAATGACCTCTTCCAGCTCCTTCGCCTTTGTAATTCCCATCATCTTCAGAGATGTCCGTGCCGCGGGATGAAATCTGCTGGTTCCCCCGACAGTTCCAACGACCATAGGCGTCTCAATCATGCCTTCCAGGTTTCCGTCCGCATTCTTCTCCCACACTGTGATCGGGCGATACCTCCCTGTACGGGCAGCATAAGAATGCACCCCGCTCTCGACGGCACGAGTATCATTGCCTGTCGCAACAACTACCGGAATCATTCCGTTCATGACTCCTTTGTTATTTGTAACAGCGCGAAACGGATCTGCATCTGCAAAAGCATATGCGGAAACGAATCTGTCCACAAATTCCTCACCGCCCAGATCTTCCTTTCTGATTGTGACGGACGCGCGGGCAATGCGATAAACCGCATTGTTTGACACAACCTTTACATTTGCTTTCCCACCGGTAATCCTCTCGATAACAGGTGCCGCAGCCTCAACCATCCTGTTGATCGTCTGCGCTCCCATTGCGTCACGCACATCAATCAGCAGATGTACAACGACCATCGGTCCCTGTATAGATTCCACAATACGGACCTCAACGTCCCTGCATCCGCCTCCGAACTTCAGAAGAACAGGATCACAATCGTTCGCAGCTCTGACGATCTCCTCCTTTGCCCGGAGAATCCCGAGTCCGGAGGTTTTCGGATTTGCAATGCCCGTCATCTGAATCTGACCGACCATAACGGACTCTGATGCGATCGCGGTGAACCCGCCGTTTCTCGCAGCAAGTTCCGCGCCGTGCATTGTCGACTGGGTGACATAGGGTTCCTCGCCCACCATTGGAATCGTCATTTCTTTTCCGTTAATAACAAATCCCGGGACAGCGCTGAAGGGAAGCGAATATGTTCCGATAACATTTTCAACCATCGAATCCGCCATTTCCGTTGTAAGACCGCCATTCTTCAGAATTTCAAGGTCTTCCTCATCCAGAACAGCCGTTTCGAGAATATACGCTCTGCGTTCTTCTATACTCATCATATCGAATTTTTTATTCATGCTGCTGATCCTTTCATCCAATTTCACTTAAAAGCTCGAGCTCCGCTTTCATTTTTCGTTTAGCCGTAAGATTCATAAAGCGCAGTTTGCTGAGCTGCCGCTTCAGACTTTCCCTGTGGGTGCTCAGAACATCAGGTTCCTCGCGACGTTCCTCTGGAGACAGGCTCTTCCAGATTTCTCTCTGCGGCTTTCCGTTAATCTCGGTGAGCGGCGGAAACCGGTATGCGTAGCGGAACAAATTCCGGGGCAGCTGCACCTCCGCACTGAATCCGTTCCCTTCCTCGAAGCTGTGCCTGTCGATAATCTCGACGGAAGACGGTATTATAATTCTCTTCACGCGCCGGCATCCCGCAAACGCGTAATCCCGTATTTCCGTTACTCCTTCCGGTATTGCAATTTCCAAAAGTGCACAGTTCAGGAACGTCGCCTTCGGGATTTCCTCCCAGACCCACCAGTCTGTACTTTTCAGGACACTGTCGCGAAAGACCGATGTTCCCATCGAGACGGACTGCGATTTGCAGACCACATCCTCCAGACCGTATACTGCACGAAAGGCCTGGTTTTCAATGCGCCGCAGCGTGGAGGGCAGCTCCAGTCTTTTCAGAACAGCTCCGGAAAACGCCCCTTCCGCTATGCATTCCGTGCCCTCCGGAATCTGATATTCCTGCGATCGGAGTCCCGGATACCGCAGAAGAGTTTTACGATCCTTTGAAAACATTACGCCATCCACAGAAGTGAAATTCGGATTCTGTTCCGATACGTCAATCTGCTCCAGAAGAACAGGAAACGCCCCCGCTTCAGCCTCAGCCAGACTTGCCGGGAGATCCAGTTTCAGAAGCCTGACACGCTCTTCCTTTTTCACGAGGAATTCCGCACGCCCGGAAACTGAATCCCCCGCCTCTTCAGGAAATGTGATCTTCACAAGATTCTTCCGACGCAGTTTTTTCATCCATTCCCTGACCTCAGCATTGTGTCTTGAAAGGACATTCATAATATTGGACACGACCGCTCCCGTGTTGTACTGCTGAAATGCGTTGCAGTCAATTTTTCTGATTCCTTCCGGAATTCGGAGACCGCGTTCTCCCCGCTCAATCCCCTCCGAAGAGATCCCGACATCCTTCAGAATCTCTGTTCCCTTCGGAATATCCGGTTCGACATAGATTTCTTTGCTGTCCAGTATCATAATACAGTCCTCCGCATCTGAATTTTCTTCAAAAGCTTTTCACGCATCCTTGCGTATTCTGTGAATCGTCGCCAGCGTACTCTCGCTGACCTCATCCGCAAAATACGCCTCATACGCTTCAAGCGGCGGTTTCTTTGTCACACTCATCACAATGAGAGCGGAAATCACGGACAGACCGGCGGAAACGATAAACGTCGGAAGTCCGAACGGTGCTCCGCAGATCGTGCAGTAGAGATACATCACGAGTCCGACGATCATGGACACCCACGCGGCCGGACGGTTCATCCTTTTCATGAACAGTCCCAGCAGAATAAGGGCGAAGAACATCGAACCGAACGCACCGTAAACGTAGGTGAATCCCTGTGCGAGCAGTGAAAACTGTGCAATCGCTCCGAGCACGGCCAGAACGCCGAGAAGAAGAATCCACATGCGGAGTTCTCTCTTCGTCTTCTCATCATTTTCATCGGAAGCCTCTTTGCCCTGAATCACGCGTTTGATATCATACACCAGCGACGTGGAGCAGTGCAGCAGCATAGAATTGGCGGTGGATACCGCGGCGGCGCAGATCGCGGTGAGAGCAAGCGAACCTAACACCGGATTCAGATACTTCATAATCAGCTGCGGAAACATATAATCCGTGGTAACGCCCTTCGGCAGAGTCGGAATGATCATCTTTCCTCCCATTCCGATAATCACCAGGCAGACAAATACCGGTACCAGCAGAAGCAGCACGCAGAACATCTGCAGCGCCGCTGTCTTCGCATTTCTCGGCGCCATGAACCGGGCAACCCAGTGCGGTGCAACTACAGATCCGAACGCGTTTGCCAGAAGTGTTGAAATGATTACGCTGGATCCGAATATTCCCCATGGCGTTCCAAGCACGCCGGCCTGAAGCGCCGGTTCGCCCTCGACTGCCGGAGCCGTCGTCGTAACGAAGTTATCCACAATGTTTCCCCAGCCTCCGGTCAGATTCATTACCGTGATCGCACCGGCAATAACTCCGATCAGAATCAGAATCGCATTAGCGGTATCAGTTCTCGCCACTGATTCAAATCCACCCATGCAGGTGAACACCAGAATAATCATAAACGCGATGCAGCAGATATTGTAGCTGAGACCTGTAATACTGGACAGCACGATTCCAAATCCCTGAATCTGGATGAACGAGAAAATGAAATATCCTACCAGCTCAACGAGTGCTACAAAGATACGGATCGGACTTTTCTCTCTTCCCGGATCATATCTCAGATTCACCAGTTCCGGGAATGTCCTGCACGGAACCGCAGGTCTCCTTACTTTGTAAGCGACGATCGGCATCAGTGCTGTCGCCAGAAACCACCCTGCGATCCAGCCGGAAATCGCGCACACGCCTCTCGAATAGATGTTTCCCGGCACGCCCATGACCGACGCGACGGACAGCCAGGTGGCCATGGACGTTCCGATCCCGAGGATCAGACCCATTTTGTTTCCTCCGACCGCAAAGTCTTCCATCGATTCAGCCTTTTTGGATCCGATCAACGATGTCACAATAATGATCATAAAGTATATGATGAATACAATCAGATAGATGTTCACTGTGACTCACCTCCTGCTTCCTCTTTATCTTCTCCGGGATTACAGGTAAACAGATGTCCCGTCGCTCCGAGACGCTTCAACCCTGTCTTTTCGATCGTACACGCCACTGCGACATAGATGATCAGCCCGATCACCAGTGTCAGTGCCCACAGAACAAATGGTAACATTGACATAGCTTCTTCTCCTTTCCGCAGTTAAATCAGATCCTGAAAATACCGGATATTCTCAGGGGAATATTCGTATTTGCCGTCCTGGATTCCAGATACAACTTCAACGATGCGGTCATTTACCGGAGTGGGAACTCCGTATTTTCTTCCGGTATCGCATACAACGCCGTTGATCGCATAAATTTCACATTTACGTCCTTTCATGAGATCCTGAGCCATACTGGCAGTCAGCTTGTAATGGGGTTGCCAAATCTCACGAATCAGACGGATGGACTCCTCATTTGTCCTCTCATTCCCCCGCTTAAACGCCTGATAGAAATCATATTCCTCATAGGGCTCCACTGTAATTCCCGCATTCGCGGCCGCATCCAGACATTCTTTTCCGGTCTTCAGTATCAGCTTCATCGCCGTGTCATCATCCAGAACCCCTCCGAAGGTCGTACCCAGTGCCGTGGACAGACCGCTGAACGTAGCGTTCATCAGAAGTTTGGTCCATCTCAGTCCGATCAGATTTTCCGATACAACGACTTCTCCCATGGATTCCAGAATCGGCTTGACAGCGTGAACATGATCATTGATCGGGCCGTCCAGAGAACCCAGGGTGAAGTTAAGCCGGCCCTCCTCTGTTGTCAGTGCGGAGCAGCCCGGTCCCTGAAATGTAGCACCCCAGCCCACCGGTGCGCCGACGACTCTTCCGGATCCGATTACCGCACTTACCGCGTATTCAGGAATTCCGTTCTGGCACACACATACTGTACTCTTTTCATCAATATGTGCCTGAATCTCAGGAATTGCGACATCATTAAAGGTCTGCTTCGCCATATAGATGACCACATCATATATTCCGGTCATTTCATCCGGTGTAATCGCCCGGACCGGCTGAACGAAATCAACAGTTCCTGTCACATGCGCGCCCTTTTCATTCAGCGCGTCTACATGCTCCTTATACGGATCGATCAGAACGACATCAAAACCTGCTCTGGCGACGTATGCTCCCAGGATAGTTCCCAGGGAGCCGGCGCCCATAATTGCGACTCTCATTTCATTGTCTCCTATTCTAAAAATAATAACTGCTTTTTTCAATAACCCCGGCCGGGAGATATTTGCCAGTGGATTGCGCGCCGCGGCACTGCCGGCAGGCTATCGCCAGCACCCGTTAAGTCCGAGGGGACTTAATAGGCTCCACTATTTATGATGAATATAAAATCGCAAAAGCTGTGCCAAATATTCGCGTCATAAAAACTGACATATTTTTAACATTTGACTATTCTCACATTGACTCAGCCTGAAAGAACCGCTATAATATTGTTGTATAAACAAGACAGTTTCGTCCGTTATTTTGTACATTTCAGAAGGTGCTCACCATGAAAAAATTCATCCGGTCCGACAACATCTATGAGAACACTCATGAACTCTGTTTTCAGATATTCGATTCTCTTTACTTTCAGGTTTTGCTGAACAAAAACGGGAGGATCATATATATCAATGACAATTACGCTGAATTTTTCGGAAAGAAAAAGGACGATATCATCGGAATGCAGATCGAAGAGCTGATCCCGAACACTCAGCTGTATGACGCGATCAATACCGCATCTCCTGCCTTCGATGAGCTTTTTCAGCTTGAAGACGGCCGTCAGATCGTATACAGTCGCCTGCCGGTCATCAACAGCCACGGAGAGGTTCAGGGCGTCGCGACCTCCAGTTCCTTCAACAGCGCAGAGCAGATCCGCAACCTTCAGGAGCGGGTACGGAAACTGGAGGAATCCAATCTTCTGCTGAACAGACGGCTGCACGGACTGAACAACGCGCCGGATATTTTTGATTCCATTGTGGGGATTTCTGACAAAATAACAGAACTGAAAAATGTTCTGTTCCGGATCAGCAACACCGCTCTGCCGATTCTCCTCACCGGAGAAACCGGAACAGGGAAGGAAGTCTTCGCCACAACGATTCATAACGTCAGCAACCGTCGCGACAAACCCTTTGTAAAAATCAACTGTGCCGCGATCCCCAAGGACCTGGTTGAATCCGAACTGTTCGGCTATGTTTCCGGCACCTTCTCCGGCGCCAACAAGACCGGAAAGGCGGGGAAATTCGAGGAGGCCAATCACGGCACAGTTCTGCTGGATGAAGTGGAGGAGCTCTCTCTGGACGCACAGTCCAAGCTTCTGCGTGTCCTTCAGGAATATGAGGTGGAGCGGATCGGCTCGATTCATCCGATCCCGCTGGACATTCAGGTGATATGCTGCAGCAATCAGGATCTTTACCAGATGGTGAAAGAAAAGAAATTCCGCGAGGACCTCCTCTATCGGATCAACGTGATTGAGCTCAGAATCCCTCCGCTGAGAGAACGGCCGGAAGATATCCCGCTGCTTTGTGAATCAATCATTGAGGAGATTAACCGCAAGTATCATCTTCATTACAAAGGAATTTCCGACGCTGCGATCAGCTATCTGTCTTCCTACAGCTGGCCCGGCAATGTGCGGGAGCTGAAGCACTTCATCGAACGGGCCTGTATCATGTCAGACAGCGATATCCTTCAGAAATCCGATTTTAACTTTATCCGCGAGAAAATCTGTGAGACCCCCGCAGCGGAAACTCACAGTTCAGAACAGCATTCGTCCTCTGATTTGTCCAAAGAAAGAAATTACTTTGCCGGAAAAGAGCGCTATGAAAAGGAGCAGATCCTCTCTGCCCTCAGACAGAGCGCCGGAAACCGGACGAAAGCGGCGAAAGCCCTCGGCATCTCCCGAAGCCTTCTCTACGATAAGCTTCGGAAATATGATATTCTCTCCGGCAAATGACCGGAGCCTCGGACGCCTTTCAACCTTTCCGGTTCACCAGCGCCACATACGCGATGGACAGATCCCGGAACAGCTGGCTGTCTGAATACTCCGGATGTCCGATGCGCTCCTTGATGCGGGACAAACGATAATGGACTGTGTTTACATGGCATCTCAGCTCCGCGGCCGTCGCCGCAGCGTCCCCGCCGTGCTGAATCCAGGCGGCGCAGGTCCCCTCATATGCCTTCACAGCCTCCGCGTAATGTGCGGAGAAACGCGTCATGGCAGGCGAATCTGCCAACGGAATCAGAAACTGGTACACGCCGATATCCGCATAAGAACGAAAAGCCGTGCCGGTCATGGAAGCCGCGAGCCATCCATAATAGGCCTCCCGGAAAATCTCGCCGAAGCACTCATGAGAAGGATGGATTCCACTCCAGACAACGCTGAGCCTCCCGCGGGGAATACCCAGCACATCAGCAGTCTCACGGAATACCGCCTCGAAGGCGGAACGTTCAGGCCGTCTTGCAGTCATCAGCAGGAACAGTCCGTCATCATAAGGCACCGGAAGCACCTTCGTTTTGATTCCCTTGCTCAGATAAAATGAGTTTTCAACGCGTGCGACGTCCGGCTCTCCGGAGCTGCCCGGACGAAGATACACCGCGGCGCTGAATTCCTTTAATAACAAAGAAATACCGTGACTGATCCGGTACTGGGATTCCTTTCCCAGATCTCCGCGAATCATCTGATCAACCACATCGGAGGTAAGAAATGACGAGTCATCCTGCCGTATGGCGTAGATGATGTCAAAGATAATATTTTCAAACCAGGTGCCTTCCCGATAACAAAAAACAGGGAAAGACATTTTGTCGGCGAAGTCCAGAACCTCCTGAGGAAGCGTCTCGAAGACAACCTGCTTGTAAATCAGGGCCGCAGAACCGCGATCAGAAAGCTCTCTGACGGCCGGCAGAAGCAGCTCCGGACGGTCCTTTGCGAAGAGCAGACTGGAAAGCACCACACTGTCCGGATTGAAGGATCCTGCGGCGTCGTATGCTACGTCCGGAGCAAACTCGTAATCCAGAATCTCCGCAGATTGAACCGGTCTCTCCAGCCCTCCTTTACCCGCCGCCAGCACAAAGGAATCGGCGCAAGGCAGCTTTAATATATCTTTTACCGTCAGTGCCATCGTTCTCCTCCTCATTGTATATTTTACAAACATTATACATCAATTTATTGAAAGCTACAATAAATTACAGGGGAAACCTTTGTTAGAATAGAGACAAAGACAGGGCACAAAAGGTGCAAAGAACACAAAGGGTGCAAAGAACACAAAGGGCGTAAACACGGAGGTAAGAGCCATGAAAATCAGAACCTTTAAAGTGGAACAGTGGATGAACGACTGGGAAACCAGGTGCAGGTATAATCTGGCAGAAACATGTATCGACTCATTGACTGTGCGGGAGCTTCTGGCGCTCTCAGGAGAGGATGTCGGGGAATATATGAAGGACCTGGCGGATACCCGGCTGACCTACAGTCATATTGAGGGCTCGCCGGAGCTGCTTGCCGGAATCGCGTCGCTCTATGAGAATGTGAATGCAGAGGACATCGTTCCCCTCCACGGAGCAATCGGCGCGAACCATCAGGTCATTATGACACTGCTGGAGCCCGGAGACAATATGGTATCGGTCATGCCGACCTATCAGCAGCACTATTCCATACCGGAATCCATCGGTGCGGAGGTCCGCGTGCTGAGACTGAACCCGGAGAACCGATTCCTTCCGGATCTGGAGGAGCTCCGTTCACTTGTGGACGAGAACACAAAGATGATTACCATCAACAATCCGAATAATCCCAGCGGTTCCCTGATTCCGGCAGAGGAAATGCAGAAAATCGCTGAAATCGCGCGAAGCGTGGACGCCTATGTACTTTGTGACGAGGTGTATCGCGGAATTTCCGAAGACGGCAGCTATATGCCCAGCATCGTCGATATCTACGAGAAGGGAATCAGCGTAGGCAGTATGTCCAAAATCTATTCTCTGGCGGGACTGCGTATCGGCTGGTTTGTCTCCCGCGACAAAGAACTGGTGCGGCTGGCAAGGGAAAGAAGGGATTATGACACTATCAGCTGCCCGGTAATCGACGATAAACTTGCGGCGCTTGCTCTGGCCAATAAAGAGGCGATTTACGCCAGAAACAGAGCGATTCTGCTGAAGAACCGGCGTATTCTGGATGAGTGGGTGAACGCCACCGAAGAAGTCTGGTATCAGAAGCCTGTGGCCGGCACAACGGCACTGGTCTATTACAAAAAAGACATGCCCTCGCGGGATCTCTGCATCGGATTGCTTAAATCCAGGGGGGTCATGTTCACTCCGGGCGAATGCTTTGAGATGGAAGGCGCCGTGCGCATCGGCTACGCCTTTGACTCAGAGCTTCTGGCTGAGGGGCTGAAGCTGTTCGGGGAATATCTTAAAGAAATATGATTAGCGAGGAGGTAGTAGCAATGGAAATCAAGGTACTGAGCAGAAAGGATCTCATAAGTATTCTGGAACTGCCCGATGTCATCGAAGGCGTAGAGGCGGTGTACAGGGCCAAGGCCAGGGGACAGGTCGCGGCATGGCCTCTTGTGGAGCACCGGTTTGAAACCGGCGCGCTGATGGATATCCGCTCCGGAGGAGCATTCGGAGAAGTCGCCATTCACGGTGCGAAGCTGTTAAATAATTTCCCGGAAAACGCAGAGAAGGGGCTGCCGGTATTTACCGGCGTATTGATGGCCTTCGACTCGAAAACGGGCATGCCCATCGGCGTAATGGATGCTTCCTATATCACCAGCCTTCGCACCGGCGCAGCGGCGGCTGTCGGCGCCGCCGCCCTGGCACGTCCGGACAGCGAAACGCTTCTTCTGGTCGGAGCAGGATTACAGTCCATCTATCTGCTGGGCGCGTCCATTTTGAAGCTGCCCGGCATTACGAAAGTAATTGTCGCCGACCCCTATGCACCGGAAAACGCTTTCCGGTATGTGGAATCCATCGAAAAAAGACTGAAGGAAGAATTGCATATCGATTGCGGTCATGTGGCCTTCCGGGCATGCGATGATCTGAAAAAATCGGTAGAAGTCAGCGACGTCATTCTTACCGTGACCAGAAGCACAAAGCCTCTGATCATGAAGGATTGGGTCCGCCCGGGAACGCATCTGAGCTGTATCGGCGCCGACATGACGGGTAAGGAGGAGATTGATCCTCAGCTCTTTACAGTCGCCAGAGCCTTTGCGGATGATGCTAAGCAGTGCTGCGCCGTGGGCGAAATGGAAATCCCGGCCAGGATGGGGCTTATTTCACCGGACACAGTAACAGGGGAAATCGGTCAGGTTCTCATCGGAGAAGTCCCAGGAAGAGTATCTGCGGATGATATCACGATCTTCGACGCCACCGGACTGGCTGCCCTGGATCTGGTCACCGCAAAAACAGCGGTGGAATCGGCGCGGAAGAAGCAGCTCGGTACAACTGCAGAAATCTAGAGAGTGTCTGCTCATCGAGGAGGAATACCATGAAAATTGATAACTTTGTATTGGAAAACTGGCTGAATCCTGCCTGTGACAGTGACAAGAACAAAATTTATCTGGGCGGCAGCTGTGTGCAGCCCATGACGGTAGAAGAGCTGTTCCGGCTTACCGGGGAAAGTATGGAGGACTTCTTCCGGGAACTGAAAACGATGAATCTCGGTTATCCGCGGTTTGACGGCACTCCTCGCTGCAAAAAAGCCGTGTCCGGTTTGTACAGGGCAGTAGAGCCGGATGAGGTGATTCTGGTCCACGGCGGAACGGGCGCCAATAACACGGTGGTCATGACCCTGGTGGAGCCTGATGATAATGTAATTTCCATTGTGCCCAACTATCAGCAGTTCGATTCTATTCCTCGTTCTCTGGGGGCGGAGGTGCGGAATGTGCATCTGCAGCCGGAGGCCGGATATCGTCTGGACCTGCAGGAGGTCCGCCGGAAGGTCGACTCCGACACCAAGGCGATTTTGTTCACCAACCCGAATAATCCCTCCGGAGCATTGCTGACGCGCCGGGAGATGGAAACGCTGGTGGAGATCGCCAGGAGCTGTGACGCCTGGATTGTCTGCGATGAAATGTACAGAGGTCTGGATGAGGAATATATGCCCTCCTTCGCTGATCTGTATGAGAAGTCCATCGTCACCTGCAGCTCATCGAAAATCTATTCCATGGCCGGCGTAAGAGTCGGCTGGATTGTCTGCCCTGATGCGGAAATGCGGAAGAGAATCTATAATCGCCGTTCCTATGATTCTATTTGCGGCGGGGTTTTCGATGAATGGATTTTCGCTGTTGCGCTGGAGCATGCGGACAAAATCTTTCAGCGCAGCCGTTCCATCGTTAACGCCAACAAAAAAATCATCGACCGCTGGCTGGATGGCCACCCGCATCTTAAGCAGTACGCCGACGCGCACGGCACCACTTACCTGATACACTATGACATCGATATGGATGCACAGGTATTCGGCGACCGTCTGCTGGATGAGAAGGGGGTACTGGTCTGCCACGGCGACTGCTTCTTTGTTCCCCATTCCTTCCGGATCACACTGTCCCACGCTGACCGGCTGGAAGAGGGACTGGAACTGATCGATGAGTTTATCGAAGAGAACGCCTGACGGCGGGAGGTAGGAAAATGCTGAAATTAAAACCGGTAACCAAAGATAATCTGATTGAAATAACGGATCTTGAAATGGAGGATGAGCAGAAGGGTTTCGTTGAGGATAACCTGTTTTCCATTGCGGAATGTTATCTCTACAAAGAATTCATCCCCAAAGGAATCTACGACGGCGACGTCCCTGTCGGCTTCGTCCTCTACTATTTCGTAGAAGGAGATCCGGATTACGTGTTCCTCCACCGCATCATGGTGGACAAAAACCAGCAGGGAAAAGGGTATGGAGTGCAGGCGCTTGAGGCCTGCTGCGAAGCTTTTAAGAAGGAATTCCCAAGCATCGGCTGTGTAGAACTGATTCACTATCCGGACAACGACCGTGCTGCAGCAGTCTATGAAAAGGCCGGGTTTCACCTCACAGGAGACTCCGTGAAGAGCGCTCCCGGACGCATCGAACGAACCTCCACAGATCCGAACCGGACATTTGAAGTGGTCCGCAGGAGATTCTATTAATCCAAACCGTGTCTGCCGATTAAGTCCGACAGGGCTTAATCGGCGCTGCTGACGAACTGCCGTATGATGCAGCAGACAGAATGATTTCGCGAAAAATCTTGTGAAGTGAATCGGAGGTTGTGTCTCGTGATAGTGTGTGTCCTATACATAGTGATTGACAATCCATGATATAATATCCCGTTTTCAACAGTTAAAGAAGACACCAACAGCGAGGTCCATTGGAATGAGATGGAACTCGCCGTTTAGTTGTGTTTCAAAAAGTTGTATGGGAATATCACATTGAAATTTTTCTGATTTTCTTGTTGAGATCCTTTGGCAGGTAGTTTTTCCGATCCAAATCCAGAGGAAGGACCCCGTTGATCGCGGTCAGTGCCCGGGAACCGGTATAGGTCGCCATATAGTACATATCCTGCACGTTGGCAACGTCCATGTTCTTGATGGTCTCAATGATATTGTCTGTGGTGAAGTGCTCCCCGGCATCATCCAGCTTCTTCTCCAGCAGACGGTAGATCAGAAGCGATGTGTAGCAGATCATAAAGTGTGCGGTGATGCGCTCCCGGTTGTGATGGTAGACCGGGCGACCGAAGAAGCTGGTCTTCATCACACGGAAACAGTTTTCGATCCTATGCCGCCGGGCACTGATCTCTACGATCGTCTTTGCCTCATCATCCAGATTGGTGGCGATGGCATAAAAACCATCATACTTTTCTTCCTCTGCGATGAGTTTCCTGTCGATCGCATAACGGTCAACGGCTTTCTCTCCGGCTTTTCCTCTGGAAGTACGCTTGATAAAGCGTGTCACATCGTGAGGCCCTTTCTTGTAGGTCTCAGGGTCAAGGTTCTTCAGAAGGGCTTCCGCTCTTGCAACTTGACGATTGCGAATATATCGCTGGTATTCCCTCATCTTTCGGGAGAAGGTGATAACCAGTTTCTGCTCCAGCACGCCTTTTACCTTGACCTGCTTCACCTTGCCGTTCTTGTAACGCTTCTCTTCGTACATATCCAGATCGACCAGGTTGTCTGCGTTGACGATCTTGTAGGCTTTGTCATCATAAAGACTGCGGTTTTTCGGTTCTTCGCGGTCAAAGGAGAACATCTTCTCCAGGGATACCGGGCGGTCATTGGACAACAGACGATAGTCACAGTCATTGAAAACCGCCTGCTGCAACCGCTCGGACAGTTTTTTGATGGACTGGGTGATAACGAAAGCCCTCCCTCCCATGGAGTTGAACTTGCGGATATTGTAGGACCCCAGCCCCGCATCCGCACAGTAGATGAAGGGCTTGCCATCGAACATCTCGGTCAGTTTCTTCTCCAGAGGGATGGCGGTTGTCTGTTCGTTATCTGATCCGGAAGTCAGACACATGGAGAGAGGAATGCCGTCAGAATCCATGAACAGTCCCATCTCTACCAGAGGATTGGGACGATGCTCCTTGCCGAAGCCATACTTGCGGAAACCTTTGATGATCTCTCCGGTCACCGGATCAAGGTAGTCATCATCGGGAGATTCGATCTCGAAGTAGAAGTTGGTGCAGTCATAGTAGCAGACGGAAGTATTTCTCTTCACGATGTCGTTGCTGTGCTCAAACAGATGAACCAGATAGGCATCGTAGTTCTCCTGCATCAGATCCATGGTCCGCAGGATATGCTGATAGTCGAAATCGGGCTGCTCATAGTAACGGTCCAGATGGCGGCAGGTATCCAGCTTGGAGCCGGGATGAAGTATGCGCGCATAGGTCAGGAACCGGTTCACCAGATCCGGATCGAATTCGATCTTACGCTCCCTGAGGACGGACTGAAAGAAGGAACGGATCTGCAGGTCATGATAGATCTGCTGCAGATAGAAGTAACCGATATTGCGCAGGGTAGAGGCAGAAGCGGGATCATCCGTCGCTTTGACTTTTTCATCGAAGTTGATGACCATTTCCATCGTTACCTTCTGTTTTTTCCACTCCTCATTGTATTTGGCGACCTGTTCTTTGGCGTAAGTCAGAGGATCGTCTGTGATCGCCAGGAGTTCCGAATGTTTCCCGATCCGAGCTACGTTTCGGGTCGAGGTCTTCTTGCCGTTGCGAAAACCCTGCTGGATGAAGTAGGTAGGATCTTTTGATTTTCTGTCATAGTTTAGTTTCATACTTACATAATATCACAAAATAGCATAGAATACAACACCATACAACTAAAAATATCAAAAATTTGACAAAAAATCCGTTGCACGTTGAAATACAATGGATCTGGAAAACCTACTCTTTATTCAACTGTTGAAAACCCGAAAATATTTTCCCGAAATAGGTTGCTTTTCTATCCAAAATTAAATATAATGAGGGTACAGAAGATTCTCCTCGTAGAGCATGAGGAGTTAAATCAAAAGAAAGCTCACTGAGAAGATACCCTCTACCATGCGTAGAGGGCTTTTTGTGGGAGCAGCTAAGGAGCGTAGAGTAACACAGATGCTTGTGGCGCGATATTGTACACTATTGAACATTATTGAGCATATTTTGTTACAAAAATTTACAAAAACTACTGGATAAAAAACGATCCCTTTGGTATAATACTAATACGAACCGAGTATTACGGTAAGAATATAATACACTCGTATGTTTAACTTCCGCGACGGACGGGGTGCAACTGCGTAGAATATTCGTCACTCGTATGGGGCTTGCCAAATGGCAAGCCCCATTTTGTTAGGAGGATTTATGAAAGTCGTATCTTTGAAGCCTCAGGAATTAAAAAAATACCTGGTTGAACCGGAAATGCTGCATAAAGCTAAACGTCCATGCGCTTTGATCATTAAGTTGATTTATCGCGGGAAGCGATTGGACTTTGCCGTTCCGTTTCGATCTAACATCTCGCCATCGGCGCCAACAGAACAGTATTTTCCGCTACCCCCAAGAGGGACAACGAAGGACGGACATCGTCACGGGTTGCATTATATTAAAATGTTCCCCGTTGATAAGACGAAGGTCGACAAATTCCGCATGGATGATATGTATTACAAAATTATATACGCCATATTAAACCGCAATGAAAAGAGAATCATTAAAGACTGTCAGGAATACCTACGCAGGTACGAGAATGGAATTCGGCCGGAGTACTCTACAGACATAGACCTGCTGATACAAATTTTAGAAGAAAACACATAGGGAAAAAATATCTCTTCCGCCAGAAGGAGACATATATGAAGATCGAGAAATACAAAGCAAGAGGAGAAATCCGTTACCGGTTCCGCGCATACGTCGGACTGGATACCTCCGGAAAGCCGATCCGGATCCAGCAGTCCGGATTCGAGGCAAAGAAGGAAGCGCAGCTCGCATATGCGGAAGCGGTCACAAGCATTTCCCCTACAAGAAATAAAAACATCACCGTTCAACAGTTATACAATATCTGGATCGAATCCTATAAAATCGGCGTGAAGGAGAGCACGCTTCGTAACACAGAACAGATTTTTCGCGACCATATTCTTCCGGAGTTTGCACAGTTTAAAGTCACCGAGCTGACGCCTATCCAATTGCAGCGCTTTGCTAATCGGACGGTTTCTGAAAGGATCTATCCCGACGAGCTCCGCGAGTCGCCCGGAAGGTCCCCTGCCAGAACGCCCCGGCTTTAGCCGGTTGGCGTTTACGGCGGACCGCACTGCCCGAACTGGCCTATCCAAGGAACTACCCAAAACAGGCTTCTTCGTTCTGATCAATCGTCCTCAGATAGGATGAGCAATGAGGCTGTCAATTTTGATTGATAATACGCATATTCTTCTGCAGGTATAACGCATTTATGGAATATGGTGATAAAGCCGGTGTTATCTGCTTTCTGGAAAGAATCGATACTTGCGGACAACATCTCTTCGTGCCTTGTCTTCGTCAAATCGAGCACATAGCCGCATTTCAAGCATAATTCTCTTGTAAATTCTCTTTGTGCTCTCCCGTTTCCCTCTCTGAAAGGATGAAGCGCGTTCAGATCTGCATAGTGAGCTGCCAGTGTCTCAATAAAACTGTCCCTGTTATCTTTATTGTTGTCACAGGAAAAATAAAAATCTCCGAAGACAGTTTCCGCATAGTCGTTTATAAACCGGGCTCTGCAAAACAGATTGTTTTTCCCAATATCAACATCTCTGATCTGCCCTGCCCAACCATATAGATCCTGAAAAATGAAGTGATGAATCCTTTTCAAATGTTCAAAATCGAAATCACCCTCAACCGGATGCAATTGGAGCCAGGCCAAGTTACCGCCGGTGGAAAGCGCCTCTATTCGTTTGAGTTTTTCCTCATCGCGGCAATTAAACTTATTGACCAATATGTTTGTTCCCGGATAAACATATTTATCTACCATTGGCCTGATATTTCTCCTTCAGTCTCTTCTGGAACTCTTCTCTCGTCACTTCTCCCTGAACGAGCTTGCTGATTTCGAATAAATCCCTCTCCTCAAGGTCAAGCTGCTCTAATGCAAGTGTGGCCTGCATCTGCCTTAATACATCCACTTCGGTTGGCGTAAGTTCTTTCCTGATGTATCCGTCATACATCATCACACGGGATATTAGAGAAACAAGGTAATTTGGCGGGGTTGTAACACCTTGTTCCCAATGCTGTATGTTCGCTACAGGTATTCCCAGATATGAAGCAAACTTATTCTGGCTCATATTTGTAGTATTTCTCAATTCTTTAATTGCGTTCATCATGTTCCTCCTATATACTTACAGTATATACTTTTAATATATAACCGTCAAGCAAACATCGATGGCAGTGTGCTTGACATTCAGTGCTTTTTTGAGTATTGTTTTGATAAGCATACAGATTCCTTTACGTAAGAGAGTTTTGTTGCAAAAAATATCCTACAGGAAATTGTATGCTTTTTCAATTGTTTTCAAGGGTCACGGCACTTCAGTCACCCACACATGCTGATGAAGAGCCAAGAATTAAAAAGCATGGGTTCGCATTATTGAAGATTAATTTGATAAATCGGAATTTGTTATATAATAAAGCTAAAGCAGGAGGATACTTTCGATGAAAATGGTACATATAACAATTTATACTGGATGTTTAGAAGACTCTATTGAGTTTTATGAAAATGTTGTAGGCTTAAATATCCAAGATGATTTTCGCCAGTTTGGTGGTAACATTGTGTTTCTTGCAAAAGACAAGGGAGATACTCAAGTTGAGCTGATTGATGATCCGAAAAAAGCATATAAGGGTGCTGGCATATCCATGGGGTTCCACGTGGATGATGTCGAAGTGAAGCGCGAAGAAATCATAGCAAAAGGACTACATCCAACACCAATTATTTCACCGAATCCACATGTGAAATTCTTTTTTGTTGAAGATCCAAACGGAGTAACTGTACAGTTTATTTAGTACTCTATAAATCTGAATGTCATGGAGGAACGAATGACAGGAACAAACGAGTTTACAACAGAGCGGCTGCTTTTGCGCAGATATAATTTGGACGATGCGCAGATTCTATATGATAAGTTCGGGCGCGATCCTCAAATGTATAAATATTCCGGCTGGAATCCCTATGCTACGAAAGAAATGTCAAAAGAAACCGTTCAGAGGTTTATAGACAGCTATAATAACACTGATTTTTATGGTTGGGCTATTGAGTATAAAGGAAAACTCATTGGCACGATTGGAGCATATGATTATGATTCAGAAAAGAAACAAATCGAAATAGGTATGAGCATAGAACGGACTTCGTGGGGAAATGGGTTTGCGACAGAGGCACTTGATGGTGTATTGAAATACCTTACAGCGCAAGAGGGTATTGAAGTAATAACTGCCTGGTGCGCTTCGGATAATACCGGTTCAATGAAAGCTATGCAAAACGCGGGAATGAAGCATACTTCCACTGAAAAGAGCACATTAGAAGTTAATGGAAAAAAATATGACAAATTGATTTTCAAGTATCTATTACCGTGACAAATTCCAGTTTGTAGCCGAGAATTAATACAATGAAAATGATAGAGATCAGTAACGTATTCACGAAGCTGATCCCTTTTGTTTCAGAAAAAAGCGACTCTGATGTCGCTTCTGTCTCTCCTAGTCAAACCATACTATCGTCGCAAACCCGCGTTTATAGAAGTAGTAGTTCGAATAGGAACGTTTTGGTACACCATCAGGGGGCTTTGCATCCTTGCTCTGCAAGTCTGCCGGTCTGCGGCTCCCCATTCGGTCTCCTTGACCCATCGGCTATTCGAACGTCCGCCGGACGTTTTCATTTATGCCGATGCCCTTTCGGGTTCGAGCCCCTGATGCGATTATATGTGGATAACGAAAAAGAGTACCGAATGGCACTCTTTTCATTATTGGTACACCATCAGGGGCTCGAACCCTGGACACCCTGATTAAGAGTCAGGTGCTCTCCCAGCTGAGCTAATGGTGCTCGTTTTATGAAATTCTGTGCCAGATGTCTGGCACATTTGATATAATACCATTTTACGCGGACCTTGTCAACCTGAAATCCGCAGTTTTTCGGGTTTTTTCGGGGTTTCCGATTACTGTCCGGAGGAAGCTCCCTCAGGTTTCAGGATTTCCGACGATCAGCGCTGATGTGCCTTCGGCAAAATCGCTCCCGGTAAAGTGCGCAGGCCGCCGAATATGCCCCTGTGTATTATTGATATTTCAGGCATATTCAGCGGCTGAGCGCGCATCAGCTGACCCGCAGTACCTGTAAATTCGCGGTTGCGGCAAAAAGACCTTCCGGAGAAGAATTATTCTTTCACGGTGCCGTCCGGATTGAACACCGGCAGCTCATTCAGGTAAGTGATATCGCCCCGGGTTGCAGCCTCCCCCTCTGCCAGAACGCACATACGTCCGACGATGGTCAGATCAATCTGCTTCAGCAGAGCCTCGATGGAATTCAGCGATTCGCCGGTGCTGACCACATCATCCACAATCAGAACTCTGCGGCCCTTCAGGGTCTCCACATCATCCTGGTCGATGCAGAGCTTCTGCAGATGATCGGTGGTGATGGAATCCACGCTGGTCTCGATCACATTGCGCATGTACAGCTTGAAGCCCTTGCGGCAGACGACATAATCTTTGTTCCCCGCCTGTCTCGCCATCTCGTAGGCAAGAGGGATGCCCTTGGCCTCCGCCGTGACCACCACGTCAAATTCCGGCGCCTTCGCCAGAAGCTCCTTCGCCGCGGCGCGGGTGACTTCCACATCGTTGAACATAATAAACGCCGCGATGTAAAGTTCGTCGTTGACCGGACAAAGGGGAAGCTGCCGCTTGCAGCCGGCGATTGTCATTTCATAAAACATTTTCAGATTCCTCTCTTTCACATCTTTCACTCATTGTAGTCAATTTCAACAGGCTTTGTGCCCACACGCATTCCTGTAGAGCGCACCGCCGCCACCAGAGTACTTGTGTCGTCAGTAATCTCAATATTGAAGCAGCAGGTGCGGCGGCCGTCCTTCTCACAGCGCGCCGTTGCGTAGAGCACGTTGCCTCGAGTACTGTTCATGAAGGAAATACTGCTGTCCAGCGTTACCGTTTCCGGATGCTCCGGATTTGCAGCCACCGCGAAGGCGAAGTCGGCCAGCGTATAGATCGCGCCGCCCATCACCGCGCCCCGGGCATTTTTGTGCTCCTCCCGGATAACCATCCTGCATTTGCTGTAATTGATATCCGCCTCCATGATCTCCATGCCGTTGGATGTGGCAAACTGGTCGTTCTCAAATACTCGCTGAATCTCTTTCAGTGGGATCGTGTCACTCTCCTTCCGCGGGGAAATTTTTCACCGCCTTCCCATTATATCACAAAATAAGAGCCGCGGCTTCATGCCGCAGCGTCTTTTTTTGTATATTCAGCTATATTTCAGATCCGGCTGTATTCCGAAGCTCCGCCGCCGGTGCATCCGACCTCGGCCGGCGGCATTACCGGCCTCCGCCGTCAGCGTTACCGGCTTCCGGCATCGGCGTCCATTCGACATTCTGCCGCCGGCGTTCAGAAGTCTACCGTCCTGCTCAGAGGTCCGTCGCTGCGTTCCCTGCGCAGACTCTGATAGATATACCGATGCCACTGTTCCTTCAGCCGCGGGCTTCTCCGGACGCTGATCGGGAGCAGGCTTCTTTTGGCGTCGTCCATCACGCAGAACCCGCCGTACATAGACAGAATATGTCCCATATTCACAAGGATTCCTTTGTTGATGAGGAAAAACCGTTCATCTCCGCGGAGTCGCTCCTGCAGCTCCTTCATCGTCATACGGATCCTGCACGTCCCCTCCGACCTGCTGTGAAGCTCGATATAATGCCCGTCGCTTCTGGCGTAGATCAGATCGTGGAACATCATGTGGCAGGCTCTGCGGTCGCAGGTATAGCGGAAGAACGGGGCCGCCTGCGGAAGCCGTTCCCGCAGGTCGCTGAGCACCTGAAAGATCTGCTCCTGCCCGAGCGGGCGGACCAGGTAGTCGAAGGCGTGACAATTCAGAGCCTCCGGCATGAGACTTTCATCCGAGGCAATAAAGACACAGCTCGTCGCGGGAGTTCTCTCCCACAGTTTTTCGACGAGCTCGATGCCTCTCATATCAGGCATGACGGAGCTGATAAACGTCAGATCGTACCTGCCCGGAACCATCTGCCGGAGCATCTGGTTTCCGCCCCTGTATATCGATATTTCCGTCTCGGGGAGGTTGTCCGAGGCCCAGTTTCCAATTACGTCCCGAAGCGCGGAAGCCGTCTCCGGGGTTCCTCCTGTGAGTGCGATTTTCATAAGTCTGCCGCAACCTTCTCCGGATCTGTGCCGGTGTTCATCATTGGCGGGGTTTCACTTCCCAGAATCTGATAATACACACGATGCCGGATAACGAGCTTGTCCGGCCTGCAGTTGTTGACCGCCGCCCGGAATGTCAGCTGAACACGCTCCCCCGCCTTCAGCCTGCCGATAAACCAGCTGACATGCTCTCTGCCGTCGACGCACCCGTAGTGCCCGGGGCTGTCCGTCGAATAGAAGTTCGTATACTCCGGCATATAACGGCGGACAAAGACGCCGACGGCGTCGGACGTGCCTTTGTTCTCCACCGTGATCGTATACCTGTATATTTTGTTGTCCTCTGCGTAACGGCTGCTCTGGCTGCTGCTCTCCTTCACAGAAAGCTCCGGCGGATCCGCGGGCGGATTCCGGTATGCGAAGTCGAAGAGACGGAGCTGCCAGTCCCCGTCCGGCTGGTCGTACCCGTAATTCACCGACCCTGCCACCGTCATATACACAGAGGACGTTCCGAATACAGCCTTCGGATCAAAGTTTTCATAGCGCATCGTGCGCTCTCCGTCCCCGCTTCCGTACCGCACCGTACAGCATCCCGTTCCGCTGTCTGCATCGGTAATCTCCCAGTCCATCGAGAAACTGATCGTTCCGCTGCTGATGGGAACCGCCCGGACCGGATGCTCCCCGTCATCGTTTTCCTTCCCGTCCGCACCCACCGTTGTCAGCGCCATATGCGGCTGACCGGCATCGCGGACCGCCGTCTGCCCGTCCGTGCCGTTGTCGCCGGTCAGATAGGTGTCGAATTCCAGAACCAGAGCATTTCGCACGCCGCGGGCTGCGTTTTCAATCCGGTAGACGCACAGCGATGAACCGTACTGCCCGGCGCCCGCCTCATATGCGTAATCCCTGTCCGGCTGAAACACGACGGCCATTCCGTCCGGATCCTCAGAGATCCGCGCCGCTCCCCGGAAGGAGAAGCTCCGGCTGAAGTCGAAGGTTTTCGTGGAGGTGGAGACAAAATTTACCCGATCCGCGCCGGACGGTCTGGAAATCGTAATCGTATCGCGGGCGGAGGATGAGGAAGAACCGGTGCTGACACAGTCCGAAAAACCTTTGTTTTTCTCACTGTCGCTGCCCGTGTCCAGTCCGCCCGTCATTTGAAATTCCGCAAAATCGATACCCTCCGCAGCAGGCGCTGTGTGAGATGTATCCTCTGCTGCGGATGCTGTACGGGCCGTTCCCTCTGCGGCGGTTCCCGCATGCACCGGGCTGTTTTCTCCGGGCATGACAAAGACCGCTCCGTACATTCCGAAGCATACCGCAAAGCATATCAAAATGGTCAGCAGTCTCTTTTTCATTCCTTCAAACCCCGGATATCCTTTTCCTCCCGAATCGTCAGATCGCTTTCAATATCGGCGACCCTGCGGCTCAGAACCCGGTACAGAACCGCGCCCGCCGCAATCACCGCCGCGAGGATTACCAGACCGATCACCCGTCTCAGAATCATGTGGATTCCTCCTCTTCCTTCTCCCTGCGTTTAGCGGCCGCCCAGAACAGTACCCGGACCAGCGGCAGCAGCAGAAGCGTCCAGAACAGCACCGCCGCGCCGTTTGCTCCCAGAATCGCAGCGTCTGCGGCGCCGAAGGGAACCGTCTTCCGGGTGCTAGAGGCTCCCATTCCTCCCACACTGTCCGAAGCGCCGCTTCCGGAGCTTCCGCCGGCCGTGCCGCTTCCGGATTTCGCCCCGGGCTTCGCTTTCGCGCGGGCGGAATCTGATACGTCTCCTGAATCATTGCTGCCGGAGGCGTTTTCCGAGTACGAGCCGGAAATCATCAGATTCCCCGTCACTGCACCGGAGACAGCGCCGTCCGATGCTCCGAACGCCGGACTCTGCCGGTACTGTACCTCCTTCGGATTATTGCGGCAGACCCTCTTCTCCAGCCCCGCTCTGCCGGGGGAAGCCGGACGCACCGTCTTCCATGCGCTCCAGTCGTGCCCGAGCGCCGGGACGACTCTGCTTTGTACATGCACCAGTCCCTGATGCTTGACGCAGGTCCGCGTCTCCCTGCCGTCAGCCGTGCAGGTCTCCTTCTTCACCGTTTTCCATGCTCCCCAGACATGCCCCATCGCCGGTATCCGCTCCGTATATGTGCGGCCGCATTTCAGGCAGGTGTACCGGCGCAGGCCGTCGCGGGTCTGTGTCGCGCGCTTTTCAAGCCTGACCTCATAGTCATGCTCACCGCCTTCGGGGCAGCTGTCTCCGGCGAACGCCGGAACCGCCGTGCAGCAAATCAGCAGAAGCAGCGCGCAGCAGATCGCCGGAACCGGTATGCGGCAGAGCGTATGCGCCAACGCCGCCGGCAGACGCAGGAACCGACACGCGGGCAGAAACCGACATGCGGACAGTGGTGCGCAGGCTCTGCCATTGCCTCTATTCCCGCTCATCCTGCCGTTCATCGCGCCCGCCTTTCATCGTCTTTTTCAGTTCTTTATAATATTTACGGCCGACCGGAAGACTTTCGCCGGTCGTCATCGTGACCTTTTCATAGGCGAAGGACTCGACATAACGAGCCGCAACGATGCAGGATCTGGAGATCCGCACAAAGCCTCTGGAGAACAGAAGATTTTCCAGTTTCCCTATAGTCGACACGAATTCAAAATTCGTATCCCTGTAGTATACGGTGACGATCTTCTGCGATACCTCGAAATAGCGAATCTCGTCGATTCTGATGTTCCGGTATTCTCCGATTCCGGTCAGCAGCAGATACTCGCTCCTTTTCTCCCGGGCGCTCTCCACTGCGCGGAGAAAGACCTCTCTCAGCCGTTTTTCCGACGCCATTTCCTTGACCAGATAATTCGTCGCTCTCACGTCAAACGCGTAGAACACGGCCTCCCGCGACGATGTGAGAAAGATGATCTCGCCCTCGTAGCCGTTCTCCCTCAGCTTCCTTGCGGTTTCAATGCCGTTAGTTCCCGGCATCCCAACGTCCAGAAACAGAATGTCCGTGTCCCGGACGACGTCCTCCGTGAAGAACAGGAGCTGGTCTCCGCTTTTGTATTTTGTAAAATCCGCCTCGATATCATTATCCCGGCATACCTGCTGAAGATCCCGCGTATACGCTTCGATCGCCGTTACTTCATCATCACAAATCGCAATCCGCATGATCCACCCCTTCAGTCTTTCTCAATCAGCTTTCCGTATACGACCACCCTCGCATTGTCAAATTCATAGGTGCAGGTGCTCATCATCACGATCCTGTCATCCGCAGAAACCTGTATGTCTGTCGTCAGCACCGTCTTTTCCCGGATCTTTTCCAGGTACGCTTCCTTTTCCTTCCGGGTCTCGAAGGTGCATTTGTACATGCTGCTCCGGGCAGGAATCGTAACCGCGGCGAAAATCACCAGATCGTACTGGTGCTTCGGCGTCGCCAGCTGCATCACCTTATGCTTCCTGTAGTAATCCTCCTCCCGGTACTTCACCAGCGGCTTGAACATGGAGCCGTCCTTCATCCGGTGTCCGTAGATAATCGTATTAAAATCGTCGAACGGCTTCGCCACCCTGTAATCGATGAACAGCGTGCCTTTGAAATTATATTCTTTATTCAGAAGCCGGTGCAGATAAAAGCTGTTGTCATCGCCCTGTACCACCGGATAGTTGATGACAGTACCCTTTGAATAGATCCAGGCCTTCACGTCGCTGTTTTTCTTTTTCAGCGCCTTCCAGTCGACATGGAGACGGTTCTCCTCAAGCTTCAGATCCGCGTCCTCTGCGATCTGTTTATATTCGCGGGTACCCTTCTGATACTCGTTCAGTATTGAAGCAACTTTAAACAGGCTGAATGCGATCACGCACAGCAGAATAACGATGATAACATCAAATAACAGATCCCCTTTTCTTCTTTTCCCTTTTCCGGTCATTGATGATACACTCCTTCGCCAATATTTTAACATAAATCTGACCTTTCGCCAACAATTCCTTGTCTGAACCACGGGAATTCAATATAATTAAAGTATCTGCGGTGCCTGCCGGCGCGCCCCGGAACCCGGAGGCGCGCCTACGCGCTGCCGGACGACCCTCCCGCAGCGCGGGCATTCCGCCCCGCCGGGGCGGAATGCGGCAGGCACATGCAGCCAGTTCAACATGCATCAGACAGAAGATGAGAAAGGAATACAGAAAATAAAATGTCCAATTACGATTTCAGAAAACTTCAGAACGGCAGCGACATACGCGGCGTCGCCCTGGACGGGATCCCCGGCGAGCCGGTCACTCTCACCCCCGCCGCTGTGGGAAGACTCGCAAAAGGTTTTTTGTACTGGCTGACACAGCAGACAGGCAAGACCCCCTCTCAGATGACCGTCACGGTGGGACGAGACTCCCGCCTTTCCGGCGAAGCACTGACAGCCGCCTTCTGCGACGCACTGTCTCCCTTCGGCGTCCGGGTCCTCAACTGCGGACTGGCCTCCACTCCGGCGATGTTCATGTCCACCGTCTTCGATGAATTCCGGGCGGACGGCGCGGTTATGGTCACGGCGAGCCACCTCCCCTGGAACCGCAACGGCCTGAAATTTTTCAGCGCTGAGGGAGGTCTGAACAAGGGCGACATCACAGACATCATCGTCTTCGCCGAGAGCGATCAGATTCTGGGAATGCTTCCGCCGGGAGCCGGTAACGCGCAGGTCCCGCAGACGCAGACCGGTGCGGATCTGATGGAGGTCTATGCGGCGCATCTCCGGGAGCTTATCTGCAGGGGCGTGGCGAAGGCCGCGGGAACAAAGGGCGATCCTGCCGCTGCGGGCAGTGCCGATGCAGCGGCCGCATCCGGTACTGCGTCCGGTTCCGGCAATCCCCGTCCGCTGGAAGGGCTGAAGATCTGCGTGGACGCAGGAAACGGCGCCGGCGGCTTCTACGCGGGACGCGTTCTGGCGCCTCTGGGTGCAGATGTATCCGCCAGTCAGTTTCTGGATCCGGACGGAACCTTCCCGAACCACGCTCCGAATCCCGAGAACAAAGATGCGATGAAATCTGTCTGCGCCGCGGTCACTGCCCACCGGTGCGACCTGGGCATTATCTTCGATACCGATGTGGACCGTTCCTCGGCTGTGGATGAAAAGGGCTGCGAAATCAGCCGCAACGGAATCGTCGCCATGGCCGCGGCGCTGATCGCGGACGAACATCCCGGAACCACCGTGGTCACCGACAGCGTCACCAGCGACGAGCTGCATACCTATCTGGAGGGCAGTCTCGGGCTGAAGCATCTGCGCTTCAGACGCGGCTACCGCAATGTCATCAACAAAGCCATAGAACTGAACAATGAAGGAACAGATGCCCAGCTGGCCATCGAAACCAGCGGTCACGCCGCCTACCGGGACAACTATTTCCTGGACGACGGTGCGTTCCTGGCGACCCGCATTGTTATCCGCGCCGCTGTCCTGAAGCGGAAGGGACAGGGGATTTCCTCCGTCATCGCCGCACTGTCTGAACCGGCTGAATCCGAGGAGGTGCGCCTGCCTATCACAGCAGAGGACTTCTCTGCCTGTGCGGACGGTGTGCTGGAGGCAGTCCGGCGCTGGGCTTCTGATCCTGCCTCCGCCCGGGACGCCGGGATCTCACTGGAAATCGTACAGCCGAACTATGAAGGAATCCGGGTGGCTTACCGCGGAGCATACAGCGGATGGTTCCTGCTTCGGAAATCGCTGCACGATCCCATCCTGCCGCTGAACATTGAATCCGCTGAACCAGGCGGCTGCAGCCTGATACGCCGTCTGCTGTCCGGCTGTCTCGCAGACACCGACGGACTTGACACATCCGGCTTGTAAAAGGTTCTGCGGGGCCGCGCTTTTTTGGTGAGGCGCTCGACAAGCGCGCATGAAAAAAACCGGTAAGCATTTTCCCGATGCCTGCCGGTTTTCATGTTATTATCTTAACCACTTTCTCCTTCAGTATAATCAGATTCCGGAGGAAGTGGCCTTTTTTTGCCTGAGTGGTAGGAAATCCGCCATGAACTACTGTGATGCGCCCCCCGAGGCGCGGTCAGCCGGCCTTTGTCAGCGCTCGTCAGACCGATGTCCGGCCGACGGGGATTTCACAGACAACTGCCGCTACAGCTCCTTGATCTCCTCTTCACCCGTCAGCATCCGCAGTGTTCCGGCCGCCAGCGCCTCCATCTCACTCTCGCCGGGCATAACCTCGATCGGCGCGATGTGTCCGCAGTACTTCTTGATCTTCTCGGTCAGCCACTTGGAATACGCCACGCCGCCGGTCAGAATGATAACGTCAACCTTGCCCTCCAGCGCGCAGGACAGCCCCGCGATCGACTTCGCCACCTGGAAGCCCATCGCCTCATAGACCATGGCCGCATAGCTGTCGCCTTCCTCGATCATCTTTTCCACTTCTCTGGCGTCCTTTGTGCCCAGATAGGAGTAGAGGCCGCCCTTGCCTGCGATCAGCTTCTCCATGTCCTCCTCTGTATGCTTTCCGTCAAAGCACAGCTGCTTGAACAAAAGCAGGGGCACGCCGCCGGAGCGTTCCGGCGCCATCGGACCGTCGTCATAGGCCGCGGTGTCGATGACCTTTCCGCCCTTCATAGCGTTTGCGGTGATGCCTCCGCCCATATGGCAGTTGATGAAGTTCATCTCCTTATAATCTTTTCCTCTGGATCTGGCGTATTTAATCGCCTGCGCCCGGGAATTCAGCAGGTGTGTGGCGCCGTACTTCTCGATTTCGGAAATTCCGGTCACCTTGGCGATATCCAGCAGGTCGCAGCCCATGGTGGAGTCATAGATGAACGACGGGATCCCCAGAGGCTGTGCGATGGAATACGCCAGCAGCGCACCCAGCGAGGAGGCGTGCTGCGGGAGTCTTGAGCTCGCCATCTCGTTATACATCTTGTCATTGATTTTGTAACCGCCGCCCTTCAGGCCGAACAGCATACCGCCTCTTCCTACAACAGCCGTCAGATTCTTCAGGTCATAGCCTCTGTCATTCAGCTCGTCCAGAATGATTCCCTTTCTGTAGTTCTTCTGGGAGGCGACTGTCGGGAATTCCAGAATCTTCTGCTCATCATGCACGATATTGTTCTCATACAGAATCTCTGTGTTCTGCTTGGTGTAGATCGTGATTTTCGTCGAGGTCGAACCAGGATTAATTACCAAAATGTCTTTTACTTCACTTGCATTCATGTCTGTCTAATCTCCTTTTCTCTTTAAAACTGCGATTTCCTTTCCATATCCTCTGATACTGTCCTGCGGTGTTTCCAGTATGCAGGGCAGTCCCTCAAGAGCAGGATGATGTATGAATTTGCGTATGGCTTCCAGTCCGAGAGTTCCCTCTCCGATTCGCGCATGGCGGTCCTTATGAGAACCCGGCGGGTTCATACTGTCGTTGATGTGCAGTGCCTTCAGCCGTTCCAGTCCGATTATCCGGTCGAACTCTTCCAGCACGCCGTCCAGATCATTGACAATATCGTATCCCGCGTCGCTGACGTGGCAGGTGTCCATGCAGACGCCGACCTTTTCGTCAATGCGGATTCCCTCTATGATCTGCGCAAGCTCTTCGAACCTGCTGCCGACCTCGCTTCCCTTTCCTGCCATGGTTTCCAGCAGTACCGTGGTTGTCTGGTCTTTAGATATAATATCATTAAGAAGGCTGTAAATCAACCTTATCCCCGTTTCCGTCCCCTGTCCGACGTGGCTGCCGGGATGGAAATTGTAATAATTTCCCGGAAGATATTCCATCCTCCGGAGATCATCCTCCATCACCATATGGGCGAATTCGCGGACACGGGCAGTCGCGGAGCAGGGATTCAGCGTGTAGGGCGCATGAGCCACCAGTCTGCCGAACTCGTGCTCTTTCATTATGCGCCGAAGAGCGGCCGCGTCCTCCGGATCGATGTCCTTCGCCTTTCCGCCTCTGGGGTTCCGGGTGAAAAAAGCGAAGGTGTTGGCGCCGATGCTCACGGCGTTTGTTCCCATTACTTCAAAGCCATCTGCCGAAGACAGATGGCATCCGAGATATATTTTGTTACCCGCGGACATATTCCCTCTCCACATAGGGGCTGGTCGCGACCTTGAGCATACCGCCGTATCCCAGCTCAAAGGTGACGACGTCCCCGACCTTGTAGTCTCTGTCGCAGTGTGTAACGTCCAGGATGGTATGGTCGGAGCTTCCTCCCATGATTTCAATCTGCGGATCCGTCGGCGTCATGCTGTCCAGATCCGTGTCCTGCTTTCCGACCGCGATAATCGCTCTCTTCATGATTCCGCGGTCCTCATAGTACGGCTTCTGGCCGAAGGCGTCCACGCCGACCTCGCCGATGGGCAGTGAGGGCTTTTCCTTCAGCTCCACGATCTGCGCCTGCAGTGTCACCGTATCGCCGACCGTGCCGGGGAGATCTGTCTCGTAGGCGGTGTCGTTCCCCAGCAGGAACGCTTCCCCAAGACGCAGATTGTTGATGCCCTCCGGCAATTCACCTTTGTCGATCAGATAAATCGAGCTGGAATTCCCGCCGGACACCATCTGCAGACGGATATCATATTTTTCTTCAATCTTTCTCGCAATCTCAACCAGCTGGGAAAGGTTATCATACTTCGGAATAATCGCTCCGTAGCACGTCAGGTTCACAGCGATACCGTACAGATTGATATGCTCCATCTGCAGGATCTCCTCCACGGCTTCCCGGATGAGATCCTCGTTGCGGAAGAATATACCTTCCCGCAGATCACCCAGATCGATCATCAGAACGATGTCGTGGACCTTTCCTGCTCTGCCCGCTTCCTCGTTCAGCAGGCGGATGGTGGAAAGCTCCGAGTTGAAGGAGATGTCCGCATATTGAATGACGCCCTCCACCTCATCGTGCATCGGGATGCGCAGAAGCACCGTCTTCTTGCCGTTGGCACGCGCCATATCGGCGTAGCTCGCCAGGTTTTTCACCCGGGAGTCCGCCATATAATCCACCTTCGGATCCCTCGCCACCAGTCCGGCCATTTCCGGATCGGCGCAGAGTCCCTTGGTGACGATCATCAGAGAACATCCTCCGCGGTCCTTGGTAATCTCCGCGACAGCGTCGAGATTGCCCTGCAGTTTTTTCAGATCTACTACCAGTTTCGGATACATCGTTTCACTCTCCATTCATTCTCATCGTCTGCTCTGGTTGTTTGGGCAGTGGGTGTGGGTGCAGATGTCGCACTCGCGGTTGCAGTTGTTCCAGGGTTTGGAGGCGTCTTCCCGCTTCTCCCGGTTCCAGCCGGGCTGCAGCCCGCCGCCAGCCTCGATGTCTTCCTTGGCAGGATCGTGATGACTCCCTTCCGGGCCTCTGGCGTTGGCGCCGCCGATGGGCTCCTCCTCCTTGTATGCGCTCATGTCGTAGCCCATTTCCTCCATCTCCCGGATGTGCTCCGCATACTCCTCTTCCTTTTTCTTCTTCGCCTCGTATTCGGCTTCAACATCCTCCATCGCTTTGATTGAGGACTTATAGATCTCGTCCTCAACCTTCTCCGGGAATTCGAAGTCGAGGCTCTTTTCCAGCAGCTTAATCGCCGCCTCGCGGTTGGTCTTGGACAGCACTCCCAGAGACGCCATGATGTAATCATTGTCCACCAGAACCTTTGCGTGGTCAGTCGGGAAAAGCCTCATGCCGGTGATATTCTCTCCCGGAATCTCTTCCATAATTTCCACCCGGTGAGGCAGCCGTGTCAGCGCACCTCCGGTTCCCACAATGTATTTGACCTGTGTCAGATCTTTGCCCTCTGCCACAGTGCTTCGGCCGGAGGGTCCGTAGATATACCGGAGCTGTCCGGCGTGCCGCTCCGTCGCCCGGAACACAGCCTCGCGGGTCAGCCTCTCAACCAGCTTGATTTCATCCTCATTCTTCGGGATCGCGTAGTATGTCTCCAGTGTCTTATCAAGGTCGATATGGAGCTCATTCTCGCATTCCTCTCTCAGTTTCTCCTCACCGATGGATTCGATTACTTTGTAGCGGTTTACAAAGACGCCCAGATCGCCTTCCACCGTGCGCTTGGCCTTCGGCTCCGGAGAGGTCATGATTCTGGCGACCTTGTCCGATTCCACTGCAACGGAATGCAGGTCCGTGGTCGCTCCGCCCACGTCCAGCACAATTAAGTCCCCGATGCAGTCGTACAGCACCTTTGTACACTCCATCACCGCGCCCGGCGTAGGAATGATGGGACCGCTGACCATGTCACGGACGTGTTCCATCCCCGGTGCATGGGTGATATGCTGCTCAAAGGCCTGCTGAATTACCTTCCGGCAGGGCTCTACATTCAGTGCGTCGATTTTCGGATACACATTCTCGACGATATACAGTTCCTGCTCGCTGTCCTCGAAAATCAGTTTAATTTCCTCCTGATTCTCGATGTTGCCCGCATAGATGACCGGAACCTTCAGTCCCATGCCGCGGATCATCTCGGCATTGTCCAGCGCGGTATCCCGCTCGCCGTAGTCCACGCCGCCCGCGATCAGAATCAGATTCGGCTGAATTTCCCGGATCTTTTTCAGGTCGGTTCGGCGCAGCCGCCCGCTGGTCACATAATGAATGATTCCGCCCGCACCCAGCGCCGCTTCCTTCGCGGCCTTGGCCGTCATATCATAAACCAGTCCGTGCACGGTCATCTTCAGTCCGCCGGCCGCGGAAGAAGTCGCCAGCATCTGTCCGTATTCAATGCTGCTGATTCCTTTGTTCTTACAAAGGTCGTCGACAGCGCCCTGAAGCCCGACCCTCACATCTCCGTCGAGTACAGAGGTCGGCGCCTGACCCTGTCCCCAGAAACACGGATGATCGGTATCCAGATCTGTGAATGCGTTGACCACCGTCGTTGTGGATCCGATTTCCGCTACCAATACGTCTACATTCATTTGCTTCTGTCCTCCAATGTCCTGATGATCTGCCGGTTTCCCGCAGATTCCTCCGTTTGCTTGCTCTTTGCCTGCTTCTGTAAAAGCTCTGCTCTAAAAAAATCCGGGACGGGTTCATGCCCGCCCCGGTGTCTCTGCTGTATTCGTACAAAGCCTTGCCCGCCGCGCCGCGTCGTTTCCGCCGGCGCCGCAGTTATCAGTCTTCGTCGATGCCCTTCAGGTGTCCTCCCGGGGGCAGCTCGCCGCGGCGTCTCATCGCCTCTTCGCAGAGGTATGTCGCTACGTCGATACCGTGGGAGTCTCTTCCGAAGCCTTCATCGATTCCGGTGGCGCGTGCATCCTCCGGGGATACCTGTGTTCCGCCTGCCGCGATGATGACCTTGTCGCGGATGCCCTTCTCGATGGCCAGCTCATTGATCCTCTTCATGTTCTTGTAGTGGATGTTGTCATGAGAGATGATCGTGGAGGCCAGGATCGCGTCGGCATCCAGCTCGACTGCCGCGTCTACCAGCTTCTCTACCGGTACTGAGGTACCCAGGTAGTTAACCTCGATTCCCCATTTCTCGATTCCGCCGTGCTTGATGTTGATGATCTCACGGAGTCCGACGGAGTGCTCGTCGTCGCCGACGGTTCCGCAGACGACTCTCATGTGATGATCCTTGAATTCCTTGTACAGAACCTCATCCGGCAGGTGATGCGGCGGCGGAGGCAGTACCAGGGACTTCGGATCGACATCGAAGGTCAGCTTGCCCTTGATCTCGATTCTCGTACCCTCGGCCGGGTGCATGATTTCCTTGGAGATGACCTCCGGTGAATCCAGACCCATCTTCTCTGCGATCTGCAGGCCGGTGGCCTCTGCGGTTCTCACGTTCGCCGGCACCATCATGGTCAGCATGACGACGCCGTCTCCGCACCATTCCATCTCAGGCTTGATTGCCTCACCGTCAAGATATTTCTTGACCTTCTCAAGTCTTACGTTGACGTTGTCGACTTCATCCAGCTCGTCGATGTAGACGATCTTGCTTCTGTCCTCGAACGTGCAGCCGCCGATCAGAGCGCTCGGGTTCTCCGGGTCGCCGCCGTACTGCTCCACGTTGTTGTATCCGAAGTGCGCCGTAACAGGAGCCATGTAGTCATCCTCTCTCGGGAAGATGAATCCGTAGCCTACGCCGCCCTTGATCTTTCTGGCGATTCCGTCGCCGTTTCTGGCGGGGTATTTCGCGGAATCCACGAAGAATCCCTGCTCAACTGCGTTGAAGTAACCGCCGACCTCGACGATCTCCTCCATGAACAGTGTCGCTCTTTCCTTGATTTCTCTCGCCATCTCACGGAGCGGTCCGTCCTTCTTCAGCTCAACCAGCTCGTTGAAGCCGTCCATGTATACGAAGGCCTGCTTGGCGTTGTCGATGGCTTCCATGTTGTAGATGTGCCAGGGAACGTTTCTTCCTTCGTCCGGTGTGATGGTGGACTGAATGTCCGCGCTGGTCAGCTTGGAGATGACCATGTTCATCACGTGTGTTACCGTCGCTTCTCTGACGGAGGAGCAGACGTATTTGGTGGTCTGCTGAGCTCTCATTTTGTATCTGCCGCAGATGTCTCTCAGCGCGACCGCGTAAGGCAGGTCGAGGTACATCGCCGGGGCAGGAGCCGCATCAGGAGGTACGGTGGACAGGGAGATGTTCTCCGGCTTGATTCCGACCTTCTCCGAGAACAGGGAGTTGATGGCGTGCTGCACGATCAGCTCCGGCATAACCTTCCATGCTTCTCTGGCGGTAGCGTTCGCGTTGTGTGCGCCGTCGATCTGCAGGATCTCTGCCCATGCCAGAACCTTCTTGGATTCGCAGGCGTCAACAAAGGATCTTACGCAGTTGATGTCTCTGTACAGAACGTTGTACTGCGGATCCTGGTGAGCTCCGTTGATGCCCTCCTCCGCGAACATGACCGCAACGTCCGGTCCGGCTACTCCGGATACGTAGGAGTGGTAGTTCAGCGGACGGCCGACCTCATCCTCGATGAGATCCAGAGCCTTTCTCTGGCATCTGACCTGTTTTCTGGTGATCGGAACGCCGCCGATTCCCTGAGGCGTACCTTCCATCAGGCCGTCGATATGGGACTGGCCCATGTGGCGGATAACCATGATATGGTCAGCGCCGTGCCACGCCGCCATTCTCATTCTTCTGATATCGTCCTCGAATCTTCCGGAAGCGATCTCTGTGGTGATGACCGGCTGCGGCTGCGGATCGATGTCGCCGAAGAACTTCGCCGGCGGAAGGCCGATGCCCTGCTTCAGCGGCTTGGACATGTCGTGGAACGTGAAGGGTCCCATCTCAAGATTCGGAGCCGGCTCTCTCCAGTGCCAGCCGTGTCTTCTCGGGGCGTAGTTTTCGAGATCCTTCAGGATTTCTCTTACGTCCAGTTTCTCATTCTTATTCAGTACCATATCTGCCATCTTACTTCTCCTCCTTGCCGAAAATAGCTACTGCATCATCCCAGTATTCACCCTGAGCCAATGCCTGTGAAGCTTCGCGGATAGAAATTCCCTTGTCCTTGGAAATTCTGTAGACGATGTGGCCGGTGCCGTGACCCATAAGGCCTCTGTCCATAGCGCCCTCTACGATTTTCTGTGTGTCAAGGGAGGATACTCCCATACGCAGAAGAACGGCTCTCTCTACGGAAGGAGTCGTGTTCTTTCTGCCCAGCTCGATGAGCGGATCCACAACCTGCGTGCACAGTTCCCAGAACTTGTCGTACAACTGCTCGTCTGTAAGATCGGCGATACCTTTTTCAACTCTTCTTTTTTCAAAATCGTCTTCTCTTATCATTCTCTTTTCTACCTTTCCCTGGGTCCCGCCCTCTGTCGGTGAAACGGGCGCCCAGTTATGAGTGTCGGTCTTCCAATATACGCCTGCCTCCGCCGTTTCCGGCGGAAACAGACCTTATATCCATTAGAGTCCCAGCGTCTCCTTTACGAACGCAACATCGGTCTTGGTCTCCTCTGCGAGGAACTGAAGATCCTCGTCTGTCGGCGTTACGCCGCCCGCCTTCTTGACAGCCTTTCTGATCAGGGACTGTCTGAAGTGGTGCAGATCCGCATCGTGGCACTGGATCAGACCGGGATCTGCCGGCAGAACGACATTCACGCCCGGCTTGTCTTCCTCAGTCGGATTTCCGAATTTGATTTCAATGCCATTGTCTCTCGCGAAAGACAGCTGCGGCTGGATGTGTTTTCCGGCTCCGGTATACTCTGTCTCGCTGATGACCAGAACCGCGTCTTCCGGCAGCTCCTGCGCCAGGGAGAACGCCGCGGCCAGCGCAGTGTTGCCTGCAGGACCTCTTTCGATGCCCTCCAGCTGAGCCAGCGCTTCTGTCATATACATAACTTCGCCCTGCTTGACTGTTACATAGCGATCCATGTAACGCAGCGGTCTCGCCGCACTCCTCGGAACATCGGAGTGATCCGGGTCAGTCGCGTAAGGAACGCCGAATCCGGTATGTCCGGTGGTGCAGGACTTCAGGTTGAACTGCTTGTCGGAGGCCATGGACAGTCCGGTCAGGTCGATGGACGCCGCGACCATTTTGGTATCAACAGCGCCTGCCTTCAGCAGACCTCTCGCTGTACCGGTCATCATTCCGCCGCCCGCGTTGGTGCAGACCACCATGTCCGGATCCTTGCCGACTCTCTCACGGCACTGCATCGCGATCTCATAACCCAGTGTCTCAATTCCGGCGATGCCGAAGGGGGAGTACAAAGACGCGTTGAAATATCCGGTGTCCTCCAGAACGGACAGGAAGGTGTAGAACAGCTCCGGTCCTACGGTCAGCTGAATAACCTCTGCTCCGTAGGCTTCACATTTTCTCGCCTTCTCCACGATTTCCGGCTGTCCGACTCCGTTGGAGTCATAGCATTCCTGAACGATAATGCAGTCCAGTCCCTGCATCGCCGCCTGGGACGCGACTGCCGCGCCGTAGTTTCCGGAGGTTGCGGCGATAACGCCCTTGTAGCCCAGCTTCTTGGCGTGCGCCACCGCACAGGCGGCTCTTCTGGCCTTGAAGCTTCCGGAAGCGTTAGCGGCCTCATCCTTTGCAAAAATTCTTGCGCCGTAACCCGGCTTCGCATATTTTCTCGCCAGCTTGCTGATGTTTCTCAGCTCGATGAGCGGCGTGTTTCCGACTGCGGTTCTGGACTGAATCTTGGTGATCTCGTCCAGCGTATATCCGGTGTCCTTCATCAGGGCTTCATAATCGAAGGCGATGGAACCGGATTCATATTTCTCATAGTCAAGACCCAGCGCTTTCTTCTGAATTTCATTGGATCTTCCCATTACGGAATCATAATCTTTCGCCAGTGCCATTATTTGTCCCCTCCTTTCGTGATTTTACGCAGCTGCTTGTCGATCTCGATGATCTCGGGAACAAATTTGCCATAGCTGTGAGTGTAGTAGGGACCTACCTCGATCAGCGTGCCCTTCTCAATACGGCCCACAGCCGTTTCTACTTCTACTGTATCACCGATCTCCGCGTCAGCCAGGAGGCTCCCCTTTGTCCACATTTCCAGATCGCATTTCTGCGTATCCTCCGGGATCTTTCCGGTTCTCTCCTCGGCCTTGAGAACGATACTGTGAATACGTACCCAGTCTCCTTTTTTTGCCATTGCTTGGTTCTCCTTTTTTCATGAATGACTGAGCGGAAACGGCTTCCCGTTCCGCTCAGGTATTTTTTGGTTTTATCCGCGTCCGTTCGTCCATCGCCGGGGTCTTCCGGCGATGGGATCGGCTCTGTATCCGCTCTTTCCGGCCGCTGCCGGATCAGGGACGCCGCGGTTCTTATTTAACCAGTTTTTTCTCTTCGTCGATCTGGTCTCTGAAGTCGCCCATAATTGCGTGCGGAACCGGGATGTCGATCATGGTCTTCAGACCCGGGTTCGCGTTGATTACGTGCGGGATGCAGTTCATGATCATCGCCATGGTTCCGATGCCGCCCTCGATCTCCGGATTGTTCGCCATGTTGACCGGCGGTACAGAGTCCAGGATGACATAGTCGCCGGTGTGTACGCCGACCTGCTCAGGCTCGATCTGCTGCGGGTGATCCATATCGATCTTTCTCTCGCCGTCGATGATTCCCCAGCCCTTCATGGCAACGCCTGCAACGCTGCCCGCAGGAGCGAATCCATACGGAGACTTTCTGTCTACATCTGTAACGATCGGCTCCATGTCCTGTCCGAACTCATCCAGCTTCCAGCCCAGAGCTTCACACATCATGCCGACGGACTCCGCGAATCCGACGTGGCCGGCCATGGTTCCTTCTGCTTTTCTCTTGTTGAAGTCCTCAACAGAGATGCCGATACCCTGCTCTTCCATAACGGCAGGTCCGAACGGAGACAGAGAGTTGACTCTTCTGGAGGTGATGTGGTTCACGTCCTCGCAGGCCGCGGTCCAGAGGATGACCAGCAGGTCCATGATGAGACCCGGGTTGATTCCTGTTCCCAGTACGGTTACGCCGTTCTTCTTGGCGCATTCATCCAGCTTCTTCGCCAGTTCAGGCTCCTGTGCCTGCGGATATGCCATTTCTTCTGCGGAGGTGATCACGTTGATGCCGCGCTCCATAACGAAAACGAGCTTCTCATAAACATCCTTTGTGAACGAGTTTGTGCAAACGACAACGATGTCTGCGGCGCCCGGCTTGATGACGTCTTCCGGAGTTCCTACGATAACGTCCGGTCTGTCGCCCTGCTCGATGCCGGGAACGACGTCATAAAGATTTTTGCCGATCTTGTCGCCGATGTCGATTCCGCCAACGATATCAACGCCCTTTTTCTTTGCCAGCATTTTTCCGATTCCGCCGCCCATAGCGCCTAATCCCCAAAGGATTACCTGTACATTTTTCATTTGCTTTTCTCCTTTTCTTCATAACAAATAGTTAACCTTATCCGAAATGGCCTGCCTTCCGGCACTCCATAGGGAAATAATCCCGTGCCTATAGTACAAAGCAAGCCTTATGCCAACGAAAATCTTGTATACACAATACAGTCTTCAAGAATTTTATGCAAAAAAATGTGATTTTACAGGGAAAAACCCCTTAAAACCACAATATATCTTTCGAAATTATGAATTATCAGAAAAATACTGTAATTTTTTGTCATCTTTTTTCGGCTCTGTGCAAAAATATTTGCGCAAACAACGCAAATATTTTTGCTACTGTGTGCTCAGCCCGTACTTTTTCAGTTTATGCTGGAGTGTCTGCCGTTTGATCTGCAGCATCGCGGCGGCCTTCGTCACATTTCCGTCGGCGTCGATCAGCGCGCCCTGAATAATCATCTTCTCCATTTCTGCCATATATTCGTTCAGGGGCGCGCGTCCGTCCCACTTCTCCGCGCTCCGGCCGATCTCATCGACGTGAATCGGCATCTGCAGCAGACGCTCCGTCAGAACGTGTTCCGTCTCCGCCATGGCCACAGACTGGATGATGATGTTCTCCAGCTCCCGTACATTTCCCGGGTAGTTGTAGGCGCAGAGTCTCTGGAGAGCGTTCTCCGACACCATCCAGATCTGCTTGTCATATTTTTTGTTATATTTCTCCAGAAAGGAATCCACCAGAATCGGAATGTCATCCTTACGCTCCCGCAGCGGAGGGATGGAAATTCCCACAACATTCAGTCTGTAATAGAGGTCCTTCCGCAGAAGGCCCTCCGCAATCAGCTTTTCCGGCGCTTCATTGACGGTCGCGATGATGCGGACGTCGATGGGAATATCCTTTGTCCCCCCGACACGGCGGATGTAATCCTCCTGAAGCACGCGCAGAAGCTTGCTCTGCAGATCATAGGGCATCGCACTGAGCTCATCCAGCAGGAGCGTTCCGCCGTTGGCCTGTTCAAACAGTCCCGCACGATCAACGGCTCCGGTGAATCCGCCTCTGGCCGTCCCGAACAGAATTCCTTCCAGCAGGGATTCCGGCAGAGCCGCGCAGTTCTGAGCCAGAAAGGGCTTGTCCTTCCGGCGGCTCTCGTAATGAATGCTTTGTGCGAAGAGCTCCTTGCCTGTTCCTGTCTCGCCGTAGATAAACACTGAGGCGTTGTTTCCGGCCGCCCGCTTCGCCCTGTTCACAACCCTGCGGAACCGCAGATTCTCTCCGACCAAATCGTTGAAGTTGTAGCGTTTGATGCTGGCCTTGGCCGCCTTTTCCGGGGGATTTCTGTCCTCCCGCAGCTGCAGAATGGTGTCGCTCAGGGAACGGATATTGGTGATGTCACGGGCCACCTCAATCGCGGCGATACGCTGGCCGTCCAGCTCTACCGGTACGGTGCTGTTGACGGTTGTGACCTCTTTCCCGTACAGGTTAGTATAGGTCTGCTGCTTGTTCCTCGTGGCGATTCCTTTGTGCAGGGCCTGGTACATGGTGCTTTCATTGAGCTTGATTCCCGGGAATGCCGTGTGAAAATCCCTTCCGATAACATCAGTAACGTTAATCTTCTCATTTTCCGCCATCTCTTCATTATAGAAGAGACCGACGCCGTCGCTGTCCACGATGTAAACGCCCTCGTCGATCAGGCTGATCAGCTCCTCGATTATTTTTTTATAGCACATTGCGTCCATTCCTGATACCTCCGCTACCTGTATTTTACACTATTTCCCGCTTGAATGCAAATATTTTTGCACCCGTCGGAGAGGTTGAAATTGGCGCCGAAATCCTGTATATTGTTATATGGCGTTTTTTCGCCGGGGAGGTATGCTCATTCATGAGAATCAGAAGAGACAAAGGTGTCAGTGAGGAACTTCAGGGATTAAATACAGAGCTGATCGCAACCGTTTCAGATGCTCTGGCGCACCCTGTCCGTCTGGCGCTGTTCCGCTACATCATGCACTGTAATAAGGAAATGCAGCCTGTCTGCACCAAGGATCTGGTGCAGGTTTTTGACTATGCGCAGGCCACAATCTCCCAGCACATGAAGCGGCTTGTCAGATCCGGGCTGGTGGAGGTCCGCCGGGTCGAGAAATTCTCCTACTTCTACGCTAATCTGGGCGTTCTCGCCAGATACATCGACGCAACACGGAAATTCAGCGTGCTGTAGCTCTCCGAGGCGTCAATCTTCATATAATCTGCCGTCTTCAATATGCAGAATTCTGTCGCATTCGGCTGCAATATCGTGATCATGCGTTACCAGAACAATTGTTTTATTTTCGCTTTTAATCCTCTGGAACAGATCTATTATTTCTAATGAAGTTCGGGAATCCAGCGCTCCTGTCGGTTCATCTGCCAATATCACGTCTCCCTGACTGATCAGTGCTCGTGCGATTGCCACCCGCTGCTTCTGCCCTCCCGACAATTCTGCCGGCCGCCTTTTTTTCTTCTCTGCTATTCCCAGCTTATCCAGCATCGCATCGATTCTCATATTCCACTCCCTTTTCGGAACGTTGGAGTAAAGCAGGGGGATTTTTATATTCTGCTCCACAGTATATCGGTCGATTAGCGCAAATTCCTGCAAAATAAACCCCAGTCTGGAATTTCTGAGGCCCGCACGCTCAGTTTCCGTACACTCTCCTGTATCGATGTCTCCCAGCCGATATGTCCCGGAATCCGGTGAATCGATGAGCCCCAGAATATTCAGCAGCGTTGTTTTTCCGGAACCAGAGGTACCCACGACTGCAGTCATCTCTCCCGTATTGATTTTCATCGATACATTCCGGAGCGCTTTTACCTCATAGCCCACTCCGCGATACGTCTTACAGATCTGATCAATTTCTATACTGTATGTCACTTACTTTCTCCTTATGATTTCAATTATTTCGATTTTCTTCAGTTGCCAGACCGGATAAGCCAGCGCAATAAATGCATAAACTGCCAGGGTAAGGAGCGTCGCCACTGCAGGTCCTGAAAATTTCCATACGAGAAGTGTTACAGCTCCTGCGATTACAATCATACTTCCAACCTGCGCAGTAAGACGAAGGATAATATCTTTAAGCCGTGCCCCGCACAGCATATTAACCGCAAACTCCTTCATACTGCTTTCCATAAAGTGCAGCAAATTTGCAATGAGACCTATGGAACAAAAGAGAAGGATAATAATCGCAATTGATGCCATTGTCATTACACTGTTCAGAATATCAGTAACAGATTCCCGGATCTCTTCAGTATAGTTTTCCGTGTAGAGAAAACCCAGCGTCTGCATGCTTTCTCTACTCATCATTCCGTGAAGAGCACCCTTCTTTTTTTCAACAACGAAGGTGCTCATGACTGTGATGAACGATCCAATGCCATCATCGCGCTGCGGGCAGACAGATGCAACAAAATAGCGATCCAGATAAAAAGGCTCGTTCTTCTCAAAGGGATTCACATAGTATGCGCCTTTTGGAAGGAAACCCTTTACAACATATTCATCATCAACTGAATCATGAATGACATCTCCAACACGATAATATTTTCTGAAAGCATTTCCCAGTATCAGCGGACGTCGGTTTCTCTCCGAACTCATATCATACTTGCCCTTTATCCCGAAAAAGCGGAAGAAATTGCTGCTGACGACCGCCATATCCACCGAAACAGTCTGGTCGCCCGGAACCCGTAATTTTTCAGGAAGTCCGGCATACTCTCTTCGATGTTTTCCAAAGGTAAAATCCATAGAGTCATCGGCTGTCACGCACTCCAGACTGTCTGATGCATACATATCCCGAATAAGGCGGTACAGGGCATGGGCTTTTGCCTCACTGTTCGTAAGCTCGTCCATCTCTGATTCCTCGAGATCCGAAGACAGTTTATATATACTGTTCCTGTCATTGAGTTTTTCAAACTTCTTTGTTGCGATCCATCCGTTATAGGCCAGTGTCAGCGCATAACACAAAACCACAGCAGCCAGAATGATCTGGATCAGAATGACAAGATAATTAAGCAGGTTTCGTCTTATGTCCTGCAAAAAGAATGTAAAAAAGGGTTTTCTCATTTCTATAATTTACTCGCAATAGTATTTCTGCCAAACCGCTTCAGAGTCGCAGCGATAACAGCTGCACCGATCAGCGCCAGCAGAATCATCCCGGACAATGCCCCGACAGTGAGATATGTGCTCCGAACATCATTTCAACGGAATGTGCCACAGGCAGGTATATTGCGATTCGCAGGAATAATTCAGACAGCGCCACGCCGACAAAAAAAGCCAGCAGCAGAATAATGATGTATTCTCTGCATAACCATGTAACGATATTCCTGCCTTGCGCTCCCGCCATCTTCCGAACCGCAATTTCCTTTTTCCGTGTCTCAAGCCAGTAATAACACGCTGAAAAGGAATTAAGCAAAACAAGAACCGCCGTAACGATAAGGAAACCCAGCATATCTGTATAATTTGTCTTTTCCGGTCGCATGGCCTTCCCGGTTTTGCTCATTCCCCCTGCCACAGTCACTGATGCTTCAGGACAGATGTCTTTCACAGCTCTTGCAATTTTCTTTGCCGTCCCAAGGCAATCCTTCCTGTCGGTATCGAAAAAATAATAGCCGTACACTCTCTTATTCTTCAGATTTTCTGCATTCATATTAATAAACCAGTCGGAAGACCGCCCCTCCCTTTGTGGAGAATAGGTCCCGATCACATCATATCTTTTCTGGCTGACAAAGATATGGGATGGCTGATTCTGCCGGTCGCCGGTCACAACAGCGACATTTTTCTCTTCGTCGAAATCCTTCCGCGAAAAACTCCTGCCCTCTGTAATTCCGATTCTGCAACTCATCTCCGGACTGAAATACACAGAACAGCCTTTTTTCTCTGCATACTTTTTTGTACACAGAAAACCTCTGTCACCACAGTTGCGCTCCATAACCCGCAACAAATCCTGCTCTGTGAAATCTGCTGCATTATATATTTCAAACACTACGAACTGACCCGACAGAAAGGTAACCGGCTTCGCATTCTTTCTTTGCTCGACAAAGGATACACCCGCCAGTGTAAACAGCACAGCGACTGCAACGAAAATTGTAAAAATCAGTTTCGACTTGTAGAAAATCCCTCGCATAGTCTAGAGATATACCCAATTATAATTGTACTTCTGTTACGGAACTCCAACACTTTGCTCTTTATTGTACAGTGTATATATATCATTGTCAATATTAAGACATTTCCAAATATGCTGACCTCGGTTCCCTTTGCGGCGGGTCGTCGAATACGCTCTTTATATTATTGTTGTTTCAAGCATATTCGACGGCTGAACACGCATTAAATATTGAAATTACATTCAGCAAATCTTTATTGATTTCTCTTTGAAATCTGCTATAATTTAAGTAAAAATACACATGAGTATATTTTATGTGAACGATTACTTCAAGGAGGTGCTCTATGCTCCTATCCTATCAGGAATGCATTGACAGATATGGCAATGACTACAAACTAAAAAAAGAACTCGCAAACGGAACTCTTTTCATGAAAGAAAAGGGGATTTATTCCACCAAACGAAGCGTTTCAGAGATAGACATTATTATGCGAAAATACCCTAAGGCCATCTGTACCGGAAACAGCGCATTCTATTATCATTCGCTAACGGATGTGATTCCCGGACATTATTACCTTGCAACCAGAAGAACGGATACACGAATAAAAGATCCGCGCGTCAGGCAGTCTTTCATGAAGGAGGATATCTTTAAGGCCGGGATTACGGAACTCCAATACAATAATTCAATCATACGCATCTACAGTCCTGAACGGATGTTGATCGAACTCATGCGTTTCCGTGCCAGGATACCTATGGATTACTATAAAGAAATCATCCAAAATTACAGGAAGCTGTCTTTTGAAATGGACTTCGGTTTGGTTGAAGATTATGCGGGCATGTTTCGAAACGGGGCTAAACTTATGGATATGATACAAATGGAGGTACTTTAAATGAACCTGTATGAAGAAATCGAAAAGATAAAAGAACAAGGTTACACTGAATCCGATGCACAGTCGAAGCTCGGACAGGATATTGCACTGAAGGCAATCTCTGACAGTGGGATGGCACGAAATGCGACAATCAAGGGCGGTGTTGTCATGAGAAGCATCTCCGGCAATTCCCGCCGTGCTACGCAGGATCTCGACCTGGATTTTATCCGTTACTCCATCTCCGATGAATCCATCCGAAAGTTTGTGGAAAAACTGAATTGCATTGATGGACTCACGATTAAACTTATAGGGACGATTACCGAACTGAACCATCAGAATTACAAGGGAAAACGCATCAGCATATCCCTTACCGATATGGAAGAAACCACCATATCACTTAAAATGGATATCGGCGTACATAATGACCTTTCGATTGAGCAGGATGAATATGCTTTCGATATAGGGTTTCAGGATGATGTCGTTAGTCTGCTTATAAACTCTCCCGCTCAAATGATCACAGAAAAACTAAAATCCATGTTGCGTTTCGGGACCCGTAACACCAGATACAAGGATGTTTTTGATATCTGCTATCTGAGTGAGCGCGTAAAGACAGAGCAGCTTTCTGAATGCATCAAAAAGTACATATTCGCCGACTCCTCGCTACATATTTACACCACAAATGACATTACTATCCGCATCGAACGTATATTCAAAAATCCCAGTTACTTGACTGAACTTAAAAAATCAGGTAAGAACTGGCTCGATATTTCTAACGAAGACGCATTGGAAGAAGTTTTGACTTTCATTCGGAAAATAAGAATATAACCTTATATAAATGCCGTCGGCAGAAACGCTCCAGCCTCTCTGCCGACAACTCAGTCTAAGCCCGACTGCCTTACTCTCCGATTTTCTCCATAATTTCCCGATGAACGGAGCGGGTCAGCGGATACCGCCACACGGCGATAATCGCGATTGCCAGGAACGCGCCGGGAATTACCGTTGTGCAGTTGAATATCCACTCGCAGGCGGACGCTGTCTGTACCGGCGCGCCGCCGTCGAACCCTGCATTTTGTAACAGAAACCCCAGCAGCATGGTGCCGATTCCTCCGGACACAGCCTCCACCAGCCCCTGAAACGAAACAATTGTGGCCTGCCGCCGCTTTCCCGTCTTCAGCCTGTCATAGTCGCAGACATCCAGATACATCGACGGCATCAGGCTCCAGTAAATCGCCGTACAAAGAGTAACCATCAGCATATAGCAGATGATTCCGCCTGTGGACCCGACGCCGGTCATTCTCAGAACCGCCATGCCGGCTATTCCTATTACAGAAAGCAGCCCGAACGCTCCCCTCTTATCGAACCGGACGGTCAGTCTTGCCACCAGCGGAATCAGCAGAATCCCGAATACCGCCCGCAGAGACATGAATAAAGACATCTGAAGCGCAGTACACTTCATATTATATGTCAGAAAATATACCATATCCGCAAGCATGATGCTGTAACAGATCAGAGTGGCAATGCTGGCGACAATCAGCTGCCGGATGGGCCCCAGCGTAAACAGAGAAACATACTCCCGAAAAACATCCGCGGGCTTAAACCCGGGACGATCGCCGGAATCCGCACAGGGCGGATCCTTTTTCTCTGAAGACAAAAACGTCAGAAGGATTGAAATGAAGCAGACCGCACCAATCATTCCTCCCACCAGACTCCATGCAAGGGACAGCGGAACGCCCGCATCCTGCAGCCATTCTACCGCCACCGAAGGAATCAGAAAATTGACCAGCGCACCCGCCATATTGAACATAGATGCGAAGAACCGCAGGATCGTCCTCTGGTCATAGTCCGTCGTGTACTCCGAGGCCAGCGCCAGATACGGCACCAGAAACCCGGTATAGCTGAGCCAGAACAGCATCAGCAGAATCCCGAAGTAAAGCGGCTTTCCCTCCGCGGGAACAAAGGGAAGGTCTGTGAACGCGAACAGCAGCGTCAGCGCAAGCGGTATCGAGGAAAACAAAATCAGAGGCCGGCGGCGGCCCCGTGAGGTCCGGATATGATCGGCGAAATACCCGATTACCGGATTGATAAAACCGTTCCAGACCGCTCCGATCACCGTGATCATTCCCGCCGTCGCCGGCCGGATACCCACCGCGGTCGTCAGAAAGAACATGAAATATGTCGCAATGAAATTATACGAGAGCGAGTCCGCCAGCGAGGCCGACCCGTATCCCAGCTTATCCTTCATGCTCAGTCGTTCCATAATTCTTTCATATCCTCCAGATGAATCTCATATTCGTCATCCATCAGCGTACTGTTACTGTTCTTCTCTTCAGTCTCCCGAATATGCTGCTTCGCCGTTTCCCTCACTGCATCCCCGTAGCCCGTCAGCGCCGCAAAAGGTGAAAACTGCGCCGCCCGCTCTTTCATGGACATATGTGGATGACGGCTCGACACATGATGAGGAAGACTGATAATGTCGTCGTATCTGCTCACGCCTTGTGCCCTCCGATCTGTTTGTTCCGGCTCTGCGCCGTAGCGCCCTCCTCCAGGTTCGCACCCTTGAGAATCGCGTTTTTCCCGAATTTCCCCTTAATCTCCAGAATCGTCTTCTGAACCTTCTTCTCACGGCTGCGTTCCGCCTGTCTCCGCCGCGCTTCCTCTTCTCTGGCGGCGTAATCCGTGAACATGTCCAGCTGCTCCGGTTCCGGCGCCGGCGGCTCTGTTTGCTCCGGTTCCGGCGCCACATGACCCGCCGTGATTGTGATCCGCCGCACCAGCAGCCGCGGATCCACGATGCGGTCGTAAAGCGTCATCGACGCCTCCAGAATATCCTTTGTGGAGGAGGTCACATCCCCGAGACTGATGGTTCCGTGCGCCGCCTTCGGAACCTGCCGCCCGTAGTGATCCGTCGTCACCGGCCCCTTATACGCCGCACGAAGCACCGGATTCTGGAGATTCTCAATATCGTAGCCGACATTGAGCACGATCTGATCTGTGGTGAGGCCTCTGGACACCAGATCCAGCGCCAGCTGATCCGCCATCTCCCAGGCCACAAGCCTCGCCTTTTCCCCCTCATAGGCAGACTGCAGAACCTGACCGGCGCCGACACTCTCCGTTCGCGGCCGGTACGCCTTGATATCCGCAATGGTGCAGGGCTCCCATCCCCACGCGTGATCGATGAGAAGCTCCGCGTTGACGCCGAACAGGCGGTACAGCAGATCCTCGTTGTAGAACTCGCCGGGCGCGCCCAGAGAGCAGCGGGCCACATCCCCCATGGTATAAATCCCCACAGACGCCAGCTTGCGGGCGTAGCCGGGACCGACCCGCCAGAAGTCCGTCAGGGGCTGATGCTCCCACAGGCTTCTTCGGTAGCTCATCTCATCCAGCTCTGCAATCCGCACGCCGTCTTCATCCGGCGGGCAGTGCTTGGCCTCGAGATCCATGGCGATCTTGCACAAAAAAAGATTCGGACCGATTCCCACTGTCGCGGTAATACCGGTCTGCGCGAGAACCTCATCAATAATCGCCCGGGCGAGCTGATGCGGCGTCATTCCGTAGAGCGGAAGATAATCCGTTACGTCCATGAGGACCTCGTCAATGGAATAGACATGAATGTCCTCCGCCGCAACGTAATTCAGATAGATATCATAAATGCGGCTGCTGTACTCCATGTACAGCGCCATGCGGGGAACCGCCGTAATCCAGCCCGCCTTCAGCGCAGGATCAGCAGCAAGTTCTTCGATATCCGAAGACTCCCCCTTCAGGCCGGTGCCTGCCGCCGCACGGCGGCGGGCGTTGACCTGCCTCATGACGGAAATTACCTCAAACAGCCTTGCCCGTCCCGGCACTCCCATGGATTTCAGAGAGGGGGATACGGCAAGGCAGATTGTTTTCTCTGTTCGGGCGGCGTCCGCCACCACAAGATTCGTGGTCAGCGGATCAAGCCCGCGCTCCCGGCATTCCACCGAGGCGTAAAACGATTTCAGATCAATCGCAATATAGGTTCGTTTCAATAAGAAGCATCCTCCGAATACACCGTGAAGATATCACGGATCTCAACGAAACCTCCTTTAATGTATGCAGTCTTTGTTTCCGCGGATCCTGCCTCCCGAAAACGGATCTTCCCGTCCTCCTTCAGAAGCTTGCGGCACCACACGTGGCCGGGAAGATATCCCTCGTCGCCGCTGAGGGTCTGCACCGTCAGACTTTCGACTTCACCGGAATAGAACATGTCCTGCGGCGTCAGGATTTCCAGTTTCGTGCTAGCCATTGCTCTGCTCCTTCTTTTGTTCGTTCCACTTCTCTACGACCTCATCGATGCCTCCGACGAAGAGGAAGAGCTCCTCCGGAATATCGTCGTGCTCACCGTCGAGGATCTCGCGGAAGCCCCGGACCGTTTCGGCCACGGGAACGTATTTTCCCGGGATTCCGGTAAACTGCTCACCGACCGTGAACGGCTGCGACAGGAAACGCTGAATCTTTCTGGCCCGGGACACTGTGAGCTTGTCATCCTCCGACAGCTCGTCCATGCCGAGAATCGCGATGATATCCTGCAGATCCTTGTATTTCTGCAGAACCTCCTGCACCCGGCGGGCGACTTCATAATGCTCCTCGCCGACAATCAGCGGATCCAGAATACGGGACGTAGAAGCCAGCGGGTCCACCGCCGGATAGATTCCCAGCTCTGTGATGGAGCGATCCAGTACCGTGGTGGCGTCCAGATGCGCAAAGGTGGTCGCCGGCGCCGGGTCTGTCAGGTCGTCTGCCGGTACATAAACCGCCTGCACGGAGGTGATGGAACCGTCCTTTGTGGAGGTGATCCTCTCCTGCAGCGCACCCATCTCATTGGCCAGTGTCGGCTGATATCCCACCGCGGAGGGGACACGCCCCAGCAACGCTGAAACCTCGGAGCCCGCCTGTGTGAAACGGAAAATATTATCGATGAACAAAAGCACGTCCTGCTTTTCCTCATCGCGGAAATACTCAGCCATGGTCAGACCGGTAAGCGCCACACGCATTCTGGCCCCGGGCGGCTCGTTCATCTGCCCGAACACCATCGCGGTCTTCTTGATGACGCCGGATTCCGTCATCTCACCATAGAGGTCGTTCCCCTCTCTGGTGCGCTCTCCGACGCCGGCAAAGACGGAGATTCCGCCGTGCTGCGTCGCAATGTTGTTAATCAGTTCCTGAATCAGAACGGTCTTCCCGACGCCGGCGCCGCCGAACAGTCCGGTCTTGCCGCCCTTGGTATACGGCGCGATCAGATCGATGACCTTGATTCCGGTCTCATACATCTGTGATGACGTATCCTGATCCTCGAACCGCGGAGCAGGCCGGTGAATCGGTTTGCGCATCTTGCTTTCCACCGGTCCCTTCTCGTCGATGGGCTCGCCCAGAACATTGAACAGCCGTCCCAGGACTTCATCGCCGACCGGAACCTCGATGGGATTGCCCGTATCCACGGCTTCCATCCCTCTGGCAAGACCGTCAGTAGAAGAAAGCGCGATGCATCTGACCTCATCGTCTCCTTTGTGCTGTGCGACCTCCGCTACGATGACGGTATCGTCGTTCAGCCTGATCTGTATTTCATTCAGCAGCTCCGGAAGATGATCCGGATCAAATTTGATATCGACTACCGGTCCGATAATTTCATGTATGATTCCTGTATTCAAATTATCTTCCCTCCTTGTTAATTCAGTGCCTCAGAGCCTGAGACGATTTCTATGATCTCGTTGGTGATCTGCGACTGCCTCGCCCTGTTGTATTCCGTCATCAGCAGCTTCAGCATATCGCTGGCGTTGTCGTTGGCGTTCTCCATCGCCTGACGGCGCGCCGCATGTTCGCAGGTCGCCGATTCAATGACCGCGCTGTACAGCGTCATCTCCATGTACTTGGAAACCAGGTAGCGGAACACTTCATTCACGGAAGGCTCATACTCGATCACATTAATGTTCGAGGATTTCACGCTCCGCTTGCTGATGTCCACCGGCAGGATCCGTTTCCGGACAACCTCCTGCTTCAGGGTGTTGACGTAGGACGTGTATACCAGCACAATCTCATCGATTTCTCCGGACATATACTTCTCGAACAAAGGCCGGACCAGCTTTTTCACCTCTTCATAATCCACGGTGTCCGCCGGAGGATCATGCTCGATAATCACATCATACCCCCTGCGTTCAAAGTATTCCCGGCCTTTGCTTCCGATGTCCACCAGAACCGCCTCCCGGCCCTTTCTCCTGATCGTCGCTTCCGCCTCCCGGATCACGTTTCCGTTGAAGCTTCCGCAGAGCCCGGTACTGCTGGTAATGATAACATAACAACTCGTTTTCATCTCCCGGCTGCCCAGAATCAGCTCCTTCGGAACCTTCTGTCCGTTGTCAAAGGCCTCATCGATGGATTCGATAATCCGATCCAGGTACAGCTTGCTGTGTTCGTAAATCGCCTTGGCCCGACGCAGCTTTGCCGCAGAAACCAGCTTCATCGCGTTGGTGATCCGCTCTGTGCTGTTGATACTTTTAATTCTGCGTTTGATGTCCTGCATCTGTTCAGCCATTGATAAACCCTACTTTCTTGAATTCCTCAATTCCCTTCCGCATCAGCTTCTCCGATTCCTCAGAGAAGTCGCCGGTCGTATGGATCTCTCTCTTGACCTCCGGATAGTGGTCGTCCATATAGACGTAGAACTGCCGTTCAAACTCCTTGACGGAGGTTACCGGGATATCATCCAGCATGCCGTTGGAGGCGGCGTAGATGATCATCACCTGGTCGGCGACGTCCAGCGGACCGTACTGTCCCTGCTTGAGGATCTCCATCAGAATACGTCCGTGATCCAGTCTCTTCTTTGTATCCGCATCAATATCGGAGCCGAACTGTGAGAAGTTCTGCAGCTCTCTGTACTGCGCCAGCATCAGCTTGATTTTGCTGGAAACTCTCTTCATCGCCTTGATCTGTGCGCTTCCGCCGACACGGGATACGGAAATTCCGGCGTTAATCGCCGGCCGCTGTCCCGCGAAGAACAGTTCCGTCTCCAGAAATATCTGTCCGTCGGTGATGGAAATGACATTCGTCGGAATGTATGCGGAAATGTCGTTCGCCTGAGTCTCGATGATGGGCAGCGCCGTAATCGATCCGCCTCCCAGCTCCTCCGACAGCTTCGCGGCCCTCTCCAGAAGTCTGGAATGAAGGTAGAATACATCTCCGGGGAACGCCTCTCTCCCGGGCGGTCTGCGCAGAAGCAGCGACATGGCGCGGTACGCCACCGCATGCTTGGACAGATCGTCGTAGATAATCAGCACATGTTTTCCCTGATACATAAAGTACTCCGCCATCGCACACCCGGCATAAGGCGCGATGTACTGCATCGGCGCGACAGCGCTGGCGGTCGCCGATACCACGATGGTGTAGTTCATGGCTTCCTTCTGCTCCAGTGTGCTGACCAGCTGCGCCACGGTGGACTGCTTCTGTCCGATCGCGACGTAAACGCAGATAACGTCCTTCCCCTTCTGGTTCAGAATCGTGTCTACCGCAAGCGCCGTTTTCCCGGTCTGGCGGTCGCCGATGATCAGCTCACGCTGACCCTTTCCGATAGGAATCATGGAGTCGATCGCCTTGATTCCGGTCTGCAGCGGCTCCTTGACCGGCTGCCTGCGCAGCACCCCCGGCGCGGGGTACTCGATGGGCCGTGTCTCGCCTGTTTCAATGGCTCCCTTTCCGTCAATGGGATGACCCAGCGGATCCACGACTCTTCCAATCATATTCTCACCCACCGGAACCTCAACGACCCGGCCGGTCGGCTTTACAATATCTCCTTCTCCGATTTCCCTGTATGGACCCAGGATGACGACGCCCACGTTGTCCTCCTCCAGGTTCAGTGCCATTCCGTAAACATTATTCGGAAATTCCAGCAGCTCTCCGGACATGCAGTGGCTGAGTCCGTAGACCCGGGCGATTCCGTCGCCCACCTGCATGACAGTGCCGAAATCGGAGATTTCCATTTCATTTCTGTAATTCTTGATCTGGTCTTTGATCAAACCGCTTATTTCATCCGGTTTTAAATTCATTGAAAATTCTCCTTAGTATACTCTGATCTTATTTGCCATCTGTTCCAGCTTATGCTGCGCGGACGCGTCGATCATTTTCCCGTCGACAAACAGCCGGACGCCTCCCAGAAGACTTTTGTCCACCCTGTTTTGCAGACGGACCTTTCTGCGGAACAACCGGCTGGTCTCCGCTTCAAATTTCTGAAGCTGCTCATCCGTCACAGGATAAGCGGAATAGATTACGCCTTCACTGATTCCTTCCGCATCGTCCATCAGTCTGCAGTACTGGCGGACCATCTCATGGAAGCCTGTCGTCCTGCCTTTGTCCACCAGAATGTACATAAAATTCAGGACCTCTTTCTGCACGCGGCCTTCGAACACATTCTTCAGTATGTTCTTCTTTTCGGCAGCCGAAATTGCCGGATTCAGAAAAAGCTCCGAGAAGTCTCTGCTTTTCCGGAGGATCTGGTCGATCTGCGTGATCTCGTCCCGGATCTCTTCTACCTCTCCGAGATCCTTCGCCGCACCGTAAAGCGCTTCGGCGTAGACCATTGCGACTTCTATTTCCATGTCTTCTCCTCAGCTTCCTCGATGATCCGGTCAACGATATCCTTCTGCCTGTCCGCATCGATTTCCCGTTCCATGATTTTCTCCGCGGCGAGAACAGCCAGCGATCCCACCTCTTCCTTAAGCTCCTTGCGGGCGTTGAATTTCTCCCGCCGGATCTCCTCCTGGGAACGTGTAATCGCGGCCTTGGCCTTCTCATTGGCGGCGTCGATGATGCTGTCCGCCTGGATCTTCGCTTCGTCTCTGGCTTTCTTGATAATCGCGCGACTCTCTGTTTCCACGCCGGCGATACGCTCCTCGTAGTCGGCGAGCTTCGCGTCGGCAATGCGGCTGGTTTCCGCCGCGTTATTCAGGGAATCCTCCACCTCCTGCTGACGCTTCATCATAAAGTCATGGACCTTTTCAAAGAAGAAATGCTTCAAGATCAAGAATAAAACAATAAACGTTATGATCGAGAACAGAAAGTTCCAGTTCAGATTAAACAACGCCTGATACCCGTGCATGTTTTATTCCCCCTTTCTCTGTATTTCTCCCCCTGATTAAAGCTTACTGTAAAGCATGATCGCGATAACGAAGGACAGAACAAGCGCGGTCTCCATGATCGCCATAGCCAGAATCATGTTTCCGGTGATTTTACCGGCGATCTCCGGCTGCCTGGACATTCCGTGCATCGCTCCGTTCGCCAGAATTCCCTGGCCGATGCCTACGCCGAGTGCCGCCAGTCCCATAGCAAGTCCTGCTCCGATTGCAATAAGTCCCATTTTCTTTACCTCCCTAAAATACTGTTGTTTTGTCTGCCTGAGTCCTTTTCATCAGGCTTCTCTGATAAGCTTCTGTTTCTTCTTCTCTCTCTTCAGTCGTCTCTTCTCTGCTGTGTCCTCCCGCATGCCGGACATACCTTCCTCCAGATTGACCGCAGTCAGAATGGTGAATATGTATGCCTGAATTACAGGCTCAAACATATCAAAGAACAGATTCAGCGGAATAACCGTGACGCACCGCAGAATCGGAACCGCACAGAATTTGTAGCTCAGGAATTCCATCAGGTGCATCCACAGATCGACGACCACCATACCGCCGAAGATGTTTCCGAACAGTCGAAGAGCCAGTGTAACCGGCAGAATCAGTTCGCTGATCACATTCATCGGCAGAATCGCATAGTAGGGATCCCCCAGCTCGTCGATTCTTCCCCTGACGCCCAGTTCCTTAATCGCAAATCCCTGGATCAGGACGAATGACATCACTGCCAGCGCCGCCGTCACATTGAGATCCGCCGTAATCGGCCTAAGTCCGATAAGTCCGAGACTGTTGGCGAACACAAGCCATACGATCAGTGATCCCAGATAGGGCGCGAATTTCTCACCCCGGACTTTTCCCAGATTCTGCTGAGCGAAATTGTATACCCAGCCGACCAGGACTTCCGCAACGATCTGCTTCCCTTTGGGCACCTTCTCCAGACCGCTTCCCAGCCAGATTCCGACGACAGCCAGAATCACGGCGAGGATGATCTCGAAGCAGGTGCTTTCCGTCAGGAAAACCTTATCGCCGCTTCCGAAATACAGGATGATCCTTGGACCCAATTCACTGAATTGAATCATTGATCCTTACCTCCTCCTTTACCAAAATTTAACAGTGCTCCCGCGACAAGCCCCAGAACGCCCAGCGCATACGCCAGCAGGCAGGTCATCCCCACCCGGAAGCAGAACACAGCGCCCGCAGCGTAAATGAGCAGCCGAAGCACATATAACATAACGGGAATTCCCATCCCCGATCTGTCAAAGTATCTGCTGACCACAATTCCCAGAAGATGAAAATTCAGCAGCATCAGCACGGTTCCCAGCGCGATTCCGATGAAGAATGCGCTGCTGATCCCTTTCACCAAAGAAAAGGTGATCGCGCATATCATACTGAACAGCACGCAGGTTATGCATACTTTTTTCTCTATTGTCCTGAATTGCGTCATGTTCATAACTTTATCACATAAATATATTCCGAAATCGATAAAAAATCAAGTATTGATCTTTTATCGATTTCCATTGTTTTCTATAGGTATTTTTCATTTTTTTTTCCTTCTCTGCTTTCCGCCGGTCCGGTTTCATTTGTGATAGGGCTCACCGCGGATAATCCGGAAGGATCGGTAAATCTGCTCCAGCAGGATCACGCGCATCATCTGATGCGGAAAGGTCATATCAGAGAAGGACAGCTTCAGGTCCGCTCTCCGGCTCACCGCTTCAGACAGTCCAAGGCTTCCTCCTATAACAAAGGCAATTTCGCTGCGTCCCTCCAGTGCCAGACTTTGAAGCTTTTCCGCCAGCGCTTCCGAGCTCATCCGTCTGCCCCGGATCTCCAGAGACACGACGAACATATCTTTGTTCACCCGGGAGAGGATCTCCTCGCCCTCCGCAGTCTTCACAGCCTCTTCCTCCGCGGATCCTGCGCCGGCAGGCAGCCTCGCCTCCTTAAGCTCCAGAATCCGCAGACCGCAGTAGCTTCCCAGCCGCTTGCTGTATTCGCCGACGGCCTCCCGCCAGTATCTTTCCTTCAGCCTGCCGATGCATATCACCGTTATATTCATTTTCTATACCTCCAGCAGGGGACTTGTTTCATCCCGGCGGATCACAGCCAGCTTCACATCCCGGTCAACAAAGTAATCCCTCTCGAACAGTATGTTTTTCACCGTCAGATACGCCTGCTGCGGAGTGTTGTTCTCATGAGAAAGATGCGCCAGCAGGACCCGGGGGATCCTTTCCCCATGCATCTGATCCAGGAGCGAGCACAAAACCCGGCCCGCCGTCTCGTTGGAGAGGTGCCCCTCATCTCCCAGAATCCGCTGCTGCAGCGGATATGGGTAGGATCCCATCCGCAGGATATTCACCTCGTGGTTGGCCTCCAGCACCAGAAGATCTGCAGTCTTCATCTGTTCGAAAATCTCTTCCGTGACGACGCCGGTGTCCGTAACGACCGTCACCTGCCTTCCGCCGCTCCGCAGTGTATATCCCGTGGGTTCAATTGCATCGTGGGAAAGGCTGAAGGCTCTGACCGCGATGTCTCCGATGGCGAATTCCTCGTCGGGAACGGGACTCCAGCGCCCCCTGGGCAGAAGCTTCTCCTCAATTCCCGCGAACGTTCCCTCGGAAGCGTAAACCTCCGCGTGACCTGCCTTGCGGCCGATCATCCGGATACTCCGCACGTGGTCGATGTGTTCATGCGTCAGAAGGATTGCATCCACGTCTCCCGCCTCCAGACCGTTTTCCTCAAGCCCGGCCAGAATCCGCTTGCCCGTGATCCCTACATCAATTAATATTACTGTATTCTCACTTTCCACCAGATAACAGTTGCCCGAACTGCCGCTGGCAAAAGAACAGAACGATAATCCCATTCATTTCCCTTCTTGCTCAGTCTTATTGTCGTTTCAGTTGATAAGATTATATCACGAAACCGAGAAATGGCAAGATGATGTTATTCTCTTTACGTTTCCCGGAAAATAAGGCATAATAGTACCGAGGTAACAGATTTATGGCACAGATACTGAACATTTACTCCGACGGGGGATGCGCCGGCAACCAGAACGAAAAGAATCTGGGAGGATGGGGCGCTGTTCTGGAATTCGGAGAGCACAGAAAAGAACTTCACGGCAGTGAAGCGGACACCACCAATAACCGAATGGAACTGACGGCAGTGATTTCCGCCTTTTCGGCGCTGAATCGGGAAGGTCTGACCGTTCGGGTCTTCACAGACAGCTCCTATGTGGCGGACTGCTTCCGGAAAAAATGGTACGTGAACTGGGAGAAGAACGGCTGGAAAACTTCCCAGAAAAAGCCTGTCGAGAATCAGGAGCTCTGGCAGACGCTTCTGGCGCTGGTGCGCAGACATGACGTAAGCTTCTACCGGGTCAAGGGGCACGTGAATCCCGATCACCCCTCCACCAACATGGACAGGCTATACGAGAAATTCGTCCGTTGGAACGGCACCGGCTTCAGCTTCGAGGATTTCCTATATATCACGGAAATGAACAACCGGGCGGACGAGCTGGCGAATATCGGAATCGACGAGATCAGACAGTCATAAAATTATCAGCATCAATCGGAATATGAGGAATCAGATTATGGAACAGAGAAAAGAACTTTTGAAAAAATATGAAATCGGACTGGCGGCCACCGGAATCAGCGGAGCTCTGGTCATTGCATTTTTCTTTTTCGTCAATTTCTTCACGGGACCCATGGTCTCCGCGGAAGGCGTGGAAAAGAACAGCCTTTACGGGCTGGATGTCATTATCTTTTCCGCGGCGATAGGCTGCGCCTACGCGTTCATCTGCCTTCTCAACATGAGAGCGCTTGACCCGAAGACAGTCGAGGAGGGCGGCGTAAACTTCCGCATTCAGTCGGAACGGTATATCTCCGGCTCTCAGGGAGTCATGATCTGCAACATATTCACCTTCGTCTACTGGGGACTTTATACCATCACTCAGCATATCCGGTTCTATGTGGACGAGAATAACAAAATCCACGACTTTACATTCTATAACAGAATCTGGCTGGCACTGATGCTGATCGCCGCCATATTCAGTGTGATCGCCATGCTGCAGGGCGTCCGTCTGAAGTACAACATCAGCACGTCGCGGAAGAAAACCAAAAAGAAAAAAACAGCGTCAAAAAAACGCTGAACATCGGCCGGCCCCCGGGCAGTACGGGAACCGGCTTTTTTGCTTCTGTCCGACGCTTTCTGCGCCGCCTCCAATCTGATTTTCCTCTCTTATCCGCGGGAAGCGGCAGAAGCGGGATTGGCCCGCAGCCATTCAATGATATCCGCACTTTCGTACAGAGGCCTGCCGTCGATGAACAGACAGGGAACCTGCTCCACGCCTCCGTCGCGAATCAGACGCTGCCGGTCCACCTCATTCTGATGGATATCGTGGAGCTCCACATCATTTCTTCCTTCCTCCCGGATTTCATTCATCACCCTCATACAAAAAGGGCATCCTTCAAATTTATACAATTCCAGCTTCATATTTTTTCCTCTCTGCTGCAATATATTTGCAGACTGTCTTTACCGGAGTCCTTTGATTATGCTCCGTTCTTCCCCTCACCCGCGCTCTGCCGGACAGTGCCTCTCTGACGCCACCGACCTGCGGATAGATATATTATACCCATATTTTCTGCATCAACCCTTCTCTCCGGCTGTTTACGCAATGCATATCCGCCGCCGGACCTTTTCTGCCGGAGTGTTCTGCCGGGACACCCTGCCGACGGACTGTGCGCCGCAGCGTCCGCCCGGGTCTGAAAACACCGCGCAGTTTTCCGATTTCTGTGGTAATATATCATTATGTTAGTAATGACGGTTATCATCGGACTTACAACTGCATACGTAAACGGCATGCACGACGGAGGCACCATCGTCGCCACCACCGTCACCTCCCGGATCATGAAACCCCGCTCCGCGATTCTGCTGGCCGGTCTCGCCTGCCTGCTGGGATCCGTCCTGCTCGGAAACGCGGTTCAGAGCACCATGGTAAACGGAATTGTGAACAGCGGTGACATCCTTGCCGGCGGTGGAACACAGGCTGCACTCTTCGCCGTGTCCGCCTTCCTCGGAAGCATGGTATGGAATCTGATTACCTGGGCAGGACGGCTTCCTTCCAGCGCTTCCCATTCGCTTATCGGCTCCATGATCGGCTGCTCCATGGCAATCTGCGGCGCGGATTCAGTCATATGGAGCAGCGTGATGCTGCGGGTCGTCGCCGCTATGATTCTCTCGCCTCTGGCAGGCTTCGCACTGGGATTTCTGCTGCTGAAGCTTCAGAATCGCATCCTGCGGCGGGGAACGATCGTCTGGACACGGAGAGTGCGCGCGCTGGACATTGTGAGCACGGCTCTGCTGGCTTTATCGTATGGAAGCAATGAGGCACAAAAGGTTGCCGGCGTGATCTGCCTCGGTGCTCTGGCCGCAGGCGGCGGCTCTCCGTCGGACACACTGACGCCGCTTCATCTTCCGGTGCCGGGGATTACAGCCCTCTGCGGTCTGGCACTGGCCGTCGGCGCCATGACAGGCGGCTTCAACATGATGCGCACCGTCGGGCGCGACATCGTGAAAGTCAACACAGACCGGGCCTTTGTATCCCAGCTCTCCTCCATCCTCGTGGTGGAAATCGCCAACGCAACGGGACTTCCCGTCAGTTCCACGCAGGTCATCACCGGATCCGTCATGGGCGTCGGAACCGAAGACCGTCCCCGGTCGGTGAACTGGGAGATCCTGTACAAAATCCTACTGGCATGGCTCCTGACTCTTCCGGCGGCAGGACTGACCGGCGCGGCTGTAATCCGTCTGATGATACTGATTCCCGTATAACCTGCACCTTCACCGAAACGGAGCGCAGAAAAACACAGAAACCGGAGGTTTTGTTCATGACAGAGAAAATAAAGAAAAAGAGTTTTTTCAGGAGCAGCTCGGACACTGAGGTATACGATCTGCTGAAGGGACAGTGCGCGCAGGGCAGTCTGAGCGCCGACCTTTTCGTGCAGTTCATGCACACGCTGGATCCTGACACTGCCGACCGTATCGAGGAAGCGGAGAAGACTGCGGACCGGAAACGGGAAACTCTTATCTATTATGTGGAAAACTCCTTTATCACTCCGGTCTCGCGTCACTATCTGTTCAATCTTTCCCGGGTCATCGACGACCTGACAGACGAAATCAAGGATCTGAAGGATTTCATTCAGTTTTTCGATTACCGGCCGACCCCCAAGAATATTGAGATGGCTGAAATCAACCGGGATTCCATTCATATTCTGGAGGAATCTGTGCGCGCCTGGATCAGCAGCGACGACGACCGGTTCTGGAAGGGGATGATACGGATAAAAAAGAATGAGAATAAGGTTAAACGGCTGTTCTGGGAAAACATCCGGGAAATCGAAGGCGAGGATTCCATCCGCGACATCATTTCCTCCCGGGAATTCTGCCGCGATCTGAACTCACTGGCCAACAAGACAGGAAAAGTCGCAGACCGGCTGGGAGATCTGAAAATAAAATCCATCAAATAGAGGAATCAGAAAATAAAAAATCGCTGTCCGCGCTTCCTCTGCGGTTCGGCGATTCTTTTTATGAGGATCTGTGGAGCTCGTCCCGGAACTGGCGGATGATATTGCGTTCCGCACGGGAAATCGTCATCTGACTGACGCCGAGCGTTTTGGCGATATCTGCCTGGGATCGGTTGTAAATAAAGCGTTCCCGGAAAATATACCGGTTCTGATCGCTGAGCTCGTTCATGACCTTGTTGATAATCTCCGCGGTTTCCACCCGCTCGAAGCCTTTGTCGTCAAAGCCTGTGTATCTCTCCAGGAAAGAACTCTCCCCATCCTCTCCGGCATCGTCAAATGTCTTGTCCAGCGAATAGGTTCCGTACGCCTGCGAGCTTTCCATCGCTTCAATAATCTGCTCCTCGGTAAAACCGGTAGCCTCCGCGATTTCCGCCGCTGTGGGATTGCGGTGATATTTCAGATAGAGATCGTCTCTGACCTCCTGAACCTTGGTCGAAATTTCCTTCAGGCGGCGGGGAACCTTCAGACTCCACTGCTTGTCCCGGAAATATTTCTTGATTTCCCCGAGAATTGTCGGCGTGGCGAAGGAGCTGAATTCATAACCCTTATCCGGATCAAAACGCTCTACAGCCTGCACCAGCGCCAGCGCGCCCACCTGATAAAGATCGTCATACTCGACGCCCTTGTTCAGGTACTTGCGGATCAGAATATCTACCATGTAAAGATGATCCTCCACGATTTTATTTCTTAATTCAATTGTAGGATGCTTCTTATATTCGATAAACTGATCCCTGTCCGTCATACCTTCTTCACCATTCTGATAAACTTGCGTTCATCCTCTCCCCTGCCAAACTCTACTTTGTTCATCAGCGATTCAATCACATAAATGCCGAGGTCGCCCTCGCTGGGGCACATCTCGCACGGCTTATGCGTCTTGGCGATGGAATGAGAATCACAGTCGTCTCTTACTGTAATCTCGATCATTCCCTGTTCCACGTTACATTCTACATCATATTTATCCGCAAATCCACTGTATCCGTGACAGGAAATGTTCTTGCACGCTTCACTGACCGCCGTCTTCATGTCCTCGACCGCCTCCAGATCGAACCCTGCCGTCGTGGCAATGGAACTGATCGCGAGCCGCACCATTGTAAGGTACTCCGGCTTTCCGGGAATAATAAATTTGATATTATCCATCCTTGACTCCTTCTGGCTTATATCACCATCTTAATATACCTTTTCCTAAGATGCAAGCGCCATGATATAAAAATTCTGAGCGATGTTTTCGCTCAGAACCTTTATACCCTGTTTTCCGGGATTAAATCTTTATCTGTTCTCCGGCGTCTGATTTCTCCGCCTGTTTCTCCGCGTCCTCTTCCCGGATCGCCTTCGCCATCGCGACGATCCTGGTTCCGTCCTCGACCTTCATGATCTTGACTCCCTGGGTCGCTCTTCCCAGCTCGGAAACCTCTTCCGCACGTATGCGGATGATGATTCCATCGGAGTTAATCAGAAGAACCTCGTCGTCCTCATCGACAACCATAGCGCCGATCAGTGAACCGGTCTTGGAGAATTTGCTCTTATCGTAGGTCAGAAGACCCTTGCCTCCCCTGACCTGAATTTTGTATTCCTTCACCGGCGTCCGTTTTCCGTAGCCGTTCTCCGTGACTACCAGAAGCTCCTGCCCCGGCTGAACCAGCGACATGGACACCACCTCGTCGTCCTTCTCCAGCTTGATAGCCCGCACTCCGCCGGCGATGCGCCCCATCGGCCGCACGTCGTCCTCGGAGAAGCAGATGCATTTACCCTTCCGGGTGACGATGATAATATTGTCTTTTCCTGTCGTCTGCTTGATATCGATCAGCTGATCGCCGTCCTTCAGCTTGATGGCGATGATGCCGCTGCTACGGTTCGTATTATACTCCGAAATGGCTGTTTTCTTGATAGTACCGAACTTTGTGACAGCCACAAGATATTTCTCTTCCTCGAAATTCTTTACCGGAATGATGGAGGTAATCCTCTCGCGCTGCATCAGACTCAGGAAATTGACTGCCGGCGTGCCTTTGGCAGTTCTGGAAGCTTCCGGAATCTGGAAAGCCTTCATTCTGTGCGCTTTTCCTGTGTTGGTGAAGAACATCAGCTGATCGTGAGTGGAGGTCATGATTAAGTCTTTTACAAAATCATTGTCCCGCGTGGTGATTCCCATTATGCCCTTGCCGCCGCGGCGCTGCGCCTTGTAGGTGTCCGCCGGCACTCTCTTGATGTACCCGAGATGAGTCAGCGTAACGGCGACCTGCTCCTCCTCGATAAGATCCTCGTCTTCGAATTCTGAGGCGTCGGGAGCCAGTCTGGTTCTTCTCTTATCGTTCCATTTGTCTTTGATTTCAAGAAGTTCAGCCTTGATGACTCCCATCAGCATTCCTTCATCGGAAAGAACCGCCTTATAGTATGCGATGCGGTCCATCAGCTCCTCGTATTCCTTTTCGATTTTCTCGCGTTCCAGTCCCTGCAGTCTGGCGAGTCTCATATCGAGAATCGCCTGCGCCTGGATTTCGGAGAGTCCGAAACGCTCCATCAGTTTCTCCTTTGCGTCATTATATGCGCTGCGGATAATTTTGATGATTTCGTCGATATTGTCGAGAGCGATGCGCAGACCTTCCAGAATATGGGCCCTCGCCTCCGCCTTGGCCAGGTCGAACCGGGTTCTTCTGGTCACAACCTCCTTCTGGAATTTAATATATTCATCCAGAATCTGATAGAGATTCAGAAGTTTAGGCTGACCATCCACCAATGCAATCATGATACAGCTGAAATTATCCTGAAGCTGTGTATGCTTATACAGCTGATTCAGCGTGATCTGAGGGTTAGCGTCCCGCTTCAGCTCAATGACTATGCGCATTCCCTCACGGCTGGATTCATCCCGGATATCGGAAATTCCGTCGATTTTTTTGAGCTTTATCAGCTCCGCGATTTTTTCAATCAGTCTCGCCTTATTTACCGCGTAAGGAATTTCCGAAACGATAATCTGAGATTTTCCCCGGTTCGTCTCTTCAATTTCACAGATGGCACGGACTTTGATTTTTCCCTGTCCGGTTCTGTACGCGTCCCGGATTCCGCTCTTTCCGAGAATCTGAGCTCCCGTCGGGAAGTCCGGCCCCTTGACGATTTTCATCAGCTCGTCGATGCTGACCTCCGGATCATCGATAATCTTCACTGTCGCATCGATGACCTCGCCGAGATTATGAGGCGGAATCGAAGTCGCCATTCCGACGGCGATTCCGTTGGATCCGTTTACAAGGAGGTTCGGATAACGGCTGGGAAGAACCACCGGCTCTTTTTCTTCACCGTCGAAGTTCGGAATGAAATCGACTGTATCCTTGTCGATATCCCTGAGCATCTGCAGGGAGAAGGGGCTCATCCTCGCCTCTGTATAACGCTGCGCGGCCGCGCCGTCGCCGTCGATGGAACCGAAGTTTCCGTGTCCGTCAACCAGCGGATAACGCATGGAGAAATCCTGGGCCATACGCACCATGGCGTCGTAGATGGAGCTGTCTCCGTGGGGATGATATTTACCCATGACTTCACCGACGATTCTGGCCGATTTTTTATACGGCTTGTCGGGAGTGACTCCCAGCTGAGACATTCCGTAGAGAATTCTTCTGTGCACCGGCTTCATGCCGTCCCGCACATCCGGAAGAGCTCTTCCGACGATGACACTCATGGCGTAGTCGATGTAGGAGTTCTTCATCTCGTTATGGATTTCGTGCTGTATGATGTTGTTATCTTCCAATAAAGTATCCAATACTGTTTCCTTTCATGTCTTCCGTATCTTCCGTAGCTCTATACATCCAGTGTGGCGTATCTGGCGTTTTCTTCGATGAATTTTCTGCGGGGAGGCACTTTGTCACCCATCAGAGTCGTGAAGATTTCATCTGCCGCCGTAGCATCCTCCACTGTGATCTGAACCATCGTCCGCCGGGTATAATCCATCGTGGTCTCCCAGAGCTGGTTGAAGTCCATTTCACCCAGACCTTTATACCGCTGAATTTCAACCTTGCCGGCAGTATCCTTTATCTCCTCCAGGAGTTTGTTCTGTTCTTTGTCAGAGTATGTATACCAGGTCTTCTTTCCCTTCTGCACGCGGAACAAAGGAGGCTGGGCAGCGTACACATAACCGCCTTCTATCAGCGGCGTCATATAGCGGTAGAAGAAGGTCAGCAGAAGTGTGCGGATGTGAGCGCCGTCCACGTCGGCATCCGTCATGATGATAATCTTGTGATATCTGAGCTTGCTGATATCGAATTCATCTCCGATTCCGCAGCCGAATGCGGTAATCATATTCTTGATTTCCTCTGAATTCAGCATCTTATCCTGACGGGCCTTCTCTACGTTCAGAATTTTACCGCGCAGCGGCAGAACCGCCTGACGTTTACGGTCTCTTCCCTGCTTGGCGCTTCCGCCCGCGGAATCACCCTCGACCAGAAAGATTTCAGAAAGCGCCGGATCTTTCTCCGAGCAGTCCGCCAGCTTGCCCGGAAGAGAAAGTCCCTGCAGCGCCGTCTGCCTGCGGACCAGTGCCCGGGCCTTTCGTGCGGCTTCTCTGGCGCGGGACGCGCTGAGACACTTATTCAGAATCGCCTGCGCCTGTTTTGGATTTTCCTCCAGGAACGCGATCAGATTCTGACTCGTGGAGGTTTCCACAAAGCCCCTCATTTCCGTGTTTCCGAGTTTTGCTTTGGTCTGTCCCTCGAACTGAGGCTCTGTCAGCTTAACGGAAACGACCGCGGTCAGACCCTCCCGTACGTCCTCTCCGGAAAGAGAATCCCCGTCCTTCATCATCTTGGTTCTTTTTGCGTAATCATTCATCACTCTTGTCAGAGCGGACTTGAATCCCGCAAGATGAGAACCGCCTTCCACCGTATTGATATTATTGGCGTAGGAAAGAAGAAGCTCATTGTAGCGATCTGTATACTGCATCGCAACCTCGACCTCCTGATTCCCGTCGCTGTACTCGAAATAGAAAATATCGTCATTGATGACATCTTTATTGGTGTTGATGTGTTTGACGAATTCTCTCAATCCACCCTCGTAGTGGAACACTTCTTTTTTCTTGTGACCCGGTCTCCGGTCCTCCAGAGTGATTTTAATTCCCTTCGTGAGGAAGGCCATTTCCCTGAGACGATGCTGGAGGGTGTCATAATCGTATTCCGTCTCTTCGAATATTTCCGGATCCGGCCAGAAGGTCGTCTTGGATCCGGTGTGCGAGGATTCTCCGATCACATTCAGCTTTTTCGTGGTTTTTCCCCGCGAAAATTCAATTTCATAGGTCTTTCCGTCCCTGTTGATTTCAACGATCATCTTTGTTGACAAAGCGTTGACGACAGAGGCGCCGACTCCATGCAGTCCTCCGGACACCTTATATCCTCCGCCGCCGAACTTTCCGCCGGCGTGGAGCACGGTATGAATAACCTCAACAGCAGGGATCTTCATCTTGGGATGAAGGTCCACCGGCATTCCGCGGCCGTCGTCGATGACCGTGATGGAGTTATCCTCGTTAATGATAACGTTGATTTTCTTACAAAAACCTGCAAGAGCTTCGTCCACACTGTTGTCAACAATCTCATAGACCAGATGGTGAAGTCCTCTCGGACCTGTGGATCCGATGTACATACCCGGTCTTTTTCGAACTGCCTCAAATCCCTCCAGAACCTGTATCTGGTCGGCATTATACTGATTCTTGCTCTTTTCTGCGCTCATTTAATCCCACCTTTTATGTGTTCTTATCCATTATTTTCCATACTTTGCTATGGCATTAATATTGATTATATAACAAAATCAGCGTTTTAGCAAGATTTTAAGATATTTTTAATTAAAATATCATTTAATAAAGAAAAAATCCGTTAAATCAACTGTTTTGCACTTAAAAACCCACTAATTTTTCTTTACTTGAGTATTATAAATTAGCAGGTTTTTCCAAATTCACGCATTTCCCGTTTTCTATCTCGATAATTCTCGCCTGCGGATAATATTCCAGAATTCCGGGGTCTATATCAGTCGTCGTGATAAACAGCTGGTTTTCATGAAGGGTTCTCACCAGATAATCTCTTCTGTTCTCATCCAGCTCGCTCATGACGTCATCCAGCAGGAGAATTCCTTTTTCTCCCGTCTCCTCTCTTATGAAGTCGAGTTCCGCAAGCTTCAGTGAGAGAGCGCAGGTTCTCTGCTGTCCCTGTGAGCCGAAGCTTCGCGCATTTACGCCGTTTACAAAGAACTGCAGATCATCCTTCTGAGGTCCTCGGGTTGTCGTTCGCATCCGCAGATCAGAGGCGGCGGATTTCATCAGTTCCTTCCTGTACAGCTCCTGCTGCTCTTCCTTTGTCTCACAAAAGCAAATGTTGGGATCATACCGCAGAGAAAGCTCTTCGCTCCCGTTGGTAATTCCCCGGTGAATCCTCGACGAATATTCATTGATTCTGTCGATGAATTCCTTCCTCATCCGGATGATATCGCTTCCGTAAATAATCATCTGCTCATCCCACAGACTCAGAAGGGAGGGTTCCACATATTCCTCCTTCAGACAGGCGTTTCTCTGCTGAAGCGTTTTTTTATAATTGGAAAGGCTGTCATAATAGGCCGGTTTAATCTGCGCGAGCTCCCGGTCGATGAATTTTCTCCTTTTCTCCGGCTCCTCTTTCACAATTTTCAGATCGTCCGGTGAAAAAATCACAATAATGATGTTGTCGATCAGCTGCGATGTCCTGTGAACCGTGTTCCCGTCTTTCTGTATTGACTTTTTATGATGTCTGTTGATTTTTATTTCCACCCTCGTGTCGATGACTTCTTTTTCTGCCCGCACGCGAACAAAGGCGTCCTCCTGACCGAAGCGTATTAAATCGCTGTCGTGCGAAGTCCGGAAGGATCTTCCAATAGAAGAGAGAAAGACAGCCTCGATGAGGTTTGTCTTTCCCTGCGCATTCCTTCCGACGATAATATTTACATTCTTATCAAATTGAATGGTTAGTTCTTCATAATTTCTGAAGTTTTTCAGTTCCAGATCTGTTATGTACATATCAGTTTATTCTTACCGGAAGGACAAGATATTCGTATTCATCCCCGCTCAGCGGCTGAATCAGGCAAGGATTGACAGGCGTATTGAACAGCATCTTCACCTCGTCATCCTCCACCGCCTTCAGCACATCGATAACATACTGTGCGTTAAATCCGATGGTCAGATCCTCTCCTTCTTTTGTTACGGGAATTTCCTCTCTGACATTTCCTTCATCGGAATTGGAGGTCAGGGTCAGAATCGTATCCTGAATGTTCATCCGGATCAGATTGTTCTTTCCGGCGCGGGACAGAAGAGACGCTCTCTCTATACTTTCCAGAAGCATGCCGCGGTTCACCGTCATGATGATTTTACTTTCCCCGGGAATGATATCCCTGTATCCGATGAATTCACCTTCCATCAGCTTCATTTCCGCCTGGACATTGTCCATTCTCAGTACAGCCTTCTTGCTGCTGAGATAAAGGGTTCCTGTTTTTTCGCTGCTGTCCGTCTCTCCCAGAATACGTCCGATATCCGTCAGCGTCCGGGCAGAAACGATAATCTTTTTCTGCTGCGGATTTACTTTGTTCCTTCTGTTAATCGCCATGCGATAGCCGTCGATCGCCACCATGTTTACCTGATCATTCTCCATTTCAATCAGAACGCCGGTAATGACTCCCCTGGACTCGTCTACGCTGGCCGCAAAGGCTGTTTTTTCAATCATGCTGCGAAGTACATCTTTGTCGAACTCGGCAAACCTGCTTTCCTCCTCCAGCGTATTGATGCTGGGAAATTCATCTGTAGACATTCCCATAATTTTGAAATTGGAGTTCATGCATTTAACGGTGACATTGTATTCGTCATCGCAGACGACGTTTACTTCCGTAGACGGAAGCTTGCGGATGATGTCTCCGAATAGCTTGGCCATTACGATGACGGATCCGTCTTCCGGAGAATCAACGTCGATGGTGTTCTGTATGGAAACATCAAGATCGGATGCTGACATCGTGAGCTTACCGTCTCTGACTTCAAGCAGGATTCCTTTCAGGACGGGCATTGTGGTCCTGGAAGTTACAGCTCTGGACACGATGTTGAGAGCTTTCGACAGCTTTTGCTGATCGCATGAAAATTTCATAATTGACCTCCGAAATACGTTTTTTTACTTATAATTATTTTAGTAGTATTAGTAGTAGAGCCTGTGGATTATGTGGATAACTTCAGAGCAACTTTATTTTTTAACAAAAACAGTTGTTTTTGAAATAAGGATAATCTGTAAAAGTTGTTCTTAATTGTTAACATTGTTTATTTCCTTTTTCAGCTCGTCGATGACCTCCTTCAGGTTCGGATCGGTTCTCAGCTGTTTCTGTATTTTATCGCAGGCGTGCATTACGGTTGTATAATGCTTTCCTCCGAAAAGCTGTCCGATCTGAGGAAAAGAGAAGTCGGTCATGGTCCGGCAGAGATACATTGCGATCTGGCGCGGATAAGCGATCTGATTCGTCCTTTTGGAGGATTCCAGATCGTTGATTTTAATATTGAAATGTTTGCTGACCACATTCTTTATCTGTACCGGGGTAGGGTTGTTGCTCCCGTTGATGATGATGTCTTTCAGAACCCTCTTCGCAAAGGACTTGTCTATTTTCTTGTCCATCAGGTTGGAGAAGGAAATAACACGGTAAAACGCTCCCTCCAGCACACGAATGTTATCAGAGATCCGTTCCGCAATTAACTGTATTACCTCGTAGAGGTCGCTGTCCATCGTCAGGTTCTCATTCTCAGCCTTTTTCTGCAGAATCGCCACACGGGTTTCATAGTCGGCCGGCATAAGCTCTGCCACCATTTTCCAGTAGAAACGGGAACGAAGCCGCTCATCGAGCCGCACCAGCTGATCCGGCGGTCTGTCCGAGGAGATGACAATCTGCTTATTGTTCGCGTACAGCTCGTTGAAGGTATTGAAAAATTCCATCTGTGTGGATTCCTTTCCCTCCAGGAACTGGATGTCGTCAATCAGCAGAACGTCCACCTTCCGGTATTTGTTCTTAAATTCCCTCGTTCCGTTTTTCTCTCCCAGAGCCTTGATGAGCTCATTCGTGAACATTTCCGATGAGACGTAGAGAACGTTGAGATCGTTGTTGTTTTCCAGAAGATAGATTCCGATGGCGTGCATCAGATGGGTTTTGCCGAGTCCTGATTTTCCGTGGAGAAACAAAGGATTATACGACTGGGCCGGATATTCCGCCACCGCCTTGGCGACGGCGTAGGCGAGCTCGTTGCTTTCTCCTACCACAAAATTGTCAAAGTTGAATTTCGGGTTGAAAATCCTCTGGTTTCTGAATTCCTTATTGACATAGGTCACCTTCGCCTTTTCTTTTCTGATGACTGCTTCCGGCTTTTCCGGCTCATTTTCATAATCCGTGGTTTTCCGCACGATGACACGGTAGTCCTCCTGAAGAACAGTTTTGAAGGTATTTTCCAGCATGGTCTTATAGCGGTTGTTCAGGATTCTCACATTAAATTCATCCTGCGTCTCCAGATAAGCGATTTTCGCGGTGTCGTCCAGAGAATGAAGATGAGCGGAGGCAAACCAGTGATTAAAACTCGGCGTCGTTGTCTCCTCTTTTATGATCGCTAAAACCTTTTCCCAGGTCTGATGATTGTCGTTCATGTTTCCCTCTTTGATTAAACGGTGATTAATTCATATTTTAACTAATAAGTTATCCATATACAAGTGGAAAATAATAAAGTTGGAAAATAAATATTTCCCAACTTTATCCACAGGTTGTGTATAAAACTGTTCATAAGTATAAAAACACCGCTTTTATTTTACCTGAGCTTTACATAAAACGATGAAAACATTCATGATATTACGGATGTTTTCACAGATCCAGTTTCATATCTCCGTCTTTAATGAGTCCTGCTCTGTACATGACTTTGTAAATCAGCCATGAGATAATGGCGGGAGCGATTATCTGTATGATAAGGATATTGAAAAATACGGGGAGTGTGAAGCCCATATCCGTCAGCGTCATGATCTGTCCCACAAGACCGGAGGTTCCCATACCTGCGCCGGCGGCGTTATTGGTCATTTTGAAAATGCAGGTACTGATCGGTCCGGTGATGGCTGCCGTAAGGGTGGGGGGTACCAGAATCCACGGATGCTGTACAATGTTCGGAACCTGCAGCATGGATGTGCCGATTCCCTGGGCGAAGAAACCGCCGATACCGTTTTCTTTGTAGCTGATGACGGCGAAACCGATCATCTGCGCGCAGCATCCGGCTGTTGCAGCGCCCGCCGCAAGACCGGAAATACCCAGCATGATACAGAGGGCAGCAGAGGAAATTGGAGCGGTAAGAACCAGGCCGACGACGACGGAAATGAAGATTCCGAACCAGAAGGGCTGCCAGTTACAGGCGGCGACGATGGAATTTCCCAGCTCCATCATCAGCCAGCCGACGCCGGGGCCGATAAGAGTGGCGGCCAGTCCTCCTGTAATAAGAGTGACCGCAGGGGTAACGATGATATCGATTTTCGTTTCTTTAGATATCATCTTTCCGAATTCCGCTCCTACTGCCACCGCGATAAACGCGCCGGCGGGACCGCCTGTGAATTTGATTCCGAATCCGGTGAATGTGGCTCCCATATAGCCGAGAGCAATGCAGGAAAACAGTACCAGCGGAGGCGCTTTCAGAGACCGGGCTACCGCTGCGCCGATAGCCGGGCCCATCATATTCATTGCGGCTGTACCGATTAAAATCAGAAAAGCAGGTACTGCGGATTTTTCTGTGATTCCGGGAATATTACAAAGCTGCTCTCCGATGGTTTTCGATATAAGCCCGATCAGAAGGGAAGCGAACAGTCCGAGACCCATGGCGGACAGTGCGTCCTGTACATAACGTCTGAAACTGATTTCGATATCTTTTCTTTTACAAAAGGCTCTGAAGCCGGTTTGTTCATTCATTTCAATTTTTCTCCTGTCATGTCTTTCTTTGTTCAGCAAAGAAAAAAATATGCTGTGCCGGCATCCGGCGCGCAGGAGCGCACGGGACGGTCCGACGGGTTATCGCAGATATTATAGCAAGTTGTCTTATCATGTGTCAAGACAGATGTGTTTTTGTGAAGATGTATTGACATAAAAACATAATAAAAGTATAATATACCAATATGCGTGCACATATTGTAATTTAGATTGTGCAAAAATCAAATTTATATGATTAACGGGAGGTTAACATGAAACAGACATATCAGCCAAAGAAAAGACAGAGAAAGAAAGAACACGGCTTTCGTAAAAGAATGGCCACCAAAAACGGAAGAAATGTCCTCAAGAGACGAAGAGCCAGAGGCAGAAAAAAGCTCTCCGCATAAGAAAAAGCGGCGGGAAGACGTACTTCGATATCAGAAGGATTTTGACAGGGTTTACAGAAAGGGCAAATCAGTGGGCGATCGTTATGTCGTCGTGTTTTGTCTGAAAAATAATCTGGACCACAACAGAATCTCCTTTCTGGCCAGCAAGAAGGTTGGCAACAGTGTCCGTCGCAACAGGGCGCGCAGACTGATGAAGGAGGCGATGCGCCTCAGCGGGATGCGCCTGCCGTGCGGATATGATTTTGTGATCATCGCCCGCAATACGATCGACGGAGCAAAGTGCCAGCAGGTGCAGAAATCGCTGGAATCTGCGTTCAGAAGAACCGGGGTATTGAAAGAAGTGAAATGAAGTATATTAGCAATTTTGTAAGAAGGATATTCATATTGCTGATACGATTCTATCAGATATGTATTTCGCCGCTGTTTCCGGCTACATGTCGATTCTACCCTACATGTTCGACTTACTTTATCCAGGCGCTGGAGAAGTACGGGCCGATTAAGGGCACATATTTAGGAATACGGCGGATCTTGAGGTGTCATCCCTGGAATCCGGGGGGATACGATCCTGTTCCGTAATGGAGGAAATGAATGGATTTTTTTGGTATACTCGCTACACCGTTGGGATGGATCCTGACATGGCTGTATGATATGGTGGGGAATTACGCGATTGCGCTGATTATCCTGACTCTTATCGTGAAGCTCTGTCTTTATCCGTTCTATAAGAAGCAGATTCTTTCCACTGCAGGGATGTCAGAAATGGGTCCCAAGCTGCAGGCGATCCAGCGTCAGTACGCGGATGACAAGGAAATGATGAATCAGAAGATGACGGAGCTGTATAAGGAGGAAGGGGTCAATCCGATGGCAGGATGTCTGCCGATGATCATTCAGATGATCGTGATTATGGGCCTGTTCACACTTCTTCGTTATCCTTTGAAGTACGTTCCTTCGGAAAGCATGTACTTTGCGGTTCACGAAAGTTTTCTGTGGATTAATGACCTGGCACAGCCGGATCCCTGGATTCTGCCGATTCTGGCGGGAATCGCCACCTTTGCGTCCTTCTATATGTCACAGCAGAATGGCGCGATGCCGGGGCAGGCTCCGAACAGCAGCAACGCCATGATGAATGTCATGAAATACGGCTTTCCGATCATGATCGTCTGGCTGGCGAAGACCTACGCTGCGGGACTGGCGACCTACTGGTTCCTGAGCCAGTTTATCCAGATTTTCTATAATATCCGGTTCAATCAGATTCGCAGGAAGATGAAAGAGGAAGCGGAGGCGAAGAAAAGAGGAAAGAAGCACGCGAAGGCAGTTGCCAGAACGTAGCGACAGGATCCGCGCCTGCGGTGCGCGGATTTATACAAGGAGTAAATATGGATGTAACAGAAAAATGGGGCGATGATGTAGATTCCGCAGTGGAGCTTGCTCTCGCGGACCTCAAACTCACAAGGGACGAGGTTGACGTCACTGTTCTGGAAGAGCCGAGCCGGGGTTTTTTCGGTATCGGTTCCAAGCTTGCTCTGGTCAGAGTTGAAAAGAAGAAAAAAACCGAGGAGGAAGAGCCTGTGCCTGAAACAAAAAAGGCAAAGGTCTCCGTCACGGCGTCTGAAAGAAAGAAGCCGTCGGCCGGGAACCGTTCTGAACAGGCTCCGCGGAAATCATCTGAGAAGAAAAACCGTCATCGGAAGGCCGAGTCCTCCCGCAATGATTTCGACGATGCTCCCGTGCAGCGGAGCAGCAAACTGGAAGAGCTGGATTTCCATAAGACGATGGACGTTCTTCCGATCTGTGAGGACCATCCGGCAAAGGAATTTCTGGAAGAAGTTACAGAGCAGATGGGGCTGAAGCTCAACATGGTTGTCCGGGCGGATGAGGATAACGTTTACGTAAATATCGACGGAAACGATTCCGGCACGATCATCGGGAAGAGGGGACAGACGCTGGACGCGATTCAGTACCTGACCAGCCTGGTGGTGAACAAGGACAGAGACAACTACGTTAAGGTCGTCGTTGACGCAGAAAATTACAGATCCAAGCGGGAACGCACACTGGAGCAGCTGGCCAGAAAACTGGCGAATAAAGTCGTCCGCACCAGACGTCCCGTGAAGCTTGAGCCTATGAACCCCTATGAGAGGAAAGTCATTCACGCTACACTGCAGGATGATCCTCGTGTAACAACGCGAAGCGAGGGACAGGATCCTTATCGCAGGGTTATCATAGAACTGAACTGAGAGATATAGCCCGCACTTCGCGGGCTTTTATACTATGATGAAGAATACAATTGCGGCAATCTCTACGCCTTACGGAGAAGGCGGAGTCGGGATCATACGCATCAGCGGAGAGGATGCGGAGGAAATCCTCCGGAAAATCTTTGTTCCCGCGGTGTCCGGCGATCCCGTCAACAGAAGAATGACATACGGGCATATCGTGGACGAGGAACAGAACATCGTCGACGAGGTTCTTTGTGTGCTGATGAAAAAGCCAAAGACCTATACTGCAGAGGATGTGGTGGAGATCAACTGTCACGGCGGGATGGTTCCGCTGAGGAAGACCCTGGAGCTGGTGCTCCGCTCGGGAGCACGGGCGGCAGAGCGGGGAGAGTTTACAAAGAGAGCCTTTCTGAACGGCCGTCTTGACCTGACGCAGGCGGAGGCAGTGATGGATCTGATTTCCGCGAAAACAGACAGAACCTATGACGTGGCCGTGGAGCAGCTGGAGGGAATTCTGAGCCGGAAGATCCGGATGCTCCGGAGCATGCTGCTGGATGTGCTCGTGGATCTGACAGTGAATATCGATTATCCGGATGAGGATATCGAGGAGCTGACTTACCGGAAGCTTTTCACCGGGCTGGATCCCGTCCGGCAGCAGATTCAGACGCTGATTGACAGCGCAGATACCGGACGGATTCTCAGGGAGGGACTGCGGGCAGCGATTATCGGAAAACCGAACGTCGGAAAATCCTCACTGATGAACGGACTGCTCCGGGAATCCCGGGCCATTGTGACAGAAATTCCCGGAACGACGAGAGATACGATAGAGGAAAGTCTGAGCATACGCGGTATTCCGGTAATCCTTACCGATACGGCCGGAATACGCAGGACGGATGACAAGATCGAGTCCATCGGAATCGAGCGGTCCAAGGCCTCCTTCAACAAAGCGGATCTCGTGATTCTTGTGCTCGACGGGAGCAGGGAACTGGAGCAGGAGGATTATGACATCATGGAGCATGTCGATCCCTCCCGCACGATCGTGCTCATCAACAAAGCCGATCTTCCGCAGGTGCTGTCCGCCTCGGAGATTTCTTCGGCGCTGGGGGGAGCACAGACGGTATCCGGGAGCATGAAGGATATAGAAGGACTGAAAGCACTGGAGGACTGCATAGTTTCCCGAGTGGAAACGGATATGGCCGGCCGCCGGGAAAGTGTGCTGGTGACAAACGCCAGACACCGCGATCTCCTGGAGGAGGGAAAGAGGTCCCTCTGCGACGCCATCGATGCGGTCCGGAGGAAAGAACCTCTGGAAATTATTGAAATTGATGTAAACAGCGCATACGAGCGTCTGGGTGAAATTATCGGAGAGGCGGTTGCGGATGATATTCTGAACGAGGTCTTCTCCAGATTCTGTCTTGGAAAGTAGGGAACAATGGAACAGATTGTAATGGACCGGTATGACGTCATCGTCGTGGGTGCGGGGCACGCCGGCTGTGAGGCGGCGCTTGCTTCTGCGCGCATGGGGAACAAAACGATGATTTTTTCAATCAATCTCGAGGCTGTTGCCATGATGCCGTGCAATCCGTCTATCGGCGGAACCGGCAAGGGACATCTGGTCAGAGAGATCGACGCGCTCGGCGGAGAAATGGGAATCAATATCGACAAGACCTTCATCCAGAGCCGGATGCTGAACACCGCAAAGGGTCCGGCGGTTCATTCGCTGCGGGCGCAGGCAGATAAACATCAGTACCATATGGAGATGAAAAAGACTCTGGAAAGACAAGAGAATCTGGATATGAAACAGGATGAGGTTGTGGACCTGCTGACAGAAGAAGGCAGAGTCTGCGGCGTTGTGACCAGAACTCACTGCGTTTACCGGAGCAAAGCGGTAATCCTCGCCACGGGAACATTCCTGCGGGGTAAAATATTCATCGGCGGCAGCAGCTTTCCCGGCGGTCCGAACGGACTTGCTCCTTCTGAAGAGCTGGCGGAAAATCTGCGGAAGCACGGGATGAAGCTCCGGAGATTCAAGACGGGCACGCCGGCCCGCGCCCTTGCCTCGACCTTTCATTATGACAAAATGATTCGTCAGGACGGGGATGAGAAAATCGTCCCCTTCTCCTTTATGAATGAGCACCTGGAACGGGAGCAGATTCCCTGCTGGCTTACGTATACAAATGAAGAGACACACCGTGTCATCCGGGAGAATTTTCACCGGTCGGCACTGTTCGGCGGAGAAATCGAGGGCATCGGTCCCCGCTATTGTCCTTCTATTGAGGACAAGGTGAAACGCTTCGCAGATAAAAAGCGCCATCAGCTTTTCATCGAGCCGGAGGGACTTGATACAGAGGAAATGTATATTCAGGGAATGAGTTCAAGCATGCCCGAGGATGTGCAGCGGGAATTCTACCATACGATTGAAGGGCTGGAGGATATCCGTATCACGCGGGCGGCTTATGCAATCGAATATGACTGCATCGATCCTCAGGAGCTGAAGCTTAATCTGGAATACAGGAATATCGGCGGGCTGTTCTGCGCCGGCCAGTTTAACGGGAGCTCTGGATATGAGGAGGCGGCTGCGCAGGGACTTATGGCCGGAATCAACGCTTCGCTGGAAATAAATGGAAGAAAGCCCTTCGTCCTGGACAGAAGCGAGGCTTATATTGGCGTTCTAATCGACGATCTCGTGACCAAAGGTACTAATGAACCTTACAGAATTATGACGAGCAGAGCGGAATATAGGCTGGTTCTGAGGCAGGACAACGCAGACGAGCGTCTGACAGAGAAGGGATATGACCTGGGACTCGTGTCAGAAGAGCGTTATCAGCGGTATCTTTCCAAAAAACAGGAAGTTGAACGAGAAATCAGCCGTCTGAAAAATACATCAGTTGCACCCGCGGACGCATCGCAGTATCTGGAGGAACGCGGAAGTTCTCCGCTGCAGAATCGGGTTTCGCTTTATGATCTCCTTCGCAGACCGGAAATCGATTATGATTCGCTGGCGGAGATTGACCCGGACCGCCCTGACCTTTCCTCCCATGCCAGAGACTGTGTGCAGGTCCGTATCAAATATCAGGGCTACATTGCCAAACAGCTTCAGCAGATCGAGCGGTTTAAAAAGCTGGAGGATAAAAAGCTTTCACCGGACCTGGATTATGACGGGATTCGGGGACTGCGTCTGGAGGCCGCTCAGAAGCTGGGGCGTATACGACCGCTGTCTGTCGGTCAGGCCGCCAGAATCTCAGGCGTTTCGCCGGCGGATATCAATGTTCTGCTGATCTATCTCGAGAAACAGAAGAGGGGAGGACTCTGATGGACATGATAGGTGGAGAGATGACAAAGGAAAAACAGAGAGAAATGATGAGGAACACTCTCGGAGAGATGGAGATCCGGTGCACAGAAGAAGACAGCCGCAGACTGATGGAGTATATGAGACTTGTGCTTGAGAAAAATCAGCATATCAATCTCACCTCCATCACCGACCCCGATGAATTTATCCTGAAGCACTTCCTGGATTCCGCTGCCGTGATGAAGCTTCCGGAATACAGAGCCGCAGATACCGTTCTCGATCTGGGAACCGGCGGAGGATTTCCCGGTGTGCCTCTGGCAATACTGACTCCGGATAAACAGTTCACTCTGATCGATTCCCTGCAGAAAAGAGTCCGCGTCGTGGAAGAAATGTGCGGGGAAATCGCTCTGACCAATGTAAATCTGCAGCACGGCCGCGCAGAGGATCTCGGCAGAGACCAGCGGTATCGCGAACAGTACGACCTGTGCCTTTCCAGAGCGGTCGCCGATATGGCGGTTCTCGCGGAATATTGTCTGCCCTTTGTAAAGACGGGAGGGTACTTTATTTCCTACAAGGGATCGGACATAGAAGAAGAACTCGGCGCTGCTAAAAAGGCGATTCGTGTGCTGGGCGGCCGGATTGCCGGAGTCGAGGCCGTGAATATAAAAGGGCTCGAACATAACTTTGTTATAATACGAAAAGAAACCTCCACGCCCGGCCGTTACCCGAGGCAGGCCGGTAAGCCGAAAAAATCGCCGATACGATAAAACGGGCAGCCTCAGCCCCGCGCTGACAATGAAGAATCGACGGGAAAGGAACTGCCATAGAACGCCGGAAAGCCTTGAAAATTCACGATTTACAATAAATGTTTCACGTGAAACATTTATTTTTTACCGGAAACTATGGCAAATGTCACGGGGGTATATTATAATAGAGGAACAGGTAAACATGTCAGTAATGAGGAGGATAAAATTGGGTAAAGCAATCGCTATTTTTAATCAGAAGGGCGGCGTTGGAAAAACCACGACCAACATCAATCTCGGAGCGTGTCTGGCGCTGAAAGGAAAACGGGTCCTGATGCTGGATATCGATCCTCAGGGTAATACCACAAGCGGTATCGGCGTTTCTAAAAAGGAACTGGAGTATACCGTTTACGAGCTCCTCATTGAGGACAATTTCGACCCGAGGGACGCTGTGCTGCATACCAGTGTGGAGAATCTGGATCTGATTCCGGCGAATGTGGATCTGGCCGGAGCGGAAATTGAAATGGTCCAGCTGGAAGGGCGCGAGAAACGTCTGCAGAAAGCAATCGACAAGATCCGGAACGACTATGACTATATTTTCATCGATTGTCCGCCTTCGCTCGGACTGCTGACCATCAACTCTCTGAGTGCAGTGGAATCGGTGCTGATTCCTATTCAGTGTGAATTCTATGCGCTGGAGGGTGTGAGCCAGCTGATGAGCACGATTGAGCTTGTGCGTAAGAATCTGAAGCCTGATCTGGAGGTGGAGGGAGTCGTCCTCAGCATGTTTGACGGACGCACCAATCTCTCGATTCAGGTGGTTCAGGAGGTCAAGAAATACTTCGGAGCCAAGGTTTATTCCACCGTGATTCCCAGGAATATCCGGCTTGCGGAGGCACCGAGCTTCGGAATGCCCATCGTCGAATATGATCCTCGGTCCAAGGGCGCGGAGGCGTATCGTGAGTTTGCAGAGGAATTCCTTGAAAGAGAGGGCGTCTTATAATGAGTGGGAAGTCTCCTAAGAACAGAGGTCTGGGAAGAGGACTGGACGCTTTATTCGCGGACCAGGCTCCTATCGACCCGGGCAGAAACAATGAGAAGACGGCAGAAGGTCCGGATGAAAACAGCATCATCTATGTGGATATTAATGACATCATTCCCAACCGCAACCAGCCGAGAAAGACCTTCGATCCTGAGAAGATTACAGAGCTCAGCGACTCCATCCGCGAGCACGGCATTATTCAGCCTCTGGTCGTCCGCCATGCGGACGGTCATTACGAGATCGTCGCGGGAGAACGCAGATGGCGGGCCGCGAGGGAAGCGGATCTGGATACGGTTCCGTGTATCGTCAGAGAGTTTACCGATGAGGAAAACATGCTGGTGGCGATTATCGAGAACATGCAGCGGGAGGATCTGAATCCCATCGAAGAAGCCATGGGTCTCAATGAAATGATAAAGGCCTACGGACTGACGCAGGAGGAGGTCTCCAGAAGCGTCAGCAAAAGCAGACCGTACATCACCAATTCACTGCGGCTGCTGAAGCTCCCGGAAGAGATACGGGAGCATGTCAGAGCGGGCAGACTGACTACGGGACACGCACGGGCGCTCCTGGGAGTGAGGAGTGAGGCGCGGCAGAAGGAAATCTGCGACAGAATCATCAGAGAGGGAATTTCCGTCCGAGAGGCGGAGAAGCTGGCTGCCGGAGGAAAGCCGGGAAAAAAGACTCCGGCGAAAAGAGTGAAAAGTCCGGACACCGTTTCGGTGGAAAACGAACTCAAGGAAATATACGGAACGAGAGTCTCCATCAACCAGAAAGGAAAGAAGGGGACCATCGAACTGGAATTTTACAGCCGCGAGGAGCTGAACCGGCTTATCGACATATTGAAATCAGTGGAGTAGAGGGTAATGTTTCATGTGAAACATTTTCCGGCCGCAGCGGCGGAAATGTGAGAAGAACGGCGCGAACGGACAGCTGCAGCCGGATCATGTGAGGAAGAGTAAATGAGCGAAACCATATTTGAAAAAAAACTGACGGAGAGCGTGCCTTTTCCGATGTGCGTTGTGGATCAGAAAGGGAAGATCGTTGGATTCAACTCGCGGATCAGCGACGTTTTTATATATGATGAAATCACCGGAAGCGATTTCTTCGCGCTGACAGGGATCCGTATCGACGATCTTATGACGGCGGCGGAGACCGATGTCTACCGGACGATTGAGCGCAACGGAAAAAAATTCCGGCTGTTTTCCAGCATGAACGGAACAGCGCCCCCCAGCAATATGCTGGTATACTTCTACGATATAACGCGGTATGAGTCGCTGAAGGAGACCTACGAGGAAGAGCGGACCTGTGTCTGTATCATCCGCATTGATAATTACGATGAACTGATCGCCAGCACGCTGCCGGACATGCGCATGCAGATTTCCACGCAGGTGGACAAGACGATCCGGAAGTGGGCGGCGGACATCCGGGCATCGATTATCAATAACAAAAGCGACGAGTATGTGATGTACTTCCAGCATTCCTATCTGAAGGGCATGGTAGACAGCAGGTTCGCGATACTCGACGAGATCCGGCAGATCGAGACGGAGGCGGATTTCCCGATGAGCCTTTCCATCGGCGTAGGAAACGGCGGCGAGACGATTCTGGAGACGGAAGAGGCGGCAAGCGCCGCACTGGATCTGGCGCTGGGGCGGGGCGGCGATCAGGCCGTGGTCAAGCGGTACAATCAGATCGATTACTACGGCGGAAAGCTCCAGACCGTGGAGAAGACGAACAAAGGAAAATCCAGAGTAATCGCTCATATCCTCCGGCAGATGATCGAGGACGCCGGACGGATTATGATCATGGGGCATACCAATCCGGATATGGACTGCTTCGGCGCCGCGCTGGGAATGGTACGCGTATGCAAGATGCAGGGCAAGGAAGCCCACATCGTTCTGGACGAGGTCAACGATTCCCTTCGGGTGATTTATAAGCAGGCCAAGGAGTCTTCCAAATACAGCTTCATTTCCGGAGAGCGGGCACAGGAACTGGCAGGCGACGACACGCTGTTAATCATCGTGGACACCCACAGGCCCGGATATCTGACCTGCAGGCCGCTGATTGACAAGGTGGGAAAAATTGCCATTATCGACCATCACCGCCGGGCGGCCGACGCTATCAAGAATGCGGATTTGTCGTACATCGAGTCCTACGCATCATCGGCGTCGGAGCTGGTGTCGGAAATCCTTCAGTATTCGGGACGCAAGCGCGCGCTTTCCAAGTTGGAGGCAGAAGCTCTTCTGGGAGGAATTACCATTGATACCAACCGGTTCGCCGTCAAGACCGGCGTCCGGACCTTCGAGGCCGCGGCGTGGCTGCGGCGTTCCGGAGCGGACACCACGGAGGTGAAGCGGTTCTTCCAGACCGACATGGACGCGTTCCGTGTCCGGGCCAGGAGCATTGCGGCGGCACAGCTTCACGACAACGGCATCGCCACCTCTGTCTGTGAGGGATACAACCGGGACGCGCAGATTATCAATTCACAGGTTGCGGATGAGCTGCTGAACATCAAGGGCGTCCGGGCATCCTTTGTCGCAAGCAGAAACGACGCGGGGAAAACGGTGGTGAGCGCCCGTTCCCTGGGCGCGCTGAACGTGCAGGTGATTATGGAGAAGTTGGGCGGCGGCGGACATCTGACCACCGCGGGAGCACAGGTCGAGGAAAGCCCGGAAGAGGTTCTGGAGCTGATCAAACACATTATTTCAGAGGAAAAGGAGTGACATAGATGATTGTAATTCTCAAGAGAGATGTAAAAGGCAGCGGCAAGGCCGGCGATATTGTCAAGGTGAACGACGGCTACGCCCGGAATATGCTGATCCCGAGGGGATGGGCGATTGAGGCGACAAAGGGTAACGTGCATACACTGGAAAAGGTGAAGGAGAAGCAGGCGGAAGAGGAGGCGGCGAGAAAAGCCGCGGCGGAATCGACGGCGGAGAAGCTTCGCGACCTGGAGGTGGTCATCCGTACCAAGGCCGGCGAAGGCGGAAGACTGTTCGGCAGCATTACCTCCAGGGACATTGCGGAGGCGCTGAAGGAGCAGCACGATATCTCAGTAGACAAGAAAAAGATTCAGCTGCCCCAGCCGATTAAGGCGATGGGAAGCTTTGAGATTAACGTGAAACTGTATCCGGAGGTGGCCGCCAGGCTGAATGTGAAGGTGACAGACTGATGGCAGAGAAGATCCCTCCCCATAATCTGGAGGCGGAGCGTTCCGTTCTGGGAGCGGCGATGCTGAGCAAGGACGCTCTTTCAGACATTATTGAGCTGGTCCGTCCGGAGGATTTTTACGACGGGGCGAACAAAGACATCTTCACTGTGATGATGGATCTGTTCCGGGAGGATAAGCCGGTGGATATCGTCACGGTCTGTGATGAAATGAAGAATCGGAAAATACTGGAAAAAGACGGCGGACGAAGCTATGTGGCGTCTCTTTCCAGCGAGGTTCCTTCCGCTACCAACGCGTCAGAGTATGCGCGGATCGTCGCGGAAAAGGCTTCCCTGCGGAAGCTGATTCTGACCGCGGAGGAGATCCGGGAGAAGGGCTTCGATGAGAACGAGGATCCGGGGGAGATTCTGAATTACGCGGAGCAGTCTATCTTCGGAATCGCCCAGTCCAGGCAGAGCCATGATTACACGCCGCTGAAGGAGGTTCTGTTCACGGATATCGACATGCTGGACGAGGCGGTACGCAATCAGGGCAAGATCACCGGCGTCACCACCGGCTTCAGAGAGCTGGATAAGGTGACCTATGGACTGCACAAGTCCGATCTGGTCATCCTGGCTGCGCGGCCTGCAATGGGAAAAACCGCCTTCGCCCTCAACATCGCGCAGAACGCTGCGGTGAAGGGCGGCGCGTCGGTTCTGATCTTCAGCCTCGAGATGTCCAAGGAACAGCTGGGGCAGAGACTTCTGGCAATGGAAGCCCGGGTGGAGATGGAGAACATCAAGAAGGGAAACCTGGACCGGGAGGACTGGGACCGCATTATGCTTGCGGCGGATACTTTGTCCAAAGCGAATATCAACATCGATGACACGCCGGATCTCAGCGTGTTTGAGATTAAGAACAAATGCCGGCGGCTTAAGACTGAGAAGGGGCTGGATCTGGTGGTCATCGACTACCTTCAGCTGATGAAGTCGGACGGACGGGCGGAGAGCAGGCAGCAGGAGATCAGTAATCTGTCCCGCTACCTGAAGCTGCTTGCCAGAGAGATGGACTGTCCGGTTCTGGTTCTGTCACAGCTGTCCCGCATGCCGGAGCAGCGGCCGAACCACAGGCCGATGCTGTCCGACCTCAGAGAGTCCGGCGCCATCGAGCAGGACGCAGATATCGTCATCTTCCTGTATCGGGACGATTACTATAACGAGGAATCCGAAAAGCCGGGAATCTGCGAGGTCAATCTCGCCAAGCACAGAAGCGGCCCGACGGCAACCGTCGAGCTGACGTGGGTGGCCCGGTACACCAAATTCAGTGATAAGGCATAATCGGGGTGAGGCAGAGCGTGAGTTTCATCAAAGGAAAAGTCACAGATTTCTATCTGCACGATTCACAGATAGAAAATATTTTTATCAATGAATACCTGCCGGCGGCGCCGGGAGATTTTGTCAAGGTATACCTGTTCGCATATATGTACGCCGAGTTCGGCATGGAGATGACGGACAAAGTAATCGCCAAGCAGCTGAGCGTTTCCGAGAAAAAGGTGGCGGAGGCGTGGACCTACTGGGAAGAGGTGGGCGCCATCCGCAGGCACTACATCGGCGCTTCCGGGAAGGCTGATTACGCGGTGGAGTTTCTGAGTCTGAAGGAGCTGATGTACGGCAGCGGCGAGGCTGTTTCCGACAGTGCGGAGAAGCAGGAGGCGGTCTTCGGTGACGAGCGCTTCCGTGAACTGTTCGATGAAATCGAGCAGACTATGGGGCGCAGCCTCAGCTCCACGGAGATCCGCAGCGTAATCTCCTGGATCATGGACGACAGGATTCCGCCGGAAATCGTCACCTACGGAATCGGCTACTGCGTCGAAAAGGGTAAAAACAGCTTCCGGTACATCGAGAGCGTCATCCGGCGCTGGACGGAGAACGGGCTGTACACCGTGGACGAGGTGAACCATTACCTGGAGGAAATCGACCAGAGATTCTACCAGTACCGCCGTGTTCTGCAGGCGCTGGGTCTGACCCGCAACGCCACAGAGAAGGAGCGGGAGATGATGGATCGCTGGTTCGACGTATACGGATACAGCATGGACCGTGTTCTTGACGCCGTCGGGAAAACCACCGGGATCACGAACCCGAATTTCAGCTACGTCAACAAAGTGCTGGAAAACTGGAAGGAGGACGCAAAGCGCCGGGGCGACAACGACGTGAACAAAAAAATCACGGTGACTCAGGCGCAGCTGAAGGAATATTACCTGTATCTGCGGGAACGCTCCGAACGGGACGCAGAGAACAGGACACAGGAGGTGTACGCGCAGATTCCGCGCATCCGCGAGATCGACCAGCGGATGCAGCAGTTGGGAACCGCACTTTCCAAGGCGCTGATTGAAGGCCGGGAAAGCGAGGTCGGAGCGGGAATCAATAAGGAGAGAGATGATCTGGAGGAAGAACGGGCGGTTCTTCTGACTGACCATAATTTTGAGCTGGACTATACAGATAAGAGATATTATTGTAACAAATGCCATGATACAGGCATCACTGACATGGGAGAGCCTTGTTCCTGCAGGGGGAAGCGTATGGAAGAGGCTGAGATCTGGCTGAAACAAAAAGCGGGTATGGAAAATGGAAAGGAAAACTAGGAGAAATACCGGGAGAAGAAAAAAGAGAGTGCGGATCAACAAGACCCGCATGGCGCTGACCGTGGTGATTTTAATCGTCGGGATTATTTTCGCGCTTTCGGTTAAAAACATCGTGGAGCTCCGCATCGAGCAGAAGAACCTGAAAAAGGAGAACGTGGAGCTGAAGGCGGAGAAGAAGAAGCTGGAGGCGGAGCTGAAGAACGTCAACGACAAGAACTACATCGAGGAGCAGGCGCGCACCCAGCTGAATATGATCAAGCCGGGGGAGATCCTGTACATCACCGGTGACGATGACAACAAAGGAAAATCCAATGAAAAGTAAAATACGAGAGGTGATTATCGTAGAGGGACGGGACGATACTGCGGCGGTTCGCCGTGCGGTGGACGCCCAGACGATAGAGACCCACGGCTTCGGAATGAGCGATCGGATGTGGGAGCAGATTGAGACTGCTGCGCGGACGCGGGGAATCATCATTTTCACTGATCCGGACCCGGCCGGCGAAAACATCCGCCGCAAGGTGAAGGAACGTTTTCCGGAAGCCGGGGAGGCCTTTGTGCCCAGAGACAAGGCGCTGCGGGGACAGAATATCGGCGTGGAGAACGCTTCTCCGGAGGCGATCCGCGAGGCTCTCGCCCGTGCTCACTGCACAAAACAGGATGGAAGTGAGGTCTTCACCATGGAAGACCTGGAGGCTGCGGGTCTGTGCGGCGCAGAAGGAAGCCGCCTTCGCCGGGAGAAGGTCGCGGCTGCTTTGGGAATCGGCTACGGGAACAGCAGGCGGATGCTTGCGAGACTGAACGGATTCGGCATAACGAGAGAGGAATTTTATGGAGCTGTACGATCCATCTGTAATCCGGGCGATCCGGAATAAATACGGTTTTCAGTTCTCCAGAAGTCTGGGGCAGAATTTCCTGACAGACAAAGGCGTCATCGACGGCATCGTCGACGGCGCGGAGATCGGACCGGAGGACCTGGTCATTGAAATCGGACCGGGAATCGGCGTGCTTACCTGCGCCGCCGCGGAAAAAGCGGGCCGCGTGGTCGCTATCGAGATCGACGAGAGACTGATCCGGATTCTGGCGGACACGCTGGCCGGATACGACAATATCCGCGTCATAAATGAAAATGTTGTGAAGATGGACCTTGCGTCCTTGATTTCTGAGGAAGCAGGTGTAAAATACAAACATGTGAAGATTATCGGAAATCTTCCTTACTATATAACGACGACGATTCTGATGAAGCTTCTGGAGAGTCATCTTCCTGTGGAGAGCATCACCGTCATGATGCAGAAGGAGGTGGCGGAGCGGATTAAAGAACCGCCGGGCTCCCGCGTTTACGGCGCGCTGTCTGTCGCGGTGCAGTATTACTGTGAGGTGAGCGTGGTTGAGGAAGTTCCGAGAGAGGTATTTCTTCCGGCGCCGAAGGTGGATTCTACGGTGCTGCGTCTTGATATGCGCCCGGAGCCTCCGGTGAGCCTGCTGGATGAGGCGATGTTTTTCCGCTGCGTCCGGGCGGGATTCGGGCAGAGGCGAAAGACTCTGCTTAATTCCCTGACCGGGGCCGGCTTCAGCAAGGACGCCATAAGAGCGTGCCTGGAGAAGGCCGGCATCGATCCCCGACAGAGGGCTGAAACCCTGTCGCTGCAGAATTTCGCGGCCATCGCCAATGGCTTTGTGACAGGGGAAAACGGATAAGGAGATACAAAAGAGGAAACTTGTTTATGAAAAAAATAAAGGACTTGAAAATCGTTTCAGACAAAGGCGTCCGCTATGGGATGGCGCGGTACGCGATATGGGCCTGCATCGTCAATCTTATTCTGGAGACACTGGAACGCCAGAGCATCCCGGTACTGGGCGGAATTATTTTCGTATTTACACATCCGCTGATCTTTTTTTATAACGCGCTGCTGATTTTCGCGACGCTGTCGGTCTGCTTCCTGTTCCGGCGGCGGATATTTTTCGCGACGATCATATCCGGACTCTGGATCGCCATCGGAATCGCGAACGGCGTGATTCTGACGCAGAGAATGACCCCCTTCACGATGAAGGATCTCAGTGCCATGACGGACGGCGCCACGATCATGACCAATTATATTTCCCGTACAAAGCTGATTGTGATGGTCGTCTCCCTGGTGATCATGGCCGTCGTGCTCGTATGGCTGTTTGTCAAGGGGCCCAGAGTAGAGAAGGGAAAGCTTAAGCTGAAGAGGAACCTCCTCGTGGTGATTCTGATTATCCTCACGGCCTTCGGCAGCACCGTCGGGCTTTTGAAAATCAACGTGCTCAGCACGTTCTTCGGAAATCTTGCCTATGCCTATCAGGATTACGGCGTCGCGTACTGCTTTGTCAACACATGGCTGAATCAGGGGATTCACAAGCCTTCCGACTATTCTGAGGAGAGTGTGAGGAAGGTGATTAAGGATAGCGGCATCAGCAAGAGCGGGACGGTGAAAATCACGAAGACAAAGAGCAGGGACAGCGAGGACGGGCCGAACATCCTCTTCCTGCAGCTGGAATCCTTCGTGGACCCTACTTTGTTCACTAATGTGGAGTACTCGCAGGATCCCATTCCGTACTATCGTTCGCTGATGAAGAAGTATTCCTCCGGGTCTCTGACGGTTCCGGCCTGCGGCGCCGGTACTGCGAATACGGAGTTCGAGGTGATGACCGGAATCTCGGTCAAATTCTTCGGACCGGGCGAATATCCGTTCAAATCTGTCCTGAAGGACAAGACCGCGGAGAGTCTCGCCTGGGATCTGAAAGATATCGGCTACGGAACCCACGCGATACATAATCACAGGGCCATGTTCTATAACCGCAACGACGTGTTCAACAATATCGGCTACGACACCTTCACCTCGCTGGAATACATGAGCGGCGCGGAGAAGACGCCGAAGAACTGGGCCAAGGACAAAATCCTGACCTCACAGATTATGGATGCGATGAAATCCACAAAGAGCCGAGACTACATCTATACGATTTCAGTGCAGGGGCACGGAAAGTACCCCAGCGAGAAGATGATCGCCGATCCCAGGATCAAGGTGACAAAGGCGCCCAGCGAGGCGGCGAAGAACGAGTATGAATACTACGTCAACCAGATCTATGAGATGGATCAGTTTGTCAGGAAACTGACGGAGACTCTTTCTAAATACGATGAGAAGGTGGTTCTGGTCATGTACGGCGACCACATTCCGGCTCTGGACATCACAGAGGACACCTACAAGGCGAAGGATCTCTACCAGACTCAGTATGTAATCTGGAGCAATTATAAGATGAAAAAGCAGGACAAGGATCAGGCGGCCTATCAGCTGGCGGCCGATGTGCTGAACCGTGTGGGAATCCATACCGGCACGATTTTCAGATACCATCAGAACGTCAGCCACAAGTCTGCATCCTACCTGCCGAACCTGAAGCTTCTGGGATATGATATGCTCTATGGACAGGAGTACGCCTACGGCGGAAAGAATCCGTTCAGAAAGGCCGGCATGAAGATGGGCGTCAAAAAGATCAAGATCACCAAGGTGGTCAACGTCGGCGGAAAATATTATATCAAGGGTCAGAACTTCACGGAGCAGAGCAAGATTACGCTGGACGGAAAGCAGCTGAAGACTGTCTATCTGGGTCCGAGCCTGCTGGGTCTGCTGGAGGAGGTCGATCCCAACGACGCTTCCAAGATGAAGGTCAGCCAGATTGATAAGAGCAACAATTCGATTATCAGCACTACAGAATAGGATAATATTGCCCCGGCGAAGGTCGGGGCGTTTTCATCCGCGCGGCGGCCAGGCGGGCGCCGGAGGGCGCTGAAGAGCGCCTGAGAGCGCTGCGGAGCATCCTCCGCGATGAGACGGTCGTTTTCATCCGTGCGGAGAGCGAGAGAGGAGAAGGAATGGTGATCAGAAAAATTGCGGCGGCGTATTTCAGCGCAGCGGGAGGAACAAAGGAAGTGACAGAGCGCATCGCGGCGAAGCTTGCAGAGCAGTACGCCGCGGAGACCGGCGAGATCGGAAATGAGAACGCCGGAAGAGACGCCGCGGAGACCGGAGAGACCGGCGCTCCGGAGGTGCGAACCGTTGATTTTACGCTTCCCTGCGCTCGCACAGAAACCTTTGTATTCGACAGGGAGACGCTGGTGGTATTCGGGACGCCCACTTATGCGGGCCGCGTTCCCAACAAGGTCCTGCCCATGATTCGTGAGCTGTTCAGAGGTAACGGGGCACAGGCGGTTGCGGTGGTCACCTTCGGAAACAGAAATTTCGACAGTTCGCTTACAGAGCTGACGCAGGAGCTCAGCGGACTGGGTTTTGTTCCTGTCGCGGGAGCCGCCGTGGCGTGTCGCCATGTCTTCTCGAAAAAAATCGCTCCGGGACGGCCGGATGCAGAGGACCTGGCGAAGGTGGACAGGTTTGCGGAACAGGTGAAAACTAAATTAGACGATGCATCAGCAGCCGGAATGGGTACAGCGGAAATCGCATTGATTGCGGGGCGTGAAGAGGTGGGTCCGTATTATACGCCTCTGGGGAGAGACGGCCTGCCCGCGAAGTTCCTGAAGGCTAAAGTTCAGACGAATCTGATTAAATGCGATGACTGTGGAATCTGCGCCCGCGTCTGTCCTCTGGGATCCATAGACGTCATGGAGACGTCCCGGGTGCCGGGAATCTGCATCAAATGCCACGCCTGTGTGGTGAACTGTCCTCAGGGTGCAAAGTATTTTGGCGATACCGCCTTCCTGTCCCATGTGGCGTATCTGGAGGAGCATTGTCAGAGACGGGCGGAGCCGGAATTTTTCCTGTAGAATCCGGAAATCACTGTAACAGCAAGGAGAGAAAGAAAATGAAAACACTGGAAACAGAGAGACTTATACTGAGAGCCTATACTGAGGAGGACGCGCAGGGGCTTTACGAATATGCGAAGGATCCTGATGTGGGGCCGCGCGCTGGCTGGAAACCTCATGAAAGTGCAGAGGAATCCCGGGAAATCATACGTACAATGTTTATGCCTGTGGAGGCCTGGGCCATTTTTCTGAAGGAGGACGGCAGACTGATCGGAACCATCGGACTGGAGAATGACCGGCACAGAGATGAGAATTCCAGGGAAATCGGTTATTCTCTGGCGAAGGATATGTGGGGCAGAGGTCTCATGACGGAGGCATGCCGTGAAGTGCTGCGTTTCGCATTTGAGGAGCTGGGTCTTGCGCTGGTGGGAATCTGCACCGCGCCGGACAATGAAAGATCCCAGGGCGTAATCCGAAAATGCGGTTTTGTATACGAAGGGACGATACGCCACTCTTACGAGACATGGACCGGCGTCTGCCGGGATTCCCGATGCTATTCCATGCTGCGGGAAGAAGCCGAGGAACTGGGAATTGTGAAATGATGCCTGCTGCTATTTGATGACAGCAATTGCTTCGATCTCGATCAGTGCGTCCTTCGGCAGTCTGGCGACCTGAACCGCGGAGCGGGAAGGGAACACGCCGCCCGGGAAATAGGTGGCGTAGATCTCGTTGACCGTTGCGAAATCGTTCATATCCGCAAGGAAGCAGGTGGTTTTCACCATGTTTTCCAGGCTGCTTCCGGCTTCCTCCAGTACAGCCTTCAGATTGGCGAAGACCTGCCGGGTCTGCGCTTCAATGCCGCCCTCCACAATCTGGCCGCTGTCGGGATCCAGCGGGATCTGACCGGATGTGAAAACAAAATTATCAATGATGTTTGCCTGCGCGTAAGGGCCGATGGCCGCAGGCGCTTTCTTTGTTGCTACTACTGTGCGCATTTTTACCTCCTCGCGGTTCTTCAATGACATACGGAATGCATATTAAGGATATATGGCGTCATCCCGGGTAATCCTCCATCCCCAGACGCAGGAATTTGCCCAGGTCAGACAGGGAAATTTTCTGCAGACGGCATTTGCCGATGGATTCCGGAATGACCATGGCGATACAGTCGCCGTGGATTTTTTTATCGTTCAGCGCGTATTTATAGAGCTCTTCGGCGGTGTACGGAATCGAAAGGTCGAAGCCGAAGCGGCTCAGGGTTTCCCGCAGGAAACCGCTGGCGTCGAAATCGGTCAGTCCCATTTTGTAAGCGGCGTATGACTCCATGACCATGCCCTTCGCGACGGCCAGGCCGTGAGAGGTTTTATAGGAGCTGAGGCGCTCGATGCTGTGTCCGACGGTATGACCGAAGTTCAGCAGCTGGCGGATTCCGGTGTCGCGCTCGTCCGCCTCCACGATGGATTTTTTTATAGACACGCAGCGCTCGATGACACTGCCGTAATCCTTTTTCAGAACTTTGTCGATAAGGTTCGCCTCCATTATCATGCCGCTCTTCACCGCTTCCGCGACGCCGTCAAGCATCTCCTGCTCCGGCAGGGTCCTGAACGTGTCGTAATCGCAGATTACCATAGAGGGCTGCCAGAATGCTCCCGCCAGATTTTTTCCGTAAAGGAGGTTCAGTCCGGTTTTGCCGCCCACGGAGGAATCCACCGCCGCCAGATAGGTGGTCGGCACCTGGATGTATTTGATTCCCCGCAGATAGGTAGCCGCGGCGAAGCCGGAAAGATCGCCGACCACGCCGCCTCCCAGAGCGATAATCAGGTCGCTTCTGGAAAGCCCCTCCTCCGCCAGGGATTCCAGGATGTTTGTATACGTCGTGATATTTTTTGAATGCTCGCCCTCCGGAAAGACGATTTTAGAAGTCTGGTATCCTGCCTCGATCAGCGAGGAAATTACAACCTGAGAATAGATTGTATTCACCTTGCTGTCCGTAACTAAACACGCTTTACACGGCTCCACACATTCCCTGATATAGGATCCGGTGTCCGCCAGAATGTCCTGCCCGATCAGGATATCGTAAGGTCTTCTGGTTGTTACAGCAAATCGGTTCATTCTCTACACTACCCTTCCTAAACACACATATCTGTGCTATAATAATAGACAATTTGATTTTAACATATTCCATTCTGTTTTGCAAAAAAGGAGTGTATGTATTGCAGAGAATCAGGAAATTCATCAGAATAGCGCTTATCATTCTGATCGTCGCCGCGGTCGTCCTCGGGCTGGCTGTTGTGACGGTCAATTCGTATGTTGTGAACAAAGAAAAATCGTATATTGTCAAGGCGGTAAAGGGTGCGGATGAAGACGATGCGAAGCTCAGCAGCGCGCAGAAGAAGCGGCTGCAGGAGCTGGATCCGGATTGTATCATGGTGCTCGGCTGCGGAATTGTGGACTATAATACTCCCACCCGCATGCTGAAAGACCGTCTGGACGTGGCCATCGCCCTCTATCAGCAGGGCGTCGCTCCCAAGATCCTTCTGACCGGTGACAACGGGACCGTTTCCCACAACGAGATTCACGTTATGCTGACCTACACCAAGAAGGCCGGCGTGCCGGAGGAAGACATCTTCTGCGACCACGCGGGTTTCTCTACCTATGATTCCATGTACCGCGCCCGGTCAATCTTCCAGGTGAAGAACATGGTCGTCGTGACCCAGAGCTATCACATGTACCGGTCGCTGTATATTGCCCGGAAGCTGGGCCTCAGCGCGCTGGGCGTTTCCGCGGATCAGAAGACCTATCACGGACAGTCCGCCCGGGAGATCCGCGAGGTGCTGGCGAGGAACAAAGACTTTCTCAAATGTATCAGAAAGCCCTCCTCCGTGCTGGGCGGCGAAGCGATTCCGATTACGGGAAGCGGCGTCTCCAGCCACGGAGAGTGACGGCGATGATTTTACAAAAAATGCTGCACAAAGGAGAATTCTCTCAGGCATTCCTGATCCCTGGAATGATCGGCATAGTCGGGCGTGAAACCCGGCTGTGCCGTTATTTATTTGTGCGCCCGGCGAGCACATGTTCTAACGGATGAAAGCCTTGAATCCGCCGGTAGCGGGAGGGATACAGATCATAAATGAAAAGATCAAAGTTGAATAAGAATATATGGATTATCAATTATCAGAAGAAATTGACACCATATACGACACCACATATAATAGAAACAGGAGGTATAAGAAATGTCAAAATGAGACAAACTGATAGCACGTATATGCAGTTTATCGAAAGACCTCCGGTTTAATGAACTGCGGAAGGTATTGGAAAGCTACGGATATGAAATGAATGCTCCGAGAAGTGGAAGCAGCCATTATACGTTCAGAAAGCAGGGCTGTATTACCTGTGGAGAAACTGTGGAAAGCGCGGCAGCCAATGCCTTGGATGCGAAAAAAGCATGGATTGAAGCAGCGTTGGAAGCCGGAGCGGAGATTTATGAGCCAGACAGTCTGGAATATTATTCCGGGCAGTTCAAACTGAGAATTCCACGAAGCTTGCACAGATCACTGACAGAGCACTCACAGAGAGAGGGAATCAGCATGAATCAGTATTGCGTATATCTTCTTTCTAAAAATGATGCGGTGTACTCGAAATAACGGCTGAGATTGCCTTTGAAAATGTGTGTAATAAATTGACATTTTAAGGTATCTGCAATAGTAAAATAGGACAGGGGGAGGGACAGAATGTCAGGAAAGAAAAAATGGACATTGATTCTCGTTGCCGCAGTTGTGGTTCTGGCCGGCGGATTTTTCGTCTGCTGTCATATCAGATATCCTGCGGAGCTTCAGGGGATGAGTGTCGCTGAGCTGGAGAAAAAACTGAATACCTATGAAGAAAGCAGATTTAGAGAACCTAATGTTTTTTGTGATCATCTCAGGATTTCGGGAGTAAGGTCGCAGGACGGCGGTCAGGATATTTTCGTGGCGCTGACCAGTGTGCAATATTATCTGTCGGATAAAGGTGTTATTGTGACAGAAGCGGATCTGGACGGAAAAGCGGATCTTTACTCTGTTTCAATGAAAGACGGCAGAATCGTTTCGGTCGATCCCGCGTATGATGATATGGGAGAACGCGCTGAAGATTATCCGGTCATGATGATTCTGAAGGGGAAACTTCTCAGTATCGGGAGATCCTATCGGTCGTATGTGAAAGATGATCTGAAGGAAGCTGTGAAGAGGCTGAAAACAGATAAGGTGGAAAAGCAGCTGAAGAAATATCAGTAACGCAGTGACAGCCGTCGTTACCTTTACGCTGCTCCGTTTCTGCGGGATTGTCCATAGCTCCGATTTGTGATACAGGACATCATCCTCTTACAACAGAATAAGCTGATAACCGTATACGCCTGCGTATAACTGTATTTTAAAAATACAAAGCCGAAAGTTTTTTCTGCAGAAAGAATTCTTCCGTTGTAGCAACAACCGATACTTTGTGGAAAACACGGTATGATACACGCAGAGTCTGACAAAGGAGGACAGGATGATGAGCAAAACAATTGATATGAGGCGCTCTGTCTACGAGCTTGTTTCAGAGTACCCGGAGCTTCAGGATATTATGGCGGAACTGGGATTTACGGAGATTAAAAAACCTGCTGTGCTGCACTCGGTGGGAAAGCTGATGACCATTCCGCGAGGAGCAAAAATGAAGAATATCCACATGGATAAGGTGATTGCAGTTTTGATGGAGCACGGCTTTACCCTGTCAGGCGAGATGCCGGCAGAGGCAAAGGATGAAGCGCCAAAGACGCCGATTGCCGATGCGGCAGAGGAGACTCCCGTCTCTCGCACAGAACAGCTCAAGGCATATCTGCGACGTCTGGGTGAGGGGGAATCTTTGGAGAGTGTACGGGCGGATTTTGTAGAGAAATTTCAGAATGTAGAGGCTTCCGAGATTATGCAGGCCGAGCAGGAACTGATGCGTGAAGGCACGCCGCCGGGGGAGGTTCAGAAGCTCTGCGATGTTCACTCCGCACTGTTCCACGGCACTACGCGAGAGGAACAGATCGCCAGTGCAGAGAAGGAGGTCATGGCGTCTGTACAGCGGGCGAAGGAATTGGCAGCGCAGAAGGACTACGGAAGCAAAAATGAACGGATGGCTGAGCTGGCGGCTGTTCCCGGCCACCCGCTACACACTTTGACACGGGAGAATGAGGTTCTGTCCGGCTGGCTCACGGAGGCAAAGGCACGTCTGGATGCCCACGAGGAGCTGGGCGAACTGTTTTCCCGTATCCGGGAGCTCTCCGTTCACTATGCAAAAAAAGGAGATCTTCTGTACCCGCTGCTGAAGGTGAATTATGAGATATCCGGTCCCTCCGATGTGATGTGGATCGTGGACGATGAAATCCGTGATGAGCTGGCGGAGGTCAGTAAGATTGATGTACATGACGCGGCATGGGAGAAGCGGCTGCGAGCTGCGCTGCAGCGGGCAGAGGAGATGATCTATAAGGAAAACAACATACTCTTCCCGATCTGTGCGGTGAACTTCTCCGAAGCGGAGTGGCGCGGTATTTACCGAGACGCTCAGGATTATGACGATTGCCTGGGCGTGAAGGGCGATGTCTGGCCAGAGGCCGAGGCGCCGGCAGCGACAGCCTCTGCGCATGGAGGAGAGGTCGTCATGCCCGGCGGCCATATGAGCATCGACCAGCTCACAGCTCTTTTGAACACTATCCCGGTGGAGATTACTTTTGTGGATGCGGACAACTATAACCGTTACTTCAATGAGGGTCCTAAGGTGTTCAAGCGCCCCGGAATGGCCATTGATCGGGAGGTGTTCGCCTGTCATCCGCCGAAGGTGGAGCCTCTGGTCCGCGCTATCATCGATGATTTCCGGAATGACCGAAGGGACAGCGTTCCCGTCTGGATGGAGAAGAAGGGGCGCACCTTCCTTGTCACCTATCTGGCGGTGCGGGATAAGGAGAGAAAGTATCTTGGCACCGTAGAGGTTGTACAGGATATGGAGTTTGCGAAAGAGCATTTCGTGCAATAAATACGGACGGACGGTCCGCAGGGGTCGTCTATCCTGTATCTGCTGTTGTCGTTACATGTCCAGTTCTTTCAGCAGCGTGAATTCGCTTCGGTGAAAACGGATCAGGCCGTCCTGCTGCATTTTGCTCAGCTCGTTGGACAAAGCGCTCCGGTCCACACTCAGATAGTCCGCCAGCTGTTGGCGGGAGTAGGGGATCGTGAAGTGATTACTTCCGTGGCGCTGCGCCTGCTCAGAGAGATACAGGGAGAGCCGCTCGCGGATCGTCTTGGGGGCGGTCTGCATCATGCGAGTGGACAGGGAGAAATTTTTCTCCGCGGAGAGGCGAATCAGATTGCGGATGATCTGATGATGCCGGGCGCAGCCCCTCCGGCAGGTGGTCAGCAGACTGTTGAGGCTGAGAAACAGGATCATACAATCCTCGGCTGCCACCACATCCACCAGCAGCTCCCGCTCCGGAAGTGCGGCATAGGTCTCTCCAAAGACCTGGCCGGCCTCAAAGTGGCCGAAAATATTGCTGCCGCCCCAGTAGAAATTCACCATTACGTTGATGCTGCCGGAGACCACCACACCCAATTCGGAGATCGTCTCTCCCGCCCGGCAGATCATTTCGCCTTTGGCATAACGTTTTTCTCGTGCCTGAAGGCAGGGCAGCAACAGCTGCAGCTCTTTTATCTGGATGTCGCGGAATAATTCGACATGTGAAAGAACAGTTGTATCCATCAAAACCTCCAAAACCTCCGTGTGCTTTTATTCTAACATACTGAGTCGCGCTTTTCTACTATGGCGGAAGCACACAAAGCGTTAAGGATGGAATGCAGAAGGCGATTCCTCCTACAAAATAGCGCCGTGATTGCGCGCAGAAAGGACAGAAATTATGACGAATAAATGTAATTTGCAGATCGAAAATGTCATTGGCCGAGAGGTACTGGATTCCCGAGGCAACCCGACAGTAGAGGCAGAGGTCTCACTTGCAGACGGGACCGTCGGTCGGGGTATGGTTCCCAGCGGTGCGTCCACGGGACAGTTTGAGGCACTGGAACTACGGGACGGAGACACTGCCCGCTATGGCGGCAAGGGTGTTCAGAAAGCAGTAGAGCATATCAACACGACAATCAGGGAGAAACTTTCCGGGGTCGACTCCTCTGACATCTATGCAGTAGATGCCGCTATGCGAGAGGCAGACGGAACCAGAGACAAATCAAACCTCGGGGCCAACGCCATCCTGGCGGTGTCTATCGCTGCTGCCCGAGCGGCTGCGGATTCTCAGAACCTGCCATTGTATCGCTTTCTCGGAGGTATTAATGGCAACCGGCTTCCTGTTCCGATGATGAATATCCTCAATGGCGGCGCGCACGCCGGAAATTCCGTGGACACACAGGAATTCATGATTATGCCGGTGGGGGCTGCCGGATTCCGTGAGGCCCTGCGCTGGTGTGCAGAGGTTTTTCATGCGCTTTCAGGGATTCTGAAGGCAGAGGGCAAATCCATTTCTGTAGGAGATGAAGGAGGCTTTGCTCCTGATCTGGATAGTGACGAAGAAGCCGTTGAGCTCATCCTGCGGGCTGTCCGGGTAGCCGGCTATACGCCGGGTAAGGATTTCGTTCTGGCTCTCGACGCCGCGGCTTCGGAGTGGAAGTTTGCAGAAAATGGAGAGGCTGTTGCAGGCATGTATCGCCAGCCTAAATCCGGCAGAGTGTTTTCCTCGCAGGAGCTGATAGACCACTGGGCCTCTCTGGTGGACAAGTACCCCATCCGTTCCATCGAGGATGGGCTGGATGAAGAGGATTGGGACGGGTGGCGGCTCATGACACAGAAACTGGGAGACCGCATTCAATTGGTGGGCGACGATCTGTTTGTCACCAATACAGAGCGCCTGTCCAAGGGGGTTGAGTACGGTGCAGGCAATGCTATCTTAATCAAACTGAATCAGATCGGCTCGCTCTCCGAAACTCTGGAAGCAATAAAAATGGCGCACAGGGCCGGTTATACCGCTGTTGTTTCCCACCGCTCAGGCGAGACGGAAGATACGACCATCGCGGATCTGGCTGTTGCCCTGAACACCGGTCAGATCAAGACCGGTGCACCGTCCCGCTCCGAGCGAGTCGCCAAGTACAACCAGCTCCTGAGGATTGAAGAGGAGCTCGGTGCGAATGCGTGCTATCCGGGGTGGAACAGCTTTCGCACGGGACCGGCTGTATGAGATTGAACAGCGGCTGCCGGGCAAAGGTGCTCAAGCAGTCGCTGATTTATAGATGATTTCACAAAAAAAGCTGCAGCACATTGGCTGCAGCCCGGAGAACAGGTACCGGCCCTTCCGCTGATACCTGTTCTTTGTTCACTAAAGATTGTGCTGCTTCACGAGCTCGTCTTTGGGGTAGGCGCCCATCACCTTGCTGCGGAGATCTCCGTTCTCCACAACCATGGTGACCGGAATGCTCATGATGCCGAACTTCGCGGCCAGCGCGGGATTTTCGTCTACATTGACCTTGCCGAATTTGTATTTGTCCCCATACTCCTGCTCCAGCTCCTCTACGGTCGGGCCCAGCTTGACGCAGAAACCGCACCAGGGTGCCCAGAAGTCCAGAAATACCGGAACGTCAGACTGCATTACTTCCTTCTCGAAATTATCCTGTGTAACTGTAAGCATAATATTGCCTCTCTTTCTTATTTCTGTCCGTGTTCATTCTCCTGTTCCTGTTTCAGCGCCGAACGGATTGTCTCCTCTACCGCCGCCTCTACGCCGGAAAGATCCCGGCGTGACAGGTCGCGGGTTTCCACGGGAGGATGAATCGTCACGCTGATAACAGACGGCTGCGCATATCCCTTTTCCTCGAAAACGTGATAGCTGCCGTTAATGGTGACCGGTACGATGGGGGCCTTGGCCTTGGTGGCAAGCTTGAAGCTGCCCGGCTTGAACGGGCCCATTTCCGGTCCTCTGCTGCGTGTTCCCTCCGGAAAGATTACCAGGTTGTAGCCGTTCTTCACGAGACTGGCGCCGTCAGAGATGGATTTCAGCGCTTCCTTGGCGCTCCCTCTCTGGATATAAAGCCCGCGAATCATCCTGATCCATTTGCCGAAATAAGGAACCTTTTCCAGCGTGTTTTTGGCAATGAATCCAATCTGGCGGCCTTCCGCGGCGATGAACATCGCTATAATATCTGCATACCCCTGATGATTGGAAATAAACACAAAGCCGTCTTTATCAGGAATATTTTCCCGTCCGGTGACGCGGATATCCATCCGGAATTTTTCGGCGACGTCCTTCGCCCAGATTAAGGTGGAGGAGGCGATTTCCTCCCGCTCCTTCACTGCGTCTCCCTCCGCGCGGGCCTTTTCAATGCCTCTGGAATAAAAATTGAAATGGATAATCGTATGCATCAGCCGGATTCCGTCCGGAAGATTTCGTAACCTGCTCATTCTCTCGTCTCCTTTGCTCCGTCTGTATTCTCTTTTGTCGTGTCGGCTGCCTCGGCGGTGCCGTCTGTATTCTCTTTTGTCGTGTCGGCTGCCTCGGCGGTGCCGTCTGCACTTTCCTTTGTCGCACCGTCCATCTCCGGCGCCTTCATGATTTCCATCACCCCGAATACCTCCATCACGATTCCGGTATGGATGCAGTTCTCGTCAGGGTCGAAGGTCCCGGAATGCAGCGGCGCGGCCTTCCGGTCTCCGGGCCTCTGCGCGCCGACGTTGAAGTACAGGCCCCGGGACGACTGACAGAAGTAGGAAAAGTCGTCTGCGCCCAGGCTGGGATGGTCGGAGACTGACACGTTTTCCGCTCCGAGCTCACGGACAGCGACGGATTTCGTTATTTCCAGGAGCCTGTCGTCGTTCGTCAGCGTCGGATAGCTGTCGCTGAATTCCACATCGCAGGTCGCGCCGGCGGATTCGCAGATGCCCCTGCAGACGGTCGCCACCTGCTCCTTGATGTAATCCCTGAGCTCCATGTCCAGAACCCGGATGATCCCCGACATCTTTGTTTCAGAGGGGATGATGTTCTCCTTGGTGCCGCTGTGCATTTCACCCACGGTAATCAGCGCGGTCGCCGCCGGATCCAGTCTGCGTGTGATGACAGACTGCAGTGCCAGCACGATCTCGCAGGCCGGGATCAGAGGATCCACGCCGGTGTGCGGATGCGCGCCGTGGCAGGCCTTTCCGTGAACGGTAACAAAGAATTCCGTTGAGGCTGCGTTCATGCAGCCCCGGATGAACTGCACTGTGCCGCAGGGGAGCAGCGGATCATTGTGCAGGCCGATGACAAAGGGAACGGAGGGATCCTCCAGGCACCCCGCCTGAATCATGGGCCAGGCGCCCCCGGTGGTTTCCTCAGCCGGCTCGAAGAAGAGACGGACGCTGTACTCTAGTTCGTTTTCGACGGCCTTCAGAACCCGGGCCGTTCCCAGAAGCGTCGCTGTATGGAGGTCGTGTCCGCAGGCGTGCATGACGCCGGGGATTTCAGACTTGAAGGGAGATTCTGTGCGTTCCTCTACCGGCAGAGCGTCGATGTCCGCCCGGATACCCACCGCGGTTTCCCGGTTTTTTCCGTAAATCGTGGCGATTACGCCGTGTCCCGCCACATGCCTGCGATACTCCACTCCCATCGCGTCCAGCTCCCGGCAGATCAGCTCCTCCGTCTCCGCCTCCCGGCCGCTGAGCTCCGGACGGCGATGAAGAGCGCGGCGGACCTGCACCGCCTGGTGAAACGCGTCTTCAATAACCTGATAAATATCCTTTGTCATATCAACCTCCGTGATGATGTGTTCAATCTGCTGAAAATGCCTAATATGATTATCTTCTTTTCCGCAGAAAAAGGCAACCCTGAAATTATGTTATTTGCCTTGCGCATAAACAGCGTGTATAATGGAAGAGGTTGAAGAGGTCAGTATTCTTAAGATGAGGTTGGTATTAGCAGAGACGGAGGTTTGAACAAATGAAGTTAAGCAATCTGAATCACATTCCGGGACAGGAATTCGACGTCCTGGGACTTGTCAAGGGGAACACGGTACAGTCCAAGCATATCGGAAAGGATATCGGAGCCGGGCTGAAAACGCTGGTTGGCGGCGAAATTAAAGGCTATACGGAGATGCTCCAGGAGGCCAGGCAGATCGCCACCCAGAGAATGGTGGAGGAGGCGGAGGCGCTGCGTGCGGACGCTGTAATCAACGTGCGTTTTTCCTCTTCTCAGATTATGGAAGGAGCAGCGGAAGTAATTGCCTATGGAACAGCGGTTAAATTCAGATAATTATCACATTCGGGGACGACTTCTCCTTGCGGCGCTGGGAGCACTTTGTTTCAGCATGATCGCGCTGCAGGTGACCGCCGGAAATACCGCGGCCTTCGACCATACCGTGGATTATGCGGTTTACGGTCTGCGGTCCGGTTTCACTGAGGCGGTGCTGATTCCTGTTACATATATGGGAAACGCGGCGACTATTGTGACCGTCATTGCGATACTGGTGCTGATTCCCCGGAGCCGTCTGAAAATCGGCGTTCCGGCGGCGGTAACCGGAACCGTGGTGCTGGTTTTCTATAAATGTCTGAAAGCCGGTTTCGCCAGAGAGCGTCCGGACGAGGCGCTGCGGCTGATCACGCAGGGCGGATTTTCCTTCCCCAGCGGTCATTCCATGAACGGAATCGTCTGCTACGGGATGATCATCTTCCTGGTGCGCAGAAGCTGCCGGAGCAGGCGTGCGGCCAATATAACGACAGCGCTGCTGACCCTGCTCATTCTGCTCATCGGCTTCAGCAGGATATTTGTGGGCGTTCATTACGTCACAGATGTTCTGGGAGGCTGGAGCATGGGACTGTGCTGTCTGATGCTTGCGACGGTTATCATGGACCGTCTGGTTTATCCGCGGTGGCCCGGGCTGCTGGCAGAGCCGGGAACAAAAGAAACACAGACGAAAGAAACGCAGATGAGAGGTTGATCATGGCTGTAACGGTGAGAGATCTTCTGAAACTGGAAACAACGAGGGATTTTCAGCTGGTCGCCGGCGGGAAGGGACTGGATCTTCCCGTGAACCGGGTGGAAATCCTGGATTTTGAGTTCATGGAGGAAGGACAGGCGTATCGGAGCAGGAGCTTTGAGGGAAACAGCCTTGTGCTGACCAGCTTCCTCTACGCAAAGGACAGACCGGAGCTCATTCTTGACGGAATCCGCAGTCTCTGGCAGTATCACGTCCACGCCGTCGCCTACAAGCCGGTAATCTATCGGGAACTTCCGCAGGAGGCGTTGGATTACGCAGACCGGGTCGGGTTTCCTGTTTTCGTGTTCGGCAGCGACGCCTGGTTCGAGGACATTGTGTCCGATGTCAAGGCGCTGGAGCAGAAGACGGGGAAGCAGGAGATCGTGGAGCCGCTGCTGGAAAGCATGATGGACCGCTATTTCAGCAGCGGGGAGAGGGAGGAAGCGGCGGAGCTGGTGAATCCCACGTTCCGTATCTATTTCCGCGCTTACTACGCCCGGTGCCGGGAACGCAGCAGAGAGGAGGTCGAGGAAACCCTGAAGGATCTTCACCTGACCGGACAGCTGCAGCAGTGCGCCTTCGTGTGCCGCTTCCGACGCGGATATATGATCATGGTTTCCGGAGATTTCCCTCGGGAACGGGATTTCGAGGAGAAGAGGGATCGGATTTTCGCCCTTCTGGGGCTTGAGCGGAACAAAGTGATTCTGGGAGTCAGTGAGATCCGCCGTCTGCTTCCGGATTTCGACACCTGTATCATGGAGGCCTACTGGGCGGAGATTTTCGCGGAAATTGAGGGACAGGACGTCCGGCGCTTCGATGAGCTGCGGGCGGACCGGCTGTTTATTCCGTGGCCGGAGTCACCCATGACCGGCGAATATTCGGCAGAATATCTGAAGCCTCTCTTTGTAAACGGCGATGACAAAAGCGAGGAGCTGCTGTCCACGGCTGTCGCCTACGTCCTTGCGGGCGGCGATATGCAGGCTGCCGCGGAGCGCATGTTTTGTCACAAAAATACAATCCGCTATCGTGTCGGAAAGCTGCAGGAGAAGCTGGATCCGGAAACCTCTGAGAAGGTCTTTTTCCAGAACCTGTCTGCTGCGGTGAAAATATATCTATTGATGAAGGAAAAATAGGAGGTTGATGTATGAGTGCGATTTTCAAGTTGACTTACGGGTTATTCGTGCTGAGCGCAAAGGACGGTGAGAAGGACAACGCCTGTATTATCAATACGGCGCTGCAGGTGACGTCCAATCCGTTGCAGGTATCTGTGACAGTGAACAAGGCGAACTTCACGCACGATATGATCATGAAGACAGGCGAGTTCAACCTGTCGATTCTGTCTCAGGACACGCCGTTCGAGGTGTTCCAGCACTTCGGGATGCAGAGCGGCCGGGATGTGAACAAGTTCGAGGGGGACGTGCTGCGGACGGACAACGGAATCGCCTATGTCGGCGGAGTCAGCAACGCGGTAATCTCCGTGAAGGTCAGCAAGACGCTGGACGTCGGGACGCATACCATCTTTGTGGGAGAGGTGACGGAGGAGCACGTGCTGTCGGATGTTCCGTCGGTTACGTACCAGTACTACTTCGACCACATCAAGCCGAAGCCGGAGGCAACCAAGAAGAAGGGCTTCGTATGCAAGATCTGCGGATATGTCTATGAGGGCGACACCCTTCCGGAGGATTTCATCTGCCCGATCTGCAAGCACGGCGCAGAGGACTTCGAACCGCTGTAGAGCAGCATACAAAGGATATTGCGAGCGGCTCCGGAGCATCCGGAGATGATCCGGGAGCTCCTCCGCCCGCCGAAACGGCAGAAAACCGGGACCGCGTCATTTTCAGACGAGATCCCGGTTTTCGTTTGTGGAGATGTTCAATAGCCGTTTGCAATATGATAAGCGGGATTCGGAAACGGCCGAATCCCTGAGTACAGGCATCAGGCAGTGTCTGCCGGCGCACATAATAGTTGTTGGATTGCGCGCCGAAGAACTGCTGACAGGCTGCAGTCAGCACTCGTTAAGTCCGACGGGGACTTAGTGAGCAGACACTACTTATACCGGAGCTGGTATGCGCCGGAGGAATTCCCCAGTCTGCTGACCTTGACGTTAACGCTGATCGTTCTCTTCTTGCCCTTCGTGCTGAGGGTAAGGACATTGCCGTTGTAGCCGTTGGTGGAACGATTCATATAGATGGTTCTCTTGTATTTGAAGAAGCCCTTTGCCTTTGCGGTGACGACGACCTTCAGGGTCTCGTCGGTAGTTCCGTCGATGTAGATTTTGACCTTCTTGCTCTTCTTGGAGAACTTGTAATATTTGGAACCGCCATTGGACAGAATATATCCCTTGCGTTTCTTGTTCTTCTTCAGTTTGGCGGCCTTCTTCTTGGATTTTCCGTATTTGCCGTCGAAGGAGGTGCTCTTGTACTGGACGGAATTGGCGTAGATTCCGTTCATGTATGTGCCGCCGCTGCTCACCTTCAGATAATAGGTGGTCTTCGCCTTGACGCCGAAGGTCACATACTTCATATATGAAGTCGCCGACTGAGCGGAAACATAGACGGAGTCGGACAGACCGCCCTTCCTGGAGCTGCACAGCTGGATATTTCCGGAGGAATACTGTGAGACGGTGATGTATCCGCTGTGGGAGGGCTTAATCTGGAACCAGGTATCGCAATAATTGTAGCCGCTTCCGTAGTTAATGCCGACCGCAGTGTTTTCCGGCAGGAACGAGGTGGATCCGCCGCCGACATTTTTTGCGCCAGCGGCGATTTTCGCGGAGCCTGCCCGGACTGCTCTGTCCTTCAGCGTCCCGGCGCCGGGGGTACCGGCCTTTGTGATATCGGAAGGAGCCGCTTTCGTCACGCCGGCCCCGAAGCTGTCAGCACTCGCGGCGAACAGAGACTCGGCCCCCGCGAATGAAAACGACAGGGCGATGGCAAGAGCCAGAAGCAGCATACTCACTTTTCTTTTCATCATAACTTTCTTTCTCCCTTCATGGTTGATGAAGCCCTTTCTTCAGGGCTCCGGATTTTAATACTTCACCTGACGCTGTCCGGTTGATAAAACCTCAGTCTGATAATAGCATCGCAAAGTAAAATTGATGGTTCCGCCGGAGGTAAATGCGTGTAAAACCGTTCAGCTCTCCGGCGCGTTCCGTTTAACATGAAATATTCTACATAAGGAATAGTGCTGTTTGTGACCGCAATGAGCATTATTTCACTCGATTTGGATATATCGGGGACCGGAAACGCCGTGACCTGCAGCTCTGCTGAAGAGGGCGCGTCGGACGGAGAAAGGACGCGGACGCAAGACACGGGAGGTCAGAGGTTCTCATCGAAGACGATTCATGGTAAAATAACAGGTATGACATGAGGAGGAAAATTATGGATAAACCAGTATTAGTGGTCATGGCCGCCGGGATGGGAAGCCGGTACGGCGGTCTCAAGCAGATTGACCCGGTAACAGAGCAGGGAGAAATTCTGCTGGATTTTTCTTTGTACGACGGAATGATGGCCGGCTTCGACCGGGTGATTTTTGTTATAAAGGAGGAGCATGAAGAGGCGTTCCGCGAACTGCTGGACAGCCGCGCCGGGAAGTATATGAAGATAGAATACGCGTATCAGCGGCTGGAGGACCTGCCGCCGGGGTACCGGGTGCCGGAGGGCAGAGTGAAGCCGTGGGGGACGTGCCATGCGGTGCTCAGCGCGCGGGATCGTATCGACGGGCCCTTCGCGGTGATTAACGCGGACGACTACTACGGGCCGGGGGCGTTTGCCTCTCTCTACGATTATCTTGAGAACGGCGGGGACAAAGAAAAATACGATTTTGCCATGGTCGGCTACCGGCTGGACAAAACGCTGACGGAAAACGGTTATGTCTCCCGGGGTGTCTGCCGGGTCAGCGACTCCGGATATCTGCAGAGCGTCGTGGAGCACACGCGCATTCAGTGGCGGGGTTCGGACGTGGTATTCACTGAGGACGACGGGGTCACCTGGTCCGGGCTGGATCCCCACGCCACGGTTTCCATGAATTTCTGGGGATTCACCAGGTCCATGCTGGATGAGATGCAGGCCGGATTCCCCGGATTCCTGGATCGCGCGCTGGCGGAAAATCCGCTGAAGGCGGAATATTTTCTGCCGTCAGTCGTCGAGGAGCTGATTCGCCGCGGGAAAGCCTCCGTGAAGGTGCTCCGCTCCGAGGACAAATGGTACGGCGTGACGTATAAAGAGGACAAGGAGTCCGTCATGGCGGCGCTTCAGTCCATGAAGGACAAAGGACTGTACCCCGGCAGGCTCTGGAAGTAGCCTGCCGCAGGCCGGATCCTGACTCCGGTATGCGGCAGACAGGAGAGCGAAGGTCTTCGCGTAGCCGCATAGATGATTTTTAAGAAGCCGCGTGATGGATTTAATTTTCCGTATGTCCGTGCGTTGAATTTAATTTCCGTATTGACAATATCGAGTCTCGATGTTATGCTGAAGGCAGAGTTAATATCGATTCTCGATATTTTAGTATTTTCAGGACGAAACGGAGGCGGAAAGCGTGTCAAAAAAACCTCTGGAAACTCTGACGGAGACCATGTTCTATGTATTGATGGCGTTTTACGGGCAGGAAATGTGCGGGACGGAGATCGCCCGTTATGTCAGGGAGCTGACGAAGGGTGAGGTCTCTATGGGACCCGGCACTTTATATACGATTCTGTCCCAGTTTCAGAGGGAAGCTCTGATTGAAAGGACAGGGTCAGAAGGAAGAAAGATCACCTACGCGATAACAGAGCGGGGACGGCAGATGTATCGGTCGGAGCTGCGCCGGCTGCGGCGCTGCCTGGCAGACGCGGAGACTGCCGGCGCGGAAAGGGGAAAACTATGAGAAAGGACAGAAAATATGTTTTTGAAACGCTGATGTATCGCGATTTCGAACGACGGGAAAGCTATTACACGGATATGGCGGCTGAGGGATGGCACCTGAAAAAATACGGATTATGTGTTACTGTCTTTGAACGGGGAGAACCCGAGCCGGGGCGGCGGTACAGGCTCCTGCCGAAAAAGGGAACTCCGGATCCGCAGAAGCGGGAGCTTTTCCTGGCAGGCGGCTGGAAACAGGTGGACGCAGGCGGGAGCTGGGACATCTATTATACTGACGACCGCTCGGCAGAGGAACTGTTCACGGACGGAATCAGCTATCGGAGCTATATGGCGGATTTTATCGGAGGCGAGCTGCTGTGGCTTATCATCTTTCTTGTTACCGGCATCTGGATGGTACATGGAAATCTGTCAGCGCTGCTGCTGTTTAAACCGGGTACCTGGATGATGGCGGTAGATGAGGTTGGAATCTGTGTTCTGGCAGCAATGCCTGTCTTTCTGATCTGCTCTGCCGGGCTCTGGATAGACTATTTCATAACCAGTGCAGATATCATCCGTCGCATTAAGCACGGCACAGTGCGGCACGACCTTCCCTGGAAGCGCAAAGCCCGAATTGGAAGAATTGCTACGGTTCTGATTCTGGTCAGTCTGGCGGTGGTACTGGCGGGAAGCCTGTCCGGACGGGGTGAACTTTCCAGAGATGAACTTCAGAATTTTCATGCTGAACATCCTGTTCAGTTCGGGGCGATAGATCCGTCGGCGAATCGTGTCATACAGCAATGCATCCGGACAAACATATGGGAAGATCCCAACTCGTTCGAGGCGTCTGTGGACAGCAACGTATTGTTTCGGAAGAAGATTACCGTCAGTTACACGGTGGGTGACGGTAAGCCGCCGAGGTCTTATCCGGATATTGCTTATAATCAGATGGATTATCAGGCGCGGTATTATGAAGCCCGGAGCGAACGCATAGCAAGGATTTTCCTGGAGGGTGTAATCAGCGAGGATATCCGTTCAGCTATCAGGAGCGGCGACCTGCCCTCCGACGCGGACATGAACAAAATACAGCGGGATGTGCGTGGTACGGATTATGCCGGGTACTACGGCAGTGCAGACACCGCTCAGCATCTGTACCTGCGCCGCGGACGATACATCGAAATCGCCTCATACAGCGGGATGGAAGACAGCAGGTATCTGCTCAGCCGGGATCTGGACAAGTTTGTAAAAAATCTTCAATAATAATTTTGTCGGCAGCTGACCGACCCGGCGGCGAGAGTAAAGCCGCCGGTCTTCAGTCTGCCGCCCAGACGGTTCGGACGGATTGTGCGTCCCTGCGCGTCCCTGCGGCCGGGTATCGCCTATGCCGCCCGGAAACGCTGTTTTATAAATCATTGACGCAGTTCCTTTTATGTAGGAGCTGTATCGGGTTTTCTATCAGTTCCGTATAAATCTGAGTAAAAAATCTGCAGCGCCGATTACTGTGAATCCTTTTTCGTCCCGGGTCTCAGTTATAGGTTTGTTGACAACGATCACCTTTTGAATCTGATCATTTAATAATATGAAAGGACGAATCTCCCTGTCCTTCGTCACCTTATTCGAAATGTCTGCTGTAACCTGGATATAATATGCTCTGTTACCCTTTACCGCATAGAAATCGACTTCATGATCCTTTCTGACCGAATTGCCGTTTTTGTTCTTTTCAACTGTGTTGAAAACTCCGACATTAACTGTATATCCCTGATAAAGCAATTCGTTGAATACCATATTTTCCAGCATTTGCCCTTCATCAGGATAAGCGAAATTCAATCGGGCATTTCTCAGCCCGGTATCACAGAAATAATACTTTCTGAGCGCTCCGATCTCAGTACGTCCTTTAAGATCAAATCGGGACGCCTCTCTTATAATGAAGGCATCCTTAAAGAGACTGATATATTTATCTACTGTTTGTTTATCGATATTTTCGTGCTTAACGCTCTTAAAAGTGTTGGATATTTTAGTGGAATTCATCAGTGAACCTGTAGATTCACTGATTATATTGCATAATTCGTCAAGCGAGCTGCCCTTCCTCAGCTTATTGCGTTCCAGAATATCCCTGAAATATGTCATTTTAAAAAGCCCCTTAAGATAAGTCTCCTTCTCTGCTTTGTCCTTAAGTACCGCCAGCGGCATGCCTCCATACTGCATATACTCGTATATCGCATCTGAAGAACTGCCTCCTCTGTACTCATAGAACTCTTCAAATGACAAAGGTGCCAGAGCTATGTTTACGGCTTTATCTCTGAATTCCGTAATTATGTCTGAAGAAAGCATCCTGGAATTTGACCCGGTCACATAAAGATCTATATTCTTCTCGCGCGAAAGCCCCAGTATAACATCAACAAAGGAGACCACTTCAGTATCTGTTTTGCCGGCAGGAATATGCTTTCCATCTGTAAGAACCGGATTTTTAATTGTAAAAACCATCTGTATCTCGTCCAGAATGACATAACACTGCTCTTTGGACTTGCAGTATTCCCGGACATAATTGCCCAATTCTATCGGATCTCTGTATCTCGCATTTCGGAAATCATCAAGTTCCAGGATCAGAATAGCATCGCTGTTTACTCCCTGATCAATCAAATACTGCCTGTATATTTCCTTAAGTAAATATGACTTGCCGCATCTCCTTATGCCGGTAATCACCTTGGGAAAACCGTTATCTCTATTTGATATGAGCCGCCGGAGATAATTATCCCTTTTAATCACATAATCTCCTTTTTTGTAGAATTCTACATTTTTTTCAAATAAATTATATCGGGTATATGCATTGATTTCAAGAGGTAATCTAAAAAAATGTAGAATTCTACAGTTTTTTAGATTAGTGACAACTCGTGCAGTATTGTCTTATGCAGTTCATCTGTTCAGGGAAAGGGTTTCAGGAGTTCCCTCTGCGCTCCGCTCGCAGGAAATATTTATCTTGATTTTTGCCGTGCAAATGTGTATAATAATAGGGCGTATTCGCAGGGAGCTGCGGATGCATGCAATCTCTGCACTGCGCGGGACGCAGTGCCATCAAGTCCACAGGGAGGTGAAATAAAATGACAAACTATGAATTGATGTTCATTATCAATCCGACTCTGGAAGAGGAGAAGAAGAACGCTGTCGTTGAGAAGGTCACTGGGATCATTACCAACGGAGGCGGCGAGGTTTCCAAAACAGATGTCTGGGGAATGAGAAAGCTGGCTTATCCGATCGAGAAGAAGGAGGAAGGCTACTACGTCGTTCTCGAGTTCCAGGCCGCTCCGGAGCTGCCGAAGGAGCTGAACAGAAGGCTGAGAATTTCCGACGATGTAATGAGACATCTGGTCATCAACAAGGATGCCAGATAAAGGATGCCAAAGAGTAGAATCGAGGTGCAGGAATGAATAGTGTTCAACTGATCGGAAGACTGACCAGAGACCCGGAGGTGCGGTACACAGCGTCACAGATGGCTGTCGCTACCTTCACCATCGCGATCGATCGTCCGACGAGGGCCGGTGAGGAGAGGAAGGCGGACTTCCCCCGGATCACGGTGTTCGGAAGACAGGCGGAAACCTGTGAGAAGTATCTGACCAAGGGCCGTAAGGTTGCGATCGAGGGCAGAATCCAGACCGGAAGCTACCAGAACAAGAACGGAGAGACGGTCTACACGACGGATGTCGTTGCCAATCGGGTTGAATTCATCGATTGGGGAGGAGACCGTCAGGACGGCGGTTCTCAGAATTACGCAAGACCTCAGTCCGCTCCGGCGCCGCAGAGACAGCAGGAACCGGAAGCAGCGGTTCCCCCCGCCTTCGAGGCAATCGAAGACGACGTTCCATTCTAATGAAAGGAGATCACAGATAATGGATAACAGAAGACATGGCGGACCGAGAAGAAGAAAGGTATGCCAGTTTTGTGCGGATAAATCAGAAGCAATCGATTACAAAGATGTAGAGAAGCTGAAGAAGTACGTTACCGAAAGAGGTAAGATCCTTCCGAAGCGGATCACCGGAACTTGCGCCAAGCATCAGAGAGAGCTGACCACCGCAATCAAGCGCGCAAGAATCGTCGCTTTGCTGCCATACGTCGCAGACTAAGCAAATCACACATATAAAGTCGCATATCAGGGAACCCCGGAGAATTCCGAGGTCCCTGTTATTTTTTATGCATCGTTATTTTGCCGCCGCAGTCGCCGTGGTCGTCGCGCGGTATTGCGCCGGAAACGGCTGCGTGCCGCTGCTCTTCGCGGGCTGATGCCGTGCGGCCGTGGTCGCGCCTACTCGTCTTTCCCCGAAATGAGCACCGCGCCGGGACCCCGGTCAAAGAAAATGCTCTTGGCGGAAATGGAGAGCGGTATGCCGTAGCATACGCGCACGTCGGACGGAAAGATGTCCATCTGGCTCACTGCCTTCCCGACGGAATACATGACACGGTTGTCCACACGGCTGTCAGCGGCGATGGAAACCGCCGAGCCGATTGCGATGCCCAGATCTGTTGTGGTCAGCGCGCAGTTTCCGCCCGCTTTCCGCAGCTCTGCGCAGTTTTCAAAACCGCACATCCCGCAGTGATCCAGCCCGTGCGGAACGTCGCGGACACCGACGAGCACAACGCATTTGCATTTCTCCAGACATCCCGCGTCCCGGGTGATGAATTCCTCCTCATACTCCTCCCCGAGCTTGCGCATTTTCCGGACGATACGGTCCTTGTCGCTGCCGGAGGCGATTGCAGCCACCACCTTGTCCTGACCGCTTGCCTTCGGTGCGGTTTTGATCGCCGCTACCATTTTCTCTGCTGTGGCGAGAGCGAGCTCCGCTTCCATATCTTCTACGTATCTAAGCATATTTTCCTCCTCCTGTCCGGCTTTTCTCAGCAGGCCTTCTACCGTCTATTATAACGCAGGCGCAGAGGAATTTCCACCGGGGCGTACTGCATATTTATGAAAACAGGAGCTCCTGTTCCGGGGACAAAGGCTTTCCGGACGGGCTGCGGCGCGGCCGCGTGCCGCAGAAGTCTGAAAAATCCAGTAATGCGAATGCTTCAGCCGTCAATAGAGATGACAGAATATTAACGATTTAATAATTATCCACGATAAAGCTCTAATACTTTAACAGGACACAGTGGTAAAGTATTTGCGGGAAACAGAGGAAAAAATTGGGAGAAAAGGCTGAATCCTCGTAAAAAACACAAATTATTCTCAAAAAAGTATAGCAGAGGGAAGGCAAAAAAGGTATAATAATCTGTATCGGAAAGAGAAGGGTGTAAAGTTATATTTATACGATTTTGCAGTTAATTATTCAAAAGAGCAGAATCAGCATTCAATGAGGAGATTTTATTATGGCAGTAGTAATCAACGGGAAAGACCTTACAGTAGAAGAAGTAATCCGCGTCTGCCGCGGAATGGAGGAAGTCAGCATCTCTCCGGACGCGGAGAAGAGAGTGAACAAGGCGAGGGCCTACATCGACAAAAAACTGGACGAGGGCGCGATCATTTACGGCCTGACGACAGGATTCGGCAAATTCGCAAACGTTTTCATCGATCGCGATGAGACGACCGCGCTGCAGCATAACCTGATCATCAGTCATACCTGCGGCATGGGCGAACCCTACGAACAGAAATACGTGAGAGCGGCGATGCTGCTCCGCTGCAACGCTTTGTCCCGGGGCAACTCCGGAATCCGGTTCTCCACGATTCAGACGATGGTGGACATGCTGAACGCAGGCATCCATCCGCAGATCCCCTGCAAGGGAAGCCTGGGAGCCTCCGGCGATCTGGCGCCGCTTTCCTTCATCGCACTGGGACTCATCGGACTCGGGAACGTCGAGTATAAAGGTCAGATCATGCCGGCGGCAGAGGCCATGGAGAAGGAGGGCATCCGGCCGGTGGAGCTGGCGGCCAAGGAGGGCCTCGCACTGAACAACGGAACACAGATGATGACCGCCGTCGGCGTGAATGTTTTGTGGGATGCGATGCACCTGATGAAGGTGGCCGACCTGGCGGCCGCGATGACCGCAGAAGCACTTCACGGTATCACCAAGGCGTATGATCCCAAGGTTCACGAGCTTCGCGGGCACAAAGGACAGATCGAGTCGGCAGAGAATCTGCGGACCCTGCTGAAGGGAAGCAAGAACGCCATGAGGGTGCAGAACACCAAGGTGCAGGATCCGTATACGCTCCGTTGCGTTCCGCAGATCCACGGCGCCAGCAGAGACGCCATCGAATATGTGTACGATGCGGTGTCCAGAGAAATCAATGCGGTGACTGACAATCCCATCGTGTTCCCGGATGACGATGATGTAATCTCCGGCGGAAACTTCCACGGACAGCCGATGGCACTGGCCTTCGACTTTCTGAAAATCGCTGTTTCCGAGCTGGCGGACGTTTCCGAACGCCGGGCGGAGCGGATGATCAACCCGTCGCTTTCAGAGGGACTTCCCGGATTCCTGACCCTGCATGCGGGCGTCTGCTCCGGCTTCATGATCGCCCAGTATGCGGCCGCGTCCATGGTTTCGGAGAACAAAATCTATGACCATCCGGCCTGCGTGGATTCCATCCCGTCCTCCGGAAATCAGGAGGATCACGTATCCATGGGAACGACCTCCGCGAGAACGGCGGCAATGGTCCTGGACAACGCGGAGAAGGTGCTGGGAATCGAGATTGCCACGGCGGCTCAGGCGATCTGGCTGAGAGAGAAGATCGGAGAGAGTAAGATTTCCAACCTGGCGCCGGCGACAAAGGCCGCTTATGAATATATCAGAACAAAGTCAGATCCCATCGATCAGGATGTGATCATGCACGACGAGCTGGTGAAATTCGATGAAATGATTAAAGACAACAGCCTGCTGGAGGTTGTGGAAAAAGAGGTTACACTGAAATAGGAGGAAACGCAGATGCTTAATAACAACGAGATAAAAGGCGCAATGAAAATTCAGCTGGGAAATGAATATCCCGATTACCCGGAATTTCAGGAGGGAATCCGGAGAGCGCCGGACCGGGGATTCCGGCTCACCAGGGCGCAGGCGAAAATCGCACTGAAGAACGCCCTGCGCTATGTGCCGGAAGAACTGCACGAGAAACTGGCGCCGGAATTTATGGAAGAACTGACCACATATGGTCGTGTGTACGCGTACCGCTATCGTCCGGAAGGAAGAATCTACGGAAAGCCCATCGATGAGTACAAAGGAAAGTGCCTGGCCGGAAAGGCCTTTCAGGTCATGATCGACAACAACCTGGATTTCGAGGTGGCGCTGTACCCCTATGAGCTGGTCACCTACGGCGAAACCGGATCCGTCTGCCAGAACTGGCTTCAGTACCGGCTGATCAAGAAATATCTGGAGGAGCTGACGGAGGATCAGACGCTGGTCGTAGAGTCCGGAAATCCGCTGGGACTGTTCCCCTCCAAACCGGACGCGCCCCGCGTCATCATCACCAACGCTCTGATGATCGGAGAATACGACAACCTGGAGGACTGGGAAATCGCGGAGGAAATGGGCGTGGCCAACTACGGACAGATGACTGCCGGCGGCTGGATGTACATCGGACCGCAGGGTATTGTTCACGGAACCTTCAACACGATTCTCAACGCAGGCAGAAAGTACCTGGGCGTTGCGGAGCAGGACGACCTGGCCGGACATACCTTTGTATCCTCAGGCCTGGGCGGAATGAGCGGCGCGCAGCCGAAGGCCGCGAACATCGCCAATGCTGTGGGAATCTTCGCCGAGGTGGATTACTCCCGCATTGAGACACGGCACGACCAGGGATGGGTGGACGTGGTCATGGACGATCTGGACGAAATTTTCCGGCTGGCCAATGAGAAGAAAGCGGCGAAGGAGGGAATCTCCATCGCTTACCATGGAAATATCGTGGATCTGCTGGAGGCCGCGGTCGAGAAGAATTTCAAGATCGATCTTCTGTCCGATCAGACCTCCTGCCATAACGTGTATAACGGAGGCTACTGCCCGGCGGGTATGAGCTTCGAGGAGCGCACAGAGCTTCTGCACAGCGACAGAGAGGAATTCCGCCGGCAGGTGGACAAAACTCTGCGCAGGCATTTCGAGGCGATTCGCACTCTGACGGAGAGAGGAAGCTACTTCTTCGACTACGGCAATTCCTTTATGAAGGCGATGTATGATTCCGGCATTAAGGAAATGTCGAAGAACGGCGTGGACGACAAAGACGGGTTCATCTGGCCCTCTTATGTAGAGGACATCATGGGTCCGGTGCTGTTTGACTACGGATACGGCCCATTCCGCTGGGTCTGCCTCTCCGGAAAACCGGAGGACCTGGCGGCGACGGACAAAGCGGCGATGGACACCATCGACCCGAACCGCAGAGCGCAGGACAGAGACAACTGGGTATGGATCCGCGATGCCGGGAAAAATAAGCTGGTGGTCGGAACCCAGGCCCGCATACTTTATCAGGACGCGGAAGGCCGACGGGACATCGCGCTGGCATTTAACAAGCTGGTTCGGGAGGGAAAATGCGGTCCGATCATGATGGGCCGGGATCATCACGACGTATCCGGTACGGATTCCCCGTTCCGTGAGACCTCCAACATCAAGGACGGCTCCAATGTCATGGCGGATATGGCGGTGCAGTGCTATGCCGGCAACGCGGCCAGAGGAATGTCCCTCTGCGCGCTGCATAACGGCGGCGGCGTCGGCATCGGAAAAGCGGTCAACGGCGGCTTCGGTCTGCTGCTGGACGGCTCTGAGCGTGTGGATGAGATCATTCGCTCCGCCATCATGTGGGACGTGATGGGAGGCGTGGCACGGAGAAGCTGGGCCAGAAACGAGAACGCTCTCTCCACCGCGGCTGCATACAACAGAAATTACGACGGGAAAGGTCATATCACACTGCCGTTCCTGGCAGACGACGAGCTGGTGGAAAGCGTCGTTGACCGATTTGTGAAATAGGAGATCGTATGTCTACATTACTGATAAAAAACATCGGCACCCTGCAGACTCCGGTGGGCAGCTACAGCCACCGGGGCGCGGAGCAGGGCGAAAACCGGAAGCTCCGGGACGCGGCCGTCTATATCCGGGACGGCGTGATCACTGAGATTACCGACGGAGGCGATCTCCCTCTGGGGTCGGAGAGCGCAGACGTGGTTCTGGATGCGAATTACCGGCTGGTCACGCCGGGCCTTGTGGACGGGCATACCCATATGGTCTTCGGCGGCTACCGGCAGCATGAGGTGGCGATGAAGCTGAAGGGCGCCACATATCTGGACATCCTCCGGGCCGGCGGCGGAATCCTGGACACGGTGCGGAAAACCAGAGAGGCGGACGAGGCGGATCTCTGCTACAAGACCGGAAAATTCCTGGACGAGATGATGAACCACGGAGTCACCACCTGCGAGGCCAAGAGCGGTTACGGACTCGATTTCAACAGCGAGATGAAGATGCTGGAGGTCATCGGGCGGCTGAACGAGTTTCACGCCATGGACGTGATCCCCACCTTTATGGGGCCGCACGCGATTCCCGAGGAGTACAAAGGCAGGCCCGATGAGTTTATCGACATGGTATGCGGCGAGATGCTCCCTTATGTGAAGGAGCATAAACTGGCGGAATTCGCGGACATCTTCTGCGAGGATTCAGTGTTCAACTATGAGCAGAGCCGGAAATACCTTCTGCGGGCGAAGGAGCTGGGCTTCGGACTGAGGATTCACGCGGATGAAATTGAGGCTATCGGAGGCTCCCGTCTGGCGGGGGAACTGGGCTGCGTCAGTGCGGAGCACCTGATTTCCATCGATGAAGAGGGACTGGAATCGATGGCGAAGGGAGGTACGACTGCGATGTGTCTTCCCGCGACGTCCTTCTATCTGGGGGCGAACTACGCACCGGCTCGCCGGATGATTGAAATGGGAATTCCGGTGGCCTGTGCCAGTGACTTCAATCCGGGTTCCTGCCCGTCTATGAACCTTCAGTTCGTGATGAATCTGGCGTGTCTGAAATACAGGATGCTGCCGGAGGAGGTTCTGACCGCGGTGACCATCAATCCGGCCTGCGCGGTGGGCAGAGGCGACCGGGTAGGGACGCTGGAGGTCGGAAAGCAGGCAGATCTCGTGATCTGGGATGCGCCGGATATGGAAATGCTCTGTTATCGTTTTGGCTCAAATATGACCGCGAGGGTCGTCAAGAAAGGAAAAATTATAAAATGAAATTAGTCGACATGAAGGTGAATGAATTTCTGGACGTACTGAAATCTGACGCACCGGCGCCCGGCGGCGGTTCTGTCAGCGCCCTTTCGGGCGCGGAGGGCTGCGCTTTGTTCGTGATGGTCGCTGATCTCACACTGGGGAAGGAAAAGTACGCGGATTTCCAGGACATCTGCGCCGCGGCGAAGGAGAAGGGGCTGCCTTTGTACCGTGAGCTCACGGCTGCGGTGGACAAAGACACAGACGCCTATAACCTGATCTCGGACGCGTTTAAGCTGCCGAAGGGCACCGAAGAAGAGAAGGCGGCACGGAAGAAGGCCATCGCGGACGGAACGCTGGTGGCGACGGAGGTTCCCTTCCGCACGATGCAGCTGGGGTATGAGGGCCTGAAGCTTGCGGAAACGCTGGTCGGGCATTCCAATCCGAACTGCGCCAGCGATCTGGGCGTCGGCATTCTGCAGCTCCGGTCCTGTGTGTTCGGAGCGTGGATGAACGTCCTGATTAATCTGCCGGGCGTCAAGGACGCGGAGAAGGCTTCCTATTTCGGCGCGGAGGGGCAGAAAATGTATGAGGAAGCGTCGGTGATTTCCTCCCGCTGCTTCAGCGCTATCACAGAATCGTTATAACCTGCGGCAAGACGGCGAGCGCCGACAATTGCTGCGACGCCGCGCCACAATGCGGCAAGACGGCGAACGCCGCGAGCCGACGCCGCAGCGGAAATCAGTATAACCCCGTGACAGAAAACGCCCGCCGGAACCGGCGAGGCGGCGGGCAGAATCATTTGTACTTCAAAAGGAGAAAACGCAATGGCACAGATTATCGAAAGTATTCCAAACATCAGCGAAGGGAGACGGCCGGAGGTGGTAGAGGCCTGTGTGGATGAAATCCGCAGCACGCCCGGCTGCACGCTGCTTGACTATTCCTCTGATGAAAGTCATAATAGGAGTGTCATCACATATATCGGTGATGCAAAGGCAGTAGAAGAAGCGAGCGTCAAGCTGGTGAAGAAGGCCGCGGAGCTGATCGACCTGAATCACCATGAGGGCGAGCATCCTCGGATGGGTGCGGTGGACGTAATGCCGTTCCTCCCCATCAAGGACTGCACGACGGAGGACTGCATCGAGCTTTCCAAAGTGGTTGGAAAGCGCATCGCGGACGAGGCGGGCGTTCCGGTCTTCCTTTATGAGGAATCTGCAACGCGTCCGGAGCGGCAGAACCTCGTGAAAATCCGTAAAGGTCAGTTTGAGGGTATGGCGGAGAAGGTCCAGGAACCGGACTGGGAACCGGATTTCGGCGGACGCAGAATCCATCCGACGGCCGGCGTGACGGCAGTCGGCGCCAGACCGCCGCTTGTGGCGTTTAATCTGGACCTGGATACGGACGACGTGCAGATCGCAAAGAACATTGCGAAGATCATCCGCGAGAAGGACGGCGGATTCAAGTGCGTCAAGTCCATGGGTTTTGAAATCGAGGATGAGGAAACCGGACGCAAATATGCGCAGGTCTCCTGCAATATGACGAATTTCGAGCAGACGCCTCTTTACCGCGTGGTGGAAACCGTGAAATTCGAGGCGGCGCGCTACGGCGTTCACGTCACCAAAACCGAGATCATCGGACTCTGCCCGATGAAGGCGATGGTGGACTGTGCGCAGTACTATATGCAGACCAACGATTTCGATTTCGAGAAGCAGATTCTGGAGAACCACATCATCTGATCGGAAACGGAACCGTTCAGCCGGCCGGCCGGTTGACCCGGATTTCGACCCGACGCCGCAATACGACTGCCCTGAATCACTGAGGGCAGTTTTTTGTATCAGGAGAAAGAAATGACGGAACGAAAAAAATTTACTCTGGAATTCTCTCTGTCCCGCGAGATTGCAGGCATTCTCCGCGACCGGATTCTGCACGGGGAATACGGAATCGGCGAGCAGCTGAAGGAAAACAGAATCGCCGGGGAGCTGAGGGTCAGCCGGACGCCGGTGCGCGAGGCATTCAAAATCCTGGAGGATGAGGGTCTTGTGGAATACAGGAAGAACCGCGGCTGTTTCGCACAGGGAATCACCCGTCAGGATATAGAGGACATCTACGCGGTGCGAAAGGCGCTGGAGGGTCTGGCGGTGGAATGGGCCTGCAGGCATATGACGCCGGACTATGTGCAGCGGCTCACAGACCATTGCGATCTGATGGATTTTTACGCCGGCCGCGAGGATGCGTCGCAGGTTCTGGAGCTGAACGAGGGCTTTCACGATATAATTTATGAAGCTGCGGGGAGCCGTTTCATGGCCCGGGTTCTGCGCTCCTACAAAGGATACATCCGTATGAACCGCCGCAATGTCTTTTATGAGGAGAAAAATCTTCGGGAAATCTCTGCAGAGCACAAAGCAATCCGGGATGCGCTTGCCGCCGGGGATGAGGAGGCGGCGCGGCAGGCCATGTCCCGCCATCTGGATGAATCCCGCCGCCGCGCCGAGGCGAGCCTGGCAAGGATGGAATAACGGCGGACAGGGTTTTTGTGTTGGCGCGGCAGTGGGCCGCACCGCAGAATTCTTGCGTTGGCGAGGCGTGGCCGCGGCGGTGGGCCGTGAAGCCTTGTGTTGCTGGACCATGCTGAGCCCGCATCGCGAAGGCATGAAAAAAGACATAGAAAAAGAGACCCATCGAGGGATGAGACTCTTTTTCTGAAAGTGTGTGTATTCAATAAAAGAAGGAAAGTTGGTATATAAAATACCAAACTCGATTGAACAACCATAGTATAAGGTATTTATGTGAAGATTGCGTGAAGGAATGCGGTTGATTCGCATTTTTAGTTATTTTTTTGTATAATACCAGGTGATGTTATCCCCATCCTTCAAATCGTAATCCTGGGGATTGTCACTGACCTCCTTGCCGTTGATTTTGTACTTCCACACATAATTTTTCTTCAGCTCACCGTTGTTGATTCCGTTGATTCCCTGCACCTCATTATTTGTGGTATCGACGAGAAGCTGTATCTCGCTGATATTGCAGTAAAGCTCCGTAGCCTCCAGCACCGAAGACTCCTCCTCCGCCTTGAACTTGAAGTTCTCCAGGTCCGGCTTGTTCGCCCTGCCCGGATAGTCGATGGAAATCAGGAGATTAATCGGATTGACGACGGATTCCTCGGCAGAAGAGCTGCTTTTGTCCCTGCATCCGGTAACGCACACAGCCAGCCCCAGCGACAGCGCGCAGATAAATATAATCGAAAGTTTCTTTTTCATAATTTCCCCCTAAAACATCTGATTCGACAACAGGTCATAAAGCTCCTCCATGGCCTGGTCGTAAGCGCTGTAAACAATATTGCCCTCGTTTATGATCAGATCGGCGTGCGAATGCGCGAAGGCCTTCAGATCCTTCTCGTACGGGTCCTCGTCGAAGACGGTGAAGTTTGCCTTCTTCCCGACTTCAATCGTTCCCATATCCTCCAGCCGGCCGATATTCTCCGCCGCGGTGCGCGTCAGGCGCAGGATGGCGTCCTGCACGCTTTTGCTGTCATCATACACAGGGTTGAACAAAAGCAGGCTGGTGCGCGGGTTTTCCAGAATTGCATCGAAGCAGCCGTCATAGAGCTCCTTCTCAAAGGCGGTCTGCCAGGACACATCGTAAATAATCGATGAGTCTTCAGTTCCGATGAATCTGCGGAATGGCGCTCTCCTTCTATCGCCGGGGCCGTGGAGACAAAGCACGCATACGCCTTTGTCGTTCAAATAGTCTACAGCCTCCCCGACCCAGTACAGCACCTCCGACTCCCCGAATTCCGGGTCCGTCTCCGCCGCATTGTCAAAAGCGTCAATGGCAGGCGCACTGTAGGTGTCGATAAATCCCGGAAAAACAACAGCACCGTCAAGGTCATGAAGCTCCGCCTCCCGCAGCAGCTCCTCACTGAAATCATCATATCGTCCGACCGCTGTAATGACGCCGTCCTCGCAACAGATCGCGTCCACCGCCGATGACGACGGCACCATCGTGTGGAAGCGGCCATTGTAATATATTTTCTTCATTAAATGATTCCCTCCGTTTCTACTACCGAACATCTTATCATAAAAAAGCCCTGTTGTTAACAGAAATTGTCGGGTGGTGTATAACTGTGAGGTGAGAAATATGCGCGGGCAGTCGGGCGGATGGCGATGGTTCGGCTGAGGATAGAGTGGTAAGTGGCAAACGAGTTAGAGGCGTTTAAAGTTGCCACATTTTTGGTTTTTTTTCGATTTTGTGGCAGATTTGGCGACCAACGGCCTTTTAAGCGGCTCTGTAATCGCCAATTTACGATGTGGTGCGCGTTATCAAGACTCCTATATCTTCAGTAGGATTATATAGTTGAGTTGTCCGTTGATTAGTTCCAATTCTTCACTGGATAGTATCGTTGGCCGGGGATGTTTTCTGATTTTAACAGCTGTCTCGCAGCATTTTTCTAGACTTTCGCCGTCCATATGCGGCTGCCGTACTATCGCAGTTCGAGGGGCACTGCTGCGGTTCGGGAGTGCCGCGCCATGCGTGGCGATTTTGCAGGTTATTTTGCGATGTCGCCTACGCCGTTGAGGATAAGACGGGGACGATAAGGGAAGAGGCTGACCTGTTCGCGGCTGGTAACGCCGGACAGAACAAGAACTGTATCCAGGCCGCTCTCGATGCCGGCGATGATATCAGTATCCATGCGGTCGCCGATCATGGCAGCGTCTTCCGAGTGGACGCCCAGAATCCGAAGGCCGGTACGCATCATCAGCGGATTGGGTTTACCGACAAAATATGCCTGCTTGCCGGTGGCCATTTCAATCGGCGAGATCAGAGCCCGGCATGCAGGGACGATTCCCAGATCGGAGGGGCCGGTCACATCAGAATTGGTCCCGATAAGGCGAGCACCCTCCCGCACCAGAGAAACCGCCTTGCAGATCGTCTCATAGTTATAATTTTGTACCTCGCCCACAATCACATAATCAGGATTGCGGTCGGAGATAGCAACGCCGCATTCGTAGAGCGCCCCCACCAGTCCCGGTTCGCCGATGACGTAGGCGGTGCAGTGCTCCATCTGCTGGCTGACGAATCTTGCGGTTGCAAGTGCGCTGGTATAGAAGTGCTCCTTGCCGACGTTCAGCCCCATTCGGGAAAGCTTCATCTGGAGCTCCAAAGGCGTTTTGCCGCTGGCGTTGGTCAGGAAAAGATATTCTTTCTCTTCTCGCTGAAGCCATTCCACGAACTCCTTTACGCCCGGAAGCAGCACATTTCCGTGATAGATAACGCCGTCCATGTCGCATATGAATCCTTTTTTGTTTTTCAACTGTTCCATTTTTTCTCCTTTCCTGTTGATGATAGCATCACAAAGTAAAATTGATGTCTTTATCGGAGTTAAATGTATGTAAATTTCCTTATGCGACCGTATGCGTCCTTACGCGTGTGCCCGGATTGGCCCTTGAAACTTCGCGGCCGGCCGCATTCTTACTCTCCGCGGATTATTCGCCGGGCGCACACTTCGTTGGTCGTTCGGTTGCGGGATGTCTTCGAGCGCTTCGCAGCCGGCTCATGCGAGCGCCGGACCGTCCAGAGGATCGCTGTGATCGATGAGGAACCGGCGATGATACTTCAGCTGAGCGTATTTCGTGATTTTGTTCATATAAATCGCATCGTATGCGCCGCCCACCGCGCCTACCACGGGAACGCCCTGCAGAAATTTCATATACAGGAGCTCTGTGGAAAGGGCTGCGGAGGACTTGCGGATCTGGGCGTGCTGGTCGTAGTCCTTTGGCAGTTCGGGACGATCCAGAAACCGATTGATCTGCGCGTTCTGCTCATCCAGCTCCTTGCCGCAGCACAGAGATGCTTCGATGATGCGCAGGATGAAATATTTTTCCTGCGGCGTGTCGTAGCTGTAGCCGAAGTGGAGGGCGATCTCATAGATTCCCTTGAGCATCGTGGCGGTGAACAAAGGAATGTCCGGGAGGCCTACGCCCAGGATGCCCATGCCGATTCCGGCTCCTCCGGAGAACAAAAGATTACGGCCGCCTGCGGCTCCGGCCTTGTTGGAGATGTGGCGCAGGGATTCCCGATCGCCCCGGGACAGAGCTTCCTCTCGCTCCTCCACAAAGGATTCTTCAATGCCGTTTTTATTGTAGGTCTTCTCGATGACGCCGGTTCCCTTCTCGAATATCAATTCAAAGGCCTTGGAAAACGCGAGATCCAGTTTGTCCTGAAGAGCGTCCGGAACGTGCTTTTCCAGAAGCCGGTTCAAGCGGGATTCCTTCCTGAACCGCCCTTTCTGAAGATACTCGTATTCCTGTCGCTGCATGCGGTTCCATTCCTTCTGCCATGGTGTGGTCATGATCACTTCCTCCTCTTTCAGAATAGTATAACACGTAATCTGAAAAGAAGGAGAAGATATTGTGAGGAGAGTCTGATATTCCCTGCGCCATCGTCCGGCTCGTAGAAAAACACGGTCTGCTGCGGCGGCTGGCTCGCTCTGTGCAGTACGAGCTGCTGTGGCGGAGTCCTTTCGGGGCTATTCTGTCCTGCGCCGGTCCTGCACCAGTTTGGCGCCCAGACGAACCGCTTTCAGATTCAGCGCTTCGCTGCCCTTTGGAATATGGGCGAGGACCGCTTCCTCCATGGACTTCTGGGAGGCTAGATGCAGTGCCTCATTTACCGCTCCGCACGCGATGATGTTGGCCGAAACCTTTTTCCCGATCACATCGATGGCGGACTGGATGATGGGAAGCCGCAGCACCTCATGCTTCTGGGAAATCCGCTCCGGCACCCGGACGGAGTCGTCCACGATGATGGCGGCGCCGGGGGCGAGCTTCTTGCTGAATTTGTCGAAGGAATTCTGCGACAGGGACAAAAGGAAGGTCGGCGTCTCGATCTTCGTATAGTTAATCGGCTTGTCGTCTACGATGGTCTCGGCTTTACAGAGTCCACCCCGCGCTTCCGGCCCGTAGGACTGGGACTGGACAACCTGTTTGCCGTCCAGGAAGGCGGCCTCTGCCATGATAATGGTTCCCAGGATGACGCCCTGACCGCCGGAACCTGTGAATCTCAGCTGTTCTTTCGCCATTACCGGTCACCTCCTGCGATATGGATGATTTTGTCGTATTCCTCAACGTACTCCGGGCGACCTTCTACGCGGCTGAACTCACCGAGAAGCACTTTTCCCTCGAGCTCAGCGGGCTCCATTTTCGCCGCCTTTTTTATGTCGATACAGTTTTGTTCCTGCCAATGCATCATCTCCACGGCGGATCCTTTTTTGTTCTTGCGACCGTAGTAGGTCGGGCAGATGCTGACGCCCTCGATTACGGAAAATCCTTTGTGCCGGATGCCGTTCTCGATGAGGCGGATCATCTGCGGAACGTGGAAGCAGTCTCCCCTTGCCGTGTAGGTAGCGCCGGCAGCCTCGGACAGCTTAGGAAGGTCGAAATCTCCGTCGATGTTTCCATAGGGTGCCGTCGTTCCCTTCTCGCCGGTCGGCGTCGTGGGGGAATACTGCCCGCCGGTCATGCCGTAGATGTTGTTGTTGAAAATCACAACGGTCATATCGATGTTCCGCCGGCAGGCGTGGATCAGATGGTTTCCGCCGATCGCCGCCGCGTCTCCGTCTCCGGTCACGACGATGACGTGGAGCTCGGGGCGGGCCATTTTGATTCCGGTGGCAAAGGCGATGGCTCTCCCGTGGGTGGTGTGCAGAGTGTTGTAGTTCATGTATCCCGCCGCCCGTGAGGAACAGCCGATTCCGCTGACGATGGCGACCCGTTCCTTGGGAAGGCCCACGTTATAGATGGCCTGGCAGACGTCCCGCATCAGAATGCCGTGGCCGCAGCCGGGGCACCAGATGTGAGGGAGTCTTCTGGTCCGCATGGTTTCCTGTACTAATTTGCTTGGCATATTATTCATCCCCCTCTTCTATTTTCTTGATGATTTCGGTGGGGCTGATGGCGGTGCCGTTGACCTTGCCGATAAATTCCACCTTTGTATCTCCTTTGATGATACCCTCTACGGTCAGCAGGACCTGCCCGTAATTATGCTCTACCACGATGAGACGGCGCAGCTGACGGGCTCTTGATACGAGCTCGTATTCCGGGAAGGGCCAGAGTGTGACGGGGCGGAACATTCCGACGTTGTAGCCCATGTCCCGGGCCTCGTCCACGGCCTCGCGGACGGCCCGTGTGGTGCCGCCGTAGCAGACGATTCCGATATCGGCGTCTTCCATCTGGTATTCTTCGTAATCGAGGATTCCGCTGTATTTGTATATCTGGATCTTTTTCATGATGCGGTCGTTCTCTGCACCGGCGATCCGGTTGTCGTTGGTGGGGAAGCCGGCCTCGTCATGGAACAGTCCTGTGATGTTGTAAAGGTGTCCGTCTCCGAAGGAGGTCATGTGCGGAACGTACTGGCCCTCGCCGAAGGCGTAAGGCATGGAGTTGATCATGTGGGTGTTCCGGTTATGGATTTCCAGCTCGTCTGACGGAATGATCTCGCAGCCTTCCCGCATATGTCCGACGATTTCGTCCATCAGCAGGATCACCGGGGTGCGGAACCGTTCGGCCAGGTTGAAGGCGCGGACAGTCTGGTTGAAGGTGTCCTGGACGGAGCACGGGCATATGGCAATGACCGGATGATCTCCGTGGGTACCCCATTTGGCCTGCATCACGTCGCCCTGCGAGGGGGATGTGGGAAGGCCGGTGGAGGGACCGGACCGCATGACGTCAACGATAACGATTGGGATTTCTGCGATGGTGGCGTAGCCGATATTTTCCTGCTTCAGGGAAAATCCCGGACCGGAGGTCGCCGTCATGGATTTTGTGCCTGCCACAGACGCGCCCAGCGCCGCCGCTATGCTGGCAATCTCGTCCTCCATCTGCATAAATTTACCGCCGACCTGCGGCAGACGTACTGCGCTGCGTTCCGCGATTTCCGTGGACGGGGTTATGGGGTAGCCTGCGAAAAACCGCATTCCGGCGGCCAGAGCGCCCTCGACGCAGGCCTCGTTTCCCTGCAGGAGCTGGAATCGTTTCTGTTTCTCCGCCATCTCTACGCCTCCTCTACCCAGATTGCATAATCCGGACACCGCTGTTCGCAGAGGCCGCAGCATATGCAGTCGTCAGGGTTTTCGACGACAACTTTTTCCTGCCGTATTATCAGCACTTTCTTGGGACAGAACTCCGCACAGTAGCCGCAGCCCTTGCACCACTCGGGCTCTGTGCATAGTTTTTTTCCTTTTAGCATTTTCCTCGTTTCTCCTTCAACTCTGATGAATGATAAGGTTTCTGTACTGAATATATCACAAATGAAGATGCCGCCCGCGGAAAAAACATTATAAATACAATTATACATTCGGAAGCGATTTATAACGGTAAAGTGTTGAAATTACTGGGGTTGCGGGGCGAGAGGTGAGGGACGGTCGGCGAGGGGGTGCGGATGGACGGCGAGTAGGTCGGCGCGGGGCGCAGGTGAGGGTGGTCGACGAGGGGCGCAGGTGCAAGCGATGTGGATAGTCGACGAGAGGGGGCGACGAGGGGGATCACTGATGGGTTCCCTGTATGGTGACAAAATGAGAGCAGTGGGAGTCATCATATCGTAAATTGGCGATTACAAAGGCGCTTAAAAGTACCTTGATTGGAAAATCTGCCACAAATCGCCAAAAAATCCAAAAATGTGGCAGAATCCTCGCGTCAGATTTACACTTTTTGCCAGTAAACGCATAAAAATGTACAGTGAGTTCATGTTTGGCCGGTTTTACACGGCAGGATTTTGCAAAAGCGGGTACGAATGCCGAAATTTCAATACTCTAATTTTGTAATATATGTTATACATACTAAAAACGCTCTAAAATCTGCCACATTTCTCGAAAAAAACCAAAAATGTGGCAGATCAGAGTGCGTCTAACTCAAACGGCTCTACTGTGAACAGTTCGGGTTCGTTCAGACCCGGAGTTAAACTGACTATATCTGTGCGGGTCTGTCGAAAATCGGACTGAGCCTTGAGTACCATCGGACTGAGCCTTGAGTACCGGCAGTTTTGTTCTGAAACGGTCCCGCCGACGCTTTCGCCTAACGGGGCCCTGAACCTTCCGTCACTTCTTGTTACTTTTATTCTTCAGATAGAAGAAATCGTTCACTCTGTTTTTTGTATCGACGGTATTGTTATACTGAAGAATGTGGTACTGATTCAGGTATTTGCGGTATTTGCTGCCGGCAGTTGCGGAGTAGAATTTCCCGTTGTCGCCCATGTAGGCAACGGCGCTTGTGACGGGAACCTTTTTCTGCAGAGAGAGCAGATACTTGTCGTAGCCGGTCATTTTTCCGTCGATTAGTTTCAGGATATATGGGCCGATGTAGTTGGCGCTGATCTGTAGTCCATCGGTGTCGCCGGCTGCGTTATTGGCGGCCGATTTTGCGGCGGTTGCGGTTGCTGCACCGCTCGCGTTCGCGGATTTTTCGGCGCCGGTGGACTTTGCGCTCGTGGACTTTCCGGCGCTCGTCGTCCCGCCCGAAGCTGCGGTCTTTCCGGCGCCCGCGGACTTGCCGTTGGTGGACTTTCCGGCGCTCGTGGACCCACTCGAAGCTGCGGATCTGCCGTGCGCCGTCCCATCCGAAGCTGACGCCGCGTAGGTGGTGATTTTTGAGGCGTAGTCGTTGTCGTAGTTGGTCCAGATCATGAAGGGCACCTTGTATTTGCAGAGCTGTTTTTCTACATCGGAGGCGCCGGTCATGCGTTCCTTCAGGGTGTCGTAGAAGGTGGCGCCGACGTGGGGCTCGTGGTCGCCGAAGAGGACGATCATCGTCGGCTCGTCGGTGTTCCGGAAGTAGGTGATCAGGTTCTTCAGGGCCTCGTCTGTCTTTTTGGCCAGATTGATGTACTGTTCGGTCTGCTCGTCGGCCAGGCTGCCGTCGGTGACGGTGACCTCCTTTTCCACATAGCCGCTGGTAAGCTTGAAGTCACTGTGATTCTGAATGGTGACATTGAACATGAAGAACGGAGCAGAGCTGCCCTTTCCTTTGTACGCCTCGTAGCTTCTGCGGATCTGACGGAAATCCTCCTCATCGGAAATATAGGCCCGGATCTTCTCCGGATCCTTCAGATTCTCTTGAGAGATGTACTTCTCGAATCCCAGCAGCGGGTAGACGCGGTTCCGGTTGTAGGAGGTCCGGACGCCGGGGTGGAAGGCGATATTGCCCCGGTACCCCTGAGCTTCAAGAGCGTAGGCCAGGGAGGGCATCTTGCTGCGGATATTCGTGTTATACGGCACAGCGTTCAGCGGGTAGAACTGCATGCTGTTGCCCGTCAGGCATTCGAACTCTGTGTCGGCCGTGCGGCCGCCGAAAATCGAGGGGTACAGGACGCCCTTGACGGTGTTCTTTTTCAGGCTGTGGTAGAAGGGCAGGTAGTCGCCTGAAGTCTGCACATTTCCTACCAGGCTGAAATCAGCGAAGGCCTCGTCCATGATGACGATGATGTTAGGCGTTTTCTTTGAGACCGTCGCGGAGCCGTCCGTGGTGTCAGAGGTGTACTTCGACGCGATGGATTTCACTTTGTTCACGGAGTAGCCGGAGGGCTTCTCGATCCGGGAGTTTTTTACGGTGTATACAAAGCCTACTACAGATCCGTGGCGGTGGTAACCGCCTTTCGCGTTGAAGCCGGAGACGAACACGCCGTGCTGGTTCAGGAAGTTGGTGTTCAGCACCACGCCGTAGAACCAGCCGCCCCAGAGTCCGCAGGCCACCAGAAGCACGGCCCGGTAGCGGAGCCGCAGGCCACGGACGCTTTTCAGCGAGAGTACCAGCGCCAGGAAAACCAGGGTCATGACGATAAGCCAGAGAGACCGTTTGCTGAAGGAGATCGTATAATTTGCCGCAACGTCCATAGCTGTGCCGATGGAACTGAAATCCGTGGCGATTAACGGGTCGTTCCGGAACAGAATCAGGAAATAGTTCGCCATGCAGAAGGCAAAGGTCAGGAACGTGGTCAGCAGTGAGGCGATCTGCGTCCGGTTGAAAATCAGATAGAAAATCGCCATGATCATAATTAAAATCGTGATAGTCATCAGCCCGTCGAAGTCAAAGAATATATTTTTAAGACGGAAGATGGTCCGCAGGCCTTTGCCGTCTGACTTCTGCACCAGCCAGTAGCAGAAGAAGGGCGTGATGACGAACATGAGCCTGGAGACGGCCCGGTTCACATCGATGCGCTCCCGCCATTTTTCGTTCTTCACGCGGCGGCGCAGCACTTCGCTGATATGGTTCAGCGGCAGCAGAATCAGCAGCAGTGCGATGAGCATACAGCCGAAGAAGAAGTACAGCAGAGTTTTCGACAAATGCAGGTAGTTGACGCCGCAGAGTAGCTGCGTCTTACCGAAGCTCTTTCCGTCGACGGTGAGCTCAGCCCCAGAGTAGGTTCCTTTTGCCAGATAGATTCCGAAAACAGAGCCGGAGGAAGCCCGTACCCCGTCGCCTTTAATCTGTATCGTATAACGCTCACCCTTTTTCAGGGAGTATCCGTCCGAGGTTTTGGCGGAGACCTTGCTGCCTGCCACGCGGTTGGCGTTTACCGCTGTGGAGTCCTGGGTGAAGTCGAAGGCAGTCAGCGTGTCGTTGAGAGTCAGCCCCGCGGAGAGGGAGGAGGAACAGATTTTGTTCCCGTCGCTGTCCAGCACGGAGACGGTGAGGCGTCCCGCGGTGGAAGTGCTGCCGGGGTTGTGGAAGAATAACTGAAGGCGCTTGATTTTGTCATCTTTAGCCACAAAGGTCTGCCGGATGGTCTGCGACCCCTTCAGTCTGACGTAATCGGTGTGCGGTCTGCGAAGGTAGTAGGAAATGAGGTCGTCGTTGTTTCCGCTGATTTTGTCCAGCTTGCTGTAGTCGCGTTTCGTGGGGTCAGTCTTGTTCTCGAGAACAGATAGAGGAAGGACCTTCTTAGCTAAATTGTAGGAGGTTCCTTCTGCATAGCGCACATTATACAGGTACGTCAGCGGATAGCGCATGCTGTCGATTTCATAGATAAGAAACAGGCAGCATAAAATCAGCAGTACAATTGAAATGACTTTTTTGACACGGATTTCCTTCAGAATTGCTTTCATAAAAACAGTATTTCCTTTCCTTCTATTCCTGTATCACGTTCTATATCACTTAAATTTGCTCGTCGCCTCGCCGCGCAGCCCGTTCGCGGATCTGCCGGACATTGTCCCTCTCGCCGCCGGCCGCAGCCCGTTCGCGGATCTGCCGGACATTGTCCCGGTCGCCGCCGGCTGCAGCCCGTTCGCGAACTCGCTGGATGTCGTCTCTCCCGAAGCTGCAGATCTGCCGGCTGCGAACCTGCCGTTCGCCGAGTCCTCCTCGCCACGCAGGCCGTCGTCACCGGCCGCGGTACATCTTCTCGTAGTATTGACGGTAGTCGCCGCTGACGATATGCTCCCACCAGGGGCGGTTCTCCAGGTACCAGTCGATGGTGCGGCGGATTCCGTCCTCGAACCGGGTGTCCGGCAGCCAGCCCAGCTCCCGGCTGATTCTGGCCGGATCGATGGCGTAGCGCAGGTCGTGGCCTTTGCGGTCGCTGACGAAGGTAATCAGGCTCTCCGGCTTGTTCAGCCGGCGGAGAATCGTTTTCACCACCTCCAGATTGGACTTCTCATTGTGACCGCCGATGTTGTATATCTCGCCGTCCTGTCCGTCTGTCAGAATGAGGTCAATGGCTTTGCAGTGATCCTCCACATACAGCCAGTCCCGGACATTCTGCCCGGTTCCGTAGACGGGCAGCGCTTTGTCAGAGAGGGCGTTGATGATCATCAGCGGAATCAACTTTTCCGGAAACTGCCAGGGACCGTAGTTGTTCGAGCAGCGGCTGATGGTGACCGGCAGCCCGTAGGTCCGGTGATAGGCCATGACCAGAAGATCCGCCGAGGCCTTGCTGGCGGAATACGGGCTGGAGGCGGTCAGCGGAGTGGTCTCCGTGAAGAACAGATCGGGCCGGTCCAGCGGCAGATCGCCGTATACCTCGTCGGTGCCCACCTGGTGGAACCGGCGGATCCCCGACCGGCGGCAGGCGTCCATCAGAACCTGCGTACCCAGGACATTTGTCTTCAGGAAGACGCCGGGGTCTTCGATGGAGCGGTCCACGTGAGATTCCGCAGCAAAGTTGACGACAATGTCGAAGTGCCCCTGACTGAATAAGTCATTTACAAAATCACGGTCGGCGATGTCTCCCCGGACAAAGTCAAATCCGGCTTTGTTCCTGACGGAGTCCAGCGTTTCCAGGTTCCCTGCATAGGTGAGCTTGTCCAGACAGGTGATCTGCCAGTCCGGATGATGTTCCGCCAGATAAAAAATAAAATTGGAGCCGATAAAACCGGCCCCTCCGGTTACTAATATATGCATGTCTTTCTCCTTCAATATGTTCGGCATGTTCGGCGATGTTCGGCGATGTTCGCAGCCGCTCCATGCAATTGCATCCGGCCGTATGCGTTCACGGCGGCCTCTACACGTTCGCATCCGGCAGGGACAGAAGGTACTGGCCGTAGTCGGTCATGCTCAGACTTTCTCCGATGGCGCGCAGCTCCGCATCGTTGATGAATCCCCTGCGCCAGGCGATTTCCTCCAGGCAGGAGATGTAGAAGCCCTGCCGCGACTGAACCGCCTCCACGAACTGGGCGGCCTTCAGCATTCCTTCCGGCGTGCCGGTGTCCAGCCACGCCATACCCCGCCCCATCAGTATCACCTTCAGCCGGCCCGCCTCCAAATAGGCGTTGTTGACGGAAGTGATTTCCAGCTCGCCCCGCGCTGAGGGGCGGATCTCCTTCGCGATGCGGACGACGTCATTGTCGTAGAAATACAGTCCGGGAACCGCGAAGCTGCTTTTGGGGTTTTCCGGCTTTTCCTCGATGGAAATGACGTTATGGTTCTCATCGAATTCCACCACGCCGAACGCCCGGGGATTCCGTACCGGGTAGCCGAAGATTGCTGCGCCCTCCCGGTGTTCTTTGGCCATATTCAGAAGCCGGGTGAAATCCTGACCGTAGAAGACGTTGTCGCCCAGCACCAGACATACACGGTCATTGCCGATGAAGTCCGCGCCGATGATGAAAGCGTCCGCCAGCCCCCGGGGCTTCTCCTGAATCCGGTAGCTGAAATTCAGCCCCAGCCTGCTGCCGTCGCCCAGGAGCTCTTCGTAAGCGCCGATGTCCTCCGGCGTCGAGATTATCAGAATGTCCCGGATCCCCGCCAGCATCAGCACAGAGATCGGATAATAGATCAGCGGTTTGTCGTAAATCGGCAGAAGCTGCTTGGATACGGCCCGGGTCATGGGATAGAGCCGGGTGCCTTTTCCGCCGGCAAGAACAATTCCTTTCATAAATGATAACTCCTTACTTCGCGACAAAATATTTATTCCGCGCCCCGCGCCTCCTGCGCAGAACCTCGATAATGATTATGGCAAGAATGCCGGTAATTGTCAACAGCGCGGCGGGGCGAAGCACCACCGGACTGTACCGCAGCTCCACGGTGTGTTTTCCGGCGCTTACCCGTACTCCGGTGAAGGCCAGGTCGGTGTCCCGGATTTTCGATACCGGCCTTCCGTCGATGCGGACCTTCCAGCCGGGGTTGTCCAGGATGGACAGGAAGAGGACGGAGTCCTTCTGCGCATTTACCGTTCCCTTCACACGGTCATTGGTGAAGCCGGTGATGCGGTAGCGGTTCTGCTGCAGCTTCGGCGCGTTCTCCTGATAGACATCCATCGGAACGGCGTAGACCTTCAGGCTCCGGAAACTGTATTCTCCCAGATTGTCAATGCGGATGTGAATCTGCCCGGAGGCGTCTTTGTAATAGCCAAGGTTGATGTTGTAGTCGTCGATGTCCGTCAGAGCCTGATTCTTCCCCTTCCGGTACATGGCGTCCTTCTCCACGAGGCCTTTGGAGGCATAGATGGTGAAGGCTTCGTCGTCGACAAAGGATACCCGGCTGATTTTGTCGGTAAGGGTGACGGCGCTGCCGGAGCGTCCGGCCAGCCGTTCCCGTTCCTCATAGGTATTGGTTCGGCGGGTCAGTCCCCGGAAGGACAGAACCAGCTGGCAGTTCGCGGCGTCCGCGCTCCGGGGAACGTCAATGGTGAAGCTGCCTCCGCGGCCCTTCACCGTCATAGAAGACTTCCGGACAGTCAGGTTTTTCTCGTTCCGGATCCGGTAGTCCAGGGAGCGGATGGACGTTCTGATGTCGGAGGCCTTCAGATGAGTCAGTCCCCGGACCTGTGAGACAGATTCGTCGGGAACGACCGCAGCCTGCAGCAGAACCTGTTCCCGCACAAGGGGCGGATACTTCATCAGCTCCGACTCAGTGATGTAGCCGGAGAAGGTGGTTCCGAGACCGATGGAGTACCGGCTTTTCAGGACCTGTACTCCATCGACCGTGCGGTCATAGGTGAAGCCGAAGGGAGCGTAGTCCGAGGCTCCCGGGCGTTTGGTGCTGCTGTCCCCGAGGAAGTATTTCACGCCCATCAGCAGATCCAGAGCGGCTCGGTTGTCGTTGGAGAAACTGGTGGTTCGGTCGAAGTATCCGGCGTTGTTGCCCATGGCTTTGTTAAACAGGAGCCACCTGCGGCTGATGGTCGAGAAGTACATATAGACAGAACGGTTCCCGAAATACAGGTTCTCGTTGGCCTGAACACGCGCCACGCGGGTGTCGTTGTTGCCGTCCACCTGGTCGGTGCGGAAGAAGGAGGAGTCCTGCCGCTGCAGCGTCTGAGCGGCCTTCTGGGTGGACTGAGCGAAGTTTTCGCGGATGCCGCCCACCCTGGCGTAATAGTACAGCGAATCGCTGAACCAGGGGAAGACATTGAAATTCTCCGCGCCCATGACGCTGATCATAGTCAGCAGAATCACAGCGGCACCCAGCAGCCGTTTTCTGCGGCGTTCCGTGAGCCGGTGCAGAAAGTCCGTGTGCTTCCAGAGCCGGAGGCAGAGGAGAATCAGGAATCCGAACAGAAGGCTGACCGCGGTGGCGCAGACGTCGTTCAGCGCCGCGATTTTCAGCCACAGATAACAGACGCCGATGTTCCAGACGCCGAGAAAAGCCAGCCAGAGAGCCATGAGGCGGAGTCCCCGTTTAGAGGTGAAATCCTCCTGTCCGAGCGTTTCGACGGCGGCCCAGACCAGGAAGAACACCAGCACGAAGAACCAGCGCCCCACGCTGTAGCTGAAGCCGTTGAAAAATTTTCCGGTCACCGGGAAGAACGACGCGATGAAGAGGATCCCGGCCATGACGGCGGCGGTGCTTCCCCGGCGGATGTTCTTTACCGCGAGGGGCAGAACCATCACGCACAGAATCGGCATATACAGGTAGGTGTAGTAGGTGCTGGTTCTGGCAATGGACGTGAACGACAGCAGCCAGTTCAGATAGGCCTTCAGCGTGTACACGACGGTATGAGGCTCGTAGGCGGCGCTCGTGGTTGCGTCGGACAGCGACAGCACCATGGAGAAGGCGAAGACGGAGGATATTAATATCCCCGCGACGCCGCAGATACAGTAATAGCCGGCAGAGCGCAGGAATGCGCCGGGGCCCTTTCCTTTGTTGTAATGAAAGTAGCGGAGCACAAAATACAGGACGGCGGTGATGCCTCCCACATATGTCCACGTCACGCCGGATACAAAAAACAGAAAGACGGAAAGGATGAACAGGAGAGGGGATTTCCCCTTCAGGAGCCGTTCCGCGCCCATGATCAGGAGGGGAAGCACGACTGCCGCGTTCAGGAAAGCACCCTGTGCGCCGGCGGCGGTGATCATCCAGCCTGAGAAGGTATAGCAGAGAGCTCCGGCGACCCGCTGGCTCCCGTTCAGAGAGACCTCCCGGGCGAAGAACAGGAAGGCAACGCCGGCAAGGTACTGGCGGAAGACCGTGACCAGGTCGTAGGCCACGTCCAGATACTTCTCCGGCACCGCCACGATCAGCCAGGTCAGAGGGTTGGCCAGCTTGCTTTTCAGCAGTTCAAAGTAATCGTCGCCCAGGCCGAGGCTCCAGGACCAGAAGCCCTTCCCGTTTCCAGAGAACAGGGCGGCGAAGTATTCCCGGATGCTGGCGTAGGCCGGGTAGGTCTGGGCGATGCCGTCGAAGTTCCCGTGGTTGGTCCGCAGGAAGGTCACATGAAAATACAGGAAGCAGAGGTAGACTCCCAGCGCCGTAATGATGAACAGCAGGGTGTAGAGGAGAAACTGCTTCCTGAAGGCAGAACGGTTTTCTGCCGCGTTATCGGGATTGATAAAAGCTTCTGATTGCATCCGTCACTACCTCAATGTTCTCTTCGCTCAGTCCGTAATACATCGGCAGTCTTACGAGCCGCTGACTTTCCTTTGTGGTATATCGGTCCTCGCCGTGGAACCGGCCGAATTTCCGGCCCGCCCGGGCGGAATGCAGGGGTACATAGTGGAACACCGCGGAAATCTCCCGTTCTCCCAGATACCGGATCAGCGCCGTGCGCTCCTCCAGATCCGCGGTTTTCAGATAGAACATATGGGCGTTGTGCCGGCACTCGTCCGGAATGTACGGAAGCCGTATGCGGCCGCTGTCCTCAAGGGGTTTGAGCATCGTGTAATAGCGATTCCAGCTTGTCAGACGGTCACGGTTGATCTCCTCTGCCAGCAGAAGCTGCGGATACAGATAGGCCGCGTTCAGCTCGCTGGGGAGATAGGAGGAGCCCACGTCCACCCAGGAATATTTGTCCACCTGGCCCCGCAGGAAACGGCTGCGGTCGGTGCCCTTCTCCCGGACGATTTCCGCCCGCTCCAGATCCTCATCGCTGCGGATCAGAATCGCGCCGCCCTCGCCCATGCTGTAATTCTTGGTTTCATGGAAGCTGAAGCAGCCGTAGTCTCCGATGGTTCCCAGAGCCCTGCCCCGGTAGAAGGCCATGACGCCTTGGGCCGCGTCTTCCACCACCTTCAGGCTGTGACGGCGGGCGATGTCCATGATGACGTCCATCTCGCATCCTACGCCGGCGTAATGAACCGGAACGATGGCGCGGGTCTTCTCCGTGACCGCGTCCTCAATCAGCGTCTCGTCGATGTTCATCGTGTCGGGCCGGATGTCCACGAACACCAGGCGCGCTCCCCGGAGAACAAATGCGTTGGCGGTGGATACAAAGGTATAGGAGGGGAGAATCACTTCGTCTCCCGGCTGAATGTCCGCCAGAAGAGCCGCCATCTCGAGGGCGGAGGAGCAGGAGGTGGTCAGGAGAACTCCGGGAGATCCGGTCTGCTCCTTCAGCCAGTCGCTGCATTTCCTTGTGAATTCGCCGTCGCCGCAGATTTTTCCGCTGTCGATGGCCCGGCAGATGGCTTCCTTCTCTCTGCCGGTATATGGTGGTACGTTGAATTTAATATGCATGAAAATATCCTTTAGAATGTCCTTTGTTTCAGTGATGGCGACCTGTGCAGAGGTCATGTCCATTATACCATAAGCAGAGGGCAAAATCATTGAATTTCTGTTATTTTCGTGTATAATTGATGGTATGAAATCTAAGGCGGCCGCGGGCCGCGGTAAGGAATGAAGGTATGTATTCGATTGTAATTCCATGCTATAAATCGTCCCACACCATCCGTCAGGTGGTGGAGCTGACGGCAGAGAAGATGACGGAAATCGGGCGGACGCCCTTTGAGTTCGTCCTTGTGGACGACTATTCTCCGGACGGGGGAGAGACCGTCTGCGAGCTGCGGGCGCTGGCGGACGACTACGACTTTGTGAAGGTGGTGGAGCTCGCCATGAACAGCGGACAGCATAACGCGATTATGGCGGGGCTGAATTACGCGGAGGGCGACGTGCTCATCGGGATGGACGACGACATGCAGACCCATCCCTCACAGCTTCCGATTCTGTTCGAGGAGTTTGACAAAGGCTTCGATATCGTATACGGCTACTACCCGGAGAAGAAACACTCCGGCTTCAGGAACTTCGGCAGCTGGGTAAACTATATGTCAGTGCGGATTCTGATCGGCAAGCCGAAGGACATGAAGACCTCCAGCTTCTGGATTATCCGCGGATTCGTCCGGGACTATATCATCCAGTACAAAAGCCGGTACACTCATCTTCAGGGGCTGTTCCTGCGGACCACGCGGAATATCTCCTGTGTGCCGATTAAGCACTTCGACCGCGCCTACGGCACGTCCGGCTACACGCTGAAAAAGCTTCTGGGGCTCTGGTCCAACATCATGGGCTACAGCATTGTACCGCTGCGGATCGCCACACGGTTCGGCGCGGTAATCGCGGCGGCAGGTCTCATCGGGGCGATCGTCGTGTTCATCCGCAAGCTGATGCTCCCGTCTACCGCCGTGGGCTGGTCGTCCATGATGTGCGCCATATTCTTTTTCTCCGGCGTAATCATGATGTTCCTGGGGCTTATCGGTGAGTACATCGGCAGGATGTTCCTGACAATGAGCAACAATCCGCAGTTCGTGGTGCGGAATATCTATACAGGCGGAGAGGCCGCCGCGACAAAGAACGACACGGGCGGCGCAGCTGCCGCGGCCGGCACGGAGCGCGGAGAAGCTGCCGCAGAGCGCGTGGCTGACGGTAGCACGAATCACACAGCTGCCGCCGCGACAAAGCATGACACAGGCGGCGCGGCCGCCGCGGCGCCCGCGGGAAAGGACGTACGGAAATGAAGAAGATACTGATTCTGGGAGCGGGGATCTATCAGGTTCCTCTGATCCGCGCGGCAAAGCGCATGGGCCTGTACACCATCGTGGCCAGCATACCCGGAAACTACCCCGGATTTCCGCTGGCGGACAAGGTCTGCTATGAGAACACAGTGGATCACGAGGCGATTCTGAAGATTGCCCGGGAAGAGAATGTTGACGGCATCGTCACTGCCGGAACTGACGTGGCGGTGATCACTATCGGCCGGGTATGCGATGCGCTGGGGCTGAGAGGGCTTTCCGCAGAGGCCGCGGAAATCGCATCCAACAAACTGGCCATGAAGTCCCGCTATGAGGAATACGGGGTACGGACCGCCCGGTTCCGCAAGATTCCCTTCGCACGGGAAGATTATGAGGAACTGCTGGAGGGACTGGAGTTTCCTCTGATTTTCAAGTCGGTGGATTCCTCTGGCAGCCGGGGAATCACACGGGTGGACTCGCCGGCGGATTTCCGGGAGGCCCGGCATAACGCGCTGGAAAATACCCGGTCCGACTATTTCATCGCAGAGGAATTCATTGAAGGAGATGAGTTCGGTGCACAGGCCTTTGTACAGGACGGAAAGGTGGAGTTCATTCTTCCTCACGGCGACTACGTGTTCAGAGGAGACACCGGCGTGCCGGTGGGTCATTATGCGCCGTTTGAAACAGACCGCGCATGCGCTCCGGACGTCCGGGAGCAGCTGGAGAAGGCCATCGCAGCCATGAAGCTGGACAACTGCGCCATCAACGCCGATTTCATCATGCGTGACGGCAAAACCTATGTGCTGGAGCTGGGCGGGCGTTCCGGCGCGACCTGTCTTGCGGAGCTGGTTTCCATCTATTACGGCTTCGATTACTATGAGAAGATCCTCCGCGTCGCGCTGGGAGAGCATGTGGACTTCCGGGCGATAAAGGACGATTCCGGCAGACCGCGGCTGACGCCGAACGCCAGCATGCTGCTCACCAGCGACAGAGACGGGGTGATTTTGTCACAGGAAAACCGCAACGATCCGTCAGACCCGGACATCGTACAGATTCAGTTCGATTATGCGCCCGGAGACAGCGTTCACGCCTTCCGGGTAGGACCTCACCGCATCGGTCATGTGATTACAAAGGGCGATACGCTGGGGGCTGCCGTGGAGAAACTCCATCAGGCTCTGGAGCATATCGATATCAGGGTAGCCGGGGAGGCGTGAAGAATAAGGTCAGGAGTGTTTTTTCTCAGCCTCCGTTCAGAGTTCCTTCAGAACTGCCGCGCGCTCTGCGATATATTCTTTCAGTTGTGCGCAGAAAAATTCTTCAACGAAGGAATCAGCAGGCCGGCGGTAGATTTCCCGCGGCGTGCCTGTCTGATGCACGACGCCGTCTCCCATCACGATAATCCGGTCGGCAAGAGTCAGCGCCTCAATCTGGTCGTGGGTAACATACACCGTTGTGATTCCCAGCTGCCGGTGCAGCCGTCGTATTTCCTTGCGGATCTGTCCTCTCAGCCTGGCGTCCAGATTCGACAGCGGTTCGTCCATCAGAAAAAGCCGGGGCTGACGCACGATCGCCCGTCCCATGGCAACACGCTGTTTCTCTCCGCCGGAAAGTTTCCGGACGTTCCGCGGGAGGAGCTCTGTCAGATCGAGCAGTGCGGCCGTTTCCGCAACCTTTTGCTGTATCTCGTCCTTCGGAAGCTTTCGCATTCGCAGCGGAAACGCGATATTCTCAAACACACTCATGCCGGCGTACAGTGCGTAATCCTGAAAGACCATGGCGATGTTCCGCCCTCCGGGACTGATTGCCGCGATGTCCTCACCGTCCAGCAGAACCTGCCCTGCATCGGGAGCCTCAAGTCCGGCGATGAGGCGGAGAGTCGTGGATTTTCCGCAGCCGGAGGGACCGACGATGACGATGAATTCCCCGTCGGCAACCCGGAGATTCATTTCGCGCACCACGGGAGTGCCCTTTGTAAAAGCCTTGCTGATATTGTTCAGAACCAGAGTCGCCATTATTTCTCCTCCTCATCCAGTCGGACCTTCATACCGTCCTCCATTTCCCGGTTGCAGCGGAGTGCGATCTGATTCAGCTGCTCCGCGCCCTTCGCCTGTATTTTCTTTCCTTTCGTCGCCTTCACGCAGACCGGGTATCTGCTGAGGACGAGGGCTTCCCCGAGTATGGTTTCCTTCGGCACGACCCAGTAGACAAAGGCTTTTCCGGATTCGTCGTAATGCACCGCAGAGGAATCCACCCATCCGTCCCGGTCGGCCTCCCCGGCGGTGATTACGGGCAGAAGTGCCCGGGCGGTATACTGCGAGGTGAAGGTGAAGACAATCATGACAGCCAGAAACGCGACTGCGATGCCGATTAATATTTTCCGTTCCATTCAGGACACCTACCTTTTTACGCCCATCGCGGCGATACCTCCCTCCAGGGCGGGCTGCCCGATGCGGAAGATCAGGATTGCCGGGAACATGGCAATGAGGGAGGCGACAAAGGCGATCCCGGCGTTATCGACAGAAATCGATGGGATGAACAGCGACAGCGGCCATTTAGCAGGGGAATCCAGAAACGCCATCGGAGGTTCGATGATGCTCCAGTATTCCAGAAACTGCAGCATCATGGCCGCGGCAATTCCTGCGCGTCCTGCGGGCAGACCGATGCGCAGAAAGATATCCGGTTCTCCGGCGCCGTCCAGCCGTGCCGCCTCCACCACGGAGGACGGAATTCCCCGGAAGAAGTTGTACTCAATGAAAACCGGAAAAGTCGAGAAAACTCCGGGAAGGATGACTGCCGGAAGGCTGTTCAGAAGTCCCATCGCACCCAGATGAATATATTCCGGGAGCATGAGCACCTGGAAAGGGAGCATCATCAGGATGATGTACAGCGTAAACAGCAGACCTCTGCCGCGGAACCTGTATTGCGCGAATCCCCAGGCTGCCGGAGCTGCAATCAGCAGCTGTCCCAGCAGCACGCCTCCCGTGATCAGCACCGTGTTCCAGAAGAGGCGGAAAAATCCGGGCTGGAACAGGAACAGTTCCCGGAAAGATTCCGGGGAAACCTTTCGGGGGAACAAAGCCCAGTCCACATAGCCCCCGCCTTTGTAGAAGAGCAGCTCCGACAGCCGGGAGGACAGCTCATCGCCGCTCATCAGAGAGCCTGTGAGGATGAAGAGCACAGGATAGCACATGACAAAGGCGAGAATCGCCAGCAGTGTGAAGACAACAGCTCTACGCATCAGTCTCACCTCGCATTTCCCATGTTCTCTGCAGGAGCAGAATCAGCAGAATCAGGATTGCTGAATCGATGGTCGCGCCCGCAGCCATTTTGTCGGTGTCCAGGCTCAGGAACCAGTTGTTGAAGAGGTTCTGTATCATATAGATGCTGCTGTCGGGATAGTCCCCCGCCACAAGGTAAGCTTCCCTGAACACCTTGAAGGAATTCAGAAGCGCAAGCACGATGATTACAAAGGATGCGCCCCGGATATGAGGCAGAATCACATACCGCAGCCGCGCCAGATGCCCCGCCGCATCCAGCCGGGCAGCTTCCGTCGATGACCGGGGAACTGTGGAGAGCGCCGCCAGCCACAGAATAAGGTTGTACCCGAGATTCCTCCAGATATAGCTGCCCACCAGGATCCAGAACGCGATGCCGCTGTCCATCCAGTGAACTGCCGCATGACCGCTGCCGGTAAGTATTCCGTTGAGAATTCCCTGCTGGTCGAACAGAAACCGCCACATCAGGACGACGGAGGCGGTGGGAATCGCCATGGGGATGAGAAAACCTGTCTTCAGGACTCCCGCTCCCCTCGGACCTTCAAACAGGAACAGAGCGATCAGGAGTGACCCGATGAGAAGAAGCGGTATACAGACCAGATCAAACAGAAAGGTGTTCTTCATCGCAAGACGGAAGGCTTCGTTGCAGATCACTTCCCGGTAATTGTCCAGCCCTGCGAACCGCCCGTCCGACGTCCGCCAGAAGGAGCGGAACAGCACGTCAATGTACGGCACCAGAAGGAAGAGACTGACGCCGGCGAGAGAGGGCAGTATGAATTTAACAGGATGGAATTCACGGAGCATATTCTTCCCCTCCTACTTTTCCTTGAGTGTATATCGGTAAAGACTGCATGAATCCCCGGAGGAGGAGGAGACTGAGGCATAGATCGTGGAACTGTCCTTTGCTGCGGAGTCAACAAAAGTGATATCCTTGTTTCCGAAACTCACATCCTCCTTGTCGGCCAGCCTCTGCGATCCGTCCTTTGTAAACCGCATGATGCCGTTGCGATCCAGATAAAACCCTGCGATTTCTTCGGAATCACTGGAGTATACGGCATACTCCCGCTCGTTTCCGACGGCCTTTTGTTTATCCATGTACTGAAAGAGGGCGCCGGCAATTTTCCCGATGGAGACCTGTTTCCCCGTGCCGGCGTCGCAGCACGCTGCTCCGCCGTTCAGTCCTTTGAGGTACAGGATGTTTCCAGACTGAGCGATGTCCGCAACGCCGCTGCAGTTCTTCAAAGAGATGTCCTTCACCTTGCCGGTCCGGTAATCACAGCTTCTGAACTGATATTCCGGCGTGGCCGTGAATATCCTGCTGCTGCCTGAAAGCCCTGCCTGCAAGATTGTCCGGGCCTTGTCACCGGACGCTCTGCCGATAATACCCTTCTTCGAATCGTACAGTGCGGATTCGTCGGTAAAGGCGCCGGACAGGTTTTCCTGCCGCAGATAACTCCATGAGACCCATATCTGCCCGGCGTGAAAATCTGCCGTTGCCTCCAGGCGGGCCATTCCCGGCGATGCTGTGTATTTCTCCTTCCAGACAGACTCCCAGTTTTTCCCGTCATCCTTTGTGCGGAAGCATAGTACGCTGATATTCCTCTCGCCATGTGTTTTTACTCCGCACAGGTAGAGGCTGTCATTTTCCCACGAAATCGAGGAAATGTATGACAGCTTTTCTGGCGGAGAAATTTTCTTTTCCGTCATTTTCTGTGCGCCGTTTTTATCTGCGCATCCGGAGAGGAGCATCAGAAGCAGTGCTGCGGCGACGGACAAAATGATTAAGAGTGATTTCTTCACACTAAGCCTCCATAGATAAAAGTTTCTGAAGCTGATAATGGTGCAGGCAGCTAATCATTCCGAACGGACGATACGGATCCTGTCTACCGCCCGCTCTACGGCTGCGTCCAGAGTCTGGTTTCCGTTTATATATTCGTTCGCTTCCGTCATCACAATGTCCATCAGAACGCCGTCTGTAACGCGGCTGGTGAGTCTGTTGCCGAGGTCGCGGGTCAGCAGCCGGACTGTCTGGGAACGCAGCGCAGGGAGGGTCAAAGTGTTGTATTCCGAAATCCTGTCGGATTCAGTGGTGCGCCTCATAATCCCAGACAGGGAGTTCAGATCGGAGGGGAGCAGGGAACTGTCGCTGACCAGCTGCTGCCCTTCCTCTGACATCAGATACCGGAGATATTTCACCGCAGTGCTCCGGTGCGCTCCATTTTTGTTGACGGCTACGATGCAGCAGGGCATGGAAATGATGCGGCCGTTTTCCTCAGCCAGCCTGTACCGGAGACGGTCCTTATCTGACAGCAGCTGCAAAAGCTGAAAGTCTTCAATGCTGCAGAGATAGTCCATGGAAACTCCGGTTCCTCCGTGCCCGATTCCCTCGAAGGAAAAGAGGGGATTCAGCTGCATATTCAACCGCTGGAAGGATGCTGCTTCGTATTTCTGACGGCTCTGGCCGCGCAGGCGCTGCAGGGACTGATAGAAATCGCAGAGCAGACGGCGGTCGCTGCTTCGGACTCCTGTGAGCCGCGGCTCAACATACAGTCTGCAGGCGATTGCGGCAATGTTATCATAGGCGTTCCCGAAGTACAGGTTGTTTTTCTGTGCGAAACGGAGAAGTGTTCCGAATCCGGATGTGTTCGGCAGTTCCCTTCCCGCAGATCCGTCGGCAGCGTATACGAAAAGGGTCTGTGCGGCGGGGAGGGCGAAGCATTTGCCCTTCGATGTAAACTGCTGCTTCACCTCGGCGGGAACGCCGGAGTCTCCGGCAATTGACCGGAGATCCAGCAGTTTTCCGGATTTTATGTACGGAGTCGGATCCATATCGTCCAGGATGAGGATGTCCGGTCCCGTGCTGCTCATCAGTTCCAGATTGATTTTTTTCCGGGCGTCGCCGGCGTCCATCTCGTAATCTGTTACGACCTGTCGTATATCCGCTGTGATCCCGCAGTCTGATGCGGCGCTTGTCAGAAGACCGCTGAGATTATCATCGCCGTTCATCATGCAGATTTTCAGATCCGCAGCCTCCGTTCCGGAAGGGCGGTGATATGCGTAAAGCATCAGCGTGGAAGTCAGCGCGAATACGAGTGCGAGTATGATGACGCGCGGGATTACGCTTACTGTATGATTGTATTTTTTCATCGTCCTCATCGGCCGCCCTCCTTTCCGATTTAACCGCGCCGGTTCACGCGTATATCCCGAAGGTCAGCGGGATTATTTTTTCTGCCGGTATTGAATCAGCCGAAGTCCGTTCCAGAAGGTGTCGTCATTGTATGGAACAAAGAATTCGTCAGAATCACGGACGAAGAACCGGTCAAAGGTGTATTTATTTTCTCCCAGTGTTTTGGAAGGCGATTCTCCCACCTGAGTTCTGGTGTCGCCGGCAAAGCGGTAGATCCCTTCCCGCGTCAGTGCAAAGCACAGGGTTTCTTTTTCCGGTGTCTGAACTACACGCCAGAGATATTTTGATCCGTCAGCAAGCTTTTTCTGGTCTGAAAAATATTCCTTCTCGTCCTTCCATACGGCTTTGACGGAGTCCGGGGCAGCCAGGGTTTTGTAATTGCGGGTGTCGAGGCATTTGCCTTCGATGTAGATCCTTCTGCCGGCAAGCTGAAAATCATAATCGTATTCGTTGTCAGCGACAATTTTATATTTGCCGGTTTGGCCGTTGAAATGAAGGATTTTGGCGAGACATTCGTCATCATCGATATCCAGAGTGCCGTACCCGGAGTATTCGGAATCCATTATTACATGAGCAATGTTCATCTGCGGTGGGAGCTTCAGTGTCGTCAGGCGTTTTCCGCGATAATCGAACATCTCTCCGGAACGGACCTCCACACGCACATCCTTAACGGAGCGTCCGGTTTCAATGGCACTCATCACGGCGATGCCGCTGCTGCTCATGGAGAACTTCACGTCCAGAGAAAGAAAATTCCGCACATCCGGGCAGGTGTATGTCTTCTTCAGTATTCTCGTCCAGGAGGAGCCGGAATCCCGGCTTTTCAAAACAACGGCTGTAACGCTGCGCGCGTTCTGCTCCCGGACTCCGCCGACGTAGATGTCGTTGCCGTCAAAGTACATTTCCTCAATGCGGTTCAGGTTTTCCGGGAGCTTGAGTTCTTTTGCTTTGTAGAATGTCTCCGTGTCCGAGCCTTTGTCACCGCACCCGGCCAGAAGAAACAGCAGGATGCAGAGCAGAAGACTCAACAGGCATTTCACAGCAGATGAGAATTCCGTCCGCTGTAGGGATGTTAAGGTTGTTTTTTTCATAAATATCACCGTCGTTTTATCGATTAAGTCAGTCATTTTCAGTGCTTTTTCCTTGTCCGTCCGGTAGCAGGCTTTTGCATCGATATGCGGGTTGAAAATTTTATCATACCACAGCAGATAACCGGGAAACTGTCGGTTTCTGCTTGCAGTTGAACTCGTTCGCTGTAGCGCGGTTAACAAATCGTTGTCAGCGACCATTAAGTTTGATACAGACTAATGGGCGGACAAAAGGTACTTTACAGCGGATGAAAATTCCATCCGCTGTAAGCGTTTAAGGTCGGCCATATTATATAATAGGGTAATGATCCTAATATTTAGAAATACTTACCATCATGAGTGGCTTTCGGCATAGAGGCTTTATGCTTTTTCATATTTCGGTTGTGATCGGATTTTGCGGCTGCAGGAGTATTGCCTGAACCGCGGATGGTTGTATAATGCGCGCGTTTGTGTTGTTCGTTGGTAACACCGTAACAATGAGATTTACAACTGGCTTGTGCACGAAGAGGCTCTGCAGAAGATGCATCATCATCAGCGAAGATTGTACATGAGAACGATGTTACAATAGCAATGATGCAGATGATCACAGATGCTAATCGATTTCTAACTTTACAGTTATTCATAATGAAGTCCTTTCTTTTTGCTATAGCATATTTTAAGTTATGCCAGTCTCTGAATGTGTTATCGCGAAAGTAGCCCGAATATAATATGACAAGTCCCCTCTCTTTTGATGGGTGGAGACACGACCGCATTTGGGTATACCGAAGAGAAGAGCCATACGGCTCTTCGGGGAATTAGATTTTTGTAAACAAAGAAATCAATCGTTAAGTTCCAAAAGAGAACAACTCCCCAATACCACAAAACCAGTGTACACTCTTTTTAGACTATTGTCAATTAATCATATTTTAAATAAATATTCAATATATATGATGCTTATGCGCGAACTGGATTTGTGCAGCGGGTAGAGAATTTTTCAAGCCGCAGGAACCTGTCAGGTACGAAACCGGACCGGCTTCTTTGTAAAAATGTGCATTATACTGTCGAAATTACGTGCAAAAATGTATTTTTCACTGCCAATTGTACGTAAAAATGTGTTTGATTCGCGTTGTAAATCGTGTAAAAACGTGATAACGTTGTCTTAGAGTAATAGAAGGAGGCGAACACATTAAAACGAAAAGCCATTGACAAGCTCATTCAGTGGAAATCCGATCCTGAACGAAAACCCCTGATTCTCCGAGGGGCGCGTCAGGTCGGCAAAACCTGACTGATGCCTGGCTGATGAAAGAGTTTGGAGAATGTGAATATGACAGCTTTGTATATTTCAACTTCGATGAAGAAGAGGAATTGAAATCAATATTTGAAAAAAACAAGAACCCACACCGGATTGTTGAAATTCTTTCACTGATTTCAGGAAAGAAGATAGTTCCGGAGGATACACTTATTGTTCTTGACGAGATACAGGAATGCCCTGAAGCTTTAAATTCCTTAAAATATTTTAGGGAAGACGTCGGGGAATATCATATTGTTACCGCAGGAAGCCTGCCGGGAACACTTCTTGCGACACCCAAGTCTTATCCGGTGGGACAGGTTAACCTTCTCGACATATTTCTCATGACCTTTGACAAGTACCTGGCGGCAACAGACATCAGTCTCTGTTCATATTTAACAAAGATATGCTTAGGAGAGAGGATTTGCCTGCTCCGCGTTTTGATAAAAAAAGAAAAAAATTTTATTTTGCTGTCCCCTTTTGCCCTTTTTTTACGTTTCTATGTGTGAAGGGGTGAAAGAGACGGGTGCCGTCTCTTCAATACAGCCTCCGGATCCGGATATCAAGGATTCGCGTTCCGGAGAGTTTTGTTCAAAAGGGCAGAAGTTATTGCAGAAAGACTGTGGAAAGAAAGAGGTGATGCCATGCGCAGCAGAAAAAGATATTTGTTCCCGATAAGAAAGGAGTCTGTGCGATGAGCCTTACAACGATTAAGATGAGACGCCCGGCGCAGGGCGAACTGAAAGATATCGCGTCTGCGTTTCGGAGGAAATATAATGAAACGTTTGCCGAGTTTCTGACGGAGACGTGGCTTGAGGGAACGGACCTTACTGTCTGTCAGATGCTGTATGAGCGGTTTTATTTCAGGAACAGCAGCTACGCCACTGTCATCATTCTCCTCAGCGAACAGGACGGTGAGCAGAGAGTCCTGATTAACGGATGCGGAGGCGGCGATGGCCTGTTCAACATAAGTCTGGGCGCAAATAACAGCTTTGCGTATAAGACAAAGGACTATTTTCAGGCGCAGGGCTTTGAAGTGCTGTCCGAGGAGCGGAGAAGGTGAGAGGCGGTCGGCTCGCGCTTCGCGGTTCTGTGCCGGTGCGTCTCGCCGACTGTTCCGCGACTCGCGGTTCTGTGTCCGCGTCGTCTCGCCGACTGTCCCGCGCTTCTCGGCCGTCTCGCGCTGAATGCCGCGCCGCCTATTTTACCTTGCAGACAATCATCCGAAGCTTGCCGTTCTCGTCCGGCGGAATGGAGTCCATCCAGTCGTACTCGATTCGGAAGGGGTGCTTGAATTTTCTGTTCAGATCCGCGGTGAGCTGTGCGGCTACTTCATCTCTGGTGCGTTCGGATTCTTCTTTGTTATAGACGCACTGGATCCGGATCATATCGTAGGATTCCTGGATGAAGCGGATCTGCAGGATGTCGGTGCAGTGAGCGATGATGGGCGCGATTTCGAAGAATGTGGTGACTTCTCCGGTCTCGTACCGGAAGAAATCGTTCATTCTGCCCTGCACGCCGGTGATGAACCGGACGCCGTTCCGGGTCACGGATGTGGCTTTGTCGCCGATGGAGTAATTAATCAGCGGCAGGTCGGTCTTGTACAGCGGTGTCACCACGATCTTGCCGTCGTCGGCCGGCCGGTCGTTGTCGTCGTAGATGTTTACCACAAAGGAATCGTTGTGGACCACGTACTCCGGGCTCTCGCCGATCTTCACCATGCAGGCGCCGGTCTCGGCTGTTCCGTAGGAGTCGATGATGCCGGGGCCCAGAACCTCCTTGAACAGCCGGCGGGCGATGTCGTCGGTTTTTTCTCCGGTGGGCACAAAGAACCTCGGCTGATATATTTTGCTGCCGTGCTGTCTGCAGTACAGGCAGAGCCGCATGAGCTCGGTTTTATTCATGTAAAGGAAGTCCGGCTTGTATTCATTGACCTGCCGGATCATTTCCTCCTCCGGCGCGTACTGGTCCAGAAATCCGCGGCGCAGGATGCCCAGGCGCTGGAGCGCGGTGTCGTAGCCGGCGGAAACGCTGTGCGCGCTCTTGCGGCTCATGGTTTTACCGAGGAAGGGGTTGTAGCCTGCCAGCATCATGACCCGGAACCAGTTGGCCATCATGTAGGCCTTTTCCCTGGGCGACAGAAGAATCATCAGCGGTTCGCCGGACGATCCGCTGGTGGTGTCGTGGTACCAGTTGTCATACCTGGGGTTCTTCGCTTCTTCTTTCATCCAGGCGCGCAGCTCTTCCTTATGCAACAAAGGCAGACGGGTGAGGTCCGCACCGGTCCGGATGTCCTCCGGCTTCACGCCCGCAGCGTCGAACCGTTCTTTGTAGAACGGGATCCTGTACGCCTTCCGCACGAGCCTGCGAACACGCCGATCCTGAATTCTTTTGACTCCGGAGAAATCCTCCGGGATTTTTTTCTTCATCTTGGCCAGATCCGTGAAAATCAGCAGATTGACCAGCTTCTTTTCCAAATTCTCAAACATAGTTCCATTATAGCATCAAAGTGTCGTCTTATCCAGTAATATCCTGCGGCGAACCGCGGTCACATCATGTAGTGATGTCCCCGCAGCAGCAGCTGGAAGTAATACAACTGGCAAACCACGTGAAGCCCCAGCAGCACAAGCCCCAGAACGAAGTACAGCCGCCGCAGCCCCGGACGTCGCTGCAGGAACTGCGGATCCCGCCAGTTTTCCGCGAATTTCCAGATACTCAGCAGAAACAGCAGGTATGCGCCCGCCTTTTTCCCCCAGGCGAAATTGCCGTGAGCGGCTCGCCGTCCCGTCTCGCTGAACGTGAAATGCTCTGCGATGCCGATGAGCAGCAGCAGCCATCCGGAGGCATAGCGGATATCACGCAGGGCCGGAAGGTTGAAGAGGAGCACCAGCAGAGGGAACAGAAGACCGGCCAGAAGGCTCAGAGGAACGGAGAAGTCCTGGTTGAAATAGGCCCGACCGAACTGGATGATCACACTGCCGTCTCCGCCGGAGGCGGCGGCCGATGCGGCAGCTCCGGCCGCTTCTGAAGCGCCCGCGCCGGCGGCTCCCGGAGCACCGCCGAACATGGCTTTGTTCAGGTAGAGAAAATAGACCATTCCCGGAAGGGCGGAGCACCCGAGAATCAGAACGCTGCGAAACCGCCTCCCGACACTTCCGCATTCCCTCCTGCCGAAAATCAGATCCCGGAGCAGGATCGCCGCCATCAGCGGATAGAAAATCATGATGAAACTGGGCTTGGCCCACGCCGAGGCCAGAAACGCCAGGCTCAGCAGCAGCCACTGCCCCGGGGCAATCCGCCGGAAATATCGCTCCCGGATGCGGAAAAACAGCAGAAGTGCAAGTATCGCGAGAGGCATCATCATAATCTGCGTCGGACTCTGCCAGGCGTACTTGCTCAGCGTTTTCTCGTAGAAATACGGCATCAGATGCGGAATGTAGACGGGGCCGGAGAACAAAGCTGCGACAGAGGCTGCCTCCAGAAGCCGCCGGTCGGCAGAAGCGTCTGCACAGCATCCCGTCGCCGTATCGCCCGCCTCTGGGAACGGCGTACCTGTTTCCCGGAATCCGGGGGCGCCAGCGCCTGAGAGTCTGCCTCCGTTTTCCGAAAACCGGCTGCAGAACAGATAGCGCAGCAGCAGGTAGTTTGCGACCATCGTCAGCGAAACCGCAAGCCCCAGAAGGACAGCGATTCCCAGTGTATTTCCGCACAGATCCATAAGGTGGCTGAACAGCCAGTTGACGGCGCGCGTCGGAGTGGGATTCCGCCGGGCGATTTTTACATACAAAGACACGTCGGACATGTATCCGCCGCCGTACCGGATTGACTGGCGCCGGGCCAGAAAAGCTTCAGCCAGAAAAACCGCGGCACATATCATGACATACAGCAGATCCGGCCTGCTCTGATTCTTCACGTTACAAACATTTCTCATACGTCTCATACGCTTATTTTTACACAGAGTCCGGAAAATAGCAAGGAATATCAACGAATTACAGCCGCAGACGTTTTCGCAGTGCTCCGCCGCGGTTCTTTTGCAGCGCCCCGCCCCGGCCGTTTCAGGACCTCTCTGCGCCCCTTTCAGCTTCTCGCCCCGGCTGTTACTGACCCTCGCCCCGGCCGTTTTTTGTTGATATTGCCGCTCCGATATGGTAAACTACATTATATATGCGAGTGAGTATAGGGAAGATGCATGTGTGATCTGGAAGTCGAACACACTGATGCAGTAAGGAGAGATAAAGGAATGCACAGAAAGAGATTGAAGAAGGTTGTCTGCATGGTTCTGACGGTCGCGATGATCGGCACGACGTTCGTGGCGGTGCCTGCGTTTGCTGAGGATACTCAGGCAGGGCAGAGCACATCGGGGGTGCAGACGGAGGATAACAGCTCCGCGGCGGAAAGCGGGTCCGCGGAGGCAGAGACGCCGGACAAAGCTTCGGTCAGCTCGGCTGAAACACAGAGCAAGGCTCCGCTGAAGCTGAGCGCGAAGCCGGTGACATCGGACGCCGCACAGAATACGCCGGGTCAGTTCGCGGTGAAATTTACGGGTGCCTGGCTGGATCCCGCACAGCAGAAGAAGCTGACGGACGCCGGCTGGACTCTGACCTACGAGCTGAAGGACCAGAACGATAAAGTCCTGACGAAGGTCACAGACATTGCGAGCTTTGTTTATAAGATCCAGGACAGCGGAACGAAGTATAAGCTTGTCTGCACGGCCGCGAAGCAGGGAGAGACCGCGCAGGTTTTCGAGTCCGCTCTGTTAAGCGGATATAAATTTCTGTCCGCGCCGACCGGCGTCAGCGTGAAATGTCCCAAGAGCGACAATAATGTTACGATTAAATGGAAGAAGGTAAGCGACGCGTCGGGATACCTGATTTACCGCACGACAAGCAAGTCGGAGATTCCCGCGAAGCAGACGAAGACCATCAGCAGCGGAAAGACGACGTCCTACGTGGATAAGAACCGCTCGGGAAAGAAAACCTACTACTATTATGTGAGAGCGATTTACAAGGGAAGCAGCAACGGCTCAGACTATCAGACAGCCTCTGAGGCTTCCGCCCGCAAATCGGTCACGGTGAACTGGTATCTGACCTGCGGCGTCAGAACCATCAAGTGGTATACGACAACAAAGACCAGTGCGAAGCTGTACACGTCCAGAACCGGAAGCAAGAGCAAGGGAACGCTCAAGAAGGGAACCTATGTTATTGTGACCGACAAATATCCGAGAAAAATTCTGAACTGGGATGTTCCCAAGCGAATCTATGTCAAGCAGCTGAAGGACGGAAAGAGCGGCAAGGTCATCCGGAAGGGATGGGTCCGCTGGAAGGACTGCAAGACAGTAAAGGGAAATGTTCCGTACAGCAAGAAACTGGATAAGAACAACGACTGGACGAAGAAGGTAAAGGAAAAATGGGTCAACAAAAAGAAATACGGAAGCAAGACCCGTTACCTCATCTGGATCAGCCAGTACACGCAGCATGTCACGATCTTCAAGGGCAAAAAGGGGCACTGGAAGGTGTATAAATCCTTCCGCTGCTGCAGCGGCAAGTTCCAGCAGCCGACGCCGAAGAGCAAGAGCTTTACGATTCATAAGCATAAGATGAAGCGGACACGCCTGACGAAGCACGGCAATCCGTATTATTACACGCACCTGTCCTTCTTCACCGGAGGGGACTCCTTCCATACCATCTGCTGGTATGAGGGAACACGCAGAGTGGTCAAGGGAATGAGCAACAGCGGACAGCCGAATACCCGGGGCTGCGTCCGCCTGGACGAGAAATACGCCGTCTGGATTTACAGGCATATTCCGAACGGAACGAAGGTAATCAGCTACTGATCTGCGGCGAGGCGTCTGCAATCCGTGCGAACGGGGTAAATGTTTATGTGAAACGGCAGTTATTTCCAGAAGGAGTGAGAAAGATCGATGGTCAGGAAACACAGTAAATTAGCTATTGCGATTTTGATTGTGGCTGCGCTGATTGCCACGGGAATCGTCGCGCTGGTGCTGATGACGCCGCGCGCGGCCTACGCCAACGGCACCGTTGTGAAGGAGCCCTACTCGATTCTGATCGGAGGAAAAGAGGTTGCGGTTGTCAACGGGAAGTCCACCGGGAAAAAGGTCATGAAGGACGTGGCCGCCAGTTACACGCCCAAGGGCGCCGTTTTGAAGAAGGTCTCCTATGACACAAAGGTGAAGATTCAGGAACGTAAACTGTCCCTGTTCGAGGACGCCCCCACGGTGAAGACCAGAACGGAAGCTGTGCAGGCGATTCTGGACGGGAATACAGAAGAGGATCCGATGTTTACTGTGACGACGGTCTCTGAGAAGTATAAGACAAAGAAAACTGACCGGAAAGTTACTTTCAAATACGACTCCACACTGTCCGCTTTCGAGAGCAAGGTGCAGGACAAAGGCAAGGCCGGCTCCAGCAGGATTACCTATCGGCTGACGAATGAGAACGGGAAGCTGATTTCAAAGAAGAAGACCGGCGTGAAGGTTCTGGAGGAGCCGGAAAATGCGGTGGTTCTGACCGGAAACCAGAATATGCCGACGGATCTCAAATGGTCCGATTACGATGAGTATACGAGCAAGCTGAACGATGAGCTCGGCGTGAAGATCTCCAAAGAAGGGATTCGCTATCTGGGAAATCCGTATAAGCTGGGCGGAAACGACCTGTATCACGGAATCGACTGCGTAGCCTTTGTCAGAGCGATGTACCAGAAATACGGAATCACTCTTCCCAAAGGCCGCACGGCCATCGGACATTACGGACGCGCTGTATCGCTTTCTCAGGCGAAGGCCGGCGACATCGTCTACTACGGAAACCACGTCGCGATTTACATGGGGAACGGAAAGGTCATCCATGCGATTCGCAAGGGAATCAGCATTTCCAAGGTGAATTTCCGGAAGATCGTATCCATACGGCGGGGCTACTGAGCTGAAAGGCCGAAAGACAGGAACTGACTGAAGGAAACAAGAAAACTGATGTTTATAGCTGTCAGGCGTTTTGCAGATTTCTGCGGGCGTCGGACAGCTTTTTGAATGTCAGGACTGCCAGCAGTACGGCCAGAATTGTCATGATTACTGCGTACAGGGTCGCCGCTCCCAGGATTCCGTGGTTTCTGACAAGGATGCCGGACAGGACGAAAGCGGCCAGCGCCGCTATGCCGTAGCATACCAGAAGGAAGTTCTGTTCACGGATAATCGTGACAACGGTACTGAAGAAGGTGGCGTACGCCAGCGCGCCGCCGCCGATCATGACGATACACAGCTCTATCCGGTAGGCGTGAAGATCCACGCCGAAGATCCAGGACAGGATCGGGATGCCGATTGTCCATGCGACTGCAAGACCGAGCACAGTAAGTCCCAGGACGAGCAGCAGCTGCTGCCGGATCCGGCGGTTCAGCTCGAGGAAGGCTTCGCGGGTGCCGGACAGCCACAGCTCCGCATAAGACGTCAGAATGGGATTGAAAATGAAGTTGGCGATGAGCATGACCATGAAGGCGGGCATGAAAATAATATTATAGACGGCCTGGATTTCTTCTGTGAGATAGGCGTCGATGGCGTATTTCGGCGCGTTGCTGATATACATGTTCAGAAACAGGCTGATGAAGATGGGGAAGCCGTCGATGAGCAGCGTGCGGAATTTCCCGCGGCTGATGGAGGGACGGTAGGATTCGCAGTAGCGATGGCCGGCGTTGACAGTCGTCAGCATCATTCCGATGACGGAGACCGCGACGCAGACGATGCTGGAAAGCAGGAGGTCATGCGTCACCGCCAGCGCAGCAATTAATCCCAGGACCTCCAGGACATAGCGGACGGAGGAGCATTTTGTGGCCACATCCAGGCGATCCTTCTGCTGCATATTTCCGTGGATGACATCAGTATAGGCCTGCACCAGCTTCAGCATGCACATCAGAAAAACGACAGCGGCCTTCTCCGGGCCGTAGCCCTTGAAGCCGATACCGTAGACGCAGTAGGCGACAGAAGCGACGATCATGGCACCGCAGGTGACAAAGCGCATGGCCTGGTATTCCTGGAAACTGTATTTTTCATGAATGTCCGAGGCCTGGAAACGACGCAGACCGTAGAGGCCCACATAGAGCATCAGGCTCGCAACAGCAAAAGCGATGCTGAAGACCCCGGCGTCGTAGACGCCGTTGGTCCGGGTCATCACCATCAGGATGACCGGACTCTGCAGGGCAGAAAGCATCGCGTTTATGGCGTTCCACAGATAGGAACTTCTTCTGATGTTGCCGGTTTTCTCCAGCAGATCACAGATTTTATTCAGCATATTTGTCCGTTATTGTTATCGTATTCATCGTACATCTGTCGTATGCGGCGTGTGCCTGTTGCGCCTGCCGTGCATCTGTGCCGCAGCGCGTAATCCGGCGGCTGAGCGCGCGTCAGTTGACCAGAACGTATCCGATGTTTCCGGCTTTTGCCTTTGTATAGTACATGCTCCTGGTCACCTTGGATTTGGAGGTGGAATAGGCGCTGAAGCTTTTCACGATGCTGCTCACCGTATTGACGTTGCCGTTTTTGGCCGTGTCAAACTTCACGAGCCGGTTGTCCTTTCCCCATTTGCCGCTGCTCTGTTTCAGCGAGTCACCCATGATGACGTCCCCGTTTTCGTCCAGTCCCAGCATGACCATGGTGTGCGTGCCGCCGGCATAATTGTTCTTGCCGGGCAGCGTGATGATGACAGGATTGCCCTCCTTAAGATGAGCGGTGATCTCCTTCTTCGCGGAGGCTGCAGTATATTTGTAGACGTACTTGTTTTTCACGCCGTAGTAGGTGAGGATTGTGGAGATGCCTTTCAGGTTGACCGGCATCTGTTTGCTCAGAGTTTTGCTCATATTCGCGTTTACCGCGTCAGTGCCGAAGACGGTCCGCTCCACTTCCTCGATGACTCTGTCCGGCGTGTAGTCTGCAAGCGCCGGAACGGTGGCGTTCAGCACGGTGGTCAGTGAGCAGGTGGAACAGCCGTGCGCCTTCAGATAGGCCTGATATTCCGGATATTTGTAATCCAGAGCGGTAGAATTCTGGTAGTAGAGCTTGTAGTTGTAGGTGTAGCCGTCGCTGTTGGTGACGGTCGGGTTGGTGACGTTGGCGTCAGTGTTCTTCGGCGCAACAAAGGTGACCTTGCTTTTGTCCGCGAGAGTGCGACGGATATAATTAAAGGGCTGATCACATGCTGCGCAGACGCCGGTGGTGTGGGCGGTTTTACCGGTGATCCGGCGTGCGGTCTTCCTGGAAATTTCGTGAGAGTGGGTCATGGGAATGACCTTGGTTCCCGTCACAGCGCCGCTGGAGGGATCCAGGTAAGTCTTCACGCCCGATTCGCAGGTCGGCTTCGTGGTGACCCGCCCGGCATAGGAAAATACCCAGCATTTCTTCACGCTGCTCCATTTCCCGTAATAACGGGATTTCCCTTTCTGCTTATACGCGCGGACTTCAATGTAATATACCTTGCCACGGATCAGATCGGTGAAGGTCGTCTGCGTCGCACTCTTCCCTTTTAGAGTCAGAACTCTTTTATTATGAGTGAATTTTTTGTTCGTCGCAACTTTAATCTGGTAGCCCGAGCAGGAAACCTTCTTCCACTTCACGTCCAGCCGGCTTTCCTCCTTGCTGGCAGTATAGGAGATCTTCGTCTGCGCGGGTTTCTTTGTCGCGGCAAAGGCCTTGCTCGTCAGTGTCGCGGCCGAAAATGTGACAGCGATTCCGGCGCAGAGCAGGGCAACAATAATATTCCGCTTCAACGTACTGTTCATGTCAACCTCGTTTCTTTCGATTCCGGATGAATACTCTGAAACAGCGCGCGGAGAAACCCGCGCGGCGTCCTGTCTCCTTATTATAATGGTTAACAATAAAAATTACAAGTGTTTCGTGCCCAACGGTCGGATATTCGCGGTTTTTTGCAGCTTTTCCGCGTTTTTTGTGCTTTCCCCGGGGCGCGCATCCCTTCGCGGGGGGCGAAACCGAATATCGCAGGCGGGGCCGAACCGAATATCATGAATTGAAGGGAACCGCATAATATGGTATAATTTTTTCTATAAAATCAGAGGTGACGAATTATGACGAGAGAAGAAATCACGAACCTGGACGGCAAGATCATAGACCGCAAAATGCTGGAGGAAATCCGGCAATCGGAGGAGGTCAAGGCCATCCGGGACAACGGTATGGACGGCCGGCGGATCGGAAAGCGCTGGTATGTTGTAGTCTTTAACGACGGGTACGGCGTCAGCGTTTACGTCAGTACCTTCGCGAGATAGGAGGGGCGGATGCCTGCAAATAAAGGAAAGGAAACGGCAGGAACAGCGGAAGCGAAGAAGTCGCCGGGAGCGGAGGGGCGGACGAAGCTCATGATTGCGTCTGACATTCACGGGTCGGCGTATTACTGCCGGCGTATGCTTGAGGCTTTCCGGACATCCGGCGCGGAGCGGCTTCTGCTGCTGGGCGACATTCTGTATCACGGACCGCGGAATGATCTGCCGCGGGACTATGCACCGAAGGAGGTTATCCGGATGCTGAACCCGTATGCGGACCGGATCCTCTGCGTGAGAGGCAACTGCGAGGCAGAGGTGGACCAGATGGTGCTGGACTTCCCGGTTCTGGCGGATTATGCTTTGTTCATGACAGAGCGTCTTACGATCTACGCCACCCACGGACACATCTGGAATCCGGAGCACAGACCGCCGATGACGCCGGGAACGATTCTGCTGAACGGGCATACCCACGTGCCCCGGTGCGAGGGCTTTCCGGATTTTCTGTACATGAATCCGGGGTCGGTGTCCATACCGAAGGAGGACAGCCCCCACAGCTATATGCTGCTGGAGGAGGAGACGTTTACGTGGGTTGATCTTGAAACAGGAAAGGAATACAGGAAATATCAGATATGAATCAGAAGAACTGCAACAGAATGATTGACGGCGTTATCTTCGACGTGGACGGCACGCTGCTGGACACGATGCCGGTGTGGCACGACGCGGGGGCGCGTTTTCTGGCCACGCTGGGAATTCAGGCGGAGCCCGGACTGGGGGATCTGCTGTTCGAGGAAACGGTGGAAACCGGCGCGCAGTATCTGATCGATCATTACGGACTGACCATGTCGATTCCGGAGATTGCCCGGGGAATCGATGAGCAGGTGGAGCAGTTCTACTTTCGCGAGGCGGACTTCAAGCCCGGCGCCCGGAAGCTTCTTCAGCAGATGTACGACGCGGAGATCCATCTGACTGTGGCGACCTCCACGCATCGGAAATGCATTGAGGCGGCGTTTGACCGGCTGGGAATCCGGGAGCTCTTTGAGGGAATCTTCACCTGCAGCGAGGTGGGGGCGACAAAGAACAGTCCGGCGATTTTCTATGCGGCGGAGGACTGCATGCAGACGCAGCCGGAGTACACATGGGTGTTCGAGGACGGGCTTTATGCGATCCGGACCGCTGAGGCGGCGGGCTTCCGGACGGTCGGGGTTTATGATCCGGTCAGCGAAAAGGACCGGGAGGAAATCATACGGACGGCGGATTTCTATTACGAGAGCCTGGAGGATTTCGACCTGCTGTGCGGCGAAGACGGCGCGAGCGAGGCGGCTGTTATAAGCATGAGCGGCGCGCCGGGCGTCGGCACGGAGGCTGCGGCGGGCGTCAGCGTGTGCGGCGAAGGCGGAGGAAGGAGGGAAAATGAGTCATAACAGAATTCTGGTTGTGGACGACGATCCCGATATCCGGAAGGTGCTGTCGGTGCTTCTCGGCAGCGAGGGATTTGCCGTGGAGGAAGCGGAGAACGGCCGGAAGGCGGTGGAGCGCGTGCTTGCCGGACCGTCGCCGGATCTGATGATTCTGGACATCATGATGCCCGGGATGGACGGGCTGGAGGTCTGCGCCAGAGTGCGGGAGACCTCGTCGGTTCCTATTTTGTTCCTCACCGCGAAATCGCAGGATCAGGATAAGGTGGCGGCGTATACCAGCGGCGGCGACGATTTTCTGGTGAAACCGTTCTCCCAGACGGAGCTGCTGATGAAGGTGAAATCCCTCATCCGGCGCCATACGGAATATAACACGTATCCCGTCCGTACCGCGGACGAGAATACACAGGTGCTGGCGGAGAACGTGGTGGTGGATATCCGGACCCGTTCTGTGCGCAGGAACGGCACCCGGATCAACCTGACCGACAAGGAGTTCGACATTCTCCGGTATTTCATGGAGCACCGGGGAGAGGTGGTGCAGAACAAAGACCTCTATGAGAGCGTCTGGGGTGAGAAGTACCTTCCGTCCGCCGGGAACACGATTATGGTGCACGTGCTGAACCTTCGGAAAAAGCTGGAGGACAACGTGAGCAAATCGAAAATTATCAAGACTGTCTGGGGAAAGGGTTACCGGATTGAATAAATGCAGGGTGAAAATCAGGAACTGGTGGAGCGTGCATTATCTGTCGCTGAATTTCAAGCTGATCGTGGCCGTGCTTGTCGCGGCGGTATTCGCGGTCGGCGGGTTTCTGGCGTGCTCTGTGCTTGAAGACTATGTTGCGCAGAGATATTATCTCTCGGACAAAGCCAAGGCCGCGGCGGTCGGGGACCGCTACCGCGAGCTGAAAGCCTTTGTCGGAGAAAATCACGTAAAGGCGACGGACAGCCGGGCGCTGCAGAACTGGCTCGCCGGAAAAAGCTACACGCAGTTGCTTGTCTGGGATAACAACAAGGATGTGTTCAGCGGCGGCTGGATTGTGGATTCCAGCGATACGCGCGGCGCGCAGGACGGAAGCCTGACGGTGCAGAAGAACAGAGCGAGGACGACGGAATCAGACACGGTGAAGCATCTGAGCCCTGAGGATTTCAAGGAGGATGTCTATAACCGGTACGTGACGTTTGCGGACGGGACGTACTATACATATATCAACGTCAACGGAGAGAAGCGCTGGTACTATATCATGGATATCGTTGCGGTCTTAATCGCGGCGGTGCTGTTCCTGATGACTATTCTCATCTACAACAGTACGGTGCTGGAGCGGGTCAGCGACCTTTCTGACGATGTCCGGAAAATCAGCGAAGGGGATCTGAACCGGCGCATCGTTCCGGGACATCGGGATGAGATCGGAGAGCTGGCGGCGAGCGTGGATGTGATGCGGACCGCGATTCTTGAAAAGATGGGGAACGAGAAGGCCGCCTGGGACGCCAATACGCAACTGATCACGTCTATGTCTCATGATATCCGGACGCCGCTGACCTCCCTGATCGGATACCTGGACATTATTGAGAGTGGCAAGTTTGAGTCTCGCGAGGAGCTGGACCGGTACATCGGATCCTGCAGGGAAAAGGCGTTTCAGCTGAAGGATCTTTCCGACAGGCTGTTCCGGTATTTCCTCGTTTTCGGCAATCAGGAACAGGAGATCAGGCTGGAGCGGATGGATGCAGGGATTCTGTTTCAGCAGCTTCTGGTGGAGCACGTGGCGGAGACCATCGGCTGCGGGTTCAATGTGAATCTGCAGTACAATGTGCCGGAGGGATTTCTGGTGGATGTGGACATCTCTTCCATGCGGCGGCTCTTCGACAATCTGTTTTCAAATATCATGAAGTATGCGGATCACTCTTTCTCCGTGGAAATAAAGGCAGATCTGATTCTGGACAGAATCAAGCTGGTGCTGCAGAATCATATCCATGAAGAGGCGAAGAAGGTGGAGAGCACCAAAATCGGCGTCCGGACCTGCAAGCGGCTCTGTGAGGATATGAACGGCGCCTTTCACGCCATGGAGGAGGAGAAGATTTATACGACAGAAATCCTGTTTCCGGTGGTGGAGATGAATGTCACAGAGGACGCGCTGGACCGGCAGCTTTTCGGAACGGCGGAGGCGCCTCCGAAACCGGATGGGCCGGCGGTGTCAGAACCGGATGGGCCGGCGTCAGATCCGGAGAAGACTCCTCCGGAGACGGATGATGCAGACGGAACATGCGGCCGGACAGGTCATGCGGTCGATACAGACGGCGGCCGCGCAGGCCGCACAGATGATACAAGTAATGAAGGGGGATGCAATGATGACTTACAAGGACATACCGAGAATTAACGGAACATTGAGAGCCAAGTCAATTCAGATGCCTGAGGTGATCTGGAGCGCCAAGGGAATGGTGGTGCTGGGCCGCAGGATTAAATCCTGCATTTTCACCACGGATATCGCTATCATACGTAACTGCAACGCGGATGCGGTGCTTGCCGTATATCCGTTTACGCCGCAGCAGATCATCAATACGACGATTATCAATACCGCGTCGATTCCTGTGTTCTGCGGCGTGGGAGGCGGAACGACACAGGGCGTGCGGACCGCGCTGATCGCCAAGGATGCGGAAGCGGACGGCGCGTACGGGGTCGTCGTCAATTCGCCGATGCAGAACGGAAATATCGAGATGATCAAGAGGGTAATCGATATCCCGGTCATCGCCACAGTGGTTAATGAAAATACAGATATTGAAGCACGTCTGGACGCGGGAGCGTCGATTCTGAACGTATCCGCCGCGGCCAAAACGCCGGAGCTGGTCCGGCATATCCGGGCGGAGTTTCCGGGAGTGCCCATCATTGCTACGGGTGGACCCACGGACGACACCATCCGGGAGACCATCGCCGCGGGTGCAAACACGATCAGCTATACTCCGCCGGGGCTGGATGACATCTTCAGCGCTATGATGGCGGAATACCGGAAGGAAGCGGCCAGGGTGGATTCTCCGGAGGAGAAGGAAATGATCCTGGAGGAGATGCTGGAGCTCATTTAATACATGCTCTGCCGGCGCACTTCGCCGCCGGACTGTGCGCCGCGGCGCTGCCTTTTTTCAGAGGAATGGCGGCGCCCTTCGGCTCCGGTGCGGTGCGCCCGTTTATAGAAATGTCCCGAGGCAGTGCAGGTCAGCGTGACGGTTTTGTGGATCTTCTGTACCACCTCTCCGTTTTCGTATCGTTTGGCGGTTGCGGACGCGATAGCCTTGTTTTTGATTTTCCCGGCGCGGCGGTTGGTCACCTTCCATCTTTTGTTTCTGGATTTAGCTGTGACCCGGGAGGAAAGGCAGGTTGAGGAGCCTCTGCCGTACCGGAAGGTGCCGGTGACCTTCACGAACCACAAAACAGACCCGGATGCGCTGCGGTAGCGGGTAGTCTTGGATTTTGTCACGGTATAAACTCCTGACGGAGCGAAAATCCTCGACGAAGCAAGTGCCCCCGGCTGCCCAGGGACGGTCTCGACAATAGTTTCATAGTAACTTCCGTCAGGAAGCCGCCGGATGCTGGTACTCTGTTCACCGTCTGCCGCGAGGACCGGCTGGACCGTGAGGAACAGCAGGAAAACAGCGGTCAGCAGCCCCGTTATTTTGATTGTTCTTCCTTTTCTGCACATGTTTCTTCTCCCGTGATTGGATGTGGATGCTTTTTCCGGTTCTGACCCGCACGTGCGGCGGGCGCTATTCGATTACCGTCTCCTCTGTCACCGCGATAGAGTCGAGACCGGTGTAGAAATTGTAGAAAACAAAACCGATTTTCGCGGCCGACAGGATGAAGGCGGCCAGAAGAATCACCGCCAGAAAGCGGCGGATACGATTCCAGCGTCTGAGATAGCGGTAAAGCTCCTCGTTTTCCATCGCGTTCAGATACGATTTCACGACGTCCTTCGCCGAGCCGAATTTGCCGATAATCTCGGAGATTGAAGCGCCTTCGTGCTCCTCGGCGTATATTCGGATCTCTCGCCGCAGCGCCTTTACATAGCGGCGCTCCGCCCCGGCATAGACCGGAAACAGCAGCCGTATATTGCGAAAATAGGTGTTCAGTTCCGTGTCAAGGGTGCTTTTCTTCAAACTACTTCAACCTTCCTCAACCTGCCTGCGACGTTCCGCGGCGTTCTCCGGCAGCCCGCGGCGCGGTGCCTGCAACATTCCGCAGCGTTCCCCGGCGCTTTATCTGCCCCCGGTCAGAGTTGTAACGATACGGGGATGATGGTTACAGATGTATCGGGAAACCTCGACCATTCCCCATTGAATCTCTACGGTGAGAATGACCAGCAGCATGATGATGATAATGACGCGCCGGATCATCCTCCACGCAGAAAGATGATGAAAAAGGTCCGACGTGTCCATGGCGTCCAGATAGTCGGAGACCACGTCCCGGGGCGTTCCGAATCGCCGGATGACCGCCGGCAGATCGCAGGATTCATTCTCCTCCGCAAAGGCGAGCACCCGTTCCCGGAACATGCGCAGAAACTGCTTCTCCCGTCGGGTGAAGACGGGCATCAGAAGCCGGATCTGGCGGAAATAGCTGCTGAGCTCCCGTGACAGTTTCCCGTTCATTTCTCCTGCTCCTCCGGCAGCGTGTCACATTCCAGAATTCGCCGGATGCCGCGGGTAATCTGCCGGTAATCCTCCAGAAGGTCAGCGAGCCGTTCCCGTCCGGAGTCTTCCAGGTGATAGTACACCCGGAGACGGCGTTTGCCGACGATGACCTCCCGCTCCGAAAGATAGCCCTTCTCCCGAAGCTTGTAGACGGTGGGGTACAAAGTGCTTTCCTGCATATCAACATCGCCCTCTGAAATCTCCCGGATCAGATTCGTCAGCTGATACCCGTATAAATCTTTCTTTTCTAACAGATAGAGAACCAGCATTTCCACGGTTCCCATCTTAAAACTGCTTCGTCCTCTGGCCATAGGAATCCCTTTCGTTAGATTTTCATTTTCAGTATACAGGAGATAGTATGAATAAACAATACTCTTTAAAACATAGTATATATTGACAATAAAGAATATTTTGATTAAAATGGAACGAAAGCAGTATCAGAAGGCAGACCGGAAAGGGGTCAGTATGAGAGTATCATCGGAACGGAAACAGGGGAACAACAGGGCGAGACGGAGGATTGCGGCCGTCATTCTCATTCTCGCGGCAGCGGCGGCAGGCTGCGGCGCAGTTCTGCACCATCAGCAGGTGACAGAGCAGAGAAAGGCGGAGGCCGCAGCGAGGAAGGCGGCGCTGCAGAAGGAAATGATAACCGAAATTCAGCAGATGCCGTCATCGTATAAGAGCAGCGCCGACCGGCGCGGAACACTGACAACGATTGACTATGACACGCGGCTGATCGACGGCAGCGGACGGACGGTCCGGAAGGAGGCGACCGTATACCTGCCGTATCATTACGACTCTTCGAAAAAATACAACGTACTCTACCTTTGTCACGGATACGGAGGCTCCGAAACGACCTGGCTCGGAACCAGGCTCCTTCCGCACACGTTTAAGAACGTGCTGGACAATATGATCGAGAACAGGAGAATCGAGCCGCTCATCGTTGTCACTCCGACATATACAAAGGAATATACAGACTATTACACAGAACTGAACGGCATGGTGGATGAAATCGCGGATTACCTGATGCCTGCGGTGGAGAAGAAATACAGCACCTACGCGGCGGACACGACGCCGAAGGGGTTTCGGGCCTCCCGCGGACACCGGGCGATCGGAGGCTTTTCCATGGGCGGATGCACGACCTGGCGGGTGTTCCGGGATCGCATCAGCTACTTCAAATATTATCTGCCGATCAGCATGCCTTTGTACTACGACGAGGCCGGATATAATGAGAGCGAGAACGCCGCGACCGCGCCGGCGCTTGCTGAGTCGGCGAGGAAATCCGGCTACGGGAAGGACGGCTATTATATCTTCGCGGCTTCGGGAAGTGACGATTTCATGTGCGCGGCAACAAAGGGCGTTGTGGACACCCTGAAGGGTTATCCCGACGTGTTCACATATACGGATACCGGATTCTACGATGGAAACCTGAGCTTCACCGAGTTCGCCGGACGCTCCCATCACTACTACTATACATATCCGTATCTTTACAACGGGCTGATGCGTTTCTTCCGGGATTACAAATAAAACAGCGCCTGCCGGAAACCGACGGGCAGACGCTGCCTATCTGTGTCTGTATACCTCTCTGCGATGAGCTGTCTCAAAGCATAGTCGATGGCTGAGCACGCATTATTTCACGAAAAAAGGAGTGTGAAGAAAGACTCCTCACACTCCCTGAATTATCCTTTGTTATACAACCAGAGTGATGATGCGGGCCACGAACAGGAAGAAGCAGATCCACATGATTCCGTTGATCTCCTTCGCTTTTCCGGTCAGAAGCTTCAGCAGCACCCAGGAGAGCATACCGAACATGATTCCGTTGGCGATGGAGTAGGTGAAGGGCATCATGACGATGGCCATGAACCCGGAAACGACGTCCGCCAGGTCGGTATCTGTGTCGAACACCATGTTCTTGACTGAGCTCAGCATCAGCAGGCCGACCCAGAGAAGAGCCGGGGTTGTGGCGAAGCTGGGGATTGCCAGGAAGATGGGGGACAGCAGCAGGGAAACAAAGAACAGTACGCCTGTGGTCAGTGAGGTCAGACCGGTTCTTCCGCCGGCCGCGACGCCCGCGCTGGACTCGACATAGGAAGTGACTGTGGAGGTTCCCATGCAGGCTCCCGCGACTGTTCCGATGGCGTCGGACAGCAGCGCCTGCTTGGCTCTCGGGAGTTTGCCGTTCTCATCCAGCAGGTTGCCCTTGGAGGCGACGCCGATGAGGGTTCCGGCAGTGTCGAAAATATCAACAAACAGGAAGGAGAACACGATGACGACGAAGTCCATGACGTGTGCTCCGATCCAGTCGAAGTCGAATGCGAACATGTTCATCTTGGCAGGCAGGAATCCTCCCGCGAAGCTCGGAATCAGAGAATAGACGCCTGCGTCAACATCTACCTTGTACCAGCCTGCGCCCTGCGCGATGATTCCCAGAATCCAGGTGGCCAGGATGCCGATGAGGATGTCTCCCTTCACTCGATAGTGGTGAAGAACCGCGATGATGATCAGACCTGCCATGGCCAGAACGAATTCCGGGGAGCCGACCTTGCCCATGGTGACCAGTGTGGACTGATCGCCGATTACGATGCCCGCGCCCTTCAGACCGACGATGACGATGAAGAGACCGATTCCGGAAGTGATGCCGTATTTCAGGTTCATCGGGATGTCGTTGACCAGCTTTTCACGGAACTGGGTAAGAGAGAGCAGGATGAAAATGATACCTTCACAGAGTACCGCCGCCAGAGCGATTTTCCAGGGATCCTGTACGCCCGCCTTGGCCATCGGGACGCAGACGCTGAACGCGAAATAGGCGTTCAGACCCATGCCGGAGGCCAGAGCGACCGGATAATTTGCGTAAAACGCCATGATTAACGTGGCGAATCCGGCGGAGACAGCGGTAGCCGTGAATACCGCGGCGCTGTTCATGCCGGAGGCAGCCAGGATGTTGGGATTGACGGCGAGAATGTAGACCATCGCCAGGAAGGTGGTCACGCCGGCGGTAACCTCAGTCCGCACATCCGTGCCATTCTCCTTCAGCTTGAAAAACTTTTCCATAAACTCTTTCTCCTTTTAGTTGAATGAATAATAAAAAGACATAGTTAATGCGCGCTCAGTCATCGAATATGCTTGAAATATCAATAATACAGAGAGCATATTCGGTGGCCCGCCGCAGGGTTTTCAAGCGTTTCATCCGAAAAGCCTGCGGCAGCGGGATTCGGAAACGGCCGAATCCCTGAGCACAAGCATCAATTAGTGTCTGCCGGCGCATCTTTCCGTTGGATTTTGCGCCACGGCGCTGCTGACAAACTGCCGTCAGCGCCCATTAAGTCCGACGGGGACTTAATGAGCAGACACTAATTATTATACACGTCTTCAGAAGGCGGATTCAAGAAGTTATTCGTCTCTGTCCTTCGGAAATAACGAATATTTTTTCACTTTCAGCAAAAACACGAACAAAATGCAAACGATATGGGTAGACTGTCCGCATTTTGTTCGTGTTTAATGAATGCGTTAGAAACGCAGTTTCAGAGGACTCAATTTTGTTCAGCGGTTCTTCGCCGCCAGCCGCTCTTCTCTGGAGGGAAGCTGAGACATTACGACCGCCGCGAAGATCAGTGCGCATCCCAGATAACCGTGCACAGCCATGCTCTCGTGCAGCATGATCGCCCCGGTGATGACGGAGAATACAGACTCCAGGCAGAGGATCAGCGACGCCTCCGACGGATCCGCGTCAGCCTGTGCCACGATCTGCAGGGTGTAGGCGATACCGCAGGAGAAGACGCCCGCATACAGAATCGGGAACCAGCTGTGGAGAATCGCCGTCATGCTCGGGTTCTCGAAGATGAACATACATACGATTCCGATCGCGCCCGCGGTCAGGAACTGGATGCAGGACATCTTGACGCCGTTGGTCTTTGGCGAGAAATAATCGATAACCATGATGTGCACGGCGAAAGCGAAGGCGCAGAGCAGGACGAAGAAATCTCCCCGCTGAATGCGGAACGCTTCTCCCGGCGTCATGCACAGCAGATACAGCCCGGTCACGCCCAGAACCACACAGAGCCAGATGATTTTCTTCACATGCTTGCCGGTCGCGACGGCCAGGAACGGTACGATGACCGCATACAGCGATGTGATGAACCCGGATTTGCCGGCAGTGGTGAAAAAGATGCCGTACTGCTGAAGTGTCGAGGCGATGAACAGCACGATTCCGCAGCTGAGACCGCCGGCCAGAAGAACCTTCCGGTCCGCAGCCTTCTGCGCTGGGTCGGGGGCTTCGCCGTTTCCTTTCTTCTTCTGCATGGAATCCAGAATCAGAATCACGGGAAGCAGGGCCAGCCCGCCGATAAAGGTCCGTATGCCGTTAAACGTAAAGGTTCCGATATCTGCGCCCACCTTCTGAGCGACAAAGGCGGATCCCCATATGAATGCTGTCAGAAGCAGCAGAATGTCACTTTTCAGTCTCTTGTTCATAAACTCAATAACCTTTCTTCATCAAGTATACTTATGTAAGTATACTTAGATTATATTTACGGGAGTTCCGACTTTCAAGATGCGCGACTTTTTTTCTGGACAAAAATATGATAAGATATTTGTATTCAAAACAAAACGAGGAGTTTGCGTCATGATTTGTGAAAAAGATGAGAAAAATATAGAAGCGCTAAGCCGGGAGATCTGTCCGCCTGACCGGGAGGCGATGGAGAAGGCGGCGGCCCGCCAGGAGGAACTCGCGAAGGTCCCCGGCAGTCTCGGACGGCTGGAGGATATTTCCATACGGATGGCGGGAATCACGGGAAACGTGACGGGCAACGACCTGCGGAAGCAGTGCATCGCCGTGTTCTGCGGTGATAACGGCGTTGTGGCGGAGGGCGTGGCTTCCGCGCCCCAGACCGTTACTTTGTGCCAGACCATCAACTTTACCCGGCGGATTACCGGAATGAGCGCGCAGGCCCGCTACTTCGGCATCGATGTGCTGGACGTGGACATGGGCGTCGCGGAGGATATCCCGGAGGAACTGTACACGGACAGCATGCTGACGAAGGACGGGAGCATCCCGGTGAAGATCGTGAACCGGAGCATCGCGCGGGGAACAAAGAACCTGGCGAAGGAGCCGGCGATGACGCGCCGGCAGGCGATACAGGGAATCCTGACCGGATTCGAGGCGGCGGATGCCATGAAAAAGGCGGGGATTCAGCTTTGCGGTATCGGTGAAATGGGAATCGGAAACACGACGACCAGCTCGTGTCTGCTGAGCGCGGTGACCGGAGTTGAGGCAGAGGATCTGGTGGGTCGTGGCGGCGGGTTGAATAATGAAGGTCTGGAAACGAAAATCCGCATTGTCCGGGACGCTGGCGTCCGGTGCCGGGATATGGATCCCATCGGCAAACTGGCCGCCGTCGGCGGTTTCGATCTGTGCGCCATGACCGGATGCTATCTGGGCGCTGCCCGCAACCGCATGCCGGTGGTCATCGACGGGTTTATCTCCATTGTGGCGGCCGTGATGGCGAGGGAGATCCAGCCGCTGGTCACTCATTATATGTTCGCCTCTCATAAGTCCATGGAGGTGGGTTACAACACCGCGATGGAACGTCTCGGACTGAAGCCTATGTTTGATCTGGGGATGCGGCTGGGCGAAGGCAGCGGCTGTCCGGTCGCCTTCAAGATAATGGAAGCGGGCTGCGCGTCCATGGATCTGATGAAGACTCTGGCGGAGGGTTCTATCGACGCCGGATATCTGGAGGAAATCAAGAAAGGAAACTTTTTCTGATGAATATATTTGTCAGCGGAGGATGCAAAAACGGGAAATCCCTTCACGCCCAGGAACTGGCCCGGGATATGGCGGCGGACCGCGGAGCCGCGCTGTATTACGTGGCGACCATGATTCCGACGGATCAGGAGGACCGGACCAGGATCCGCAGACACCTGGCGGCCAGAGACGGCTGGGGGTTCGCGACTCTGGAGCAGGGAACAGATCTCTGCGCTCTTCTGGACAGACCTGACGTGGACAGAAACGGCGTGTTTCTGATGGACAGCGTGACGGCGCTTCTCTCCAACGAGATGTTTCCGCCGAAGGGCGAGTATGACCCGGATGCGGGAGCACGGGTTGCCGCAGACCTCGAGCGGTTCGCCCGGGAAACCGGGAGCACGGTGTTCGTCTCGGATTATATCTATTCGGACGCCAGAGTGTTTGACCCGGCGACGGAGAATTACCGGCGGGCGCTGGCCCTCTGCGACCGGACTCTGGCGGCGGTCTGCGACCGGGTCATTGAAACGGGTTTCGGATTTTTCAAGGAGCTGAAATGAAATTTATAACGGCTTTTTTCATGGCGTGGGGGAATTTTATTACGCTTCCCTGCCCGTACAAAAAATGGGACGGCGGGCTGAAGAACATGATGCTGGCGTTCCTGCCTCTGACCGGTGCGGTTATCGGGAGCATATGGGGACTGGTGATCTGGAGCATGCGGAGCATCGACGCGGCGCAGCCGCAGGGCCTCGCGGTCCCCTCGCCTCTGGCGGCGGTTCTGGCGGTGTTTCTGCTGTTCGCTCTCTGCGGGTTCATGCATCTGGACGGCTTCATGGACTGCAACGACGCGATTCTCTCCCGCCGGCCCATGGAGGACAAACAGCGGATTCTGAAGGATTCCACGGTGGGAGCATTCGCCGTGGTAACGCTGATGTTCCTGCTGCTGACGTGGTATGCGTGTATGAGTGTGTGCTGGGACAAAGTCCCGTGTGTGACATTTTTCATGATTCCGGTGCTCAGCCGCAGCCTGTCGGGCGCTGCCGTGATGCGGCACAGGCCGCTCGGCACCAGCCAGTACAGGGAGGATTACCGGCAGCCGGGGAAGTGGAAATGGCATGTGATGAACGGTGTTTTATGCGCGATCTGTGTTCTGCCCGCACTGGCACTGGCGTACCGGCAGAGCTTTCTCCGCCCGGCCATACTCATGATTGTCGAAATGGCGGTGACTGCGGGAATCGCCGGACGCTATGCGCGGAGGCAGCTGGGCGGCATGAGCGGAGACATCGCGGGATATATGATCTGCTGGTCGGAGTTTGCGGGAATCGTGACACTGACGGTGACTGCGGGAAACTGAACGGACAGACACGCAGAGCCGCCCCGGGCTTTGTTCGATGACGCCGGCGCGACTGCGGGAAATCGAGAGAAGGAGAAGACAACATATGATATTGATATTTGGCGGAGCGTTCCAGGGCAAGCTGGATTACGCAAAGGAAACATACGGGCTGTCGGACGGAGAGATATTCGACTGCGCCGAGAACGACGGCAGCTACTGGCCGTCCGTGGACCTGAACGCGAGGGCGCTGAACCATTTCGACCGTTTTGTGCTGGCCTGCGTCCGGGAAGGGATCGAGGCCAAGGAGTACCTGGTGTCCAACGTGGACGCGCTGAGCGACAAAATCATACTGGCGGATGATGTGACCCAGGGGGTCGTGCCGATGAACAGGGATGAGCGCGCCTGGCGGGAGGAGGTCGGACGGTGTCTGGTCTACCTCGGAAAGCATGCGGAGCACGTGATCCGGATCTATTGCGGGATTCCACAGGTGGTGAAATAATGGTGTCCAGACTGATTCTGCTGCGTCACGGTCTGACAGAGGGAAACCTTAAAGGCTGGTTCTACGGCGGAGTTGACATTCCGCTGGCACCGCAGGGGAGAGAAGCGCTCTGCCGTCTTCGTGACAAAGGCGTTTACCCGGAGGTTCCGGACGACGCTCAGTTCATCGTTTCCGGACTGGGAAGAACCGTGGAGACCCTGCGGATTCTCTATGGGGAGAGGGAGTACAAAGTAATTCCCGAACTGCAGGAGATGCGGTTCGGCGAATTTGAGTGCCATACCTACGATGAGATGAAAGGAAATCCGGAGTTTGACCGCTGGGCTTTCGATGAAACGGGCGATGCGGAGCCGCCCGGAGGGGAGTCCCGCAATGCGTTCCGCAGCCGCGTGTCTGCCGGCAGAAAGAAGCTGATCGGGCTCCACCGGCTGAAAATGTGGTCACACAGGCACGGCGGACAGGATGCGGTCACGGTGACGGTCTGCCACGGCGGGGTGATTGCCGCGATGATGATGGAGCTGTTTCCCGATGTAAACGGCAGCATGTGGGACTGGATTCCCGAGCCGGGATTTGGATATATCGTGGAAATACAGGAAGGAGAAGCAGTGAGTTACGAAAAGATTACGGACGTCAGACGGCTGGGCTTCGGTCTCATGCGTCTGCCGATGAAGGACAAAGAAATCGATATCGAAACCGTGAAGCAGATGGTCGATCTGTTTATGAAACGCGGCTATAATTATTTTGATACGGCCTACAGCTACCACAACGGAGAGTCGGAGACTGCTGCGAAGGAGGCGCTTGTGGACCGCTATCCCAGAGACAGCTTCTATCTCGCCACCAAGCTCCCGGCATTTCTGGCGAAGAGTGAGGCGGAGGCGAAGGAGATGTTTGAGACATCTCTGCGGCGCACCGGAGCGGGCTACTTCGACTATTATCTGCTTCACAATCTCGGCGAGGACAGAACGCATTTCTACGAGGATTATCACCTCTGGGATTTTGTGAAGGAGAAGAAGGCGGAAGGCAAGATCCGCAACTACGGTTTTTCTTTTCACGACAAAGCAGAACGCCTCGAGGAGGTGCTGGCCGCGCACAGCGACGTTGATTTTGTACAGCTCCAGATCAACTACATGGACTGGGAGGATGGAGCGGTGGAGGCCCGGAAATGCTATGAAGCTGCAAGGGCTTACGCCAAGCCGATTATTGTGATGGAACCGGTGCGGGGCGGAAATCTGGTCAACCTTCCCGAGGGTCCGGCGAAGCTCCTGGAGGAAGCTGATCCGCAGGCCGGTCAGGCGTCCTGGGCGCTGCGGTTCGCGCTGGGGCTGCCCGGCGTTCTGACGGTGCTCAGCGGCATGTCGGATCTGGCGCAGATGGAGGATAATCTGAACACCGCCGACAGCGGCAAGCCTCTGACAAAGGATGAACGGGCGCTCCTGGAAAAGGTGGCGGAGGAGATGCGCAGTCTGCCCAGCATCCCCTGTACAAACTGCGGTTACTGCGTCAAAGGCTGTCCGCAGGGGATCGTGATCCCGGGAATTTTCAAGGCCATGAACAATCGCAGCCTGTATCATGATCCGGGTGCGCAGGGAACCTACGAGTGGCAGACCCGCGACGGCGGCGTGGCATCCAGATGCGTCGAATGCGGGCAGTGCGAGGAAGTCTGTCCACAGCACATCGGCATCATTCAGGAACTGGCTGCCGCTGCGGAAATCTTCGAGTAGCATTTTCAGCACGGCGATTGGCAGCGACTCACGGCGACAACGCCGGCCGACGACAACGCGCGGCATTCGCGAAACCGCACGCAGCAGAGCATGCCGCGCTGTCCGCGCTGTGCGAAAAACATATGAAAAAGCTTTTGTAAAAAAACACGGAGGGATATACGGAAGGAGTACGACGATATGAATGACAGAGAACTGGCGAACCTGACACGTGAACAGCTGATTAAACTGCTGCGGGGAGCGGCGGAGGACAAAGAAGCACTGGAGCAGGAGATGGATGTCACCAGAGCGCAGGCGAATAAGCTTCTGGCAGAATCACAGGAAAAACTGAACAGTACCAGACGACAGCTCAGCTCAGTGAAAAAGCAGTATGACGAGGCCGCGAAGCAGCTCTCGGAGGCGCAGGAAAAACTGAAGAATCGCCAAATTACGATGGATAAAGCGGGGTCTATTGCGGAAGCGACCGCATCTCTGAGCGGTATCTTTGAGAAGGCACAGGAGACCGCAAATGACTATCTTTCCAATATCCGGACGATGCAGCAGCGCACCGCGGCAGAGGTGGCCGCACTGAAGAACGCGGCAGTGGAAGAAGGCAAGAAGGCTCTCGCTGAGGCCAACGCCAGACGCAAGGCGGCGGCTGATGAGGCAGCCGGCGCGCGTAAGAAAGCGGAGGAGGAAGCCGCGGAAACAAAGAAGCAGGCGGAGGAGGAAGCCGTAGGCATCAGGTATGCCGCCAAAATGGATGCGGAGGCGAAAAAGGCAGAAGCGGCCAGGGAAATCGAAGCGAAAAGAGCTGCGGCGGACAAAGAAATTGAAACAAAGAAAGCTGCGGCGGCCAGGGAAATCGAGACAAAGAGGGCGGAAGCAGACAGAGAGGTTGTAAAGCTTCGTCAGAAGGCAGAGGAAGACGCCCGGACCGCAGTTGCTGAGGCAATGGTCCGTCAGCAGCGCATCAATGAGAAAATTCAGCAGAAGGCGGACGCCGAGCGCAAGGAAGCGGAATCCCTCCTCTCCCAGGCAGAGGTTCTGCGTACACAGGCGGAGCAGGTTCTGAAGGATTCCAAAAGCCGAGCCCAGGAAGAACTGGCAGAGGCCCGTAAACGTGCCGATGCTCAGGTTGCCGCCGCAAGAAAACGCGCCGACGCCCAGGTTGAAGAAGCCCGCGCCAAGGCAGACGCAAAAATCGCCCTTGCCGAGCAGAAGAGCCACGAGCTGATTGACGCAACACGCAAGCAGTGCGAAGAGCTCCTGGCCAGATTCAGAGGCTGAGAAATTCAATGCCCTCGCAAGAGGTGTTGGAACGTTCTCACAGCAGATGCAGGAATGCCCTCACAAGAGGTGCTGGAGTAAGCCTGCAACAGTTTCGGAAAGTACCCTGACAGATATTCGACACCGATTGCAGAATTTCATCCTTTTCATCTTTTGACTTCATCTTTTGATGGACCTGTCTGATTTGCACGACGGCCGAAAGATGACGAAGAACGACAAGAAGTGACAAAGAATGACGACTTCGATTAATGGCAAGTGATACAAATCGTAAATTGACGATTTCAAAGCCGCTTAAAAGCCCATTGTTCGGAGAATCTGCCACATTTCTCGAAAAAAACCAAAAATGTGGCAGATTTTCTTTCACAGATTTACATTTTTTACCATTTCACACAAGGAAATGTACACTAAGTACACTTTGGCGCAACGGGATTCTATAAAATTTTATAAAATCGGGTACGAATGACGTGATTTGGATACCTCAATTATAAAATATATGTTATACATAGTAAAAATCTCGTGAAATCTGCCACATTTCTCGAAAAAAATCAAAAATGTGGCAGATTTAAAGGCCTCTAACTCAAACAGCGCTATATGTATACAATCTTCGTCGTTCGGCTCTGGGCGTCGTCAACCCGTTCGGCTCTGGGCGTCGCCAACCCGTCCGGCAGCGCCGCGGCACACAACTCAGTGGCAGCGTGCGCCGTCAGAACTGGCAGAGAGGAACGCCGATTTGGCAGGAGGAACGTCGAATGCACTTTGTAACAGCGAAAGGAATTTTATCTCCGCGAAACGGAATGAATCTGTACCGGGGCTGCACTCATGGCTGTATTTACTGTGATTCCAGAAGCCGGTGTTACCATATGGATCATGAATTTGAAGATATTGAGGTCAAGGAAAACGCCGCGGAGCTGCTGGAGACCGCGCTGCGGCAGAAACGGAAAAAATGCATGCTGGCGACAGGCTCTATGACTGATCCTTACATTCCTCTGGAGGATGAACTTGGGAGCGTCCGTAAGGCGCTGGAGCTTGCCGCACGATATGGCTTCGGGTTTACTTTGATCACAAAATCAGACCGGGTGCTGCGGGATCTCGATCTGCTGAGGGCAATCAATGAGAAAACAAAATGTGTTGTGCAGATGACGCTGACAACCTGCGATGAAACACTCTGCCGCCGGATTGAACCGAACGTGAGCACGACAAAGGAACGTGCGGCCGCTCTGCGAAAGCTGAATGAGGCGGGTATTCCGACTGTCGTCTGGCTCTGCCCGATCCTTCCTTTTATCAATGACACGGAAGAGAATATCCGGGGCATCATCGATTATTGTGCGGAGGCGAAGGTGCGCGGAGTGATCTGTTTTGGAATGGGGATGACACTTCGCGAAGGCAGCCGCGAGTACTTCTACCGCCAGCTGGACAGGCTTTTCCCCGGAATAAAGGAAAAATACATACGGACTTACGGAATGCGGTACCAGCTGGAAAGCCCGCGCGCCGATATGCTGATGGACCTGTTCCACAGCCTGTGCGAAGAAAAAGGAATCCTGCATGACAACGATCAGATTTTCGAATATCTCAGCACCTTTGAAGAAAAGAATGAATCCGTGCAGCTGGACCTGTTCGAGGATTTGATGACCGTCTGAGTTTATCGTGCCCGGTCCTTGTGCGTCCGGCTCTCTCCGGTCTTTATGCTTCCGGAGTTACTGCGCCCGACCCTCGTGCGTCTGACTTTTATCGCAGCAGGCCCTCGTGCGGCCGGTCTTCATGCTCCGGGCTTTATTGCAGCGGCTCCCGTGCGTCGATACATCGTCCACACATGCGTCTGAGACACCCCGTCCGTAAATTGACATTGAAAAGGTTTTTGTAGTACACTGTACGGGAAAAGAGGAAACTGATTCTATTTGCGGTTTATTCGTAAGCGGCGTCGGCGGGAAGGCTCTGGCGCGGGCGGACCTCGGCGTCGGCGGACTGGGCTTTGTGCCTGAACTAAACGGTGAAATATCACGGGATGGTGTCGATGGGAACAAAGGATAATGCGAAGAAAAAAGAAAATCCGCTGCTGAGTGCGGCCGGCAAGGAGAAGCTTGCAGAGTCTCTGATCGAGATTCTGGAGGGTTCTTTTGATGGAATCCTTGTCACCGACAAGGAAGGGAAGGTACTCTTTGTTAACGACTCTTATGAGCGTGTTGCGGAAATCAAGAGAAGTGACATCGAAGGAAAATATATGAAAGACCTGATCAACCCCGTCTGGATGCCGAACTCGGTGGCGTATATTGTCGCGGAGCAGAAGACGACGGTTTCCAAGCGGCAGGTGGTCAAGTCGGGACGTCATATCATGGTGACGGGGCGGCCGATCTTTGATGAGGACGGAGAGATTAAGATTATCGTCATCAACGCCAGAGATATCACCGAGATTTACGAGCTGACGGAGGAACTGCAGCGGTCCCGGAATTCGGAGAAGCTCTATATGGAGAGGATGACCGATTTCTCCAGCATGAGCGATACGGAGCGGCCGATTATCGCGGTCAGCAAGTCGATGCGGGACATTCTGACGCTGGCGAAAAAGGTGGCGGATTTTCAGATTACTGTGCTGATTCTGGGCGAGTCCGGCGTGGGCAAGGAGGAGATTGCCCGGTTCATCCATAATAACGGAGCGCGCAGGGACAAACCGTTTATTACCATCAACTGCGGGGCGATCCCGGACAATCTTCTGGAATCGGAGCTGTTCGGCTATGAGAAGGGAGCCTTTACCGGCGCGATGCAGACGGGGAAGACCGGGCTGCTGGAGGCGGCGGACGGAGGAACGGTATTTCTGGATGAGATCGGTGAGACTCCGCTGGATTTTCAGGTTAAGCTGCTGAGGTTTCTGGAGACAAAGGAAGTTCGGAAGCTGGGTTCGGTGCATTCCAGGCATATTGATGTGCGGGTGCTGGCGGCGACCAACCGGAATCTGGAGCAGATGATCGAGGATGGACAGTTTCGCGAGGATTTGTATTTTCGTCTTAATGTGGTGCAGCTGGAGGTTCCGCCTCTTCGGGAGCGGAAGGAGGATATTCTTCCGCTGGCGATGTACTTTCTCAGTAAATTCAATCGGATGTACGGGCAGGAGAAGGTTCTCACCTATGAGGTGGAGCAGGAGATGGAAAACGAAGAATGGAAGGGGAACGTCCGTGAATTGAAAAACATCATGGAGAATATGGTGATCGTCAGCAATAACGAGTATCTTCAGGTGGAGGATCTGCCGTGGGTCACCGGACAAAGGCGCAGAGCGGGAGAGCCTTCCTTGGCGGTGAAGATGGTCGCGAATCTGGATTTGACACTGGAAGCAGCGACAGAGGAGCTGGAGAAGATTATGCTGCACCGGTATATCAAGGAAGGAAAGACGACACGGGATATTGCGGAAGCGCTGGGAGTCAATCAGTCCACCGTGGTGCGGAAGATGCAGAAGTATAATCTGAAGAGGGAGTGACAGCCGGCGGCTCGCCGGTTTTCGCGCGGCTCTCTGGCGAGGCTTTGCCGGCGGCTCGCCGGCTCGTTGACGCTTCGCCGCCTTCGCCGCTCCTCGCGAGACCGCCGGTTCCGATGCATTAAAGCATCAAAGACCTGAAAATGCATTGACGCATCACGGAAAACAGATATACAGGAATGAGAAACGACAGGAGGTCGTTTCTTTTTTGTTGATTTTTCAAAGGGTTTGAGGGATGAACAGCGTTTTCGCAGACTTTGGCAGCGGTTGGCACATATCATGCAAATAAGCATAGTAGAACGATATTAACATCTTTGGCGGCCGGAGGGCCGTATCAAACGGAGGAGAAAATGGAATTCAGTTATTCAAGAGAACAGCAGATGGTGAAAAAAATGCTGAAAGAGTTTGCTGAAAATGAAATCGAACCCATTTCGGCGGAAATCGATGAAAAGGCAGAATATCCGTATGAAACCGTCGCTAAACTTGGCGAACTCGGCGTCATGGGAATGCCGTTCCCGCAGGAATATGGCGGAGCGGGCACCGATTATCTGACATATATCATGGCCATTGAAGAAATTTCAAAGGTCGATGCGTCTCACGGTGTCATCGTGCAGACACATAATGCGCTCTGTTGCTGGCCGATTTTCACTTACGGAACAGAAGAACAGAAAAGAAAATATCTGCCGGACCTGCTTTCCGGGAAGAAACTGGGAGCTTTCGGTCTGACGGAGCCGAATGCGGGAACAGACGCCGCCGGAACACAGACGAAGGCGACCGATGCAGGCGATCACTGGGTGCTGAACGGCTCCAAGATTTTTATTTCCGGCGGCGGAATCGCAGACGTCTATGTTATTTTTGCGATGACAGACAAGAGCAAAGGAACGCACGGAATCAGTGCGTTTATTGTCGAGAAGGGAACGCCGGGCTTCACTTCGCCGAAGCATGAGAACAAGATGGGTATCCGGGGCAGCATTGCTGCAGAACTGGTATTTGAGGACTGCTGCATCCCGAAAGAAAACCTGCTGGGACAGACCGGCAAGGGATTCAAAATAGCCATGTCCGCACTGGACGTCGGCCGTCTTGGCATTGCCGCACAGGCCCTGGGAATTGCACAGGGAGCTTTTGACAAAACCGTAGAGTACATGAAGCAGAGAAAACAGTTTGGAAAGACGCTGGATAAGTTCCAGGCACTCGCCTTTGAGATGGCGGAGATGCGGACGAAAATTGACGGATCACGCTATCTCCTTTATGATGCCTGCAACCGCAGAGACCGCGGACTGCCTTCAACTGTCGCGGCGGCGGAGGCTAAGCTGGCGTGCTCCACAACGGCGATGTATGTAACGGAGAAGGCCGTGCAGTTCCACGGCGGATACGGATACATCAAGGATTATCCGGTGGAGAGAATGATGAGAGACGCCAAAATTACAGAGATATACGAAGGCACGTCAGAGGTCATGAAGATGGTCATGGGCGGCGAGATTTTCAAATAAACAGCCTGCAAATAAAAAGTCAAGGCGAAAGTGAAGAACATTGAAAATTTTATACAGGTTGAAAATTAGGTATCAAAACAAGACCACCACCATACTCGTGCTGGTCTGAAAGGGTGTTTATGAAGCTATTCTGAATCCGGAAGAGATAAAAGATATTCTTTCACTCGTCCATAGTAGATTCGTAGAAACTTGTTGGCACCTGCTGTCATGTAGACATAGTAGGGTTTACCCTGAGCTCGTTTCTTATCCAGGAACTGATATACCGGATCATCTTGCGGCATATTCTTGATAAGAGCATCCATTATTTGAAACAGGGTTCTTCGTAGAGCTGCAGATCCACGCTTTGAGGCAGGAACGCTCTTTTGTGCATAGGACCCTGATTCATTTACGCCGGGATCTACGCCGGCAAATGCAGTGATAGCTCCCTTGTGAGTGAAACGTGTGACATCACCGATTTCAGCCATGAGTTGTGGACCGAGCGCTGGCCCAACACCTTTCATATCCATGACGACAGGGTATTCCGGGAGCTTAGATGCAGTATCATTCATGAGCGTGCGAAGTTTCTCGACGGTTGCAGAGGCGTTGTTGAGCTGTTCAATCGCCTGCCTGATGATAAGTTTTGTTATTTCATCCTTTGGAAGTACAGGAAAAAGCTCCTTTGCTTTTCCGTAGATTTCTTCAGCTTTTGCCTGACTGAAGTTATACTTCTTTCTTTTGCACCACTTCTGATAGTGGTCAATAAAGGCATTAAGAGACATCTTGCGAACACAGTCAGCATGCCAGTAAGTGGATGCAAAATCAACCCATTTCTGGCTGCCGTCACTACGCGCGGGGCTGTCAAAGTAAGTGTTAACGCCAGGATAGGTTTGATCAAGGATGCCGATGAGATTATTCTTCATAGCCGTCCTGTGCTTCATGTAGAAGCCAAACTGACGGTTCATGATTTTAAGCTGATTGCGTAATTCATCCATAACACTATACTGTTTCAGATTTTGCCACTTGTCAAGCGCATAGCGCGCAATCTTAACGGCATCCGCCTTATCGGATTTTACTTTACGCAGGGAGTCGTTATCAAAATCCTTGATCAGTTTGGGATTGACGGCGCTGACGAAGAGGTTGGCCTTGGAGAGCTGATGTGCAAGGACTTCGTAATAACGTCCTGTATGCTCCATTACAATCCGAGATTCACCTTCAATAGAATTGATCAGATCAATAAGTGAGTTGATATCACTGGTTGTGTGTTTGATTTCAAAAGGTGTAGAGACAATTTCACCAAATGGTCTCATGATTGCAACCATGCTTTTACCTTTAGAAACATCGATACCTACTGCGTTCATAATTTTGTCACTCCTTAAGATTATTGCAATGGATAAGTACCAGTTTTACTCATTGCCTATTCAATCTACTGTGGTGTGACACGAATTCACCTATGGCGATTCAACCTGCATAAAACGAACGCTGCGAATGAGGAACTGGTTATCAGTCTGTTTAACGGACGCGAAGTCCAAGAGAGGTAGACGATATACCGATTGCTCCATCATTATACAGCTTAAGCAACAAGATGGATAATTCCTTACTGGCTGTAAGGACTATTAACCATAAATATATTGTAGTAGGGAGGATCATGAAAATGAAGATAATCGTTTGCGTAAAACAGGTTCCGAATACCAATCAGATCAAAATCAATCCGGAAACCGGAACGCTGATTCGCGAGGGCGTTCCGGCAATCCTGAATCCGGACGACGCCAATGCGCTTGAGGAGGCACTGAAGGTTAAAGACGCCAATCCGGGGACGACAGTGACCGTTATCACCATGGGACCGCCTCAGGCGAAGGAAATGCTTCAGGAATGCGTGGCAATGGGAGCCGATGAAGGAATCCTCCTCTCGGACCGTGCGCTGGGAGGATCCGACACATGGGCTACGTCGAATGCTGTAGCCGCAGGAATCCGCAAGGTCGGCGACTTTGATATCATCTTTGCCGGAAGACAGGCGATCGACGGAGATACGGCTCAGGTGGGACCGCAGATTGCGGAAAAACTGGGGATTCCGCAGGTGACATACGCGACCGAATTCGATATTGACGGAGACAGCGTTGTCGTCAAGAGAGCACTGGAAGACGGATATGAGAGACTGAAGGTCAAGATGCCCTGCGTCATCACCGCCATCAAGGAACTGAACACGCCGAGATACATGTCTATCCGCGGCATTCTGAAGGGCGCGAAGCAGGAGATCAAAGTCTGGAGCGCTGATGATATCGGTGTTGACAGAAGTGTTGTCGGACTGAAGGCCTCTCCGACCAATGTGTTTAAATCCTTCACGCCGAAGCCGAAGGGCGCAGGCCTCACAGTAGAAGGCGATACGGCGAAGGAAAAGGCGGCGAATCTGATGGCGGATATGAAAGCCAGACATATCATTTAGGAGGACAGGAAGAGATGAAAGATTTTTCGGATTACAAAAATATATGGGTCTTTGCGGAGCAGAGACAGGGAAAACTTGTCAATGTGGCGCTGGAGCTGATCGGGGAAGGAAAGAAGCTGGCTGCCGAAATCAGCGATGAAACCAGAATATGCGCGGTGCTGATCGGAAACGGAGTCGATCCGCTGGTTGAGGAGCTGTACGAATACGGTGCGGACACCGTCTATGTTCTGCAGGATCCTCTTCTGGAGCAGTACACCACTGACGCTTATGCGAAGGTCATGACCGATGCGATAAACCGGTATAAGCCGGAAATCGTGCTCTACGGCGCGACGCACATCGGAAGAGATCTGGCGCCGAGAGTAGCGGCGAGACTGAATACGGGACTTACCGCCGACTGCACCAGACTGGACATCAATACGGCGAATTATATGGATTATCTGGAGGAGAAAACAACGGCTTCTCTGGCCGGTCTGGACAGAAACGATCCGAGCAAGGGCCTGAAACAGACCCGTCCTGCCTTCGGAGGCAATCTGATGGCAACCATCATTACACCGAACACCAGACCGCAGATGGCGACGGTGAGACCCGGTGTCATGGATAAAAGAGAGCGGGAAGAGGGTGCCAGAGGCGAACGCATCGATGTGAATGTGGAGATCAGCAAGGAAGATATTCATGTTGAAGTTCTGGAGGTCGTGAAGGCAGCGAAGGAGATGGTTTCCCTGACGGACGCCAGCATTATCTGCTCTGGCGGCCGCGGACTGGGCGACGCTTCCGGATTCGATCTGATCCGCGCTTTCGCCGATAAAGTCGGCGGAGTGGTGGGAGCTTCCCGTGCGGCAGTCGATGCGGGATGGATCGAGCAGAGCCATCAGGTGGGACAGACCGGAACGACGGTGAAGCCGCACATATACTTTGCCTGCGGGATTTCCGGCGCAATCCAGCATCTTGCGGGAATGCAGACCTCCGATATCATCGTTGCGATCAACAAAGATCCGGAATGCCCGATGATGCAGCTGGCGGATTACGCGATTGAGGGCGACCTGAAAAAGGTGATCCCGGAGATCATGGAGCTCTGGGACGTGGAAGCAGTATAGAAAAGCGCAAGATTACAGAGAGGTGAAACAAATGAAAGAAGTAGTGATCGTAGACGGTGCGCGCACCGCATTCGGCAGACGCGGAGGAATATTCCGCGTGTACACGCCGTCGGATCTGGCCGGAAAGACCATCCGCGGGCTTTGTGAGAAAACGGGGATTCTGGACAAAGGAAAGGTCGACGCTGTGTTCGCCGGATGCGCCTGGGGCGACGTGGACTGCAACAACTTTGCCCGGTATTCGACGCTGAAGGCGGGCCTTCCCTACGAGACGTCCTCTACCTTCATCGAAATGCAGTGTGGTTCTTCCATCGCCTGCATCAACAACGCGGCGCTGCAGCTTCAGGCCGGCGTCATCGATGTCGCCATCGCCGGCGGTGCGGAAACGCACAGCAGGACCGCGTTCAAATTCTCCACGTGCGTGACGCCGTTCAGGGAGCAGCCTCCCGCTGCGGCCAGAATGCGTCTGGCGCCGGTGGAGGAGGATGATATCTCCATGATTGAGATAGCCGACCGGATGGCGAAGAAGTGGGGCGTGACGAGAGAAGAGTGCGACCGGTTTGCCTATGACAGCCAGATGCGGGCGAAGGCCGCCATCGAGAAGGGATATTTCAAAGATGAAATTCTTCCCATTGAAGTGAAATACAGCAGAAAGAGTGATCCGGTCATCGTCGATACGGACGAGCATCCGCGGCCGAATACGACGCTGGAGGGACTCGCAGGAATGCGGCCGGTCATGGAGGGCGGCGTGACAACTGCAGGTAACGCTTCCGGTCTCAACGACGGAGCTGCTTTTGTCCTGATGATGACAAAGGAAAAGGCGGAGGAACTGGGTTACCGTCCTCTGGCAAGATGGGTCGGCGGAAAGGACGTCGGCGTGGACCCGAAGGAGATGGGAATCGGCCCCGCTTTCTCCAACATGAGCCTGCTGAACCGTTTCGGGCTGAAGGTATCGGACATGGAGGTCATCGAATGCAATGAAGCCTTCGCGGCACAGAACCTGAGTGTGATCCGTCAGATGGAGGCCATGAGCGGAGAGACAATCGACCGCAGCAGATGGAATCCGCTGGGCGGAGCCATTGCGTTCGGTCATCCGAACGGGGCGTCCGGCGGAAGACTCTGCCTGTTCACCATGAAGGAGCTGATCCGGCGCAAGGGAAGATACGGACTGTTCTCCGCCTGCTGCGGCGGCGGTCTGGGCGTGTCCACGCTGATTGAAAACATTTACGAATAGTATTTTGTTCTGTCTGAAACGGAGGCGAAAGGAATGATAAAAAAAGTAGGAGTTGTCGGCGCCGGCATGATGGGCGCCGAGATCGCACTGTGCTTCGCGAGAGAGGGATATCCGACGATGCTGAATGATATCAGCCTGGAGATTGCGGAGAACGGAAAGAAAAAGCAGGAGAAGATCCTGGACAAGAGCATCAGCAAAGGGAAGATTACGGAGGAGGACAAAGCGAAAACGCTGGAGAATGTCCATCCCACCGGAGATATAAAGGACCTGGCGGACTGCGACCTGGTCATTGAGGCTGTGCTGGAGGTCTGGGATGTGAAGAAGAGCGTCCATGAAAATCTGGATAAGTACTGTAAAGCAGAGACGATTATTGCGACGAACACCTCCTCAATTTCCATCAGCAAGCTGGCGTCCTGCGTCGGTGCGGAGAGAAAGGGACAGTTTATCGGAACCCACTTCAATTCGCCGGCAAGTGTGATGAAACTGGTTGAGGTGATCCCCGGCCTGCTGACAGACGACGCTACGGCAGAAGAAATCACTGAACTTCTGGATAAAATAGGTAAGGTTCCCGTCCGCGTCAAAGACGTGGTGGGATTCGGGCTGAACCGGATCTTCCACTGCATGTACGCGGAAGCCTGCCGACTGGTTGAAGAAGGCGTCTGCTCGGCAGAGGATGTGGATAAAATCTGCAAATACGGTCTGGGTCATCCTATGGGAATTTTCGCACTGCTGGATATTACCGGGCATGATCTGAACCTTGAAGTAGATGAAATTCTGTTTGAGGCATACGGCGACCGTTTCCGCCCGAGTCCGCAGATCCAGAGACTGGTGGACTCCGGCCGGCTGGGCAGAAAGACCGGTGCAGGATTTTATGACTACGGGGAGAAGAAATGATGACACAGGCAAGTCTGACGATTGGAGAAGGCGTCGCCCTGATCAGCGTGGAGCGGCCAGAGGCGCTGAACGCGCTGAACAGAGATATTGTGGATCAGATCGATGTGCTGATCGACCGGGTGGCGGAGGATGAATCCGTCCGCTGCCTGATCCTGCACAGTGACAGAAATTTCGCAGCGGGAGCAGATATCAAGGCGATGGCGTCCTGCGACGAGGAAGGGGCGAAGGCGTTCTGCTTTTCACCGACATATAACAAGCTGACAAGATTAAGTGTACCTGTCATTGCCGCAATCGAGGGCTATGCCCTCGGCGGCGGCATGGAACTGGCACTGACTGCAGATATCAGAATCGCAGGAGAGAGTGCGAAGATGGGATTCCCGGAAGTCACTCTGGGAATCTTCCCGGGAGCGGGAGGAACCATCCGTGCACCCAAACTGATCGGAGAAGCTCTGGCCAAAGAACTGATTTTTACTGGAGATCCGATTGATGCTGACCGTGCACTTTCCATCGGTCTGGTCAACAAAGTAGTTGACGACGATCAGGTGCTGGAGACCGCGATGAAAATGGCGAAACGCATCGCCCGTCGCGGTCCTGTGGCAGTCCGCATGGCGAAGGACGTGATCAACAGGGGTCTTCTGGACAACAATGTCGAGAAGGGCACAGAGCTGGAAGCGGAACAGTGGGCGAAGCTGTTCAATACAGAGGATCAGAAAGAAGGAATGAAGGCATTCATGGAAAAGAGAAAGCCTGAGTTCAGAAATCGATAATTTCAGGAGGTAGAAAATGGCAGAGGAAGTAAAGAGAACTTCCAAGCAGCTGCTGAAGGACATCCAGGACGGAACCTACGCACGGGCGCAGGAAGCGAAAGCTAACGGCGAGCCGGTGGTATGGGCAACTTCCATCTGTCCGGATGAGCTGCTGAACGCAATGGATCTCGCGACGGTGTATCCGGAGAATCAGGCCGGAGTCATCGGCGCCCGGAAAGAAGCAATGAAATTCATCGAGCAGGCGGAGGGCGTCGGATACGGACCGGACACCTGCTCCTACGCAAGAGTCAATATGGGCTACGTGGATCTTCAGCAGTCAGACTCCCAGGAAATTCCTCTTCCTGACCTGATTTTCTCCAGTACCAACATTTGTTATACTGTGCAGAAATGGTACGAGAATCTGGCCAAGAAGCTGAATATTCCTCTTATCCTGTTTGATATGCCGTTCAATCACGAGTATGAGGTGACCGACAGCGCGACTGCGTATATCCGCGGACAGCTTGAGAACGCGATTAAACAGCTGGAGGAATTCACCGGACGGAAGATGGATTACGATAAACTCGCTCATGCGATGGAGATCAACAACGAAACCTGCGAGTGGTGGAAGAAGGCCACAGACACCGGTATGTACACACCGTCACCGCTGGACGGCTTCAAGATGTTCAACTATATGGCGCTGATGGTGGCGAACCGCAGCTTTGAGGACAGTCGCGACTGTTTCCGCCTCTGGTATGAGGAACTGGAGCAGAGACACGCCGAGGGACAGGGTCCGTGGAGCAGCGCCGAGGAGCAGTACCGGATCATCTGGGACGGAATCGCCTGCTGGCCGCATCTCTCCACAACCTACAAACTGCTGAAGAAGTACGGCATCAACATGGTGACATCCACCTATCCTCAGAGCTGGTACAAGGTTTATGAAACCAATGACCTGGACGGTATGGCCAGGAGTTACACCGGCAACTACGCTAACCGCAACCTTGATTTCGGTGAAGACAGCATGGAAGAGCGAATCCGGAACTTCAACGTGGACGGCGTTCTGTTCCATACAAATCGCAGCTGCAAGCTGATGGATTTCCGGACCTACGAGGTTCAGAGACGGATCATGAAATCCACGGGATGTCCTTCGGTCGTCTTCGACGGCGATCAGACAGATCCGAGAGTCTTCTCCGACGGACAGTACGAGACGAGAGTCCAGGCGCTGATGGAGATGATGGACAAATACAAAGAACAGAAGAGAAAGGGGGATCTGTAATGAGTTATCTTGATACGATCGAGGAACTATGTCAGGCGGGGCTGCATCCTGCGAGAACCTGCGCGGAAACAAAGAAGACGACCGGCAAGGCACTCATCGGATGTGTCCCCTATCACACGCCGGACGAGGTGATCTATGCCGGCGGTTGTGTTCCCGTCGGACTCTGGGGAGGAAACCCGGAGTTCAAGCAGGCGGACCGCTATCTGCAGAGTTTCTGCTGCGGCCTTCTGCGGGCGGTCGTGGAGTATTCCATGGACGGCACCTACGGAATTCTGTCAGGGATTGTTGTTCCCACCTTCTGTGATTCCATGAAATGTACGCTGGAGAATCTGAAGCTTTCTGCGCCGGAAGGGACGCCGGTTCTGGGGATGTCCTACGGGCAGCAGAGAAAGCTGAAGGCCGGACGGGAATACACCATAAGAGAGTACAAGAGAATCCGGCACGAGATTGAGAAGATCTCCGGCTCGGCTATTACAGATGAAAAGGTAGAGGCAGCGTTCGCACTCTACGAGGATTACCGCGCGACGATGCGCGCCTTCGAGGAAGCGGCGGCAGAGCACCCGGAGATTATAACAGCGAAGAAACGCATGATGATCATCAAGGCGGGCCTGTTTATGGACAAAGCCGAGTACACGCCGAAGGTAAAGGAAATCGTCGAGGGTCTTAAACAGGAAGGACCTTCCGACTTCGACGGACGGAGGGTGATCGTGACCGGCATTATGGCGGAACCGGCGGAAATTCTGGACATCTTTGAGGAAAACGGCATTGCCATCGTTGCGGACGAGATGTCCCTCGGCTCCAGACTCTGGAGAACTCCGGGCAGAGAGGACGTGCAGGACGTTTACGAGAGAATGGCGTACCGTTTCGCTGATACAGAGGCGGACTGCTTCATGTATGAGCCGGAAAAACTCAGAGGGCAGTATATGCTCGCGCTGAAGGAAAGATACAATGCGGATGCAGTCGTTGTGATGATGATGAAATTCTGCGACCCCGAGCAGTACGATTACCCGATCTACAAAGCAGAGCTGGAGAAAGCGGGCGTTCCGATGCTGTACATGGAGGTGGATCAGCAGACGACAGGATTCGAGCAGTTGCGGACGCGGATTCAGAGCTTCCGTGAGATGCTGATGTAACAAAGGAGAATAACGTGTATTTAGGAATTGACATCGGCTCATCCTCTTCCAAGGTCGCGATTCTCAGCGAGAAGAAGGAACTGGCGGCGATCTCGATTATCAATCTCGGCACGGGGACGGACGCCCCGGCGAAGGCGATGGAGGAAGCCTTTACCCGGGCGGGAATCACCCGCGATGACATCGATTACACGGTCGCCACAGGCTACGGAAGAATCACATTTGAGGCTGCGGACCGGCAGATCACGGAGATCACATGCCATGCCAAGGGAGTCGCCTGGCTTTCAGAGGGTGCGCGCACCATCGTCGATATCGGGGGGCAGGACGCCAAGGTGATCCGCCTGAACTCCAGAGGGCAGGTGGAGAACTTCGTGATGAACGAGAAGTGCGCCGCCGGGACAGGCCGGTTTCTGGAGGTGATGGCAAGGGTTCTGGGATGCCGGTTGGACGAGCTTTCCGACCTTGCGGATCAGTCGACAAAGGAGGTCGCCATCAGCAGCGTGTGTACCGTATTCGCGGAAAGTGAAGTGATCTCCAGGCTGGCGGTGGGAGAAAAAATCGCTGACGTGGCGCGCGGGGCTCACGTTTCCATCGCCCGGCGTGTCGCGGGACTGTGCAGCCGTGTGGGCTGCGAGCCGGAGGTGGTCATGACAGGCGGAGTCGCCCTGAACGCTAACGTAGTGGACGCACTGTCGCGGGAACTGGGATGCCTGGTGGAGGTTGTGCCTCACTGTCAGGCGGCGGGTGCGATCGGAGCCGCGATTTTCGCCTGGGAGGCAGGAACAAAGGAGAAAGGAAAATGAGTATAAGCATGGATCGTGAGGAGATAAAGACAGTCATTCCTCACAGAGATCCGATGCTCCTTGTCGATGAGGTCGTCGATATGGAGCCGGAGAAAAAAATCACGACAAAGTTCTTTGTGGATCCGGAGCGCGAGATCTTCGAGGGGCATTTCCCCGGCGACCCGGTGCTCCCGGGAGTCTATACCGTGGAGATTATGGCGCAGGCCTCAGACATTCTTATTTTGTCGGCGGAGCGGTATGCGGGGAAGGTCCCGCTGTTCATCGGAATCAACAACGTGAAATTCAAGAGTCCGATACGGCCGGGAGACACCCTGGAAATCCACTCGGAAATGACTTATGAAAAGAAGGAGAAGGCTGTCGTGACCTGCTCGGCGGAGGTGTATGACAACGGCGTGCTGGCGTGCACCGGGGACGTGACCCTGGCGATGAGATAACTGACCATTCAGTAGGAGGTAAAGAAGAAATGGGCTGGAAAGAAACTTATAAAGAGAGATGTGTATCGGCGGAGGAAGCGCTCAGCCATATCCGGGACGGGGAAATGCTGGTCCCGGCGCACAATTCTGCGGAACCGAAATACCTGTTCAACAAGCTTTGTGAGATGAAGGATCACTGGAAGCAGCTGGGAATTCTCCAGGGACTGAACATCGGCGACGCGCCGTATGCGCAGGACGACATGTATCCGACCTTCATTGACTGGTCCTTTTTCCCGGGAGCGAAGAACAGAAAATACGTCAACTCGGGACGGGGACAGATGATTCCGATGCATTTTTACGCGCAGCCTAAGGCAATGCGGGAGGGAAACTGCCCGGTAGACGTCGGATTCCTGCAGGTAACTCCGCCGGATGAGGACGGGTATGTCTGGATGGGTACATCCTGTGACCAGGTTCGGGTAATTCTGGACAAGGCGAGAATCAACATCGCGCAGGTCAACAGCAATCTGCCTCACGTTATGGGAGAAACGAGGATTCCGGTCGAAGATATCGATTACTATGTTGAGTACGACGAGCCGATTTATGAGATGGCGAAAATCCCGTCCGGCGATCCGGTGGCGGAGAAGATCGGAGAGAACATCGCGGGACTCATCGAGGACGGCGCCTGCCTGCAGATGGGGCAGGGCAAGATTCCCAATGCGATTCTTCCTTACCTGGAGGACAAAAAAGATCTGGGAATTCACACCGAAGTATTCTCTGACAATCTGCTTCCGCTGATTGAAAAAGGCGTGATCACCTGTGCCAGAAAGAATATTGACACAGGCAAAATCGTTGCAACGTTCGTTCAGGGAAGCCCGGATTTCTACAAGTATGTGGACTATAATCCGTTTGTGAAACTGATGCCGGTGGAATATACCAACTCGGTGCACACTATCGCACAGATCGACAATATGGTCGCAATCAATTCCGCGATTGAAGTGGATGCTATGGGACAGGTTGTCGCTGATTCCATCGGACCCAAGATGTTCTCCGGCGTCGGCGGACAGCAGGACTTTATCCGCGGCGCAGAGGAATCCAACGGAGGTAAGGCGATTATCGCTCTGCCTTCCACCACAAAGAATGATACGATTTCCCGGATCGTCGGAGTTCTGAAACCGGGAACGCCGGTCACGACCACCCGGAACGACGTGCACTATGTTGTCACAGAATACGGCGTTGCGGACCTGTTCGGAAAATCACTGGATCAGAGATGCAAGATGCTGGCAGAAATCGCTCATCCGAAATTCAGAGAACAGATCGAAAAGGATTTCTATGAGTACAGAAAAGCTGCCGGACAGATCTATTTCTGGTAAGGAAAGGAGCCTGATATGGCATTGAAGACGGGCGCAGAATATATTGAAAGTCTGCGCAGTATGAAAACGAGAGTATATATGTTCGGCGAGCAGATTGAGAACTGGGTGGACCATCCGATGATCCGCCCGTCCATCAACTGCGTCGCCATGACCTATGAGCTGGCGAACGATCCGCAGTACGAGGATCTGATGACGGCGGAGTCTCATCTGACCGGACATAAGATCAATCGGTTCGCGCATATTCATCAGAGCACAGAGGATCTGAAGAAGAAGGTGAAGATGCAGCGGCTGCTGGGTCAGAAAACCGCCAGCTGCTTCCAGCGGTGCGTGGGAATGGACGCGATTAACGCGGAGTACTCCACAACCTATGAGATCGATCAGAAATACGGAACGGATTACCACGGGAATCTGAAACGTTTCCTGGAATATATTCAGGAAAACGATCTGGTTGTGGACGGAGCGATGACCGACCCCAAGGGGAACCGCGGGAAGGCTCCCCACGAGCAGGAGGACAAAGATCTCTATCTGAGAATCAAAGAGCGGCGTGAGGACGGCATTGTCGTCCGCGGCGCCAAGTGCCACCAGACCGGCTCCGTCAATTCCCACTGGCATATTGTCATGCCGACCATTTCAATGGGACCGGACGACAAAGATTACGCAGTGTCCTTCGCCTGTCCCAGCGACGCGGATGGGATGTTCATGATCTACGGTCGTCAGTCCTGTGACACCAGAAAACTGGAAGAGGGCGCCGATATGGATCTGGGCAACAAAAAATTCGGGGGTCAGGAAGCCCTTGTCGTCTTCGACGATGTGTTCATCCCGAATGAATATATCTTCATGTGCGGTGAATATGATTTCGCCGGAATGCTGGTAGAGCGTTTCGCAGGCTATCACCGGCAGAGCTACGGCGGCTGCAAGGTCGGCGTCGGCGACGTGGTGATCGGCGCGGCGGCTCTGGCTGCTGAATATAACGGGTGCGAAAAGGCATCGGCGGTGAAGGACAAGCTCATTGAGATGACACATCTGAACGAGACTCTTTACTCCTGCGGTATCGCATGTTCCTCCGAGGGCCATCCTACGGCGTCCGGCGGCTACATGATCGACCTGCTGCTGGCGAATGTATGTAAACAGAACGTTACACGTTTCCCCTATGAGATTGTTCGCCTGGCAGAGGACATCGCCGGAGGCATCATGGTTACTATGCCTTCTCAGAAGGACTTCCGGTCGGATCTTCCGGTGGGCAGAAACGGCGAGACGATTGGTGACTTCTGCAACAAATTCTTTGTCGGGAACGGAATCTGCTCTACCGAGGACCGCATGCGCGTCATGCGCTTCCTGGAGAACATCTGCCTCGGCGCGGCCGCCGTCGGCTACCGCACCGAATCCATGCACGGTGCGGGCTCCCCGCAGGCGCAGCGCATCATGATCGCCCGTCAGGGAAATATCCAGGGTAAGAAACAGCTTGCGAAGGATATCGCAGGGATTGAATGAAAATAAGGACGTGATAGTATGACGAAAAAGTTTGATAAAAAAACAGAAGGTCAGAACGCATCATGGGTCCGGTGGATATGGCCGCAGAGCGATGCTCTGCGGCTTGGCATGGGATGGGATGAAGAAGATGTAAATAAACCGTATATTCTTGTGGAGGACGTATTTGGTGAGTCTCATCCCGGAAGTATCCATCTGAATCAGCTGGCTGTACAGATCAGAGACGGAATTGTCTCTTCCGGAGGTCGGCCGGCATCTTATCATGTTACGGATATTTGTGATGGATGTGCGCAGGGACACGATGGTATGAACTATGTCCTCGCACAGAGAGAAGCGATTGCTGATATGGTTCAGATCCATGGCAGTGTGCACCCTTGGGATGGTCTTGTTCTTGTCTCGTCTTGTGACAAATCAATCCCGGCACATCTGATTGCCGCGGCAAGGCTGAATCTGCCGACGGTTTTTGTACCGGGAGGTTCCATGCGGCCGGGCCCATATCTGACCGATGCGGGACGTGGCGGTGCAGTGGCACTCGGAAGACGTCAGGGGACAATGGATGAGTTTGAAGTCGGGCAATATATCAGGACAGGATGTCCCTCCTGCGGGGCCTGTCAGTTCATGGGAACGGCCAGCACAATGCAGTGCATGGCAGAGACTCTGGGACTTGCACCTCCGGGCTCCGCGCTTTCTCCCGCGACAATGAATGATATTCGCAGAACTGCCCGGGCTGCCGGACATATGGTGATGTCGCTTCAGCGTAAAGGGATTACAGCTGCTGATATTATGACAAAAGCTGCGATTCGGAATGCAATTGTGATCCACGCGGCAATCGGAGGTTCAACAAATGCGTTCCTTCATCTGCCGGCCCTGGCGCACGCCCTCGGCACTCCTCTGGATATCAGTGAATTTGATGAAATTAACAGAAAGGTGCCTCATATCTGTAATATTGCTCCGAGCGGAAAGTATCCCTCAGAACTGTTCTGGTTTGCCGGAGGCGTTCCGAAAGTGCAGGAAATGCTGTCTGACATGCTGGATCTGGATGTCATGACAGTGACAGGAAAACCCTTGGGAGAGAACCTTGAGATGCTTCGCAGAAGCGGGTTCTATGAAAGAGGCCTTGGCTATTTAGCGAACTATGGCGTTTCGCAGGATGAAGTGATGTTCCCTCGTGATTCTTGTGCGGCCTTCGGCTCTGTGGCGGTGCTGAGAGGGAATATTGCCCCGGAAGGAGCGGTGGTAAAATACTCTGCCGTTTCAGAAAAAATGCGATACCATGTGGGATCTGCCCGCGTGTTTGACAGTGAGGAGGCTTGCAATCAGGCTGTGGTAGATCAGACGATTGATCCGGGATCGGTGCTTATTATTCGTTATGAAGGACCCCGCGGATCAGGTATGCCGGAAATGTTCATGACGACAGAAGCGATTATGAACGACAGCAAACTGAAGGATTCCACTGTTCTGATTACCGACGGCAGGTTTTCAGGAGCGACCAGAGGCCCCTGCATCGGTCATGTGTCGCCGGAGGCACAGGCAGGCGGCTCGATTGCCTTTGTTCAGGATGGTGATATTATCGAAGTGAATATCCCGGACAGGACTCTGAACATCATTGGCATAAACGGGAAAAAAGAAACGCCGGAGAGGATTGCGGAAATCCTGAAAGAAAGAAGTAAAGATTTTGCGCCCAAAGATATCACAAGCAGAACCGGAATTTTCAGAAAGTTTAGTGAACATGCCGCATCTGCTGTGTATGGGGCGTATTCCGACTGATTGACGGAAGCATAGGAGAAACATTATGAAAGCAATGAAACTGTACCCCGCAGATACAGTCGCGCTGGCCGCAGATGAGCTGAAAAGAGGCGATGTTGTTTCTGTAGACGGTGAAGAAATTGAAATACTCGATGATATCCCTAAGGCGCATAAATTTGCGCTGAAAGATTTTGAAGAGGGGGAGTCGATTCGGAAATACGATAACATTATCGGAACTGCATCCCGAGCAATCAGGAAAGGGGAATGGGTTCACAGTCACAATGAAGTCACGACTCTCGGCAGCGACAAGGAATATTGCTATGAACCCGCAGAAGAAGCTGTCTATCCGGGAACGTCGAGCCTGACATACATGGGATATAAACGAGATGACGGAAGCTGCGGGATTCGGAATTATATTGCGCTGATTTCCACAGTGTTCTGCGCGAACGGCCCGTTGTCGAAACTTGCCGCCGCAGCAGCTCAGAAGTATTCGACGAATGATCATTTTGACGGCTTTGTGGCACTGGAGCAGGAATTCGGCTGCAGCCAGACCGGAACGGATCTGGTCACGACAGAACGTATTATTGCTAATGTAGCACGATCCGCGAATTTCGGCGGGGTGCTTTTCGTGAGTCTCGGATGTGAAATGGCAATTCCGTCAAAACTGGAAAAATATCTTGAAGGCGTGGATCGGAATCGTATCCGGGTTATCACGCTTCAGGAAAGCGAGGATGAGCTTGCAGAAGGTCTGGATAAAATAGGAGAACTTGTGGAGAATCTGGAAAAGGACCATCGAGAGCCGCTTCCGATCAGCAGTTTACACGTTGCGGTCAACTGCGGCGGGTCAGACGGGTATTCCGGGATCACTGCAAACACGATGCTGGGAACGCTGTGTGATAATCTGGTCAGCAAAGGAGCGACCGTTAATATGACGGAAGTCCCCGAGATGATGGGAGCCGAGCATATCCTGATGAATCGCGCCAAAGACGAAGAAACGTTCAACAGGATAGTGAAAATGATTCGTGATTACAATGCGTACTTCGCCCGCTACGGGGAAAAAGCGGCAGATAATCCGACACAGGGAAACAAAGCCGGCGGACTGACCACTTTGGAAGAAAAATCTCTCGGCTGCATTCAGAAAGGCGGACATTGCGCGGTCATGGGCGTTTATGACTACGGTGAGCGGGTTGACACTCAGGGATACGTTTTAGTAAGCGGGCCCGGAAATGACCTTGCAGGCGTGAGCGGTCAGATTGCTGCGGGAGCAGTACTGACAATCTTCACAACAGGGCGAGGGACACCGTGCGGCTTCGCAGGTCCGACCTTCCGCCTGTCTTCGAACAGTGAACTGGCCAGACGCAAACCGACCTGGATTGACTTTGATGCCGGACGGTTTCTGGGAGCAGACAAAGAGAAAAAACAGGCACTCAACAGAGAACTCTATGACGCAGTTCTGGATTGTATCAACGGGGCTCTGACAAAAAACGAACGCAATGGGTATTTCCAAATGGGAGCGTTAAAGGACGGCGTTACATTGTAAGCCAAGACGTCTTGGGGGAAAGAGCGGAACACGAAATATGCTTTTTTGCATCAAAATATGCGTGATTGCATGAAAAATCAGACGAAAAAAAGGCGTGAAGGCAGAAAAGCAGTAAAATTGCGACTTCAGAAATTGGCACGAAAACTGCTACTATATAGTATTGTACATATTGGAAATGGATCCGGTCGCTACACTATTTACGGATTTATGTATGAATGTTTGAAGGAGGACTAATATGAAGTTGAAAAAAATCACGGTTGTGCTGCTGGCAATTGCAGTTGCCGCTGCATTTACCGCATGCGGAGGGAGCGGATCATCATCCGGTTCCAGTGACAAAGTGACTCTCCACTTTGCAAACACTCTGTCCACATCAAATGCTTGGAACAGAGCAGCCAAGGATTTGAAGAAAGATTTGGATGAGAAATCAGATGGAAAAATTGAACTTGTAATCGATGCCGGCGGCGTACACGGGACGGACAAAGAACAGGCTGAAACGTGTGCCAGCGGAGATCTGGCGATGTGTATCGGTTCCACTGTCGGACTGGACGCATACGTCACAGAGATGGGCTGGATCAATATGCCTTATGTACTGCACACCATGGATGACGTCGAGAAATATGTATTCGATGAAGACGGATGGATGGGCAAGGAAATGACCAAAGAAGCCGCGAAATATGACATCAAGGTTCTGGGCTATACTTCAAATGACTTCAGATGGTTGAGCAATTCCAAACACCCGATCAAGTCAAAGGATGATATCAAAGGCATGAAGATCAGAGTACCGGAATCTCCGATGTATCTGACTTTCTTTAAGAATCTCGGTGCAACGCCGACTTCCATTCCGTTTACAGATCTGGCATCTGCGCTTCAGCAGAAGACCGTTGACGGACAGGATAACGGACCGCAGATTTCCGTACCGAACGACCTGCAGTCTTTCCAGAAGTATTGGACAAAGACGAATCACGCCTATGCTCCGGCGGTGGTCTATATCTCCCAGAAAGTATGGGATAGCCTGAGTGAGGATCAGCAGAAGATTCTGTCCGAATGCGTGGATGACTATCTTGACGAGGTTAAGGAGAAGGTTGCCTCAGACTATAAAGGTTTTGAAAAAACGATGAAGGAAGATGGATGCCAGGTTATCGAAAATACAGACACCCTCGATAAGCAGATGCGTGCCGCAGCTGAAAAGACATGGCAGACCAAATCCGTAACGAAGAACTTTAACCAGGATGCCGTTAACAGAATTCTGGAGGACGCCGGTCTTAAATAACAGTTCAAAGAACCGAGTGAAATTCAAAATATTTGTAGCGACAAATTTGCCACGGAGGCCATGCTGCCAGGCATGGCCTCCGCATATGTAACATGAACATGGCAAGATGAAGTATGCTGAATTAAACGGCATATGTTACGAAAGGAGTTATGCATGAAGAAAAAAAAGAATCCGGTAACAATGATTAACGATATTCTTTTTTCCATTGAAAAAGAAGTTACCTGGGTGCTTTTCCTGGCGATGTTGATCCTGCTGGTGATACAGGTTTTGTGCAGATATGTGCTGAATATGCCTCTCGCCTGGTCCGAGGAGATATGCCGCATGCTGTATGTAGCAGTAAGCTTTACCGGAGCGGCGATTGCGACGAGGGAAAGATCCCATATTTCTATCAATATCCTGCCGGCAATTGTTAATGGGATTACCCATCATGATGAGAAAAAAACCAATATGATCCTGATAATATGCGATGTTATTATGAGTGTAATATGCATTGCATTCTGGGGATGGCTCACAGTAATATTGACGAATTATACTATCACAGTTAAAAATTTGAATACACTTACCCCGGCAATACAGTTCCCGCAGTATCTCGTATATGTCGCATGTGTGATATCCGGTGCATTGATCGTAATTCATTACTTCCTCAATATGATTGAGATGTTTATTAACAAGGAGACAATGAAACCGGTTGAAGACGCAGATCTTGCGGAGGTAGCAGCAGATGGAAAGGAGGCGGCTCACTAATGATTTATTTAGCAATTTTTCTGGGAGTATTCCTCGTAATGGGACTTATATTCCGTGTTCCTATTCCGTTTGCCATGGGAATCGGTGCTGTTGTTACAATGGCTTATGCCGGCATCAATGTGAATATCACCGCACAGGCTTCGGCACAGGCTCTGGATAAATTTACGTGGCTGGCGATTCCTGCATTCATCTATGCGGGAGACATCATGGCGGCGACCGGAATTTCCCACGCTATCATGGTGTTCGCCAAATCCATTGTCGGACGTGTCCGCGGTGCCGCGGGTGCGGTAACGATTGTGACCTGCATGCTGTTCGGAGCTATTACAGGTTCCTCCATTGCCACAATTTCCGGTATCGGAGGAATGATGCTTCCGGAACTCGACAGAGAAGGTTATGATCACAAATACGGAACGGCATTAATCAGTGTATGCGGATTCCTCGGCATTCTGATCCCGCCTAGCATCCCCGGAATTCTGTATGCTATGATGGCGGCACAGAATATTATGAAAGTCTGGCTTTGCACAGTAGGTCCGGGACTCCTTCTGGGACTGTCCTATATAGCGATTAACTGGTGGGTCGTCGGCAGAACAGAGGAAAAAGTGAAAGAACCCTTCCACTTTGGGGAATATATTGTTAATATCGGAAAGAGCACATGGAGCTCGCTGATCGGACTGATGATGCCGATTATCATTTTTGTCGGAATTTACGGCGGTATCTTCACGCCGACTGAAGCAGGTGCTGTTGCAGTTGCATACGGACTTATTATCGGCTGGATTGTTTTGCCGGTGTTCAAGAAAAAATTCCCCGAGAAGGGGATCAGAGCAATCACAACAGATTCTGCCGTGACGGCAGCGACGATCGCGATGCTGAACGTATTTGCCGCTGTTGCGGGAAAAATGATTACGTACACGAGAATTCCGGAGATATTGACGAATGCAATGCTGTCGTTGACGGATAATAAGGCGGTATTCCTGCTGATTCTGAATATCCTTCTGATTCTTGTGGGAATGTTTATGGAGACAAACAGCAGCATCCTTCTGCTCGGTCCGATCCTTATTCCGGTTGCGACCTCTTATGGAGTAGACCCGATTCATTTCGCTGGAATTATGCTGTTGAATCTGGAAATCGGAATGATTACACCTCCGTTTGCCGCAAATCTGTTTGTCGGATGCAGGGTTGGAAGAGAAGACATCGGCGCGGTAATACCCAGAATGGTTCCGTTCTTTGGAGCGTGTATTATCGTACTTCTGCTGACGACCTATGTGCCGCAGATTGCGATGTTCCTGCCCGGACTTGTCAAATAACCGCTGCCGGCAGATTTTGTCGGACAGAAACCGAAAGAGTACCCCTTCAGGGCTTCCCCGGAAGATAAGCTTCAGGGGAAGCTTGCTATAGGAGCTTTGTTATGGATACGAAACAAAAGGAAAGTACGGAGGATAGAAGAAAATTTCTGGAGGAAACGGCAAATGCGGCCAGAATGAAGCAGGCTGTCCTGACAGTTATCTTTATCGTTGCTATTTTGGCGGTATGTCTGCATTTCGGTTATCCGGACGATCAATATCAGATTGAAAAGGAAGCCGATAAGAATGAAGGATATCTGTGGAAATGTAAGGTGGAAGACGAATCAGTCGTAAAGCCGGAAAGAGATTACTATGCGAACGGAACTTTTGTATTCGTGTTCAAAGCTGGAAAACAGGGAAAGACGAAAGTGATTTTTACTCTGACAAAGGGAGAGAGTAATAAGATTCTCAAAGAAGAAACCACGACAGTAAGTGTGGACTCTTTTCACAAAATATTATTTAAAGGGAAAACACAAAACGAGAATCCGCTGATAAAGAAAACAGACAAAGAGGCGGACGAATGAAGAGGCACAGAAGATGGGCATCCGGAAGTCTGCCGGTAAAGTTATCATGAAAAAAACGGAGTAGTAAATCAGAAAACACCGGAAAGGGAACAGATATGAATGAAGAACAGAAAACGGCGCGCGTTAGTCTTTTCGATCTGACGGGATGCAGAGCTATTGTCACCGGCGGCACCAGAGGTCTTGGAAAGCATATGGCGGAGGGCCTGATGGAAGCGGGCTGCCATGTTGTGATTTTCGGAACGAGTGAAAAAGTGAAGACTGTGGCGGAGGATTTCCGTCGGGACGGGTTCCGGTGCGGCGGCATCCGGACGGATCTGTCGGATGAGGGACAGCGCGAGAAGGCGTTTGCTGAAGCCGTGGAGTTTCTGGGCGGTCTTGATATTCTGGTCAACTGCGCCGGGATTCAGCGGCGGCATCCGGTGACGGAGTTTCCCGATACGGAGTGGAACGATGTGCTGGAGGTGAATCTGACGGCTCCGTTCCACCTGAGCCGGCTGGCGGCCCGGGAATTTCTGAGGAAACCGCAGCCTTACGGCAAAATCATTAATATCGCTTCGATGCTCAGCTTTTTCGGCGGGTATACCGTAGCGGCCTACGCGGCCTCCAAAGGCGGGATTGCGCAGGTCACCAAGGCGTTCTGCAATGAACTGGCGGCGGACGGGATCAATGTCAATGCGCTGGCGCCGGGTTATATGGACACGGAGATGAATTCCGCCCTGACCGATCCGGAGAATCCGCGGTTCCGGGCGATTACAGACCGGATCCCGGCGGGCCGCTGGGGCACCGGGGAAGACATGAAGGGCGCGGTGGTGTTTCTCGCGTCCCGCGCCTCCGACTACATTAACGGCGCTGTCATTCCTGTGGACGGAGGATATCTGGTTCGGTAGGGTGCGGCGGAGAGCGCAGAGAAGCAGGCGCTGTGAGCGTGGGGAACAAAGTACAATGTGTGCGGAGAACAAAACGCAGTAAGCGGGAACTGTCGACTCGCGCAGTGAGCGGAAGGAGTAAGAGGCATGAAAAAAATATGCCTGATCATGCTCAACATAAGAACGGCTCAGGATTATCGGAAAGACCTGTACAGCATTTTCGGCAACAGTGTTACCATCGATATTTTGTCGTTTGATGATTACAGTAAGGAAAAGGTCAGCGATGTTGACCTTTTTCTGCTACATAACAATTATCTTCTGAAAGAAGTTGATTTCCCGCTGGAGTTGCCCATGGGGGTTCCGGTAGTGGACATCCGGCTGGATTTCGATTACCGCAGTCTGAAGACGCTGAAGGAGTTTCCCCGGGGACCCGGGCCATCTATGCCAGCGCGTCGGAGGGGTTCACCAACGAGGGACTGTCCCGGCTTCTGCAGATCGGCATGGACAATATTGAGTGGATACCCTTTTTACCTTCCCGCTCCTGGTACAGCGATGCAGACGTTCTGCTGACCCCCGGAGAACCGCAGATTATTCCGGAGGAACTGAAAGCCCGTTATCCGCTTGTGGACATCGGAGCGCGCAGTCTGGCGCCGCATGTGATCGACGAGATTATTGAAGGACTGAACATGGAATTTGTGCGAAACTGGTCGAATTACAAAGACTATGTGAAGCAGTTTCCGTACCGCAATCAGCGGGACAATGATCTGATCGACACCAGTCTGGAGGTCCGTCAGGGCATTGAAGCGCTGAGCGGCATTCTGGACGATGGCGTGATCACAGTCAACGAATTCGGCAAGATCATCAGCTTCAACCAGAAAGCGGCGGAGGCGCTGAAGGTGGTCGCCGACGACGTCATCGGGAAAGCCGCCTGGGACTTCAGCGAGGAAATTTTCGGCGGACTGAAGGATTTCAAGGATACGGGAGCGATCCCGATGCACCGTGAAATCAGCAGAGGCAAGTCGCGGCTGGATTTCCATTTTCATCCGCTGATGAAGGATGGAGCGTACCGGGGCACTCTGATTCTGATTCATGTAAACCGGAACGACGATGTCGGATTCCGGCAGATCATGAACCTCGGGCATCGGGCCAAATATCACTTTGAGGACATCGTCGGCGATCGGATGAAAACTCTTGTCGAACAGGCGCAGAGGATGGCGGTGATCGATGCGTCTATCCTGATCACGGGAGAGACCGGAACCGGGAAGGAGCTTTTCGCCAGCTCGATCCACAATGCTTCGGCGCGAAACCGGTATCCTTTTGTCGCCGTAAACTGTTCCTCGCTGCCGGAGAGCCTGATGGAAAGCGAACTCTTCGGATATGAGGAAGGCTCATTCACGGGAGCACGGAAAAACGGCAGGGTCGGACTGTTTGAGCTGGCCAACGGAGGAACGCTGTTCCTGGACGAGATTGAGGTCATGAGCTCCCATATGCAGTGCAGTATTCTGCGGGCGCTTCAGGAGCACGAGATCATGCGTCTGGGCGGGAACCGTCTGCTGCCGGTGGATGTCCGCGTCATCGCCTGCAGCAATGTGGATCTGCAGGAGCTGGTACGCCGCGGAGAATTCCGGAAGGATCTCTATTACCGGCTGTCGGCGCTTCAGCTCCGCCTCCCGCCGCTGCGCAGCCGGGGCGATGACGTGCTCCAGCTTGCGGAGCACCGGATCAGAGCGGAGGGATATCACTATACTCTCTCCGGAGAACTGAAGCAGATGTTCACCCGGCTTCACTGGGACGGAAATGTGCGCCAGCTGTACAACTGTCTGGATTTTTTTCGATGCCTCGGCAAACCGGTCATCGAGGCGGACGATTATCCCTATGAGCCGGAGCTGAAGGAGCCGGACGGAGAGGCCGCACCGGAGGACTTTATTCTCCGGCTGCTCTACCGGGCGTTTCGGGAGCATCTGAATCTCGGACGGAAAGGAATCGCACTGGAGGCGGAGAACAAAGGACAGTTTCTGACGGAGGCCCAGATCCGCAGAATCCTGAAGGAGCTTGAGGAGCGCGGCATGGTTGCCGTGAACAAAGGAAGGGGCGGCAGCCGCATCACGGAGAAGGGAATCCGGTACTGTGAGGAGCATTCGGCCGGCTTCTAAATGGCGGTTAAATGGAGAAAATGGCTGAAGTGTACGCTTGCGCCGGAGGCCACGGCTGCAGAAAATCCGTTGCCGATCTTTGGATCAATGCCTGAGACTCGTGAAATTTCAACAGTTTATTGATCAAAAATGATAGACCTGTGACTTTGTTAATTGTTTGGCATACTATTTGCTCTTTATGCAGAATGAATCGTTAACCATATGGGATTCATTGTTGATGGAGAGAATTGCTATTATCTCTAAAAAAGGAGGTTCGTATGTTTGCTAACGTTATCTCATGGATCAACGGGTATCTGTGGAGTACGCCGATGCTCGTTCTGGTCGTGTGTGCAGGTCTTTATTTTACTTTCCGGCTGCGGTTCGTGCAGGTCCGGAAAATCCCGACACAGCTGCATCTGCTGTTTAACGGGAAATCATCAGAGCGTGGAATGTCCTCGTTCCAGGCTTTTTGTCTGGCTATCGCGGGTCGTGTGGGCACCGGAAATATTGCCGGCGTCGCTACCGCTATCGCCGCGGGCGGTCCGGGAGCGTTATTCTGGATGTGGGTCATGGCGCTGATCGGCGCGGCGACATCCTTTGTTGAATGCACCATGGCGCAGCTCTACAAAGGAGAGGTCAACGGTGAGTATCGCGGCGGTATCGCTTATTATCTCGGCAGAGGAACCGGAATTCAGTTTCTCGGCTATCTGTTCGCGGTAGTAATGATCGTGGCGGAACTGGCGATGTTCGGTATTCAGTCACACGAGATCGCAGCCGCGACGGAAAACGCTTTCAGCGTTCCGACATGGGTCACCGGCGTTGTACTGATCGTGTTCCTGGCGCTGATCATCTTCGGCGGAGCTAAGAGAATCGCATCGGTGGCGAATATCGTCGTCCCGTTCATGGCGATTGCTTACGTTCTGATCGCGCTGATTATCCTCTTTGCGAATGCGAATAATATTCCGGAAACCTTCGCGACGATTTTCCAGAGCGCGTTCGGCGCTGGCCCGATCGGCGGCGGAATGATGGGAGCCGCAGTTCTTTGGGGCGTCAGAAGAGGCGTCTATTCCAACGAAGCCGGTATGGCGACGGCTACGCAGTCCGCGGCGGCGGCAGAGGTGTCGCATCCTGCCAAGCAGGGTCTGGTGCAGTGCTTCTCCGTGTACATTGACACGCTGTTCGTCTGCACGGCGACCGGCCTGATGCTGATCTCCACAGGCGCGTACAACGTCATCGCGCCGACGGGCGGTTTCCTGGTGCACAATCTGGATACGGAGGCCGGTGCGGTCTGGACGCAGGCGGCGGTAGACTCTCTGGTGCCGATCGGCGCGCAGTTTGTCGCGATCGCTCTGATGTTCTTCGCGTTCACGACGATCATGAACATGTTCTATAACTGTGAGACGGCGCTGACATTTTTCTTCCACAAATCCGGAAAGATGCCGTCAGGCTATGTTGTAAGTATTCGTCTGATTGTAATGTTATTCGTGTTTATCGGAACAGTGGTAAGCGGGAGCACGATCTGGTCTCTGGGCGATGTCGGCTGCGGAATGCTGATCTGGGGGAACGTGTTCTGCCTGCTCTTCCTGGTGCCTAAGGCGGCGCTGCTGCTCCGGGATTTCGAGTCGCAGCAGAAGCAGGGAATTGATCCGGTGTTCAATCCGTCACAGTATCCACAGCTGGGGGACCTGCCTTTGTGGAAGGACGCCTATGAGGGGTATGAATCCGGAAAACTGAAGAATTAAGCAGTGCAGTATCGGAGTTTAAGGCATTTTCAGTTGCTGAACAGGCATTAACAAAAAGAGATTCGGGAAAGATGATAAGACAGGCTTCTTATCATCTTTCTTCAAGGAGGGATACAGAGAATGAAAATCAGCAGAAAAGTCAGCGCGCTCCCCGCATCGGGAATCCGTCGGATGTTCGATCTGGCGGCCGGCTATGAAAACGTGATCAACCTGTGCATTGGCGAACCGGACTTTGACACGCCGGAGCACATCATTGAGGCCGGATGCTGCGCGCTGCATCACGGATATACCAAATATGTCGCCAACGCCGGTCTGCCGGAGCTCCGGGAGGCGGTAGCGGCGAAGATGGAGCGGGTGAACGGGATTCCCTGCAGGGCTGAGAACGTGATGATTACCAACGGCGCCGGGCAGTCACTGATGTCGGTCATCCAGTGCGTGACCGAACCGGGCGACGAGGTGATCGTTCCGGACCCCGGATTCCCCAATTACCTGGGCTACATGAGTCTGGCGAGGGTTACGCCGGTTCCCGCGGCAGCGAAGGAGGAGAATGAATTCCGGCTCCGGGCGGAGGACATCGAGGCGCATATTACAGAGAAAACCAGCGCCATCATCATCAATTCCCCGTGCAACCCGACCGGCGCGGTGATGGATCGGGAGGAACTGATCCGAATCGGGGAACTGGCGGAAAAATACAATCTGAACATCATTTCAGACGAGCCTTACGAAGCGATTCTCTACGACGGCAGAGAACTGTTCAGTCTGGCCTCCGTCGAGCGGTTCCGAAATCGCGTCGTCACGGTGAACAGCTTCTCCAAAAGCTATGCGATGACGGGCTGGAGAGTAGGCTACACGGTGGGACCGTCTGAGCTGATCCGGGCGATGACGCTCCTTCAGGAATCTCTGACCTCCAGTGTCAACGCGGCGGCGCAGTACGCGGCGGCCGTGGCCCTGGACTCAGATCAGACAGCGACGGTTCAGATGAAGGATGTATATGAAAAACGCCGGAACACGCTGGTGAAGGGGCTGAACGATATTCGCGGCGTGTCCTGCATCCGCCCCGGCGGCGCCTTCTATGCCTTTGTAAATATCAAAGAAACAGGAATGACCTCCATGGAGCTGGCACAGCGCCTGATTGAGAAATGCCAGGTGGTGACCACGCCGGGAAGCGCGTTCGGGAACGCCGGCGAGGGGTATATCCGCATCTCATACGCTTCCGCGACGGAGGTTCTGGAGGAGGCTGTGGAACGGATGAAAAAGGAACTTGGAGAAAAGTGAGGGAAGAAGGAAAATGGCAAAATATAAAGTCGTGATCACGGATCATGAGTACAAGTCGATTGAAAACGAGAGAAGGATTCTGGAGCCGCTGGGCGTCGATCTTCAGGATTATCAGTACAGGGACGCGGAGAACATTCTGCGGGTCGCGAAGGATGCGGACGCCATCATTGTCCAGTACGCGAAGATGCCCCGGGAACTGGTGGAACAGCTGGACCGCTGCAGAATCATCGCACGCTATGCGACGGGATTTGACGGCATCGACCTGGACGCCTGTACAGATAAAGGGATTTACTTCTGCAACGTGTCTGATTACTGCAGAGAGGAGGTTTCCACTCACGCACTGGCGCTTCTGCTGGAAATGGCGCGACGCGTCGGACGGTACAATTCCTGGACCCACAGCGGCAGATGGTATTCAATGCCTGGAATCCAGCACAGTCTCAGAAATCAGGTTATCGGCGTTATCAGCTTCGGACGGATCGCCAGGAGCTTCATCGACAAAGTGAAGCCTCTTTGCGACAACATCTGGGTCAACGACAAGTATGTCAGTGAGAAGGATATGCTGGAATACGGCGTGGTGCCGAAGAGTCTGGAGGAAATTTACGAGAACGCCGACTACATTTCCGTTCACTGCCCTCTGACGGAAGAGACCCGTCACATGTTTAGCCGGGAGACCTTCCGGAAGATGAAGAATTCGGCAGTGCTCATCAACGTTTCCAGAGGGCCGGTGGTGTCCGAGGAAGATCTCTGCGAGGCGCTGGATGAGGGGCAGATCGGCGGTGCTGCACTGGACGTGTTGGAGACAGAGCCTCCTTCGCCGGATCATCCTTTGTTCCGCTATGATAACGTCGTCATCACGCCCCACACCGCATGGTATTCCGAAGAATCGCAGGCGGTTCTGCAGTCTACGCCTGCAGAGGACATCGCCCGTGTGCTACGTGGAGAACGGCCGCTGAATGTGGTGAATAAAGAAATTTTTGATCGGCTGGACTGACCGGGCTGTCACAGCAGAAACGGGGGCGCCGGTCTGAGAAGAGGACAGACCGGAGGGCAGACAGAGCAGAACCCGGCGGTACGGGACAGGGATGCTGGAATGAGAAAAGACTGAAAATGAAGAAAGGAAGGAGAATTATGGCGGAAATCATCACGATGGGAGAGCCGATGGTGGTGCTGATCCCCCAGGAAGAGGGGCCCTTTGCAGAAGTCGGACTTTTTTCCAAAGGCGCCGCCGGCGCGGAGCTGAATGTAGCCATCGGAGCAAGCCGGCTGGGTCACAGTGTCCGGTACATTTCCAGACTTGGCAGAGATTTTCTGGGCGAGTATCTTCTGGAGGTCATGAAGCGGGAGGGACTGGACGTTTCCGCAGTAAGCACAGAGACTGACCGTCTGACCGGGTTTTATTTCAAGACAAAGGTACCGTCGGGCGATCCGCAGGTGTTTTATATGCGGAAAAATTCCGCGGCGTCGGGTCTCTCGCCGGCGGATGTCACCCCTGAACGCCTGCAGGGAGCCAGATTCTTTCATCTGACAGGAATTACGGCGGCGGTTTCAGCGTCCTGTCTGCAGGCATGCCGCAGAGCGAAAGTGCTGGCGAGGGAGCAGGGGCTTCAGGTAACTTTTGACCCGAATCTGCGCCCCGCTCTCTGGAGGAGTGAGGAGGAGATGATTTCCTCACTGAACGGGCTGGCGGAAGGCTGTGATTATATACTGCCGGGAGTAGCGGAAGGCCGGCTGCTGACCGGATGCGACACGCTGGAGGGTATTGCCGATTTTTATCTGGAGCGTGGAGTGAAGGCGGTTATCGTCAAGAACAGAAGTGAAGGAGCATACTACAAAACCGCTGCGGGAGAATGCTCCCGTATTCCCGGATTTCACGTAAAGAGGATTGTGGATACAGTAGGAGCGGGAGACGCTTTTTCGGTCGGTGTGCTCACCGGGCTTACGGAAGGACTTCCGCTGTCTGAGGCAGTGCGTCGGGGCAACGCCATGGGTGCGATTATGATTACCTCAGCCGGAGACAATGACGCGCTTCCCGGACGGGAAGAACTGATCCGTTTCATGGAGGAGGCGGAAGTATGAGAACATATCCGGAGATTCTGTCTGAGCTGCTTCGAAACAGAATAATAGCGATTCTTCGTGTCAGGGATGCAGAAACGGCCGAACGGGGCGTGCGCGCGCTGGCCAACGGCGGAATCCGGAGTATTGAAATCGCGATGAACACTCCCGGCGCGCTGGACGTTATCCGAAGAACTTCAGACTGCCGGGAACTTCTTGTCGGAGCGGGAACTGTTCTGGACGAGACGACCTGCAGACTGGCAATTATGAACGGAGCACAATATGTCGTAACGCCGACGTTAAATGAAGGTGTGATCCGTTGTGCCGGACGGTATCAGAAGCCGGTAGTATGCGGCTGCATGACGCCGACGGAGATGCTCCGGGCGGCAGAACTGGGTGTGAACATGATTAAAATCTTTCCGGCATCAGAGTTTTCGCCGTCCTCTCTGCGTGCATTCAAGGGACCCCTTCCTCAGTTCCTGATGGGGCCCACGGGGGGCGTAAATCTGGGCAATCTGAAAGACTGGGACAGAAACGGAGCCGACTTCTTCGGGATTGCCGGGGAATTCTCTACACTGGCAGACGCCGGTGAATTTGAACGTCTGACGCAGATCGCGGCAGAATACATGCTGGAAGCAGGGAAAAGAGGAGAATGAACATGGCGGAATACATGGTTACGATTGACGGCGGAACAACGCGGACGAGACTTTGTTTATGGAAGGGAGAGGAACTGGCAGATACCGTGCGAGCGGATGTCGGTGCCAGAACATGTGCGGTGAACGGCGATACGATGATCTGGAAGCAGACGATCCGCAGAATGCTCACAGAGATTCTGGAGAGAAACTGTGTTGAGGAGACCAGTATCGGGGCTGTCGTCGCCAGCGGCATGCTGACCTGTAATCTCGGAATCTGTGAGGTGCCTCATCTGACTGCGCCGGTCCGCCTTAAGGATTATCCGCGGCAGATGGTGCGGAGCACTGTGCCGGAGGTGACAGAGCACGAAATATTCTTTGTTCCCGGATTGAAAAATCACGCGGGAGCACCGATGCGCGGCGACGAGCTCCGAGACTTCGATATCATGAGGGGAGAGGAAACGGAGGTGTTCGGCCTGATCCGGCGTTACGGGACCGGACAGGACACGGTATTCGTTCTGCCGGGTTCTCATAACAAGTATATCTATGTCAGTGCGGACGGAGTGCTCTGCGGCTGCAAAACGACGCTTTCCGGGGAACTGATTGAGGCGGTTACCATGAACACGATTCTGGCTGATTCACTGGAGAAACGTTTTATGTCGGCAGAGGAGTATGATTTTTCCTGTTTGCGCCGGGGATACCGGGACGCCATGGAGGAGGGCCTGACCAGGACGCTTTTTCTGGTGCGCCTGCAGGAACTGTTCACGGAAACATCCGGAGGGGGTATGCGCAGTTATCTCCTGGGTGCAGTGCTGGCCGGAGATGTGGAGTTTCTGAAAAAATCGAGACTGCCTGACGGAAACGGAGATGTGCGAATCATTATCGCCGGCAGCAGCCCCGTGTGCCGGGCGTTTTATGATCTGCTGACGGCAGACGGGGATTTCCCGCATGTGGAGCTTGACGCAGACGAGGCGTATCCGCTGGCCGCGCTGGGAGCCAGATATCTCTATGAACAAAGGGAGGAACAATAAATGGATATCATGAATGTAATCAGAGAAAATGGAGTTGTACCCGTAGTCGTACTGCACGATGCGGAGCATGCTGTGGCGCTGGCAGACGCTCTGGCCGGCGGAGGGCTACGGTGTGCGGAGGTGACGCTGAGAACGCCCGCGGGACTGGAGGCGATCAGGCGTATATGTGCGGAACGTCCGGAAATGCTGACGGGAGCCGGAACTGTGATGACCGTGGAGCAGGCAGAGGCTGCAGTGAAGGCCGGAGCACAGTTCATCGTGACGCCGGGGCTGAATGAGCCGGTCATGGAATATTGCATAGCGAACGATATTCCGATCTTTCCGGGATGCATGGATACCTATGCTATCGAGAAGGCAATTGCGGCGGGCCTGCGGACAGTGAAGTTTTTCCCGGCTGAGCCTGCGGGAGGCCTCGCTATGCTGAAAGCTCTCGCTGCGCCATACGGAGACCTTTCCTTTATGCCGACCGGCGGAATCAGCGCGGCCAATCTGGCGGAGTATATTGCATTTGAGCGGATCCTGGCTGTCGGCGGAAGCTGGATGTGCAGAGCGGATATGATAGATGCAGGGAATTTTGATGAGATCCGCCGTCTGAGCGCGGAGGCGTCAGACATCGTGCGGACGGTGAGAGCACCGGAACAGAGCGGAGAAAGTGAGGGAGCATGAACAAAGTCATCATCACAGATTGTGATCACAGCAGCATCAACATCGAACGAGCGGTGCTCCGCGAAGCAGGGATCGGGTTCGACTATCTTTGCTGCAGAAGTGAAGAGGATCTGATCCGGGAATGCAGAGGCGGCGAGGTGATGCTCAATCAGTATGCGCCGTTTACGGAAAGAGTTATTGCGGCGCTGTCTCCGGAGCTGAAGCTGATTGTGCGGTATGGCGTCGGGGTGGACAACATAGATGTGGCCGCGGCGACAAAATATGGCGTGGCGGTCTGTAATGTTCCGGATTACGGGATGAACGAGGTGGCAGACCATGCGGCGGCCATGGCGCTTTCACTGGAGCGCCGCCTGAATCAGATGGTTCCCCATACCCGCTCCGGACAGTGGGATTATGCCGCGTCAGTACCGATTCACAGGCTAAGTGAACAGACAATCGGAATTGTAGGTCTTGGGCGTATCGGAAGAATGTTCGCCCGCAGAATGAGCGGCTTCGGATGCAGGCTGATCGGGTTCGATGAATTTTATCCTGCGGGGATCATCGCAGAGCATTCCGTGGTGACCGTAACGTGGGAGCAGCTCATCGCGGAATCGGACCTTATTTCGATTCACTGTCCGCTGACGGAGTCGACACGGGGTCTGTTCAACGCCGACGTTTTTTCCGCGATGAAACCGGGCGCATACCTTATCAACACTTCCCGCGGTCATATAGTGGATGAACAGGATCTGCTGAAAGCACTGCAGGACGGCGAAATTGCGGGAGCGGCGATGGATGTTATGGCGAAGGAACCGGCGGATCCGGAAGATCCGCTGCTGCAGCTGCCGAATTTCATCGCGACTCCGCACATGGGCTGGTATTCCGAGGAAGCGGCAGAGGAGCTCAAGCGCAAGGTCGCGGAGGAGGCGGTTCTGTTTCTGACAGGCAGACCTCTCCGTTATCAGCTGAATAAAACGAAGAAGGAAAAGGAGAGAACAGAAGGATGAAAGACTTCTCACAAAGAGCGCTGAATGTTCCTCCGTCGGAGATCCGCAGAATGTTTGCGATGCAGGAGGGAATGGAGGATGTGGTCAGCTTCGCACTCGGAGAGCCGGACTTTGACGTCCCGGATCATGTGGTGAGGGCGATCATTGATTCGTATGAACGCCGTGAGACACACTATACTCCCAACCGCGGACTGAAGCCTCTGCGGTCGGCAATCGCGTCAGAATACAGAAGACGGGGCCTGAACTACAGTGAAGATGAAATTCTAATCACTCCCGGCGCTGTCGGTGCGCTGAATCTGATCAGTCTGCTGCTGATGCGGGAAGGGGACGAAGTGATTCTTCCCGATCCCTGCTGGTCGAACTATATCGGGCTGGTCGCTCAGACCGGAGCCGATGCGGTACCGGTGAAGGTCCGGGCAGAGAACCGGTTCATGTTCGACCTGGACGAGCTCGCCGCAGCTGTAACCGACAGAACCAAGGCGATTTTAATCAATTCTCCGTCCAACCCGACGGGAGGAGTGCTGGACAGGGCAACGATAGAGGGAATCGCCGCATTGGCGATGGAACGGGATCTCTACGTAATTTCGGATGAAATTTACCGGGAACTTCTCTGGGATGGAACAAAGTACACAAGCATCGCGTCTGTACCGGGGATGAAGGAGCGGACACTTCTGGTGGACGGCTTCTCAAAGACCTTTGCGATGACAGGGATACGGCTGGGATATCTGGCCGCTCCGGAGCATATGATCGACCGGATGAATACTCTTTTGGAGAATGTTTTCTCCTGTATCAACGAGCCGATACAATGGGGCGGTGTAGCCGCGCTGGAGAACGGTAGGGAAGACGTGGAGAGAATGAAGGCCGTTTACCGTAAACGCCGCCGTCATATTGTGGACGGACTGAATGCCATTGACGGAATCTCATGTGCGGATCCGGCGGGGGCTTTTTACGTGTTTCCGGACATCAGCAGAAGCGGGCTCTCCTCCGCGGATTTCGCCATGTGTCTGCTTCAGGAGGAGCATGTCGTGACGATACCCGGGAGCGGTTTCGGCGCCGGCGGGGAAGGTTTTGTCCGCCTTTCCTATGCCGTAGATACAGAGACAATTGACGAAGGTCTGCGCCGCATCCGGCGGTTTATGGAAAACCGGACCGGTCGCAGATGAAATTACAAGGAGGAATATAAATGAAAGCATTAGTATACACCGGACCGGAAAAGGTCGAAGTCAGAGAGGTGCCTATGGTCCCGCCTGCTCCGGGGCAGGCCAGACTGAAAGTGACGTACTGCGGCGTCTGCGGATCGGATATCGGAATCTATTCCGGCAAACATCCCAGGGCGAAAGCTCCGCTGATCATGGGTCATGAATTTATCGGTGTCATCGAGGAGATTAACGGAGAGAGCAACGGCTTTCAGCCGGGCGATCGGGTGGCGGCGTATCCGCTGATTTCCTGCGGAAAATGTTACCCCTGCAGAACGGGAAAAAGTCATGTGTGCAATACGCTGAAGCTGATCGGAATCGATCTGGACGGCGGTATGGCAGAATACGTAAACTGCAGCACTGACGTGCTGTTCCGCCTGCCGGACGATGTTCCCGACTCGGTTTGCGGAATTATTGAACCGCTGGCAGTGGCCGTCCACAGCGTGCACCGCTCAGGCTTTCGTCCACTGGACAGCTGCGCGGTCATCGGAGCAGGGCCCATCGGTCTGCTGATCGGACTGATGCTGAAGGACGCGGGAGCATCCCGCATTATTGTATCCGACATCTCAGAACCGCGCCTGGAAATCTGCCGTAAATTCGGGCTGGAGACAGTCAACAGCCGGATCGCATCGCTGACGGATTATGTGATGGAGGCGACGGGCGGAGACGGCGTGAACGTACTGTTCGAGTGCTCCGGCGTTGCGGCGGGAGCATCCGAGATGACCTATCCGGTCTGTGCTGACGGAATGATCACACTGGTCGGCGTTCACAAAGAACCCCGTCAGGTAATCCTTTCAGACATGCATTTCCGTGAGTTGAATCTGACCGCGACCAGAGTCTACGAGAAGGCAGAATTCGGTCAGGCGGTCCGCTATACTGAGAAGCTGAAGGATGAGCTGGCAGGGATAATCACCCATACAGTTCCGCTGGAAGAGAGCGAAAAGGTCTTTGACCTGATCGCCGACCCTGCGCAGAAGGCGATGAAGGTCGTGATACAGGTATAGGGAGAGCCGGATCCCGCCGGAAAGACTGAGGTCATACAAGTGCAGAATGGGGGCGTGCGCCAGAATCCGCGCTGAGATTTATTTGACATACAACACGTATACAGATATAATGTTAGCGCAACGGAGGTGGAAAAGAATGGCGGATGCGAGGAATTTTGCTGCAAAGAAAACAAGCAGCCTGACCGATAAAGCGTATCGCGCGTTGAAAGAGAGCATATGCAGCATTTCGATCGAACCGGGCACGCTTCTGAGCGAGGGTCGGATCGCAAAAGAACTGGGGATGAGCAGAACTCCGGTGCGGGAATCTCTGAAGCTGCTGGAAAATGAAGGACTTGTTGAGATAAGAGTCGGAATAGGAGCCTTTGTAAAACAGATAAGCTATAAAGAACTGATGGACTTGTATGCAGTCCGAAGGGTGATGGAAGTGCTGGCTGTTAAAACGTCGGTAGACAATATCAGGAAAAGCGAGATCAGACAGCTGGAGGAGGAATTTAAAACACTCCTGAAGAAACATGCGGAGAATGAAGAAATTACAGTCGGCGAGTTCATAAATACCGACCTTGCACTGCATAAACTGATTATTGCCAAATGTGATAATCAGTACATCCAGAGTTTCATGGACACGATTTTTGACAACATAAAAAGAGTGCAGACCGTTTCCTATGAGGAACTGGATGACATTGAAGAGAGCACGAAGCAGCATCTGGAGCTGCTTGATTTGATTGAACACAGGAAAAAAGAAGAACTTGCCGTAAAGCTGGGAGAACACATTGACTGGTCAATGAGCTGCATCCGGGCGTATTAACGTATAAAAAGAACTTTTCTGACTGTGACTGTCGCATGGCTTTGCGACAGTTTTTTATTTTCTGACAATTGTATTGACATGATTGCAAATTGAACGTATAATGCCTGTATACAGGTAAAATATCTATCACTGCGGAGGAAAACGATGAAATTAACTTCAGAACAACAGGATATGCTGGACGGAAAATACAGTGAAGGTGCCGCATACGCCATGAAGATCCAGGTGGCGATTGGAGAATGCTTTGATGCGAGACGTATGGTTCCGATTACAAGAGCTCATGTAGCATTATCAAATCAGCAGGCGGATCTGTGGTTTTGTGAGAAACTTGTAAATGCCGGCGCAAGATGTCGTGTGACGCCGACGGTAAATCCGGGATTTTGTTACGATTTTTTTACAAAAAAGAATATGGTAGATGAAGAATTTGCGGATTTAATGCAGCGCACGCATAACGCATATAAAAAAATCGGCGCCGAGCTGACATACAATTGTACGCCGTATATTGACACAAATGTACCGATGTTCGGCGAAATTACCGCCTATTCAGAGTCCAGCGCGACTCCTTTCATTAATTCTGTCTGGGGCGCGCGCTCGAACCGTGAGGGTGCAAACAGCGCTCTGTGCGCCGCTGTAACCGGATTCGTTCCTGAATACGGATTATTGCTGGATGAAAACAGAAAAGGGAATATTCTGGTTCGTGTGGAGGCCGATATTAAAGACGACTATGATTATCATATTCTCGGCATGTTAGGAAAGAAAATCGGCGAAGGGATCCCGGTCTTCACCGGACTTCCTCGTCAGACCATTACGCGGGAAGCGCTGCGCAATCTCGGCGCGGAGCTGAATACGTCGGGCGCATACGGAATGTATCACATCGCAGGTGTGACGCCTGAGGCGCCGGATATAGACACTGCCTTCGGAGGGAAAGCGCCTGAAAGGGAAGTTGTTCTTACTGATCAGGACATGGAGGAGATCCTTCATGAAATCTCGCTGAAGGGGAATCGGCCGATTGATTTCGTCATGTTCGGATGCCCGCATTTCACTCTTGAGGAGGTGCGTCACATTGCGGGAAAAATTGAAGGGAAAAAGCTCAAAAAGGAAATGTGGATTCTGACCTCCAGCCTGGTAAAGGAAATGGCTGAAAGAATGGGCCTGGATCAAACGATTTCCGAGGCGGGGGGATACATTGTCCCGGACACATGTCCGGATCAGCCCTGCTGGAAGCACTTAAAAGGGAAGATCGGCGTGACAGAATCTCCGAAGTGTGCTTATTATCCACAGAGAAGGGGGATTCACTTTGTTATCAGAGATCTGGACGACTGCATTGAAGCAGCGCTGACAGGGGAGGTGAAATAATGAAACAGTACAAATGTCATAAGATCTCTGAAGGATGTGCAGAGGCAGAAGCGATCGTTTCCGGGGATCATATCATGTTTTATCTGATGGAGCCTGAGACAGGCAGGGTGATTGAAAGTGCTCACGATCTGGAAGGGAAATCCATCGCAAAAAAAATTCTGATTTTTCCGGGAGGGAAAGGAAGTTCTGTCGTTCAGGCTGACGGGCTGTTTCAGCTGAATATGCATGGCAATATGCCGGCAGCCATGATTATACAATTCCCTGAGACGGTACTGGTATCGAGCGCGATTATTATGGAAATCCCAATGGTAGACAAAGTTGATCCTGCGTTCTATCAGGATGTGAAGGACGGAGACCTTGTAAAAGTGGACGCAACGAACGGCGTTGTTGAAATATTATAGGAGGCAGATTATGAAAACCATTAAAAGTGCGGAAAAAAAGACATATAAGAGAGACCGCGAGCTGACAGAGTCGGTGATGAATATAATCGATAATGTCAGAGAAAACGGAGATAGTGCGCTGATTGAATACGCCCGTAAATTTGACAATGTGGACGTCGATTCCATTCGGGTCAGCGAAGAGGAAGTCAGATCGGCGTATGATAAGGTTGACAGCGAGACGCTGGAGGCGATTCGGTTTGCAGAGAGTCAGATTCGTTTCTTCGCGGAGAAGCAGAGAGAATGCTTAAAGGATCTGACCGTACAAAGTAAAGTGCCCGGACTGGAGCTTGGGCACAGAATGATTCCCATAGAGAGAGTAGGTTGCTATGTTCCCGCCGGAAGACATCCGCTGCCCAGCTCGGCGCTTATGGGGATTGTAACCGCAAAGGTTGCGGGCGTTAAAGAGGTTATTGCGTGCTCGCCGGCGTTCAGCGGGTTCGGAACGATTCATCCGGCGGTACTTGTTGCAATGGATATCGCCGGTGCGGATGAGATTTATTGTACCGGCGGAGCGCAGGCAGTCGCGGCGATGGCATATGGAACCGAGTCGATAAAGAAAGTGCATCTGATTGCGGGTCCGGGCAACAAATTTGTAACAGAAGCGAAGCGTCAGGTGCTTGGAGATGTTGGAATTGACAGTCTGGCGGGACCGAGTGAGGTTCTTGTTCTGGCGGATAAGACTGCAAATCCGACCTTTGTCGCGATTGATCTGCTGGCGCAGGCAGAGCATGATCCCAACGCCAAGCCGATGCTTGTGTGCACAGACCGGGAAACAATCGACAAGTCGTTAGCAGAGCTGGAGCGGTTGCTTCCCACCCTGGAGACAAAGGATGTCGCCGGAAAATCATGGCAGGATAACGGACAGGTCTATCTGGCGGATGACATGGATGAAGCGATTGCGATAACAAACGAACTGGCTCCTGAGCATCTGGAGGTTCAGGCTGACAGCGAACGCGAAATTGCCGCGAGACTGCATAATTACGGTTCTCTCTTTGTCGGGCATTATGCGCCGGTCGCATTCGGCGACTTTGTATCCGGCACGAATCATACACTGCCGACTATGGAAACAGCCAAGTACTCAAACGGAGTATGGGTCGGCACATTTATAAAAACCGGTTTCCATCAGTTTGTATCAGAAGAGGGATGTATAAATCTGTCTAAACACTGCATGAGGTTTGCGGAAGTCGAAGGTCTTTACGGACACAGGGATTCTGTCAGGCTGAGAGTAGAGAAATAAGGGGGGCATATTATGAATGTACTGAACGGGACTAATTTGTTTGATGTATCCGGAAAGATTGTCTTCATTACAGGATCCGCAACAGGGCTGGGCGAGGGCTATGCGCATATCTTTGCTGAGTCGGGAGCCGTAGTTGCGTGTGCGGATATTGACCGGGACGGCGTCGAGGGCACCGTTAATGACGTCATTAAAGAGGGCGGAAAAGGGAAGGCGTATTACATTGATGTCACAGATCAGGAATCGATACAGGCTGCGGTTGACGCAGCAGTGAAGGATTTTGGACGGATTGACGTTCTTGTAAACAATGCGGGCGTAGAACATATTGAACCTTATGTTGATGTGACGCCGGAGCATTATGATTTTATCACCGGAGTTAATCTGAAAGGCGTTTTCTTCGTGGGACAGGCGGTTGCCAGACAGATGAAGAAGCAGGGCGGCGGCAAAATTATAAACATAGGGTCGCTGGGAAGTTACATCGGACTGGCAGAATCCAGTGTATACTGTACCACCAAAGGCGGAGTAATCCAGCTTTCCAAGACAATGTCCATTGAATTGGGTCCGGACAACATTCAGGTTAACTGTGTCGCACCGGGATATTTTATTACGCCGATGACACAGCCCTTCTACGACGATCCGGAACACAGAGCGTGGATCGAGAGCAGGATTCCTCTGCATATCTGGGGAACCGTGAAGGATATGGCAGGTCCGATGCTGTTTCTGGCCTCGTCTGCAAGTGATTACATCACCGGTGAAACAATCAAGGTAGACGGAGGCTGGCTTGCGAGCTGAGAGGAGGTGAGCGCTTTTGAAATGTGCCAGATTTTACGGAGTACATGACGTCAGATCGGAGGAAATCGATAAACCGGTGTGCGGCGGTAAAGAAGTGCTCATTAAGGTTGCCTACGCGGGGATTTGTGGATCTGATCTTCACATTTATAACAAAGGCATGTTCGTTCAGAACATACCCGAAACGATGGGACATGAATTTGTCGGCGTCGTTGAAGAAATCGGAAGCGGGGTGACAGAGTATCAGCCGGGAGATTATGTTACCGCAGATCCGATGGTGCCATGCGGACACTGTATAAGCTGTCAGAGCGGAAGCTTCAATACATGCGAAGAACTGGGCTTTATCGGAGAAGTGCGACCGGGCTGTTTTGCAGAATATATTGTTATGCCGGAAGACAAACTGATACCGGTGCCCAAAGCATCGAATCTTCGCTCTATGGCGCTGACAGAGCCGCTGGCTGTTGCGCTTCATATTTGTGAACGTGCACAGTTCAGAGCGGGGGACCGTATTGCGGTAATCGGAGCCGGCCCGATCGGACTTCTGACAATTATCGCCGCCAGATCGATTTATGGCGTACAGGACATCACTGCTGTGGACATTTCGGATACAAGACTGGAACTTGCCGAAGCTGTGGGAGCGGCGGATGTCACAAAAAACCTGAAGGAGGACCGGCTGTTCGATAAAGTAATCGAGGCTGCAGGCAATCCGCACACCCTTAAACTGGCGGCAGAGCATGTAATGCCAAACGGGAAACTGTATGTAGTCAGTATTTTTGAAGAGAACACTGAATTTGATATCAACAGACTCGTAGCCTCTCAGATCACACTTGTCGGATGTAATGTCTATACGCGAGAGGACCTTATACGGGCAGTGAAAGCAATTTCCGAAGGAGAGGTTGAGGTTGACCCGCTCATCTCAGGAGAGTTTGATCTGACACAGTGCGCGGAAGCATTTCGCATTCTGAGTTCGAAGAATAAGAGCGCCGCGAAGATACTTTTTAAAATGTGAAAAGGAGGTTGACTTATGAAACTGCTGTCCTGGTTTTTTGATTTTCCGGTCAGTACGGGGGTGCTGATCATTGCTACGGTCGTTATCGCCGCTGCGGCTACGATCTCCTTCTACAAAGGATGGTGGAGGCTGTAAGGAACACCCGTTAGGGTGAGACGGGAGAAGTAACAATGTTGAATATCGATAGTCTTGAAAAGGCTTTGGGGTTTGAGATCCCCATAATTGTACCGATTATTCTTGTGATATATATAATTGCGATACTCGCAATCGGACTGTGGGCCGCGAAAAGAGTCAAAAATTCGGAGGACTGGTTTGTCGGCGGACGCGAGATGGGTCCCTGGATCACCGCTTTGGCACATGGCTCCAGTTCTCTGGGCGGAGGTATGTATATTGCAGGGCCTCAGTATGGATGGGAAGCGGGAGCTTCCGCGCTTTGGGCGGCGCCGGGCGATGTGTTCGGACCGCTTCTGAACTTCGGAGTAATTGCAAGAAGGATGCGGAGGTATACGGAAAAGGCACAGTCGCTTACAATTCCGGATTTTTTCGGCCACAGATATTACAGTAAAAAGATACGCTATCTGTCAGTCGTAATTTTGATCGTGGCAATGGTAATCAGTCTGCTGGTGGAATATATGGCCATGGGCGTTCTGATATCATGTATCACCGGCTGGTCTTATACTGTATCCCTTATCGTTGGCTGCATCGTTATTCTTATATATACCGGTGCGGGAGGATATCTCTCTGTGGCGTATACGGACTTCGCGCAGTCTATACTGATGGTGATCGGAATGTTTATTCTGATACCTGTGTGCGTCAGCAGCGTCGGCGGGTTCAGCGGAATGAATCACGGCCTGATTGACATCAATGAAGGACTGGCGACGCTGTGGGGTGAAGACTACTATCTGAAGGGAGCGCCTCTGATGATTGCCGGGATTGCGCTGGTGTACTTCATCGGATATATGGGTCAGCCTCATCTTGTGATAAAGACAGTCGCAATCAGAGATGAGAAGTCCATACGGCTGGTTCCCATGATCGGCGCGTGCTTCGGTTTCTGCCTGGCCTTTGGCGTCTATATCCTCGGTATGGTCGGACGAGTCGTATATCCGGATGCGGCAATGCTTCCGGGCGGGAATGCGGAATATGTAATGCCGATGCTGGCGCTTACCAAATTACCGGCCGGTCTCGCGGGACTCATTCTGGCCGGAGCAGCATCAGCAGTCATGTCGACAGCGAGCGCACTTCTTCTGGTTATCGGATCATCTGCGGGCAATGATTTGTTCTCGCAGCTTGTGCCGAATGCAACGGATGCCCAGAAAATGAAGGTTTCCAGATATGCCACCTATGTACTCGGTCTGATTGGCGCAGCCATGTGCTTCGTTCCGATCTTTGAAGTAGGCGTATACCAGCTGACATGGATCGCATGGTCCGTACTGTCGCCGGCCTTTATTCCGTGTATTATCGGAGGGCTGTACTGGAAAAGGGGAACCAGACAGGGAGCTGCCGCAGCCATGATTGTCGGTTCCGTCACAGGGTTTCTGTGGTATTATCTGCTTCAGGATAAGACCAACATTCATACATTTTTCGCGGCGCTGGTCCTTGCGATTGCGGCGTATATTATCGTCAGCCTTTTGACAAAGGAGCCGCCGAAGGAAATTCAGGATCTGATGGAGTATTCCAGAAGATTTGAAGACGTTAATGAAACTGCGATGCAGGAAACCGGAACGGTTGACCGGATCGAGGTGCGGATCGAGGATATGGAAGAGCCGGTTTCGGGAATTGTAATGAATCAGGAACAGTTTACAAAAGTAATCGGGGTCTGCGCGTTAAGTCCCGATCGGGCTTAACAGACGCTGACGATGATTTGCTGACGGTGCCGCGGCCGCATCCGGCTGAGTGCGCATTGGCTGCAGCCTGATTCAGAGGGTGTGAAACATGAAGATCCAGGTACTCAACGGAGTTCGGTATACTCCTGACATGCTGATTCGGAGATTGAATAAATCCAGAAAAATCACCGGAATTGAATACAGGTGCGTTAATACGCTCTACAGCTTATGCTGGGTTTTTCAGTTCAGGATCGGATTACAGGTCACGAAGAGGACACGCAGATATGCGGGGTATTATGCGGGATTCGATGAATCCGTGTTATCTCCGGGTAAGCTCTCTCATCTTCCGTCCGGCAGGGAAACGGATGTGGAAACGGACTGCGTTCTGCGGGATAAGCTGACGGAGGAAGAGGCACTGCAGCGAGCGTGGGACTATAATCGGGAGTTTATCCTGAAAAAATTCCGGAATCTGTACGCGGTTCCCGAGCTTGAGGATCATGTGACAGAGCGGTTTTATAAACCCGTTTATCTCATCGAATTTTACAATCCCGAATTAGATGAAAAAAAATATAAAGTGCTGGACTCCCTGACCGGCGACCTGGATGATATTTTTCTGACGAAGGTCTGAAGGAGGAAGAATAGTCAGCGGACAGGACGAGAAAAGATCAGCTGTCGGATCTCCTTCGCCGTCACGGCGCTGCGGCCGCCGGAAAGCTTGAAACGGAAACGTTTCAGGCTTTTTGTTTTGGCCAAATACCTGAAAACCAGCTTTGTCCCCACATTATTACCACAGGTATCGTCCACGCAAAATGATTTAATCAGCAGAAGGGAACAGAAGAAACGTTGACACGTTATGGCAAGTATGTTAGCGTTTGACCAAAGAAACAAAACGGCGGAGAAACTTGGCACTTATCCGATAAAAGTCAGACGCGTTTTGATCACAGAAGGATTATGGAGCAGCAGAACAAGTATTGCTGTTGGTGAATTACACAGACAGGGGAAGACAACTGCCGGGATTGCTGAGCAACTTCATATGTCGGAAAAAGATGCGCAATCATATCAGCCTTACGAGAGAGGCATGTACGGCAAAGAGAAAAGTGACAGTGCGATTCGAAGTGAAAATTATCGGGAACGTAATAAAAAAGCTTTTGAATCGCAGGTGGTCAATAAGTGTAATTCAGACGCAAAAAGAAAGGAGTCAGGAGAAATGGGAACTGTTATTGATCTGGACAGTTATAGAAACAGAAAAGGATGTGCTTATGGGGGAACAAAGGCTGAGCATACAGGAAAACAACCGGACAATTCAGTTGAAGGTATTCAGGAAACGGCATTAAACCTTGACGTGCTCAAACTTAAACTGGAATTAGTAAATCATTTCGAGACATCTGAAAGCATGGAAACGATTCGCAAATATGGGAAAGCGAAGAACGGAATCATCAGAGAGGTTCTTGTTCCGGGGAGGATGAGTCTGCATGCTGCGCACTATATGATTCAAAAACTCTTCGGCTGGCAGAACAGCCATCTGCATCACTTTGAACTGCCGGAATGCATTTTCAAGGGACTCACACAGAACAGTGTAAAAACATGGGCGGAACTTTGCGGCGTGCTCTTTCGCTTTCCGGAGGGCGATGACTTCAGTGACGCTTACTGGGACGATGATTATGACAAAAGTATAAGTGTTAAAACCTGGCTGAAACGAAAGTATACAGATGAAGAAGGCACATTCAGCGTGGGAGATTGCTATCTGGATAACCTCAGAAAGACAGAAGAGTTTGAACGCTGGGTGGATGGCGACAAAAAAGCCGGGAAAATATTCGGCGGCAGGGGATATGCAGAACTGTCACTTGAAGAACTCAAAGCTCTCAGCGATATCGGAATTGATGTGGAGCATCTCACAGAACGGCTTGAGCTCGGAGAACTGTTGTACGTCAAAGGAAAAGGAGGAAAGCGGGAAAATCTTCAGCATGCGGCAGAGGACATTGCTCTCTTGATTGATCAGTTCAACGAAATGGTAGAAGAGGAATTTAGCGCAGGAGAGCTTGATCATTATGCGTCAGCAGCAGAACGTCTACGAGTTCTTAGGCGCAATTATCAGGAAATCGATCGCCTTTCACATTCCGATCCGGATAGAATAAAAAAAGAGCTGGGGAAGGATCCCTTTGACGTCAAGATGGAATATAAGTGGGCGATAGAAGAGATGCAGGATGAATGTTGTGAATATATCAACGATTGGAATCCGGATATTGTTCCGGTTGCGGACGGGCTTACATATTACTACGACTATGGTGATGGCTGGGAAGTAAAGATCACATGCGAGGAAGGCTATCATGCCGTCTGGGAAAATGATGACTTTGATTATACTGCGGCAGATGGACATGAGATTCTGGAACACATACTGTCAATTGATGAGGACGCGGTTTTTTATGACAGCAGCAGTGAAAAAGCTTCGGAAGACTTGCAGAACACGCTTAATGAGATTCAGTATCTGGGAAAACCTCTCTGTGTATATGCAGATGGGTTAAATGTTATGGATGATGTCGGTGGATACGGGGGATATCTTGATTTCCTGGAAACGATTCATGGCGCAGATCGTTATGCCGCAAAAGAGATGCGCGACTGGGCAAGGCAGATGGGATGGACGGGGAGAACGAGTAAGCCCGAGAACATGCTGTAGTCTGCCGGACAATACCCTCGGGTCACCGCCCCGCATGACCGGCGGGATCGGCCCGGATAATGGTGCTCAGATCTCAATTGCCAGCGTTCCAGCGAGCATTTTCCGTACGACGTTTTCGCATATTTTGAATATGGGGGTGTTTGTTGAAACAGAAATAATAGAGAAAGTGGGTGGCAGCAGTAATTCGGAAGATAGTCTTAATATTGAATAAATTCAAATAGATCTTGTCAGAAAAGGGGGTAACATATTAAAATAATATTGGGATTAGATGTATTTTTAGAAATGAGGCAATTAATATGGATTTACTTCAAAGCGTAATGGATTCATCAACCCACGCAATATTTATATTAAATCAAAATGGAATAATTGATCATATTAATGAGCAGGCAAAGACCAGATTCGGGCTTTTCAATCATAGTCAATATTCCCATGCTGCCGGCAAGTTGGAAAAAGACGATATTGTTATACTTGCGGATACAGCAATTGGTGCAGACGATGGAAACCTCAGGCCGGAAGATTTAAATGTACTGGGAATTCACGATAAAAAAATACATGCAGGAGATGCGTGTGTTGCCGTTGCCCGATATGATAATCCGGAATGTTCGCCTGTTTATAAATTTTACCCGGGGAATGAGTTGGAGTATCTAAAAGTAGAAACCGAAGTTGACGGCATTCCTGTTATGGCTACAATAAAAGATCGGACAATTTTGGTTAATATTAAAGACTCTCAATATATTATTAATTACTTTCTCTGTGTAGCTCAACTCATCATTTTAGATGGTAAGACAGGACAGGTGAAGTTCTGGGAAGAGAACGGATACACCGCTCGAAAAGAGGGGGCAGGAGATATCCTTCGAGGAGGGCGGTATATTGCAAAAAGTCCTGACTTTGAGTTGAACGTGGTGGGCCATCATTTCAGTGATTACTTTGAAGGAGATTTGTTCGAAACACATCTTAGCCAGATTATGAACGGAGAAGTAGACTGTTATGAGAATCAGGAGTATCGAATCAACGGATTTGAGCTTGTAGCATCGCTTCTTCCAGTTTATAATTCAGGGACGCTGCAATATGTTATTGTTCGATTTCGCAATATAGAAGATATCCAAATGATTATCAAGGAACGAAATGATGCAATTAAAATCGTCGAAAAATCTTACAAGGAAACGAGAAGGGAACGGAACGCGGTTCAAGATGAAAGAACTTTTTTGACATTGTTTGGTATCGGATCGTCGGCAGATTCGTCAAGACGACAGGCATATAAATTGTCTCAGTTAGACTGTAATATTCTGATTACAGGTGAAAGCGGCACAGGGAAATCATTTCTTGCGGAGGCAATTAGCCATGTACAGCCGCGGAAAGGTGTTTTTGTCAAGGTAGATTGTTCGACAATCGTACCGACTCTTTTCGAAAGTGAGATGTTTGGTTATGTGAAAGGTTCTTTTACCGGTGCAGATCCTCATGGAAAGGCCGGTTTTTTTGAAGAAGCGAATGGAGGAACCATTTTCCTTGATGAAATCGGAGAGATTCCGTTGGAAATTCAAACCAAACTTCTCAATGTTATTCAGAATAAAGTAGTTACAAGAGTGGGATCGACGAAAGCTATTCCAGTTGATGTTCGTATTTTAGCTGCAACGAATCGTGACTTGAAAGCAGAAGTTGCTGCGGGCAGATTTAGAAGAGATTTATATTACAGGCTCAGTACATTTACTGTGAATCTGCCTCCATTGCGTGATTGTCCTGTGGATACCTACTTTATCATTAATAATCTCATAGAAAAGATTCCAATCAAATATGGGATTCGTAAGAAAAATCTATCTGGGGAAGCTTTTGCTAAATTGACATCCTATGATTGGCCTGGAAATATTCGGGAACTGGAAAATATTCTGGAGCAAGCAATTGTACTTTCGGACTCGGATATTATTTATGCCGAAAATATCCATTTGGAGAATGAGTCACAAATGCTTACTATGAAAAGCAGACTTGCGGCGGAAGAGAAAAAAATCATTTTGCAAGCTTTAATGCAAAATGAAGGGAATAAGTTAAAAACAATGCAACAACTTGGAATATCTAAGACTGTTTTCTACAGAAAACTGAAAGAATATGATATCCATTAATACACTAACTGCCTGGCTGGTCCTGATTCAAGGAAAACGATTCCCTGAATCGGGACTTTTTGACTGAGAAAACTGTAGGTTGTTGTTCTAAAATGGCCAATAAACTAATTTGCGATGTTTGGCATATCTTTTGCTACAATAAACTATGACGGCCGCATTTTAGAATAGGAGGTGAGAAATGTGCAGTTTTGGAAAATGAATGGAGCTGGAAATGATTTTATCATTATCAACAACATTGAAGAAACGCTGTCGCAGGAGATATTTGGAGAACTAGCTAAATTAGTATGTGAACGTCACCTTTCATTGGGTGCCGATGGATTAATGGTCGTCGATAAGCCACAAGGAAATGCTGACTATCGAATGATTTTCTATAATTCGGATGGCAGTCTAGGAGAAATGTGTGGAAATGGAGCACGTTGTATAAGCCGCTATGGATATGAAAATGGCCTTGCTGGAGAAATACAAAAAATTGAAACAACAGCAGGAATTGTTATAGGTGAACGACTCGCAAAAGATATGTACAAAATCAGATTAAATGATCCGAGTACAGTGATTCTTGATTATCCGGTTAATCTTGATGGAGAAATTGTTAATTGCTCGTACGTGGAATTGGGGATGCCGGGAATTCCGCATGCTGTTGTACCAATTAAAGATCTGAAAACATATCCGGCAGATGAATTGATTAAGATTGGAAGAAAACTACGGTTTCATTCTGCCTTTCCAAAGGGTGCAAATGTTAATTTTTATGAAATTATAGGTCATGATCACGTCTACGAGAGAACCTATGAGCGAGGGGTAGAGGATTTTACATATGCGTGTGGGACTGGAACAGGATCAACAGTAACTGTTTTAACTGAACTCGGTTTAGTAAGTGGTAATCATGTGCGAGTCGATATGAAGGGAGGAACGCTTTACATCGATGTAATAAAAAATGGAGAAAAATTTCAGGATCTGTATTTAACCGGCCCAACAAATATTGTTGCTATTGGTGAATTGACAGATAGTAACCTTGATTTATTATTAGGAGGAGTGACTAATGAATAAAAAGAGTGTGATGAATAATTATAGGTTTTTAGCTTTGATGCTTGCAGCCATGATCTTAGGCTGTATTGTGGGATGGATATCTCCGAAATTTGGCACAACGATTGCCCCTTTCGGAACTGTTTTCATCAATATGATGTTTTGTATTGTTGTTCCGCTGGTGTTTGCCTCGATTTCCGGTGCCGTTGCGGGTATGAATAGTCGAAAACGTGCAGGGAAAATTATGGGAACTACAATCGCTATTTTCCTTGTTACAGGAGCGATAGCCGCAGTCATTATGTTTGTCCTAATGAAACTTTTTCCACCGGTCTTGCATGCTTGGCATAATATGGCATCGGAGGATATTGGCGAACATGCAACTATGTCGCAAATGATAGTAAATTTTTTTACCGCTGAAGATTTTGTTGGTTTATTAAGTAGAAAAGCTATGCTTCCGTTGATTGTTTTCTCTCTTTTGTTTGGATTTGCGACAAACCACGCAGAGCAGGGGGACGGACCGGTTACCAGGTGGCTCGATGGTTTAACACAGGTAATGCTGAAATTTGTTCAGATAATTACCTACTATGCACCTATTGCATTCTTTGCAATCTTCGCAAATTTAATGGCGACATACGGCTCTGCTATTACTCAGTCTTACGGACGTGCAATGCTTGTTTATTATCCGTTGTGTTTTATTTATATTTTTACTGCATTTCCGCTGTTCGCATGGTTTGGCGGCGGAAAACATGGTATCAGTACGATGTTTAAACACATTGCTAAACCAGCCATCGTATCCTTGGGAACCTGCTCGTCTGTAGCAACAATTCCTACAAACCTGCAAGAGGCAGAAGCTACCGGTATTTCTAAAGATGTATCCGAAATGGTTTGTCCTCTTGGCGCAACAATGCATATGGATGGCTCCTGCTTTTCGTGTGTACTTAAGATAGCATTTGTCATGGGGGCCATGGGGACTGACATGAGTTGGAAAATGATGATTCCGGTTATTGCGGTAGCGGTATTCTCCTCTGTTGGAATGTCAGGAGTTCCTGGCGGCGGATATATTGGTGAATATATCATCTGCAGTATATTTTTCCCCAATAACGTGGAAGTGGCGTTTCCGATTCTTGTTGCCATTGGTAATCTCGTGGATCCACCGGCGACTATGATTAATTCCTCGGGAGATTATGTTGTAAGCTATATGGTGTCGCGTTTTGTAGATGGTAAAGACTGGTTAAACAATGCGATCAGACGTCAGCAGGCTGAGGCTGCTTCTGCTGAATAAAATGGAAAGAAAGGACTGTATAATGATAGCTAAAAATATATCTATTGGAGAAAATGGACATGTATATTTTGCAGGTCAGGACACAATTGTGTTAGCACAGGAGTATGGTACGCCTCTATATCTTCTGGACGAGGAAATGATACGTTCAAATTGCCGTGTATACAAGAATGCATTTAAAAAACATTTTGGAGAAGGTTCCTGCCCTCTATATGCCAGCAAAGCAAATGCTTTTAAACGTATTTTTGAAATCATGAGCGAAGAAGAAATGGGGATTGATGTCGTTTCTTCTGGGGAGATATATACTGCGCTTCAAGCAGGATATGATCTGAAAAAGGCGTATTTTCATAGTAATAATAAAACTGATAAAGATATTAGCTATGCAATGGATAACAATATAGGGTATTTCGTTGCAGACAATATTGAGGAAATTAAGGCAATTGAACGTGAAGCTGAACAGCGCGGAATTAAGCAAAAACTTCTTCTCCGATTGACTCCGGGCATTGATCCACACACCTACGAGGCAGTCTCGACAGGAAAGGTTGACTCGAAATTTGGAAGTGCTATTGAAACGGGGCAAGCGGATGAAATTACGAGATATACGCTGAATCAATCGCATATTGAGCTGGCAGGATTTCATTGTCACGTTGGATCGCAGGTGTTTGCAGAAGATGTTTTCGAACGTGCAGCAGTCATTATGCTTAAATTTTCGGCTGAAATGAAACGTAAATATGGTTATATAACGCAACAACTTGACCTGGGAGGAGGATATGGTGTACGTTATGTAGATTCGGATCCGTTTATGGATGTCGACAAAAAGGTCAGTGAAGTTGCAGCGGCCATTACTGATTCGTGTAATTCTCTGGGTATTGAGATGCCTGAGATTCATATGGAACCTGGAAGAAGCATCGTAGGCGCGGCGGGTATGACTTTATATACTGTAGGTACTGTCAAGACAATTCCTGGCTACAAAAATTATGTTTCCATTGATGGCGGGATGCCTGATAACCCCCGCTATGCCTTATATAAATCCAGCTATACATGTTTATTGGCGAACAAAATGCAGGAAGACTGTGATTTTAAATGTTCGATAGTTGGTAGGTGCTGCGAGAGCGGTGATATTATACAAGAAAATGTCATGTTGCCGCAAAGTGTAACACGTGGCGATCTTGTTGCAGTGTGTACGACTGGTGCATATAACTATTCCATGGCATCTAATTATAATAGAATTCCTAGGCCTCCCATTGTGATGCTTTGTGACGGCAGAAGTTATGTTGCTGTGAGACGTGAATCGATGGAAGATTTGTGTAGAAATGACTTGTAAATGTAAATTGTGACGTATAGTATATTGCATTCTCCCTGTAAAAAACAGAGGGAATGCATTGAATTTCAAAGCAGAGGGTTCGCGGAACGAACCCTCTGCTTTGGTATGCAATCCGATCAACACTAGGGAAAACTGAGGTAATAGGGACAGTTCACCCGCGCGTTTGTGAAATTCGATGCAGTGTCGTGGGAGCGCACATGGTGCGTATATCCGCGCAGGCTTCCATCGGCCTGCACCTGCACCGTGGGAGCAGGTTTATTCCCACGGATGGAGAACGACTTTAATCGCTTCGCCGCTTTTTGTCAGTTGAATGCCTTTGTTTATCTCATCCAGAGGAAGGACATGAGTGATAAATTTCTCTGTCGGGAATGACGGTGAAACGGCCAGCTGAAACGCTCGTTTGGACTGGCTGTAGGAGGCACCGAAGTGTCCTTTAATCCAGATGTTATTGTAGTGGATCAGATTGGTGTCCAGTTCGGTCAAAGAGCCTTTTGGAACACCGCCGAAGAAGACGACAAGCCCTCCTTTGCGAACCATGTGGATTGCCTGTGCCTGCGTCGCGTTTACAGGAGTGGCGGAAATGACTTTGTCTGCGCCTTTCCCCTCAGTCAGCTTCAACACCTCTTGGATCGGATCGGTTTCCGCACTGTTGATTGTGACATCCACGCCGAACTGTTCAGACATGTCGAGGCGGGTCTGGTTGATATCGATCATGATGATTTTTCGTGCGCCGCGGATTTTGGCAAGCTGTGCCATGAAGTCTCCGATAGGGCCTGCGCCGATGATTACCAGGGTGTCAGGATAGCCGACGCGGACATTTTCCAGGCAGGCGAATACAGAGGTCAGCGGTTCGCCCAGGCTGGCGGCATCGAAGGAGACGTCTTCAGGGATTTCGTAAATTCCGCCTTTCTGAATTTTCTCTCCGCTGACCGCGATGTACTGTGCGAATCCGCCGGTTCCAGCCAGTTTCGCGACATGCTCATTCTCGCAGTTCTCACTGTGACCGCTGATGCAGGCATCGCATTCCATGCAGTAAGTTCCCGGAAAGAGAAAAAGTCTCTGTCCCAGCTTGTATTTTGTTGTCTCAGGTCCCGTCTCATCGACATAACCGACGATCTCGTGACCGTATATAAACGGATAATCTCCCTTTCGGGAATCGGTAGTGAGGTTCCGTATATCAGAGCCACAAAGACCTACAGACATGATTTTCAGAATCATGCCGTCTCTGGGGCAGGTCGGCTTTTCCGTTTCTTCAACCCGAATATCATTTGGCCCGTACATCAGAGCCGCTTTCATTTTCATATTTCATTTCTCCTTTCTGTTCGTTTGATATGGCATCAGTTTACGGGGTTTGTGCCGGAATTTCAAACGGGAAATTGCCACTTATAAACGGCATTATTTTAAATTGCCTGAAGGAAGCGGAAAAACTTTTTTTGCGGCAGTAAAGTTTTTTTGATATTGTGTTATCAAACGAAAATATCGGAATGAATCATGGAGTGGAATGCACGACAGAAAGGACCGGCTATGGCAAGAATCGAAAATTATTTACTTGGAATGGATTGCGGGACAACGAATATCAAGGCAGTACTTCTCGGAGAGGATGGGAAGGCGGTTGCGGAGGCGAGCCGCGCCAGCCATACTTTGTCCCCGGGCCCGGATATGCAGGAACAGAACGCGGATGAATGGTGGGGCAATGCTGCAGAGATTCTGAGGGATATCACAGAACTCGCGGGTACGGATATCGTGAAAAGGATCCGCGGGATCTGTGTCAGTTCTCACACGGTCTCGCTGCTCCCACTGGATTCAGACGGAAAGCCGCTGCGCAATGCCATAATATACCAGGACTGTCGTTCGACTGGAGAACTGGAGGACATAATTGAGAAAATCGGATATGAGCGATTTGTGGACATAATCGGCGGCCGCCCGTCTATTGCGTTCCTGCCGTCTAAACTGCTCTGGTATAAACGCAATGAACCGGAACTTTTCGGAAAGACTCGATGTTGTCTTCAGGCAAGTTCATATATCAACTATAAGCTGACGGGAATGCTGACTGCGGATGTGGATCAGGCAGCACGAACTCAGTGTTTGGATGTGAACAGCATGACATGGTCGTCGGAAATCGGAGAGGCGATGGGAATCTGTCTGGATGAGATTTTACCGTCGCCGCGGCCGGTGGATGACATCATTGGCTTTGTGACGACGCGAGCTGCGAAGGAAACGGGACTTTCGGAAGGAATTCCCGTGATTTGCGGGTGCAGCGACGCGATGGCGTCCATGTATGCGACTGGGCTTTGTCGCCTGGGTGAGGCGGGTGAAGCTTCCGGAACCACATCTCTGCTCTTTGTCGGCAGTGACAAAAAAAGTGCGCCGGATGTGCCTGTGACGACCAGGCCTTGTGCAATCGATGGGGTTCCCTATGTGTTCGACGCCCCAATCCAGGCATCCGGAGCGTCTTTGAAATGGTTTATTGAAAAGCTGGCAGCAGAAGAGCGGGATTATGCCGTGAAGAATAGCAGAAATATCTATGACTACTTGAATGAACGGGCGCTGGAGGCACCTGCAGGCTGTCGAGGGCTCTATTTCTATCCATATCTGCTTGGAGAGCGGGCTCCGCTCTGGAATAATTATGCACGTGGAATGTTTATCGGAATGGGCATGGATATGACGCGAGCCGAGTTGATACGCGCTGTGTTCGAAGGTACGGCTTATGCTCTGCGGCACGTGATGAGTACGATTCGTCATAACGGAGGTAAAGCGGGGATTTTGAGAATATGCGGAGGGGGAGCAAAAAGTCGGACGTGGTCTATGATTAAGGCGTCAATGCTGAAGATGCCTGTGTATGTGCTGGATGAGAGTTCCGGTGATGTGCCGGTCGGAGATTGCTTGATTGTCGGACGCAAGGTCGGAGTTTTTGAGTCCCTCACAGAGGCGTCCAGAAGAATCATTCGTGTAAAGGAGATTATTCAGCCGGTGGATGAATGGGTTTCTGTTTATGATAAACTGTATCCGTATTACGCTGAGATGTACAGTTGTCTTGATGAAAGCCTGAAGAAGCTTCACAATACAGTGACTGTACTGGAATACGAAAAAAAGTCCGGCAGGTAGGCACACTGCCCGGCAGGTAAATGTCATCGTTCGGCAGGTGACGAGTCGGGTTGCTGTATCAACGTTTGCCGCTTCGTATCCATGGTGCGTGAACGAAAATGTTCTTTAAGGGGTCAGAGGTTCATCAATGAAACTCAGATAATAGCGGGTGAGCACATCCGGGTTTTCTTCCATTTTGATTTTTGGAAGGTCGTATGCCTCATCATAGAATAAGTTTGCCAGTCGGAACGTGATCGGCATGTCCTCCAGCGTGAAACAGGTCATAATGAAGACGCGGATCTTATGAGTGTTCCATGTGATTCTGTGATCCAGCGTGAGGATTGACATGGCGGATTTTTCGGCGGGAATAAGAGAGTAGATATAGGCTACACCGGGACAGATTGCGTAGGTGGAATTTTCTTCGTGCCGTATAATATCGTTGAGGAAATCAGACGTGACGAAACCCGCATTGATGAAGTCGGCAGCCATGTCCCGAAAAATGCTGTACGGATCACCATGCCCGGTTTTCTCATGTCGGAAGGCATTGATAAACAGGTCATGAGGTGAGGGACTGGCCGTGTAGATTTTTCGTATAGTACGCTGCAGAATCAGGTGCTCCAGTCGGGCCAGATCGTCCTCCGTCATATTAATCGACATATAGAGGGTATCTGTGGCGGGATTGCGCGTAATCGGTTTCTGTACAGTCGTCAGGATCAAATCTGTGTCTGTAAAATCAAAAGAGTTTTTAATGTTTACCGGGAGCAGAGCTGTGATATTCAGATAGTTTCCGAAATCAGATTCCAGCCTGCGTTTCATGGCGAAGAGAAAGGGCATGTTCATCTGGCAGCAGATAACTGTGTTCAATTTATCCCCGGGGTGATTGTGCACAAAATTTTCCAGAGTTCCGCAAAGACAATAGGCCAGATAAATCAACTGTGTTTCTGTCAGTGTTTTTCCCAGATATTGAAGTGCCAGGGGCTGGAATAAGTGAGCGATGATGAGCTCAATTCGAAGATCGTTTTTGACGAAGTCGGAGGTGTACTGTTCGTTATAAATATCTGAACGGCGCTGCAAAGTGCGGATGTACTGCAGCAGAGTAATATAGAAATCGTCATCATCTGAAAAATCCAGGCGGAAGTAATTTTGTATCATTGTGAGGAAGTGCTCGGCAATGAGGCGTGTGTTGGGACCGAAATAATCCTTGGCGGTCTCCCTGGTGAGCGTTGTCTGGTCCAGCAGTCGGTTCGCGGTGATGAACAGGTAAAGCCTGTCGAGTTCTTCAGGATGAATATAGCAGTGAAGATGATCGGTAAGCGTGTTCAGAATATCCTGACAGGCGTAATAGACGGAGGTGTCGGCCTTCGGGATCGGGGGTTCATAGGGGAGGATATGACCATCGCGGATCCGGTAATACATGACGGCAATCATGAGATTCAGAAAGACGATAGAGGGATCCTCCAGCAGGATATTATATTTGTTTAAGTTAGAGGAAACCAGGTCGATGATGAAGTCCAGGACTTTAGGCTCGATAAAATTATCGTCATAATAAGCGTTTCTGCGTGCATGGTAGTTCCAGGACTTCCGCAGCATTTCGACCAGAACCAGCCTCTTTTTCATTTCATCATCTTCAAACCGCACTGTCTCCTTCTGCCGAATCAGCCTGATATACGGCGTGTGATCGGAAAACTGGGAGGCAATATCCCGCAGAGCGTGATCCAGGGTCGTATGGCTGATATACATTTCATCTTCCAGGTCGTAGAGGTTCTGAGGTTCTTCGGCAAAACACAGTTTGAAGGCGAGGTAACGGGCGCGGTTCTCCTTGGAGAAGAATGCAGTTTCAATCTGATTCAGGGATTCAATAAGTTTAGGATCCTCTGATTCAAAGCCGTATCCTCGACTTTTCAGAGAAAGAATACGGGCGTTATAAGGTGCCAGCTCCTCGTTTATTTTCACAACATCATTGCGGATCGTCCGGGAAGAAACGTTCAGTTTAGCGGCCAGTGCGGCGCTTGTAATGTATGTATCGTTGTGTTGCATAATGTGTAGAATACGCTTTTGGCGCAGCGACAGATCTAGAGATTTCAAATGCGGGACCTCCTTTAGTCGGGACAGGGAACTTGTGGACACGACAAGGTTCTGTCTATGTTTAATGATTGAGTTTGCGGATGCGCGGGTCTCAACCTTTGTTCCGCGAATCTTTTTCCGTGAAGAAACCGCATCGACCTCATTGTTTAGCGAATCTCCTCAAGCGGATTATATCAGATTTCCTTTCCGCTTTGAAGAGGAAAAAGATAATTTGTGATTTTACGGAATGATGAGATAAGATTATTCCATCGGAAAGTACAACTTTAAGCTAAGCGGCGGTTTTAGACAGGAGGATTGGAAATGAAATATGAAAATATCAGACAGCAGGTACTGGACGCAATTCTGGATGCCGTTGATTTGGGATTGATTCACGGAACCTCGGGAAACATTGCGGTAAGAGATCCGGAGGAACCGGTTGTTGCGATTACGCCCAGCGGAATCCCTTATAAGACGATGAATCTCGAGCAGATTGCTATCGTCGATCTGAAAACAGGGAAGTGGATGGATGGAAAATATAAACCGTCTTCTGAGGTTCCAATGCATCTTGCCTGCATGCGGGCGAGGAAAGATGTTACGGCGACGGTACATACTCACGGAATGTTTGCGACAATCGCCGCAATGGAGAAATTCGGAGAGTTGAAGGCGATTACGCCGCCTCAGGCGGAGTTCGTACCGGTAGGAATTGTCCCGTTTACCATGCCGGGAAGTGACGAGGTTGCCGATAGAGTTGTGAAAGCGCTTGGCGAAAAGGGCAGAGCCGTTTTGATTAAAAATCACGGAATGTTTTGCTGTGGAAAGGATATCAAGGCGGCGATGGCAGCGACCATCTATACGGAAGAAATGGCGCAGACGAATTATTACGCCAGACTGGCAGATGTTTTCGAGCCGATGCCGCAGGAAGCGGTGGATGCCATGCAGGCTCTGATTGCGGCGGATCAGGCGGTATGAGCCTTTTCGGCATACGAGCCTGGAAGTATTGGAGGAAACAGCATGAGTTTTAATTTCTTTGTAAACAGCAATATTACCTTTGGACGCGGGGCACTGGCGTGTCTTGCGGATTTGATCCGCGGATATGGATTTAAGTCCGCGATGATTGTTTATGATGAAGGTGTCAGGGCAGCGGGAATCGCCGGCAAAGTCCTGGCCCAAGTAAAAGAATCCGGTGCGGAATATATTGTTTTCGACGGAGTGATTCCAAACCCGACGAACGAAGTCGTGGAAGAAGCGGCCGACATGGCAAAAAAAGCCGGAGTTGACGGTTTCATCGCAGTCGGAGGAGGAAGCAGTATCGATTTAGCGAAGGCGGTGAACGTGCTGATGACAAATCCGGGAAGAATCGGGGATTATGGAGGAATGAACAAGGTCAAGACCCCGTGCCTTCCGCTGATTGCGATCCCGACCACGGCGGGAACCTCTAGTGAAATCACCAATGTCAGCGCACTGATCGACACCGAGAAAGTCATTAAATATGTTATCATTGACAATAAACTTGTTGCCACAGATGTCATCGCAGATCCGGAGCTGACAGCAACGATGCCGAAGAGCGTGACCGCAGCAACCGGAATGGATGCCATTACGCATGCTGTGGAGAGCTATATTTCCAATATGGCGACTCCTCTTACTGAATATAATTCTCTGAAGGGACTGGAAATCCTGTACCGGAATCTGCCGGCAGCCGTTGAAAACGGAAACGATATGGAAGCAAGGGAACAGATGATGCTGGGTTGTATCATCACTGGCTTCGCATTCTCCAATGCGAATCTCGGGCTGGTTCACGGAATCGCTCATACTCTGAGCGCGCATTTCGGCCTGGCTCACGGTATGGCGAACGCTACTGTTCTTCCGTATGTAATGCGATATAATGCGGAGAGCTGTCCGGAGAAAATGGCTGCGCTTGCGGAAGCAATCGGTATTGATCTGTCAGGAGAACAGGAAAAGGATCAATATCTTCTTTCTGAAGCATTGCTGAAGCTAACGCGCAGGCTCGGTATAAAGACACTGTCGGAACAGGGGATCGATGAGAAAGATTTAGATATGGTGGCAGAAGACGTTCTGAAGGAGCCGGTGCTCGGATTTAACCCGCGTCAGGGCGTCACAAAGGAAGCCGTACTGGACATCCTGAAACAGGCGTATTGACAAGATGACAGGCTTCGGTAACAAAAGAATCATTGCCGCAATCGCAGCGATTGCGTTGATTAATGGGTTGCAGCATTGTGTGTCACCGGTATTAAGTGAAATTCATCATCATTTTTCGTCAGTGGATATCAGTTTTGTTCAGATGCTGATTACTGCGCCGTGCCTGATTGCAATGATAGTGGCGCTGATTACGGGCTGGCTTGCCATGAGGGTCGGTCAGCGGACCTTGTTTTTAACTGCGGCCGCAGTATCTGGAGTGACGGGGGTTCTGCCCTGCCTTGCGGATAATTTCTGGATTTTGTTCTTCTCCCGGATGGCCTATGGGTTATCTCTCGGGATTGCGGTTTCGCTAGTCACAGCCCTGGTGGCAGACTATTTTGAAGGCGAACAGCGTGTGCGGGTTATGGGGATGCAAGGTGCTTCGGTGGGAGCGGCGATGATGATTGTTACAACCGTATGCGGTGTCATCGGCAAAGGGGATTTTCGGCGGGCATATTTCATCAATTTGCTTGCGTTCGTCGCTTTTGCGATTATTGCAGTCTGTCTTCCGAAAAAAGAGAAGAAAAAACGAAGAGGAATGCAGCGGATACAATTGAATCACAGGGTATTCGTGATGGCCGCGTTTATGTTTGTGGAATCGTTCTTTGTGATAACGTTTACAACGAATATTTCCATGCATTTATCTGGAAGTCTGAAAGGTGATACTGCTGTGGCAGGTCTGCTCACAGGTATATTTTCGGTTTCACAGGTAATATTTGGTTTTCTTCTGAATCATATTGTTAAAGTGAGCCGGAAATATACACTGCCAGGGGCAATGTTCGGATTGGCATTGGGATATCTTGTGATTGCAGTGTTTCCGGGAAATACTGTAATGCTTGTATTAGGAGCAGTCCTTTGCGGATATTCACAGGGTGTTTATTTCCCAAAGGCGATGGTGGAAGTTACAACTGTTGTTCCTTTGGCATCGGCCCCTATGGCGTCATCGGTCATGACCGTAGCGATCTGCGGCTCACAGCTGATTTCTCCGGTAATCATCAACATAGCTGCAAAACTCGTGTTTGGAGAGACCACGACAACGAATGCATATATGATCGCGTGCATTGGAACGGTTATTAGCGGTATATGTGCTGTTATCTGGAAGATGAAAGACAAAAACTGCTGAAGGAAAGCAGAAGAACAGAGAGGTGAAATGAATGATTAAAATGGCACTTTGTACTCCATTACCAGGCAATGTAATGGATGAAATAAAAAAGAGCTGCGATGTATCAATCTGTGGTGAATTGAAGCACGGAAAGGGAAATGTCACAGAGGAAATGACCCGTGAGGAATGTATCGGAAATGAAATCATTGTCCTTGGGGATGAGATTGCCGGAGCGGATACGATTCATGCATGGGCAGAGGCGGGGATGAGGTTCATCGGTGTAGCAAAGGGAACTCCGGTAACGGTTGATTTCAATGCGATTCAAGAGGCAGGACTGGAACTGTCCTATACTCCGGGAAGAAATCGTGTGGCAGTTGCGGAATTCACTATTGGCCTGATGATTGCCGCCGCAAGAAGAATTGCAGCAGCAACCGTCGGCCTACATCAAGGAGAGCATCTTGGAGAACCGATGAAAGATATTTATGATGTTCCGGAGGTCAAAAATGTTATTTGGGGGCCGCTGGATGAAAACCATCCGTTCACCGATTACGGAATTGGATTCGAGATGTACGGCAAAAAACTGGGAATCGCCGGATATGGCGCTATCGGTCGTGAAGTAGCCGTTCGCGCGGAAGCATTCGGAATGAAAATACTGGCATACGACCCGTATCTTCCGGCGGATAAAATCAGAGCAGATGGAGCAGAGCCGGTAGATCTTGACACAATGCTGACAGAAAGTGATATAATCAGTATTCACTTACCGGTGCTTCCATCCACAAAAGGAATTGTGAACAGAGACTGGTTCAACAAAATGAAGCCTACGGCGTATGTGGTTAATACCGCTCGAGCGGCAGTAATTGATCAAAGAGATTTTGTTGAGGCGCTGCAGAACGGCACGATTGCCGGAGCAGCGATGGACGTTTATTGGAAGGAACCGATTCCTGCGAATCATCCGTTTCTGAAAATGCGAAACGTTACGCTGACGCCTCATATGGCAGGACTTACCACGGATGTGGACAATTGGTCCGGGACTATGATGGGCGATGAAGTGTTGGCATATTTGAATAAGGAACCCAGAAAGTATCTGTGGAAGATTAAAAAATAACGAGGGGATATTATGAAGTGTTATCCAGGGAAGGAAAAGTATCCAAATCTTCTCTCACCAATTCGAATCGGCAATATACGATTAAAGAACCGGATTATTGCAGCTCCAACGAGCCCGAGTATGATAACTACAGAAGGCTTATTTACACCTGAAATGATTGCATATCTGGCAGAGAAAGCAAGAGGAGGCGCTGCAGCGGTCACATATGGGGAATCAATTGTTCATTCTCCGACAGGAAAATCGCATAATAAGCAATTGCAGCTGGATGCGTTTGGAGTGCGTCAGGGATTAACGGAAGCCGCTCGAGCAATTCATAATGCAGGGGCATACGCAAATATTCAGCTCTCACATGGTGGAAAATACGGAGGACTTCTGAGTGTTGGCGGTGATGAAGGAAAAACCGGCATCGCCTATGGCCCCAGTGATGAATTAACTCCTTTGGGAACAGTTCACGCTATGAGTGAGGAGATGATTGAAGAGATTATCTCCTCGTACGGTACCGCCGCAAAGTTGGTAAAAGAGTGTGGCTTTGATATGGTTCAGGTCCATGCGGCACATGGCTGGCTCTTTTCGCAGTTTCTGTCACCAGTGATGAACCGCAGAAAAGATCAATATGGAGGGAGCTTGGAGAATCGGGCCCGCTTTCTGACACGCTCTCTGGGGGCTGTTCGGAATGCTGTGGGCCCTTCGTTTCCGATTGAAATTCGGATTTCAGGAGATGACTTGTCTCCGTCGGGATTAAACATGGAGCAGTGCATTGAGGTTGCAGAGCTTATTGATAACAGTGTGGATCTGATTAATGTTTCCTGCGGCAATCATGAAGACCCTGAACTGTTCTGCAGAACGCATCCATCTTCCTTCCTGGAACATGGTGCAAATGTCTATTTGGCAGCAGAGATAAAAAAACATGTGAAAACCCCGGTTGCCTGTGTAGGTGCGTTGAACGATCCCGGGCAGATGGAGGCGATACTTGCTGACGGTCAGGCTGACATTGTGGAAATCGGTCGTGCGGAACTGGCAGATCCATACATTGCCTATAAGGCGATGAGAAACAGAGCAGATGATATTACGCCATGCATTCGGTGTTATGAATGTTTTGCTTCAACCGGACAGAACGAGATGGTGAAGTGTACGGTGAATCCTGTAACGGGACAGGAACTGCATAGAGAGCAAATTTCACCTGTGACGTCAGATAAAACACTTCTTGTAATCGGAGGAGGACCAGCCGGCATGGAGGCGGCGATCACGGCGTCCCGCAGAGGAATGAAGGTCGTCCTGGCGGAGAAAAAGGAAATGTTGGGAGGGAATCTGCGGCCTGCGGGTGCAGCATATTTCAAACAAGATATCAGAGGCCTCTGTGAGGTTCTTGTTCGCAGGGTTGAACGAGAAAATATTGATGTTCGTCTGAATACAGAAGTGACACCGGAATGGGTGCGAAGCCTGTCTCCGGACGCGCTTGTGGTTGCGATTGGCTCAGAAGAGTTAAGACCTCCAATTAAAGGGATAAACCGCAAGAATGTTATTATGGCGATAGATGCAGAATTGCATCCTGAAATACTGGGTCAGAAGGTTGTTATTATGGGTGGAGGACTGGTGGGCGCAGAAGCTGCTGTTTCCTTTGCCCATGAAGGTCATCAAGTGGATATTGTGGAAATGAAGGAGACTATTTGTGAAGATGTGAATTCTTTTTACCGAGGAGGGCTTATGCCGCAGGTAAAACGCGCAGCTGCTCTGCATACTTCCTCTACTGTAACAGAAATAACAGAAACTGGCGTTTTGGTAGAAAGGAATGGGAAGATATCTGAGATTATGGCAGATTCTGTTGTATGTGCCCTGGGGTTTCGCTCTCCGCATTCTCTTGTCGATCAGTTGTGTGATGAGATTGACGAGAGCTTCATTATCGGCGATTGCGCTCGAGTAGGTAAGATTTATGATGCAATGAATGGGGGTTACTATACAGTATTGCAGATACGCAACGATTAATTTAAAATTGCCTCTTCAAAAAGGAAAATCACAACTTGCGGCGGATTGTAACGAAAATATATAATTAAGAAAATCAAGTTTCTGAAAACTGAGAATTCGTTTGCGAGGCAATTCTACGGTTACAGAAACGGCAACCGGGTTGTAAAGAGTACTTCGTGTTATTTGTAACTCAGAGGAGGAGTAAAATGAAGAAGAAACTGTTTTGTGTGGCTCTGTGTGTCGTAGTCACCATGGGTCTGATGGTGGGGTGCGGATCATCGTCGGAAAAATCCAGCACCGCAAAAGATTTCTACACAATCGGATATAATAATTTCGGAAAAGGTGCGTATCCACTGGATCTCAACCAAAAGGAAACAAAATACGCGGTGGAAGCAGTGGGGAGCAAGCTCAAGACAGCAAATGATAACTTCACTGTTGATAATGTCATCTCTGATGTGAAGAATCTGATCTCATCAAAGGTCGATGGCGTTGTTGTCTGGACAGCAGCAGATACTTTGTATGGATCGCTGGATGATCTGATGAAAGAAAGTAAAATGCCGTTTGCACTCGGCGACAAATATCCGAAGAGTGAAAAGACGATTAAGAAGCTGCAGGATAACAAGTATTTTGCCGGAGCTGTATCCACAGATGATGTACTTACGGGTAAAAACATCGCTAAGGCAGCATATAAAGACGGACACAGGACTGCTTTGATTGTTGCAGCTGCGGTCGGAGATACAAACCATGATGCGCGAGTCAAGGGTTTCACACAAGAATTTACTAAACTGGGCGGAAAAGTGTTGGGAACTGTCCATTGTGCGGATCCGTCGGAAGCGGTGCAAAAGTCAGGAGACCTCCTTGCTGCACATAAAAATGCCGATTGTCTGTATGGAAGTGGCGGAGACTATTCCAATGGCGCTCTGAAAGCTATGTCAAGTGCGGGAATTAGCATGCCGGTCTACGGTACTGACATTGACCCGAATGTTATCAAGGGAATCAAGAACGGCAAAATCAAAGCGGCCAATGGTGCAGCTGGCACCTACTGTGCAAGCTTTGCCGCAATGCTGTTGATCAACTACCTTGATGGACATCCAATTAAAGATAAGGACGGAAAGGCTCCGGCGACAAAGGGTCTGCAGACCATTATGGTAACGAAAGCGAACGTGAAAAACTACGAGAAGTACTGGATCAATGGAGAAATTTTCTCTAAGAAGGAATTCCAGAATCTGCTTTACAGAAATAATAAGGACGTGTCCTGGAAAGATTATCAGGATATGATTGACAATTACAACTATAAGACGAGAATGGAAGCTGTGGCAGAGAAGTAATCCGTTATATCAACAGGATAATATTCATTAGTGCGCTGACTCATCGGTCAGCGCACTATCAGAAATGGAAGGTATTTAAAGTGATTGGCACAGATAAAAAGGCTGGATGGGCGGTAAAATTAGTTGTCATTGTGTCAGCGATCGCCGTCCTGGTGATTATGAATATGCTGACATCGGGCAAATTTCTGGAGCCGTCAAATCTGAAGACAATTGCCGTAAACGCATCGGTTCCGACCTTTACAGCATGGGCGTTTGTGTTCATTTTCGCCAGTGGATTTATTGATCTTTCATTAGGCGCTGTTATTGTACTGGCAGCGAACGTAGCGGGAACTTTTGGCAATGAGCTTGGTTATCCGGGGCTGGTGATAAGTGGCCTTGTTGTTGGAATTCTGCTGATGATGTTAAACTTTACAATATTTCAGGTAACCAAAATTCCATCCTGGATCGCTGGATTGGGAATGACGATGGTGTATGAGGCAATCTCTTCCTTCTATGCAGAAAAGAGGCTGGACATGGGTCTGAGAGTCGTCGATCTGGATGATCGGTACGCGCAGCTGGGACGAGCGCCATTGGCGTTTGTGGTTATTCTGATTGGGCTGATCGTTGCATACATTATTTATAACAGAACGACTATAGGACTGGATATTCGTGCCATGGGAGACAATCAGTCTGTTGCCAGAAATATGGGAATTAAACTTGGGAGAACAGTAATTCTCAGTGGGCTGGTTGCGGGAATCTTTGTCGGAGCGGCATCATTCATGAAAGAGAGCTTTGCCGGGACTGTCAATTCCGTTACCGGATTGCAAAGTCTCAGCCAGACCTTCCAACCACTGGCTGCGGCACTTCTTTCACAGGCATTGGCAAAAAAAATCAACATTATCGTCGCGGTTATCCTTAGTACCCTGTTCGTAATGGCGATTTTCAACTTCCTGACATTGATGAATGTTCCTTCCGGGACATGGCAGGAAACGGTTCTTGGAATTTCCGTAATAATTTTCGGAGTTCTGGCGCAGAGAAACACGAAGGAGGTTGTCAAATAATGAACACTTCCAATGATTTAGTATTCAAGGTAACTGGATTGAACAAACATTTTGGTCCGACTTATGCGAACAAGAATATTGATTTTACACTGAGACATGGTGAGATCAGAGGTTTGGCCGGAGAAAACGGATCTGGAAAGTCAACTCTTCTCTCCCAGTTAGCGGGTATTTATTCCAGCGATTCAGGAACGATACTTAAAGATGGGGAGGTATACCGTCCGGACAGTCCTTTGTATGCCCAGAATCACGGTGTGTCTATCGTCGTGCAGGAATTAGGCTGCATAGGTGCGTTGTCGGCGGGCGTGAATGTTTTTCTTGGAAGAACCGGAGAGTTTACCCGATTTGGCGTTGTAAATATGAGAAAAATATACAGACGCGCCGGAGAGATTTTGGAGCAATGGGGTTTGCCCAGAATTCCGTTGAATAAACATGCGAATGCCATGAGTGTTGAAGAAAAGAAAATCGTCGAAATTGCCAGAGCACTTTCTACCGATCCGGATGTACTGATTCTTGATGAAGTCACGCAGGCTCTTGCACAGGATAATCGGGATAAACTCCATGCACTGATCAGGAAATATAAAGAGCTCGGGAAATCCGTAATCCTGATTACACACGATTTGGACGAGATGATTGAAATCACGGATACGATCTCAATTTTGCGGGATGGAGAGTTGATTGAGACAGTGAACAGCAAAGAGATAACGGAAGATCAGCTGAAAACAAAAATGGTAGGCAGAAGCCTGGAAGGCGAGTATTACAGAAGCGACGCAGAGGCAACCAGAGGGAATGAAGTCATTTTATCGCTAAGAAATGTGTCAACTCCCCGGGGGCTTAAAGATATCAGCTTCGATGTGTACGCCGGAGAAATTCTCGGATTCTGTGGTCTGAGTGATTCCGGAATCCATGAAGTTGGGAAAGTAGCATATGGTTTGGAAGAAAAAAGCAGCGGCTCTGTTATTCTTGTTCAGGAGCAGTACGAAATTCAGAAAGCCTCTGGGGCATGGAAAAACCGAGTAGGCTATGTTCCAAAGGATAGAGACAATGAAGCTCTGATGCTGCACGCTTCGATTCGTGAAAACTTTGATATGAGCTCTGTTCCGGAGGTAATAGGAACTGCGGATTTCCTCAGCCAGAAGAAGCTGAATCAGATAGCAGATGATGCGCGTTCTCAGTTCCGCGTAAAATCAGTAGGTATCTTCCAGGAAATTGATGCCCTGAGCGGCGGAAATAAGCAGAAGGTTAATATGGGGCGTTGGCTGCTGAAAGATCTTCAGCTTCTGATTGTCGATTGTCCGACACGAGGTGTGGATGTCGGCGTTAAGGCTTATTTGTATCAATGCCTGAAAGACGCGAAAGCTGCGGGGCTCGCAATCCTGCTGATTACAGATGAACTGCCGGAAGCGATTGGTATGTCGGATCGGATTCTCGTCATGAAGGACGGACAGATTACCGGGGAAGTTTCGCGAAGTGAAGGGTTAAGTGAAGAAGCGATTGTGAAGGTGATGATATAATGCTGAAGAATAAAAATGTGCAGTTGATCGATATATTACCCATCGTAGCGCTTATCGTGCTTCTGCTTGTGTTTGGGATTACTTCTGGAGGAGCGCTGTTTTCGTCATTCAATATTCAGTCAGTGATTCGCGATTCTATTCCGGTAATACTGGGTGGTCTGGGCGTAATCTTTGTTATCGCTACGGGGGGCTGTGATTTGTCCATTGGCGCTGTAGCAGCTGTGGCGGCGACGGTAGGAGCTTATTATGGTTCAATTTATGGAGCATGGATGACGGTGCTGCTGGTATTGTTGATCGGGTTGGCCAGCGGCACATTTCTGGGGTTAATTACTTCCCGTTTTCACGTATCCTCTTTTATGGCATCATTGGCACTGCTGATGGGACTTCGGGGGTTCTTGAACGTATGTAATGTTAAATGGGAACAGGTATATCTCCCGGAAAGTTTGCATTTTATGAACGGATTTGGCCCGGCACTGCTCATTACGGCAGTACTGACTGTCATCGTCTGGTATGTCTTTGAAAAAACAAAGTTCGGATATTACTGCAAGGGCATGGGCGAAAACGAAAATACAATGATTGCAATCGGCGTAGATACGGTTAAGGTTAGGCATATTGCGTTCATCATCTCCGGTGTTATGGCGGCTGTTATGGGATTGCTGCTGATTTCCGCGACTGGAGGTTCAAGCAGCACATTGGGAAATTTCATGGAGATGAAAGTGCAGATGGGTGTATTCCTTGGAGGCGTGCTCGTCAGCGGAGGAATGCGTTCCAAAATATATAAACTGATCTTCGGTTCCCTGAGTATCACGGTTATTGTAAATGGTCTGACAATCAGCGGAGCGAGTTCCTCTGTTACAGAACTGGCGGAAGGGATTATTTTGATGCTGCTTCTGTATATCACTATTCTTCTTTCCAAAAACAAAGGGTTTAAACGGAAAAAAAGTGGAGCCTCCAACGAAGAGCCTGCAGGAGAAATCGACTCGCAGATAGCGTGAATCAGTAAAAGAGGATTTGCATCCTGCAAGGAATCGTCATCTGATAAACTATTAATGGAAAACGACAGCCGCCCGGCACATCACACCGGACGGCTGTCGCTGCAGGAGCAAATAATGCGGGCGCTGTCTCAGTACTTCACGAAGCCGGCTCAGTACTTCACGAATTTGAACTTATTGGCCTTCGCATATTTATGAGCGGAGCTGCCTTTTTTGCCGTAGATCTTGAAGCCGGATCTTTTTACAACTATGTCGATGGTGGTATTTTCTTCATCGAATCCTACGTCCCAATCGTAACCGAAGGCCTGTTTGCCGATTTTTTTGACGTTGCGGGGGATCCGGACAGACTTCAGATTGGTGGCTCTAAATGCGCCGGCCTGAATGGTGTGAACCCTTTTCCCGAAACTGACGGATTTAAGTTTGTCGCAGCACTGGAAGGCGTTTTCTCCGATCACGCGGGTCCTGCCGGCGAGGATAACCGAGGTGAGATCTGAACATTCGAAGGCGCCGGTACCGATGGTGCGGACGTTTTTCCGTATGGTGACTTTTCTGAGATGGGTATTAAGATAGAAAGCGTGTGCTCCGATGGAGGTGACGTTTCCGGGAACCGTATAGGAACGATTTTTCCGTCCCGGCGCATAGGCGACGATCCGGGTCTTCTTTTTGTTATAGAGCAGATATTTGCCTGCTGCAAAGTATTTGCTGCCGCGCTGAACTTTGAATGTCTGTACACCGCTGAATTCGAAGGCGGAGGGATCAACGGATTTCATTTTTCTGGACAGGGTGACAGTCTTCAGCTTCGAAGAATATGAGAAAACGCTCTCTCCAAGCTTTGTGACGTTCTCAGGAACTGTAAAGGATGTCAATCCGCAATTGTAGAAGGCGTAATGGCCGATGGAGGTGACCTGGCTTGTGCCTCTGACTGTTTTTAATGCACTGCATCCAAAGAAGCAGTTATCGGGAATTTCGGTGATGCTTTTACTGAGACTGATCGCCTGCAGGCTCTTAAGGCCACTGAAGGCATCGACGGACAGTTCGGTGACGGTGTCCGGCAGTTCCATGCGGACAAGAGGAGACGTCTGCCAGTCCATCGCTCCGATTTTGACCACGGTATACGTGATTCCTTCGTGTTCGACTGTCTCGGGCACGATCAGATCTCTGTCATCGCCGCGATAGCTGTCCAGCCGGACGCTGTGATCGGACGTATCGATAACCGTGTATTTACAATTATCACTCATAAAGGACATTTCGTCTTCCGCCATTGTTTTTTCGCCCATCACCGGCATCAGTGCCAGCATGAGCATCAGGGCCAGAATGATGGTCAGACCCTGCGCGGCAGTGTGTTTCAATCCGTTCTTCTTCATGACATTTTTCCTCCTCCGGATCTCAGTCCGTTCCCTTTTTCAGGGCTCATTCATCTCACAAAGTATTGCGGCATTGCGTTTTTACAGCTGTGGCTGCAACAAAGCATTACGGGATTCGCGGTTATGTGCCGCAAGGTTTTCAAGCGTTTCATCCGAAAACCTTGCGGCAGTGGGATTCGGAAACGGCCGAATCCCTGAGCACAAGCATCAATTAGTGTCTGCCGGCGCACTCTTCCATTGGATGGTGCGCCGCGGCGCTGCTGACAAACTGCCGTCAGCGCCCATTAAGTCCGATGGGGACTTAATAAGCATACACTAATTATAATTCCCTGAGCCATTTTTCGATAGTACCCGAAGGGTACTTTGGTACTTCGCGTATGAAGGCGCAGCCCGGAGAATTGGTTTTTGTTGCCCGGGAGCCAAAGGGAAAGTATAATATGAATACAGACAAATTTCTCAGAGGAGTGAGTGTATGGAAAAGATGAAAGACCGAAAAGGAATGAGGCTGTTTATATATTGACAGTATGATCTTTTGTACCCGACGATATAAGGAGGAAACGGCATGCGGCATAATACGGCGAAGCACAGCAGACCCGGCACCCTGGAGATGCCGACGAAGAAACTCACGGAAAAGTTCAATGAATTTCAGGAAAAGGCGAAGGAACTCCTGAAGGATGAGAACAGGATCGAGGACCTTCTGCTGCAGGCGCGGCAAAAACTGAAGGAACTGCCTGCCGGCGGAGACAAACTGGCGTATATACCGGAGCTCATTCTGATGATACACTGTTTTGTGCGAGGTGAATACACGGCGATTTCCATGCCGCATCTGATCGCGATTGTGGCGGCGCTGATTTATTTTGTGACTCCCCTTGATGTCATTCCGGATGCGGTTCCCGGCGCGGGGCTTCTGGACGATGCGGTTGTGGCGGGCGCTGTGGTGAAGTGGTGTCAGGACGATATCGACAAATTTATGATATGGCTGGAAAATAAGCGTAAATGACGGCGCGGACCGGTCGCGTACTGTATGACGAAACTGTTTGTGCGGATCGTATGGCGGAACTGCCTGTGCGAGCTGTACGACAGGGCCGATGCCTGCACAGTGAGCCTCGCCGGACCCGGCGTGCAGGGCCGATTTACATCAAATTTACATTTTTTTTACGGTAGGCATAGTTTTGTTGCGGAATTTATTGTAGAATAGGGTGGAGTTATTTTTCAGGAGCAATAAGCATTAAACACTAGAGTTAAGGGAAAAATTATGAGAACACCAGAAGAATTACTTACAACCCCCAGCAATTTCGGCAACATTGGACTTGTGGCGACAGAGGGAGCGGAAGAACTGGCGAAGATGGTCGACGCTTATCTGCGCCGCTGGACAGGAGAGGACGCTGAATCATATCTGGTCAGCAGTAAATGCCCCCGCTTTTCATCCGGTGACGCCAAGGGCATGATCAACGAGACGGTGCGCGGACGCGATCTCTATGTCTTTGTTGACGTAGGCAACTACGGATGCACCTACAACCTGTTCGGCTATGTCAACCACATGTCTCCGGACGATCATTACCAGGACATGAAGAGGCTGATTCAGGCGGCGGCCGGAAAGGCACACAGAATTTCCGTCATCATGCCGATTCTGTATGGGGGACGCCAGCACAAAAGAAGCTTCCGCGAGTCGCTGGACTGCGCCTGCATGCTGCAGGAGCTTCAGGCCATGGGCGTGACGAACCTGATCTGCTTTGACGCCCACGCCCCGATGATCCAGAACGCGGTGCCCCTGATGGGATTTGATAATATTATTCCGTATTATCAGGTGCTGAAAAAACTGAAGAGAACCTTCCCCGACCTGGACTGCCGCAAGGAGAAGTTCATGATGGTCAGCCCCGACGAAGGCGCGATGAACCGTAACATGTATTATTCCTCCGTCCTGGGCGTGGATCTGGGGATGTTCTACAAACGACGGGACTACGCGACTATGGTGAACGGCCATAATCCCATCGTGGCCCATGAATATCTGGGCGCGTCGGTGGAAGGGAAGGATATTTTCATCACCGATGACATCATTTCCTCCGGCGAATCCATGCTGGATATTGCCTACGAGCTGAAGCGCAGAAAGGCCGGCAACATCTACTGCTATGCGACCTACGGTCTCTTTACCAACGGACTTGCGGAGTTTGACAAAGCCTATGAAGAGGGCGTAATCAAGGGCATTCTCTGCACGAACCTGACCTACCGCAAGCCGGAGCTTGTGAACAAAGAGTGGTTCTACGAGGTGGACGTCTCCAAATATGTGTCCTACCTCATCGCGGCACTGAACGGCGATATCTCCGTCAGCGATATCATCGATCCCAGAACGAAAATCGCTGCACTGCTGAAGGAGTAACGAGCCCGCAGAGTCAGGCAGGGCTTAAATAAATCGAGATGTACCGAGGGCGGATTCCGAAAAAGAGGGGTCCGCTCTTTTCATACGCCGTGAAAAATGGTACAATGTCTTAATCAAAGGGAGGAATGGATATGTGGAGATCCAGAAAGAGCAGAGGCGACAGCCCGGCGGATCAGACACGGGTCTATCGCCGGGGGAGCTTTGAACAGAAAAACCGTCGCCGCCGGTTCGCCGATGACGATTCGGGCGCAGGCGAGGACTTTGTTCCCCGCAACGTCCAACGGCCAGAGGAGCCGGAAGAACCGATTTACAATTCTTATGAGGAATATCTGAAGGCGCATCAGTGGCGGCCCGGCGACAGTGACATCGAGTCGGCCGGCACTGGTTCCCGTTATTCTGACATCGGCTTTGACCGCGCCGACCGTGCCGACCGACACGCCTCAGCTGACGAGTCGACCGGCACTGATTCCCGTCGCAGCAGTACCGGAGAGAGCAGTATCAAAGATCCGTCCTTCGGCGACGGTGGTTTCGACGTGCCGGAATTCGGAAACGGCGTTCGTTCCCGTGGGGCGAGACATGCCGCTGAATCCGGCCTGTCCGGTCTGACTGCCCTGCTGCGCGATAAATATGACGAGGCAGCGGACTGGATTCACGCACTGCCCGGAGTCCTGCTGAGTCACCTGCACATCGGTTCCGGCTATGCAGGCAAGCACTCGGACGAAAAGGAGCGCGAGTTTGTAGCCTTTGAGGATTTGGATTTCTGGTCCAGATTCGACAGAAAAAACAGGAACTCCCAATCCGACAGGATGACGCAGACCTCCTGGAATGCATGGGATCCGGAGCCACAGGAGGATTCCTATGGCGAATGGGAGCCGGAGCCTCGGGATAATTTCTACGATGCATGGGAGCCGGAGCCTCAGGAAAATCCTTATGATGCATGGGAGCCGGAGCCTCGGGAAAATTCTTATGATGCGTGGGAGCCGGAGCCTCAGGAAAATCCCTACGACGAATGGAATCCCCAATCCTCCGAATCATCCCGGAATGCGTGGGAATCCCGGGAACCCGTGCGCCGGGAACCGCCACGTTCCGGCCGAAAGCCGCGGACACAAAGAACAGGACGAAGACTGCGCCCGAGACAGATTATGATGATTGCGCTGTTTATTGTAATTGCGTGGACGGCTCTGCTGGGAATCAGCATGAAGAACGGGGCCGCTTTTCTGGACGGAAATTCCGCGATGGTGGAAACAGCCCGACAGGAGCTGGGGAACGAGGGCGGTGAAAAGTTCTGGAGCTGGTACGGGTTTGATTCCGAGGTGGACTGGTGCGCCTGTTTCGTATCCTGGTGCGCCGATCAGAACGGATATCTTTCAGAGGGGAAGGTTCCGAAATTCTCCTATGTGCAGACAGGTCTGAACTGGTTTAAGGACAAAGGAAAATGGCGGAACGCCGGCGAAAAACCGGTGGCCGGCGATATCATCTTTTTCGACTGGAATGACAACGATGTGGCCGACCATGTGGGTATCGTCGCCGGGTACCACCTAGGTCGCGTATTCACCATCGAGGGCAACGCCTCAGGTGACATCTGCAAACGAAAATCCTACTGGGTCTTCAGTAAATACATTATGGGGTACGGAACGCCTGAAAGCGAATAACCATAGAGCGGGCAGTGCGCGAACAGCGGGCAGTGCGCGAACAGCGGGCAGTGCGCGAACAGCGACCGGTTCCCGACAGCCGCGTTTCGGACGATGGTTCTCGCCTGCACGCCAACCCGCAGATGGTTCCCGACGGCGGCCTGTGCCGGAGGCTATTTCTCCAGTTCTCCGGTCCAGCGGCTGATTCCGCCCATGTTGACAACGTGCTCGTATCCCATTTTCTTCAGATTGTTGCAGGCCTGCCGGCTGCGCGCTCCGCTGAGACAGTACACGAAAAGCGGCGTGCTGACGGGACCGAGTTTTCCGATGGAGAACTGGATATCCGGCAGCGGGATATTGACTGCGCCGGGCAGATGCCCCTGCTCGTATTCTTTTCGGTTCCGAACGTCTACCAGGACGGCTCCGTTCGTGTCGCGGGCTTCCTGTGCGTAATCGTTGATATCTTTTTTGCTGAACAAAATAAAATCCTCCTGTGTTTCTATCCTGCGAACCATGGCGGCCGGCGCTGAGGGCTGCCTGCAGCCGCCCGGCCGCTCTCGATGCCCGGCTGCGCCCGGCGGCTTTCGATGCCTGGCTGCGCCCGGCGGATTTACAGTTCCGTCATGTCCTCCAGACGACCGTGCTTTTCGTAATTGGTGATGCGGCTGATCTGATTGTTTTCATCCAGAAAAACCACAGACGGGCGGTGCCGTTCGGCTTCCTCCGGCGTCATCTGGCAGTATGCCATGATGATGATTTTGTCGCCGACGCAGGCACAGCGGGCCGCCGCTCCGTTCAGGCAGAAAATCCCGGATCCGCGCCGGCCGGCGATGGTATAGGTCGAAAAACGCGCTCCATTGTCGACGTCGACGATGTCAACGCGCTGATATTCTGCGATTCCGGCGGCGTCCATCAGCTCCTCATCGATGGTGATGCTGCCGATGTAGCCCAGCTCGGCCTGGGTGACCGTGGCCCGGTGAATCTTTCCTTTTAACATTTCAATCTGCATTGGACTGTCCCTCCTGAAAATCGATGGGCGGCTGACCCACGGTGAAGTTGTCGATCAGACGGGTGCCGCCGATGCGGACTGCCATCGCAACCAGATCGCCCTCTCGGAACGTATCGACAGGCTGCATGTTTTCACCGTTGACCACCTCTACATACTCCACCTCAGCCATCGGCTCCGAAACCAGCTTTTCTTTCATGGCAGCGAGCAGTTTCCCGCTCCTGCGTTCGCCCCCGTCGGCGATGTCCTGGCCGAGCCGGATCGCTCTGGAAAGGATTCGGGCCGCCCGGCGTTCGTCCGGATTCAGGTATGTGTTTCGGGAGCTCTTCGCAAGTCCGTCCGCTTCCCGCACGATAGGACATCCGACGACTTCCACATCGAAATTCAGATCCCGCACCATGCGGCGGATGATGGCGAGCTGCTGGGCGTCCTTTTGTCCGAAAAAGATTTTGTCCGGCGTCACCGTGTTCAGCAGCTTTGTGATAACCGTGCAGACGCCGCGGAAATGAATCGGCCGCGTCTTGCCGCACAGCGTCTTGCTCAGTACGTCGATGTCCACGAAAGTGCAGAAGTCGTCCGCATACATCTCAGCCGGTTCCGGGTGGAAGACCAGGTCAACCCCATGGGCCTCCAGCAGCCTGCAGTCGGATTCAAAATCCCGGGGATATGTGGCCAGATCTTCATTAGGTCCGAACTGAATCGGGTTTACAAAGACTGAAGCGACGGTGCGGTCGCAGCTCCTGACGGAGGCGTCCATGAGAGAGGCGTGTCCCTCGTGGAGATAGCCCATGGTAGGACAAAGGCCGATGGTGAGGCCTTCGGCCTTCCAGGCACGGACCTGCTCGCGAAGCTCGTTGATTGTGTTTACAGTGTTCATAGTTCTCTCGTCCTCTTTTTCGTTTTTTCAATGTGATTTTTCTGGTGTGATGTGACCGCCGCGGCTAATACAGTCTTGAAAGGATTTCTTCGTTTTTCATTTTGAAGGAGTGGTCCTCGTCCGGGAATGCGCCGGAGCGGACTTCGGAGATGTAGTCCCGGAAGGCCCGGCTCATTTCCTCGCCGATGTTGCTGAAGTGCTTGACGAACTTGGGAGTAAAGTCGTTGAACATGCCCAGCATATCCTGGTAAACGAGAATCTGTCCGTCGCATCCGTTTCCTGCTCCGATGCCGATGGTGGGGATCTTCAGCTGCCGGCTGACCCGGGCGGCCAGCGGAGCGGGAACGCATTCCAGGACGACGGCGAAGGCTCCGGCGTCCTCGATTTTGTGGGCGTCCTCCATCAATTGCTTCGCGGCATCGTCAGTCTTCCCCTGGACGCGGTGTCCGCCGAAAGCGTTTACCGACTGCGGGGTCAGCCCCAGATGCGCCATAACAGGGATTCCGGCGTCTGTCATCGCTCTGATCTGGGGACATACCCGGGCGCCGCCCTCCAGCTTGACGGCCTGGCCGCGGGCCTCTTTCATCAGGCGTCCCGCGTTCATCAGTCCCTGCTCCATGGAGAGCTGATACGACATGAACGGCATGTCCATGACAACCAGCGCATTCTCACAGCCCCGGGCGACGCCGGTGGAATAGCGGATCATGTCCTCCATCGTTACGGAAAGTGTGTCCGGGTATCCCAGCATGGTGTTGCCGAGGGAATCGCCGATCAGCACGCCGTCGATGCCGGCCGCGTCCATCAGCCGTGCGGTGGAATAGTCGTAGCATGTGAGCATGGCGATCTTTTCGCCCTTTTCCTTCTTTTCACGGAACGTCATAATACTGTTTTTCATTCTGCAAATTCCTCCAAGATTTTTTCGACCGCGGCGTAGTCCCGGTCGGGGTGCTTCCTCTGCGCGATGTCTGCAAGGCGCAGGGACAAAAGGGAGTACAAAGCTCTGTCGCGCCGGCTGTCCAGGGACGCCAGGTGTTTCCGGACGGTTTCGGCGTCGCCCCGCTCCACAGGTCCGGTCAGGGCCTGCACCGGGCCGTCCCGCAGCAGATGACGGACGTTGCCGAGCACCAGAGGCGTCAGCGCCGCCCGTGCGTCTTCCTCGGAAAACCCGCATTCGCCCAGCATCGAAATGCTCTGATCCAGCAGTCCGATTACCAGGTTGCTTGCCGCCGCGGCGGCGGCGTGGTAGCGGGTTTTGTCCGCCGGATCGATGAGCCGCGTCTGAAGTCCGGCCTCTGAGAGCATCTCGCGGATGCCGTTCAGATGATCTTTGTTCCCCTCGATGGTAAAAAAAACATCCGGGAGTTCCTCGTAAGCATGGTATTTGTCGCTTACGGCGAACAACGGATGAACGGAATATTCGTATGCACCTGTTTTGTCAATGCCCGGGAACGCCTCGGCAGAGGTCTTCTCCCCGCTGCAGTGACAAATGTATTTCCCCCGAATCGGATGCGCCGCGATCTCTTCGTATACGGAAGTGATGCTGCTGTCAGGTACTGTCAGGAACAACACGTCGCTTTCGTGAATGAGCGCTGCGAGCGAATCGCAGGCCTTCGTGTCTGTGAACTGTGCTGCCTCACGGGCAGAATGAGTGTTGCGGCTGTAATAGCCTGTAACCTTTTTTCCATGTTCTGTGAGATATTTCCCGAGGGTAAATCCCACTTTTCCTGCTCCTATAAATCCTGTCTTCAATCAATCACCTCTTTCGGGTGACGTGATGTCCTGGCCCTTCCGGCCGGTTCGGAGTTCTTCCGGTACAGTTTCCTTCTGGAATACCGTCCATCGGTTGCAGTATAACGCTGTCGGAAGGGTTTGTAAAGAGTTTTTTTGAGCGGAGACGGACGAGGTTTTCTACTGCGAAACCTCGGAAAGCTTTCTGCTGCGAAAACCCGGAAAGCCCCTTGACGTGAGGAAAAAGATAAATTATGCTTTGTAACAGGAGAAAACGCGGAAGCGCAGGCCCGCCGGCGAACTCGACGAACTGCAGCCGCGCCATATATCTTTTGTTAAAAAATGCATCGAACGGGGGGACGCAAATGGATTACGCAAAAGAGTCGCTGAAGCTGCATGAGCAATGGAAGGGAAAGATCGAGGTCGTCGCGAGAACGCCGGTCGAAAATGAGGAGGATTTGTCGCTGGCGTATACGCCGGGGGTGGCGCAGCCGTGCCTGGAGATTCAGAAGGATCCGCGCAGGAGCTATGATCTGACGCGGCGCTGGAATATGTGCGCAGTTATCACGGACGGGTCGGCAGTTCTGGGGCTGGGGGACATCGGTCCGGAGGCGGGAATGCCGGTTATGGAGGGAAAATGTGTCCTGTTCAAGGCGTTCGGCGATGTGGACGCTTTCCCGCTGTGTGTCAGAACGCAGGATGTGGATGAATTTGTCAATGCCGTTTATCTGATTTCCGGGTCCTTTGGCGGAATCAACCTGGAGGATATCGCCGCGCCGCGGTGTTTTGAGATTGAGCGGAAGCTGAAGGCGAAGTGCGACATCCCTGTTTTTCACGACGATCAGCATGGAACGGCGGTTATCACACTGGCCGGCCTGACGAACGCCCTGCGCGTAACCGGCAGGAAAAAGGAGGATGTCCGGATTGTCACCAGCGGCGCCGGGGCGGCGGCCGTCAGCATCACCCGGCTGCTTTTGTCCGCGGGCTTCAGGAATATCATTATGACGGACCGGCGCGGCGCGATTTACAAAGGCCGCCAGATCGGGATGAACTGGGTTAAGGAGGAGATGGCGGAGGTCACAAATCCGGAACGGGTCAAGGGCGACCTGGCCGAGGTGATCAGGGGAGCCGACGTGTTTATCGGCGTCAGTGCTCCAGGACTTGTCACAAAGGATATGGTGCGCTCCATGAACAAAGACGCCATTATCTTTGCCTGCGCCAATCCGACGCCGGAGATTTTCCCCGATGATGCGCGGGAAGCAGGGGCGGCCGTCATCGCAACCGGACGGTCCGACTTCCCGAACCAGATTAATAATGTTCTCGCTTTCCCCGGAATTTTCCGCGGCGCCTTTGACGCCCGCGCCTGCGACATAAATGAGGAAATGAAGCTTGCCGCGGCACACGCGCTGGCCGATCTGATACCGGAAGACGAGCTCGCCCCGGACTATATCATCCCGAAAGCCTTTGATCCCGCCGTCGGCCCCGCTGTGGCACATGCAGTCGCCGAAGCCGCGAGGCGCTCCGGCGTGGCACACGCAGCCGCCGAAGTTGCGCGACGCTGAAGATGCGCGACGCCGAAGCCGCGCGACGATCCGCACGACACCCGCGGCTGCCGAAACTGGACCGCCTAAGGTGAACTGTTCGAAGCCAGAACGAACTTAATTTGGTCGAATTGTTCATATTCGAGTTAGACGTATTTAAAGTTGCCACATTTTTGGTTTTTTGCGAGAAATGTGGCAGATTTTGAGTAATATTATTCGCTATTATGTATTTAAATACAATCGTGCGACCAAATTCGACCTTTACCGACTTTTACCGACCTTTACCGACCCGGTCATCGGCATATCTGCCTCCCAAAGGCGCGATTTATGAACTAACAGTTCATTTTTATGCCACATTTTTGGATTTTTTTCGATTTTGTGGCAACTCCTACCGTTCAAGTGGGTTTATTTCTTCGGAACTGTTCCGCTCTCCGAAACGATGGGGCGTGTTCTGGTCATGCCCGCCCTTCGAAATGCTCTGCCCGCGCCGTAATTTTGTATTGCGTTCATTATAATCCTGCTGCAATTGGCGCTGCAATTAACCGTCACAATTCCGGACTATTACTGTGTCATTATCGTTGCAATTCCCTGTTTACAAACGACAGATTATGTTCTACAATAGAACCGTAAAGATTCTGAGACGGGAGTTTACCGTATTTTCCAAGAATTTATCAGTATTTTGAATCCGAGCGCCAACCGGCGTATTTTGTAGTTTTAGACAGAAGAGGTCATTATGCCCGCAAGAAAAAAGAAGAATTAGAAGAAGCCATTGTCGCTGACGAGATGGGAACCGAAGCTGAGAAGAGCACGCGTAAGTCGACGAGGACAACGCGAAAGTCCGCTGCCGTTTCATCTGATGACATCGGTTCCGCCGTATCGTCCGCTGCCGCATCAGCAGCAGGAACACCTGTGCCCGAGGGGGCGGAGCCGGCGACAGAGGAAAAGCCGAAGCGCCGCACCGCGCGCAGGACAACGACCCGTAAGGCGGCAACAAAAGAAGGATCAGGCACAAAGGCCGCAGCCAAAAAGAAGGCGGGCGGGGCGGCATCGCTCGATACCGCTGACGCCGCATCGTCAAATGACGATGCAGAGGCTGCGCCGTCCGAGATCGTTGACACTGCATCATTGACCACAGAATCAGAGGGAGCGGAGCCGGCAACAGAGGAAAAGCCGAAGCGCCGCACCGCGCGCAGGACAACGACCCGTAAGGCGGCAACAAAAGAAGGATCAGGCACAAAGGCCGCAGCCAAAAAGAAGGCGGGCGGGGCGGCATCGCCCGATACCGCTGACGCCGCATCGCCAAATGACGATGCAGAGGCTGCGCCGTCCGAGATCGTTGACACTGCATCATTGACCACAGAATCAGAGGGGGCGGAGCCGGCGACAGAGGAAAAGCCGAAGCGCCGTACGACTCGAAAGGCAGCGACTGCAGTTCGGGGAAAAACATCTTCTGGAACGACGGTCAGAAAAACCACCACCCGAAGAAAATCCGATGCAGCCGCAACTCCTGACATTCTGGATGCTGCGGCGTCCACGGCATCGGCGGCTGCGAATTCTGCCGATGCCGACACCGCAGTTGAAACGGCTGCAGCATCGGCTTCGAATTCCGACAGCGCCGCAGACACAGCGTCGGCTTCGAGTTCTGCCTGCATCGACACTGCTGCCGCAGACACAGCATCGGCAGACGGAAGCAGTGTCGCCGACGGTTCAAAATTGCCTGCCGTCCAGGGAGTTAGAAGCATCGTGGGTACCGGAGACTCCGGCGATTTCCCGGTGTCCGGAAGGGGACCTTCTGCAGCATCCGGAGCGGCCCCGGGTGAGGCTTCTGCAGGTGCTGAAACGGAAGCTGCTGAGGCGGAAGGTGCTGAAGCGGAAGCTGCTGAGACGGAACGCGGGAGTACTGCCGGGACTGCTGCCGGGAATACTGCCGCCGGCAGGACGAAAGGAACGGCGGAGGGCCGCGGCCATGAACAGTCCCGCGGCCGCGCCAGGGAGCATGAGACGCGGTATCAGCAGAGGCCGCGGCCGGAGGTGACCGGGATCCTGGAGCTTGCGGACGGCGGGTTCGGATTCCTTCGTTTCGACAATTTCCTGACGAGCGACAGGGACGTTTACGTGAGTCCCGCGCAGATCAGGCGTTTTCACCTGAAAACCGGCGACAAAATCAAAGGAATTTCCCGACTGCCGAATCCCGGAGAAAAATTCGGCGCTATTCTCTACGTGGAGACAGTCAACGGCGATGAGCCGGGTGTCGCAATGCGGCGTCCGAATTTCAGCGACCTTACGCCGATTTTCCCCAACGAGAGGCTGACGCTGGAGGACAGTCCGTCCGACCTTTCGACAAGACTGATCGACCTGATTGCGCCTATCGGAAAGGGGCAGCGGGGACTTATTGTGGCGCCGCCGAAGGCCGGAAAGACGACCCTGCTGAAAAATATCGCCCACAGCATTGAGAAGAAGCATCCGGACGTGGATCTGATTGTTCTGCTGGTGGACGAGCGGCCGGAGGAGGTCACCGACATGAAGCGCTCTCTGAGCCGCGGAGAAGTTGTGTACAGCACCTTTGACGAGCAGCCGCAGCATCACGCCAAGGTGGCGGAGATGGTGCTGGAGCGCGCGCGGCGTCTGGCAGAGCACAAACACGACGTGGTTATTTTGTTAGACAGCATCACGCGCCTCGCCCGCGCCTACAACCTGGTGATTCCGCCGTCGGGCAGGACTTTGTCCGGAGGCCTCGATCCGGGAGCTTTGTACAAACCGAAGCAGTTCTTCGGGGCGGCCAGAAACCTCGAGGAGGGCGGAAGCGTCACGATCCTTGCAACAGCCCTGATCGACACCGGAAGCCGTATGGACGATGTGATTTTCGAGGAGTTCAAGGGTACCGGAAATATGGAGCTGCATCTGGACCGCAAGCTGCAGGAGAAGCGGATTTTCCCGGCCATCGATCTCTCCCGGTCCGGAACGCGGCGCGAGGAGCTGCTGATGAGTCAGGACGAGCTGGAAGCAATCTGGATCATGCGCAGGGCACTTGCCAACGAATCCACGCAGGACGCCGGCGAGGAAATCATCGACAATCTGGCGCATACCCGGACGAACCGCGATTTCATCGAGATTATCAAGAAGGTGTTCAGCACCAGAAGAAGGATGTATTAGAACATGGACATGAGCAGAATTTTCCTGAAAGACGCGTGCCCCACTCCGATCGGCGGGCAGGCGGTTCTGGAGGGAGTCATGATGCGCGGAATGGAGCGGACGGCCATCGCTGTGCGGCTTCCCGACGGGCGGATCCATATGAAAACAAATAAAAATACGGCCAGCGCCCGCTGGACGAGGATCCCGCTCCTGCGGGGCGTGGTTTCCTTTGTGATATCTCTCGTGGAGGGAACAAAGACTCTGACCTGGTCTGCGGATGTGGCGGAATATTTTATGGAGGATGACGAGGAGGAGTATGAGCCGGGGCGTTTTGAAGCCTGGCTGACCGGCAGAATCGGAGAAAACGAGGTCTGGCAGCTGATGATTTTCCTGTCGGTGCTGATTGCGCTGGTCTTCGCCGTCGGCGTGTTCGTGCTGCTTCCCACCGCCGCAATCGGCTGGCTGAAACCCTTTGTGCCCGGAGCGGTGACGCTGAATCTGATTGAGGGAGTGCTGCGCATTATCATGTTCATCGTATACATCGCGGCGATTTCGCGCATGAAGGATATCCGGCGTGTGTTTGAGTATCACGGCGCGGAGCACAAAACCATTCACTGCTTTGAGAACAATCTGGAGCTCACGCCGGCCAACGCGCAGCAGTTTTACACGCTGCATCCCAGATGCGGCACCAGTTTTCTGATGTTCGTCATGGTGGTGAGTCTGGTGCTGTTTTCCCTTCTGGGATGGCCGGATCTGCTGATGCGGATTGTGTCGAGAATTCTGCTTCTGCCGGTGGTGGCGGGATTGTCTTACGAGCTGCTGAAATGGGCGGGGCGTTCCGACAACTGGCTGGTAAGGATTTTGAGTATCCCGGGGCTGTATCTGCAGAAACTGACCACGCGGGAGCCGGATGATTCTCAGCTGGAAATTGCCATCGCTGCGCTGAAGGGGGTCCTTGTGGAACCGGAGGCTCCTTGCATCGAGGGGATTGTGGATCGGAACGGACAGCTGCTGGAACCGATGGATCTGGCGGCGCTGAAAAAAGAACGTGAAGAGGTCTCCGGCACCGAAGGCTCCGGGGAACAAAACGATGCGGAGAGGACGTGCGATGACGGCGAGGGAACTGATCAATAGGGGCGCGCAGGAGCTGGCAGAGCAGGGCGTTGCCGACGCAGAGACAGACAGCCGGCTTCTGTTCTGTCACCTGACGGGCGTCAGCCGCTCACGTCTTTTTATGGAATACCAGCGTAAGATGACGGACGCGGAGATCGCCGCGTACAAAGCCCTGATCCGACGCCGCGGCACCGGTGAGCCCCTGCAGTACATTACCGGCGAGACGGAGTTCATGGGACTGCGGTTCCGCGTCGATTCACGGGTTCTGATACCGCGGCCGGAAACGGAGCTTCTTGTGGAGAAAGCGCTGGAGCTTCTGAAAAAGCCTACGACAGAAAACCCGGCAGCGAAAGATCGGCAGCCGGCGCGTGAGCCGGTGCGTGTTCTGGACTGCTGCTGCGGCAGCGGCGCGATCGGCCTGTCTGTAGCTGCGCTGGCAGAGGTGCCGGTGCGCGTGTCATGCAGCGATATCAGTCTGGAGGCTCTGAACGTGGCCCGAAGGAATGCGGAGGAACTTGGATTTTCCGGAAGCTTCGGGGAGGGACGCCGCGGGAGTGCTGAATTTCTGTGCGGCAGTTTTCTAGAACCGGCTGCCGGAAGGCAGTTCGATATGATTTTGTGCAATCCCCCCTATATTCAGGACGGAGTCATCCCGGGACTTCAGCGGGAGGTTCGGGAGCATGAGCCTCTGCTGGCGCTGGCCGGAGGCGAGGACGGGCTGGATCCTTACCGGGAGATGATCCCGCGGCTGACGGAGCACCTGACGGACGGCGGCGTCGCGATGTTTGAAATCGGTCACGACCAGGGAGAGGCGGTCGCGAATATGTTTGCCGAGACGGGGGAATTCGAGCCTGCGCAGGTCATGCGCGATCTGGCGGGCCGCAATCGCATCGTGTGGGCGCGGCGGAGGTATCCGCAGAGCGCGGTGTGAAGTGCGGGACGGAACAGAACCGGGACAGGCGGGAACAAAGTAAACCGCGCCGGAGAAAACAGAAACGGGGCGGACAGAAACGGAACAGGAGAGGATTATGAAAACACTGAGGATTGCGCTGCTCGGCTTCGGAAACAGCGGAAAAGCGCTTGCTGAGCTGCTTGTCGACAAGCAGCAGGAAATTATTGAAGCCTATGACTGCAAAGTGATTGTCACGGCAATCGCGACGGGCAGCCGGGGAATCGTGCTGGATTCCGGGGGAATCGATCTGCGCCGGGCGGTTTCGGACATTACGGAGAACGGAGCGTTCAGCGAGGGCACGCCGGGTCTCGAAACGGGACCGGAGCTGCTGGGAGACGGCGGTGCGGAGCAGGTTCTGGCGAGGGGCGACTTCGACGTGCTTTGTGAGCTGACGCCGCTGAACATTAAGACGGGACAGCCGGCCATCGGGCACATTCGCAAGGCGTTTGCCCGGGGTGCGCATGTCGTTACGGCGAACAAAGGACCGATTGCCTGGGCGTATCGCGAGCTGCGGGATACGGCGGCAGAGCGCGGACTGCGTTTTTACTATGAAACGACGGTCATGGACGGAACGCCGGTGTTCAATCTGGCGGAGCATACTCTGAAGCTCTGCAGGGTGCAGGAGGTGTCCGGCATCCTGAACAGCACGACGAATTTTGTTCTTGAGGAAATGGAAAAGGGCGTGCCGTATGATGAGATTATGCGTTCCGGCAGGGAGAAGGGGTTTATTGAGGCAGACCCTGCGATGGATCTGGAGGGATATGACGCGGCGGCCAAAATTACTGCGCTTCTTAACGTTCTGATGGATGCCGACATGACGCCGGATCAGGTGGACCGGAAGGGCATCGAGGATGTTACTCCGGAACAGGTGCGGGCTCTGACGGCGGAAGGGAAGAGTCTCAAGCTCCTGTGCCGGGGCTGGCGGGAGAACGGACGGGTGTTTGCCAGGGTCGCGCCGGAAGCCGTCGAGAAAACGGAGTTCCTGGCGACTGTTCACGGGACGACATCAGTCGTGACGATTCAGACGGATCTGATGGGGCGGCTTTCCATCGTGGAGGAAGAGCCGGAAATTCTGCAGACCGCCTATGGAGTTTTCAGCGATCTGCTGCGGGTGATTACGGAGTGAACAAAGGCAGGGTCCGGGGGTGTAAAAAAATTCTCCATCCGACCGCGCCAAAACTGGCGTGCGGCTGCACCAAAATTTCGACACGGCGTTGCATCAAAATTTCGACAGGCGCTGTTGACTCGGGACGAAACCTGTGGTATCATAATTAGGCTGCATTTGTGCAGACAAAATTATGCCGGGTGAACACCTGAGCAGGAAAGAGGTAATAGCATGAAGGAAGGAATCCATCCTGATTACATGGAATGTAAAGTAACTTGCGCATGCGGAAATTCTTTTGTTACGAGATCAACCAAGCCGGAACTCCGTCTTGACGTTTGCTCAGCATGTCATCCGTTCTTTACAGGTCAGCAGAAGTTCGCGCACAGAGGCGGACGTGTTGAAAAGTTCAAGCAGAAGTACAACCTGGACTGATCCTGTCAATCAGAAGAGAATCCAAAGAGGCTGTTGCACGAACGATGAAAATCGTCCGAGGCGCGGCCTCTTTTCATGTGCTGAAAAAACCTTGATTTAACAGTACGTACGCACCGGAAATCCGGAAAGTTCAAGGATTTACAGCAGACTCGCCGGAATAATACAGTCAGACCCGGAAGAACGATGCAGATTTTTTTGACAATTCCGTCAAAAGGTGCTATACTTTGGTCAGATTGGGATATTATAATGTTTTGCGATGTCATATTCAGTTTATGCCGCCTGCGGTAAAAGCGTAAAAAGTATTCGGGCGTTTAAATCGGAACATGCGGACTGTAAAAAGCGTAAAGAAAAAGTCAAAGTAAAGCACAGCCGGAAAACGACCCGGCAGAAGGGGGAAGACAAAATGCCGTTCTTTAATGTAATTGTAACAATAGTGGGTCTGGTTATATGGATAGTGATAATTGCGCTGGTAATACGCGTCGGCTTAAAATTTTATCGGAAAATCAGCAATATCGAAAGAAACGTAAATGCAATCTTAGAAGCATCAAACGAAGACGGTGGCAGCGCGGAGGCGTCTGAAACCGAAAACGGTAAATGATGAAACTTCGGGGAATCCTGCGGCGGCCTTCCCCGGAAATCCTGCGGCAGCCTATACGAGGATTCGGAACTGACGGTTCTTACTTTCGATGAGACCGTCATCCTTCATGGCGCGGAGCTCCCGCATCATGGAGGAGCGGTCCACCATCAGATATTCGGCCAGCTGTCCCAGCGTCATAGGAATCGTAAAAAGACGATCCGGCGGTGAGGATAAAGTGTTCGGCCATTTCTTTGTGCCTCCTCCCCCGGAACGGACGGCGGAGGCTCTGTCTACGGCGATGCCGCTGCCTGCGAGACGGCGGCCGGTCTGAGAGCGTACATGCTTCAGATAAGTCATAAGCTTGTCGCGGGTGGAATTCTGCCCCAGAATCGAGATGTGCAGCGACAGCTCCTGAGCCTTCTGAGCCGTCATCATGAACAGGTTGCTGATGAGCTGGCTGTGGTGGGCGCAGAGATTCTCGCAGGGCGTGATGATATGATTGTAATCCAGATAGATGACAGTGCAGTCCGTAAGCGCCTTGACGATGTATTCGAAGTTTTCCAGCGGCAGAGAAAACAGTTCTCCGAAGACATCTCCATCTTCATACCTCTCTAACAAAAACAAATCCCCCTCCTCGTTGAGGATCTCCAGACGCGCCTGTCCGCGGAACAAAACCGCGACGCTGGCGGGCACGCCCGCCGCGTAGGACAGGATAGTGTCGTCTTTTCTGTATTTTCTTGTGATCGGTTTGAAGCAGGGAATCATCATGTCGATGGAATCCTGACCGATGTTGTCCAGCAGACTGACTTTTTCCATAGGTGCCTCCGTACAAAGTGAATTAAGGGGTGTGCGTTCCGTTTTTTTTAAATAATATCACAAAAAGTTGCAAATGTCACAACATCACCTGCAAAAGTAGGATATAATTTCGGTACAAAATATTCAGACAATACTATTAACTTTTGTCCGGCTGCCCGGCAGGGACGCCGGAAATACAGCAACTTTTGTGAATCCGGGAGGTGACAGACAAATGCTTTTTAAAACTACAGAGGCTCATGAAGAGCTCAGGGCTAAGGTCAGAGCGTTTGCAGAGGAGGAAATCAAGCCTATTGCGTTTAAGCTGGACCAGAGCAATGAATTCCCCCACGAGGCGGTAGCCAAGATGGCTAAACTCGGTCTGATGGGAATACCATATCCGAAAAAATACGGCGGAGCGGAACTTGATGTTCTGAGCTACGCGATTGCGGTCGAAGAACTTGCCCGCGTGGACGGCGGCGCAGGCGTTATCCTGTCCGCGCACACATCGCTGGGAACTTATCCTATCGCGGCTTACGGAACTGAAGCGCAGAAGCAGAAGTATCTGGTTCCTCTGGCGAAAGGTGAGAAGCTGGGAGCCTTTGGTCTGACGGAGCCCAACGCAGGATCAGATGCGAGCGGAACAGAGACCACTGCGGTGCTTCAGGGCGATCATTACATCCTGAACGGCGGAAAGGTGTTCATCACCAACGCGCCGATCGCAGACACCTACGTTGTCTTCGCGGTCACCACGCCCAACATCGGGACGCACGGAATCAGCGCGTTCATTGTCGAGAAGGATTATGAGGGCTTCGAGTTCGGCGACCACTATGACAAAATGGGAATCCGCTCATCCTCAACTGCGGAACTGATTTTCAATGATGTGAAGGTACCGAAGGAAAATCTGCTGGGCCACGAGGGAGAAGGCTTCAAGATCGCCATGTCCACGCTGGACGGCGGCCGCATCGGAATCGCCGCGCAGGCACTGGGGATCGCCCAGGGAGCCTTTGAGCATGCGAAGGAATACGCACTGGAAAGAGTACAGTTCGGGATGCCGATCGCGTATCAGCAGGCAAACCAGTTCAAATTCGCCGATATGGCCATCAAGCTGCGGAACGCACGGTTCCAGGTCTATTCCGCCGCAGAACTGAAGCAGGCTCATGAACCCTATGGAATGGAGGCCGCAATGGCGAAGGCGTACGCATCGGATATTGCGCTGGAGGTCTGCAACGATGCCCTGCAGCTCTACGGAGGCAACGGCTTCCTCAAGGGAATGGAGGTAGAGAGAGCTTACCGCGACGCCAAGATTACTACGATCTATGAAGGAACAAATGAAATTCAGAGGATCGTAATCGCTGCGAATATTCTGGGTAAACCGCCGAAAATGAATGTGTCGGGAGGAAAGCAGAAGGGTCCTATCACCGGAGCCCGGAAAAAGGAGATCTACAGCAAAGGCACCGCGCAGGAACGGGTGGATCAGCTGGTAGAGGCCCTGAAGGCAGACGGCTATGACTTCACAGTGGGAATTGATCCGATGACGCCGATTGTCGATGCGGACCGCGTCGTTTCCGCCGGAAAGGGGATCGGCGATAAGAAGAACATGAAACTGATCGAGGATCTGGCGAAGCAGGCCGGCGCGGCCGTAGGCTCCTCCAGACCGGTGGCGGAGACGCTGAAATATCTTCCGTTGGACCGCTATGTCGGTATGTCCGGCCAGAAGTTCAGCGGCAATCTGTACATCGCCTGCGGGATCTCCGGCGCGGGTCAGCATCTGAAGGGAATCCGGGAGGCTACCACTATCGTGGCCATCAACAAAAATAAGAACGCGCCGATTTTCAAGAATGCGGATTACGGCATCGTCGGAGATGTGATGGAGATTCTTCCTCTGCTGACAAAGGCGCTGGACAACGGCGAGGAGAAGAAGCCGGCGCCGCCGAGAGTCAAGATGAGAAAGGCAACCATTCTGAAGGAGCCCTCTCACTGGACGACGTATGTCTGTGACGGATGCGGTTACGAATATGATCCGGCCGTCGGTGACGAAGAAGGCGGCATCAGTCCCGGGACCACGTTCGAATCACTGCCGGAGGAGTGGATCTGTCCGGTATGCGGCGAGGAAAAGACCGCGTTCATCGAGGTTGAAAAAGTATCGAATAAGGAGGATCAGTAATGCATTGCGTAAGAAAGGTAACCGACGACCTGTACTGGGTCGGAGCGAACGATAAAAGACTGCATCTGTTTGAGAGCATCCATCCGATTGAAGACGGCGTTTCCTACAACTCGTATCTTCTGATGGACGAGAAGACCGTCCTGTTCGACACGGCGGACTGGTCCGTGGGACGCCAGTTCTGCGAGAACGTGGAATATGTTCTGAACGGGAAACCGCTGGATATCATGGTAATCAACCATCTGGAGCCGGACCATGCGGCCTCCATCAACGAGATTATCCTCCGGTATCCGGACGTCAAGGTGGTCTCCACAGAGAAGGCGTGGCTGCTGATGAATCAGTTCAACTTCGGCGTTGAGGAAGAGAACTTCATCATGGTGAAGGAAGGCGATACCATGAAATTCGGAAAGCACGAGGTCACCTTCGTGGCCGCTCCGATGGTTCACTGGCCGGAGGCCATGGTCACCTTCGATCTAACCAACGGCGTTCTGTTCAGCGCGGACGCCTTCGGCTCCTTCAAATCACTGGACGGCGCTTTGTTCGCGGACGAGGTGGATTTCAGGAACGAGTGGATCGATGAGGCCCGTCGCTACTATACGAACATCGTCGGCAAATACGGGCCTCAGGTCATGGCTTTGCTAAAGAAGGCCTCCGCCATCGACATCAAGATGCTGTGCCCGCTTCACGGACCGGTATGGCGTAAGGATATCCCCTGGCTGCTGGATAAATACATCCACTGGGCAACGTATACGCCGGAAGAAAAGGGCGTGATGATCGTATACGCTTCCATGTACGGCAACACGATGAACGCCGCTCAGATCCTGGCCGCGAAGCTCCATGAAAAGGGCTTCCACAATGTCCATATGTACGATGTGGCGGAGACGCATGTGTCCTATCTGATCGGACAGGCCTTCAAACTGAGCCATATCGCGATTCTGTCCGTGACCTACAATCTGAACGTCTTTCCGCCTATGCAGAACTTCATTGATGACATGAAGCGCCTGAATATGCAGAAGCGTGTGGTCGGCGTGGTGGAGAACGGCTCCTGGGCGCCCCAGGCCGGCACTTTGATCTGCGAGGAGCTGGACGAGATGAAGCAGATGACCGTGCTGAACGAACAGGTGTCCCTGCTTTCCGCCGTGAACAAAATGACTGCGGATGAGCTGGACGGTCTGGCCGACAGCATTATCGAGTCGATGAAGCAGGATTATTAAGCTGTGTCTGCTCATTAAGTCCCCGCCGGACTTAATGGCCGGGCACGCATCAAGCAAATACTGCCCTGATTGCATAACAGATATGCCATTGCTGCCGACCGGGCGCTCGCGCCCGGTCGGCAGACTGCTGCGCTGAGCGATCGGCGCGGCTTTTTTGTTTCTGTGCTTCTCATTCTCCGCGATCCTTCAGGAGAGATCCTGCGTGTTCGGCAAATTCATTGAAGTCGATGCTGCAGCTGCCGTCCCAGATTCCGACGGGAACGCGGTCGCTGAAGGTGTAGATGTGAGTGAGTCCGGTGCGGGCGAACTCGTAGACGATGATGCGCTGATTTTTTGTATCAATAATCCAGTATTCCCGAACGCCTGCATCCTGATATTTGTACAGCTTCAGTGTCATATCGCGGATCTGTGTCGCGGGAGACAGAACTTCGACAATCAGATCCGGAGCACCGAGGATATGAGTGCTTCTCACCTTTTCCGGATCACAGAGAATCAGAAGATCCGGTTCCAGCAGCGTTCTGTCATCATGATTCAGCTGTACTCCGACCGGGGAGACATATGCTGAACAGGGTTTCCGGTTTTGGAAAATGTAATCAGAAAACCGGTAGGAGAGCCAGGTGACTGTTTTCTGATGCAGCGTTGAAGGCGGCGCCATATCGTACGGAATTCCGTCTATCAGTTCGATTCGCTGTTCTCCGGGCAGGGCGAGGATGTCCTCGACGGTCAGCGGGACGGAGTGCCGGGGGAGATATGAAAATGCTCCGTCGCTTATGACGGAAGCGTCAGTTTCATTATATGACGGACTGTATGACAGTCTGTCGGGGGATTCCTCCGGGGAGGATGGCGTGAGAACCCTTTCAAGGGCAAGGATTGTCGTATAACGCGGAGCCTTTGTGATTCCGGCAAATATCTTCTGTACTGTTCCGAGAGGAACACCGGACTGTTCTGCCAGCATTTCATTGGTGAGTCCTAATTCCCCTTTCCTTTTTTTCATTTCATCAATCGTCATCGCGGAACCTCCTTTTGTGACAGTATACTGCGCGCGAATCCATTTGTCAACCGTAAAATTTCCATAAATGGAAATAAAATGTATATGATCAAAAGCGTCGCGGAAATTAATGGAAACAATATGAAGGAACAGCGCGCGACAGAAACGAAAAAGCAGAGCGCGGGGAGACATGTCAAATAAAAAAAGAACATATGTTCGCATTTCCTGTTGAAAAATCCTGCGGCTTATTGTATAATGAATCATCAGATTCAGACAGGAGAAAGCGTCTTGCTGCGAAGGAGGAGCGTTCGTGATCGATTATAAAATCGTAAGGAAACGAGGAGAAAAGGAATATCACCGGGCGGTGGCCAGAGGGCGTTATCCGTATCTGCCGGCACTGGACGACCTGCTTTCCATGGAAGAGACCGTTGGGGAGGAATATCTGGGAACGATGGAGATTCCGGTCCATATGATTCACGGAACGAAAACTGCGGGGAGGAAAGAATCATTTTCCTATGGGTTCATGCCGCTTCTGGAACCGGGCAGCGAGTTTGCGGCCAAGTGGGTCAGCCTGTATGATATTCAGATGGATACGGGGTTTACCGATCCCGTCAAGGTCTATGAATATATGAACTGTTTCTATGTGGCTGAAGGAAACAAGCGGGTTTCGGTAATGAAGTACCTGAACGGGGATTCGATCCTAGCGGATGTGACACGGGTGATTCCCCAAAAGACGGAAGAAAAAGACCGGATGATTTACTATGAATTCCTGGATTTTTACCGCGTCACGGGCCTTTATGGAATCACCTTCTCGGAACTGGGCTGCTACAAACGTCTGGCGGAGAAATTCGGACGGGACCTTCAGACGCCCTGGCCGGAGGAGGCGGTGCGGCTCCTGAAAACAGTCTTTGTCTACTTCGGCGTGCTCTTTGCGGAGAAGGGCGGCGGGCGGCTTGATATAACGGCGGCGGACGCGCTTCTGATTTATCTGTCCGTATACAGCATCGATTCTCTGACCTGCAAATCTCCGGAGGAGATCCGCCGGAGAATGGATAAACTCTGGAAGGAATTCCGGACGGGCGTCAGGGAGGAGGCGATCGACATTGTCGATACGCCGGAGCTCTCCGGAGGAACCCGGTCTTCCGGGATTTTCAGTCTCTTTGCGGGAAGCGCCTACAGCGAGGCGAAGCCTCTCCGGGTTGCCTTTGTGCATGAGAAAAACGCAGAAAACTCCAGCTGGGTCTACTCCCACGAACTGGGGCGGGAATATCTGGAGGAACGTTTCGACGGAATCTTAAAGACAGAGGAATTTTCAGACTGCGGAAACGACGAAGCCGTCCGGGCGGCGATCGACCGCGCTGCGGAGCATGGGGACGAGGTGATATTCACGACATCTCCGGCCCTGATGGCAGAAACCTTCCGCTCCGCAATCCATTATCCGAAGATCCGGTTCTTGAACTGTTCGGTCAAGCTGCAGCATCAGGCGGTCAGGACCTATTACACCCGCTCCTATGAGGTCAAGTTCGTTCTCGGCGCACTGGCGGCCTGTCTCGCGGAGAACCATCGCATCGGCTACCGGGCGGATTATCCGATATACGGGTATATCGCCAATATCAATGCGTTTGCGGCCGGAGCAGCTATGATCGATCCGCAGAGCAGGGTGATTCTGACCTGGGCGACAAAGGAGAACTCAGACTGGCGGCGGGAACTTGCGGAGCAGGAGGTTTCAGTGATTTCCGGTGCGGACATGCAGCCCCTGCACAGCACCTCCCGGGAGTACGGACTGTACCGGTATGAAGCCGGAGAACCGGTGAATCTGGCGGTTCCCTGCTGGAACTGGGGGAGATATTATGAGCTGATCCTCCGGACGGTGATGAACGGAACGTGGGACGGACTGAATGCGGTGAAGAGGAATCAGGCGGTCAACTACTGGTACGGGATGAGCTCGGGGATTCTGGATCTGCAATTGCTGCGGGACTTCAGTCCCGGAACGCGGAGGATGGTGAAATATCTGCGGGACGGAATCGTTTCCGGGAACGTCTATCCGTTTGAAGGCGAACTGAAGGACCGACAGGGAAGAGTCCGGCAGAGGGAAGGACGGATGAGCAATGAGGGAATCATCGGCATGGACTGGCTGCTTGACAACGTGGACGGCTCGCTGCCTAAGCTTGAAGAACTGAAGTCTACCGCGAAGAATGCGGTAAGCGTCAGCGGGGTCATAGAAAAATGAAGATACTGGCGATATCCGATATTGAGGAAGAATATCTGTGGGGGAATTTTGCGGCAGAAAAGCTGGAGGGTGTGGAACTCATTCTCTCCTGCGGTGATCTGGCTCCGGAATATCTGGAATTCCTGGTGACCATGACCAATGTGCCGCTGCTTTACGTACATGGAAATCATGACCAGAAATATGATTTCCGCCCGCCTCAGGGATGTGTGTGCATCGACGGGAGCACGGCGTCTGTCCTGGGACTTCGCATTGCCGGACTGGGCGGGAGTATGCGCTACAAAGAAGGCTCCCATATGTATACAGAGGAAGACATGTGCCGGCGGGCCCGACGCCTGGACCGGCAGATCCGACGGCAGGGAGGACTGGATGTATTTCTGACTCATGCGCCCGCGGCGGGCTGGGGCGATCTGGAAGACCGCGCGCATCTCGGATTCAGATGCTTTAATGATATTCTGGAGAGATGGCAGCCGGATCTGATGTTTCACGGTCACGTTCACGGCAGTTATGTCCGTGAACTTCCGACAGAGACGGAGCATGACTGCGGAACGAGGATCATCAACGCCTTTGGCCGCGCTGAGACGATATGGCCGCGGGAAGAAGGAGAGAAGATGGAGGCGAAGGAACGGAAATGATTTTGTACGATGAGGAAAAAAGAATTTTTACGATTCATACTGACCATTCCACATATCAGATGATGGCGGATCCTTACGGATATCTGCTGCATCTGTATTACGGGAACCGCACCGCCGGCCGGACAGATTACCTGCTGACGTACAGGGACCGCGGTTTTTCCGGGAATCCCGGATGTGCCGGAAGGAACCGGACCTATTCGCTGGATGCGCTGCCGCAGGAATTCCCCTTTCAGGGCGGCGGCGACTTCCGGAGCACACTACTGTGCGTCCGGGATTCAGAGGGAATTGCCGGGTGTGATCTGCGATACAGGGAGCATCGTATTCGGAATGGGAAATACGGGCTGGCAGGTCTTCCGGCAGCGTACGCCGGGGAGAAGGATGACGCGTTCACGCTGGAGATTGTTCTGGAGGATCAACGGCTCGGGCTGGAGGCGGAGCTTCTGTACGGCGTGCTCCCGCACTGTGATATCATCACCCGCAGTGTGATTCTGCGGAACAAAGGAAAAGCCGGAGTCTTCCTCGACAAAGCGCAGACGGCATGTCTCGACTTTGTTCACGGAGACTTTGATTTCACAGTATTCATGGGGCGGCATGCGATGGAGCGCATTCCCCGGAGGCAGAGGCTGACCGGCGGAAATCAGGTTATCGGCAGCCGGCGCGGAGCGTCCTCCCATCAGTATAATCCTTTTGTGATTCTGTCGGAGCATGATGCCGGGGAGCGCGCCGGGAGATGCTGGTCCATGCAGCTGGTTTACAGCGGAGGCTTTGAAGCAGAGGCCGGGCGGGATCAGTACGGGCAGACCAGGATGCAGATGGGAATGGGAGACGGCCGGCTGGATTATCCCCTTGGAGCCGGAGAGGAACTGACGCTTCCGGAGGTGATCATGAGTTTCAGCGGAAACGGGATGGCCGGACTCAGTCAGAATCATCATCGATGCATTCAGCGCCACATTGTCCGCGGGAAATACCGGGATTGTCCCCGCCCGGTGCTTCTGAACAGCTGGGAGGCGGCGTACTTTGATTTTACCGGGCGCACTGTCGTGGAACTCGCGCGCCAGGCGAAGCTTCTCGGAATCGATATGGTCGTGATGGATGACGGCTGGTTCGGAGAACGCCGCGATGATCTGCGGGGACTGGGCGACTGGTTCGCCAATGAAGAAAAGCTGGGCGGCACGCTGGGAGATTTAGCGAAACGTGTGAACGCTGAAGGCGTGCGGTTCGGGATCTGGATGGAGCCGGAGATGGTCAGCGAGGACAGCGGGCTCTATCGGGAGCATCCCGACTGGACGCTTGCGATTCCCGGCGCGGAACCGGTGCGGGGACGATATCAGCTTGTTCTGGACTTTTCGCGTCCTGATGTGCGGGAATATATCTTTGCGCGGATCTGTGAGGTGCTTGATCAGGGGAATATCGAGTATCTGAAATGGGACTGCAACCGAAATATCGTCGAGGCTTATTCGGATCCGGGACGGCAGGTGCGGGAGCATGGCGGAGCGACCTGCGTGAGCCGCGGAAAGATTCTTCACGATTATATTCTCGGTCTGTATGATGTGCTGGAGAGACTTCACCGGCGCTATCCGGAACTGCTGATTGAAGGCTGTTGCGGCGGAGGGGGACGCTTTGACGCGGGTATGCTCTATTACACGCCGCAGATCTGGTGCAGCGACAACACAGATGCGGTCGATCGTCTGCTGATTCAGTACGGTACGAGCTTCGGCTATCCCGCAGCTGCGGTAGGCGCGCATGTGTCTGCCTGTCCGAACGGGCAGACGGGCCGGACGGCGCCGCTGGCAACCCGGGGAGCGGTGGCGATGGCAGGAACCTTCGGATATGAAATGGATCCCGCGGAGCTCTCGGCGAAGGAGCGACAGGAGATACGCCGGCAGATAACCCGGTACCGGGAAATCAGGCGGCTGATACAGGAGGGTTTGTATTATCGTCTGTCAGATCATCTGAACTGTGAGGGATCGGCCGGCCCGCGCACGGATGAGTTTGTCGCATGGGAATTTGTGGAGGAATCCGGACGGGAAGCGGTTGTAACGGTGGTGACCACCGGAATTCACGGCAATATGCCGACGCAGTATGTGAGGCTGCGGGGACTCACGCCGGGAGCGATGTACAAAGTGGAGCCGGAGGAAGCTCCGGAATCATGGAACGGAGCGACGCCGCGGATATACCCGGCAGAGGCGCTGATGGATATGGGGCTTCCGCTTCCGGAGATGCGGGACGAGTACCAGAGCGTTATCTTCCGGCTTCTGCGGGAGGATAGGCAGCGGGAGAGCCAGAGGCACCCTTCGCGGGAGGATGCGCGTTGAGAGGACAGGCGGCGATTCTGCGGGAAGGGACGCGGGACGTTACGGCCGACTGGTGCCGCGGGGCATCAGGATCGGCGGAATGATTCTGTGTTCGGGTTTCGACGGAAAAGCGCTTCCGCCGTTTCCCGTATTTCCCTCCTTCACCGCCTTTTCCGCATTCCCCCCGTTTCCCTCGGATGAGGTTCTCTGTGCAGAGGCACCCTCTGTGGATTCGGAAATCTGTCTGACCAGAAGCTCCATGGCGGATTCTACAAGCTTGTCCGTCTGCTGCGCCACCGTACTGATCGGAACGACCGCCTGCATCGCGGCGGGAGAGCCGTCGAATCCGATGATCTTGAATTCATCGGGGAGGTGTCCGTATTTCCGGAGGATGTGATTCAGCACGATGCCGGCGGTCGTGTCGCTGCTGCAGAAGATTCCTTTTCGCTTTCCGGGATATGAAGCGATAATGTCCTCGACGATGGCGTCGATTTTTTTCTGAAGATCATCGTAGCTGCTGCCGAGCGTATAAGTGAGGATTTTGTAGTCCAGGCCGTGACGCTCGCATACGTCAGTGAAGCCGGTGATGCGGGCGCTGGCGGGAACCTGCGGATCATAGTCCTGGGAATTGATGTGAAGACAGATGTCGCAGCGGCATCGGTGCAGGAGCTCCGTCGCCTGGACGGCGCCGGAGTAATTATCGGTATTGACGCTGCTGATGCAGCGGTCCTCCCGCTCGACGGCGACGACGGGGATGCCGTAGGACGCCAGCTCGATGGAAGGAATCGTATGACTGAGGACAATGAGTCCCTCTACTTTGTAGGAAAGGAGCTCGCTGATGTAGCGGCGCTCTGTCTCCTCGTGGCTGCTGCCGCTGAAGACGATGAATTTGTAACCGTATTTTTCATAGGTGTTCAGGAAGAGATTCAGAAGCTCTGCATAAAAACCCAGGTAGAGGTTCGGCACGATGAGTCCGATAAATTCCGTCTGCCCGTTGGCGAGGATCCTGGCAACCTTGTTGCTTTTGTAATCCAGCACGTCAAGCGCATCCCGGATCTGTTTCCGGTGTTCGGGGGTAACCGACTCGGGACGGTTAAAAAATCTGGATATCGTTGTTTTCGAGAAGCCTGTGTACCGTGCTATGTCCTGATAGGTCACGTTTCTTTTCGCCATGGGAGTTACGTTCACCGCCTTTCACGCTGTCCTTGTCTAAAGCGATTATAAAACAGTTTTTTTTCGGTTGCAATAGTAAAAGTAATCGGTTACCTGAATTTTTATTCCGCGCAAAAAAGGGAGAATGTGGCAGAACCGAGAGGAAATGGTTGGATTTGTTAGAAATTAGACAATATTAGCAACAAACCGGTTGACAGAGAATTACAAACAATGTAAAATTATTGTAAAAAATAACCGGTTACTTTGTTAGGGATTCAGACACACAGCGCACGCGCTCCGGCAGCGGAGAAATGTCCCCGGCGCAGTCTGCAAACGACGCACGGCAGCGGAGAAATGTCCCCGGCGCAGTCTGCAAACGACGCACGGCGCAGACGCGCGTCGTGAAGAAGGATCCCGGGAAAGAACATGGAGGTAGCAGAGTGAAGAAAAGAATTCAAAAGTTGATTGCTCTGACTGTGATTGCGGCGATGTCAGGTTTCCTTCTGACAGGCTGCGGAACCTCATCTGATACGGATTCCCAGACTTCGGGAAGCAGCAGCGGAATTACGATTTTCAATTCCAAGATGGAAATTCAGGATCAGATGCTCGAAATGGCAAAGAGATACGAGAAGGAGACGGGCGTGAAGGTGGAGGTCTACTACTCCAGCGATACGGTCTCGGCTCACCTGGCTACAAAGTATGCATCCAACAATCCCTACACCATCTCGATGGTCGACGCCAAGGATGTTTATTCACTGGCGAAGGAGCACGCGGTAGATCTCAGTGATCAGAAATGGGTCAAGGACACCGACTATGAGATCAGTATCGACGGCAAAGTCTACGGTTTTCCGGTTTGCGTAGAGGCCAGAGGTCTGATCTATAACGCCGATGCGATTGAAAAGATCACGAAAGAGAAATTTAACCCATCCGATTATTCCACACTGACAGAATTCAAGGGACTTCTTGCGAAGCTGAGAAAGGGCGGAATGAAGCATCCGACCGGCATCATGAAGGAAGACTGGTCCCTGGCGGCGCATTACCTGGCGCAGGTCTATGAAGAGAGAAAGAATCCCGACGCCTTTGTCCGGGGGCTGAGCAGCGGCTCCGTCGATCTCTACAGGGACAAAAAATTCAACGAGCTGATGGATACGTTCGACGTTCTGATGGCAAACAATTATTCCAGAGACAGCGCGATCTCCGCGGAGCGCGAGGTTTCCGAACAGAAACTCGCAGAGGGGGAAATCGCGTTCATGTTCGGCGGCAACTGGGACTGGTCCGTTCTAAGCGCCTATGATTACAGCAAAAACATGGGAATTATGCCGGTCCCGCAGAACACCGACGATGGAATGAACAAAGAATTAGTGGGCGGCGGCTCCAAATTCTTCTTTATCGACTCCTCGAAGTACACCTCGGACAGGCAGAGGAAAGAGGCGAAGGCCTTCCTAAACTGGCTGGTGTATAACGAAGAAGGGCAGAAGTTCATCGTAGACGACTGCGCGCTTGTTCCCGCGTACAGGAACATTCGGCTGCAGGTGAAGGATCCGCTGGGGCGGTCCGTCAAGAAGTATGCGGACGCCGGGAAGCTTATTCCTAACTACAATTACCTGCCGGACGATCATTACGCGATTCTGGGCGCGTCCTTCCAGAAGTATCTGGCCGGTATGGACACCCGCAAGGGGTTCGCGAAGGCGGTGACCACCTACTGGAAGACCAAGACGTTAACGAAACATGAGGACGAATAAGGAATTCGTAAGGAGAGCATCTAATGGAAAGAAACACGATGTCATATAAGACAAAACAGTTCCTGATGTTTGCCGGTCCGGCTCTGCTCCTGTTTTCAATGGTGATCATCATTCCGTTCGTATACGGACTTTATCTGACCTTCACCAGCTGGGACGGAGTCTCCGTAAGCAAACCCTTCGTGGGCTTCGCGAACTATATTTCGGCATTCAAGGACTATTATTACTGGGCGGCGATCGGCAGGACACTGATCTATTCCGCATTTGCCGTCATACTCATCAATGTGGTGGCTTTTCTGCTGGCGTATCTGGTGACCAGCGGAGTCAAGGGACAGAACTTCTTCCGGGCGGGATTCTTCATTCCGAATCTCATCGGTGGAATCGTTCTGGGATATGTATGGAAATTCGTATTCAACCGCGCATTTGTCGCACTGGGAGAGGCCATTGCGGCGGGCACCGTCCCGTCTCTTCTGTCAACGCCCTCCGGCGCGCTGTTCTGCCTGGTGCTGGTATCGGTATGGCAGTACGCGGGATATATGATGCTGATTTACGTGGCGGGTTTCATGGGCGTTTCCGACAGTCTGAAGGAGGCGGCCATGATCGACGGCTGTACGCCTTCACAGGCGATGTGGAACGTGACGATCCCGCTGATGAGGACTTCCTTTGTAACATGCATATTCCTGAGCATTACCAGATGCTTCGTTGTATACGATGTCAACCTGTCGCTGACCAAGGGCGAGCCGTTCAACTCTTCCGTGCTTGCCGCGATGCATGTATACAACAAAGCCTTTGTCTACAAGGATTACGGCACCGGCCAGGCGGAGGCGCTGATTCTGTTTGTGATCTGCGCGGTCATCGGAATTACCCAGGTCTATGTCGGTAAGAAGGGGGAGGTGCAGGCGTAATGAATGCGAGTGAACAGGCCGCAAGAAAAAAGAAGATCCAGCATGTGATTATGATCATCGTGCTGATTCTCGTATTCCTTCTCTTTATCGCGCCGTTTATTCTGGTGCTGATTAACGTATTCAAGACCAAGGGCGATATCAATTCGGATCCGCTGGCTCTCATCGGCGCTCACGGATTCACACTCCGGAATTTCCCGGACGCGATGGCCAAGATGGATTTCTGGAACGTGTTCAGGAACTCCGCGGTCATCACTTTCTGTGCGACCGTGCTGACGATTCTGTTTTCGGCGATGGCGTCTTTTGTAATCGTCCGCAACGGAAGATGGAAGGCGTGCGCGATTCTGTTCGCGGCGATGATCGCATCCATGGTCATCCCGTTCCAGGTGCTGATGGTGCCGCTGGTATCTGTATACGGCGGAATTTTCCATATCCTGAACAGCAGGATCACGCTGATTCTGATGCATACCGGATTCTCCGTCTCCATGGCGACGTTCATGTTCCATGGAGCGATTAACACGAATATTCCCCTTGAGCTGGAGGAGGCCGCTCTCATCGACGGCTGCTCTAGGTGGCAGACCTTCTGGAAGATCGTGTTCCCGCTGCTGAAGCCGACGGTGGCGACGGTGGCGATTATTGACGCGATGGCCTTCTGGAACGACTACCTCCTGCCGAGTCTGGTGCTGGGTGAAAAACAGCTGTACACCATTCCGATCGCGACGCAGATGTTCTACGGAACCTATTCCACAGACATCGGTCTGGTGATGGCGGCGCTGCTGCTGGCGATGCTGCCGATACTGATCCTGTATCTGTTCCTGCAGAAATACATCGTCGCAGGAGTTACGGCAGGCGCGGTCAAGGGCTGATAAACAGGAGCCGGAGAGAATATGGAGCGGTTTTTTGACACAAATAATCCGATTATGCGTTTCCTGTCGCGGCTTGTGGACCTGGCGGTTCTGAATCTCCTGACGCTGGCGTGCGCTCTTCCGGTCGTAACGCTGGGAGCGTCGCTGACTGCCATGAACTACGTGACGATTCATCAGGCGCGGAATGAGGAGACCTATATCACAAAGATGTTTTTCAGGTCTCTGAAGGACAACCTGCGGCAGGGAATCGGGCTGGGTCTGATTTACGCCGGTTTCGCGGCGGTGGCTGCGGTGGATCTGCTGGCGCTGCGGCGGTTTGATACAAAGGACACAACAGCGCTGATGCTGATTCTGACATTTATATCAGTCTACGCGGTGACACTGGCGGCATACAGCTTCGGCCTGCTGGCGCGGTTTGAAAACACCGTCCGGGAAACGCTGAAAAACGCGATGCGGCTTTCCATCGGGAATCTGCCCCGGACAATGGGGATGATTCTGATATGGGTCGCGTGGGGCGCAGCACTGCTGTATCTGCATAAGGCGGCGCCTCTGGCCATCCTGCTGTACGGAGTCAGCCTTCCGGGATATCTTTGTACACTGCTCTACGATCCGGTTTTTCAGAAAATGGAAGCGGAGATAAACACGCAGTCCGGGACTGTCCCGAAGGAAGAGAAATAAACTGCGGAGAAGACTGCAGAACTGCAGCCGTCTGAAGAGGTGACAGGATGAGTCAGGCATTGAATGAAGCGAGACATTATGAAGAGGAAGCAGAACTGCAGATCGACGAGCAGGAACGGCCGGCATTCCATTTGTCACCCCGGATCGGATGGATGAATGACCCCAACGGGTTCTCCTGTTACGGAGGAAAATATCATCTGTTCTATCAGTATTATCCGTACAGCTCGCACTGGGGTCCCATGCACTGGGGACACGCCGTCAGCGGAGATATGATCAGGTGGACGTATCTGCCGGCGGCGCTTGCGCCGGATGAGCCTTACGACAGAGACGGCTGCTTCTCCGGAAGCGCGGTGTCAATGCGCGATGAGAAACAGCTGCTGATGTATACCGGTGCGGTGTTTGAGACAGAGTTTGGAGGAGCCTCTGTGCAGACGCAGAACCTCGCCGTCGGCGACGGACTGGATTATGTGAAATACAAAGGAAATCCGGTGCTTACCGCGGCGGATCTCCCGAAGGGCGGGAGTCCGTATGATTTTCGGGATCCGAAGATGTGGCGGGAGGAGGACGGAAGCTACGGCGTCGTCATCGCCTGCCGCAATGAAGGCGGATACACGCAGGTGGTGCTGTTCCGCAGTGAGGACGGGCTGCGATGGAACTTTGATACGGTCCTGGCGGAGAACCATGATCGTATCGGGCGGATGTGGGAATGCCCTGATTTCTTCCGGCTGGACGGAAAATATGTGCTGCTGGTCAGCGCCATGGATATGCTCCCTTCGGGGAGAGAATATCATAGCGGAAACAGCTGCGTGTACTTTGTCGGCGAATACGATCGGGAAACCGGGATCTTCACGGAGGAATGCGATCATGCGGCGGATTACGGCATCGACTTCTATGCGGCGCAGACGACGCTGACGCCGGACGGGAGACGGGTCATGATCGGCTGGATGCAGAACCCGGACACGACGAGTCTGCGGACGGTCACGCATCCGGTATTCGGACAGATGAGTATCCCGCGGGAGCTCTCAGTTCGGGACGGGGTGCTGTACCAGACTCCGGTCAGAGAACTTTCCGCGTACCGCAGAGACCCGGTGGTGAGAGAAAATGTCCGCCTGGACGACGCGGATCTGAGCATTCACGGAATCAGCGGCAGACTGGTGGACCTGGAGGTGGAGATCCGGGCGCAGGATCCGGTAGAAGGATACAGAGAGTTCCGGTGCCGGTTCGCCTGCGATGAGCGGTTCTATACGGAGTTCTGCTTCCGCCCGGATGACTCGGTGATTTCCATCGACCGGAAATTCTCGGGTCAGAGGCGGGCGATCATCCGCCACAGAGAGGCGGGTATCCGCCACGAGAACGGGAGACTTTGTTTCAGGATGATCCTGGACCGGTACAGCGCAGAGGTCTTTGTAAACGGAGGAGAAAAGGTCATGACCGTCACCCTGGAAACGCCCCGGGAGGCAGAGGGGATCTCCTTCCATGTAAAAGGAAAAGCGATACTGAATATAAAAAAATACCGCCTGGAGATCTGATCCGGGGCGGAACCGTTATCGGGATAAGAAATAAAAGGAGAGAAGAAATGGCAAATTTGTCTTTGAAGGGAATTCAGAAAATATATCCCAACGGCTATCACGCCGTGACCGATTTCAATCTGGAGGTGGAGGATAAGGAATTTATTATCTTTGTCGGTCCCTCCGGCTGCGGAAAGTCCACCACGCTGCGGATGATCGCGGGTCTGGAGGATATTTCGGAGGGAGAATTCCGCATCGACGGGAAGCTGATGAACGATGTGGAGCCGAAGGATCGGGACATCGCCATGGTGTTTCAGAGCTATGCGCTGTACCCGCACATGACCGTGTATGACAATATGGCCTTCGCGCTGAAGCTGCGGAAGCTGCCGAAGGACGAGATCGACCGGAAGGTTCGTGAAGCGGCCCGTATCCTGGACCTGGAGAAGCTGCTGGACAGAAAACCGAAGGCGCTTTCCGGCGGTCAGCGGCAGCGTGTCGCCATGGGCCGCGCCATCGTCAGAAACCCCAAGGTATTCCTGATGGACGAGCCTCTGTCCAACCTTGACGCCAAGCTGAGAGTCCAGATGCGGATTGAAATTTCCAAAATCCATGAGCGGCTGGGAGCTACGATAATCTATGTGACACACGATCAGACAGAGGCGATGACGCTGGGAACGCGGATCGTCGTCATGAAGCAGGGCGTGGTGCAGCAGATCGATACGCCGGATAATCTCTACAGCAGACCGTGCAATCTGTTTGTCGCGGGATTTATCGGATCGCCGCAGATGAATTTCATGGACGCAAAAGTGAGCGTTGACGGTGACAGCGTGACTCTTGCTGTCGGAGAGCATGTTCTTCATGTGCCGGAGGACAGAAGACAGGCCCTGATCGACGGCGGCTATGACGGCAAAACCGTCGTTCTCGGCATCCGTCCGGAGGATATCTCCGACGATGAAGAGTTCATCAAGGCCAATCCGGACTGCGTGATCCGCTCGAAGATTAAGGTGTACGAGATGCTGGGAGCCGAAGCGTATCTCTACTTCGACGTTGAGGGGACGCAGGTCACCGCACGGGTGAATTCCAACACACAGCTGCGCCAGGGCTCCGATGCGGTGTTCGCGCTTGACATGTCAAAGATTCACCTCTTCGACAAAGAAACCGAGAAAAATATTCTTTTCTGAACTGCTCTATACTACAGCGAAAGCGGGTGTTCTGCTATGGCGGGATGCCCGCTTTTGCTGTGGAGGAGAATATCCCCCATAATAAGTAAAAATTTAGAATATTACAAATCAACCTTTAGGGCGATATGCAAAGAATAATTTTTACGAATAAAATATATTGTTAATATTTTATGACGGATCAGTAACGAAACGAGGTGATAGTGATGAAAACGCTTTTGGACAAAAGGGATGGCATTGGAATTATAACAATGAACTGTCCGGATAATCTGAATGCGATTGATGTAGGGATGTCTGCAGAACTTCTGGAGAGACTGCAGTCATGTGATCAGGATGATGAGATCAAGGTGGTTGTTCTGCGTTCTGGCGCAAAAGCTTTTTCTGCGGGAGGGGATCTGGTATATAGTTACAAAAAACTTCAGGCAGGAGATGACATTGATTTTACCGAGCTGGTGGAGAATGTGGGTAAACTGGTTTTAGAGATAAAGAAAATGAGGAAACTGGTCATCACACAGGTGGATGGTGTCGCCGCAGGAGCAGGAGCCAGTCTGGCAATTTCAGGAGATATTGTTCTTTTGTCAGACAGAGCAACGCTGGTACAGGCTTTTGTTAATGTAGGGCTGGTACCAGACACCGGTGGAACGTATCTGTTAACCCATTCTCTAGGTATGGCACAGGCGATGAAATTTATGATTACAGGAGAGCCGATGAAATCGGCGGATGCTTTGGCTTTCGGCTTGGCAACAGAGGTTGTGGAGTCTAAGGAACTGGAGGCTGTAACGGAGAAGTGGGCGAATAAAATCGCAAAAGGACCACTGAAAGCATATGAGAATTTGAAGCGGCAGGTTTATTACGCAGCCTATCGAGATTTGCCTATGTATCTGGAAAATGGTGAAAAGCCGACACAATTGAAGGTTAGCCATAGCAGTGATTTCAGGGAAGGCGTTGCAGCCTTTGTCGAAAAAAGAAAACCGCAGTTCCAGGGGAAATAGATGACGGTATGAGCAGAGGAGAGCATTCGAAGAATCATACAACATGAAAGAGCAGGCGCGAAAGCGATCTGCTCTTTTAAAAAATCATAAAAAGGGGTGATACGGGCCGAGAAGAACAACATCATTCCGGGGTGCGATGCAGAAGCGAGGGAGGTCTGATAGGATGGTTACAACGTAAACAAAATCGAAAGAGGAGGTAAACGAATGGTAAGTATCGAACTGAAGGATCGTGTCGCAATTCTCACCGGTGCTGCGACCGGGCTCGGTAAGGAGACGGCATGTCTAATGGCAGATTGCGGTGCCAACATCGTGATAGGCGACATGAACGTTGCGGGAGCAGAAGATGCAGCTAAGGAGATCGCAGATAAGTATGGTGTCCAGGCATATGCAGCAGAGTGTGATGTAACTGATGCAGTTCAGGTAAAGAAAATGTTTGAACTTGCGAAGGACAAGTTTGGCAAGATTGACATCGTTGTAAATGCCGCAGGAATATGCGTTTATCAGATGTTGCACGAGGCGGATCCGGATGCAGTTGCAAAGATGATGAACATTAACATCAACGGTACTGATATTATCGACAAGCTGGCCCTTGCGTATATGAAGGAACAGGGAGAAGGAAGAGTTATCAATTTTTCATCCGTGGCAGGCCGTGGCGGAAGCATTCTGGTTCCCCATTATGCTATGACGAAGGCTGCGATCATCAACCTGACCCAGAGTTACGCTATGTTGGGAGCCAAATTCGGTTTGCAGTACAATGCAGTGTGCCCAGGCATCATCAAGACGGATATTTGGATGAAATATTTGCGGCAGATTATTCCGGGTGATGAGGAGAAGCAGGACGCATTCTTTGACAAATTCTGTTCTGATCATATTCCGCTTGCGAGACCGCAGGAGACAACAGATATTGCAAATGCGGTGCTGTTCCTTTCTTCTGATTTGGCAAAGAACATTACAGGACAGGCATTGAATATCTGTGGCGGTATGCACATGGATTGATAAGAAGGGAGAAAATAATGGCTAAGTATGAGGTAAACATGCCGAAATTCGGCGCGACGATGGAAGATGGAGAGATTGTTGAGTGGTATAAGAACGTCGGAGATCCGGTGAAAAAGGGCGACAAACTCTGCAGTATTATGACAGAAAAACTGACCAATGACCTGGAAGCGATGCATGACGGGACTCTGACGGAGATCAGTACGCAGGTTGGTGAGAAGGCTAACTGCGGCGACATCATCGGATACATCGAGGACTAAAAGGTGGTGAAATCATGCAGGTGGGCGAAACTACGCAGGATGGTAAAACTATAAGTAAAATTGAGAAGATGATCGGAATCCGCAAGTTGACACTGGATTCTCTTCAGGAAAGTATGCGCAGAGCACCTCAGGTTTCGGGGTTTGTTCATGCAGATGTGAGCGGTGTGGTCAAACTGAGAGCGAAGTTAAAAGAAGAGGGATACAAAGTAAGTATCACAGATATTTTTGTAAAGCTCGCAGCTATGGCTATCGAGAAACATCCTGAGGTGAATTGCTCTCGGACAGAAAGTGAACTGATTTACTACTCTTCGATCAATATGGGTGTCGCAGTGGGTACACCCACGGGACAGCTTATTGTTCCAGTAATCAAAAACTGTGAAAGTAAGTCTTTGCTGGACATTTCTGCGGGAATGAAGGAAATCCAGGAGAAGGTCAAGAACAATCAGCTCACCATGGATATGATGGAGGGTGGAACCTTCACATTGAGCAGCATTGGGATGTTTAATGTGGATAATGCGGATCCCATTCTGAATGTGCCCCAATCTGGAATCATCGCTGTTGGACGAATTCAGAATGAGCCGGTGGTATTGGAGGATATGTCCATTGGGATCTGTCCCAAAGCTTACCTTTCAATTACCCTTGATCATGGCGCTATCAACGGTGCCCCAGCCTCGATGTTCATGAGGACGTTCTCGGAGATGGCCGCGGTGGCGGATCAGATAATCACGATAGAATAGGAGGATCATTATGAAATATCCAAAAGAATACTACATGGACACATATGAGAAGCTGACTTTTGCCAGGCAGTATGAGATGAAGGTTCCGGAACTGCTGGCGACAGGAAAGCTCCCCGGATTTTACCACCTGGCTGTTGGTCAGGAGGCGATTCAGATGGCAATCTATCTGGAGAAGGAGGACGCTGACTGGCTGAGTCCGCACCCGAGATGTCATCCGCTGTATGCTTTGACATGCGGAATCAACGACTTTACTACCGAGATGATCGGCAGAAAGAGCTCCTTGTGTGGGGGAGTTGCCAGCTATGTGCATATCTTCTCACCAGAGCATCACATTTGCCCATCTAACGGTCTAATGGGCGAAAATCAGGCTATCGGCGCAGGTTTCGGTTTGGCTCTGACCGAATTTGATGACACTGAAGGTTGTTTGATTCTGGGAATCGGCGATGGGACTCTGGAAGAGGGTGCAGTCAACGAAGTGATGAATGTGATTGCATCAAGAAATTTGAAGGTTTGCATGATCATTGAGAACAATGATATTACGATTTCCACACGCAAGCACGATGTCAGTCGTCTGAGGGACCCGGGAGAAAGAGCATATGGAATGGGTCTTCCGGTCATGTTTGGAGACGGTAATGATATCTTCGAGGCAAGAGAACTGATCCGTATCGGTCTGGAGAAAGCTCGTAGAGGTGAGCCGAATGTGATATCGCTGAAGACCTATCGTCTGAGAGGACATTTCGAGGGTGATCCTACTGTGTATCGGGATCCTGCCGAGACAGAAGAGGCGATGAAGCACGAGCCGGTGAAACGTTGCCGCGAATTCCTGATGTCCAAAGGCATTGCTACGGAAGAAGAGTTAAATGCTATCGATGAGGCACAGGGCAAGATAGTCAACACCGCCTTTGAGCAGGCAGTGCAGGCGGAAATTCCTACACCGGAAGACGTTATCGGGCCGGAACTTGTTTTCGCAGACTGAGAAAGGAGATGGAAATCATGGCAGAAATGACAATGATACAGGCTCTGAATACCGCATTGAAAGAGGAAATGGAGCGTGACGAAAACGTATTTCTGATGGGCGAAGATATCAGAGAGATGGGAAGTACTTTTGGCGTAACCACCGGACTCTATAAGATATGGCCGGATCGTGTGATCAACACACCTCTTGCAGAGGCTGGAACCGCCAATATGTGCGTAGGAGCAGCGCTGTACGGGAAGCGTCCGGTGTTTGAGATCATGTTCGCAGACTTTAGTACTTTGATCTATGATGCCATTGTCAATCAGGCATCCAAGATGAGATACATGTCTCACGGAAAGGTATGCTGCCCGGTGGTATTCCGCGGACCTCAGGGTGCTGGCGGAGGAATTGGTGCGCATCACAGCCAGACCGTAGACAGCTGGTTCATGAATGCCCCGGGTTTGAAGATGGTAGAACCCTCTACCCCACAGGATGCTTACGGATTGATGAAGGCCTCTATCAGGGACAACAACCCGGTGCTGTTTTGGGAACACAAAGCGCTGTATAGAGTTCCCGGTGATGTACAGACTGGTGAAGATCAGATCGTTCCTATCGGAAAAGCTAAGGTATGCAAGGAAGGAACAGATATTACAGTCGTTGCAGGACAGCTGATGCTCATGCGCATCTTCAAGCTCTTGCCTGAGCTGGAAAAGGCCGGAATCAGCATTGAACTGATCGATCCGAGGACAATCAAACCCTTTGATTATGAAACCGTTGAGGCATCTGTACGGAAGACAGGAAGACTGCTGATGGTGGCAGAGGGCTGTCGTGAAGGTAACTGGACCGCGGACATAGCCTCCAATATTGGGGAAACCTGCTACAATGCTTTGAAGGGACCGGTCAGAAGACTGGGCGCAATCGATTCACCAATACCGTATGCGACAGCAGAGCTCTTCATGATTCCAAGTGAAGACAGTATTGCTAAGACCATTAAGGAAATGGTGAAATAGGACACTGACAAAAAAGATGATACCGGCAGTTGATGCCGGTATCGACGATTATAAACCCTAATACTGAGACTTGCTTTCCTCGGAAAGAAGCTGCATAAGAGAAACACGGTTCTGGACGTTCAGTTTTTCGTAAATATGCTGAATGTGAGTTTTCACCGTGTTCAGACTGATAAAGGTCTGTTCCGCGATCTTGGCGTTGGTCAGCCCCTGAGCAATCAGTTTTGCAATCTCCCACTCCCGATCCGTTAGTTTCTGCCGGATTCTGGAATATCCCAGTTTTTCGGACTCTGAGATATAAGAGGATTGGAAAATGAAGAGAAGATAATTCAGGCTGATTTTGCTGAAGTTCTCATCGATGGAAATGAAGGAATTAATCCGAAATTCGAACAGGGCATTGTCGATGGGAATAGTGATGTGCTCGTTGTCAGTGACAAGTCGTTCCTGAAACTGTGTCATCACATACTGTACAGTGTGCAGATTCTCAGAGGCGGATTCATCTGACAACGGATCGCACTCGCGGAAGAGAGCATTGTATATGATATCGCAATACTTCCGGGCGCAATCGTTTGCTTGGACAACGTTCCTCTTGTTGTCTAATATCATGGCGCCGAAGTCTACATTTTGGTAGCAGGAGTTGAAGAGTTCCTCGGCAAGATGCCGACTTGTCTGGGAGATAGCAATCATATAGTGCTGTGCGATGAAGCGACTGAGCTCCTCAAGGATCCATATTTCATCCCGGGACAAAGGTCCTTCCTCTTCAGATCGATAGATGGAAATGACTCCAAGTCTGACCTTGTCGTATACCAGATTCAGGATCGTCTGATAGGGAACATTTGCATCCCGCAGGAAGGAATGGTACCTGGCGCTGCGAGAATTTTTTTCCGGGAAGGCTTCTTCTACCTGAATGACCGGTCGGAAACGCAGTTGAGCAGGGAGATTACGAGCCCGAAAGGGGTCTAGATCCACGGCTCTGGTGTAATACTGCTCCAGCAGTTGTTCACTGAGACCGCGCGTGCGGATTTCGTTGAACCAGGTGTCCGGATTGGAGCTGTTCAGTGTGGCAAAACTGGAATTCAGCGGGATAAAGGTCAGTTTATGAAACGGAAAATATCGGTCGATCAACTCCAGAACATGATCCGGGTAGTTGGTATAGTCATTGGGCAGTTCATAGAGAAAATTCAATAATGCCGAAACTTCCTTGATGGATGACGGTTGCATAATTTACTCCTTTTGTACGTGCAATAGTTGTATTGATATTATACAAAAAATGAAAGAAGATTGCAATTAATTGCAATATGAGAGTGACCGAAACGGAGGTGTATCCATGAAAGCACTGAGATTAGTGGAACCGAAGAATTTTCAGATCGTTGATATTCCGGAGCCGATCCAGGACGGAAAACATGTGATTATTGATGTGGAAAGGGTTGGACTGTGTGGCTCTGACCTTACGCTGTGGAAGGGAACCAGAATTTTCGGCAGTGGGCACATAATGGGTCATGAATACTGTGGAACGGTGGTTGATCCGGGACCGCGGAAAGATCTGTGCATAGGTGATAGAGTTGCCGGCATTCCTGCGAATTATTGTCGAAACTGCTTCTTTTGCAACAATGGAATGGAGAATTTGTGTAATGAAACGGTCACAAAGGGTGGTCCCGGCGTGACGATTGATGGAGCGTGCACTGCCCGCTTCGCGGTTCTTGCAGACAAAGCATTCAAGCTGGACAGCGCTGTGAAACCGGAATTGGGTGCACTGGTAGAGCCTATCGCCAACGGGCACCACGCGGCGATCACCCGGGGAAACGTTCAGGCCGGGGAAAATATACTAATCATTGGCGGTGGCATCATAGCTATACTCACGGCATGGTGGGCAAAAAAACAAGGCGCTTATATTGTAATGTCAGAAATCAACGAGAATAGGATTGCACACCTGAAGAAGTTCAGCGCAGCTGACGAAGTCGTCAATCCTATGGAAGAAGGAGCGTTGAAGGCGGTTCAGGCGAAAACAAAAATCGGATTCGACAAGATCTTCGAGTGCAGCCATCCCAATGATAAGCTGTTTAACGAGACGCTGATCCCTATGGCGCGGAAAGGCGGGACAATAATTCAGGTTGGCAGCATGGAGGGCGTTCTCAGTTTCAATTTCTTCGCATTTCAATACAAAGAACTGTCATATGTCTCTAGCTGGAGCATAACTGAAAATGATTTTACTGAAGCGATCTGTGCGATTGAGAAATATCCGCAGGATTTTCTTCCGCATATCACCAGTGTGATTTCCATGGGGGAAGTTCAAGAGCGGATGACTGCAATGTCTTCTGGAAAACTTCAGGATGTCAAGGTTATAATTGATCCTCATCGGTAAAGTGACAGAAAGGATTTGCAACAGTGGATTACAAAAAAATTTACAGAGAAAAAATCGTTAGTGTAGAAGAAGCTCTTTCTCATATTCATCAGGGCGACCGCATTATGACTTCGCTCTGCGCACAGGCACCGTTCCTGTTGCTGAAGAACCTGCATAAGGTTGCTGAGGCGGGGGTAGGTTTCAAAATATACAGCAACATGGATCTGTTTAACTATCCATACTTGGTGGAGGAAAAATACAGAGACTTGATCGACGTGGACAGCCTGTTTGAGATGGACGGGGATCGAGCTGGTCATCGTAAGGGACTCGTGAACTATGTTCCGGGACATCTTCACGACGGGTCCTGGCGCTGGGCTGACTATTATAAACCAAATGTCTTCATAGGCGCGGTGTCCTCTATGGATGAGCATGGATTTTGCAGATTTTCCCTGAGCAACATACACGAAAAAGAGTTTGCCCGCCGGGCAGATGTTGTGATTTGCGAGGTGAATCCGAGGCTGCCTCAGGTAAATGGGGATACAGAAATCCATATCAGTGATATTGATTACATCGTAGAGTCCAAGGAGCCGATTCCTGTTTTGCCGGAGACACTTAAATTGTCCCCGGAGGATGAAGCAATCGGGGGTTATGTTTCCACTCTGGTGAACGATGGCGATACCATCCAACTGGGGATTGGCAAGATCCCGGATGCTGTGGCGAACGGACTGATGGAAAAACAGGACCTTGGCGTGCATACAGAGCTGATGACCGATGCCATCTACCGATTGACAGAAGCCGGGGCAGTGACGAATAGGAAGAAGACACTCTTTCGCGGAAAGAGCATCGCAACATTCGCTTTGGGAAGTCAAAAACTGTATGATATGATGCACCAGAATCCGGGTGTATGGATTATGCCGGGGGATCTGGTCAATGATTCCCATATCATTGCGAAGAATGATAATATGGTGTCAATCAATACGGCTATCGAGGTGGATCTCACCGGGCAGGTGTGTTCGGAATCCATCGGAACTTTGCAGTACAGTGGTACCGGCGGTGCCGTGGATACTTCTGCAGGAGCAGGAGCATCAAAGGGCGGGCGGTCTATCATCTGCCTGCATTCTACCGCCAAGAAAGGAGAACGCTCCACTATCAATGCTATGCATACCCCTGGAGCCATTGTCACTCTTTCCCGAAATAATGTGGATTACATCGTCACAGAGTATGGGATTGCACCCATGCGGGGACGTAATATCCGACAGAGGATACAGAATCTGGTTGCGGTGGCTCATCCGGACTTCCGGACGGAAATCAGAAAGGACGCAGAAAAATATCAACTTTGGTAAGGAGGCCATGAATGAATTTTGAACTGACAAAAAGACAGGAATTCGTGCGGAAACTGGTGCGGCGTTTTGTGGAAAACGAGGTAGCACCTATCGCAGCGGAGATTGACCAGGAACATCGCTTTCCTCGGGAGACCATTGACAAGATGGGTAAACTGGGAATGATGGGAATCGCCTATCCCAAGAAATACGGCGGAGCCGGCGCGGATTACGTTTCCTATATCATCACTATTGAAGAAATTGCCAAGGCGTGTGCCACAACAGCCACGGCTTTTGCCTGCCACAACTCTCTTTGTTGTTGGCCTATTTACACTTTTGGCAGTGAGGAGCAGAAGATGAAATATTTGCCGGATCTCTTTTCCGGACGGAAACTGGGTGCCTTCGGACTGACTGAGCCGGGAGCAGGCTCCGATGCGGGAAGTCAGCAGACCAAGGCGGTTTTGGAGAACGGTGAATGGGTACTGAACGGAACTAAGTGCTTTATTACAAACGGTGGTCAGGCTCAGGTATACGTCATCATTGCTCAGACCGACAAGGATCTGGGGAACAAAGGTATTTCAGCCTTCATTGTGGAGGATACAGATCCGGGATTTTCCATCGGCAAGATCGAATCGAAGATGGGAATCCGGGGATCAGCGACGGCAGAATTGGTGTTCCAGGATTGCCGCATCCCGGAGGACAGACTTCTGGGAAAATACAATCGTGGTTTCAACATTGCCATGGAAATTGTAGATGGCGGACGGATTGGTGTTGCTGCAGAGGCAGTAGGCATTGCTGAGGGAGCATTGGAAACAACTGTTGAATATATGAAACAAAGAAGACAGTTTGGCAAACCTCTGACTAAATTCCAGGGACTCCAGTTTGATATTGCGGAGATGAAGGCCAGAACGGAATGCGCCAGAATGATTTGCTACAAGGCGGCTCAGGAAAAGAATGATGGGCTTCCTTACATCATGGATGCGTCTATTGCTAAGTACTATGCTGCAGAGACAGCAATGTTTGTCACTACAAAGGCTGTGCAGCTGCATGGTGGATACGGGTATACAGAGGATTATCCGGTGGAGCGGATGATGCGGGATGCGAAGATCACCGAGATCTATGAAGGAACATCGGAAATTCAGAAAATGATCATTGCCGGGCAGGTATTTAAATAGAGTGTTACAGGAGGAAAGAAGATGGCTTATAAAATTATTGTATGTGCCAAGCAGGTACCTGACACTAATGTTATCAGAATCGATCCCAAAACAGGGACACTGATTCGTCAGGGCGTTCCGAGCATATTGAACCCTGATGATGCAAATGCGCTGGAAGGTGCTCTGACCCTGAAGGACCGCTATCCCGGATCCACCGTCACGGTGGTGACTATGGGACCACCTCAGGCAAAGGATATTCTGATCGAGGCGATCGCCATGGGAGCGGATAAGGGCGTCCTGTTGACGGATCGTGCAGTTGGTGGTTCGGATACATGGGCGACATCCAATGCTCTGGCAGGCATGATTCGGTACCTGGGGGATTTTGATATTCTTATCGGAGGTCGGCAGGCCATTGATGGGGATACGGCGCAGGTAGGACCGCAGATCGCTGAGAAACTGGGAATTCCTCAGGTCACTTATGTAGAGGGTCTGGAAATAGAAGAGGACGGTCGCACGGTTCTCGCCAAACGACAACTGGAGGATGGATACGAGACTGTCGAGGTTGCCCTCCCCTGCATGTTAACCTGCGTAAAGGAATTAAATGAGCCCCGATATATGACTTATGCGGGAATTTTTGATGAAGAAATGGATGAAAAAATTATAACCTTGAGTGCCACGGATGTGAACCTGGATCCCGCGATCGTCGGTCTTAAGGCTTCTCCAACCAATGTGTTCCGTTCCTTTACCCCTAAACCGAAGGGTCGAGGGATCATGCTGGACGGGGGCGACGAGAAGGAACAGGCGACCAGACTTCTGGTCAATCTGAAAGCAAAGCATGTGATCTAAGGGGGGCAAAAATGAATCGTTTTGAAGAATATAAAGACATTTGGGTATTTGCAGAGCAACGTGACGGAAAACTGGCTAATGTTGCCCTGGAGTTGATCGGCGAAGGGCGGCGACTCTCCAGAGATATGGAGAGGAATACAAAGGTGTATGCTATTTTGGCAGGAGCCCAAGAGGATGTGGACTCCCTGGCGAAGGAGTGCTTCGAATACGGTGCAGATGGCGTAATCTCCTTGCAGCATCCTTTGTTGAAGCAATACACCACTGATGCTTACACAAAAGCCCTGACAGAGTTGATCATACAGCGCAAGCCAGAGATCGTCATCTATGGAGCTACTCATATCGGACGGGATCTTGCACCGCGGATCGCAGCTCGTGTCGACACCGGACTTACGGCAGACTGCACTCATCTAGATGTGAACCTGGATAAATATGTTGATTACGCAAATAAGAATACCACATTGGACACTAGCAAAATTGATCCGGCATCAGATGACGGGGGCCTGAAGATGACCCGTCCGGCGTTTGGCGGGAATCTGATGGCGACCATCATCTGCCCTAATACAAGACCTCAGATGTCAACAGTGCGCCCTGGCGTCATGCAGAGGCTGGAACGAGATCTTCAGGCAGATGGGGAAGTAGAAGTGGTTGTGCCCCAGTTGGAAGAGAAGGATATTCGTATCAAAGTATTGGAGGTTATCAAGTCGGCGAAGGAAATGATTTCTTTAACGGACGCAGATATTATCTGCTCCGGCGGACGGGGACTGGGCGGTCCGGAGGGCTTCGAGCTTATGCGGAGGTTTGCTGAGAAAACCGGCGGCGTGGTGGGAGCCTCCCGTGCGGCGGTGGATAGTGGCTGGATTGATCATTCTCATCAGGTTGGGCAGACAGGAACTACAGTGAAACCGAAAATTTACTTTGCCTGTGGTATCTCCGGCGCGATTCAGCACTTAGCCGGCATGCAGACTTCGGATATCATTGTAGCCATTAATAAGGATCCGGATGCGCCCATCTTCACGGTAGCAGATTTCGGCATCGTGGGGGATCTGTACAAGGTGGTTCCGGTGATCATCAATTTGTGGGACGATGCTGAGGAACTCTACGAGACAGATTTAAGGAGGCAGTAGAATGAGCAGAAAAAAAGTAGCAGTGATCGGTGGAGGCCCCGGTGGCTACATTGCCGCCATTAGGGCGGCGCAGTTGGGTGCAGAGGTCTCTGTGATCGAAATGGATAAATTGGGCGGAACCTGCCTGAATATTGGATGCATTCCCACAAAGTGTATGCTTCACAGCGCAGAACTTCTGGAGCAGATCCGGATTCAGGGTCCTCAGATAGGTGTGGATGTGAAGGGAGCGCAGATCAACTTTCCCCAGGTGATGGCAAATAAGGATAAGGTGTCCTCCCAACTGGTAAATGGAATAGGCGGGCTGATGCACGCCAATGGAGTCAGTGTGATTTACGGGAAAGCAAGTTTTGTGGCTCCCGGGGAACTGGAGATAGAGGGCGCCAATGGCGAGACGGAGCCTGTAGAAGCAGACGCGGTGATTTTGGCCACGGGTTCTGTCAACGCGACGCCTCCTATCCCCGGAGTGAATTCCACTTCAGCGTGTCTGGATTCGACGGGAATGCTTTCCTTGACGGAACTGCCGAAGAGCCTGGTGGTCATTGGAGCAGGTGTGATCGGTTTGGAACTGGCCTGCGCCTACGCATCCTTTGGAACAAAGGTCACCGTGGTGGAGGCCATGGATCATGCACTTCCTATGTTAGATAGAGAAATCACGGCGGTGGGCATGCGTCATATGAAAGGCATGGGAATCGATATCCAGATGGGAACGCCGGTTAAGTCCATTGAAGCGATAACAGAAGGTGCCCGCGTAATATGTGAGAAGAAAAACGGGGAAGAGGTTTCTTTCCAAGCGGAAAAAGTCCTGGTCGCCGTAGGAAGGAAGGCGAATACAGAGTTCCTGGAGCTGGCGACGGGCGGTATTGAAAACAATAGAGGGAAAATCATCGTAGATGAACATATGAGGACGAACGTGGAAGGAATCTACGCCATTGGAGACTGTGTGGAAGGACATGCGCAGCTTGCTCATACGGCCTCCTGTATGGGTGAGGTTGCTGCAGAGAATATTATGGGGATAGATTCTGTGTACGATGAGTCCACAAATCCCACCTGTGTATATATGGAGCCGGAGGCGGCGGCAGTGGGGCTTCGGGAGGATCAGCTTGAAGCAGGAACCTATAAAGTTGGGAAGTTTCCTATGTTCGCCAATGGGAAAGCCATAATCATGAACGGTGGCGAGGGACTGGTGAAAATCATTGCAAGCGCTGAGACAGAAAAGATCCTTGGCATGCATATCATCGGACCGAGAGCAACTGATCTGATTGCCGAGGGCGCTATTGCGATTCGTATGGGCATGACGGTAGAGCAGTTGATCACCACGATTCACTCCCATCCGACTATCTCCGAGACGGTTCGAGAGGCGGCACTTGATTTGCAGGGGCGTACCCTGAACATGCCGCCTGTAAGGTGACAAATATGGATTGCAAAATAACATTAAGCGTCAATGCAGGTGTTTCGATACAAATCGAGGGGAAGAAGATTCTTGTGGATGCGTTCTTCGAGGCGGCGGATGAAGGGATTTCTGTGATGACACAGGAGTTGTTTCGCCGCGTAATGGAGGCGCCGGAATTTCAAAATGCGAACTGCCTTTTCTTCACACATGCCCACAAGGACCATTATTCCGCTGGGATGACGAAGGCATATCTGGAAGCCTATCCAGATTGCCTTCTGATTGGCCCAGAGACTGTTTTGCCGGATGAAACCATTCGAAACCCAAGGGCTGTTTTATCTGAAGATATCTCAATGAAGTTCCATGGAATAGACTTCGACTTCTTCCAGCTGCTTCATGAGGGTGGTCCCTCAAAGGAGACTCCGCATTTTGGATGTTTGATCTCCGTGGGAGGGAAGAACATTTTGATGCCTGGAGACGGAAAATTTTTCACGGAGGAACTGGCAGCGAAAGTGAAGGGAAGAAACATCGATCTGGCTATTATGGACTTCCCCTGGCTGACCGCGCCGGGAGGCATTGATTATGTATATGGAAGAATAAATCCGTCGCATGTGATCCTGTACCATCTTCCTGCGCCGGAGGATGATAAATTTCGCTATCTTTCGGCAGTGAACTACGCTTTGGCAAAACTTCCGAAGGAGAAGAATGTCCATATTCTGTGTCGACCGTTGCAGACGAAAGAAATTCATCTATAAGGGAGAAAATTATGGTTACATATATGGAAACGGGGGCAACTGACCCGCGATACAATCTGGCTTTCGAGGAGTATGTTCTTTGTCATCGGACCGCAGGCGACACTCTCATTCTGTGGCAGAACGATAATTCTGTGATCATCGGCCAGAATCAGAACACGCTGGAGGAAATTAATGTTCCTTTTGTGGAAAAGCACCACATCAATGTTGTTCGCCGGACAACCGGAGGTGGTGCAGTGTATCACGATCTGGGAAATCTGAATTATTCATTTATCACAGATCTGGATAACCCGGAAAAACTTACGATAAATCAGTTTACAATTCCGGTTATCAATGCTCTGGAGCAGTTGCATGTGCATGCAGTGGCTTCTGGGCGGAATGACATTCTCATTGACGGGCGTAAAATCTCCGGTACGGCCCAACGCATTGAAAAAGGCAGGATACTGCATCATGGAACCTTGCTGTTCCGATCCGATCCGGAGATGATTGACGGAGCGTTGAATGTTGATCCGCATAAGTTTCGTTCAAAGAGTTCCAAGTCAGTGAAGAGCAGAGTAGGTAATATCGCGGATTATATCGATGAAGATATGACCCTTCAGGAGTTCTGGGACCATTTGAAGAAATCTCTTTCTGGGGAAGGTTTTGTGCAGAGTTCTCTAACAGAGGAAGAACTGGGGGGTGTAGAGCAGCTGAAAAGGGATAAGTACGATACATGGGAATGGAATTACGGTAGGTCTCCGGAGTTTGAAAAGCATCACAAGAGTTACTGGGATGGAGGAACTCTTGAGATCTATGGAAATATGAAAAAAGGAAGGATCGAAGCCCTCAAAATCTATGGCGATTTTCTGGCAGTGAAACCTATGGGAGAAATCATTCCTTTGTTTATTGGAAAGGAATTTACCAAAGAGGAGTGTAGAAGTGTTCTGGATGGAATCAAACTGCCGGATTATTTCGGGACGATCACAGAAGAAGAAATTTTAGCAACAATGTTTGAATAGGAGGAAAAACTATGGGCGCAAACAGTTTCATGATAACGTTTCCTCAGTTCTTCGGACGGGGCTGCTCTAAGGAGGCAGGCGAAAAACTGGCGGCGATGGGATGTAAAAAAGTTCTGGTCATGCACGGGAAAGGGGTAGAAGCGGCGGGCCTTCCGGCTCTCATTGTACAAGCAATTGAAAGAGCAGGACTGGAAGTTGCAGAAAACAATAAAGTAGAATCGGATCCAAGCGATCGGATCATAAAAAAGATCGCGGCCTTTGGAAAGGATGCAGAAGTTGACAGCATTGTTGCCATTGGCGGAGGAAGCTGTATGGATGCGGCGAAGTGCGTTAAACTTCTGTTGGATAATGGCGAACCACTAGAGACATTCTATGACATTTCCCATCCGCAGAGAACGGCAATTCCGTTGATTACTATTCCTACAACCTCCGGAAGCGGAAGCGAAGCATCGAAAGGCGCAGTGGTGACGGATACGGTGAACGGGATCAAACGTGTCATCATTGGAGCGGGAACGACTCCTGCAATGGCATTGATTGATCCGGAACTCACTCTAGGCGCACCTCCGAAGGTCACCGCAGCATGTGCTTTTGATGTACTGGCTCACGCTATTGATGCTATTACTTCGAAAATGACCTGCAGAATCACGCAGGTGGTTTCCTATGAAGCAATCCGCCTGATGGAGAGGAGTTACAAGCAAGCTGTGGAGCATGGAGATGACATCAATGCCCGAGAGGATATGCAGCTGGCTTCCAATCTCGGAGGATACGGGATCGGAAATGCCAAATGCTCTATGTCCCATGCCTTCGCTCACGCTCTGGGCGCCCTTTATCATGTTCCCCACGGCGTATGCTGTGCGATCTTCACGCCGGCATCACTGGAATATGTTTCAGACACCTGCCCTGAACAGATTCGTGCGATCGCAGAACTTCTTCATGCCGCGTATGATGCGGAAGATTCCACCCGGGAGATCGCACGGAAGACCGGTGAACAGATCCGCAGGATGTATAGAGCAGTAGGAATCGATGATATCACTGCCTATATACCGGATGAAGAGGAGGCTATTAAGAGGCTGACTCCTGTTGCGGAGAAAGATATTATGGCGTTGTTCAGTCCGAGACCTATCGACGATGAATCCTGCGAATGGGTGATCCGAAGAACCTACGAACTTGCCAGATCATAGGGATACGTGGGATAGGAAAAAAGTTGCCAAAAAGTACTCATATATAACCCATAGAGGAGGGGGCTGCTGCGTTGAATTGTAGCAGCCCCCTTCCTCTGAAAAGAATGACTACTGTGACATTTATAAAATTGTGTTATAATCATAATGAAATATAATGCATTTTATGATAGGAGTAGAAAGATGACAAAGAAAAGAATGTTGGAAACTGTGATTGTTCTGCTCTGTATTGTTGTCGTCTTAATTGCAGTATTTATTCAACTGAAATATGATGTGAATGTAGTTCAGTATGTCCGCTATTCATTCCCTTTTTCGTCAGAAGAAAAGCAGTATATGAAGGAGAAGAAAATTCTTATTTATGGTGGCGACAATCATGCGCCGCCATTTTCCTTTGTAAACAAGAAGACAGGGGAGTACGAAGGGCTGGTTGTGGATTATATGGATTCGATTTCGATTCAATGTGGAGTGAGAATTGAAAAAAAACCGTATTCTTGGGAACAAACAGTCCTTTTTTTAAAAAACAACAGTATTGACATGGTTGATATGTTTCCCACGAAATCTCGCGCTGAATCATTTTCTTTTACACAGCCAATCTACAAATTGACAGGAGAGATCGTTGCTCGTGAAGGAACGGATTTGAACATTCATAATCTTAAAGGAAAACGTATTGGTGTAATAAGAGACGATTTTGCAGAAGAGTATTTTAGAAGTTCCTACAGTAAAGAAACAGGGTCTCGTGTTGAATTAAGATATGTAAATAATGTCAATGAAGGGCTTGATAAAATTTTGTCAGGAGATATTGATGCGCTGGCAGGTGATGCGGCAGTTATAGAATATCTGGAAAATAAACGCGGAGATGAAACAAAATTTCGCGAGCTTGGTATTGAAATATACAGAAAAGATGTTGCGTTTGCAGTAAACAAGGACAACCAGATGCTATTGGGCATACTCAATAAGGCGATTCTTCAATTAAAGAGAAAGAACGTAATTGAGCAGGTGCAGAGAAAGTGGTTCGGCAGCGACACTTTGATTTTTAAAAATAGTAAAATGTATAATTATGGCTTGTTGCTACTTATTATTTTGATAGCGACAGGAATCATTGTTATCTTATGGAGCAGTCTTCTTTGCCAGAGGATTGAAGAAAAAACAAAAGAACTTCGAAAGAACCAAAATGACTTGAAAACGATTATTGATTCGTTGAAACTATACATTATGGTGATTGATGGTTCGGAGGTAATATTGGATTGCAATAGTTGCGTGGCAGAAAAACTGGGACTTCCTTCGGGACAAATATTGAAACGTTCTCTCCGAGAATTCCCGCTGTTTTATCACCTATATCGAATATGCGATTCAAAATCCACAGAGGTTCATGACGTATCATATGCTGGTAACTATTACGATTTGCGAAGTACGAATTTGGTTTCTGATGTGCCTCGAAAATTGTTTATTGTTGAAGATGTTACGCATGAGGCTGTTATTCAACGTAAAATGAGGCAATATTCTAAGATGGTGGCGGTTGGACATTTATCTGCTGGGCTTGCACATGAAATACGTAATCCACTGGGGTTGATTCGAAACTATTTATATGTTCTTCGGGGATATGTTACGGACGATGTGAGTGAACATGCAGTTCGGGTGTCGAATGAATCCGTTTCCAGAATTAATAATCTGGTTGCAAATCTGTTGAATTTTTCACGTAAGAACATGGACAGATCAGAAGCAATAGACTTGAAAAGGTTTCTGGAGAATATTATAGAGCTGGAACAAAAAGAATTGCTTCAGGATATGATTGATGTGCGAGTTGAAGACAACTATGGTAAAATGATCTGGACCAATTCAGAATCGTTAAAGGTGATATTTTTGAATATCCTGGAAAACTCGATTGCTGCTTTTAACGAGGTAAATAATAGAAAGAATATGATTCGGTTCGATCTTCAAAGAAATGGTGAAAAAGTTGAAATTAAAGTGCAAGATAACGGATGTGGTATGAGTGAAAAAACTCTTGAGTCTATGTTTGATCCTTTCTTTACAACAAAGGAAACCGGGGTTGGCCTCGGCATGTATATGGTGCAGACCGAAGTTGAAAGGCTTGGAGGAGAAATTACAGTGGAGAGTCATGAGTGCGAAGGCACTATAATCAGGATAGTATTACCGAGTGAGGAGGAGCTTTCGAGATGAAAAGAATGGAGAATCGTGATTTCAAAATATTGGTGGTAGACGATGAGGTTGAGTATCAGAATGTATTGTCAATTGTTTTTGAAAACTGCGGATACATTGTACGGACTGCTTCAGATGGAAGTAAAGCATTGAGAATTCTGAGCGAGGAGATGATTAATCTTGTGATTACGGATTTGAAGATGCCGGGACTGGGTGGACAGGAATTAGTTCGGATTGTCAAGGAAAAGTATCCGGATATTGAGATTATGATTGCAACGGCATATGGAACTATTGACAGTGCGGTGGAGACAGTAAAGAATGGAGCAGTTGGGTATTTTGTCAAAAGTGATGACTTAACTAAATTGGTGACGGATGTAGATCGACTTGCAAAAGAATACAGAAAACAACAGAAGACGAAAAAGTTGGTGCGTCAAGAAAATTTCCCAGAAGCTTTTTTAGACACATCCAACAAAGAATTTGCAGCAGTTTTAAAGACTTGTGAAAAAGCTGCACGTTCAAATATTGATGTGTTGCTTATCGGTGAATCGGGAGTTGGCAAAGAAGTAATAGCTCACTATATTCATGAAAATGGGGGACGAAAAAACAGACCGTTTATTCCGGTTAATTGTCAAGCATTTTCCAGTGGAACCATTGAGTCAGAGTTGTTTGGTCATGAAAAAGGAGCTTTTACAGGAGCATTGAGTCAAAGAATTGGGAGATTTGAAGAGGCGGACGGTGGAACCCTTTTTCTCGATGAAGTCGGAGATCTACCTATGGAGACGCAGGGCAAGCTTTTGCGAACATTGGAGAATCGCACAATTGAACGAATTGGGAGCAATAAAACAATTTCTTTGGATATCCGCCTTATTTCCGCGACTAACAAGGAACTGTCAGAGCAAACGAAAGTCGGAATGTTTCGAGAGGATCTTCTTTATCGAATCAATGCGCTTACAATTACAATACCGCCACTTCGTGAACGTCGAGAAGACATTCCATGTTTGATTGATTTTTTTCTTAAAAAAATTCAGACAGAACAAAAGAAAAAAGTTATTTCTGTTGATGAAGAAGTTATGACAGGGCTTTTGGGCTATAATTATCCTGGAAATGTAAGAGAACTGAAAAATATATTGGAAAGATTGGTTGTTCTCAGCGAAGACGGGATAATTCGGCACAGCGATGTTTTGCCTGACAAGCAAATTGCGGAAAGAATTTGCTCGGGTGCGGAAAACATTCAATCGCTTCACGATGCCCGTGATTTTTTTGAATCCCGGTTTATTTCAAAAAAATTAAGAGAGTATGATGGGAATGTTACGCGTACTGCTAAAGAGTTGTCCATCACACCTCGGCAACTTTGGAATAAGATTAATAAGTATGGGTTGAAACCGTGAAATAAATTTCATCATTCGAGTTGAATTTATATTGAATATGAAATAAATTTCGGCATTTAGGTGGAATATATTTTGTACAAAGCACTGCCTAAGGAGGCGGCTGAATTTCTTAAGACGGGCAAAACTCTGCGTTTCTGCATATAACAATGGTTAACGAACTCATGATAACACATATTCTGGCACATGATTTGCGAATCAGAAATTGTATAAGTTAGAATTTTTGAAAAAGTGTTTGTAGGAGGTCGTCATATGAGAATTGTATATGCTGTAAACGATCAGATAAATGGAATTGTCTGGGGACCTTATATGGTTCTGCTTTTGGTAGGAGTAGGGGTATATTTAACAATTCGTTTGAATTTTATCCAGTTCAGGAGATTTGGGTATATCTGGAAAAATACTATTGGGAAAGCGTTTGCTAAATCGAATGGTGAAGGCTCGATTTCATCGGCGCAGGCAGGTCTTACGTCTATTGCGGCTGTTGTTGGAACTGGAAACATTGCCGGTGTAGCTACGGCCATTGCAATTGGAGGACCAGGAGCTATTTTCTGGATGTGGGTTTCTGCCATATTCGGAATGGCAACTAAATTTTCAGAGATATCATTGGGAATCCATTATCGAGAAAAGCGACCCGATGGAACCTTTGCTGGTGGGGCTATGTACTATATTGACAAAGGGCTGCATCAGAAATGGCTGGCAGGATTTTTTTCGGTTATGGTAATTATTGCATACTTTGTAGTTGGAGCAATAGTAGACACGAACTCTATTTGCTTGTCCGTTCAGGCGCAGTATGGGATTCCGCCGATAGCAACAGGGATTGCTTTTTCAGTATTAACAGCGGTTGTAATTCTTGGCGGAATAAAAAGAATTGGAGAAGTCTGTCAGTTTTTAACACCAATAATGACGGGCATTTATATTGTTGCAGGAATAATGATTATTATGTTGAACATCAGGGAGGTACCTTCTGCATTTGCCGAAATATTCAAAGGAGCGTTTTGTCCGCAAGGTGCCGTTGGAGGTTTTGCGGGGACTACAATTATACAATGCATGACAAAAGGAATGGCTCGAGGTTTGTTCTCAAACGAAGCGGGATTAGGAAGCTCTCCGATTATTCATTCCAGCGCAAAAGTAAATTATCCTACGGAACAGGGTATCTGGGGGGCTACTGAAGTATTCCTTGATACCTTGATTATAGCGACGATTACAGGTCTGGCAATTGTTATTTCGGGGGCATGGACTTCGGGATTGTCCGGCTCGGCGTTGACAATGAAGGCCTTTGAGATGACGTTGCCGGGTACAATTGGTAGCTATATAGTTATGATAAGTGCGATTTTGTTTGGCTATTCATGTTTAATTTCGGCAAATTATTATTGTGAAAGATCGGCGGATTATCTTTTTGGCACAAAATCGGTCGTACCAATTCGGATTACATGGTGTGTCTTTATTATAATCGGATCTATTGGCGGTCTTGAGTTTGTATGGGATCTTGCGGATACATGTAATGGACTCATGGCGATTCCGAACTTGATTGCTTTGATTTTATTGAGTCCTAAGGTCGCTAAACTGACAAAAAGATATTTTCGGAGTGTGGATGATGGTGTGGTTCTTCCTATTCATGATGATGAAATGGCTGAATAAAAAATCAGAGAGATGCTATTATAGTGAAACGGTATAAAAGCTGACAAATAGAAATTTTGACAAATATAATGTGTTCGGACAGAACGCTTGAAAAGCGACATCTTTGATGTATCACCCCATCGAGATGTTGCTTTTGTTTAAACAGCATTCCATCATGTCTGCATTTGTGCAGAGTAACAGGATAAAATGTTCTGAAAGCGCTTTCGAAATTCTTTTGATATATTTTCTCCGCTTATATTGGAGAATTCCCGCCTCTGACCGTGACAACTCCCTCGTTCTATGCTACAATACTAAGTTAGGAATTTGCGGCATCAGCGGAGCTTCGGGGAGGAAGTCAGGTTTCGGGAAACCGGGGCTGACGGACCGGAGAAGCTTTGAGGATTCGGCGCCGGAGCGCGGCCGCACAGAAGGAGAGAAGTGGAGTATGTTTGAAAAACTGGATTCTGTCGTCGATAAATACGATGAGCTGACCAGGATCGTTGCAGATCCGGATGTCATTGCGAATCAGAGTGTCTGGCAGAAGCATATGAAGGAGATGGGCGAGATGGAGCCCATCGTCACGAAATATAAGGAATATAAAAAGGCGAAGGAGGAACTGGACTTCGCCCGTGAAATCGTGGAGAATGAAAGCGACGAGGAGATGCGGGATCTGGCGAAGGCGGAGATCGCGGAGCAGGAGGACAGCATTTCCCGGATCGCGGAGGAACTGAAGGTTCTGCTGATTCCGAAGGATCCCAACGATGAGCGCAATGTCATCCTCGAGATCCGCGCCGGTACCGGCGGGGACGAGGCTGCTTTGTTCGGCGGAGACCTGCTGCGCATGTATACCCGGTACGCCGAGAGAAAGCGCTGGAAGGTGGAAATCATGGATCTCAACGACACCGGAATCGGCGGCGTCAAGGAGGCGGAGGTGCTGATAAAGGGCAAGGGCGCATATTCCAGACTGAAGTATGAGAGCGGCGTTCACAGGGTGCAGCGGGTGCCGGAGACGGAGGCGTCCGGGCGGATTCATACGTCGGCCGCGACCGTGGCGGTGCTCCCGGAGGTGGACGATGTGGAGGTGCACATCGATCCCAACGACGTCAAGGTGGATGTGTACCGGGCGTCAGGAAACGGCGGACAATGCGTCAACACGACGGATTCCGCGGTTCGGCTGACACACCTTCCCACGGGGCTTGTGGTCACCTGCCAGGACGAAAAATCCCAGATCAAGAATCGTGAAAAGGCGATGAAGGTTCTGAAGGCCAGGCTGTATGACAAAATGCAGCGGGAGCAGGCGGCGGAGATTGCGGCGGAACGGAAGGATCAGATCGGTTCCGGCGACCGGAGCGAACGGATCCGCACCTACAATTTCCCCCAGGGGCGCTGCACCGATCACCGCATCGGACTGACGCTGTACAAGCTGGATTCCATTCTGGACGGCGATATTGACGAGATAATCGACGCCCTGACCACAGATGACCAGGCAAGGAAGATGAACAATTTCTGATGAAAACGAGATTACTGAAGGATACAGATGAAGATATCCGCATCGCGGCGCAGATTATCGAGCAGGGCGGGCTCGTGGCGTTTCCGACGGAAACGGTTTACGGGCTGGGCGCTAACGCGATGGACGCCGATGCTGTGCGGAAAATCTACGAGGCCAAGGGGCGGCCCGCCGATAATCCGACGATCGTGCATATCGCGGAGCGGGAGGAGCTGGGGCGGGTCACGTTCCTGGTGACGGAAGACATGAAGACGCTGATGGACCGGTTCTGGCCGGGTCCGATGACCATGATCGTTCCCCGGGGCGAATATATTCCCTACGTTACCACCGGAAATCTGGAGACGGTCGGGGTGCGAATGCCGGAAAACGAGGTGGCCAGAGAACTGATCCGCCGGTCCGGATGCGTGATTGCGGCGCCCAGCGCCAACCTTTCGGGGCGGCCGAGTCCGACGACGGCGCAGCATGTCATCGACGACCTGGACGGACGCATCGACGCGGTGATTCAGAGTGGGCCGTGCCGGATCGGAATCGAGTCTACCGTTATCGATATGACCGGCAAGATTCCGATGATCCTGCGTCCGGGGTATATCACAAAGAAAGACTTTGAGGAGGCGCTGGGTCAGGAGATTCTGCTTGACCCGACGCTGAACAGGAAACCGCGGGAGGGAGAGGATTTTCATCCCAAAGCGCCGGGGATGAAGTACCGGCATTACGCCCCCAGAGCGGAGATGATTATTTTTAAGGGAGACCGTATCCGTGTGGAGGCGGCCATCGACCAGGAACGGGCGGAGCGTGAAGCGCTCGGTCAGAAGGTCTTTGTTATTGACTTCGATGAAGACAGAGAAACCGTGGCGGCGCATGAGATATTCGCCATGCTTCGTCAGGCGGACCGGGAGGGCGCGGACGTGATTCTCGCGGCGGCGCTTCCGCAGCGGGGAGTCGGATTTTCGGTCATGAACAGGATGCTGAAATCAGCAGGTTTTAACGTAAGAGAGGTGTAGAAATGGTTATAGCGGTAGCAAGTGATCACGGCGGATTCAGGCTGAAGCTGGCGGTGAAGGAGCATCTGATTGAGCGCGGATACAAGGTCGTGGACCTTGGAACGGATACCGAGGATTCGGTGGATTACCCCGTTTACGGGCAGGCCTGCGGCGAGGCGGTCGCGGCGGGCAAGGCGAACCTGGGCGTGGTCTGCTGCGGCACCGGAATCGGAATCTCCATCGCGGCGAACAAAGTAAAGGGCGTGCGCTGCGCTCTTTGTACCTCGGTGGAGATGGCGGAGCTGGCGAAACAGCATAACAATGCGAATGTGCTGGCGCTGGGCGGCCGGATCCTGGAAACGGAGGAGGCGATCCGCATCACCGACGCGTGGCTGGACAGCGAGTTCCAGGGCGGACGTCACAAGAGAAGAACGGATATGCTGGACGCAATGTAATCTGAGGAGAGAGGAGTCACATTATGGGAAAAGTTTATGTTTTTGATCATCCGCTGATTCAGCACAAGGTGGCGCTGATGCGCATGAAGGACACCAGTGTCAAGGATTTCCGGGAGCTGGCGAAGGAGGTGGCCATGCTGATGGGCTTCGAGGCGACCCGGAATCTGCCTCTGGAGGAGGTGGAGATTGAAACGCCGATCTGCCGGACCAGAGTCCGTATGCTGAAGGGCGAGGATATCGCGATCGTGCCGATTCTGCGGGCCGGACTGGGCTTTGTGGACGGAATGCTGGCGCTGGTTCCCAACGCCAAGGTCGGGCATGTAGGACTTTACCGTGACCCTGAGACTCACGAGCCGGTGGAGTATTACTGTAAACTGCCGAAGGACATCGAGAAACGGCAGATTTTCGTGGTTGATCCCATGCTGGCCACCGGCGGAAGCGCGGTGGCGGCCATCGACTTCATCAAGAAGCGCGGCGGCCGGAACATCACCTTCATGTGCCTGATCGCGGCTCCGCAGGGCATTGAGACGCTGCAGAAGGCGCACCCTGATATCGATATCTACATCGCGTCCAAGGATGAGACGCTGGACGAGAACGCCTACATCGTGCCGGGTCTTGGAGACGCCGGGGACAGGCTGTACGGAACGAAGTGAAGAACAAAACAGAATTAATGAGGAGAGTGCTTTTTAAATGAAAAATTTTATACCGGATAATATCAGTCAGCATGATAACGTCTATGACGTTCTGAAGGAGCGCGGCTTCATCGAGCAGGTCACCGATGAGGATGCGGTTCGCAGCCTTCTGGGACGGGAAAAGATCAAATTCTACATCGGATTCGATCCCACGGCGGACTGCCTGCATGTGGGGCATTTCATGCAGGTCATCATCATGATGTATATGCAGAAATTCGGTCATACTCCGGTGGTGCTGCTGGGCGGGGGAACCGGCATGGTCGGAGATCCTTCGGGACGCACGGATATGCGTCAGCTGATGGATGTGGACACCATTGATGAAAACTGCCGTCAGTTCAAGAAGCTCTTCGACCGCTTCCTTGAATTTGACGAGGAGTGGGAATACGCCGGGAACAATGGAGTGTTCGCTCCCGGACATGAGAGCAAGACGCCCGAACCGGGAAAGGCCATCAGCGTCAACAACGGACACTGGCTCCGGCCTCTGAACTACGTGGAGTTCGTCCGCACCGTCGGCACTCACTTCAATGTCAACCAGATGCTGCGGGCGGAGGCCTTCAAGCAGAGAATGGAGCGGGCCGGCGGCCTGACGTTCTTCGAGTTCAATTATATGCTGATGCAGTCCTATGACTTCATGGTCATGGCCCGGGACTTCGATGTGAAGATGGAATTCGGAGGAAACGATCAGTGGTCCAATATCATCGGCGGCGTCGACCTTACCCGCAAGATGTGCGGCAAAGAGGTCTACGGAATGACCTTCGCTCTGCTGACCAACAGCGAAGGCAAGAAGATGGGAAAAACCGCTAAGGGAGCGCTGTGGCTGTCGCCGGAACGGACTTCTCCGTATGAATTCTATCAGTACTGGCGCAATGTGGACGACGCTGATGTGGAGAAATGTCTGCGGATGCTCACGTTCCTGCCGATGGATGAGGTCAGACGGCTGGCTGCTCTGGAGGGCGCGGAGATCAACAAAGCCAAGGAAGTCCTCGCCTATGAGGTCACTAAGCTCGTTCACGGTGAAGAGGAGGCGCGCAAGGCGCAGGAAGGCGCACGGGCGGCGTTCGGCGGCGGCACTGCGACGAAGAATATTCCGACAAAGGAATATCCCGCGGCCGACTTCGCCGGCGAGGGCAAAGGTCTGCTGACGCTGATGAAGGAACTGGGGCTGGCGTCCTCCAACGGCGAGGCCCGCAGAACGGTGGAGCAGGGCGGACTGTCCGTCGACGGAGAGAAGATTACAGACGCCCGGGCTTCGATAACGGCGGAGCATTTCCGGGACGGCGAGATATTAATCCAGAAAGGAAAGAAAAAATTCATCAAGGTCGTGCTCCGGTAGCGGGTGCACGTGACTGAGATACCGGACCCGGGCCGCGTCATCGTCTGAACGGAGGAAGATGCGGTCCGGGTTTTCTGCTGTCGTCTTTATTTTCCAACTTTTATGTATTACAAACAAAAAAGACTGAAAAAATAACTAAAAATTTTGTATTGTATTATCCGTATAATAGTGAGATAATTAAACAAAAGTACAACTTGCCTGGTGGGGGTTATAGTGTGAAAAAAAGTCGCAGTGATGTGTATACGCCGGATGCCCGGGAGACGAAGATTCAGATTTTTAAATTCTTTTTGTTCTCCGTGTCAGCGGGGATCGTGGAGACCGTGTCGTTCACGGTTCTCAAATTGCTGACCAGATGGACATACTGGCCATGTTATTTGATTGCCCTGATTCTTTCAGTGCTCTGGAACTTTACATGGAACCGCGAATTCACATTTAAATCCGCCAACAACGTTCCGATGGCGATGTTCAAGGTATTTCTCTTTTACTGCGTATTCACGCCCGCCTCTACCTGGTGGGGGAATATGCTGACGGACAGAGCGGGATGGAACGACTACGTTGTACTGGGATTTACAATGTGCATCAATCTCACGACAGAGTATTTGTACGACCGTTTCTTTGTATACCGGGACAGTATGAATACGAATAAGAGAGCGCAGCAGGAAAGGAAGAAAAAAGATGCCGGAAATTAGAGGAAAACGGGCGCGCAGCAGAATGATCATCATGCATGCGGCGAAGGAACTGTTTGAAGAGAAGGGACTGAATCACGTAACATTCAACGATATCGCCACACGGGCGGACATGTGCAGAACGACGATCTTCAATCATTTCTCCACAATCAACGAGCTGATGCTCGCGGTGATGGAGCAGGAAGTGAACGATGTGCTCTCCTATTGCGGAGATTCCAGACAGGAGGGCGAGGATCTGATCCGTTCCATGTTCGAGATGCTGATCGACGACACCTGCAACTATCCGGTGCTGACCGCCAAGCTCGTGGCGAACAGCATTATCAGTGAACAGGAGCGCCCGTCCCTGGCCAAGCTGGAAAAGGTTATCGCGGATAATCTGCCGGATATGCCGGATCGGGAAAAGGAGCAGAAGGTCATCCAGCTCACCGGAATTTATTATGGGCTGGTTAATCATTACTTCATCAATAACTATGAGTTCGACCGCAGAAAGATGAAGAGAAAATTCAACGAAATGGCGAACAGTATTTTGTAGACGACACGAAAAGTGCCGGCGCGGAGGTGACAAATTATGAACAACTGCGGTATCAGCCGTTGGGACAATCCGAGGGAGATCAACCGGAAACTGTCTCATCTTACGAGTCTGCCGATTTATGAGGTCACAGACGAATATTATGAGGATACGATTCTGAAGTATTACGACGAGAAGTGCGCTGGCTCCCGGAAGATCTATGAGGAAGCGAAACAGTACATCCCGGGGGGCGTACAGCATAATCTCGCGTTCAACAAGCCGTTTCCGGTCTGTTTCGACAGGGCGGAGGGAGCTTATCTGTACGACAGGGACGGAAACCGCTACATCGATTTTCTGCAGGCCGGAGGGCCGACCATCCTGGGGAGCAACTATCCGGCGATACGGGATGCGGCGATCGGACTGCTGAACACCTGCGGCCCGGTGACCGGTCTGCTCCATGAGGCTGAGCTGATGATCGCCAGGAAGATCCATCAGTGCATGCCGAACGTGGAGATGTTCCGGATGCTGGGGAGCGGCACGGAGTCGGTCATGGCGGCGCTGCGGATCTCGCGTATCGCGACGGGGCACAAAAGAATCATCAAGATCGGCGGCGGCTATCACGGATGGAGCGATCAGATGGTGTACGGGCTGAAGATTCCCGGCAGCAGAAATCTGATGGAATCCCACGGAATTCCCCGCAAGCTTTTCGCATATGTGGACGAGGTGCGTCCCAACGATCTGAACATGCTGGAGAATTTCCTGCGGATCAACCGTCTGCGGGGAGGCACGGCGGCTGTGATCGTTGAGCCGGTGGGTCCGGAGAGCGGTACCAGACCGGTGGCGCGCGACTACAACCAGGGCATTCGCAGGCTGTGCGACATGTACGGCGCGCTGCTGGTATTCGATGAGGTGGTCACGGGCTTCCGCGTGGCGCTGGGCGGCGCGCAGGAGTACTTCGACGTGGTGCCGGATCTGACCTGCTTCGGAAAAATTGTTGCGGGTGGTTTTCCGGGAGCCGGGGGCGTCGGCGGGAAGAAGGAATACGCCGGGCTGATGGCGGCAGGCGTAGGCACCATGAAGCACAAAGCATATGTCGGCGGAACGCTGGCAGCCAATCCTCTGTCGGCGCTGGCAGGATATACGGCGATCTGCGAGATCGAGAAAACCAATGCCTGCGAGAAGGCGGGAAGGGCCGGCGACCGGCTGACTGACGGACTCCGGAAGCTCATAGAGCAGTACAGCCTTCCCTTTGTCGCATACAACCAGGGGAGTATCGTGCATCTGGAATGCACCGGCGCCATGAGCTACGACTATTCCTCCTATTTCATCGGAAAGTCGGCGGTCGGGCTCCTTCTGAACAAAGATATAATGATTGCCCGCAAGGAATCGATGGAGCGTATGGGAGCCGCTTATATGGCCAACGGCATCGTCACTCTGGCGGGAAGCCGGCTGTACACCTCGCTGGCAGATACGGACGAAGTGATCGACGACGCGCTGGACCGGTTCGAGGAAGTGTTCCGGCATGTGGCGAGAACAAATAAAGGTGTGAGAAAATAAAGACAGGAAAAAAGAATGGAAATGAAAGATGTGATTGTGAAGTATGCATCGATGATGAATGCGCTTCCCTATTCGACGGGGAGACACCCGCAGATTCTGGTGCGCGTCGGCGACCGGTGTCTGGCGACCGAGGAGGATGCGGATTTTTCATCATTGACGGAGGAGGATATCATTGATATCACCAATCAGCCGTCAGTGGAGAAGGACGTGCTGATGGCGTTCCGGGAGGACCGGGCGATGATTTTGTCGCGAACGCCCTATGTGGGGATCTGTGTTGCCTCCCGCCGGAAGATTCCCGCGGTTCTGGACGATATGGCGCAGATTATCGGGCAGGAAGCCAGAATCGTGCCGCGGACGTTCCGGGGAATTTCCCGGGCGCTGAAGAGTGCGGAGGCGGTGCTGGTGCATCCGGAAGAGTCCGGCGGCTATGCGATTACCTGCGGCAGAAATCTGTACGAGGCTTATGTGGCGATGACGGTGCTGGAGAAATCCGCCGAGGTGATTCTGAAGGCGGCGGTTATCGGCGGTGCGAAGCCCATCGGCTCGCTGGACTGCAGGCTGATGCATCAGATCTATCGCAGAAAATATTCAAAGGCAGAGAAGGAGCACAAGGATGATACTGAAGGATGAAAGAGAGGGCCGGGAATTCCTTGTGGAATACGGCCGCAGGCTGCTTGAAACGGGGCTGGTCCAGGGAACCTGGGGGAATCTTTCGGTTCGTCTGGATGACCGGCTCATGATCTGTACCCCGTCCGGACTGGATTACGAAAGGGTGACGCCGGAGGATATGGTTCTGGTGGAAATCGAAACTCTGGACTGGCAGGGCGCGCAGAAGCCCACGTCAGAGAAAGCGCTCCACGGCGGAATTTATGCATCGAGGCCTGAGGTGGGCGCGGTGATCCACACTCATTCCAAATACTGCAGCATTTTTGCCGCGGCAGAGATGCCTCTGGAGGTGGAGGACCCTGAACTGGCCGGGGACATCGGCCGCGGACTGAAAATCGCCCGGTACGGACTGGCCGGAACGAAGAAGCTGACGAGAAACACGCTGGCCGCTCTGGGCAGCGCCTCCGGCTGCATCATGTCTCACCATGGCATGATCTGCTGCGGGGCCGACATTGCGGACTGCTATGACAAATGCTGCAAGATCGAGGAGGCTGCGCGCCGGTATATCGACAGCCGGCTGTGACCGCTCCGCCCCTATTGACCAATCATCAGATTATGTTAGAATGATTGTATTGTCAGAAGGAGCGCAGAAGAAAAAATATGACGGGATTAACTACACAGGAAGTACAGGAAAGAGTAAAGCAGGGCAAGGTGAATGAGGAGGTGTCCTCCTCCACCAGATCAGTGAATGAAATTGTAAAATCCAATATTTTTACGTATTTCAATCTCATATTCACAGTTCTGGCTGTCCTGCTTATTGTTGTGGGATCATTCAAGGACCTTTCTTTCATGCTGATTATCTTCGCCAACACCGGCATCGGCATCTACCAGGAGATCCGCTCCAAGAATACGCTGGACAATCTGAAATTCTCCAAGATGCCCAAGAGTATCGCGATTCGGGACGGACGCCGGCAGGAGGTGGACACCGACCGTCTGGTGCTGGACGATGTGGTCGTTCTGGGAGCCGGCAACCAGATTCCGGCGGACGCGCGGGTGGAGGACGGAAGTGTCAGCGTCAATGAGGCTCTGATCACCGGAGAGTCCGATGAGATCGAAAAGCGTCCCGGCGATGAACTGATGTCCGGAAGCTTTGTGGTTTCCGGCGAATGCGCTGCCCGCCTCACTGCGGTCGGAAAGCATTCCTATATCAACCGGCTGACGGAGGAGGCGACCCGTCAGAAGAAGAACGACAATCAGTCTCAGATGGTGAAATCCCTGGACCGGCTTGTAATGTTCATCGGCGTTGCCATCATCCCCATCGGCGGAATCCTGATGTTCCAGCAGATCGCCATTCAGGGTCTGTCCTTCCGTGCCAGCGTGATCGCCATGGTGGCGGCGGTTCTGGGAATGATCCCCGAAGGTTTGTACATGATGGCCAGCATCGCGATGGTCGTCAGCGCCATGCGCCTTGCCCAGAGCGACGTCCTGGTTCAGAATATGCGCTGTATTGAGACACTGGCGCGGGTGGATGTGCTGTGCGTGGACAAAACAGGAACCATCACGGAGAACGAGATGCAGGTGGCAGGACTGAAATCTGCCACAAAGGAATATTCAGAGGAGGCGCTGCGCCCCTATATCGCAGATCTGGCGCAGAGTCAGAGCCGCGACAATATCACTATGGCGGCTCTGCAGAATTACTTCACGGACGGTCTGGGAAGAGAGCCCTTCCACGTCTGCGGATTTTCCTCGAAATACAAATACTGCGGCGCGAGCTATGAGGACGGCAATTTTGTTCTCGGCGCGCCGGAGTTTGTGCTGGGAGAAAATTTCTCCCGTTACAGTGAATACATTCAGTCTGTCAGCGAACAGGGCTACCGGGTTCTCGCGTTCGCCCGCAGCAGGGAAGAGCCTAGAGGGCAGACTCTGACGGAGGAGGTCCGGCTGCTGGCTCTGATTCTGCTGGTCAATCCCATCCGGGAAGGTGCAAAGCCCACTTTTGAGTATTTCGCAGAAAACGGAGTGGATGTGAAGGTGATCTCGGGAGATAATCCGGTGACGGTTTCCAATGTGGCGCAGGAGGCGGGCATCGCTGACGCACAGAATTATGTGGACGCCAGAACGCTGAAATCTCAGGATGACGTTGACCGTGCGGTCGGCCGCTACACGGTGTTCGGACGTGTCACGCCGGAGCAGAAGCGGATGTTCGTCAAAGGGCTCCAGAAACAGGGGAAGACCGTCGGCATGACCGGCGACGGCGTGAACGACATTCTGGCGCTGCGGGACGCGGACATCTCCATCGCTATGGCCTCCGGCAGCGAGGCCGCCTCTAACGCCGCACAGCTTGTTCTGATGGATTCCGATTTTTCGAGGATGCCGCTGGTCGTTGCGGAGGGGCGTCGGGTGGTCAATAACATCATCAAAACTGCAACGCTGTATCTGACCAAGAATATCTTTTCGCTGCTCCTGGCGATGTTCTCCCTTGTCAGTGTTCTGCAATATCCGCTGAAGCCTTCGCAGATTACGCTTATCAGCATGTTCACCATCGGGATCCCGAGCTTTGTGCTCTCCCTGGAACCGAACAGAGACAGGATACGGGGCAGCTTCCTCGGCAATGTCTTCCGGATGGCCGCGCCGGCGGGGATTACTTTGTTCCTCTCCGTCAGCTGTCTGCTGGTGTTCGGCGATGTGCTCGAGCTGAAGGCCAGCATGATTTCCACTGCGAGCTCCGCCCTGGTGGCGCTGGTGGAGTTCATGATTCTGGCACGGGTCGCGAAGCCCATGAACCGGCTGCATCTCGGCATGATGGTCGTTATGGTGGCAGGATTCTTCTATATGATCATTTTCCACAATTCACTGTTCGGCATCAGCCCGGTGAACTGGCAGTGCGCGCTGCTCCTGGTGGTGTTCATGATGGCGACCGAGGCGGTTTTCCGCTATTTCTACAAATTCACAGCCTTTGTTGAAAACTTCCTCGGAAGAGAAGCGAGACAGAGAAAGCGTCATTGAATGTGCGGCGGCCTTTGAAAAAAGCTGTGCTGCGCTTTGTGATAAAATGCTTGATTTCTTCGCGGCGCTGCTATATAATAAATGATGCGTCTACGCAGACGCCTGTTTTTGTCGCGGGCAGGTCAGGCAGGACTGAACCACTGTGCGTACCGGAAGCCTTGCGAGCTGAATCAATTTTAGCGATGCCGACCAGGATCGATTTCCAAACCCGTTCGATCTCAGTAGGCAGGGCCGAAACAGAATCCCGGAGGGATTCCCAGTAGGCAGAAAGGAAGCAACATGAAATCTTACATTGCTAAGCCTGCGGAAGTGCAGCGTAAATGGTACGTTGTCGATGCAGAAGGCAAAACTCTCGGAAGACTGGCTTCAGAGGTCGCGTCTGTCCTGAGAGGAAAGAACAAACCGACGTATACTCCGCACGTTGACTGCGGCGACAACGTGATTGTCGTCAATGCGGAAAAGGTCAGCGTTACCGGAAAGAAGAGAAAAGAGAAGACCTATGTATCGTATTCCGGATTCCCGGGTGGTAAGAAGGAAGTAACGTTCGAGGAAATGCAGGCGAAGAAGCCTGAGGAAATTATCCGTCATGCAGTAAAGGGCATGCTCCCGGAGGGCAAGCTCGGCAGACAGATGTTCAAGAAGTTACACGTTTACGCAGGCCCTGAGCACAAGCATGCGGCTCAGAAGCCGGAACCACTGGAATTTTAGGAAAGGGAGGAATAGAATATGGCTAAGACACAGTATCGTGGAACAGGCAGAAGAAAATCTTCCGTTGCCAGAGTCAGACTGCTCCCTGGAACCGGAAAGGTAACGATTAACAAAAAAGACCTGAATGATTATTTCCCGGCAGAACTGCTGAGACAGGAAGTCGTGAGACCCTTCGGCGTTGCCGGAGCGGAAGGGAAGTTCGACGTCATCGCACTGGTGAACGGCGGCGGACTGACCGGTCAGGCGGGCGCGCTGAGACACGGAATCTCCAGAGCGCTGTGCGAGGCGGATGCGGATGCTTACAGAGCGCCGCTGAAGGCCGCAGGGTTCCTGACCAGAGACCCGAGAATGAAGGAAAGAAAGAAATACGGACTCAAGAAAGCCCGTAAAGCATCCCAGTTCTCGAAGCGTTAGTCTCAGTTACCGAAGAAGAACTGTCGAAACTTTAAACCCCCGGAATCGGTTGATTTCCGGGGGTTTTAAAGTGGCGTGCGCCGCGGCGCGGCGAATAAGCCGACCGCACGCATTAAGCTCATCGGATATCCGGCGGGGCAAGACTGACCGCATGAATGAACGGGCTTCTATTTCTTCTGGTTCTTTCTGATTTCGAATATTACGCCCACCGGTCTGGTTATGTGACCTTTGCCGCAGTATTTATCCTTTAGAAGAATTCGTTTCTTCCAGATGTTGAAATAATAGATTTTGTTATTTACATAGGCGCGTGCGTTTCTTTTACATCCTTTTTTCACGACGACATCCTGCTCGTCGGAAATCGTTCGCTTCTTTGTGATGGAAAATTCATATGCAGCTTTAAGGGCGGCCTTTACTGTTTTTCCGTCAACGTCTACTCCCGCGGCGGCAGAAAAGGTATGCGTCGTAGAAATTTCCTCGCTGATTTTCATTCGTCCTCCCGGATAGTTGTACCAGGAGGAGCGAAGAAGCTCGCCTTTCTTCTCTTCGTTCCCCTTTTTTTTCGCATAATACTTATTTTTTGAAGAACTCTGAGGCAGAACAGACGGGGCGGCGGCTGGCACATTGCCTTCGTCGCTCTCGGAAACCGTAATCTGCTGAATTGGAACGTAGATAATTTCCTCGATTGCTTCGGGGTTCTGCAGCCCGTAGGTTTCCGCAATGGCTGTGATTGCTTTTCTGCCGGTAAAGGAGTGTGTGTAATTGTAATCAGACAGCGTAATAGAAGCCTTTTCGATATCTGCTGCGGTCTTCTCTAAGGGTTGAGGGGATGCCGCAAAGGAAAAGGTGACCGTTGAAGCGATCAGAGCCGATGTGAGAACGGCACAAAAGAATTCCTTTAAATGTGGTTTCATAGATACTTCCTTTTCATGAGCGTAGAAAATGCCTGCTTTGAACATACAGAAAAATCCGACGTATGTCAAGGGAAATGTATGAATGTCCTTGCCTTAGTCCTGCAGTTCCTCATATTCCGAAACGAGAATATAATGACTGGAAAACAAATTAATATTCCGAAATGAGAACACAACTACTAAAAATTAGATTACTGTTCCGAAACGGGAACAAAAATGACGATACGCCGGAGAATGGGACAAAGGCAACGGAACTTCTTGAAGTCCGCCCATTGAACCACTATAATAATTGTAACAGCATCTGCCCATTGAGTCCCTGTCGGACTTAACGGGCGCTGCCGCGGACGGAACCGTCGTGCGCGTGCTTTTGTACCGGCGGATTCCGCGGGCAAAGAAGAAATCGTGCCGAATTAAATCAGGGAAACGGAGAGAGCAATGAAACAGTATGATTATCTGATCGTGGGCGCCGGACTTTTCGGCGCTGTATTTGCGGAGAGGGCGCGACAGGCGGGAAAGCGCGTGCTGGTGATCGACCGCAGGCCTCAGGTGGCCGGCAATGTCTATACAGAAAAAATCGAAGGGATACATGTGCATCGGTATGGCGCTCATATCTTTCATACCAACGATTCCCGCGTCTGGAATTATGTCGGACAGTTTGCGAATTTCAACCGCTTCACCAACTCCCCCGTGGCGAATTACCACGGTGAGCTGTATTCGCTGCCCTTCAATATGTATACCTTCAATAAAATGTGGGGCGTCGTGACGCCGCAGGAAGCGCAGGAAGAAATCCGTCGGCAGCGCCGGGAGGCGGGGATCACGGACCCGAAAAATCTGGAGGAGCAGGCGATCAGCCTCGTCGGAACAGATATCTATGAGAAACTGATCAGGGGCTACACGGAGAAGCAGTGGGGGCGTCCCTGCGATCAGCTTCCGGCTTTCATTATCCGCAGGCTGCCGGTCCGATACACCTTTGACAATAATTACTTCAACGCGCTCTATCAGGGGATCCCTGTGGGCGGTTATACACGTATGGTGGAGAATATGCTGCGGGGCGTCGAGGTGCGTCTGGGGGTGGATTATCTGGAGCACAAAGAAGAACTGAACGGCCTCGCGGCCGCGATTGTGTATACCGGCGCGATCGATGAGTTTTTCGGATACCGTCTGGGGAATCTGGAGTACCGGTCCGTCCGGTTTGAAACCGAGGTGCTCGATCGGGAAAATTTCCAGGGGAACGCCGCAGTCAATTACACAGACAGAGAGACCCCGTGGACCCGGATTATCGAGCATAAATGGTTCGAGTTCGGCAGGGACGAGGACGGAAACCCGCTGCCGAAGACCGTCATCAGCAGAGAGTACAGTGCGGAGTGGAAGCCGGGAGATGAGCCGTACTATCCGGTAAACGACGAAAAAAACAGTTCCCTGTACAAAGAATACAGAGAACTGGCAAAGAACGAGCCTAAAGTGATTTTCGGCGGCCGTCTGGGGGAATACCGGTATTACGATATGGATCAGGTGATCGGAGCCGCGTTAGAGCTGGCCGAACAGCAGCTCTGCAGATAGCGCTGACGTTAATTGAATCCGTAGATCAGACGAACCACGCGGTAGCCGCGACATACGATCTCATGCCCCACTTTTCCGGGAAGCCCGACGCAGCGGACCATCAGACTGTGACGCAGGAAATGATAGATGACCGGATCGGTTTTCTCAATATACCGCCACAGAGCTCCCCGCCTGGCGAAGGCTCTTTTGGTGCCGTCCAGCTGAAGAATCGTATGAGTGATCATGGTCACGATTTCCAGATAGTTACGCATGTATTTGAAGCATTTGATATGCGGGAACTTCGCAGTGGAGAAGATCTCGACCATGATTTTGTTGACGCGGATCTGCTGATCGATGCGGCGGATCATGACTTTCTCGTTGACGGACTGATCCTCCCGGCCGATGAAGTAGCGGTAGAAGGGGACGTCCATATAATACATGGTTTTTACGAAGGGAAGCGGCTGGAACGCGAAGATATTATCCACATAGAACGTGTGCTCCGGCAGCTTCAGTCCGCATTCCCGGAGCAGCCCCGTCCGGTAGACCATGGAATGCATCAGGATGTAGTGGGCCTTCTGCAGATGACCGACGTCCTTCCAGCCGAAAAACCTGCCCTTCGGGAGACCCGCAGGGCGCATGACTTTTTTGTGATATGCTCCCGCCTTTTCATAAACATAGTTGAAGACCAGCAGATCCAGCGGCTGGTTCTGCTCGATGACCAGCTTCAGGAAACGGAGCACCTTCCGGTAGCTCGCAGAATCTGCCCAGTCATCGCTGTCGACGACCTTGAAGAACCGGCCGGACGCGTTGGCGATTCCGGTGTTCACCGCGGCGCCGTGTCCTCCGTTTTTCTGATGAATGGCCCGGACGATCTGCGGATAGCGCGCCGCATATCGGTCGGCGATTTCAGCAGTGCGGTCTGTGGAACCGTCATCCACGATGATAATTTCGACGTCCTCCCCTCCGGGGAGCAGTGATTCGACACACTTTTCCATATATTCTTCCGAGTTAAAACAGGGGATCGCAAAGGTTATTACTTTTTCTTTCAAACTGAATTTCCTTCCGTTCGGGGGGATTATGCGGTAATGTCATCTCTGACTCTGGCAGGCTTTCTGACCTCATAGAAATCAAACTGGTCCACACACCATACGATGGCAATGAACATGATGCACGCCGACAGCACGTCCAGAACAGAGTGCTGCTTCAGGAACATCGTGGCCAGTACAATGAGAAGCGAAAGCACGTTTGCTGCGATGAGAACCAGCGGATTCCGCGCCAGCCTGCCGCGGCAGGTGTGCAGCGCCTCCAGCACAACGAGCGTATTGAATACGTGAATGCTCGGCGCGACGTTCGTCGGCGTGTCGGTCTGATACAGGCGTACCACCATCTGACAAAAGATGTTGTCGTTCGGCATTTCAGCCGGACGAAGATAGAGTATCGTCGGGTAGATGGTGGATGTGATCAGGAAGAACAGCATTCCGGCCATCAGAATCAGCGATGTCCGCCGAAAGGCCGTTTCGTCTGCAAACAGAAGATAGATCATAATTGCCGGAACAAAAGCAAACCATAAAAAATACGGCACGATGAAATATTCGCAGAACGGGATAAGACTGTCCAGAGACGAATAGATTACATGATAGTGACTGCCGGTATTCTGCTCCAGCGCCGAAAACCAGATCATGTAAAATACCATGAACACCAGAAGCGGCGCCGAGATCCTGAGCTTATGCTGTATATCGTTTTTTTTCAGTAAATTCATAATACAATTTTCTCCTGCTCTCTATTGTATTACGGGTTTGTGTTGGTTTTGTAAACAGATGAGTATATAATAACACACAGAACGGCCGGCGTGCAAATTACCGGGGAAATTTAACAAAAAAATGACCTGTACGGGGGTGAGAGTGCTATGGAGAAAAAGGAATGTTATCTTTTCCGCTGCGAGAAATATCCGCATTGCAAGAAAGCGAAGGGGAAATGCTGCGCCATCGATTTTGATGCGGAGATTCCCAGGGTGCGTGAGGGAGAATGTACAAAGGAAAACGGATACCCTCTGTTTGAGGATGACGGCAGAAGATTTTTCAATCCGGACAACCTGTAAACGAAGATGTCCGGTTGGTGTCCCAGACCCGGCGGATTCCAGTCTTGTTCTGTGCCGTTCGTGCCACTCGTGCCTCGGCGTTTTTTCTTTGTGGCAGAGCCTTCCTCCTCGCGTCCGACATCTTTTGTTTACAAAAATTTAACATCCTCCCGACAGGAAATTTAACATGCCTGTTTTACAATCTCTTTAGGAAGAAAAGGGAAACTGATTGATAAGAGCAGACAAACACAGTGAACGGAGGAATGACAATGAATCAGGCAATTATCGATATCGGCTCAAACTCCATGCGTCTCACCGTCTATGATGTGACGGATTCCGGGTTTGAGATTTTGTTTAAGGAAAAAGTGATGGCCAGTCTGGCCGGCTATGTGGAGGACGGACGCCTCACCGACGAGGGTATGTCCTGCGCGGCGGTGGGACTGCTGCAGTTCAAATTCATGCTGGAAAGCCTGAAAATCGATAATGTACATGTCTTCGCCACAGCATCTCTGCGGAACATCAGCAACACTGACGAGGCGGAGGCGCGGATCAGCGAGCTCACCGGCTTTTCCATCGAGGTTCTTTCAGGCAAGGAGGAGGCGTACTACGGATACGTCGGCGCGATGAAGGAGTTTGAGTGCGCCAGCGGGGCCTTTGTGGACATCGGCGGCGCCAGCACGGAAATCGTCACCTTCGCGGGAGGGAAGGTGGATCGGTCGGGGAGTTATGAGATCGGGTCGCTGCGCCTGTACAAAGACTGCGTCCGCAAGATTCTTCCCGGAGAGCGCGGAATCGCGAGGATCCGGGCAACGGTAGAGAACAAAATCCCGTCCGCTGCGTTCCGGGACAAAGACATCAGAAGGGTCATCTGCGTAGGAGGAACCGCACGCGCCGTGCTGAAGCTGGCCCGCAGAGTGTGTGATGTGCCGGCAGAGGACCGGGTGATTACGCGGAAACACTTCGAGGCGGTGGGCAAGGCTCTGCTGACTGAGCAGAAGGATGCGGCAGATCTGATTCTGAAGGTTGCGCCCGAGCGGATCCACACAATGATCCCGGGATACCTTATCATGCAGTATATCGTTGAAAGGTTCGACGCTAAAGAGATTGCTATCGGACGGTATGGCGTGAGGGAGGGATACCTGTGCAAAAGAATTCTGAAGTAGAGAAATACAATTACGCCTATACACAGAACCGGGAGCTGAGCTGGCTGGACTTTAACCGGAGAGTGCTTGAGGAGGGCGCGCGGGAAACCGTTCCGGCTCTGGAGCGACTGAAATTCGTCTCGATTTTCTCCAGCAATCTGGACGAATTTTTTATGGTGCGGGTGGGAAGTCTGTTCGACCTTTCCATAGTTTCTCCGGATGAAATTGATAACAAGAGCGGAATGACGCCGGGGAAACAGCTGAAGGAAATTTACAAGACCATTCCCGGCCTGATCCGCAGAAAGCAGGAGGTCTGGCGGTCGGTACAGGATACGCTGGAGCGGTATTCGATTCGGGATCTGACTTATGAGGAACTGACCGAGGAAGAGCAGTCGCGGATCGGGACATACTTCCGGCAGTTCATCTATCCTGTGATTTCGCCCCAGGTTGTGGGATCCCATCATCCCATTCCTCATTTTGTGAACAAAGCCCTGTACGTTACGGCGCTGCTGAAGAACGGCGGAGGGAAGGCGTCGCTCGGATTTATTCCGATTCCGGAGTCGCTGCCGGCGTATCTGATTCCTGCAGAAGGGGACGCCGGGAAGGGCCGTTATATCCGGATTGAGACGATTCTCACGCATTTCGCGACGGAGCTGTTCGGGCGCTATGATGTCGATGAATGCTGTACGATCTGCGCGACCAGAAACGCGGATATCCAGTTCGACGACGATAAATTTGAGGACGAGGAATCCGATTTCCGTAACCGTGTCAGTACTCTGCTGAAAAAGCGCCGCAGCCTTGATATCATGCGGCTGGAAATCGACAGGGAGATCAGCCCGGAGTTTTTTGAAAAGCTCACCCGGCGTATCCGCGTCCGGAACCGTCAGGTCTACCGGGATGAGACGCCCCTGAACATGAAATATGTGTTTCAGCTGATCAGTGAACTTCCGGAAAGCCTGACGACCCCGCTTTTGTACCCGGAGTATACTCCCCGCTGGCCGGAAAGCCTGGCGAAGGGACGGAGTATCATGAATCAGGTAGCAGCGGGAGACAGGCTTCTCTTCTTCCCCTTCGACACGGTGGAGCCGTTCCTGGAGCTGCTGAACGAAGCCGCGGACAGGGAGGATGTGCTTTCGATTAAAATCACGATCTACCGTCTGGCGTCCACATCCAGGATCGCCCGGATTCTGTGCCGTGCCGCGGAAAACGGGAAAGAGGTTCTGGTGATGATGGAGCTCCGCGCCCGGTTCGATGAGGCGAACAACATCGCATGGTCGAGGATGATGGAGGAGGCGGGCTGCGAGGTGATTTACGGTGTCGAAAACTATAAATGCCACAGCAAGGTCTGCCTGATTACGCTGAAGGAGCGGGGGCGTCTGCGTTACATTACGCAGGTCGGCACCGGTAATTATAATGAAAAGACAAACGCGCAGTACACGGATCTGTCGCTGATGACGGCCTCCCGGGAGATCGGCGAGGACGGCGTCGCCTTTTTCCGCAACATGCTCGTGAATAATCTGGAGGGATCGTACAAAGAACTGCTGGTGGCGCCGGCCGGCATCCGGACAACGGTGCTGAAGCATATCGACGAGGAAACGGAAAAGGGAAGCGACGGCTATATCTGCATCAAAGCCAACGCGGTAACGGAAAGGCATGTGATCGACCGGCTTCAGAAGGCGTCGGACGCCGGTGTGGAAATTCATCTGATCATCCGGGGGATCTGCTGTATCTGCCCGGAGGTGGCCGGATATACAGAAAATATTCACGTGAAGAGGATCGTCGGAAGGTATCTGGAGCACGCCCGGATTTACTGCTTCGGGCGCGGCGAAGAGGCGAAGCTGTATATTTCCTCTGCGGACCTGATGACCCGGAATCTGCGGCGGCGCGTGGAGGTGGCCTGCCCGGTTCACGACCCGGACATCCGTCAGCAGCTTTTGTGGATTCTGCAGACGGAGCTGCAGGATGAAAGTGAAAGCGGCGGGTTCAGCAGTCAGGATGAATTTATGAAACAGTCGATTCACCGGATCCCGCAGGTTGCCGCAAGACCGGCAGAACCGGCGGAATCCCGGAGAACGGGACTGCTGGAGAGGTTCCGGCGCTGGCTGTCAATCTGACGCTTCAGAGCTCCCGCAGAAGCCGGCGGCCGAAAGTCCCGGCGCGCGGATCCTTTCAGAGCTCCCGCAAAAGCCGGCGGCCGAAATCTCTGGCGCGCTGCTCCTTCTCTGCATCCATGAATTCCACGTTATATCCGAGGTGACGCTCGGCGATTTTTCCAAGATACTGCAGGTCGGAATGCCTGCAGTATCTTTTCAGACCTTCCTCCAGAAGATCCGTGCCCTTTTCCGGCCGATAACCGCAGGTGGAGATTAAGGCGATTTTCTTACCTGCCCACAGCGACGGGCCTTTTTCATCGCCGTAATATTTGTTCAGAGCGTAGGCAGCCCGGTCCAGACAGGCCTTCATCGGGGCGGTGCAGTACCAGACGTAGATCGGCGTGGCCAGCAGAATCAGTTTGCTTGAAAGCATAGAACTGAAAATCCCGTCCATGTCGTCGTTCAGAACGCAGGCGGGTGCGGACCAGTTCTTCTGGCACCCGCGGCAGGCGAGACAGGGACGGATGTTCATGTCATACAGATTAAATTCTTCACATTCAGCGCCTGACAGGGACAGCTCGCTGATGACCGGCTTCAGAAGGCTGTTGGTGTTTCCCTCAGGGCGCGGACTGCCCTTCAATATGCATACTTTTCTACTCATGTGAAATATTATAAATTCCGCACCGGCGAATGTCAATGAATTCACCCGGCGGAAAATTTTCTGTTTGATACTGGCACTCAATGGGTATGAGTGCTAACAAAGGCAAAAGCATCGGATGGAACCATCCGGGAAATTACATTAGAGATTGAACAAATGGAGGTAATTAGGATGTTTGTAGTACCTGTATATAACGTTATTGTCGTACCGGAGGCGCGTATCCTCTTTCAGACCGACCGGTTCACACAGCTGGCGGGCAGGAGTCCGGAGGAGGGCGAGCACGTTATCTTCCTGGTGCAGAAAAGAGAAGAGAGCCGGGAGGAACTGACTGCGGACAGCTTCTATCCCATCGGCGTTTCCGGCGTCATAAAGGAAGTAAACCCCAACGGATATCTGATTGTGGAGACCACGGCGAGGGTGAACGTGGATTCGGTGAGGATCGGCGAGGAACAAAGAATTGAGCTGAACGTTACGCCGCGGGCGGATATCAGCGATACGGATCCGGAGGATGAACACGAGCGTCTGGAAAAACTGAAGGCGGCGTTGATCGCCTACACCTCCGGCTTCCAGTGGGGACCCATCGCCCGCAATTACATCATGCAGTGGCGGAATCTGAACGAAATCGCCGCAGGAATGTCCCAGTGGATGGGCAATCCGCCGGAGGACAAATACGCGATTCTGGCGACAGACAGCAAGTCGGCCAGAAACGACCTGATTGAAAAGGGAATGTATGAATATATCGAAATCGCCCGGCTGACGACTGAGGCGGAGAACGAACAGGAGCAGGACTATCGTAAGGCTTATCGGGAGAACGCCATCCGGAAGCAGATGGATTATCTGCAGAAACAGCTGGATGAGATGCATCCGGAGAACGTCAGCGACGCGAGGCGGTTTGAACTGAAGATCGAGGAATCCGGTATGAATCCGGACGCCCGCCGGGAGGCGGAAAAGGTGCTGAACCGTCTGAAGCAGGAAAATCAGAACAGCGCGGAATCCGGAATGCTGTATGATTATCTCGATTTTGTCACCGGCCTGTCCTGGAAAAAGGAGCCGGCGGAGACGATACGCATCAGCGAGGCGCAGGAGATTCTGGACGAGGATCACTTCGGCATGAAGAGGGTCAAGGACCGTATCATTCAGCAGATTGCAGTTATGGATCTGCAGAAGAAGCAGTCCGGCTCGATCCTTTGTTTCGTCGGCGCTCCCGGCACAGGCAAAACCAGCATCGGACAAAGCATCGCCCGGGCGCTCCACAGAAAATACGTGCGTGTCAGCCTCGGCGGAGTGCGGGACGAGGCTGATATCCGCGGACATCGACGGACCTACATCGGCGCGATGCCCGGCAGAATTATGGACGGCATCGCCAAAAGCGGCGTTTCCAATCCGGTCATGGTTCTGGATGAGGTGGACAAGCTGGGAGAATCGTATAACGGCGATCCGGCGTCGGCGCTCCTGGAGGTGCTGGATCCGGAGCAGAACAGTACCTTCACCGACCATTATATGAACGTGCCTTATGACCTGTCCGACGTGTTCTTCATCTGTACGGCCAATACGCTGGATACGATTCCGGAGCCGCTGCTGAACCGAATGGAAGTCATTCGTTTTCCGGGATACACCGCGGCGGATAAATTTCAGATCGCGCGGCGGCATCTTCTGCCGAAGGCGATGGAATCCATGGGAATCCGCCCGGAGGATCTGAAGATCAGTGACGATGTGCTGAGGACGATTATCGACGATTACACGGCTGAGTCCGGCGTCCGCGGGCTGAAGAAACGGCTGGATACTTTGTGCCGTGTGGCGGCGGTGGAAATCGTGAAGAACCGTACCGAGGCTGCCGGCAGCATGACCGCCGGTATCACAGACGGCTGCGAAGATAAAGGTGCAGTTTCGCAGGAGGCCGATGCAAAAGGAGAGGTATCTTCCGACGATGCGGCGGGATCGGGAGTCGTCGTCGCAGTGGAGGATCTGCGCAGATATCTGGATATGACGCCTATCTCCCATGATCATGTGCTGGCGGAGAAAAAGCCCGGAATCGTTACGGGTCTGGCGTGGACCAGTGCCGGAGGAGAGATTCTGTTCATTGAGACTTTGTTTACAAAGGGAAATGGCAAGGTTGTGATTACCGGTCAGCTGGGAGACGTCATGAAGGAGTCTGTGCAGATCGCCGTCAGCCTTGTGAAATCGCTGTTCCCCGATAAGGAAAAACTGTTTGAGGAAAATGATCTGCACGTTCATGTCCCGGCAGGTGCGGTTCCCAAGGACGGACCGTCGGCGGGCATTACCCTGACAACGGCGCTGGCGTCGCTTGTTACCGGGAACGCGGTCAGTCCGAAGCTTGCGATGACCGGCGAGGTTTCGCTGCGCGGCGTCGTCACGCCGATCGGCGGACTGACTGAAAAACTGATGGCGGCGCAGCGCGCCGGAGTTGAGACGGTGTTCATTCCGGCGGAAAATGTGAATGATCTGGAGGACGTTCCGCAGGAGGCAAAGGATAAGCTGGAGATCATCCCTGTTTCCGAGGTGAAAGAGGTTCTGCAGAAGGCGGAGATACTGTGACCGCCGATTGCTTTGCCGAAGACCGGCGCTCCGTAACCGGAGAGCCGGTCTTCGGCTGTTTTAGTGCGCCCGGCGAGCGCACGTTCTAAAGGGTGAAAGTCCCGAATCCGCCCGGCAGTGGGAAGGATACAGCCGAAGGCAAGGGTGTCCATCGTGAGGTGGAATCTGAAGGAAGCCGGATGTGGGGAAAATACTAACCCATGGGCAAACCTCTGGCCTGACGAACAGAAATCGCATATGAGGCTCTGTATGAGGATAAGGCCGCTAAACAGGTCAAAGTCCAATTACTGCACGGAATCATGCAGTGTAAATGCGGCAGGTAGATGGAGGAAAAGAACGTGTGAGTACCCGGGGAGGTCTCACCAGCAAGGAGACTTGAAGTAACAACGAATGGTGAGAAGTCAGCCGAAGCCATAGTAGCGGGCCAGTCCGTGAAGGGCCGAATCAATAGGAGTCTTGAGTACGACCGGGAAAGGAGGAACGAACTTGAGCACAGAAAACAAGAAAGAAAGCTGCCTGCAAAGGGATAGCGCGGAACGTAAAGAGTATGCAGGAGCGCGCCGTTCATTCCGCCGGATATGGAAGGAAAGGGACAGTGCAGAGCCGGAACTTCTTGAGGCGATACTGGACAGAAGAAATATGAATAAAGCCTACAAGAGAGTGAAGGCAAACAAGGGAGCGCCGGGTGTCGATGGAATGACCATCGAGGAGGCACTGCCTTACTTGCGGGAGCATAAAGACGAACTCATTGGAAGGATATTACGTGGGAAATATACCCCGTCTCCGGTGAGGAGAGTCGAGATCCCGAAACCAAACGGTGGAATACGAAAGCTTGGTATTCCAACTGTCATTGACCGTATCATCCAACAGGCCATCAGTCAGAAACTCATGCCCATCTACGAGCCGAAGTTTTCGGACGGAAGCTATGGCTACCGGCCGGGACGAAGCGCAAAGGATGCGATAAACAGAGTGAAGGAATATGCGGAGAAAGGATACCGCTATGCGGTTAGTCTTGATCTCAGCAAATACTTTGATACGCTGAATCATGAGCGGCTTCTGAATCTGCTGAGAAAGGATATCGATGATGAGAGAGTCATTCAGATCATCAAAAGGTACCTGAAGAGCGGAGTGATGGTGAACGGTGTGGTTATGGAAACAGAGGAAGGTTCGCCCCAGGGCGGAAACCTTTCTCCGCTTCTGGCCAACATTTATCTGGATGAGTTTGACAAAGAGTTCGAGAAGCGCGGGGTACCATGTGTACGCTACGCAGATGACATTGTATTGCTGTCGAGAAGCGAAAGAGCCGCAAAGCGGCTGCTGGAAACGAGCACTTCATATCTGGAAGGGAAGCTGAAGCTGACCGTGAACAAAGAGAAGAGCAAAGTTACCAGTGTTTTCGCTATCCGAAATTTTAAGTACCTCGGCTTCGCACGGGGAAGGAACGGAAGCGGAATATACGTTCGCGTTCATGCGAAGTCGTGGAGAAAGATGAAGGCTAAACTGAAAGATCTCTCTTCCCGGAGATGGGTTCAGAGCGTCATTCCGGCATTGCACAGAATCAAGGTGTACATGCGCGGATGGCTAAATTATTACGGCATAGCCGCAATGAAGAACAGCATCGGAAAACTCAATGGATGGCTGTACCACCGAATCCGGATGTGCATCTGGAAGATGTGGAAACGGCCGCGGTCAAAGATGAAGTATCTGATGAGACTGGGAATCCCGAAATACTATGCCTATATGACGGCAAACAGCCGCAGAGGGTATTGGTTTACATCGGCGACCAGCACAGTCAACAGAGCTTTGTCGAAAGAAATACTGGTACACATCGGATTTTATGATCTATCCGAAGCATACCAGCGAATGCACATCAACTATTGAAAGCGCCGTATACGCGAACCGTACGTACGGTGCTGTGAGAGGACGGGGGGAAAACTCCCCCTCCTACTCGATTGGGTCTGGCGCCCACCGTTCAGACTTTAAGACCGATGCGGCAGCTGTGGAATCCGACCAAACGACGGGAAAGAAAGAGTTGACGATAATAAAAAAATATAGTATCATAAATTTGAAATTTAAAAAAATATATTTTTATAAGATGGTTTGTATTGTAGTTTGTCTTAGTGTTTTTTTTATTATGGGAGCACCTACATTTGCGATGGATCATCGGGTTTCCTCCTCAGGCCATAAAGCTGTTACAAGAGTTATTTCAAAAGAAGATGCAAAAAACATAAACATTGGAAATATGGGTATTATAAAGGCTATGCAAAAGGATACGTTACATCAACATATAAGCACTATGCAAATGTGAAACTTTACTTCTTAGGTGATTCTGTTAAGTCTTCTGGTAGAAAATGGGGTACAGGAAAAGTCTCTGTGGAAACAGGTTAGGATTACAATGACTGTGATTTAACAGGTGCGGCATTTGGTAGTAGCATTTTTTATGGTTTTTCGAAATAGGAAAATATTATAATTGTTTTACTAAATAATTCTTAAAAATAGTGAGATGTTGATAACCTCTTGATAGTATTTGTATTCTTGGACTATATTGTTTCTTGTTTGCGTATGAATTTAATCAGGCAAGAAACAATATTATATTTAAAGTTATATGGTAGAATACAGAAAGTATATTCCAATGAATGTGCCTTTCTTACATATACAATTTTTTTGGTTTTGATGCTATAATGCAATAAGCAATATACGGTTACGTGAGGATTGTGTTTTTTGGAGCTAAGGTTTTGTTATGGTAAAAAAAACAGGCATTTTATTAATTATACTTGCTTTTTTAACAAATGTATCAGCAATGTTTTTGTTGATGACATTGTCAAATTACATTGAGATGAAACGTATAAAAAATTACAACAGTAAGGTTGTGTATTATGAGAATGCCGGTGAATATTCATTAACAGACGATTATGATGGGGAGGAAAGTAATTTTGGGGATTTTATGAATGATCCGGACTCGATGAAAATATTAATGAAGACCTATCGTAAGATCAAGAATATTAAGCATATCACATATATGGAAGTATCGAATCAGGACCTTGAATATGAAGGGCGATTTAAACTGAGTCGAAACTTTATCAGTGGTAATGATGAGAGAAGCAGGAATCAAAAAATAAAGGGAGAATTCATAACCCCGTTAAAGTCAATTCAGTGTGATCGTTTGTTTTTTAAAATAAAAGGCGTTGAAAAATCTGACCTAGTAACCGGAAAAATGCCTGCGGATAAAAAATATAGTAGTGATATGACAATCCCAGTGTTGGTTGGAAATGCGTATGAACATAAATTTAGGATTGGAGAAGAATTTACTGCATATTATGCGACGGAAAAAATACGATTTAAAGTAAGTGGGATTCTAAAAAAAAGTAAAAAGATTTCTTTTTTAGGACATAAAATGAATTTGGATGAATATATTGTTTTACCGGTAATATCTCCAGGGAGAAAAGATTCTCTTATGTACAAAAAAATACTGATGTCAATTAAATGCGAAGGGTGCATAAAATATAACTCAAAAGAACAGTATATAGAATCGGTACAGGCAATTAAGAGAATTGTTAAAGAAACAGGATTTCGGTATAATGTACCGCGAATCCCGCTTGAAAATAAAAGCATTCTTGGATGGAATTATAAAGCGTCAAAAGCGTTGTTCTTTGCAGCATTACTTAGCTTTGTCATCTTCTCAGGGAGCTTGATTAGGGGTACTGTAAATCGGATTAAATCCCGTGTGGATGTAAGATGGAAACAGTTCGTGTGCGTAACCGCTATATTTCCTTTTATTGCAGGGTTGGCTATTATACTGAACTTAATACTGTTTTATGCACATTTTGAAGTGATTACTTCTGGCATCAGCAGATTTCTTTCTATTGTTCTATTTCCAGCAGGCATAGAGTATTATTTGGTTTTAAGGAAAAGGTGGTATGAATGATGACATATGTTATCAGCGGCTATGCCCTTGTCGCGAAGGCTCTGGTTCCCGCCACAGCAGCGTATATTTTGTTCCTGGCGATTCTCGCGGTTTCAGGTAACAGAAAAATGATTTCAGCTCACCTGCTGTATCTGAAGGAGTTCATCTTCCTCGTTTATATTTTGTCGGCGGGGATTATAACAGGTCTTGTTTTCCCGGAAAGCTGGCGATTCGACCCGGATTTTTCCTTCAATCTGACGCCTTTTACAAATGAAAGTCTTACGATGATTTTCTTTAATGTTCTGCTCTTTCTTCCGATGGGGATATTGCTTCCGGCGATTTTCCGCAAAATGAACTCATGGCGGAACATACTGACCGCGGCAGTACTCATTCCCGTTGGAGTTGAGGTAACGCAGATGCTTTTCGCGGGGAGACTGGCAGACATTGATGATGTGATTGCCAATTTCCTCGGGTGCATGCTCGGATATGTGGTTTACAGAATACTGTCGGCACTGTTTTGTAACAGAAAGAAACGGCCGGTCGGGCTGGGAACCGCCTCGGTTCTGGTGGACTTCCTCGCGCTGTGCTGGGGAGTCACTCTGCGGGGCTGGTGCCTGGGTGATCTGGTGTTCCGGCGCCTTGGGCTCTCTGCCTGGTCGAATAACAGTGACGGCGTTTACGCGATGAGCGGGGTGCATTATCCGGAAATCGTGACACTGCTGCTGCTCGGAGGGGCTCTGCTGCTGGCCGGGCGATATAACAAAGATTATCTGGCGGCGCCGGGCGCCGTTATCGCTGTCGCGGGAGGCGTTTATACGATCGTCTCAATGCTGCTCAGCGTTCACTGAGCAGCCGGAACATCAGAAAAACAATATGGGTCCATGGATCCGAGATATAGGAGGAATATGATGATTTATCTGATCGATTTTGAAAATGTGTCCAACGGGGGATTCAGCGGAATTGAAAACCTGACGGAGAAGGACGAGATTAAACTGTTTTACTCGGAGAAGCGGAGCACGATCTCCATCGGCGTTCACCGGAAGCTGGAAGGCTCCAGAGCGAAAAAGGAATACCTGCCGATTAAGACGGGCGGGAAGAACGCGCTGGATTTCCAGCTTGTGACCTGGCTGGGATATATGATTGCCCGCAATGAGAACGCCGAATACTGTATCGTCAGCAACGATACAGGCTTTGATTACGCCATTGACTTCTGGGAAAAGCGCGGCGCGCGGGTCATGCGCAGTGCGGATCTGAACGGCGTTCAGATGAAGCATATGCGTGAGAAACTGAAAGAGCTTCTGCCGGCGGCAAGCAAAGATGAAGCGGACCGGATCATGGAACTGATCAGCAAATACAAAACCAAGCAGGGCATCAATAACGCGCTGGTCAAAAAATACGGTTCGGAGGACGCCGGCGTGATCTACAAATCAATCCGTCCGATGCTGGCGGGCAAGAAGGGAAAATAACAAAGCCATCCGCCGGACCATCCACCGAACCATACGCCGGACTTAATGACTGCTGGATTATCCGCCACCATCCGCCGGACTTAATGGCCGCAGGCGGCAGCTTGCCGGTCTAGGCCGTTTAAATGAAGAACCGGACGAAAATTGTTTTCTTTTGTAATCTATAAAGATGAAAAGACGGATTATTCACTCGAGCCTGGACAAAGTTCTCGTTTAAGGTTGCCACATTTCTGAGTTTTTTTCAAAAATGTGGCAGATTTGATGGAGATAATCTATATTTTTGACACAGATAGGCGGTTAGAGGGGCTTAACTATGCTGTTTTAACCCTTGCTCAGAAAAGTGAGGGTATAAAAACACACTAACAATACATTTTCACAAGAATTATAGAGAAAATTCAAAAGATTCACGGGCGGATTCTGCCACATTTTTGGATTTTTTTCGAAAATGTGGCAACTCCTACCAACTCGATAGGCTTTAAACATATCATGAACGGCAAAGAAGGCTTGTCATGAAATACAAAGTAGACGACAAACGGTGAATACAAAGAAACCTCTCCGACATTCCGGGATGTTGAAGAGGTTTCTGTTTGTAAATCTGTCGGCAGAGTGTTCAGCGTTCATTTTACTGTCTTGTGAACATTGCCTGAACACTGCCTGAGCACGCATTAATCAATTGTTCTTTCTTTGCCGATACCAAACAAAGGACAGAGCCGAGACACTCAGTAAAAGGACGGAAATCCATCGGGCCATATCGGTCGTATCGCCCGTATCCGATCCTGACGGGTCGACGGTATCAGACGGATTGCCCGGCTCGGGCGGGTCGACGACCGGGAGATTATCGTCGGTCGGTGCCGTAATAGACGGATCCGGCGTATTCGGGCGGTTTTCAATTGTTTCGATATGTCCTTCGGTATCTGTTTCCTTGATCTCAAAGACGATGGGTTCGCTGTCCGGGTCAAATACGACGTAATCCGGCGATGCGATTTCACGAATCTGGTAGCTGCCGATCGGAAGGTTGTCAATCTGCGCCTGACCCTTTTCATCGGTCACCATATCGATGGAGTATTTGCCGGATTTGATTTCACGGCCGTCGCCGCGCGTCAGACGGAACGTAACTCCGGGAATCGGCGTTGTTGTTCCTTCGATGACCTTCACGATGCGGAGCGTGCCCTTCTGGAGTCCGCTGATTCCTGCACCGTTGTTAATGTTGAGATACCAGGCGATACGGCCGGTGTCAGAAGGGTAAATTCCTCCATTTTTGTAGTAGAAGGCCGCATCCTCAGACTCGGGCTGATCTGTCTGAGCCGCAGCGCGATGAATCTTTGCCGTGACGGAATGTTCTCCCGACGTGATCGCGGCTTCGGAGGTATTCTCCTGGTCGGAGCTGTTCCAGGCCTGCACCTGGAATTCAACCCAGCCGGCTAAACTGTATATGTTTTGCGGAATTCCTTCAAAGGTTAATGTAGCGCCGCTTTTGCTCACGACGGCGGTGCCGACTGCGATTTCGCCGCTGTTCGTCTTCGCCTTCAGCGGAATTGTTTTGTTGTATCCTACAAAGTATGCTGCGGCGCTCGACTCCGGCCATGAAACTGTGATCTGATCCCCGTTTTCGATAGCGTGAGAATCGTTGTCCTGAAAGGTCAGTTTCACCTTTTGTGTGGAGCCGGATTCCAGAACGGATCCCGGATCGACATTCTCAATAGAAAGGCCTGTGACATTTGTCTTCGAAATATCATTTGCGGCATAGCATGCGGCGCCGCTCAGGATTATAAGAGTCAGCACAGCGGTAACAATAACAGACAATTTAACAGCACGTTTTCTTTTCAATCTTTGTTCCTCCTTTTTGTTTTTGCACTCCAATACACCAGTATATGCGCTGAGGGGAACAAAGAAAAGGGAGAATAATGCACACAGAGTATGGAGTGTGCATCTCGAAGGCCTGCGACGGGCGGGGAGATTATTTTCCTGCGGCTGCAAATTTCATAAGTGATTTCTGTATAGAACTTTCCATCGTAACCTGGCAGCCTGCGAGAATCTGTTCGGGATCTGAACTGAACCGCGTGGAGATATCCTGCCGGATGACTCCGATAAACACAAAATAATAGAAGTCGGACATAAAATTAATGGTTTCGGATGAGACAGAGATCCGGCTGTCGTCGGCGCAGCGGCGGATTGCTTTTCTGATGATGTTGTGTGAGTATTCGTCCAGGGCGGTCATCAGGGAAGAGCGGTAGTCAGAAAAAAAGATGTGGAAGAACATTTTCCGGTTTGCGCGTCCGTAATAGAGGATGCTTCTGAATCCGTCCACCCACTGGTCGTAGCCGGTGTTATCCTGAAGGGTTGAGGCCAGATCACAAAATATTGTCTGACGGCACAGATCGGCCATGCTGGTATTATATGACTCTGAGCGGGCTGGTGCAAGGTTCCGATCGCGTCCTTCCGTATACCTGATACAGCGTTTTGGTATTTTTGTACTCTGAATGTGACGATTCCTTCACAAAAGTTCTCAGAAACGACGAAATATCCACCGATGATCGTCACATTCCGTGAGTATACTAAGAACTGTCAAAAGGAAATGACACAACACAACTAAACATTCTTTTCAACATTCTTTCTCAATAATAAACTCAATAACTCAATCAGAGGAGATCGTCGCAGATGCGGCGATTTCTTTTGATTGTTCGCCCGACAAAAAAAGAAAGCGGCCGCATGCCTGGGCAAGCAGCGGCCACCTCACTGTTTACGGGCTTATTGCTGAGGAGAGGACTGTGAGTTGTTACAGCGCCCGATTTGATAATTGCTAATTGCAGTGTATGCAGGTTATTTCAATATTCTGCGCCACCAGTCCCACCAGCTTTGTAATTCCATGGGAAGACCCCCTTTCTGTCAACGAAACCCCTTTCGTGTCAAAGTAAACTAAAATCCATCCCATGGCAATATAATACTATTGCGGAAGAGAAAAAAACAGTTCATATTTATTTAACGGGCGGTTTTTTGATTTAACGGGCGAATCTCTCGCGGTCGCAGGAGGGAAAATATATCGCGGTCGCGAAATGAGAAGGATATCGTGGACGCAGGAGGAAAATCTTTCCTGAACACGGGAGGAAAAATCTTGACATGCGAAGGGGGAATGCTATCATGAATTATATGTTGAGTGTGCGGCGGGTAAACCGTCGGTGTTTCAGATGCGGAGAAATGCGCGGGTGAAAAGGAAGGTGAACAGGAAGAAAACGTTTTCGTAACCATGAAGGGACAAGGATTGAATGAAGGATCTTGTTAATATCGGAATATGTGACGATGACGCGGCTTCCCGCAGCGAGCTTGCCGATCTGTGCCGGACGTACGCGGTCCGGACAAAGAGACAGTTCAGAATTCAGTTTTTTTCCAGCGCCGCGGAGCTGCTGGAGCGGGCGGACATGTCTCCGGGGAATCCGGATCTTCTGTTGCTGGATATCGAGATGGAGACAGGGATGTCCGGCATCGAGCTGATGGAATACCTGCAGCTTCATCGCAGCAGCACGCTGATTCTCTTTGTCACCAGCCACGGTGAGCTTGGTCCGGAGGCCTACGGCAGAAACGTATGCGGATTTATCACAAAGCCTGTGGACGAGGAGGCGTTCTTTGCCCGCCTCGCATCGACGCTCCAGCTGCTGAATGATGATGACAATATCGTGTATTTTCAGGCAGAGCGGGGGTACCACCGCGTCTACTATTCCACGGGAGAAAGTGAGCTGGAAACCGGGTCGCTGAAGGAACTCGTTTCCCGGCTGGATCCCCGGCTCTTTGTACAGTGTCACAAATCATACATCATCAACCTTCAGCATGTGCAGAGGTATTCCAGACCCTGGAAGGAGATTACCATGGACAATAATATTGTGCTTCCGGTATCGAAGAGAATGCTTACTTCGGTGAAACGGGCCTACGCCGGCTACTGTGCGTCGAGCTTCAGGAAGAGATGGGGGTGCTGACATGGTGCAGGTGATGACACAGTTCCTTTCGCTGGCGGAATATACGCTGCTGCTGATTATCTTCTACCGGGGAGATTTTGTGCGTGACAGGAACAGAATCCTTGTGCCCGCAGGCGCGGCTGCACTCGCATTTGTGACGGCAGGCGCCGCCAGTGTGCTGTTTGATGCCGGGAAGACCGGAGCCGGGGCCGGTGCGCTCGCCGGAAGTCTTCCATTCAGTGTAGCGGACAACGCGGTGATTCTGAGCACGGGATTCGCAGTCCTGTTCGCGTTCTGCTTTCTGAGATGCAGGCTGCCGGATCGTGTTCTGGCGTTCTGTCTGTGCTACTCCCTCCAGTCGTTTCTGGACGTGATCGTGCTGTTCCTGCTGAATCTGACCGGGCGCAAGGCGCTGCTGGAATATTCGCAGTCCACGAATTTTGTTCTGGCGCTGGTCGCGACGCTGGCGCTGCTCCTGATTGTGTTCTTCCAGAGTCAGAGGCACTGGCGGATCTATATCGGACGTCTGTCGGTGATCTGTATCACGGCGGCGTCGCTGTTCTTTACGTATGTTGTGACGGTGGCCGCGGAAAACACGCCGGAGGGCGGCGGGCGTCTTCTGCAGCTGTTTGTCCTCGGATTTATCATGATCGCCGCCTTCAGTCTCGCTATCATCCTGGTGGATTCCGCCCGGCGCAGAGTGTCCTACGAGCAGGCGAGTCTGAATCAGTATGTCGATTCCTATAACACTTATCTGTCCGCTCTGGAAAAGCGTGAAAATGAATACCGCCGTTACCGCCACGACATGCGGCACCACCTGGAGGTGATCAGCGGTCTGGCGGAGCACCGTGACAACGACAAGCTGCTGGATTATCTGTCCCAGTGCCGGGAGCGACCGGAGCTGAACGGTCTGCCGATTTTCCGTTCCGGGAACAAAATCGCGGATGTGATTATTTTCGAGAAATCGCTGGCCGCCTACAACAGCGGGGTACGGCTGCGCTGCCACGGCCGCCTGTGCGATCCTTATTTCACCTCGGACTATGATTTGTGCGTCATTCTGGCGAACCTTCTGGAGAATGCTGTAGAGTATACAAAGAACAACGGGTTCGACTCCGTCGAGGTATATTTTGTGACAGATGAAAACAGAAGCATCATCGAGGTCAGAAATGAAATTCGGGATAATGTCAACGTGAGCCAGAGCATCCGCTCGACCTCCAAAGGCGACCGCCGCCTCCACGGTCACGGAATCAGCAACGTAAACGCCGCCGTGGCAAGATATGACGGTGGCGTGACCTACGACCGGGAGGGCCGGGAATTTGTCGCCCGCGTCCTGATCGCCGGCAAAGTCTGAGCGGCAGAGAGCAGGTCGAAGTTCGGCGAGCCGGAAGCATACGGAAACTTCTGCGAACCGCGCCGCAGCCTCCGATGTTTATTTTGTGCTCTCGAAATCCTCATTCTCAGATATGCTGCTGAGGATGTCTTCGGCGACCTCGCCCTTCACGAGCTCTGCCTCGAGAGCCGCATCGCGGATCCGGTCCAGACGGCTGTTTCTGAAATAGAGGCCCATATCGACAGTGATTTCAATAATATTCAGGATATAGAAGACCAGCCCCAGATAGAACAGGGCATTGATGTTGTCGCCCGCGTTCAGCTGCAGAATCTTGCGTGTGATGCCGAAAACATAGCCGATCCAGAGGAAGACCTCGAAAAACAGACTTTTTCCTTTCGCCGTCCGCGAAACGTAGGAACGGTAAATCGAAATCGGCCAGGAAAGCCCGAAGCAGATAATCATCAGCGCCTCTAACAAATTCATTACCATTGCAATACAGCTCCTTCCTCTGAAAATCAGAATTCCCGAACCGCGGACCGGACTGAGAGCGGACTTGCCGGCAGAATACGACCGGAGTGCCGCGGAGTATCATCATCTTCATTATATGAAAAAACTTGATATCTGTAAAATTAATTGTTATGATGATAGGTATATCAATTTGATATGAACTTTCAGCGGAGATGGAGGCTGTGAATCTGCTGAACCGGGCGAGCCAGGAGGCGAATATGGACGTCAACTATGAACATTATCGGGTATTTTACTTTGTTGTCAAATGCGGCAGCTTCACTAAGGCCGCGGAAGCGCTGAACAGCAGTCAGCCGAATGTCACCCGGACGATGAACCGCCTTGAGGAGGAACTCGGATGCGAGCTTCTCTGCCGTTCTAATCGGGGCGCATCGCTGACAAAGGAAGGGGCTGAGCTTTTTCCGTATGTTGAAACGGCGGTCGAGGCTTTGTCGCAGGGGGAAAGTGTTCTGGCGGAAACGCTGGAGCTGCAGCGCGGTTATCTGACTATCGGCGCCAGTGAAAACGCGATGGCCCTCTATCTGACAGAAAAACTGAAGGAGTTCCACGAGGCGTATCCGGGAATCCGTCTTCACATTCATAACTATTCTACTTCGCAGGCGCGGGAGCAGCTGCGCCAGGGGAAGATTGATTTTGCGGTTGTGACCACGCCGGTAGCGGATGCGGAAGGCATCGAAGTGAAACGGCTGCTGAAGTTTCAGGAAACGCTGGTGGCCGGCGGTGCGTTTCGCCGCGGTGCAAAAGCATGTCGCCGTCTGGCGGATCTGGAGGATTTCCCTCTGATTTCACACGGGAAAGGGACTATGACCTTCGAGTTTTACAGGCGGCTGTTTCTGGAGCAGGGACTGATTTTCCGTCCGGATATGGAGGTGGCCTCGTCAGATCAGGTTTTGTCGCTGGTGGAGCACGGTCTGGGGCTCGGGTTTCTGCCGGAGCAGATGACAAAAGCCGCAATCCGCAGCGGCCGTCTCTCCCGGGTCAGCCTTGAAGAACAAATCCCGATTCGCCATGTTGTTCTCCTGACCCGGCGCGATACCGCAAAGGTCGCCGCCCGCCGGTTTGCGAACATGCTGCGGGCCCGATAGTTTTCTGCCCATCGTTCCCGCGCCCGGCTCCGCGCCCCGCGGTCGCCTGAATTTTCTGTTCCAACTACTGCATAGTGTGCTATAATAAACCAGATACAACGCGCCCGGCCGCCGGAATCCGGCGTGCGGGACAACAGACGGAATGTGCGGCAGACGCTGATCTGGCGATGGAACGGAGTATGTGATGAATTTAGAGAAAGATATTGACGTGACAGCTCTGGGTGAACTGCTCATCGACTTTACAGAATGTGGACCTTCCGGTCAGGGAAATCCGACCTATGAGGCGAATCCGGGCGGTGCGCCCTGCAATGTCCTCTCGATGCTGACCAGGCTGGGTCGGAAGGTCGCTTTTATCGGCAAGGTGGGGGACGATATTTTTGGCCGGCAGCTGACAAAGGCTGTGGTCGAGCAGGGTATCGACATCGGAGGCCTGAGGAAGGATCCGGAGAATCACACCACACTTGCCTTTGTGGAAAAGCTTCCTGACGGTGACCGCGATTTCTCCTTCTACCGGAAGCCCGGCGCGGACATGTCTTTGCTGCCCGAGGAGGTAGACTGCGACCGGATCCGGCGGGCGAGGATTTTTCATTTCGGCACTCTGTCTCTGACGGATGAGCCGGTGCGCAGTGCGACGCGGGAAGCCGTTCGTGCTGCGGAGGAATCCGGCTGCATCAGGTCCTTCGATCCGAATCTCCGGCCGCCTCTCTGGGAGAGTGAGGAGGAGGCCAGACGCCAGACTGCCTACGGTCTGGCTCATTGTGATATCCTGAAAATCGCGGACAATGAGATCCGCTGGTTCACGGGCGAGGAGGATTTCGACGCCGGCCTGGACGTTCTGCAGAGGGACTATCCGGGAATCCGTCTGATCTGCCTGTCCATGGGTCCGGAGGGAAGTCTTGCGTGCTACAAAGGCTTTCGCTTCAGGGTTCCCGCTTTTTTGAACGAAAAAACGATTGAAACCACCGGCGCGGGGGACACCTTCGGCGCCTGCGTACTTGATTTTGTTCTGGAGCATGGGCTGGACGACCTGTCCGTCGGCGACCTGCGGAGCATGCTGGTATTCGCCAACGCGGCCGCGTCCGTCGTGACGACGCGCAGGGGAGCACTCCGGGTGATGCCGACCCGTGAAGAGGTGGAGGAGCTTTGCGGAAACGCTGAGGAAAGAAAATGAGCAGGAAAACAAAGAACACTTCGGAAAAGAATACGTCCGCACGCAGACGAGAATCTGCTGCGGAGCGCCGGGAGCGGATTTTTCGGGAACGCCTTGCTGCCTGTTATGATGAGATGAAGTGGCTCTACTGTGAGCTGTATCACAATGATGAGCAGGCGTTTTCCTATTTCACTGAAATGCTCCGCCGGATGTACGCGGAACGGAGCGCCGCTCTGCACAAATGGGATGAGCAAAGAGAAGGATCGGGCTGGTACAAAAGCGGACGGACGCTCGGGATGTGCCTCTATGTGGACAGCTTTGCCGGGACTCTCGAGGGAGTCCGGGAGCATCTGTCGTATATCGAGGAATGCGGGGTGAATTATCTCCATCTGATGCCGCTTCTGAAAAGTCCGGAGGGAAAGAGCGACGGCGGTTATGCGGTTTCTGACTTTACGGAGGTGGACCCCCGGCTGGGGAGCATGAAGGATCTGGCCCGTCTTACGAGGGACTGCCACAAAAAAGACATCGCTGTCTGTCTTGATTTTGTGATGAATCATACCAGCGATGAGCACGAGTGGGCGAAGAAAGCCAGGGCCGGGGACCCGGACGCCCAGGCGCGCTATTTCTTCTTTGACGGCTGGGACGTCCCCAATCAGTTCGAGCCCTATATTCCGGATGTCTTTCCGACAACGGCTCCGGGGAACTTCACCTGGTGCAGTGAGGCCGGTAAGGTGGTCATGACGATGTTCTATCCCTATCAGTGGGATCTGAACTACGCCAACCCGACAGTGTTCAATGACATGACCGAGGCCATGCTCAATCTTTGTAATCACGGGGTGGACATCGTTCGCCTGGATGCGGTGCCTTATATCTGGAAACGCCGCGGCACTGACTGCCGCAACCAGCCCGAGGTTCACAGCCTGGTACGGCTCCTGCGTCTGGCGGCGGGGGTGGTCTGTCCCGGAACGCTGCTGCTGGGCGAGGTGGTGATGGAGCCCGGTAAGGTGATGCCTTATTTCGGCACAGTCGAAAAGCCGGAGTGTGATATGCTCTATAATGTCACGACGATGGCGACGACCTGGCACACTGTGGCGACAAAGGATGTCCGGCTTCTGGAGCACCAGTTGAGCATCGTATACGGTCTGCCCCGGGAATTCACCTTCCTGAATTATCTTCGCAGCCACGACGATATCGGCTGGGGACTGGACTATGATTTCCTGGCGCAGTTCGGCGCGGAGCAGACGGCTCACAAAAAATTTCTGAACGATTTTCTGACAGGCAGATGGCCGGGCAGTCCCTCCCGCGGCGAGCTTTATAACGACGATCAGCTCCGCGGCGACGCGCGTCTCTGCGGAACGACGGCTTCTCTCTGCGGCATTGAGGCGGCAGAGTATGAGGGTGACAAAGAAAAGCTCGACTGGACGGTTCGCCGCGATATTATGCTGCACGCGTTCCTTCTGACACAAAGCGGTGTCCCCGTATTATACAGCGGCGACGAAATCGGTCAGACCAATGATTATACTTACCATGATGATCCCCTTCGCCGGGACGACTCCCGGTACATCCACCGGGGCCGCTTTCGCTGGGAGGATGCGGCCCTGCGCAGCGACCCCTCCACCCGCGAAGGCCGAATCTTCCTGACTCTCCGGAAACTGATCAGCATCCGTGCGGCTCTTCCAGCCTTCGATTCCGCAGCCGACTGCTGGATTATCAACACCGGCAGCGACCACGTTCTGGGCATCGGCCGCTACCACCGGGGCCAGAAGCTTCTCGCCCTGTTCAACTTCGGCGACGACGACCAGGACATCCGGCTGGACACCGACGGGCCCTGCCTGGATCTGATGCAGGCCCCCGCCGCCATCCTCGAAGCTGTCCTGTCCGGCGCTTCCGAGATCACCGCGACCGGTGCCGCTGCCGGCGTTGCTGAGGCTGCTGCGACCGATGACGCTGCCGGCGTTGCTGAGGCTGTTGCGACTGGTGCCGCTGCCGGCGTAAGCCTGGCCGCTATTATCGATGCCGCGACCGATGCCGCCGCCGGCGTTGCTGAGGCTGCTGCGACCGGTGCCGCTGCCGGCACCGCCACATCCGTCGGAATTTCGACCGCAGATCCTTATGGGACGATGACAGATCCGGATATTATGGAATCGGATTGCGTTGTAAGACCCGGTTGGATTCATATACGGTGTCACGATTTCCGATGGCTGCTCCATAAATATGATTCGGAGGCCTGAGGCGAAATGCGGCCGGCACTCTTCGGATGGATTCTGTATTATTCAGAAAAATCCGGTCGGAAGGTATGCTGTGGTGCTCGCACCGGGAAGGGTAAATGAAGAAATCGTGCCTATAAACCTATCGTGCTGATAGGAGTTGCCACATTTTACAAAAAAACCAAAAATGTGGCAGGCTTTCCGCTCAAAACCCTGGAAAATATACATGTAGTCCAGATTTTATGCTGCCATTTTGTGTAAACGGTAAAAAGACACCGGTTAGACTTGCCTTATATTGAATTATTTACCAAAAATGGAAGAAACTGTAATAAAATCTGCCACAAAACGCAAAAAAAATCAAAAATGTGGCAACGCTGACCACCATCTAACTCGTCATCTGGCGCGGAGAACCAGTTATTGAACATTAAGTTCATTATATTCCGCAGATTCATGTGACTGGACAAAAGATCTAACCCAAATTCGACTTCTATCGTACAGTGCGACCTCCGCTTCGAACCAATTCCGACTGTATACAAACCGAATGCCATTTGAGCAAACTTTCGTGAGGCTATGTCGTGCCGCGGTCGCCCCCTCGCAGCCGGCTCGCCGGCCGGTTGCGTCGTGCCGCGGTCGTCCTCGCCGTCACCGGCTTGCTGCTTCGGCTCGCCGGCCGGCTATGCGCGTTACCGGCTTTGTTTCAGGAATATGTATTCCCGCCAGTGATTAATCAGCTGGGTTCGCTGCCGGACTCTGAGTGGGAAGCTGCAGCCGTCTTTTGTAGTACAAAGGCCGTCCCTCATCGTGGAAACATGGTCGAGATTGACGATGATGCCTTTGTTGATGGAGAGAAAACGCGGGTCACCGTCCAGCAGCCCTGTTAACTGAGACATCGTCATTCGTGTGCGCCAGAAACGCTTCTCGACATCGCGGATGTTCATATAATGGCCGCTGCTCTGGCAGGAGATGAGGGATTTGAGAGGCAGGCAGATTCGCTTCCGGTCGGCGGTGAATTCGAGATATCCGTGCTCGTGGAACAGGTAGCGACAAAGGTCGTCCATCAGCTTCTGAAAGCGCCGGCGGCTCACCGGCTTCAGGAGATAATCGAATGCGTGGAGGGAAAAGGCCGTGTTCAGGTAATCTCGATTTTCAGCTAAGAGTATGATCATTGTGGTGCCCGATGCTTTGCGCAGAGCTGCCGCTGTTTCCAGTCCCTTTGAGTTCTTCACTCTGGTCGCATGCTTTGCCGGTATCACGCTGCCCGCATCAGTCGCATGCTCTGCCGGTATCACGCTGCCTGCATCAGTCGCATGCTTTGCAGGTATCGCGTCGCCCGCATCAGTCGGACCGATATCCAGAAAAACAACATCAAACCGGTCGAAGTCCTCTGACGCCAGAAACGCATCGCCGCTCTCGAACAAAACGCAGTCCACGGTAATCGGCTTATCCGCCGCATACTCTTTTAGGAGCACGACAAAATACTCCCGAACCTTACGTTCTTCGTTAACAATCGCAACTTTCAATCATTTACCTTCGCTTTCTTAGCGTTCAATATCAACTCCTGCCCGACCGTTCGACGAAGCCGAAAAAAGAGTGGTCTAAGCAGGCATACACTGGACATAACATCAACCTTCCTATGTAGTATAGCACCAAAAGTGAGAATTTTCTATATATGCCCGCGAAAAATATTGAAAACTGTTGAAATGAACCTCTCCTACCCCTCGCTGTTCTCACCATTCACCTCGGTCCTCGTCAGTTTCCATGCCGGCTCGCTCATTCCTTCACTGCCCTCGCCGAACCTTCGCCGGCTATCGAGCACCTTCGCTGACCTTCGCAAATCCTCGACGCCCCTCGCCGAACCTTCGCCGGCATGTCTCAATCCTTGCAACCCTCGCCGACATGTCTCGATCCTCGACGCCCCTCGCCAACACCTCGACGGCCCCTCGCCGCTTTCGCTCGGCAACTCTCGCCGACCTCCTCGCCAACACCTCGCCGGCTCCTCACCGCCCGGCTCTCCTGAACTGCCTGAAGAATCGCTGCAAGAGACAGATGCGGCGTTAATAATCAGAGAAAATCGGTAGGAAAATCCGGAAGGGGGAGTAAGAAAAATGGTTGTGACATTTTATTGACGTTGATGACAGAAACGGGCGGAAAACGGGCGGAAAAGGGTGGATTTTGCCGTTGACAGAAAATTTTCTTTAAATTTTTTAAGGAGCGTGAAAACAAGTAAATGCAAGTGTTATGACAGATGCGGCGGGCATCGCGGGGAGCGGGAGTATCGCAAAAGGAAGCATTTTATGATATTATTTCTATAAGACGGCTGACGCTAATAGGGTCGACATCAAGGTGAATGCCTGCGGTTATAATGCGTCCGGTGCACCGATACGGGACGGTCGTAATCAAGGCGAATCCTTGCGAGCCGGGCGCAGCCGGTGTGCTGATACCGGGACGGCTGACGCCGGAACGGAAAACCCAGAAGGCCAATGAAGAATCCGACCTGATGAGCAGAGACTGATTCTTTTATTCTACGCCGGATGGAATTGGGAGAGGCTCGGGGAGCTTGAGACATTAAGGAACTCGGAAGGCTTCGGGAGATTAGAAATCCTGAGAAACTGAGGAACTTGAGAAATTAAGGTCTCTGAGGAGTTAAGAACCTTAAGAAGGTAAGAGACGTTTAATTAAGGGTGAATGATTTATGAAAAGAAAGAATAGTAGAAGTATGCTCCGCAGACTCCTGCTGGTGCTGACCGCGGCGATGGTTGCGGTTTTTGTGTCCGCAGCGATGGGCAGCGCGGCCGCACAGGACGAGCCGGAGCACACGAAGACACTGGTCAACAACCATGACGGAACGTACACGCTGTCACTGGACGTGAAGGGGGCGACGAGAGAGTCGACCACTGATGTTTCAGCGAATGTCATTGTTGTAATGGACATCTCCGGGAGCATGAATGATTATGCGGGGAGCACCACCAGGCTTGCTGCCGGAAAGACGGCGGTGAACAGCCTGGCGAAGGAACTGCTGTCCAAGAACACCTCCGCCAATCCTGATTCTGTGCAGATGGCTCTGGTCACATTCTCGACAACGGCGACGACCAACATCCCCAGAACGACGAGCTACGACGCCTTTTCGAGTGCGGTGAACGGGCTCAGCGCATCCGGCGGAACGAACTGGGAGGATGCGCTGCAGGAGGTGGAGAACATCTCATTCGGAGATAACGATCCGACCTATGTAATCTTCTGTTCAGACGGAAATCCCACCTTCCGCAACACAAGAGGGGATTGGGATTATTGGGACATTGATGACGATTATTATCGCCAATACGGTGTCTACGGCACAGGCAGCGAGAACGCCACAAGTGTGGAACGCTGCTACAATCACGCCAGAGACGACGCCAGAGCCCTTGTGAACAAAGGCAAACGTCTATATACGATCGGCGTGTTCGGAAACGTGGACCGGATGCAGTCGCTGACAAATTACGCCTATACAGGCGACGATAGCGGGATTCCCGACGATACATATTACTATGCGGCGAGTGATTCCGCGGCTCTAAGCAAGGCGCTGAAGGCGATTCTGCAGGAGATTGAGAAGGTGGGCATCGGAAAAGTCACCGTAAAGGACGGAACCACCAGTCAGGTCACTACCAGCTCCGGCGAAATCTGCTCACTGCTGTCCGTGGATGAGAAATCCTTTGTCTACACCATGACAGATACCGACGGAACGGAGCATACGATTCTTCTGAAAGACGGGAAGATCAGCACAATCGACGGCGGAACCCAGAACGTGAAACTGAAAGGCGGAAAGACACTGGAGGTCGGAGCGCCGATGCCGGAGGCTTCCTTCAGGGACGGCGCCGTCACGTGGGATCTTACGCATCTGGGGCTTCTGGAGAACGGCGTAACATACAGGGTCAGTTTCATTTGTTATCCGAGCCAGGATACCAACGACCTGATTACCAGCCTGAAGAACAAATGCACGTACAGCGAGATTCCCTCGACGATGAAAAAGTATTTCAGATCCGGGCTGTCGGATACTGACGTCGTGACCTACGACGATCTGACCTCCGAGGTTCAGAAATACCTCACCTCCGATTACAAGCTGACTACGAATACAGAAGCGACTCTGACCTACGACGATACAGGCACAGAGACCGATGAAACGCAGAATCCGGTGAAATATACCAACCCGGACGGCGTGCCTCTTTCGGTGGACAGCGTTAAAATCACCAAGAAATGGGTGAATGACGTGGATTCCCGCGAGGGAAGCGAGGTACGGCTGAACGTTATCCAGGACGGGAAGACGGAGACGCCCAGCGCCCATGTGACGCTGAACAGCGGCAACAGCTGGTCCGCGTCAACCTACACGGGAGACGGCCTTGCGGTAACGGTCAAAGACGATGCAGGAAAGATTACCGGAATCAAGGTATACAATACCGGACATGATTACGATCTTCAGGAGCCGAAGGCCCTCGGATATTTCTGGGAAATCGACGCGGATACTATTCATCCGATGAGGATCGACGGAAAACTTTATACACTGGCGAAGGTGAGCGCAAGCGATGTTCCCTCTGGAATGGAGGATGACGACACTTACTTCGTTTCCGGGGACGACACCTACTACCGGATCGGTTCCTCCGTCTACAGGGTTCTCTTTGAGGACGAGGAGAATGCCAGCTTCAATATCACAAATTACCGGCAGAGCTCGCTGGAGGTGACAAAGAAGGTGACCTCGGACGCTGACGCTGAGATTCCGGACGCGCAGTTTGAATACACCTTCAGTGCCGTCTGCAAGGACGGAAGAGATTATGTGTTCGGCGTGCGCGACGAGAACGGCAATCTGGTCACCGGTCTGAATCCGACCAATTCGATTCCGGAGGAGAAGGACGGCAAAGAAACCGGGCGCTATCAGGCGGGCAGCGGAGTCACGGTTACCGTGAAAATAAAGGCGGGCTGGACGATCCGTCTGCTGGATCTGCCTGTCGGAAGCACCTATTCTGTGACGGAGTCCGCTCCGGGCGGAAGCTTCCGTCTCGACACACTGAAAAGCTCGGTTACTCAGGCGGAGAATCCGCCGAAGCAGGCGACCGCGGCGAAAACCGACGGAAGGACAGCCAGCGGAACCATCGACTGCGTGGATACGCAGTACAATGTCGAATACACCAACAAATATTTTGTCAGAGAGGTTTCCGTATCGAAATCCTGGAATGACGCGCAGAATCAGGACGGCATCCGGCCTGACAGCGTTCGCGTGAAGCTCTATGCGGACGGCGAGGCGGTGAAGGATGCGGACGGAAAAGACCAGACGATTACCCTTTCCGCAGACAACGGATGGAAATCGAGCTTCAAGGGGCTTCCCCGCTATAACGGCGAGAAGGAAATCCAGTATACGGTAGAGGAAGTAAAGGACAATACAATTACCGGAACCGACGGTCCGAATACATACAAGACCGCCGTGGCCGGAAATATGACCGACGGCTACACTCTAACCAACACGCATACTCCAGAGACGGTGGACATCAGCGGAACCAAGACGTGGAAGGACGATGAGTATCAGGGGAAGACCGGGTACACGCGTCCCGGCAGCATTCAGGTTACGCTCACCGGCACGGCGGGAGATTCCTCTGCGGCGGTGTATACAGACACTAAGAAGGTGACGGCAGACGACGGCTGGAAATACAGCTGGAAGAATCTGGCGAAGTATTCCGACGGAAAAGAGATAAAGTATACTGTCACCGAGACGGCTCTCAGCGGCTTTAATACGGCTTATGACGGTTACAATATCACGAATACTCCGATGAAGAAGGCAGAGATCGACGAGCCGGTCAGCCTGACGCTGTTCAAGAAGGACAGCGCCACAGGCGGCGGACTGAACGGAGCGGTCTTCACACTGACCGATTCCGGACAGGACAGCAGGACCTATACCACCGGCACCGACGGCAGGGTTTCCATCGAATTCACAAAGGCGGGAACCTATACGCTGAAGGAAACGACGGCGCCGGAGGGTTATGAGCCGAATGAGAAATCCTACGAGGTGACCGTAACCAGAAGCGGCGTGGTCAAGGTGGAATTCGACGGGCAGAACAAGGTCTGGAACTGGTTCTACAACCTGCTCTTCAATCCGGAGATTGAAGGGAACACACTGACCGTGGAAAATACGACGACCACGGCCGATGTGAACGTGACCAAGAAGTGGGACGATAACGGCGACAAAAATAAGGTCCGCCCGGACAGTGTGACCATGCAGCTGTATCAGACCGTCGGCGGAAAGACACAGAAGGTCGACGGAAAGACGCTTACCCTGACCGCAAACGACGCCGCGTCAGGAGACAGCAGTGTCTGGAAGGGGACGTTTGAGAAACTCCCGGCCTATGTGGACGGCAATAAGATTGAATATACAGTTAAGGAGCTGAACAGCAGCGGCGCGGCGGTGAACGATGGCGAAAAACCGGACGGCAACTATACCGTGTTCTATTCCGGCGATACGCTGACCGTGACCAACATCTACACCAACGCCAAAGCGAACCTGAAGGTGAAAAAGAACTTCAACGGATGGGACGCGCTTCCAGATGCGGAATTCACGTTCCGGCTGGCTGCGGTGACCGATGGTGCGCCGATGCCGGAGTCCGGTACCGTGAAGGCGACAAAGAACTCGCCCGAGGCTGCGTTCGGCAGCATCACCTACAGCGAGGCGGGAACCTACGAGTATACGCTGACAGAGGTGAAGGGCGACCTGGCGGGCGTGACGTATTCCACGGCGAGTCACAAGGTTCTGGTGACCGTGACGAAGGATAAGGAGACCCATAAGCTCTCCGCCGGCGTCAAGTACGACGAAGAGGATTCTCTGACGGTTACAAATACCTTCCGGCCGGTTATTTTGTCCGGGGACAAGGCGCTCCAGGTGACGAAGAAGGTCGAGGGCAGAGACGCCTCAGAAGCGTTCCAGTTCAGCCTGACGCCCGCAGAGGACAATCCGCAGGGAGCATCCATCGCGAAGGACGGGAATACGGCAGTCACCGGAAGCAGCATCGCGGACGGCTCCAGTGATACTGTGAAGTTCGGTGATGTGACGTTTACAAGGACAGGTACGTATAAATTTGTGGTCAGAGAGACCAATACTGAAGTTCCGCAGGGCTGGACCTACGCGAACGGAGAGAAAGACGCGAAGACTGTCACGGTGACCGTAACAAAGGATGCCGACGGTCAGCTGGCCGCGACGGTGACCGATAACAATCCGGTCTTTACCAACAGATATGAAGCGAAGTCTGTGACACTGGGCGGCGACACCGCGCTGAAGGTGACCAAGAAGGTGACCGGCTGGAACGCGAAGGAGGCCTTCTCCTTCCGGCTGACGCCGGCTGCCGATAACCCGGAGGGCGCCGTCATCGCAGACGGCGGCGATACCGCGACAACAAAGAGCAGCAGCCTCGCAGCGGGAAGCAGTGAGCCCGTCAGCTTCGGCGACGTGACATTCACGAAGGCGGGAACATATGTCTTCAATGTCCGGGAAACCAACGCGGATCCCGCCGCAGCTTCCGGATGGAGCTATGACAAGACCAGTCATCCGATTACCGTTGTCGTCACCGATAACGGCAAAGGACAGCTGGAGGCTTCCACCGTGGCGAACGGGAAGGATACCAACGATCCGACCGTCGTTAACAGTTACTCCGCGAAGCCTGTGACCCTGAGCGGCAGCACTGCGTTGCAGGTGAAAAAGAAGGTTACCGGACGTGATGCTCTGAGCGCGTTCACCTTCAGACTGACACCGTCCGACAACAACCCGGAGGGCGCAGTCATTGCAGACGGAGGCGATACCGCGACAACAAAGAGCAGCAGCCTCGCAGCCGGGAGCAGTGAGCCCGTCCGCTTCGGTGATGTGACCTTCACAAAGGTCGGTATCTATACCTTTACGGTAAAGGAGACTACGACTGCGAGCAAGGGCGGCTGGACCTATGATAATGGGGAAAAAACCATTACGGTTAAAGTAACGGATGACGGAACCGGTACGCTGAAAGCTGAGGTTATCGGCAACAGCCCGACCGTCACTAACCGCTATGAAGCGAAGTCTGTGACACTGGGTGGCGACACCGCGCTGAAGGTGACCAAGAAGGTGACCGGGCATGACTCCACAGAGGATTACGGATTCAGTCTGACGCCTGCGGCGGACAATCCGCAGGGAGGCGCCGCCATAGCGCAGGACGGCGGCACAGCGAAGACCACAGGGACGATTGAGGCCGGAAAGAGCCAGCCCGTCAGCTTCGGCGATGTGACCTTCACAAAGGCCGGAACGTACAGGTTTACAGTGAAGGAGACGAATAAAACTGCTCCGAACGGATGGACCTACGCCAATCAGGACGAGGATGCAAAGACGATTACTGTCACTGTGACAGATGACGGACAGGGACAGCTGCATGCAGAAGCGAATACGGCTCCTGAATTTGTCAACAGCTATAAAGCGGAGCCTGCTGTACTGGAAGGCGATACCGCACTGAAGGTAACCAAGGCGGTAGACGGTCATAAGGCTGTGGAACCGTTCACCTTCCGGCTGTCGCTGAAGAGCGGCGCGGCGGAGAACGTTAAAATAAGTGAAGACACGGTGGTTACCGAAAACGGCATCAAAGCCGGAGACAGCAAGACGCTGCGCTTCGGAAAGGTGACCATCAGCAAGACAGGCAAATACACCTTTGCGGTAAAGGAGACTACGACTCCGAGCAAGGGCGGCTGGACCTATGACAACGGTGAAAAACTCATCAGGGTCACGGTTGAGGATGATCATAACGGACATCTGATCGCACACGTAGACGGAAATAACCCGATTGTGACGAACAGCTTCAAAGCGGCCACCCTCGAGGACGATGCCGCGGTTGTCGGCACCAAGACGCTGTATGGCCGCGACATGCACGAAGGGGAGAAGTACGAGTTTACCATCGAAGGAAGTAACGATTTGACCCGGGCGGCTGTTGACAGCGGAGAAATCACGATTGAGAAGACCAGAACCGCAGTGGCGGGAGGAAAGAACGGGGAACCGACCTCCTTCAGCTTCGGAAAGCTGACCTTCACAGAAGAGGGCGAGTACGAGTTTGCGGTGAAGGAAACCGTCGGACAGTCTGCAGGCGTAACCTATGACAGCAATGTCCAGGTGGTCAGAGTCAAAGTGACGAAGGGCGACGGCGGACAGCTTGTGGCGACAGCTGAGGGAAATAAGCCGGCGTTCAAGAACCACTATACGGCGACGGGCAGCATTACGCCTTCCGGTACAAAGAAACTGCTCAGCAGAAACGGCGCAAGCCTGAGCATGCCGGCCGGAGCCTTCACGTTCGATATCCGGTATGCGGACGGCGACCACGCGAAGGTGCTCAGCGGACAGAACGCGGCGGGGAAGGATGCGGCGATTCAGTTCGGAGCCCTGCAGTATTCCACTGCCGGAGAAAATTCTCTGGAGAAGCTGGTTGATAAGGGCTATGCCAAGAGGTCTGTCGAAAACGGCAGAACCGTGTACAGGATCGATTACAAAGTAACCGAAAATGAACCGGAGAACGCGGCGCTGCAGCCGAACACTCAGACGGAGTCCTTCAGCGTGAAGGTTACGGTGAATCCGTCCGGAAATCAGCTGAGCGTGGAAAGCGACGGTGCGAAGAAGCTGGACTTCACCAACCGTTATGAGGCTAATGATGCGGTGATTAACGTATCGGGTCTGAAGACCATGAGCGGAGACCGGCCGCTGAAGGCAGGCGAATTCACCTTTGTTCTCAAAGGAGAGGACAAAGCGCCGATGCCGAAAAGCACTGAGGTGAAGAACGGAGAAGGCGGAGCTGTGAATTTCGGAGACATCACGTTCACCAAGGACGATCTGGGAGACAGCAGCGAAAAGACCTTCACATACACAGTTATCGAAACCGGAAATCAGCCGGGCGTGATTAACGACGGCCAGAAAACCTTCAAGGTGACCGTTAAGGACGACGGAAAGGGACTTCTGGAGGCGAAAGCCGATCCGGAGGGAACGCTGTTCACCTTTGCGAACCGGTACGAGCCGACACCGGGCGAGTCCTCGGTAACCGATGATATTTCAGTCACAAAGAAACTGGCCGGAAGAGATCTGGCGGAGGGCGAATTCACCTTCCGGATGAAGGATGAGACCGGCAGGGTTGTGGCTATGGCGAAAAACAAGGCGGACGGAAGCGTGGCCTTCCCGAAACTGAAATTCAGTGAGGCGGGAACCTATACCTACACGATTTCCGAGGTCAGGGGCGATCAAGAGCACATGACCTATGACGGCGCTGAGTACAAAGTCACAGCGACTGTGACCGACGCCTTCGACGGAAAGCCGATGAGTGTCAGCTGGAGCTGCGGAGTCGGGGAGAAGATAACCTTCAATAATACGTACACCAAGCCGGTTCCGACGCCGTGCTATCTGGACCCGCCGGTCCGGAAGGTGGTTAAGGGCAACCCGACTAAGGCCGGAGAATTCACCTTTGTTCTGAAAGGAAAGAGCACCACGGCTGAGGCAGACAGTCTGCCGATGTCGAAGGGTTCCTCCGGGCAGACAAAGACGATTACCGTCCGGGGAGCAGGCTCCTACGAGTTTGGAGTTATCCGGTTCACAGAGCCCGGAACCTACGTCTATACGATGACGGAGAAGGACAACCGCGCAGCCGGTTACACCTACGACACATCGGAATACACACTGACCTGCACCGTAACAGAGAGCCGCGACAACAAGCTTTCTGTGAAGGCTGAGGTCACAAAGGACGGGAACAGAGCCGGCGAGGCGAAATTCACGAACCGGTACAAGAGGCCCGGACAAAAGAAGAACGGCCCGGATACTGGCGATTGTTCAGACCTGATGCTGATGATTCTTCTGGGAGCGACCTCCACGGCTGCTCTGGGAGCACTCTGGGTGTACAGGCGTAAAACAGAATGCGATTGATATAGATAAACGAGAGAATAACTGACCGCTGTCACCGCCGTCAAACACTGTCGGCGCCGAACAAAGCCCGACAGCGCTCTGATGAGCGGAGACCGAGTTATTACTCTTCAGCGACAGAGGCCGAAGCACCGGACGAGATATTAACCTCACACAGAGACGAAACCCCTCTCCCTGGTGCACCGGTCTCTTCGCGTTAGGCCGCAAGCCGCTAACGGGAACATTCAGCCACAATACACCGTCCCTTCGCAATATCAACATAATTGGAATCCAGAATATGAGATGGAATTATCATATAAAACAAGGAGAATGCAATGAGCAAGAACACAACAAAAAAGAAATCCGGCAGCGTAATCGTATGGGTCTTTTATATCCTGGCGATTCTGATGCTGGCACTGACCTGCTACATGGTATACTCAGCCATTTCTTATCTGGCAAATTATGCGTCCCAGTACGGAACGACACTTTCCAGCATGAAGGGCGACGTATTCCAGTACACACTCCAGCAGGCGGCGCCGTATCTGACGTATACGATCTTGATTTTCGGTATCGGTAAAGTCCTCGACACGGTGAACAAAATTGTTCCCGCCGGGAGTGCAGCATCCGGGGCGACGACCTCAGATGCTCTGTCGAAGAAGTCCGTGAAACCGAAAGAAGCTGCGGAGACCGCTGCTGCAAGCAAGGCGAAGACAAAGGAGACCGCTGAGAAGGATGCAGACGCCGATGCTGAAAAGGCTGCGGACAACGCTGCGGAAGGCACAAAGACCGGGGACGATACAGAGGCCGCGGATGATGCAAAGACTGAAGACGATGTGAAAAAAGGGAATACTTCCGATGACGCAGATGACGGAAACAAGACGAACAAAAAGTCCTCGAAGAAAAAATAGATCGAAGCAGAAATAAGAAAAAAAGGGACGCTGCCCGGACTGTAAAACAGGAGTCCGGGGCCGCGTCCTTTTCAGTTGCACCGTGATGTATAATCTGCTGCACCGCTCTCATTAACCGTTCTGGCTTGACCGTCCGCGTCTATCGGTGACTGTCGAAAGCAGATCGGTCGATGTTCTCGATGTTCGAGGAAATCGTGCGTTCGTCACTGGCCGACAGCAGAGCCTCTCTCGCCCGCTTTGCCTTAGGTCCGGAATCATAGCCGCATGGGCCGTTGAAGCATCCGCCGTCGCAGAACATCCCTTCGATGAACTGAGCGTCCAGCTTACCAAGCTTCGCCAGCTCCAGTGTTTTCTTCAGCTCCCGGTGTCCGCTTACACGCGCGATACGCAGTTCACCGTCGAAGCCCTGCTCTCGCAGATACTCCTCACAGGCGTCGGCAACGCCTCCCGCAGAGGCATAGCGCTTTCCGTAGATGCTGCTTTGTTGATACTCATCCTCCCGCGCTTCGAAATGCACGTCCTTCGCCAGCATCATCGCCTCGAATTCATTGAAGGTCAAAGCATAATCCGCATTTCCCGGTATGTTCTCGTACTGAACCTCTGCTTTCTTCGCCATGCAGGGGCCTACAAAGACCGTGACGGCGTAGGGCTCTCTGGCCTTGATCATGCGGGACAGCTGGCACATGGGGCTGACCGTCGTGGAGATAGCGCCCGCCAGCTCCGGATAGAATTTTCGTATGTAATTAACAAAAGCAGGGCAGCAGGACGTCGTCTTCAGTTCGCCTGTTTTCAGTGCCTCTCTCCATTCCTCCGCCTCTGAAGCCGTGGTGAGGTCCGCACCCAGCCCGACCTCGAAAAGGTTGTCGAAGCCCAGATGTTTCGCGGCCTTTCGCCAGCTTGCGATGGTGATCTCCTTCCCGTACTGGCCTTCCATCGCGGGCGCCAGCAGCACGTATACCGAACGCTTGGATTTGATGGCTTCGATAACCTGTACGATGGAGCTCTTCCCGGTGATGGCCGCGAAAGGGCAGTTATGCACACATTGGCCGCACTGGATGCATCTGTCAGTATCAATTTTGGCCAGGCCGTACTCGTCATAGGTCAAAGCATCCACAGGGCATGCGGATTTACACGGCCGGCGGATATGGACGATGGCATTATACGGACATGCCCGCGCACACATTCCGCATTCCTTGCATTTGTAGCGGTCGATTTCAGTAAAATTCTTCCCCGGAATCACCGCGTCGAACCGGCACGCCTCCACGCAGGATTTCCCTACGCAGTTCTGGCAGTTGTCAGTCACCAGATAACTGGAAATCGGGCAGTCCGCGCAGGCAGGGTCGATGACCTGAACGATGTTGCCGTTGTCATTCTCCTCCGGCGCCTTGCCCATCGCCGTCCGAACCCTCTGCCGCGTAATTTCCCTCTCCCGGTAAACACAGCACCGGTGCTCCGGAAGCGGCCCCGGACAAAGCTGCTCCGGCAGATACTCATACTTCTCCTCCAGCACACCCTCAAAAGCCAGCCGTGCGACTTCACGCCACACCTCGTGTTTGATCTGAATAATATTAACGTCAGCGTTCATGCTACTCCTCTCCTGCAAGCACAAAATAAAACCCGATATGCGTCCCGCATCCTCATTCCGCAGGTCGACGACGACCGGTCGGCGAGTGTTGTCCCGCAACACCTTCGCATCCGACGCCCTGCCGCATTTCGAATGTTATAAACAAAATGTTGATGACAATATTTTATCAGAAATGCTGCCAATCATCAATTCTGGTTTTCAAGGTAATGACACAGCAATAGTCCGGAATTGCGACAGTTACTTGCAGCGTCAATTATTGCAGCAGGATTATAATGGATGCAATACAAAATTACGGTGCGGGCAGAGCATTTCGAAGTGCGGGCAGGAGCATTTCGAAGTGCGGGCAGGAGCAGAAGCCGCTCCGCGCCGGATGTCCGGAAAGCGGAACAACTCTGTAAATTCCCTCAGCCGTTTCGGTGAGCGGCACGGTTTCGAAAAATAAACCCACTTGAACGATAGGAGTTGCCACAAAATCGAAAAAAACCAAAAATGTTGCAGATTTTCTAATCAATGTACCCCAGAAGGGCTTTGATATCGCCAATTTACGATATAACGTGATAACTCTATCGCCGGAAGATCACCCCACTGCCCGTCCGCTGCTCTACCTCACCGTCCGCGCCGCATATTCGTTTCTGACCCAGTCGCAGATGCAGTCGTAGAATTTTCGGGCCGCGGCGGAAAGGTACTGTCGGCCGCGGCAAGCGACGCCCAGGTCCCGGTGGCCGGGCGGATCCAGCGGAACTGCAGTGATTCGACGGTCGAAACCCTGAAGCATCATCATGGACATCAGGCTTGTTCCCAGGCCCTGTTCGACCATGGCGATGACGGCGTGATCGTCACTTTCCATGAATTTTGTATCCGGCTGAATTCTGTTTTGTGCGAGGATGGCGGTTATCTCATCCTCCACGCCCTCGTACAGTGCGATGTACGGGAGCCGGGGCAGCTCTGCGATGGGGAAGGTGGACAGCTTTGCATGTGGATCGCTGTCGGCGAAAATGCTGACGATGGGGTCCCGATATAAAAAATCAGAATCCAGTTCCGGTGCGCCCGGATAGGCGATAAATCCGACATCCACCCGCCCGTCGAGGATCCAGGCGTTGATTTGCTCGTCAGTGCCGTGAAGCAGTTCAAACCGTATGCCGGGATATTCTTTGCGGAACTGCTTGATGATGCCGGGGAGCCACTGCGCGGAGACACTGTTGAAGGTGCCGACGCGAATCAGGCCTTCCCGCAGACCGGTGATTTCGTCGATGCGTTCATTCAGTCGGAGCTGATCGTTCATGACCGTTCGAATAAGCGGCATCAGAAGCTGTCCCTCCGCGGTCAGGCGGACTCCGCTGCGGCCACGAAGCAGAAGCTTTACACCCCATTCCTGCTCCAGAGAATTAAGCGCACGCGTGAGACCGGACTGGGAGTAGCCCAGCTCGCGAGCGGCTTCGGTCATGGTGCCGCTTTCTACAGCCCGAACCAGCGCTTCGTACTGCGTAATATTCATATGTGCCTCCTTCTGAATGACCTGCATCAAGATTCTTGCGTGTGTTGTTCGTCGTAGAACTTGCGGATGCTGCACATTTCATGCAAAATACGCATGGAAAATATGATTAAGTTGCGTTTGACGAATATCTAAGCCTATTATATAGTAAACGTATGAAAAGTCAATTCGCTTTCCGCAGACTTGATTGGAGAGCTCCGCGAGATAGCCGGAGATCGCTCGAAGGCTGTTGGCCGGGGGCGGAGCCCGGCGAACAGGATTTTGCAGAGGAAGCAGCGCAGAAGCTGTAAAGATGAGTAGAGAAAACGAGGAGGTTATGATGTTTACTAAAGCGATTACAAGGAAGCCGTGCCGTGCGCTGATCGATGGAATCACGACGGCAATGTATGACGATGCGACGCCGGTTTATGAAAAGGCTGTCGAGGAGCATGACACTTATGTCGCCACACTGAAGGAACTCGGACTCGAGGTTGAGGAACTGGACGCGGATGAGAGATACCCGGATTCCTGTTTCGTGGAGGATCCGGCGGTGGTTATGGAGCGCTGCGCCATCATCACCAATCCGGCGAGAGATTCCAGGAACGGTGAGAAGGATGAGATTCTGCCGGTGATTAAAAAGTTCTACAGCGATGATCAGATTTTCTTCATCGAGGCGCCGGGAACAATGGAAGGCGGAGATGTGATGAGAGTCGGCGATCATTTCTATATCGGGCAGTCTGAGCGCACTAACGCGGAAGCGGCGAAACAGTTCAACGACATCGTGACAAAATTCGGCTACACATCCTCCACGGTTCCCGTGACAGAGGGGCTGCATCTGAAGGATTTCGTGATTTATCTTGAGAACAATAACATGCTGGTGAGTCCGGTCATGAACGAGCAACCGGCATTCAAAGACTTCAACCGCTATGTGGTGGAGCCGGATGAGCTCTATGCCATTAACAGCCTGTACATCAACGGAACCGTCATCGTACCGGAGGGATATCCCAAGACACAGAAGTATATTGAAGAGCTGGGCTATCCCGTGAAACTGGTAGACACCAGTGAGTTCCGGAAAATTGACGGCAGTCTGACCTGCCTTTCTCTGCGGTTTTAAGCGGATGTTCGCCGACATTCCCGGCTTAATGAGCGCTGACGGCAGTTTGTCAGCAGCGCCGCGGCGCACCATCCAATGGAAGGGTGCGCCGGCAGGCTACCGAATATGCTCTTTGTATTATTGATATTTCAAGCATATTCGGTAGCTGAGCACGTATTAATGTAAGATGGGGAGAGGATCGCCGTGCGGCGGTCCTCTCTGTGAAATCAGGAGTTCTGGAGGATTCAGTTATGGAACAAGAAGAAAAAAAGCTTGGTGTCGTGAAGCTGACGTTTTTCGCCATCGGCACGACTCTGGCGACCGGAGTTTTCAGTATTTCCGGGGACTTTGCCGCAGCGGGCGCGCATGCGGGTGCGGTGCTGATCGGATGGGGAATCTGCCTTGTCGGAATGCTGGGCCTGGCGATGACCTTTTATAAACTGAGTGTCGTGCGGCCGGACCTGACAAGCGGAATATCCAACTACGCGAGAGAAGGATTCGGGCAGTATATCGGCTTCATCTCCGCGTGGGGCTACTGGATCAGCGCGGTGCTGGCACAGGTAACCTTTGTGGCGCTGCTGTTCGCCGCACTGGGGAATTTCTTCGCGGTCTTCGGAGAAGGGAATAATCTGGCGTCCGCCGCAGTCGCCTCCATCTTCATCTGGGCGCTGACCTGGCTCGTGTACCGCGGCGTGAATGCGGCGGTGGGACTGAACATGTTCGTCGTCATCGTCAAGATGATCCCGATTATTTTCGCGATTCTGGCGATCATCCTTGCAGGTGCGTTCAAATGGGAGAACTTCACGGCGAACTTCTGGGGCGCTTCGGACAGCGGTTCTTTGTTCGCACAGATTAAATCCACGGTACAGATTACCGTATGGACCTTTGTCGGCATTGAAGGCGCGGTGGTTCTCTCCGGCCGCGGCAGAACGACGAAAGCCGCAGGACAGGCCACAATCTACTCGTTCCTGTCGCTGATCGCGCTGTACATTCTGATTTCCGTTCTCAGCATGGGCGCGGTTCCCTTCGACGTACTGGCGAAGCTGAGCAATCCTCCTCTGGCCGGCGTTATGGAATATGTGGTCGGTCCCTGGGGCGGCGCGCTGGTCAACATCGCGGTCATCATGTCCCTGATCGGAGCCATGCTCCCGTACGTGATTCTTTGTACAGACAGCTCCTACGAACCTGCGAAGCAGGGAATCTTCCCGCGGTTTCTGACAAAGATGAGCCGGCACAACACGCCGGTCTGGTCGATTGTGGGCACGTCGCTGGTGGTTCAGCTGTTTATCGTCATCATGTATTTCAACAGCAGCACCTATCAGATTCTGTATGCGCTGTCCGCCAGCACGATTATGTTTCCGTATGTCTTTTCCGCCTGCTTTTACCTCAAGCTCTGCTGCAGAGGCGAGGGGCTGGAGCCGGGGAACAAAAACAGATTCGGTATGTGGCTGACCGCCGTCATCGGCACCGTTTACGGGTTCTGGCTGCTGTACGGGAGCGGCTGGCAGTACATCCTGATTACCAGCACACTGTATTTCCCGGGCACGATTCTGTTCTGCATAAGCAAGAGGGAACGGAATCGGAAGATTTTTGAAACAAAGACAGACTGGGCGGCGTTCCTTCTGGTCGGAGTTCTGTTCGTCATCTCGCTGGTGTGCCTGAAGACCGGCGCGATTCAGCCGTTCTGATTCGGCCGCTCGCCGGCATCCCCGGCGTCTCGGCGGCGTTCTCCGACATCCCCGGCGGCCGCTCGCCGACATCGCCGGCATCCCCGACCGCTCGCCGCTTTCCCCCGGCCTGCGATTCCTCTCCGCAGGTTCTGCGGGGATTTTTTTGAATTTTTTTATTTCCTTTCTGTTATTTTCTGAAACCCCGTGAAACCGGATTCGTATAGTATACGCAAACAAGGAGAAAATCAGACAATTTTAACAATTGCAAAAACGAATTGGGGCGTGAAAGTAATGAAGAACAGTGTAAGTATTGGTAATGTGTTTAAGTTTGCAGGCGCGTATGTGGCCTGTGCCATCGGATCCGGATTCGCTACGGGGCAGGAGGTCATGCAGTTCTTCTCCGCGCAGGGATTCTGGAGCATCGCGGGAACCGTGGTGACCACCATCGTCTTTTCCTGGGTCGGAGCCATGTTCATGAAACACGGATATGAACAGCAGATGGACCGTCCGGGAACAATCATCAGTTATTACTTCGGGGAACGTTTAGGCAAAGTATGTGAGATCGTCTTCCAGGTATTCATTTTCGGAATCTATGTCATCATGATCGCGGGAGCGGGCGCGACGCTGGCGCAGCACTTCGGGCTGAACCCGGCGGTAGGTCGTGTGGGCATGGCCGCGCTTGCCTTCTTCACTGTCATCCTGGGAATCACCAGGCTGACGGATATTCTGGGAAGTCTGGGAACCGTGATCATCGTGTTCTCCGTAGGCATCGGTCTTTACAGTTTCCTGTCCGGCACGACGGGAATAGCTGCGGCGGCGGAAATCATTCCGACTCTGGATATCATAAAGACGCAGGGAGGATGGCTGTGGTCCTCGATTCTGTACCCGGCCTTTAACGCTATCATCGTCATCATGCTGTCCTGCAGCATCGGTAAAAGTGCGAACAGTGCCAGGGAAGCGGCTCTGGGCGGAACGCTGGGCGGCGTTCTGTTCGGCGCGGGCGTGCTTACCCTGAATCTGGGGCTGATGGCGAACATTCAGGATATCTACTCATCGGCAGTGCCGACACTGGTGCTTGCCGGCCGGCTGAATCCTGTTTTCGGCGTTATCTTTTCCATCATCATCTGCTGCGGGATTTACACGACGACGGTGCCGATGCTGTGGAGTGTCGTGCGGACCTTCGCGGAGGAGGGAACAAAGAAATTCGTACTGCTTTCTCTGGCAGTCACCGCCGTCGGTCTGGTTCTGGGAATGACGAATTTCAAGACACTGGTTAATATCATCTATCCGCTGAGCGGTTATGTGGGACTGATTCTGTTCGGATTCATCGCGTACCGCGAATGGCAGGCGCACGGGAAAACAGTGCAGCCGGGGATGCCGAAACAGGCTGCCGGCGCGGCGGAATACGTCAGAGAGGAGCGTGAGGGCGTTGCGTAAGAAGCATATTATCACGATCGCGGAGCGGACCGAGCCGATCGTCCGCTGAGGCGGAACAAAAAAGACACCTTTTAACACATTTTATAACAGCCGGCGGGAACGGCGACGCAGAATCAAAGCGGCGCGCAGTTCCCGCCGGCTGCTGCGTGCATGTCGACAGCCGCGTGCGATCGCTGAGCGGCGTCTCCGGAAATCTCTCCGGCCCATGCCCGCCGGCTGCTGTGTGCGCACCGGACTACTCCACGCAGGCGCTGACCAGTGCAGCGATGAATTTCCGGATCCGTACATTTCCGTGCCGGCTGCTTTTTCCGCGGATGAAATCCATTTCCCGGCGGATCTGCTCGAAGCTGTACAGGCTGCTGGCGTACTCATCGAATATTTCGCTGCCGTAGTCGTCCAGTCCCAGGTGCGCCAGATTTGACAGTCCCGCCGCGGCCGCGCGGCGGATTCTTTGTTCCATAGATTTGGGGGAATCGGAGAAACGCCCGCAGATTTCCTTCAGCGTCATTCCGGAAAGCTCCTCCTCATGGCCGCAGAAGTAGCTGACGACGATAATGATGTCCTCGCAGCCCAATTCCCCGGAGAGCCCGAGATCCTGAAGAATGTGACGGAGCCGTTCGGGTGTTCCGCCGCCGTGTTCCTTTGTATCGGTCTGACGCCCGCCCTCCGGCGCAGCGCCTGCGAAAATGTCCCGGACCTGATCCATGGCGCGGAGCAGATTCTGCTTCTGTGAGACGTTCTCGATGACCTGGCGGACTTCCACGGCATTGACCGGCTTCTGGATGAAAAATTCGACTCCCGCATCGTAGGCCCGGGCGATCATGTCCTTGGAGGAGACCTGGGAGAGCATGATGAAGGCGGCGGAGGGCAGAATCCGTCTGGCTTTTTGTACAAAAGAGATTCCGTCGATGTCCGGCATGAGCAGGTCTGCGATGACGATGTCCGGCTCCAGATAAGGCAGATCCTCCAGGGCGTCGGCCGCATTGTGGGAAACTCCGCAGACCTTTCCCAGCGACTGCTCCTCGATGATGATGTTCAGGATGTCGGTGACCGAAGGGTCATCGTCAATCAGAAAGAGTCGTGTCATGTGGCTTCCTCCATTCTTTCCTTAGGAATGGTGATAACAAAGGCTGCGCCGCCTGGGGAATCGGGCAGGCGGATCGTGCCGCCCAGATTTTGTTCCACCATATCCTTCACGATGCACAGTCCCAGGCCGCGGTTCACAGCTCCTGTCTCGTAATTGACCTTTGTGGAGAAGCGGGGGCTGAAAATCCGGTCGCGGTACTTGATCGGAATCCCCGGACCGTTGTCGTGCACGGTGAAGATGTAACTGCGTTCTCCTTCTGTTTCCGTAATGCTTACCGCGCAGGTGCGCTTCTGCGCCGCCTCGACGGCGTTGGTAATCAGATTATGAAAAATCGAAAGGAAAAGATAGGGCTCCCGGGTGTACAGCCGGTTTTCGCTCTCCATGGTAATCAGAGGAACCCGCCCGGAATCGGCGTATTCGTCCCGGACCGACTGAGTTAGGATGGTGAAGATTTCCGTCAGCAGCATGCCGTCGGATTCCGTTTCGCTCTGCATGGCTTCCGACAGCCCACGCTGGATAAGGATGTATTCCTTCTTGATTTCGTGTACGTCCTTGGCGACACTCAGAGCCTGCCGGGCCTGCCGCTCGCTGTCCGGACCTCCGGAGTTCAGAAGATCGGTGTACAGGGCGTAGGAGGTGTTCATGGTCTCTTCAATCATCGCGGCGTTTTTGTTCATCCAGACGGTCTCTCCCTTCAGGCGGGAGATCAGCATGATCAGACGCTGATAGCGTTCCGCGTGCGTCCGGGTCAGGAGCATGATACGGTAGCGGTCCAGAGAAGCCAGAACAACGGTGAGAATCAGACCGCGGATGCCGGCGACGACAATCAGGACGAGCTGAGAATCCAGGGCGTAGGAGGCGGTCTGTATGCGGGCGAAAAGCTCCAGCGCGTTGGACAGATAGTCGATGCACATGACGCCCGGAATGAAGAGGAGAAGCTTCCGCCGGTGACGGATGAGATGATCGAACAGGAAAAGCAGAAGCCCCAGCGCGAAGTAGAAGATGATCTCCGGCATGTAATCGTCTGCCGCTCCGGAGGCGCTGCCCGTCTGCACGGCGTGAATCAGTACGCGGCTCCCGAAGATTCCGAATCCGGAGAGCAGCGACAGCGGCAGGATCGCCACATCGTCAAGCAGGTACATGAAGGCTGGGAGACAGACCGTCGCCAGAGAGATGGTGAAGGTTTCCGTGAAGATATGGAGATTAATCTGGGCGACACAGATAGTGATCAGGCTCAGAATGAGAGTCTGCCGGATCTGTCCTTTCAGATGAGATGACATGGCGTTCATGACAGGTGCTCCTCCTTATGCTGTCATTATATCACACTCCGGGCCGTGTGTCCGCGGCAAATCCTTCGATTAGGCCCCGTCTCTGTTTCGTGCGCTGCTCCGGCCTCCGGCTGTGTCCGGGACGAATCCGGTTAATCCGGCCGTCCGGGTTTCAGAATCGTGAAAGGTGGTATACAAAAACATATTTTAATGCGTGTGATGCGCGAGGTAACGCGGGGAGAGTGAAGTGGACAACAACAGAGAAAACTGGAAAGCGGTCAGCCGCCATTTGTTTGACGGAAATTTCGGGCTGGAACGGGAAACGATGAGGATCGATGAACGGGGAGCGCTGGCGCAGTCGGCGCATCCTTTCGCCAGCAGCGGTCATATCAGCCGCGATTTCAGCGAAAATCAGACGGAGTTTATTACCGGGATCCGGCAGACGCCGGAGGCTGTATGTGAAGAGCTGGAGCGGCTTCACCGCAGAGCGCTCCGGAAGCTCAGCGCACATCCCGGCGGTCCGGAGTATCTGTGGCCCTTTTCAAATCCTCCGCGGATTTTCAGTGACAGCGACAATCCGGTGGCGCAGTTCAACGGCGATTCCCGCTGGAAGACAGAGTACCGGAAGTATCTGAAGGGAAAATACGGAAGCCGGCTGATGCTGTACAGCGGCGTTCATGTAAACTTTTCTTTTTCTGAGGAATTCCTGCAGGCCCTGTACGAGCAGTGCTGCATCGGTATTGAAGACCGGACCAGTTTCGTAAATCACGTGTATCTGGATCTGAACGCCTGGGGAACACGGTACGCCTGGCTTGTCGTGTATCTGACCGCGGCCAGCCCGGTTTATCACAGCTCGCTGACCGGCGGCCGGAACGAGCGGGAGCCGGCCGGATCTGAGGCATCAGGAACGTCGGCGACTCCGAGTGCGCCGGGAGCATCAGGAACCGTGAAGAGCCGGTACGCCAGTCCACGATGCGGATGGGACGGGTACTGGAACACCTTCGACCCGATTCTGGATTATTCGGATCTCGGCTCCTATGTGGAATCGATTTTGAAATATGTGGAAAGCGGTGCGCTGCTGTATCCCGCGGAGCTTTATTATCCGGTACGCATCAAGCCGATGGGGAGATACAGTCTGGATACACTGCTGCATTACGGCGTGAATCATATTGAATTCCGTACTGTGGATGCGAATCCCTTCGAGCCCGCCGGCGTGTGTGTGGAGGATGTGCGTTTTCTGCACCTTCTGATTCTGTATCTGCTTTTCAGACCGGACAGAAAATTTACGGAAGAGGAACAGAAGCAGGCGCTGGCGGACATGAAGACTGCCGCACTGATGGATGACGGGGTGATTCTCTCCGGCGGGCTGTCTGTTCATGACAGTGCTGTCCGCGCGCTGGCGGAGATACAGCGGTTCTTCCGGGAGCGGGAGATGGGTGAGGCGGATCGGGAGCGCGTCATGGAAACGCTGGAATACCAGAAGGCCAAGCTGGTTCGGGGCGGCCGCTATGCAGACCGCGTCGTGGCGGATTTCGGAGAGGACTATCAGGAACGGGGTCTGGCGCTGGCAAAAAAATACGCGGCAGAGCTGCTGGGATAAGCCGCTCGCCGCTCCGGCGCCTAAATGTAATAGCTCGCCACGCTGCGCTCGTTTCCGTAGGAGACGATCAGTGTTTCGCGGGAAAGGCGGGTGTAGGCGCCTGCGTACTTTCCGTTGTAGGCGTAAAGTCCGGTCATGTTGATGTAGCTGTGGAACCGGCCGTCGCCGAACATGAAATCGATGTTCCGGCTTTCGTATGGATGGCAGTATTCCTGGCAGATGAAGCCGCTGCCGTAGTATTCGCGGCATATTTTCTCCCATTCCTCCGGGCTGTGGCCGAGTCCGTCGGCTACGCCGCTGGCGCCGTAGGAGTCGTTGGGCTTCAGGATGTACCGGTCCTTGTTGTTCAGAACCTCATCCAGCTCTATGCTTGCTGGTCCGAAATCACAGGTATAGGGAATATGTTCCCTGATGAAGGCTTTTTCTTTGTCGCTGAGGAATTCCTGTGTCCGGGGAAGGTGCATGATCGTGAAAAATGCTTTGTTATGAACCACCTGGGTTCGCAGTGATCCGGCAAGAAAGACGTGCCTGTCCCGTATCGCGTTTATCAGAGGCCGGACCTCGTCGAAATGTGCCATCAGATCGGAGGTTACCGCCCGGCGGTAGACCGCATCGATGACTGTACCGTCCTTTGTTCTCAGATGTTCTCCGTCGTAGCGAAGCTCCCGCGCGTCACAGACATGACAGTCGTAGCCGGCCTTCCGGAAGTGCCGGGCGAATTCCTGAAATTCGGTGAGGGTCCCGGTATCCAGAAAATCGACGACCGCGACAGCGGGATGGGCGACCCTGCCTTTGTACCCGGAGTAGATGTCCATGAACGCCGAGATCCAGGAATCGAAGAGTTCTCTCTGGGTCAGACCGTACTTCTGCCGGATGTACATATGAGCGGGATTATCCTCCATGAGCCGGTTCCAGACGACGTCCTCGTTCATGGCGCTGGTGCCGTCAGTGTTGATTTCACAAAACTTATAGCTCCCGGTGTCCTCGTTGTAGAAGATGTCGAAGCGGGCGACGGGCAGGGGCTGGTCGTAGCCCGGGTCAGTCAGAATCAGCTCCTCCAGCTCGCGGCTGAAGGGGAAAAGACTCCGGTAGCCGGCGTCGGCAAGGTAGCGGTGAATGACCTTGCAGCAGATGCTGTGCATGGTGGAGACGACATCGGCGAAGACCATTTCATCCTCCTTAGTGTAGATCTTCTGCATCGTCAGCGGACGCGCCAGCAGGTGACCGTTGCAGTACAAAGGTGAGTCCGGAAGCTTTTCCCGGATCGCCAGGCAGGCTGCTTTTACTTCGTCGTAATGCGCGGTGATATAGCGCTCGCAGTCCTCGTTGATTTCTTTTCGGGTATTTTTCATATTCATATCATTAGTATAGCAGAAAACTGATGAAAATGTTATAATATTTCGGGACGCTGCCGCGGGCGGAGAATTTCACACCGCCGGGCGGACGGCTTCAGGACGGCGAGACCGTAGGCAGGCGGCTTCAGGACGGCGAGACCGTGAACGGACGGCTGAAACAGGCATACAGGGGAGGTCAGAAAAATAATCGGATGAAAAAAAGTGTTGCGTATGGACTGGTGATGGTGGTTTCAGTATTCTGGGGGATGTCGTTTATTGTCCTGACACAGCTGTTGAAATGGCTGGGAACGATGGAGATTCTGGCACTCCGGTGGACGCTCGCGTCTGTTATTTTCGCGTGTCTGATCGGCGCGGGGCGAATCCGCATCAATCTGCGCGGGAAGAATGCGAAATTCCTGTTCCTCACAGGCCTCACAGAGCCGTGCATTTATTCTGTTTTTGAGATTTACGGTCTGAAATACTCTTCAGCTTCCATCAGTTCTATCTTTATCGCTACGATTCCGTGTGCAACACTGCTGGTTTCAATTTTGTTTTTTCACAAAAAACCCGGTCGGATGGGTGTACTCAGCATTCTTCTGGCGTTTGCCGGAGTTGTGGTGACTACTGTGTTTTCACCGGCGTTTATCGGCGGTGGTCAGACGCTTGGCTATCTGTTCATGACCGGCGCGGTGATGGCCGGCACTGTATTTGGCTTTTTCAGTTCTAAATCCGGGGAGGAATACGAGCCGATGGCCATTACGGCCATGATGTCGTTCATGGGAATGATTCTGTTTAATGGAATCTGTCTTCTGGAGGGCGGCTGGAGTCAGATGTATGTGACTTTTTTCACTCACTGGCAGGTGGCGGCGGGAATCGCATTCCTGGGAGTGTGCTGTTCTGTAATCTGCTACGCAGGATTCAATAAACTTCTTTGTACTTTGGATATTTCTATCGCGAATAATCTCACTTCTGCAATGATAACGATCATCGGCGTCGTCGCTGGGGTCACGGTCAACGGTGACCCGGCAGGTATCTACACCGTAATCGGACTGACGATGACCGTCAGCGGAGTCTGGCTGTCCTCGAAGAGCATGTAGAGGGCGGAGAATATGCAAAAATTGACGGACTTGTCAGAATATGATATAATTATTTTCAGGTTATAAGATCTTCGGCCCGTTTAATTCCTGCCGGACTGAATGGGTTCTGGGGATAATTGAAATTCAGCACCATGATGCGTGTTGCAAACAAAGGACACGACGAGGCGCTGCTGACAAACCGCGATGTGGTCAGGGGGGATAGAAAGATGATAGATATAACGACGGCTTTTTTTGACATACTGATTCTGGCAGGGTTTGCACTGCTGATGTTTCTGATAACGCGCATCTATAAAAAGATAACCGGTAAGGATCTGGATTTTTCAAAGACCTCGGCGGACTTTGAGAAGGAACGGCAGGAGCGCGATACCGGGCAGAAAAAGGCGGGGCTTGCGGAGCGCTATCTTAACGACGACAAGCTGACGAAGCGCTGGCAGAATGCACAGGACATGAAGCTGGCGAATGAAGGGAAGCTGCCGGTGGGAAACAAGGAGGATCGTTTCCATCTGACGCCGTCCGACCGGGATGTCGCTTCTGAGAGCACAAAGGAAAATAACGCAGAAAATGCATAGAGATGCGGTGTGGAAAGTGTCCGGAGAGAATCGGAGAAACCGGTCATGACCGAAACCGCAGTTGAAAGCAGTTGAAAAAAGAGCCGTTCAATGTGAACAGCTCTTTTTGAGTGTGAAGCCGCGACTTGCCGGATTGCCGGTCGGACGCGTTTTGTATGCGGTGCCGGATTTCCGCTATTTTCCGATGTAGCGGCTCTCGATGTAATATCTCTTCTCGTTGGCTTCGCCCATGGAGAATGTCTTGCGCGGCAGCGCGCCGTCTGCGGCAACCGCAGGGAACAGCATGGATTTGTCCATGGCCGGAAGCATGAATCCGGCGTTCCCGGGTTTGTCGGAAAGCGTCTCGACAGCCTTTGTGCCGTGAATATAGTCGATATCCGCATCCCCGCGTTCCTTGACGATAACGTCAAGCGCGTTCTGCAGCGCGCCGACCTCCAATTTGTTCGCGGGATGTTCCACGATAATCGTGCCCTTCTGCTCCGCCGTCAGATAAGGAATCGCGAAGCACCCCTCGCGCGCCTCGGCACCTTCCTCTGCCAGATGCGCACCGCCGTTCTGGGACGCCAGCAGCTCCACAGTCTCGTTGACCAGATCCATGCCGCTCTGACCTTTTTTGGCGAAGATCACGCGGTGAATTGGTTCGAATACGATGCCGTCGTCGTGGATGTTTTCGATCTCACAAAGTGCATAGCGGGCAGGATGTGTTTTCTGCTCCTCGGGGCTAAGTGTCTTCTTCAGGTTTTCCCAGTTGGTTTTGGCGGTAGCCAGGGAATGGTTCCCGTCTCCCATGGCCTGGAAGATGACGTTGCCGTCGCCGTATTTTTCAACGGCCTTGTCGTAGAGCTCCGAAAGTGCCTGGCGCATGCCCTCCAGATCGGCCTCTTTAATGAAATCGCCGGTGATATGGCCGCCCTCCAGCATCAGATCGGTATCGTAGATGCGTTTTTTCGGAGCGTTGACCAGCGGTTCGATGACGGTTTTGTCCGGATCGTCGATCAGAATCATGATGTGCGGCATTTCCAGCGGCGCACCCTCGCGGATTCGCAGGCGCGGCGGGATGCGCTCTACCACGGTCCCTTCCGTCGCACGGGTCAGAGATGTGGAGCCTTTGTTGAAGTCGTAGCTTTCCAGATCGGTGGCAATGACCAGACCGAGGCGGGTGCGGCCTGCGGCGGTCCGTTTGACCAGCATGCAGCCTGCCGGCAGCTTTTTCAGGATGCCGTGTTCGATGTAGTCGTCCATGGCTTTGCGGATATCACGGATGCGTTCCGCTTCGCCTTCCTTTTCCAGATAAATTTCCGGGAGCATCAGACGCAGAGTCGAAGGCGCGTCGCCCACGATTTTTTCCGCCTCCTGCCAGTATTCCGGCTCGGAAGTGTACTGGTCGCAGGCCACGACAGCCCATCTGCTGTAATCGGTCCCCTCCCGCGGAATCATGATCTCCGGGATGTGAAGTCCGAATTTTCCCCAATCGTATTTCGACATTATTAACCTCCTTTGTAATGAGATTCGATCATATCAGTTCAAATAATCCTATAGCTCAATTATAGATAAATTGTGTTGTAATTGCAATATAATTGTGACTACTGGCGGTCATCCCGAGGCGGTCATTCCCTGAGGCGTCCGGCGACGCTCGCACGACTACTGGCGGCCGCCCTTGACGCGTCCCTTCGGGTCGAAAGACGTCAGGTCACGAACGACTTCTGATGCGATCATCAGTCCTGCGGCGGCGGGCACAAAAGCCGTTGATCCCGGAACGCTTCTGCGCTGCAGGCAGGTTCGCTGAACTCCCGGCGGGCAGATGCAGTGGCTGTGGCACGAATTTGCCTCGCTGATGTAGGGCTTGATTGGAGGTTCCGTCGAATAGACAACCTTCAGTCCGCGAACGCCTCTTTTTTTCAGTTCTCTGCGCATGACCTTGGAAAGCGGATCCATTTCTGTTTTGTAAATGTCCGTGCATACCAGTCTGCCCGGGTCCACGCGGTTTCCGCAGCCCATGGCGGCAATGATGGGTACGCCGTGTTTCTGCGCCTGCATGACGAGATCCAGCTTCGCTGAAACGGTGTCGATGGCATCTACGATGTAGTCGTAGTGAACAAAATCAAATTCGGCTGCTTTCTCCGGCAGATAGAAGGTCTGGTGCTTGTGAACGGTCACATCGGGGTTGATCGAAAGGATGCGTTCCTCGCAAACGTCCACTTTCTGTCTGCCAACGGTATCTCTGGTTGCGATAATCTGACGGTTGAGATTGGTCAGACACACTTTGTCGTCATCAATAATGTCCAGCTCGCCGATTCCGCTCCGCGTCAACGCCTCCACCACGTATCCGCCCACGCCTCCGACGCCGAAGACCGCTACGCGACTTCTGTTCAGAATTTCCAGGGCTTCTGCTCCCATAACAAGTTCCATCCGCGAAAATTGATTCATTACTGTCTCCTACTGATATTCTGCTGATAAATTTACGGTAATATGTGTTTCTACGGGGCTGCGGAAGCCTGTCCTCGCTGTTCGACACGCAGAGCCCCTCCAGCGCTCGGCCGCTTGCCGGCGCCGAATCCTGTCTGAGGTCGGAGTCAATGCCGACGATCGGGAGCCCCTCGAGCCCGACAGAGATTGAATAAGCTGCGCTATTTAATAGTTTATCGCTATCCTTAGTTTTCGTAAAGTTATTTCTTTACGACGGCGGCGTGTTCTTTATGTGCGATCCCGACATGTGCGATATTCGAATGTTACCTGGCGACGATATCGATTGGTCTGACAGAACTGAATAAATTGACTGAGCAGGTCAACGCCCGATATGTCTTTGTCCGTCCAACACGCTGAATCCGTCTGACTTACTCAATCCGTTCAACCTGCTTAACTTATTCAACTTGCCAACTCACTCAACCTGTCAACAACTGACGAATAAATGGAGACAAAACGACTGTGAATGTGATCCGTTCAGGTACGGATCGGCGGAGGCGAGTTAGATGGCACTCAGGGTTGCCACATTTCTGGCTTTTTCCGAGAAATGTGGCAGATTTCAGGGCACTTTTACTATGTATAACATATATTTTGAGATGCACTCCAAAAAGTAGAGTTGAAAGAAGCAGCGGCCTTCCTCGCGAATGCAGGGCGAGAGTAAAGTTCGGTTTCATGTACGTACATCGTGAAGAATTCCGGATCGACAGGATGTTTATGAAGCTATTCTGAATCCGGAAGAGAGAGTCTCCGTTTCAGTTCATTTTCTGTCTCTGCGATCTCACGCTGAAGGGCATCGTATTTATCCTGCCTGAGTTCACCTCGCTCAAGCGGCTCCTTTGCCTGTTTCTGTGCTTCCTTTAAGCCTTCCAGTTTCTCTTTCGTCTGTCCGATGGATTCCTTCAGAAGTTTCTGTTTCTGCGAAAGAAGTGTCGTGTTCTTGAATTCTTCCGCCTCTACTTGCTGCGTTCCATTCAAATCGAGTGTGCTATCATCAATATAAACCACTTCTGTTTCGTCAATAGCAGTTTAGGTGTCCTGATTAGCCGTATCTTCCGATGTTGCAAAAGCAATGCTCGATAAAGAAAGCATCAATGCAAGGATGCACATGATTGAAATAGTTTTTCTCATATTAATTTGTCCTTTCCCATAATTACATGATTCTTAAAAACAACATATATAATAAACGCGTTTATTTTCTCTGGTTACATTCCTGCAGCAATGATCATCCAAAAAAGTATGTACGATATTAATGCCGCAAAGCCTGCGCCAATAACTATCAATACTATTTTTACAATTTTTAGGATTGTTTTTCGACTCCTGTTTTTTTCTGCAAGTTCTTCATTTAATAAAGCTAAAATTCTCGGATAATCATTTACCGGAACATCTTCTGCATCGTATCCAAGAAGCTCACTTACTGTAACGTCAAATATGTCAGCCATATTCGTTAGTATATCTGCATCAGGAACAGACATGCCATTTTCCCATTTTGACACAGTTTGTCGCGTAACCCCAAGCTTGTCAGCGAGTTGTTCCTGTGTCATGCCTATTTTTTTTCGTAATGTTTTTATTTTTTCATTGAGTGTCATGATTGTCGCAAACTCCTCTCATAATTGTCTTTCCTTTTCCTGCTTTAATTATGTTGCCTTAACCTCAATATATCAAGCAATGTTTTTTTACATTGAAATTGAGTTGTACAGCCCCTTTATTTCAAGCATTATCGATATCCCGTGAAGGCTTATAGCAACAAAATCAGACAGGATGTCACCCACACATTCTGATGAAGAGCCAAATTTTTAGCGCACATTCTGCCACATTTTTGGTTTTTTTGCGTTTTGTGGCAGATTTTCCCAACGATGTGAGTCAAAAGGAGTTTCCAGAAAATGGAGGATTATGCTTGCCTGCGTCGGGCCGGGGCTTTGTTGAAAAAACAAGGGCGGATTGGAAGTTTACAATTTTCTGATTCTAATGTAAAATATAACAACAGAAAGGAGGCGTCGAGTTACTCATTGGGGGAGGTGTTATTATGAGCAAGGAGAATATCTTGAGAAAGGCTTATAGGAACGCAACATTCAGAGGCGCGGTTTACCCCTCCGACGAGAAGGTCGCAAAAAAAATCATCGAAAACAACATGATGGAGTTTTTTGAACGATATGACCGGAACGTTACGATTGAGGAGATCCGATACTATATCAATGAGCAGTTCAACGACGTCTCACGTCTGAAATGGCCGGTTTGGCCAAAGAGAGAGCCGCGGACATAGTCCGTGGTTTTTTTTACAAAGAAAACCCTGCGCTGCAAAATGCTGTGAAGCAGTAAGCATTTCGCAGGCAGGGAGCATGCGGCCGGCGGCTGCTGGATCGTCACTTCACTCGTCGCCACTTCGCCAGACCGGTCGTCTCGCCGACCGTCTCGCAGCCGTGCCGCTACACGACGTGGATGTCCGGGGTCTGAGGCTCGCCCTCGTCCGGCATCTGCCAGCTTTCGTGGTCGGTGTGCAGAAGTTTCTCGGCGGCGTCGCTCATGGGTTCGCCCAGGGCCTCGGAATAGAGACGCTGGATGTCGGGGTTTTCGTGGCTGAACCGCATCTGCATGTGCTCGTCCAGATTGCGGAGCACTTTGCCGCGGGTTGCGCCGCGTTCGACGTCGTCACGATGGAAGGGCTGTCCGCCGCCGCCGGCGCAGCCGGTGGGGCAGGCCATGACCTCCACAAAGTCGTATTTCACCTGGCCGCGGAGCAGCGCCTTGCAGAGTCTGTCCGCATTGCGCAGGCCGCTGGTGACGGCGACGCGGATTTTATTGCCGCCGATGGTGTAAGTGGCCTCCTGCCAGGGATATTCGCCCTCCGCGAACTTTTTGCCTGCGTGGACAAAACCGAACGCGCCTGTGGACGGATTTTTGCCGGTGACCATGTAGCTGGCCGTGCGGAGCGCGGCCTCCATGACGCCGCCGGTGGTGCCGAAGATGACGCCGGCTCCGGAATAGTCGCCCATGATGCGGTCAAAGGGCTTTTCCTCGACCTTGTCAGGCGTGATGTCGCTGAGCCGCAGCATACGGATAATTTCCCGGGTCGTCAGAACGTAGTCCACGTCCTTGACGCCATATTCGTCGCGCATGGCAGGAATATCGCACTCCGCCTTCTTCGCGACACAGGGCATCACAGAGATACAGCAGATTTTTTCCGGCCGGACGCCGATGCGTTCCGCAAAATAACTTTTGATGACAGAGCCGAACATCTGCTGCGGGCTTTTGGCGGTGGAGAGCTGGGGCACCAGCTCCGGGTGGCGGCTCTTCAGGAAACGGACCCAGGCCGGGCAGCAGCTGGTGAACATCGGATATTTCTCCAGATCACCCTTCTGCAGCCGGTGCAGAAATTCCGTCGCCTCCTCCATGATGGTTAAATCCGCAGAGAAGCTGGTATCGAACACATAGTCGAAGCCCATCTGCTTCAGAGCTCCGGCGAGCTGGTTGACCGTGGCTTTGTCAGGCGGAAGGTCCAGCGCTTCACCCCAGGCGGTGCGGACCGCCGGAGCGATCTGGACTACCGTCGTGATTTCCGGATCATCCAGTGCGGCCATGACCTTGGTGGCGTCCTTGCGTTCGCGGAGAGCGCCTACCGGACAGTGGACGATGCACTGCCCGCAGAGACTGCACTGAGCTTTGTCGATGGAGCGGTGCTGCGAAACATCTACACGGGTGCGCCCGCCGGTGGACATCAGCTCCCATACGCCCAGCTTCTGAATTTTGTCGCAGACCTGGATACAGCGCATACACTTGATGCACTTGGCCGGATCCCGGATAAGCGGGAAATCCTTGACCCACATCCGGTCCTTGTCGGTGGGCAGGTCGGTGACATACAGGTTTTCAAAGAAATCGTAGTCGTTGGTCAGCTTCTGCAGCTGGCAGGTTCCGCTCCGGTCGCAGAGGGAACAGCGTCCTTCATGCTGCGACATGATCAGCATCAGATTGGTGCGGCACGCGGAACGGACGCGGGCAGAGTTGGTGGTAACCTTCATGCCTTCACGGACGGCCGTGTTGCAGGAGGGGACCAGCGAAAGCTCGCCCTCCACCTCGACGCTGCAGATGCGGCACGCGCCGATATCGTTGATGCCTTTCAGATAGCAGAGATGCGGAATCGAGATTCCCGCGGCCTTTGCCGCCTCCATGATCGTGGTGCCGTCCTCCACGGCGACCGGGAGGCCGTTGATTGTCAGTTTTACCATTGTATTTTCCTCCCTCCTCTGAAGCTTCCGAATCCGAAGTGGTCACAGCGCAGACAGCGTCCGCACTCCTGCTTGACGCCCTGAGGGGTCATTCCGATACTGACAAGATCGAAGTTGCCCTCGATGTTGTCAATCATCTGGCTCGTCAGATTGACGCGGCCGCAGGGAGGATTGTTGGTCATCTGAGGATCCGGAACCTCGACTCCGGATTTGATGACGTGGTTATAGCCCAGGAAATAGTCGATATTGTTTGCCGCCACTTTGCCGGCCGCCACCGCCCGGATGACCGTCGCCGGTCCGGAAACCGCGTCGCCTCCGGCGAACACGTTGCCGCTGCCGGGAACAAAGCTTGAGCTCTCCGCGGCGATGACGCCGTGTTTCAGCTTCAGGCCGCTGCCCTCAAAGGGCTGAGAATGAATGGACTGACCGATGGCGACGATGATGTAGTCGCACTCGATGGGGAAGGCCTTCTCCTCAGCTTTGCGCACGGAGGTGCGGCCGTCCTGGCCGATCAGGGAGATCAGCTGAGGCTGAACCCACAAAGCCTTAGCCCGTTTTGTTTTCTTGTCGAGTTCGATGTGATCCGGCGCAAGAAGCGTGCGGATCTTGACTCCCTCCGCCTGTGCTTCCGCGATTTCCTCCGGAAGCGCGGTCATGTCCGCGATACGGCGGCGGTAAACGCAGGTGACGGAGGATGCGCCCAGTCTGAGCGTGGAGCGGGTCGCGTCCATGGCGACATTTCCGCCGCCTACGACGACGACCTTTTTGCCCTTCAGGTTCGGCGCCTCGTCCTCGCCGATGGCGCGGAGAAGCTCGACAGCGCTGTATACATTAGGGGCGTCCTCGCCCGCAAGCTTCAGTTTTTTGTCATCGTGAGCTCCGATGGACATATAGACTGCGTCGTACTTCGCCTTCAGCTCGTCGATAGACATATCCTCGCCGATATTGGTGTTCAGAATGACGTTGACGCCGGTGTCCAGGATGTACTGGATATCCCGGTCCAGAATGTCGTTGGGCAGCCGGTAGTCGGGGATGCCGTAGCGGAGCATTCCGCCCAGATGATGCCTTTGTTCATAAACGGTCACCTCGTGCCCCATGACAGTGAGGAAGTAAGCCGCGGTCAGTCCTCCCGGACCGCCGCCGATGACCGCCACAGTTTTCCCGGTGGCCGGAGCGCACTGAGGAACCGGAATGTCTCCGGCGTGATCCACAGCGTACCGCTTGATGCCGCAGATATTGACGGAATCATCCACCATCTGGCGGCGGCAGCGTTTCTCGCAGGGATGCTCGCAGACGTAGCCGCAGACAGCGGGGAACGGATTATCCTTGCGGATCAGGCGCACCGCGTCTTTATAGCGACCTGCCTTGACCAGCGAAATATAGCCCGGGACATCGACGTGAGCGGGACATACCGCGGTGCAGGGGATGGCCTGCTCGATGCCGTAGAGACAGCGGCCTCTTTTGATATGCTCTTCCATATCCTTGCGGAAGCCCTGCATCCCCTCAAGCACCATGTTTGCGGCTTCATAGCCGATGGCACAGTCCGCGGACACGCGGATGATGTCGGCGGTTTTTTCGATGAGATCGATGGTTTCCATGTCGCCGGTGCCGTTTCGGATGGTTTCCAGCATTTCAGTCAGATGCCACAGCCCGATTCTGCACGGAGAACATTTGCCGCAGGATTGCGCGTGGCAGATGCGGAGATAGTTCAGCAGCATGTCCACCGGACACAGGCCCAGCGGGCTGGCGCTGATTCTCTTCTTGAAACGTCTGCCGATCTGTTCCAATACCTGCTGACCCTCTTCCGGGGTCTCAATTACAAGTCTTTCCATAAATTAACCTCTGGAATCTCGCAGGAGCACAGATTTTGTGCGCCCGCACAACAAATCAATATATACTTTAACATTACGGCATATATTATATACGCATAGGAAACCCCATACAAGAATAGATAAAAAATTAACGAAATCTGTGCGGGCAGCGCGTTGGCCGTTACGGAATACGGCGAAATCCGCGCTTTCGTCCGGGGGCTTTTCCGGAAACAAAAAAAGGCCGCCGCCTGACCTCTGATCTGCGCTCTTTCAGGCAGAGCGCTTATCGGTTCTGCGGCGGCAGCCTGTATCGCATAATGCCGGTGGAGCAGATGAAACCGTTTCGCTCACCTGTGCTACTGCTGCTCGAATACGAGAGTCATCCCCTGATATTCAACCTTTGCTTTACCCTTTTCCGTCTTCGTGAACTCCATTTCAGAACTGCTGTCCTTCAGCTTGAACCCGTTTTCAGTCTCTTCCCATTTGCCCTTCTCTTTATCTTTTCCGATGGTGGCTCTGACGCTTCCGTCCTTCTCCAATGTGATGGAAAATTCGCCGATGGTTTTGCTGACATCGAGACTGATGCCGCTCATCGTCGCTGTGGTGGCCTTCCATGTGCCGAGGTATTCACTGTCCGCATACTTAGCGCCGCAGGCGGTGAAGAAAAAGACCATGGTGCAGAGCACCAGAACGGGCAGAATCCGGCGCATACGGTATATATCATAATACTGAGGGTGTTGTATAGTACCCGCCGGGTATCCCGAGGGAATCGTCTGAAAATCAGTCGCTTCGTCGCTCCGGTGAACTGTGCGCCTTATGCTGCTGCTGTTCGAAACGGCTTTGGCGGGTCAGCTCGTCCTCCCGGCCGCACCGGAAGAAAAGATCCACATATAGCATCAGTTCTTCCCGCGAGTTGACGCCGAGTTTGCGATAGATGTTCTTGTTATGCTTTTTTACGGTGTTCATGCTGATGAAGGCTTTGCCCGGAATCTCGCTGATTTCGTAGCCGGAAATGTACAGGTCGCAGATATTGCGTTCGGCCGGGGTCAGATCAGATATTCCGGCGAGGAAACGATCCAGTGATTCCTGAAGCTCATGAGGCAGGTGTTCGGCTTCGGTGTTACCGAGGCGGAAGGAGGAGAGGAGCTCACGGCGGTTTGCGTGAGAGATGCCTTCGGTCTGGTGCACAAAGGGCTGCGCAATCATATACAGCAGATCCTGCACGGAGGCGGGGTTTTCGGCAAACCGGATTTCAGATATCTGAACAGAGAGATGGAACTCGCGCCCTTCGCAGCGCCACGGCGCTTCAAACTGCTTTTCGATGCTGCGACAGAGCTCATCACATGCGTCTGCGGCATTTTTTCCGCTGGTCAGAATTACATAGGCTCCGCGTTCGCAGTCATAGAATTTCATCGATTTCGGTCTGGCCGCCTGCTCGAACCATTCCGCGAGCTGAAGCCGAAGTCCGTGGAATATGGAAGAACTCTCCGATGCGATACGAAGCGCATCGGAGAGTTCTTTACGATGACCGCCGCGGTTTCCGTTCTGTATCCGGTAACTTTCGAGGTCAGCAAAAAATGGACGATGCCGATCCGGAACCGGGGAAAATGCGTGGCGATTTATGTTATTTAGTAAACAGCGGCCGATCACTAGGAGTCGGCCGCTCTATTCTCAGATTATCATAGAAAACCCTGATTTACAGAGATTTCTTCACCCCACTCACTCCCACCGCCATTATCCATTCGGGAAGTGCTTTAAAAGTTGAATGGAAGATACTAAAGACGATACTGCTGAAACGATAATCATCAAGAATAAAGGTTCTTCCCAGATTTTTAAAAGGTATATAATTAGTACCGCTATAATAATTATTATTTGCTCGAAAAAGATAGAATAGAACGTTTTCTTTGTTGGCTTTGGAAACAGTCCAAGATTTCCTGCTTTTTTATCCATTCTTAGCCTCCTATCTCAATTTTCTCTTACGTTTTGGCTTTTCTTGCAAATATTACCACTGAACACAACGATACCATGTTTCTTTTTTTGTATCGCCTTTATAATTGATCTTCGTGTACCACGTATATTTAATTTTTGTTACTGTCAAACGTCTCGGTTTGATATAGCCACTTGTGTAGTTTTTATGAGTGTAACTCTTCGTTTTTCCACTAAAGCCTTTTGCTGTAGGCTGCGTATCTAGTAGAAAATTATATAAAACTGTTATTGCTTGTGTTCCAACTATACTACTTCCAAACGCTTTAGAAACGATGCTTACGAAAACTGAAAACGCCACCGTCTTCACCGATTTCGGTAATGTAACAGAATGATTTGCTGTTCCTGTAGAATGCGTATAATTAGCTGCTTTATCATACGGGCATTTTTTTGTCCAATAATGTGTATTATCCGCACTCTTCAACGTACTATCTGTAGAGGATGATTCCTCCAATGCAACCTTTTCTCCATCAATTGTCATAAAGTCAGACGTTAGAACAATATGATTTACGATGTCTCCTTGTTTAATAATTAATGTCGCTGTGTCCTGAGTTTGTTCAACGACTACAATTTCATTTTGGATTCCATCGTAATCAACAGTATATCTTGTTCCCTGTGAGGTTTTCGACCCACTGGCGCTAACGATTTCGCCATTCGCTAAAAATCCGTTCATCGCAAGCATCTTAAAATCCTCTTTAGTTTTCTCATCATCATGATACTCAGAGAATTTAGAGGCCATTGTCTGGTTTTCGTCTTCAATATTGCCCGCCACCCTGCTTGCTTCCAGCAAAACGCTTTCAGAATCACCGGATTCCATCTTGTTTATTTCATCAGCATAACTCATTGGCACAAACATTGAAATAGTCAACGTGATTGAAGCAATCACAGAAACCAGGGCCTTACCCATTCCAAATCTGTTCATTTTCCACTTCCTTTCGTTTGAATTGAAAATTTCAAATCTTTGTTTTCGCTATACTTCATCTAAGCAACTTACCTTGTTCTTTCACTCCCACATTGGTCTCACCTCCCATAAAATCATTCATAAGAACGCTCCGCTCTCATTCATTAGTATTTTTCTGAGGAATTGTATTTTTCAGTCCTTTCCACCTTACTTCCTGCATAGGCCTTAAAAATCCCCTTCACCCGATATTTGTAGCCCTTTGAAACTTTTTGATCCTTCTTTAGCGTTCTGCTGGCGGTATTTCCTGAAGAACTTCAATCTTTTACAGTTCCCCATGAACCTTTTTGATATTTCGGCAAATATAGATGAATCGAAGTTTTGGCGGCCTTCCCGGAAATTCTGATTATTTTTTCGTAGCAGGTTGCAACTCCACCGGAGATTGACAAGGTCACTGTAGTGGAAACGTAATTCGTGGCTTTTTCCTCTTGCTTCGACTCCTCTACCGCGCCCTCACGCCATAAATAAATGTTGATTTTCTCAATACTCAGTTTATATATATCATAATATTCTCTTAACTGTCAAGACATGTGTTACACTTTGAGAAATACTCTTCGACAATTTGATTTGGGCTTTTAAAGTTTAATACGGTCTTTGATGTCTTGTTGTATCTGGCTTCATGTTTGCTCACTTGCCTTCGGAGCTCTTTTTCATTTGTAAATACCTTCCTGCCATATAGGATTTTCCCATCCTCTCTGTGACTTCTCTCAACCTTTCCGTTTTGATACCCGTTTTTTCGTCGAAAACTATTGTATCAAAGTACCTCTCTTTTCTCTTAGTTTTGTAACATATGTTTTATCACATTACACAGTATATATATCATAATACTGAGGGTATTGTATAGTACCCGCCGGGCACTCTGAGGGAATCGTCTGAAAATCAGTCGCTTCGTCGCTCCGGTGAACTGCGCGCCTTATGTTACTGCTGTTCGAAACGGCTTCGACGGGTCAGCTCGTCCTCCCGGCCGCACCGGAAGAAAAGATCCACATATAGCATCAGTTCTTCCCGCGAGTTGACGCAGAGTTTGCGATAGATGTTCTTGTTATGCTTTTTTACGGTGTTCATACTGATGAAGGCTTTGCCCGGAATCTCGCTGATTTCGTAGCCGGAAATGTACAGGTCGCAGATATTGCGTTCGGCCGGGGTCAGATCAGATATTCCGGCGAGGAAACGATCCAGTGATTCCTGAAGCTCATGAGGCAGGTGTTCGGCTTCGGTGTTACCGGGGCGGAAGGAGGAGAGGAGCTCACGGCGGTTTGCGTGAGAGATGCCTTCGGTCTGGTGCACAAAGGGCTGCGCAATCATATACAGCAGATCCTGCACGGAGGCGGGGCTTTCCGCAAACCGGATTTCAGATACCTGGACGGAGAGACGGAACTCGCGCCCTTCGCAGCGCCACGGCGCTTCAAACCGCACTTCGATGCTGCGACAGAGCTCATCACATTCGTCTTCGGTGTTTTTTCCGCTGGTCAGAATTACATAGGCTCCGCGTTCGCAGTCATAGAATTTCATCGATTTCGGTCTGGCCGCCTGCTCGAACCATTCCGCGAGCTGAAGCCGAAGTCCGTGGAATATGGAAGAACTCTCCGATGCGATACGAAGCGCATCAATCTGAGAGATCTTTACGATGACCGCTGCGATTTCCGTTCTGTTCACCAGGCAGTAGGTGAAATCCCGTATCAGGGCGTGCCGGTTCCAGGCCTTTGTTACCGGATTGCGGGATTCGTCCACATTTTCTACCGCAAGCATATATCCGCAGAGACCGAGAGCCTGAAAGAACATCTCAATCAGCTGATGGGGGATCAGGATACTTTGCACCAGCATCGGAATCAGGGAGAGGAGGAGAAGCCACAGAGAGGCTTTTCGCTGTTGTTTTGTCATACGGTCGTGTTTCCATACCACAAAGGAAATGCACAGGACCATGTAAAGGTCTGCGCTGACGTAGAGAAGAATCATCAGAGGACCGTGGACGTAAAGCCCCGCTTCGTCATATCCGAATACGCATCTGAATGTTGGATTCAGAGCAAGAGGCAGTAGAATCATCAGAACTTCCGGCATCCAGAGAAGAGCGTGCTGCCATTTCTTCATCGTCGGAAAGGTGCCCAGCCATACCAGAAGGAAAAGGAAGAAGGCGGCGGACTCACTCGTATGCACGCCCAGAAAAACGTAGTTTGTGAAATCCCTCTCGGCAATGCTGTGTTCAGGGATATAGGAGTTGGCTACGGAACTCCAGACATCAAAGACGACAGAGATGAAGTGCATGACGACAACCAGGAGAAAGAGCCTGTTTGAAAATCTCTCCAGATCCCGTCGGAATACCATAGTATAGAACGCAAACAGCGTAATCACGCCGGCACATATGTCAAAGGAAATGTTGTAAAGCATCGCCAGTGTCCATTCTCTTCTTAACTTCGTCCTCAATGCAGGAGGGGCTGCAGGTTCGCCGGAGAAAACAGGCTCCGTCGGGCTGAGATGCTCCGGGTCTGCGGGTGACGCACAATCTCCTAAGAACAGTTTAAACACTTTTGCTCCGGGAAGCAACAAAGAATTGGATTATGTACGAGGGAATTTACGTCACATTGATTCTCCGCTATGGACGCACAAAGCATTTTGTGATACGATAAAAAGAAATCAAAGCGATGACAGCAGGAGGTGTAGAATATGCTTGATAAGAACGTAAAAGAACTTTTGAACACACAGATTAACAAGGAATTTTATTCCGCCTATCTCTATCTGATGTTTGCGAACTATTATGAGGATGAGGGGCTGAGCGGATTCAACAACTGGTATACGGTTCAGGCGCAGGAGGAGCGTGATCATGCGATGCTGATGCTCCGGTACCTGCAGATGAACGGGGAGTCTATCGTGCTGGAAGCGATTGACAAGCCGGCGGCAGAACTGAAGTGCCACATGGATCCGCTGCAGGAGGCATATAAGCACGAGCAGTATGTGACGGGACTGATTAACAATATCTATAGTGCAGCCTACGATGTGCGTGATTTCCGTACCATGCAGTTCCTGGACTGGTTCGTCAAGGAACAGGTGGAAGAAGAGGATAACGCCAGCAATCTCATTAAGAAGATGGAAATGTTCGGCACGGATGCCAAGGGACTGTATATGCTGGATCAGGAACTGGCCGGCAGAGTTTACGCCGCGCCGTCACTGGTTCTGTAAGAAACGCCGGAACCGATTGCGACTGTCGGACGGTCGTGATTCACGGTGCCGGGGGCAGGCAGCGGCCGCGGCATGGAAGCCGCACGGAGCCTGCGGCAGTTTTGAACAACGAGTTTGCCGTCCCGCACGGGGCGGCATTTTTAGAGAGTATGGGAATTCAGGTACCGGAAAAAGTGAATTATGTTCTGCGGACGCTCCATGAACACGGTCATGAGGCTTTTGTGGTAGGGGGATGCGTGAGGGACAGTCTCCTGAACAAAACCCCCGCCGACTGGGATGTCACCACATCCGCGATGCCTTCAGAGGTGAAAGAGTGCTTTGCACACACAGCGGACACCGGCATTCAGCACGGCACTGTCAGTGTGATTGTTGAGCATGAACCTGTGGAGGTGACGACTTACCGCGTCGATGGAACCTATTCTGACGGACGTCATCCTGACACGGTCCGGTTCACCCGCAGTCTGGAGGAGGATCTGGCGCGCCGGGATTTCACCATCAACGCGATGGCCTACAATGAAGAGACCGGTCTGCAGGATCCCTGCGGCGGCAGAACCGATCTGCGGAACGGGGTAATCCGGTGTGTCGGGGCGCCGGAGCAGCGTTTCAGTGAGGATGCTCTGCGGATTCTGCGGGCGCTGCGCTTTACGTCGGTACTGGGGTTTTCCGTTGAACAAAACACTGAATCGGCAATATACGATCTGGCTGACCGCGTCCGGATGGTGGCTGTGGAACGTATTAATGCGGAGTTCAGCAGGCTGATTCTGGGACAGCGCGCGGATCTGGTTCTGACCCGGTACAGGGGAGTGCTGAGCCGGGCGACAGGGCTGCGGATTCCGGCGGTGAATGATCTGGACCGGCTGCCGGCTTCGGTTCCTGTGCGTCTGGCGTCTATAGCGGATGCGGATCCGAAACTTCTGAAATATGATAATCGGACGGTTCGTCTTGTGAGAGATATCCGGGGTGTGCTTCTGGCGCTGGAAGAGTTCTCCGGCGGCAGCGGAGAAAACAGCGCGGGCGCCTGCGGCGCCGGCCGGGCGATGCCTTTGTACAAAAAAGAGAACCGGAGCGGCGAAGGCACGGAGCCCGCACGCGTACAGCTCCGACGTCTGCTTCGCATGTTTGGCGAGGATGCGGTCCGGGGCGCACTGGAAATCCGGGGAGACGGTACGGCGCTGCTGGAGAGGATTCTGACAGACGGCGACTGTTTCAGCCTCAGGCAGCTTGCGGTGACAGGATGCGATCTGGGACTTCCGCCGGGGCCGGAGGTGGGAAAACGACTGAACCGTCTGCTGGATGCGGTGATCGAGGGGGAGCTTCCCAATGAGCGAGAGCTGCTGCTGCGCCGGAATGCGGCCTGGACAAATGAAGGGTGAACAGTGTCAGGCGAGTTGACCGCCCTGTATGAGTGCCTCGGGGGTATTTGCTTCGCCGCGATTTTTCGCTTTACTATGACGCGAGGATGCGCTTTCTGAAGCGGCTTTTTCCGGCTGATTTTCCCTTCCGTAATATTTGCAAATGCAATCCCTGTATGGTATTATAATTTAGTTATGAGCAGAAAAACAAGGGATTTAGATAACGCGCGCTATAGTCCGGAGCTGATCCGGAAATACGAGAATCCGGAATATGCCCGCCGGGCAGAAGAATATGAGCGTCAGGCCCGTGCAGAAAAAGGGGGAAGGCACGGGCGGCAGAGGACCTCGCGCCGGGCGGAAAGTCAACGGAACTATAGTTATGATGAGGGATATTACGATTCGCGGAATTCCCAGAGTGACCCGGCTCGCTATCAGGAGCAGGGCTATTCGTATGAGGATTATCTGGCAGCCCGGGGAGAATCCCGGCAGGGAAAACACGGAGCATCCCGCCGCGCCGGACGGGGAAGCCGGAGGCAGCCCGAAGCGTCGAGGCCCCGGAAACGACATCGCTTCCATCTGGGCCGGCTGATCCGCAACATCATTATTCTGGTGCTGATTCTGGCAGTCGCTTTGTTCGCGTATATACTTTCGCTGACAAAGAACCTGGATCATGTTGATACCAGCGGAAAGAATTTTGCAATTAACGATCAGGTGGCTTCAGATCTGAAAGGATACCGCAACATCGCGATCCTGGGTTCGGATGCCAGGAGAGGGGAAAGCTACACGGGGAGCCGCACAGACGCCATTATCATCCTCAGCATCAAGAGAACCACCGGGGAAACACGCATGATTTCCGTGATGAGGGACTCCTATCTGAAGATCCGGGACGGAAGCGGAAACCTTATGCTCGACAAGGTGACGCACGCACACGCATACGGGGGAGGAGTGGATACCATCAGTTCCCTGAACCGGAACCTGGATCTGAATATCCGGGAATATGTGGTGTTCAACTGGCAGGCCGTGGCGGACACAGTGGATACCCTGGGCGGCATCGAGGTGGATGTCAAGAAGAATGAGATTGCGGATCTCAACAAATGGGGACCGGAAACGGGACGTAACGTAGGAAGCAAATATCATAAGATTACCCATACAGGCGTGCAGACGCTGGACGGCGTGCAGGCGACGACCTACTGCCGGATCCGTAAGACATCAGGTGGCGATACGGGGCGTGCGCAGAGATACAAAAAGATAATGAGCGCAGTGCTGAAGAAGGCCGCTTCCTCGCCGACAAAGCTTTCAACGCTTTCGAAGGAGGTAATGCCGGAGATTCGGACAAATATGACGCAGACGCAGCTGGCGACGCTGATGCTGCGCGCTCCCATGATGGACATGCAGAAGAGTATCAGCTGGCCGAAGAGTTATTACGGCGGCATCGTAAACGGCGTCTGGTATGCGATTCCGACGACGCTGAACACCAACGTCAAGAGACTGCACCGGCAGGCCTTCGGACAGACGGACTATGTTCCGAGCGCGACCTGCCGTGCGATCAGCGATGAGATAGTTTCCCAGACGGGAGTCTCCTACGGCAACAATTAGCCTGCAGACAACTAACTGAACGGAGAAGAAAATGAGCGAGAAAACAAATGAAAACAGGTCTTTGAATTTTATCCATCAGATTATTGAAAAGGATATCGAGGAGGGCACCTACGGCGGAGAGGTGTATACCCGTTTTCCGCCGGAACCCAACGGCTACCTTCATATCGGCCACGCCAAATCCATCTGCCTGAACTTTACCACCGCACAGAAATACGGAGGCAGGACAAATCTCCGGTACGACGATACTAATCCGGTGAAGGAGGACATGGAGTACGTGGATTCCATCGAGGAAGACGTTAAGTGGCTCGGGTTCACATGGGACAAACGCCTGTGGGCCTCGGATTATTTCGACACCATGTATGAGGCGGCGATGGAACTGATTCGCAAGGGCCTGGCTTATGTGGACGACCTGAGTCCCGACCAGATCCGGGAATATCGGGGAACGCTGAAGGAGCCCGGAAAGGAGAGCCCCTGCAGGAGCCAGAGCGCAGAAGAGGCGGCGGATCTGTTTGAGCGTATGCGCGCCGGAGAATTTGCCGACGGCGAACGGGTTCTGCGGGCGAAAATCGATATGGCGTCTCCTAATATCAATATGAGGGATCCCGTCATTTACAGAATCGCCCATACGTCTCATCATAACACCGGGGACAAATGGTGCATTTATCCCATGTACGATTTCGCGCACCCCATCGAGGACGCCATCGAAGGAATCACCCATTCCATCTGCACCCTGGAATTTGAGGATCACAGGCCGCTCTACGACTGGGTTCTGAAGAACGTCGGGTTCTGGCCGCATCCGCCGAAGCAGATTGAATTCGCCAGACTGAATCTGACCAATACAGTGATGAGCAAGCGCCTGCTGAAGGCTCTTGTGGACGACGGCACTGTGGAGGGCTGGGATGACCCCCGGATGCCGACGATCGCGGGTCTCAGGCGGAGGGGCTATACGCCGCAGGCCATCCGGACCTTCTGCGATGAGATCGGCGTGGCCAAGAGCAACAGCACGATTGATATCGCCATGTTGGAGCACTTTGTCAGAGATGACCTGAAGGACAAAGTCGAGAACCGGAATGTAGTTGAGGACCCCATTAAGGTGGTCATCACCAACTATCCGGAGGACAGAACGGAAATGGTCGAGGTGGAGAACAACAGGAACGTGCCTGAGATGGGAAACCGTGAGATTCCGTTCTCCCGGGAGATATACATCGACGGAGCGGATTTTATGGAGGTTCCGGTGAAGAAATATTTCCGCCTGTTCCCCGGAAACGAAGTCCGGGTGAAGGGCGCCTATTTCATCAAATGTGAGGACGTCATTAAAAATCCCGACGGGACCGTAAAGGAGCTGCACTGCACATACGATCCGCAGACCCGCTCGGGAAACGGATTCGAGGGGCGGAAAGTAAAGGGGACGATTCACTTTGTAGACGCCGCCACGGCAGTGCCCGTCCGGGTCCGGAACTACAATTACCTGTATATTGAAAATGAACAGGGCGAACAGGTCCTGAACCCCGACTCGGTGGAAGAGAAGATATGCTATGCGGAACCGTCCCTTGCAGAGGCAAAGCCCGGCGAGCGGTTCCAGTTCTTCCGCCACGGATACTACATCGCGGATGAGAAGCTGACGAACGACAGGGAGAAGGTCTTCAATCGGATCGTTGACCTGAAGAGCTCCTTCAAGCCGAAGAAAAACAGATGAAGAAAAACAGGTAAGGGACAGGAAACTACTGAAACACACAATTTGTATTTGACAACGTGAGGAGGAAGATCCGGAAATGGAAATCAGAGATATTGAGTTGAAAGAGCTTCAGCAGCATGCTGAACAGTATGCGGACCGGGAGATCACGGTGAGAGGCTGGGTGCGCCAGAACCGCAGCTCCAACCGGTTCGGGTTCATCGCCCTTAATGACGGAACCTGCTTCAGCCCGGTTCAGATCGTCTATGAGGCGGAGGAGCTCGGCAATTTCGAAGAGATCGCCAGGGCGCCTCTCTCCGCCGGGATTCTGGTGAAGGGACGTCTCCTGCTGACGCCGCAGGCCAAGCAGCCCTTCGAGATTCATGCGGAGGAGGTTACGATTGAGGCGGATTCCGCTGCGGATTATCCTTTGCAGAACAAAAGACATTCCATGGAATTTCTCCGGGAGATCGCTCATCTGAGGCCGAGAGCCAATACCTTTCAGGCAGTCTTTCGCGTGCGTTCCCTGGTCGCCTACGCGATTCATCAGTTCTTCCAGGAGAGAGGGTTTGTATACGTCCACACGCCGATTATCACCGGAAGCGATGCGGAGGGCGCCGGCGAGATGTTCCAGCTCACCACGCTGGATCTGAACGACCTGCCCCGGACAGAGGACGGGAGCATCGACTATTCAAAAGACTTTTTCGGCAAGGAGTGCAATCTGACGGTCAGCGGTCAGCTGGAGGCGGAGATCTTCGCTCTGGCGTTCCGCAACGTCTATACCTTCGGTCCGACCTTCCGCGCTGAAAATTCCAACACGGCCCGCCACGCCTCCGAGTTCTGGATGATCGAGCCGGAGATTGCCTTCGCGGATCTTGCGGACGATATGGCGCTGGCGGAGGATATGGTGAAATATATCATCAATTACGTGCTGGAGCATGCTCCGGATGAGATGGAATTCTTCAACCGCTTTATCGACAAAGGTCTGCTGGACCGGCTTCAGCACGTGGCCGGCTCAGAGTTTGAGCGGGTCACTTACACCAGGGCAGTGGAAATTCTTCAGAACTGCGGTGAGAAATTCCAGTACCCGGTGGAGTGGGGCATCGATCTGCAGACGGAGCATGAACGCTACCTGACGGAGACCGTTTTCAAGAAACCGATCTTCGTTACAGATTATCCGAAGGACATCAAGGCGTTCTACATGCGCCTGAACGACGACGGAAAGACGGTCGCCGCATGCGATATGCTTGTGCCGGGCGTTGGCGAGATTATCGGCGGCTCTCAGCGTGAGGAGCGGCTGGATGTGCTGCAGGCGAGGATGAAAGAGCTGGGACTCAGCGAGAAGGATTACTGGTGGTATCTGGAGCTGAGAAAATACGGCGGCGTTAAGCACGCCGGCTACGGCCTGGGCTTCGAGCGGATTATCATGTACATCACGGGAATGAGCAACATCCGCGACGTGCTCCCGTTCCCGAGAACGCCCAAGACTGCAGAATTCTAGACGTCGGCAGAGCCGGCAGAACCGGCAAGGCCGGCACAGTATTGCGAAAAAAAGAGGCTGCTGCACGAACGATGAATAATCGTCCGATGCAGAGCCTCTTTAAGTTTACGCTGAATTCAGTCATACTGCTGCAGAGACGACATCAGGCAGCCTGAGACTGCCGTTTCTGGGGTATATATGGCAAATTGCGGCAGGCGTATACCCTGGAATATCTGACTATTCAAAAAGCCATTGTACAGAGGACACATTTATGTTAGAATATTTTTGTTGACTGAAACGGCGGGAGCTCCGCCGAATAATATGTACGAGGAGGTCTTATATGAAAGGCTATACGAGCGAAACCATTAGAAACGTCGCCCTGCTGGGTCACGGCGGATGCGGGAAAACCACTTTCCTTGAAGCTGCGCTTTATGAGACGGGAGTCATCAAGAAGCTCGGCAAGGTCGAGGACGGGAACACTGTATCCGACTATGACAAGATGGAAGTCGAAAAGGGCTTTTCCATCAACACCTCGGTCGTTCCGATCGAGTGGAAGGGCAGCAAGATTAATTTCATAGATACGCCGGGATATTTCGACTTCATCGGCGAGGTCAACGCGGCGCTGCGAGCTGCGGAAGCCGCCGTAATCATGGTGGACGCGGGCTCCGGAATCCAGGTGGGTACGGAAGCGGCCTGGAAGGCCTGCGAGCGTTACAGCACGCCGAGATTCATCGTCATCAATAAGAGAGACAAAGACGAATTCGATTTCTACAAGACCTTCGGCGAGCTGAAGGAAAAGTTCGGGGACGCGCTGATTCCGCTGAGCTGGCCTTTGTCCGCGGAAATCGATGAAGATCTGAAGGAGGCCATCGCCTCGGCGGACGAGGAGCTGATGGAGAAATATTTTGAAGGCGAGGACTTTACAGATGAGGAAATCAAGAACGGTATGGTCAAGGGCATTTCCGAAGGCGTGATCGTTCCGGTCTGCTCCTCTGCCTTTGAGCTGGGACAGGGCGTTGAAGGTCTTCTGGATCTGCTGCTGACCTACGTTCCCACGCCGCTTCAGCACGGTGCGTATAAAGGCTTTAACGACAACAACGAGCCGGTGGAAAGAATGTGCGTCACCGACGCGCCCATGTCGGCCTTTGTATTCAAGACAATCGTCGACCCGTTCGTCGGCAAGATCTCAATTATGAAGGTCGTGACGGGCAAGATGGAATCCGGCACCGAGGTATATAACGAGAGAGCGGGGAAATCCGAGAAGCTGGGCAAGCTGTTCTTCCTGAGAGGAAAAGAGCAGACGGAGCTGAATTATGCGGAGGCGGGCGACATCTGCGCCGTCGCCAAGCTGCAGTACACTAAATCGGGCGATACCCTTTGTGACAAGAGCGACATCATCCGCTACCTGCCGCTGGATTATCCGTCGCCGACATATTTCATCGCCATCGAGGCGGAGGACAAGAACGACGAGGAGAAGATGGGCACCGGTCTCGCCAGACTGCGTGAGGAAGACCCCTCCTTCGTGGTGGAAAGAAACCCTGAGACTCATCAGACGCTGCTGGGCGGGCAGGGCGACATGCAGCTGAACATCATCATGGCCAAGCTGAAGGATCGTTTCGGCGTTTCCGTCCGGACCGTTCCGCAGAAGATCGCATACAGAGAGACCATCAAGGGCAGTTCCGACGTGCAGGGCAAGCACAAAAAACAGTCCGGCGGAGCCGGTCAGTACGGCGATGTCCATATCCGGTTCTCTCCGTCGCAGGAGCCCGGCCTGGAGTTTTCAGAGGAGTTGTTCGGCGGTTCGGTGCCGAAGAATTACGTTCCCGCCGTCGAAAAGGGACTGCAGGAATGCATGGAGAAGGGTCCGCTCGCCGGCTGCAAATGCGTGAACATCAAGGCGGTGCTGTACGACGGCTCGTACCATGAAGTGGATTCCAACGAGGTCTCCTTCAAGCTGGCGGCGGCGCTGGCCTTCAAGAAGGGCATCGTTGAAGCAAATCCGTGCCTGCTGGAGCCGATCATGCATCTGGATATCTATGTTCCGGACGACTACATGGGCGATGTCATGGGCGACATGAACAAACGCCGCGGAAAGATTCTGGGAATGGAACCGCAGAGCAACGGCGAACAGAAGCTGCTGGCAGAGGCGCCTCAGTCCGAGCTTTTCGACTATGCGCTGGGACTGCGCTCCATGACGCAGGGCAGAGGAACCTTCGAGATGAAGTTCGACCGTTATCAGGAGGTGCCGAAGGCTCTCGCAGAGAAGATTATCGCGGAGCATCAGGCCGAGAATGAGAAATAATAGACCGATATCACAAAGGAAACCATCAGAGACAAGCATTTCACGATGCTTGTCTTTTGGTTCGCGCGCTGAGGGCGCGCTCTAAAGGGAGAAGAGTGACAACATGGCGAAAAAAGCGAAAACGGTATTCGTCTGCCAGGAATGCGGTTATGAAAGCCCCAAATGGATGGGGCGGTGTATCTGCGGCGCATGGGATTCCATGGTGGAGGAGAAAATTCAGGAGCTTCCGGAGAGAGATTCCCGGCGCAGAGGAAGTGCAGGCGCGGGAGCAGCTTCGCCTTCGCCTCTGACAAAGGTGGGTTCGGCGGATTATCAGCGTATCGACACGGGAATCGGCGAGCTGAACCGAGTCCTCGGCGGCGGTCTGGTGAAGGGCTCGCTGACGCTGATCAGCGGTGAACCCGGAATCGGCAAGTCGACCCTGATTATTCAGGCGGCCGCCAATATCGCGGAAAAAGGGGCGCCGGTGCTGTATGTATCCGGCGAGGAGTCTGAGGAGCAGATTAAAATGCGGGCGGACCGCGTCTGCCCGGAGATGAGCGACTCTCTGCTGGTGCTGGCGGAAACGAATATGGAAAATATCATCGCTGCCTGCGAGAACATCCGGCCGGGATTTCTGATTATCGATTCCATCCAGACTATGTACACACAGGAGCTGGATTCCGTACCCGGAAGCGTTTCTCAGGTCCGGGCCTGCGGGAACCTTCTGATGAAGATCGGAAAGAGCGACAGCATTCCTGTTTTCATCGTCGCGCACGTCACCAAGAGCGGAGAACTGGCAGGCCCCAAGATTGTGGAGCATCTGGTGGACTGCGTTCTGAATTTCTCCGGAGAGAGGGATCACGAGATCCGTATCCTGCGGGCGTACAAAAACCGGTTCGGCACGACCAGCGAAATCGGGGCTTTTCAGATGGAAAGCGGCGGCCTGAGAGAGATACAGAATCTGTCCGGCAGTTTCCTGGAAAGTACAGAGGAAAAGACGGAGGGTTCTGTCGTCACGGCGGTTTATGAGGGAAGCCGTCCGGTGTTTCTGGAAATCCAGGCCTTGACCACGCCGGCGAATATCGGTTTTGCGCGTCGTACTGCAGTGGGGATCGACCATCAGCGGCTTTCGATGATTCTGGCCGTTCTGGAAAAAAAGCTGGGACTTCGGATGATTGATCAGGATGTCTATGTCAACGTGGTGGGCGGACTGCGGCCGGACAGCACATCGGTGGATCTGGGCGTGGCTCTGGCGGTGTACTCTTCGCTGAGGGGCGTGACCTGCCGCAGGAGGACTGTCGCCATCGGAGAGGTGGGGCTGACCGGTGATCTGCGTTCCGTATCCGCTGCGGAGAAAATCGCGCTGGAGGCTGACCGGCTGGGCTACGAACAGATTATTATGCCTGCCCGGAACGCCGGACGGATGAAGCGAGGAGAAGCCGGACGCTGCCGGATCTCCGGCGTCCGATCGCTGTCGGAAGCGGTTCGGGCGTTCGGAGAATGAAAAAAACCGGGATACACCTGATTGCGAAATGGATTCAGGTATATCCCGGTAACTGCGTCGGACCGGCCGGCGGTTATCGCCGGTCGTTTAATGTCGGCCCTGCGGGGGCGGATTGTCTGGACTTGTCCAGAGGCAGTTCGAACCAGAAGGTACTGCCTTTGCCCAGTGTCGATTCCACATCGAACCGGGCTTTGTGCAGGACGAGAATCTCCTTGACGATGGAGAGCCCCAGACCGCTGCCCTCGGTGGAACGGACGTGGTGGGTGCTGGATTTGTAGTAGCGTTCCCATACGTGAGGGAGCTCATCGGGAGCGATGCCCTGTCCGTGATCGGTGACGGAGAAGCGGGCGTATTTTCCGTTCCTGCGCAGTTTGATCAGCACGACCTTGTCTTTGCCGCAGTATTTGATGGCGTTGTTTACCAGGTTGTTGATAACCTGCTTGATCTTGGCCTCGTCGCCGTGGATCAGGAAGGGGCCGCCTTCACATTTGAACCGGATGTGATAACCGTCGCTCTCCCGGAGAATATCGTAGGAGGCCACCAGAGATTCCGCTGTCTCCTGCAGGTCGAAGTGACTCATGTCGAGGACTACCTTACGCGACTGCATCCGCGACAGATTCAGCATATCGTTGACCAGATTGTTCAGGCGGTCGGTCTCCTCAATGATGACGCTGAGATGAGCGTTCCGCTTGGGCGGATTGTCCCCGGACAGATCCCTGATCATCTCCGCATAGGATTTGATCATGGTCAGCGGCGTCCGCAGATCGTGGGAAACGTTGGCGATAAGATCCTTTTGATACATATCGGTTTTTTCCAGTTCGCCCTCCGCACGGGTCAGCGTCTCTGCCAGCTCGTTGATTTCGGAATACTGTCCGCCGCGGAATTTGACGCTGTAATCGCCCTTTCCCATCTTCGCCGCGGAGCTGGTGATGGCCTTGATCGGGCGGGATATGCGGTTGGAGAGATAGAGTGCCAGTGCCAGTGCCAGGATGATGGAGATAATCGTGATGTAGACGAGCTGGGAGCGCAGGATCAGCACGGTGGACCTTACCGGCACCAGAGGCGCGAAGATATACATGGCGTATGCGTTTTCGCCGCTGGAATCCTTGAGGTAGCTGGCGTACCCGATGATCTGGCGCTTTGAGGAGTGAGAGGAGCTCGCCTCCAGCGTCGCCTTGTCCAGCGGGCTGTGGGAGAGCCGTGTGTTGAGCTCTGCCAGCTCCTTGGAATAGCGCATAGAGAGTCCGGGGGTTTCCTCGCTCTGCTCGTCGGAATCCTGCTGAATCAGAAATTCGCCGCTGCTGAGATCGATGACGTAGATCGACAGATCGTTGCTGGCCGACTCTGCGGCGATTTTTTTCTTCAGCGTTGCGGAGTCGTATTCGCTCGCGACAAAGGTCTCCTGGATATCGCTGAAGATCTCAGTGGTCTGCGCCTTCTTCATTCCAGCATAGTAGGTGTTCAGGAAGAAGATCTGCAGACACCAGATCAGCAGGATTAAAATCAGCGCGAACCCGATGAATGCGATCCACAGCCGGAATTTAATGCTTTTAAAATCAAATTTTTTTCTGAAAAGATTATTCGTCATATTCAAATTTGTAGCCGACGCCTCTCAGGGTGACGATATAGTCACGGTAGGGACCCAGAGCGTTCCGCAGGTTCTTGATGTGGGTGTCGATGGTTCTGTCATCGCCGAAAAAGTCGTAGCCCCAGATGTCGGAAAGCAGCTTGTCTCTGGACAGGGCGATGTTGCGGTTTTCGATCAGGTAGAAGAGGAGGTCGTACTCCTTGGGCGTGAGCTCGATACGCTCCCCGTCGACGGAGACGGTACGGGCTGCGATGTTGATTTCCAGACCGCCGAATTTCAGCACGTCGCTCCTGGTCTGGGGCGCTGCGTTTCTGCGGGCCAGCACCACGTTGATGCGCGCCATCAGCTCCTTGGGGCTGAAGGGTTTCACCACATAGTCGTCGATGCCCAGCTCAAAGCCGAAAAGCTTGTCATACTCTTCGCCGCGTGCGGAGAGCATGATGACGGGGACATCCTTGATCTTTTTTATCTCCTTGCATGCGGAGAATCCGTCCAGCTTCGGCATCATGATGTCGAGGATGACCAGATCGTAATCGTTGAGTTTGACCAGACCCACCGCGCTCATTCCGTCGGCCGCCTCGGTGACCTCGTAACCGTTGAATTCAGCGTATTCCCGGATGACCTCACGGATTTTCGGTTCGTCGTCCACAACAAGTAGCTTATACATAAGAGTTCCTCCTCCTGCTTCCAAAATCATTCTTTGCTCTATACTATATTTCATGTGTGTATTTCTGATGAATACTACATAATGATTCTATCATAAAAGGACTGAAATTTAAAGTCGCGACCCGTTCGCACCCTTGACGCTTCGAGGTGGCATGGATTATACTATCTATTATCGGGAGCTGCGTGCGCAGAAAACCGGCCGAACCGTGTTCTGCCGCTGCGGAAACCGAAATCGGGGGGGAAGGAGGAAGAGATATGCTCAAAAAATTGTTTCGAGGACTGGTGACGATATTCGGCGCCATTTTTGGCTATGCCGTCTGCGCTCTGATTAAATTCGCCATGAACAGTACGGGCCAGAATGTGGACCGGATGTTCACGGACACGCAGCAGATAGGTATCGCCGTCGTATTCGCCATTATTTTCGCCCTTTTATTCTTCAAGCTGGCGCCCTCTTTCGGGCGGCAGGGAAGCAAAGTCGCAAGCAACATCGAGCATGACCTTCAGGGCGTCTCCGGCAACAGAATTTTCGCCGGTGCCGTCGGTCTGATCATGGGGCTTCTGATCGCTTTTCTGCTGACGCAGATGTTCACCTTTATCGTTAACAAATATGTGTACGCAGTGATTGTGATCATCGCCTACGGCGTGTTCGGGTTCCTGGGCGTGGTAATCGCGTCCAGCAAGGGATCAGAGCTGTATTCCAGCGCGCTGCTTGCCCGCAGGACGCAGCAGGAGCAGCCGGCGAAGCAGAGCCGGGGACGGAAGAAAAGCGCGGAGATACCCAAGATTCTGGACACCAGCGTAATCATCGACGGACGGATCGCGGATATTCTGAGCACCGGATTTCTGGAAGGACCCATCGTGATACCGGAGTTCGTTCTGGTGGAACTGCGCCATATCGCGGATTCGTCGGATTCGCTGAAACGGGTGCGGGGCAGGCGCGGTCTGGATATTCTGAAGAAGATTCAGACGGAATACGGCGTGGAGATCTATAATACCGACAGCGAGAAGTCGCTGAAGGAGATTCCGGAAGTGGATGTGAAGCTGCTGAAGCTGGCGCAGATCATGAACGGCAAGGTCGTGACGAACGATTACAATCTGAACAAGGTGGCGGCGATTAACGATGTGGGAGTGCTGAACATCAACAAGCTTGCGAACTGTCTGAAACCGGTGGTTCTGCCGGGTGAGGAGATGACCGTGGATCTGGTGAAGCAGGGCAAGGATCCTCATCAGGGAATCGGCTATCTGGACGACGGCACTATGATCGTGGCGGAAGACGGGCGGAGAATGATCGGCAAAACGGCGAAGATTCGCGTAACCAGCGTGCTGCAGACGTCGGCGGGAAGAATGATCTTCGGCCGGCTGAAAAACGGCTGACGAAGCTGCCGGAGCACAGCGCTCCGCTCTTCGGAATGAATTGCGATGCGGCGGAAACGCAGAAATGGAGGCGCTGATGAGAATTGGAACAGGCTTTGACGTTCACGGAATCGCGGCGGACCGCAAACTGATTCTGGGAGGTGTGGAAATTCCCTGCGGATGGGGACTTGCCGGACATTCCGACGCGGATGTGCCGGTTCACGCGCTGATGGACGCCATTCTCGGGGCGGCGGCCCTGGGGGACATCGGAAAGCACTTTCCGGATACCGATCCGGAATATGAGGGTATTTCCAGTCTGAAGCTTCTGGAGCGGGTAACGGCTCTCGCGGATGCGGAGGGATATGCGCTCGGAAACGCGGACATCACCGTGATCTGCCAGCGGCCAAGGCTGGCGGATTACATTGAGGAAATGAGACGGAACATCGCATCGTCAATCGGCGTTCCGACGGATCGGATCAGCGTCAAGGCGACGACCACGGAGAAACTGGGATTCACCGGCCGGGGCGAGGGCATCGCCGCGGAGGCCGTGTGTCTCCTCGTGGAAAAGAACATAAACGACTACAAGATGTTATAACTGGAGGAAAAATGAGACTATCACAAATGCATCTCAGGACACTGCGGGAGGTTCCCAACGAGGCGGAAATTCCGAGTCACGTTCTGCTTCTGCGTTCCGGAATGATCCGGAAACAGGTGTCCGGAGTCTACGGCTTTATGAATATGGGCTGGCGCTCGGTTCGGAAAATCGAACAGATCGTCCGGGAGGAAATGGACGCCAGCGGCGCGCAGGAAATCTGCATGTCGGCGATTCAGCCGGCGGAGCTCTGGGAGGAGTCCGGGCGCTGGAATGCGTATGGACCGGAGCTGTGGAGAATTAAGGATCGCAACGGCAGAGACTTCTGCCTCGGACCGACTCATGAGGAGGTTTTTACGGATCTGATCCGCAATGACATCTCCTCCTACCGGCAGATGCCCCTGATGCTGTATCAGATTCAGACCAAATACAGGGATGAGGCGAGACCCCGTTTCGGACTGATCCGCAGCCGTGAATTTATCATGAAGGACTGCTACTCCTTCGATACGGATGCAGAGGGACTGGATCGCAGCTACGGACTGATGTACGACGCCTATACCAGAATCTTTCAGAGGTGCGGATTGGACTGTCGCCCGGTAGAGGCGGACACCGGCGCCATCGGCGGAAGCAATTCCCACGAGTTCACGGCGCTGTCCGAGATCGGCGAGAGCGAGATTGCCTACTGTGACAAATGCGGGATGGCGGCGACGACAGAGCGTGCGGCGTGCGTGGACGCGCCGGCGCAGGAAGAGACAGAGCCGCTTCCGCTGGAGAAGGTGTATACGCCGGGAACAAAGACCATTGAAGAGGTCGCAGACTATCTGAAGCTGGACACGACGCAGACCATCAAGGCGCTGCTCTTTGTCACGTACGACGGAGAAGGCAGAGAAAACGGATACACGGCTGCCTTTGTACGCGGCGACCGGGAGCTGAATATGACCAAGCTGGTCAACGCTCTGGGCATCGCAGAGCACCAGATCGAGTTCGCGGACGAGGAGAAGATGGGTGCGGCGACAGGCTGTGTCGGCGGATTCACCGGACCCATCGGACTGCATGACTGCACCGTCGTGGTGGACAGCGAGCTGCCGGGGCTGAAGAATCTCTGCGCCGGGGCCTGTGAGGAGGATCATCACTTCATCAATGTCAATTATGGAAGAGATTACACCGGAGATATCGTCACAGACCTGAAAACACTGAAGGAGGGAGATCCCTGCCCGGTCTGCGGCGCACCCGTCAGACACACGAGAGGAATCGAGGTGGGACAGATCTTCAAGCTGGGTACCAAATACTCGGAGTCCATGAACGCCAGGTACGTTGATGAGAACCAGCAGGAGAAGCCTGTTGTGATGGGCTGCTACGGAATCGGCGTGACCAGAACGCTGGCCGCGGTTGTGGAGCAGCATCATGACGAGGACGGAATCATCTGGCCGGTGAGCGTCGCGCCGTACCATGTGATCGTCACTCTGGTGAAGCCGGCGGACGAGACACAGACGGCTGTGGCGGAGCAGATTTATGCGGAGCTGCAGCAGGCCGGCGTGGAAACGCTGCTGGACGACCGCAGAGAGCGCCCCGGAGTTAAATTCAAGGACGCGGATCTGATGGGAATCCCGGTACGCATCACCGTCGGAAAGCTGGCGGGAGAAGGAAAAGTAGAGTACAAGCTGCGTCGCGAGAAGGATCGGAGAGAGCTGACCGTACAGGATGCGATTGCGGAAGCCGTCGGTCTGATTAATGCGGAGCGCAGAGGGCAGTGAAGCCGATGGAAGAAAAAGAGACCGGTGGAAGGAATATGTATCTGGAACTGTTCTGGACTTTTTTCAAGCTCGGACTGTTCACCATCGGCGGAGGTATGGCGATGATTCCGCTGATGCAGGGCATCATTGTGGATCAGAAGCACTGGATGAATGAGGAGGAGATCGTGGACTGCATCGCGGTGAGTCAGGGTCTCCCCGGCGTAATCGCCATCAATATGGCGACATATATCGGGCATTACAAGAAAGGAATCCCCGGAGCGCTGGTGGCGACATTCGGCGTAGTTCTCCCCAGCTTCTGCATCATCATCGCGGTCGTGGAGTTTCTGCACGGCGTCGGTGACAGCCGGTATATCAGCGGAGCGCTTGCCGGAATCAAGGCGGCGGCCACAGGTCTGATCGCGTATTCGGCGTACAAGGTGGGACGGCAGGTTCTGAAGAGCGCCTTTGCCTGGATACTCGCCGCCGGGTCCTTTGCTGCGATCGCCTGCTTCGGCTTCAACGCCGTATACGCCATCCTCGCGGGGATTGCTCTGGGCCTGATCGGCGAGGCGGTGAAGACACGGAAGAGCGGAAAGGCAGGTGGAGGGAAATGATTTACCTGAAGCTGTTCTGCGTGTTCGCCCGTATAGGGCTGTTCGGCTTCGGCGGAGGCATGGCCATGCTCCCGATGATCTATCAGGGCGCGAAGGAGTTTCAGCTGATGGACGCCGGGGAATTTTCCAACCTGGTGGCTATCTCGCAGGTGACGCCGGGACCACTGGCGATTAACGCGGCGACGTATGTGGGCTACAACTGCGCAGGCGTTCCGGGGGCGCTGGTGGCGACCTTCGCGACGGCGCTGCCGTCCTTCATTCTGGTCATCATATGCTGCTGCTTTATCAGTAAATTTAAGGAGAGCCGGGCCGTCGAGGGCGCGTTTACCGGGATCCGTCCCGTGACTGTGGGCCTGATCGGCGCAGCGGTGATCTTCATGGGACAGACTGCGTTCACATCTCTGGCGCCGGTGCCGATTATCATCGGAATCGCCAGCGTCGTGCTGGTGGGGAAGCTGAAGATCAGCCCCGTAATCATCGTGCTGGGAGCCGGCGTGATAGGAGCGTTTTTATGTGGGTAGGCGGAGTACGAGTACTGATTGTCAATGAGAACAACGAACTTCTGATGCTCAGACAGCATCACGAGGATAAGGATATCTGGATGGTGCCGGGAGGCGCTATTGAAGATGGTGAGAATTCCATTCAGGCGGCGGTTCGCGAGGTGAAGGAGGAGACGCATCTGGACATCCGGATCACCGGAGTCGCCTGGCATGTAGAGGAAGTATCACCTCAGCGCGGACAGCGCTTTGTCAACTATATGATCGGAGAAATCATCGGCGGAGAGCTGGAACTGGGCTGGGATCCGGAACTTCCGGAAACCCGTCAGATTCTTCGGGAGGTCCGGTTCATGAGCCGGGAGGAAATCGGGACGCTGGAGCACCTGTATCCGCGGTTCCTTAACGACGAGGTCTGGGATGTCCTTGAGGAGGACGTGGACGGCCGTGCGTATTACAAACTGAGAGAGCCTTACGATCCGAAGGGATATATGAAGGACAAGAAAGGAAGAGAAGTATGAAGACAGTAACGATTGAAATGGAAAACGGCGGAGTCATGAAGGGCGAGCTGTATGACGATATTGCGCCCATTACAGTGGAGAACTTCGAGAAGCTGGCAGGCGACGGATTTTACGACGGGCTGACGTTTCACCGCGTCATTCCGGGATTCATGATCCAGGGAGGCTGTCCCAACGGCAACGGCACCGGAGGACCCGGACACACCATCAAGGGCGAGTTCGCATCCAACGGCGTCAAAAATGATCTGAAGCACACCACCGGCGTCCTGTCCATGGCCAGAACGATGGATCCCGATTCTGCGGGCTCCCAGTTCTTCATCATGGTTGCGGACGCGCCTCATCTGGACGGCGAGTACGCGGCTTTCGGGAAGATCCTGGAGGGCATGGAGATCGCACAGGAGATCGCGAAGGCAGAGCGGGACTATATGGACAAGCCGGTAGACCCCATCGTGATTAAGACAATTACGGTAGAATAATTTTCCGGGAGTGAAACAAATGAAGGTATACAACACATTAACGAGAAGAAAAGAGGAACTGGTTCCCATTCGCGAGGGCGAGATTTCCATGTACGTCTGCGGCCCCACCGTATACAATTTCTTCCACATCGGAAACGCCCGTCCGCTGGTGGTCTTCGACACCATGCGGAAATATCTGGAATACCGGGGCTACAAAGTAAAGTACGTGCAGAACTTCACCGACGTGGATGACAAAATCATCAACCGCGCCCGTGAAGAGGGCTGCACCGCGCCGGAAATCGCGGAGAAATATATCCGGGAATACTTCACGGACACGAAGGCGCTGAACGTCCGGAAGGCGGATGCCCACCCCAGAGTTTCCGAACACATCCCCGACATCATCAGCTTCATCCAGACGCTGATCGACAGAGGATACGCCTACGAGGCGGACGGAGACGTCTATTTCTCGACGAGGAAGTTCCCGGAGTACGGGAAGCTGTCCGGACAGAACATTGACGATCTGGAATCCGGGGCCAGAATCGCCGTCGGCGAGGTCAAGAAGGATCCGCTGGATTTTGCTTTGTGGAAGGCGCAGAAGCAGGATGATGAGATTGCCTGGGAATCTCCCTGGGGCATGGGCCGCCCGGGCTGGCACATCGAGTGCTCCGCCATGGCGAAGAAACACCTGGGAGATACCATCGACATCCACGCGGGCGGACAGGACCTCCAGTTCCCTCATCACGAGAACGAGATCGCCCAGTCGGAGTGCTGCAACGGCGCGCCGTTCGCGCACTACTGGATGCACAATGCGTATATCACGATGGACCGTCAGAAGATGTCCAAATCCAAAGGGAATTTCTTCACGGTCAGAGATATCCGCAAGGAGTACAGCGGCGAGGAAATTCGTTTCTTCCTGCTCTCCGGTCAGTACAGGAGCCCCATTGACTTCAGCGAGGAGCTGATGAAACAGGCGAGGGCGAGCCTGGAGCGCATGCGCAACTGCAAGGAAAACCTGATCTTCCTTCGCGAAAACGGCAGCGCGGGAGAAATGACGCCGGAGGAGAAGAAGACCGCGGAGGGCTTTGACGAATACCGGCAGAAGTTCATCCGGGCCATGGATGACGATCTGAACACCGCAGACGGCATCAGCGCTGTATTCGAGCTGATTACCGCCATCAACACGCAGATCGCCGGCGGCGCCACCGTCGCCTTTGCCGGAAAAGCGCTGGAAACGCTGATGGAATTCTGTGACATTCTGGGACTTCTTCAGGAGGAAGAGGACGAGAGCGTCGATCCGGAGATTCAGAAGCTGGTGGATGAACGGCAGGCGGCCAGGAAGGCGAAGGATTTCGCCAGGGCGGACGCAATCCGTGATGAGCTGAAGGCCCGCGGCATCACGCTGAAGGACACCCCTCAGGGCGTGCAGATCATCCGGGAGTCATGAGGATGGAAGTCGATTCTAAACTGAGCAATACGACGGCGCTGGCCTACATAGGCGACGCCGTCTATGAATTATATGTCCGGGAATACGTGATGGAGCGCGGCGGCGTCCGGGTGGACCGGATCAACCGCATGGCGATATCCTTTGTGAAAGCAGACGCCCAGGCTCTGGCTGCCCGCGGTCTGATGGAGGATTTTCTGACGGAGGAGGAACTGCGGCTGCTGAAGCGTGCCCGCAACCATACCAGAACGTCGAAGCCGCGGGGCTCCACCCCCATCGACTACAAGCTGGCGACGGGTCTTGAGGCGCTGGTGGGATATCTGTATCTGTCCGGGAACAAAGAACGGTGCGACGAGGTCATCGCGCGGGCCATCCGTCTCATCGAGGAAGGAAGAGAATGAGTTACGCAGACAAAGTGTTCGTGCAGAACATAAACGATATTCTGGAGCACGGCGTTTCCGACCGGGATCTGGATGTCCGTCCCCACTGGGCGGACGGCACCCCGGCGCACACCATCGCTCTGTTCGGCCTGGTGAACCGCTATGATCTGAGCCGCGAGTTTCCGATCATCACGCTGCGCCGCACCTACTGGAAAAGTGCCTGGGATGAGATTTCCTGGATCTGGCAGAAGAAATCCAGCAACATCCGTGACCTGTCCGGCCATGTCTGGGACGAATGGGCAGATGAGAACGGCTCCATCGGCAAGGCTTACGGCTATCAGATGGGGGTGAAGCACCATTATCCGGAGGGGGATATGGATCAGGTAGACCGGGTGATCTGGAGCCTGAAGAACGACCCGGGCTCCCGGCGCATCCTGACGAACATGTACAATCATCATGATCTGTCGGAGATGGCGCTGTATCCCTGCGCCTATTCCATGACCTTCACGGTGATCGGAAACCGTCTGAACGCTGTGCTCAACCAGCGCTCCCAGGATATGCTCACCGCCAACAACTGGAATGTGGTGCAGTACGCGCTGATCGTCTATGCGATGGCGTCCGCTTACGGATTCCGCCCGGGAGAGCTGGTTCACGTGATCGCCAACGCCCACATCTATGACCGGCACGTGGAGATCGTCCGGGAAATGACAGCCGGCAGGCAGCATGAGGCGCCGAAGCTGTGGATCGATCCGGAAGTGAAGGATTTCTATGAGTTCAGCCGGGACAGCTTCCGTCTGGACGGCTATGAATATGAGGATTTCCGTCACGAAATCGAGGTGGCGATATGAACATGATTCTTGCCGCGGACAGGAACTGGGGCATAGGCAACAAAGGACAGCTGTTATGTCATCTGTCCGGAGATCTGAAATATTTCAAGCAGACTACGCTGGGGCATACGGTGATCATGGGCAGAGCGACGCTGGAGAGCCTTCCGGGGAAACGGGGACTGCCGGGGCGGCGCAACATCGTGCTCACCACCCGGCGGGATTTCACGGCAGATCGGGTGGATACGGTGTGCCATAATCTGGACGAGCTCCGGGCGGCAGCAAAGGATGATCCGGACGCCTTTGTCATCGGCGGCGCGGACGTCTACGCGCAGCTTCTGCCCTGGTGTGATACGGTTTATATCACAAAGATCGACGCGGAATTCCCGGCGGACCGCCGGTTCCGGAACCTGGACATGGACCCCGCGTTTCAGATCACCCGGCAGAGCGGGGAAATGGAGGAAAACGGGATTCGGTACCGTTTCGTAAAATATGAAAGAAAAAAAGACTGATATGATTATCGGCCGCAATCCGGTCGCGGAGGCGCTGAAGAGCGGCAGAGAGATGGAACGCGTTCTGATTCAGAAGGGAGCCGGAGGCTCGGTGGGCAGGATTTTGTCCCTGGCAAAGGAGCGGGGCGTAATCATCCGATATGAAGAGAAGGAGTTTCTGGACAAAAAAGCCGGGGGCGGGCGGCATCAGGGCGTGATTGCCTTTGTGTCCGCGCACGAATACGCCGGCGTGGAGGATATGCTGGCGCTGGCGGAGCAACGGGGTGAACCGCCCTTCCTGATTGTTCTGGACGAGCTGGAGGACCCCCACAATCTGGGCGCGGTGATGCGGACGGCGGAATGTGCCGGGGCTCACGGAGTGATTATCTCCCGGAGGCGGGCCGGCGGACTGACGGAAACGGTTGCCAGAACCTCTGCGGGGGCTGTGGAATATCTGCCCTGCGCGCGGGTGACCAATATTCCCCGGACGCTGGAGGAGCTGAAGAAGAAAGGGATCTGGGTCTACGCCTGCGATATGGACGGCGAGACGTACTGGAAGCAGGACCTGACGGGTCCGGTGGCGCTGGTCATCGGCAGCGAGGGACGCGGTATCAGCCGGCTGGTCAGGGAGAAGTGCGACTTTGCGGTTTCGATTCCCATGGTGGGGAAAATCACCTCCCTGAACGCGTCCAATGCAGCGGCGGTTTTAATGTATGAGGTCAGGAAACAGAGAGATGGAAAATGATCTGAACATTCTGCGGGACGAGGAGCTGGTGCAGATGGCGCACGAGGGAAGCCGCACCGCAGAGGAATATCTGATACAGAAGTATAAGGCGCTTGCCCGGAACAAGGCGAAGAGCTATTTCATCGCGGGCGGCGACAATGAGGATGTGATTCAGGAGGGAATGATCGGACTCTTCAAGGCGATCCGGGATTACGACGGAGCCGGCGGAGCGTCCTTTCGGACGTTTGCCGACATGTGTGTCACGCGGCAGATCCTGTCCGCGATTGAAGGTGCGAACCGCAAGAAACATCAGATTCTGAACGATGCGCTGTCTCTGAACGACCGGGAGCCGGCGGATGACGAAGATGGTGCGCCGCTCATCGACCGGATTGCGGCGGCGGAGGACATGGACCCGGAAAAGGTTGCGCTGGCGTCCGACCTGGTGGAGCGCCTGGAGGCGGACGGCGTGCATGTGTTCAGCCCTCTGGAGAACAAAGTCTGGACGGCGCTGCTGCAGGGACTTTCCTACCGGGAGATCGCGGAGCGGCTGGGAAAAACGCCGAAGTCCATCGACAATGCGATTCAGCGGATAAAGAAGAAACTCAGCGCGTATCTGCGGGGGTGATTTCCGGAGCCGGCGTGACGCTGAATTTTAACGGGATTTTCGCGGGAATTTTAACATAAAATGAATTGACAACCGGCGAAAAATATAGTACGATTTAAATGTTGCGACAGGCTGTTGTAGCTCAGTTGGTAGAGCGCATCCTTGGTAAGGATGAGGTTCGGCAGTTCGAATCTGCTCAACAGCTCCAATTTTTGTAAATAGAGAAATTATTGTTATGTAAAAGGAGTAAGGAAATGGCAAAACAGAAATATGAGAGAACCAAGCCGCATATCAATATCGGAACCATCGGCCATGTAGACCACGGAAAAACTACTCTGACGGCTGCGATCACCAAGGTGCTGCATCAGAGATACAGCCTGGGTGAGGACGTAGAGTTCGATCAGATTGACAAGGCGCCGGAAGAGAAGGAAAGAGGAATCACCATCTCCTCCGCACACGTTGAATATGAGACCCCGAACAGACACTACGCGCACGTAGACTGCCCGGGACACGCGGACTATGTAAAGAACATGATCACCGGAGCTGCGCAGATGGACGGAGCGATCCTGGTTGTCGCCGCGACGGACGGACCGATGCCGCAGACCAGAGAGCACATCCTGCTGTCGAGACAGGTAGGCGTTCCTTACATCATCGTATTCCTGAACAAATGTGACATGGTAGACGATGAGGAGCTGCTGGACCTGGTGGAGATGGAAGTCAGAGAGCTGCTGAGCGAGTACGACTTCCCGGGCGACGACACGCCGATCATCAGAGGATCCGCGCTGAAGGCGCTGGAGGATCCCGCAGGAGAGTGGGGAGACAAGATCGTCGAGCTGATGGAAGCGGTAGACAGCTACATTCCTGAGCCGAAGAGAGACAACGACAAGCCGTTCCTGATGCCGGTAGAGGACGTATTCTCCATCACCGGACGCGGAACCGTAGCGACCGGAAGAGTCGAGAGAGGCGTGCTGAAGGTCGGAGACGAGGTGGAAATCGTCGGACTGTCTGATGAGAAGAGAAAGGTAGTCGTCACAGGCGTAGAGATGTTCCGTAAGATTCTGGACGAGGCAGAGACGGGAGACAACATCGGAGCGCTGCTGAGAGGCGTACAGAGAAACGAAATCGAAAGAGGACAGGTACTGGCTGCACCGGGAAGCATTCACCCGCACACACAGTTCAAGGGTCAGGTATACGTGCTGAAGAAGGAAGAGGGCGGACGTCATACGCCGTTCTTCAACGGATACAGACCGCAGTTCTACTTCAGAACAACGGACGTAACGGGCGACCTGAAGCTGCCGGAAGGAACAGAGATGTGCATGCCGGGAGATAACGTTGTGATGGAGATCAAGCTGATCACGCCGATCGCTATCGAGGAAGGACTGAGATTCGCGATCAGAGAAGGCGGAAGAACCGTAGGATCCGGCGTTGTAACCGAAATCATCGAGTAATCGGACAGCGAAAGGAAAGTCGGGGCCGTTCGGCCGGGCTTCAGAGAACCGATTAAACGGGAAATACAATCAGAATATAATCAGAAGACGCTCAAACGGGCGTCTTTTGTTATGTCTCATTGACACCGGGGGATCATCATAGTAGAATAGACCAGTATAATGAAACGCAGACACCGGAGAAACCGGCGCGGCCGAAGCCGCCGCGGAGTCTGTGAATGAAAAGACAGGTACCTCTGGACGCATGACGCCCGGATGTATGAAATCTGTTGGAAATGGTGATCTGATATGTGGAATAGACGTAATAAAACGAATAGTGCAGAGCGGTCTCCAGGTGCGGAAACCGGCGCGGAAACCGAACGGAAGGAGTCCCGGGGGCGGATATACCTGAACCGATTCAGCAAGGTCTGGTCGGTGCTGTACAGCCTGATGCTTGCGGGTTTTGTCGGAATGATTCTTCGTCTGGATATGCTGCCGGCGAATCTTTTGTATAAGGTTCTGGCAGTACTCGCTGCGCTGAGTCTTCTTATCTTCCCGATGCTGTACTTTAAAAACATACACCGGAGCCGGAAAATCGTTGCTCTGGTTTTGTCGGTGGCACTGATGGGCGGGTACGCTTACGGAATGGTTAATCTTAACGACACTTCCAGCTTTTTCAAAGAAGTCACCGATGTCGGCAATCAGACAGAGGATTTCTATCTTATCGTGAAGAAAAGCAGCTCATATGAAAAGCTGAAGGATCTGGACGGCAAAACTGCAGGAACGTATTTCACGACGGAAAGCAATTATTCCAGTGCAAAAAACAAGCTGGCAAGCAGTATAAACATTACCTATAAGATTATCAAGACACTGTCCAAACTGGACGACGGGCTGCTGCAGGGCGACTACGAATCGGTCTTTGTCAGCGCGGCACAGTATAAAACTATGTGTGAGAAGGTCAGCAATTTCAAGTCGAAGACGCGTATCATCTATACGATTCGTATCGACGTTTCGCAGAAGGATCTGTCGAAGAAGGTGGACGTCACGCAGAACTCCTTCAATATTTACGTCAGCGGCTTGGACACCAGCGGCAGTATCAGGGAAATGTCCCGCTCCGATGTCAATATGATTGTCACTGTGAATCCCAGGACGCATGTGGTTCTTCTGACTTCCATTCCCCGGGATTATGAAATCCAGCTTCCGTCCTACGACAATGCGACGGACAAACTGACCCATACGGGGATTTACGGAATTCAGGAAACCATCGGTGCGGTGGAGAAACTGACAGGCATCGATATGAACTATTATGTCAAGGTGAATTACAGCACAGTCCGCAGATTCGTGGACGCCATCGGCGGTATCGATGTCTATTCGGATTATGCGTTCACGACGCACGGCATGGCGGTGCAGTATACTTTCCGGAAGGGAAAGAATCATCTGGACGGCAAGAAGGCACTGGCCTTTGCCAGGGAGCGGAAATCTTTTGAGGATGGGGACGTTCAGAGGAACAGAGACCAGGCGAAGGTTATGTCGGCGATTATCAGCAAATGTACGTCGAGCACAACGATTCTCTCCCGCTATTCCACGATCCTGAATTCCTGTAAGCAGTATATGGAGATTAACATGGAGGCCTCTCAGATCAAGCAGCTCGTGAAGATGCAGGTCAACGGCGGCTACAAATGGAAAATCAAGAAGCAGAACGTGAACGGCACCAGTGTCCTGGAAACCTGCTATTCTTCCGGCGATTATCAGGTCTACGTCATGCAGCCCGACGAGGATGATGTGACCAACGCTACGGACAAAATTATCGGCGTTATGGACGGAACTATCAGGTAACGGCTGGGAACTGTTCAGTAACGGCTGTAATCCACACCGACGGAGCCGGCGGCGTGCAGCATACTGCCGACCGGGAATTATCCAGTAACGGCTGCAGTATGCGGCGACACAAAACACAATAATGAAATTTCCCGAAGCGAGTACCGCGTCAGAATGAAAACTGGTGCGGTACTTTTTACGGCTGCCGTGGCAGACGAAAATGTGTCTACTGCGGCAGTTTTTTTGTTTGTTGTCCGTACATGGTGAAAGTTTACCGACTACTGATGAGTCTTGCAGGAAAATGCAGAATTGAATTGAAATTCATTCCGAAATGTGCTATACTAGCGCCGTGAATGTAACGACTGCGATTCTTTATTTTATCTGGTGAGCCGGAGATACGGCTTGCCTGAGTTTATGGGAGGGAACAGATGAAAATCAGAAGCAAATCTTTTGCTCTGCTGCTTTCGCTGGCAATGTTCTTCGCATACATGCCGGCGTTTGCTTTTGCGGACGATACGCCGTCCGGCGAGAGTAGCGAAAGCGGAGCCGCCGTCGCCCAGATCGGGGACGTGAAGTATGCGACATTGAAGGAAGCGGCGGCTGCCGCGTCAGGAAAATCGGTAACCATCGAACTTCTGACGGACACCGCGCTGGACGAGACGACACATACAGCCACGGAGGGATACGAGGTTCGTTTCCCGGCGGACGTGGACAGCGTAACCATCAACGGAAACGGTCATTCTATTACACTGGCAGGTGCGCCGGAGGGCTATTCCTGGCCCAACCAGGCGGGGAATTCGCCGGCTGGATTCACCTTTGCAGGCATCGACCCTAACGATTCTGCGCCTGCTGGAAAGTCCTTCACATTCAACAAAGTACACTTTGTCAACAAAAAAGACGCGTCTAAAGTAAGCACGGGAGCAAACCGCTCGACGAAGTATATTTATGCCCGCGGAGAGAAGGATGAGTTCAACAACTGCATCTTTGACGGCGGCGTCGTGGTTTACGGAAACGCAGAATTCAACGGGTGTACATTGAACGGAAGCGCCGATGACGACATGTATGCGCTGTTTGTTGATCATCAGTACGGGGGCGGAAACTATACATACAGTCTGAAGGATTGTAAAATCTCGGCTCCTGAAACAGCGTACGGTTGTGTGAAGGTTGCGGCAGATGAGGGTGCGACCGTAGACGTGGCGATGAAGAGTTGCGTGATTGACAGCAAGACGAAAAACAAACCGGCTGTTTACGTCAACAAGGCCACTAACCTGACCGTTACCGGGAGTGGCACTTCGATCAGCACTCCCGCAGGCATCGATGCGATCGGTGTCAAAGCAGGAACCGGAAAAATAGCAGTCAGAGCAGGAACATTCACATCGAAAATACCGGACGAGTATCTGCCCGAGGGCGTTTCGCAGGAAGCGAAGAGCGACGGAACCTACGGGGTTCTGGACGATGCAGATGCAGTCGTTGCAGTAGGAACAAAGAAATTTGCTTCGCTGGCGGAAGCAGTCGCCGCAGCGAAGGACGGAGATACCATCACTCTGCTGAAGGACGCAGAGGGCAGCGGCGTCGCAATCATGGCGAAGGATGCGAAGAAACTGACCTTTGACTTCGGCGGACATACTTACACCTTTAACGGAACAGGCGTAGGAAGCCCGGGATATGAAACTCAGGCTATGCACTTCGAAAAGGGCTCGACCATTACCCTGAAGAACGGAACGCTGAAGGTTGAGCGCTTTAACATGGGAATCCAGAACTATGCGGATCTGACCCTGCAGGACTTCAACGTGGATTCGTCCATGAACGATAAGTGCCTTTATGCGCTGAGTTGCAACAACGGCGATATCAAGATCCTGGGAAGCTCAAGTCTCAAGGCGGCGGAAGGAAAGAACGCCTTCGATGTCTGTGTGACCACGAACTATCCGGACGGCGCACGGGTCACCGTGGATACCACCGGTGAGATTGTCGGAAACGTACAGTATGACGTATGGAAAGGAATCCCGGAGAATAACAAGACCGGTTTGACTATCAAGAACGGTAAATTCAACGGCAAATTCGATATCGAGGCCGCTTTGAAGGATGCCGCAAAAGAGAAATTCAGCATTTCAGGCGGAACATTCACAGATTCAGCTGCAGAAAATTACGTGTCAGAAGGTTTCTTCCTGACAAAGAATGAGAACGGAACCTACGGGGTTCTGGACGATGCAGATGCAGTCGCTGCAGTAGGCACAAAGAAATTCGTTTCGCTGCCGGAGGCAGTCGCAGCAGCGAAGGACGGTGACACCATCACTCTGCTGAAGGATGCAGAAGGAAACGGGGTCAAACTCATAGAGAAAGAAGCGAAGAAGCTGACCTTCGACTTCGGCGGTCATACCTATGCGATGAACGGTAAAGCCGTAGGAAGCACCGGTTATGAGAGTCAGGCCATGCACTTCGAAAAGGGATCGACCATTACCCTGAAGAACGGGACATTGAAGGTTGTCGGCGGAAAGATGGGAGTCCAGAATTACGCCAATCTGACTCTGCAGGACTTCAACGTAGATTCCTCGATGAATAAAGTTTGCGAATATGCCTTGAGCTGCAACAACGGCGATATCAAGATACTGGGCAGCTCGAGCATCAAGGCTGCGGAAGGACAGAACGCGTTCGACGTCTGCGTGACAACGAACTATCCTGACGGCGCACGAGTCACCGTGGATACTACCGGAGAGATTGTCGGAAACATCGAGTATGACGTATGGGACGGAATCCCGGAGACCAACAAGACCGGACTGACCATCAAGAACGGAAAATTCGACGGCAAGTTCAATATCGAAGACGCCCTGAAAGACGCCGCGAAAGAGAAATTCAGTATTTCCGGCGGAACCTTTACGGACACTGCAGCCGCAAAATATGTGGCAGACGGCTTCTTCCTGACGAAGAACGAAGAAGGAACTTATTCTCTGAAGGATGATGCAAACGTAATCGCATCCGTAGGAGAGATGAAGTATGAGTCGCTGCCTGAAGCAGTTGCGGCGGCGAAAGACGGAGACACCATCACCCTGCTGAAAGATGCGGAAGGAAACGGCGTCAAACTCCTGGCGAAGGATGCGAAGAAACTGACATTCGACTTTGACGGACACACTTATACGATGAACGGCCGGGCCGTGGGAAGCACCGGCTATGAGAGCCAGGCCATGCATTTCGAGAAAGGCGCGACCATCATCCTGAAGAACGGAACGCTGAAAGTTGCCGGCGGAAAGATGGGAATCCAGAACTACGCGAACCTGACGTTGCAGGACTTCAATGTGGATTCGTCCATGAACGACAAATGCAGCTATGCACTGAGCTGCAACAACGGCGACATCAAAATTCTGGGCAGCTCGAGCATCAAGGCTGCGGAAGGACAGAACGCGTTCGACGTCTGCGTGACAACGAACTATCCGGACGGCGCACGAGCCACCGTGGATACTACCGGAGAGATCGTCGGAAACATTCAGTATGATGTATGGGGTGGAATTCCGGAGACCAACAAGACCGGACTGACCATCAAGAACGGTAAGTTCAACGGCAAATTTGATGTCGAAGACGCACTGAAGGACGCCGCGAAAGAGAAATTCAGTATTTCCGGCGGAACCTTCTCGGAAGAAGTTCCGGAAGCTTATCTTGCGGATGGTTTCTCCTGCATCGAAAGCGCAGATGGAACCTACGGGGTTGTTACGTCCGGAGATGCGGTCAGGACGCTGAAGGAAGAAAAAGCCAAGGCAGAGGCGGATGCGAAAGCTGCTCAGGAGGCACTGGCAAAATCAAATGCTGATCTGAAGGCTGCTCAGGATGAACTTGCGAAGGCAAAGACAGAGACAGCTGATGCAAAGGCAGAGACCGAACAGGCGAAGAAAGACCTTGCAGAGGCACAGAAGGCTAAGCAGGAGGCAGACGCCAGAGCAGAAGCTGCCGAAAATGACAAGAACGCAAGCGAAGCCGAAAAAGCAGCGGCCATCGCTGCAAAAGAGAAAGCCGAGCAGGCAGAGCAGGCTGCCAAGGTAGATCTGGCAAAAGCACAGGCTGCCCAGAAAGCAGCTGAGACGAAACAGGCAGAAGCCGAAGCAAAGGCTTCAAAGGCAGAGGCCGACAAGACTGCGGCAGAAGCTGCCAAAGCGACAGCAGAGGCAGAGCGGGATGTTGCAGTTTCGAAGCAGAAAGCAGCAGAGGATAAGTCCGCAGAAGCTCAGGCAGATCTGCTCAAGGCGCAGAGTGCCCTCAAGGATGCACAGGATGCACAGAAGGCTGCGGAAGATAAGGCGGACGCCGCACAGGCAGAACTGAACACAGCCAAGGAAGACCTGTCGAAGGCGAAGCAGGAACTTGCGACGCTGACCGAGAAACTCGACAACGCGGAAAAGGCGCAGAAGGATGCCGAAGAAGCCAAAGCAGCTGCAGAAAAGGCGCAGAAAGATGCCGAGATACAGCGAGATGCAGCGAAGACGGAAGCATCTGACGCAAAGGCAGAAACCGAACAGGCGAAGAAAGACCTTGCAGAGGCACAGAAGGCTAAGCAGGAGGCAGACGCCAGAGCGGAAGGTGCCGAAAATGACAAGAACACAAGCGAAGCCGAGAAAGCAGCGGCTATCGCTGCAAAAGAAAAGGCAGAGAAGGAAGCGCTGGACGCAAAGGCAGATCTGGCAAAAGCCCAGGCAGCCCAGGCTGTAGCGGAGGCTAAGCAGAAGGAAGCTGAAGAGAAGACTGCAAAGGCAGAAGCCGACAAGGCTGCGGCAGAAGCTGCCAAAGCGACAGCAGAGGCAGAGCGGGATGCTGCGATAGCGAAGCAGCAGGCTGCCGAGGACAAGTCTGCAGAAGCTCAGGAAAATCTGAACAAGGCGCTGGATGCGCTGAAGAACGCTCAGGACGCACAGAAAGCTGCTGAAGATAAGGCGGACGCCGCACAGACAGAACTGAACACGACCAAAGAAGACCTGTCAAAGGCGAAGCAGGACCTTGCAACGCTGACCGAGAAACTCACCAATGCGGAAAAGGCGCAGCAGGCGGCAGAAAAGGCAAAGGCTGACGCAGAGAAGGCACGGCAGGACGCCGAGGCTCAGATTGCTGCAGCTAAGAAGGAGGCCGCTGACGCAAAGGCAGAAACCGAACAGGCGAAGAAGGATCTTGCAGAGGCACAGAAGGCTAAGCAGGATGCAGATACCGCAGCGCAGAAAGCCATAAACGACAAAACATTGAGCGACCAGGAGAAGAATGTTGCCATAGGCGAAGCAAAAGCAGCAAAAGAAAACCTGCAAAAGGCATTAGGCGACCTGGAAGCCGCTAAACTTGCACAGGGAATTGCTGAAGGCAAGATAGAATCCTATGAAGCGAAAGTGAAACAGGCAGAGGCAGATGAGGAAACAGCTAAAGGAAAGCTTTTGACTGCACAGGCGGCTCTGAATACGGCGCTGGACGAAAAAGCGGAGGCCGAGAGGCTTCTGGGTGAGGCCAACGACAAATTAAGCGCTGCTGAAACCGCACGTCAAAAAGCGGAGGAGGATCTTAAAACAGCGAATGAATCGCTGAAGACACTTCAGGCACAGCTGGATGCTGCGAAAGCAAAGGCAGATGACTCCGATAAGCAGCTGAAGGAGACGCAGGCTTCACTGGAAGCTGCGAAGAAGGAACTGGACGAGGCGAAGAAGGCGAACGCTGCAAATGAAGAGCGGATCCGCCAGCTGGAAGCGGAGCTTGCCGCTGAGAAGGCAAAGAACGCAGCGAAGCCCGCGGCTCCGGCGAAGAGCTCAATCAGCAAGCTGACCGCCGGCAAGAAGAAAATCACAGCAAAGTGGAAGAAGGTAACCGGAATCAAGGGATACCAGCTGCAGTACAGCACTTCGAAGAGCTTCAGCAAGAAGTCGACGAAGAGCAAGACTATTAAGTCGTACAAGACAACGAAGATGACGATTTCCAAGCTTAAGGCGAAGAAATACTATTATGTACGCGTCCGTACATATAAGACGGTAGACGGCAAAACGGTATACTCCGGCTGGTCCGCATCCAAGAAAGCAAAAACCAAATAATACCATCTTACATTTTACAGAGAGCGCCGCGCCTGAAAACGCGGCGCTCTCGCGATGAAACGCATAACTGCGATTCGGAGCAGTGGTTTGTGCATCAATTCGGAACAGGGGTTGACATTGACAGTGCTTTGTTGTACACTTATTAAGCGACTTTATGTGAAAAAATATTACAGAGCTGAGAATGCAGCTCTGATTTTGGGTTAGAAAACGGAGGACTAACATGAGAGTGAAGGTAACGTTGGCCTGCACAGAGTGCAAGCAGAGAAACTACAATACGATGAAGAACAAGAAGAACGATCCGGATCGTATTGAGCTGAAGAAATACTGCCCGTTCTGCAGAAAATCTACTGTCCACAAAGAGACGAAGTAAGGAGCGTCTGCAATGTCGAACAAGAAACCGAAGGTGAAGAAGGCCGTAACGACGGAAAGCGTAAAAGCTGACCGCGCGCGGCGGGCCGCACAGGCCGCCAATCAGAGAAAAGACAGGGACAAGATCACCAGCCGCGAGTACTGGAAGGGCGTCAGGACTGAGATGAGCAAGGTCGTCTGGCCGACGAGGAAAGAGCTGGGCGCGTTCACCGTGGTGGTCATCTGCACCTGCGCCGTGTTTGCGCTGGGCTTCTGGGCAGTCGATTCCGGCTTCCTGGCGATTCTGAAGGCGATCCTGGGCGTTACCTTGAGCTAAGGATAGAAGGGTACAATAATGTCAGATTCTGAAAACAAAAGCACCATGAATATCTTTTCGCCTCTGGAGGGCGAGGGGATCCGGGGTGACGGCCAGGCCAAGTGGTATGTGGTGCATACCTACTCCGGGCATGAGAACAAAGTAAAAGTCAATATTGAAAAGATGGTCGAGAACCGGGGGATGCAGGATTTGATTCTGGACATCGTCGTACCTACCGAAGACAGAGTAGAAGTCAAGGATGGACAGAGAAAAATCAAGACGAGGAAAATGTTTCCCGGATACGTCATCATCAAGATGGTCGTAACCAATGAATCCTGGTATCTCGTCAGAAATACACAAGGCGTGACAGGCTTTGTGGGACACGGCTCCGAGCCGATTCCCCTTACGCCGGAGGAAGTCGCGCGCATGGGTATTGAAAAGGTCAATATCGACCTGGATGTCAATGCCGGCGATACAGTACGTGTGATCAGCGGACCCTTTGAGAGTCTGATGGGTGAGGTTCTGGAGGTCAATCCGGACAAGCAGGTGCTGACCGTCAAGGTGTCGATGTTCGGTCGGGACACCCCGGTTGAACTGGAGTTCAGCCAGGTGGATAAATTAAATTAGAGGAAAGGAGGAGCCAGAATGGCAAAGAAGGTCGAAGGCTATATTAAACTTCAGATTCCCGCGGGCGGAGCTACTCCAGCGCCACCGGTAGGACCTGCGCTTGGTCAGCACGGAGTCAACATCATGGACTTCTGCAAGCAGTTCAACGCGAAGACACAGGATCAGCCGGGCATGATCATTCCGGTCGTCATCACGGTTTATGCGGACAGATCGTTCTCATTTATCACAAAGACGCCGCCGGCAGCTGTTTTGTTAAAGAAAGCGGCAGGCCTGGACAAAGCGTCCGGAGAGCCGAACAAGACAAAGGTAGCGACCCTGTCGAATGCGCAGATTGAAGAGATCGCGAAGATCAAGATGCCGGATCTCAATGCGGGAAGCCTGGAAGCGGCGACGTCGATGATCCGGGGCACCGCGAGAAGCATGGGCATCGTAGTAGAGGATTAGTGTTTTGTGGGAGAAGAGACGCCTGACAGCAGGGCGGAGCTTCGCATGTACCACGAGGAGGTTTTAAATGGCTAAAAAAGGAAAGAATTACAAGGCCTCACTTGAGAAGTTTGACAAAGCGAAACTTCACGAGGTTGACGAGGCAATGAAGCTCGTCACGGAGACTTCTAAAGCGAAGTTCGACGAGACGATTGAAGCTCACATCAGACTGGGCGTAGACGGAAGACACGCGGATCAGCAGGTTCGCGGCGCGATCGTTCTGCCGAACGGAACCGGAAAAGACGTCCGGGTTCTGGTATTCGCCAAGGGTCCGAAGGCTGAAGAGGCTGAGGCGGCCGGTGCGGATTATGTCGGCGCGGAAGAACTGGCGCAGAAGATCCAGAACGAGAACTGGTTCGATTTCGACGTCGTCGTCGCGACCCCGGATATGATGGGAGTCGTAGGAAGACTCGGAAGAGTGCTGGGACCGAAAGGCCTGATGCCGAATCCCAAGTCCGGCACGGTTACGATGGATCTGACAAAGGCTCTGGCAGAGATCAAAGCCGGTAAAGTCGAGTATCGTCTGGACAAGCAGAACATCGTGCACACGGTCATCGGGAAAGCATCCTTTGGTCCGGAAAAGCTGGAGGAGAACTTCAGAGTTCTCATCGACGCCATCATCAAGGCGAAGCCGTCCGCAGCCAAGGGCCAGTACCTGAAGAGCGTTGTCATCACGTCCACGATGGGCCCCGGAATCAAAGTGAATCCGGCAGTTCTCGGACAGTAGGACAGAAAACTGAATTTGAAATTAACACCGTAGACAGCGGGGGCCTGGGGCTTAATTATCCCGCCGAGGTACAATATAAAGAATATTGACCTTGTCTCGTGTCTGCGAGGCAGGGTTGTCTTTTTATAGAGTACCGGACCATCCGTGAATCAGGAGCCGGAGCGCACTGATTCCAGAAAGGAGAACTAATGTCTGAAGAAGCCAAAAAGCAGAAACAGATTGTCATCGATGAAATCAGAGAAAAGCTGGACGGCGCGCAGTCAGCAGTCATCATCGACTACATGGGAACGACTGTTGCAGAGGCTGACGCCATGAGAAAAATGATGCGCGAAGCGGATGTGGATTACACCGTTTACAAAAATACTCTGATGAAGAGAGCCGTGGAAGGCACAGATTTTGAAAAGCTGGCTGAGGTGATGCAGGGACCGAGTGCGATCGCGATCAGCAAGACGGACGCCACGGCGCCCGCGCGGATCCTGAAGAAGGCCATCGACGATTTCAAGAAGATGGAATTCAAGGCCGGCGTCGTAGAAGGCACCTTCTATGACAAAGAAGGAATCGAGCAGATCGCGAGCATTCCGTCCAGGGAAGAGCTCATCGCCAAGTTCATGGGCAGCATCCAGTCGCCGGTCGGCAAATTTGTCAGAACGCTGGCCGCTATCGCGGACGCGAAGCCGGCAGAGGCAGATGCTGAATAATCGACATCGCATACAAAACGCATGTTAAATATGAATGTAAAGGAGAAAAATAATGGATAAGGATCAGATCATTGAAGCGATAAAGAACATGTCAGTTCTCGAGCTGAACGAACTCGTTAAAGCGTGTGAAGAAGAATTCGGCGTTTCCGCTGCGGCTCCGGTCGCGGTTGCCGGTGCGGCAGCAGGCGGCGCTGCGGAAGAGCAGACGGAATTCACCGTTGCTCTGACGGAAGTCGGCGGAGAGAAGATCAAGGTAATCAAGGCGGTCAGAGAGATCACCGGCCTGGGTCTGAAGGAAGCGAAGGCTCTGGTAGACGGAGCTCCGGCAAACGTCAAGGAAGGTGTCGAGAAGGCAGAGGCCGACGAGATCAAGGCGAAGCTGGAAGAGGTCGGCGCTACTGTCGAGGTAAAATAAGAGATTTTTCTCCCGCGCTACCGCCGCGGAAAAATCCGGACAGTATACAGGAGACGCCGCGCGAAGCATCATTCCCGATGCCCGTGCGGCGTCTTTTTCACACTCCGGGGTATGTAAAATTTCCGACATTTTTCTGTTATTTTTTGTTATGCTATTGACCGTTTGACGAATGTGCAGTATAATATTAGACTGCCATGCGAATGTAATGAAGTAGGAAATAAGGAGTGATAGGAATGCCAAAACCAATCCAAGTTGGTAGAAAAGAACGTATGTCTTTCGGTAAAATCAATGAGGTAGGCAAGATGCCGAACCTGATTGATATCCAGACGAGTTCTTACGACTGGTTCATCAGGGAAGGTCTCCGGGAGGTCTTTGAGGACATCTCGCCGATTAAGGACTACGCCGGCAACCTGAGCCTGGAGTTCATCGATTATTCTCTGAACGATCCTCCGAAGTATGAACAGGAGGAGTGCAAGGAGAGAGATGTGACGTACGCAGCTCCGCTTAAGGTCAAGGTACGTCTGGTCAATCGCGAAACCGGTGAGGTCAAGGAGCAGGAAGTGTTCATGGGCGACTTCCCGCTGATGACCGAAAAGGGTACGTTCATCTACAACGGCGCCGAACGGGTCATCGTTACGCAGCTGGTACGTTCCCCGGGACCGTATTACTCGGTGGAGACGGACAAGTCCGGAACGAAGCTGTATTCGTCCCAGATTATCCCGAACCGCGGAGCCTGGATCGAGTACGAGACGGATTCAAACGAGGTCATCTCGGTCCGTGTCGACCGTACCAGAAAACAGCCGATGACCACACTTCTGCGCGCACTTGGAATGGGCAGCAACGAGGAAATTCTCGACACATTCGGTGCGGATCCGAGGCTGATGAAAACCCTGGAAAAGGACACGACCACCGATTACGAGAGCGGACTCAAAGAAATCTACAAGAAACTGAGACCTGGCGAACCGCCTACCGTGGACAGCGCCAAGTCACTTTTGAATTCTTTGTTCTATGACCCCAAAAGATATGACCTTTCTCATGTGGGAAGGTATAAATACAACAAGAAGCTCGGCCTGTCCAACCGTCTTGTTGACGTTGTCGCGTCAGTGGACGTCGTCAGCGACACCGGCGAGATCCTCGCGGAAAAAGGGCAGAGAATCACCCGCGAGATGGGAAAAGCCATCGAAAACGCGGGAGTTCTGTATGTGATGGCATATGCCCGGACCGACGAGACCAGCGAGACGAAGATCATCGGAAACCAGTTTGTCGACCTGTCGGCGCATGTGGACGTCGATGCGAAGGCGCTGAAGCTGCCGGAGAAGGTCTATTATCCGGTTCTCAAGGAGATCCTGGAGCAGGGACTGTCCGGAAAGGATCTGGAGAAGGAGCTGGTCAGACGGAAGGATGAGCTTTCGCCGAAGCACATCATCATGCCGGACATCATCGCATCCATCAGTTACATTCTGAACCTGAATTACGGAATCGGAAATGTGGACGATATCGACCATCTGGGCAACCGCCGTCTGCGAACGGTGGGAGAACTGCTGCAGAATCAGTTCCGTATCGGCCTCGCCAGGATGGAGCGTGTGGTGAAGGAGCGCATGACCATTCAGGATATGGAGGTATCAACGCCGCAGGCGCTGATGAACATCCGCCCGGTCACGGCGGCGATTAAGGAGTTCTTCGGAAGCTCTCAGCTGTCGCAGTTTATGGACCAGAACAATCCGCTGGCAGAGCTGACACACAAAAGAAGGCTTTCCGCGCTGGGGCCCGGAGGCCTGTCCAGAGAGAGAGCAGGCTTCGAGGTCAGAGATATTCACCAGTCTCATTACGGCAGAATGTGCCCGATTGAGACGCCGGAAGGTCCGAACATCGGTCTGATCGGCTCACTGACAACGTATGGAATCATCAACGAGTACGGATTCATCGAGACGCCGTACCGTATTGTGGATAAAGAAAAAGGAATCGTAACCGACGAGATCCGCTATTTCGCGGCGGATGAGGAAGAGCTCCTGATCATCGCGCAGGCCAACGAGCCGCTGGATGAGGAAGGTCACTTTGTCAACGAAAAGGTCGCGGCCAGGGGCATCGGCGGAGAAATCGCCATGTTCCCGCGGGAAGAGGCGGATCTGATGGACGTCTCTCCGAAGCAGGTTGTTTCCGTCGCCACAGCGATGATCCCGTTCCTGGAGAACGATGACGCGAACCGTGCGCTGATGGGATCCAACATGCAGCGGCAGGCGGTGCCTCTCCTCGTGACAGAGGCGCCGATCGTCGGTACCGGTATTGAATACAAAGCGGCCAGAGACTCCGGCGTCGTTATCCTGGCGAAAAGCGCAGGAACCGTCGAGTTCGTCGATGCGGACCATATCCGTGTACGGCGGGACGACGACAACGGCCTGGATGAATACAAGCTGCTGAAGTTCAAGAGATCCAACCAGGGAACCTGCATCAACCAGCGGCCCATCGTTTCCCACGGCGAGCACGTGGAGGCGGGCGAGGTCATCGCGGACGGCCCGTCCACAGATCTGGGCGAAATCGCGCTGGGCAAGAACCTGCTGATCGGCTTCATGACCTGGGAGGGTTACAACTATGAGGACGCGATAATCCTTAACGAGAAGCTGATCATGAACGACGTTCTGACGTCCCTTCATATCGTGGAATACGAATCCGACGCCAGAGACACCAAGCTGGGACCGGAGGAAATTACCCGCGATATTCCGAATGTCGGCGACGACGCGCTGAGAGACCTGGACGAAGAGGGGATCATCCGCGTCGGAGCTGAGGTAAGCTCCACCGATATTCTGGTCGGTAAGGTCACTCCGAAGGGCGAGAACGACTTGAGCGCGGAGGAGCGCCTTCTGCGGGCGATCTTCGGCGAGAAGGCCAGAGAGGTGAGAGATACCTCACTGCGGGTGCCTCACGGCGAGCAGGGAATTGTCGTGGAGGTCCGCGTGTTCTCGAGAGAGAACGGCGACGAGCTCCCGCCGGGCGTGACCAAGCTGGTGCGCTGCTATATCGCGACAAAGAGAAAGATCCAGGTCGGCGACAAGATGGCCGGACGCCACGGGAATAAAGGCGTTATCTCCCGGATTCTTCCGGAGGAGGATATGCCGTTCATGGAGAACGGACAGGCGCTGCAGGTCATGCTGAACCCTCTGGGCGTACCTTCCCGAATGAACGTCGGACAGGTTCTGGAGGTTCATCTGGGACTGGCGGCCAAGAAGAAGGGCTGGTACATCTCCACCCCGGTATTCGACGGCGCGACGGAGAAGGATATCCGGGAGCTCCTGGTGGACTGCGGCTATTCCGAAACCGGAAAGCTGATGCTCCGGGACGGCCGTACCGGTGAATTCTTCGACAAACCGGTCACCGTCGGATACATGTACATGCTGAAGCTGCATCACCTGGTTGACGACAAGATCCACGCCAGAAGCACGGGACCGTACTCCCTTGTCACGCAGCAGCCTCTGGGCGGGAAGGCCCAGTTCGGCGGCCAGCGTTTCGGAGAGATGGAGGTCTGGGCGCTGGAGGCTTACGGCGCCGCGTACACACTGCAGGAAATCCTGACGGTCAAGTCAGACGACATCGTCGGGCGCGTCAAGACATATGAAGCCATCGTCAAGGGCGAGAACATCCAGGAGCCGGGAATTCCGGAGTCCTTCAAGGTTCTGATTAAGGAGCTGCAGTCCCTGGCGCTGGATATCCGCGTGCTGTCGGAGGACGATCGGGAGATCGAGCTGAAGGAGATGTCGGATTACGAAGGAAACGATTCCATCGACGGGATCATGAATATGAAATCGGAGCTGGAAAGTGAGGACAAGCTGTTCGGAAGCGGATTCACGGAAGCTTCTTCTGATAATGAGAACGCTGCGCCGGAAATGCCTGCCGGCGATGACGAAATGTAGGAAAGGGGAGTAAGTCTGTGCCTGAGAACAAAAATAACAGCGGGAATTTTGAACTGAACAATTTTGAATCGCTGCAGATTAAGCTTGCTTCGACGGAAAAGATCCTGGAGTGGTCCTACGGCGAAGTCAAGAAGCCTGAAACGATCAATTACAGAACCCTGAAGCCGGAAACAGACGGACTCTTCTGCGAGCGGATCTTCGGACCGATGAAGGACTGGGAGTGCCACTGCGGTAAATACAAGCGCATCCGCTACAAAGGAATCATCTGCGACCGATGCGGCGTGGAGGTCACAAAGGCCAAGGTCAGAAGAGAGAGAATGGGTCACATCAAGCTGGCGGCTCCTGTCTCTCACATCTGGTACTTCAAGGGAATTCCGTCCCGTATGGGACTGATTCTGGACGTCACGCCCAGGAACCTGGAGCGGGTTCTGTACTTCGCCTCCTACATCGTACTGGACGCGGGAGATGAGAAGGAGACCGGACTGGTCGAGAAACAGATCCTCTCCGAGCAGGAGTACAGAGAACTGAAGGATCAGCACGGAAACGGATTCCGCGCGGCGATGGGCGCCGAGGCGATTCGCGAGCTTCTGGAGCGCATCGATCTGGACGAGCTCTCCGCAAAGCTTCGTGAGCAGCTGAAGAATTCCACCGGACAAAAGAAGGTCCGCATCATTCGCCGCCTGGAGGTCGTGGAGGCCCTGAGACTTTCCGGAAATCGTCCGGAATGGATGATTCTGGAGGTCGTTCCGGTTATTCCGCCCGACCTGCGCCCGATGGTGCAGCTGGACGGCGGCCGTTTCGCCACCTCCGACCTGAACGATCTGTACCGGAGAGTCATCAACCGGAACAACCGTCTGAACCGCCTGCTCGAGCTGGGCGCTCCGGACATCATTGTGAGAAACGAAAAGAGAATGCTGCAGGAGGCGGTAGACTCTCTGATCGATAACGGCAGAAGGGGAAGACCGGTCACGGGACCCGGAGGAAGGGCGCTGAAATCCCTGTCCGACATGCTGAAGGGCAAACAGGGCAGATTCCGTCAGAACCTGCTGGGCAAGCGTGTCGATTATTCCGGCCGTTCCGTAATCGTCGTCGGACCGGAGCTGAAATTCTATCAGTGCGGTCTGCCGAAGAAGATGGCGCTGGAGCTGTTCAAGCCCTTCATTATGAAGGAGCTGGTTGAGCAGGGACACGCCCATAATATCAAGAATGCGAAGCGCATGGTCGAGAAGGTGAGACCGGAGGTCTGGGATGTGCTGGAAGGCGTGATCAAGGAGCATCCGGTCATGCTGAACCGCGCTCCGACACTGCACAGACTGGGTATCCAGGCGTTCGAGCCGGTGCTGGTTGAGGGCAAGGCCATCAAGCTGCATCCGCTGGCCTGCACAGCCTTCAACGCAGACTTCGACGGAGACCAGATGGCGGTTCACGTACCGCTTTCCGTCGAGGCGCAGGCAGAGGCCAGATTCCTGATGCTGTCAGTCAACAACATTCTGGCGCCGAAGGACGGCTCGCCGATCACTACGCCGACGCAGGACATGATTCTGGGCGCATACTACCTGACTTATCCGGGAACGGCGAAGAAGGTGGTCAATGTCAACGGCAAGGAAAAGGTTTCCTACACGATGGACGAATTCGGCGATCCGGAGATCGTCGAGGCAAACCGGAAGAACGGCTTTGAGCGTATTCCGGAAAAGGGTGACGGCAAGGTCTTCACCGACATCGACGAGATGCTGATGGCCTACCAGAACGGCAACGTGAAGATTCACGCGAAGGTCCGGGTCAGAATGTACCTGGAGGGTGACACCACCGGAAGGCTGGTGGAATCCACCGTCGGCCGGTTCATCTACAATCAGGGGATTCCGCAGGACCTTGGCTTTGTTGACCGCAGCAAAGACAAATACGGCCTGGAAATCAACATGCTCTGCGGCAAGAAGAAGCTGGGAGACATCATCGACCGCTGCTTCAAGGTGCATGAGAACACCGGCACCGTGCTGATGCTGGACTACATTAAATCCATGGGATATAAATATTCCACCAAGGCGGCCGTCACTATCGGAATCGACGACATGGCCATTCCGGAAGGAAAATGGGACGTCATCGACGCGGCTCAGGCTGAGGTGGACAAATACGAAAAGGCGTACCGCAGAGGTCTGATCTCCAACGACGAGCGTGTGAACCGTCTGGTGGAGACCTGGAACAAAGCCACGGACGATATCGGAGACGCACTGATGGACTCTCTGGAACCGGACAACAACCTGAACATCATGGCAACCTCCGGAGCCAGAGGAAGCAAAAACCAGATCCGTCAGATCGGCGGAATGCGCGGACTGATGGGTACCGCGACCGGTAAGACCGTAGAAATTCCGATTAAGGCCAACTTCCGTGAGGGACTTTCCATTCTGGAATACTTCATTTCCTCCAACGGAGCCCGTAAGGGACTGGCGGACACCGCGCTGCGTACAGCAGACTCCGGTTACCTGACCAGACGACTGGTCGATGTCTCTCACAACGTGATTGTGAGAGAAGAGGACTGCGGAACCACCGACGGCGTTGAGGTCTCCGCGTTCGTGGACGGAAAGGAAGTTCTGGAACGTCTGCAGGACAGAATCGAAGGACGGACCGCCGCCGAGGACATCGTGAATCCGGAGAATGAGAAGGAGATCATCGTTGCGGCCGGTGAGGAAATCAGCGACCGGCAGGCGAAGAAGATCGAGGCTTGCGGAATTGAATCCGTAAAGATCCGTTCGGTGATGACCTGCAAGAGCAAAACCGGCGTCTGCGCCAGATGCTACGGACGGAACCTGGCTACCGGCGAGGAAGTCAATCTGGGCGAATCCGTGGGAATCATCGCGGCACAGTCCATCGGTGAGCCGGGTACGCAGCTGACCATGAGAACCTTCCATACCGGAGGCGTCGCAGGTTCCGACATCACTCAGGGTCTTCCGAGAGTCGAGGAGCTGTTCGAGGCCAGAAAGCCGAAGGGTCTCGCTGAGATCTGCGAGGAGAACGGCACCGTACAGAAGGTCGAGAACAAGCCGAACGGCAAGATCGGCGTAACGATTCTGGGCGCGGAATCCGGGGAATCGAAGGAATACGATGTTCCTTACAACGCCACCATCGTGGTTCGCCCCGGAGAGAAGATCGAGGCCGGAGAGAATATCACCAGAGGTCCGCTGAACCCCCACGACATCTTCCGTCTGAAAGGCGTCAAGGGCGTTTACGATTACCTGCTGATGGAGGTACAGAGAGTATACAGGAATCAGGGTGTAGACATCAACGACAAGCACGTTGAGATCATCGTCAGCCAGATGCTGTCCAAGTACAAGGTGGAGGATTCAGGCGATACTCACCTGCTGCCGGGCGGCATGTACAGCATCACCGAGCTTGAGGAGGCGAACGCGGAGGCGGAGGCTGCCGGAGGAGCGCCTGCGAACTACAAGCAGCTGCTTCTTGGTATTACAAAGGCGTCGCTGGCGACGAACTCCTTCCTGTCCGCTGCATCCTTCCAGGAGACCACGCGTGTCCTGACCGACGCAGCCATCAAGGGCAAGAGAGACCACCTGCAGGGACTGAAGGAGAACGTCATCATCGGTAAGCTGATCCCTGCCGGAACCGGCATGAAGCGCTATAAAAATATCAAAGTCGATTACGGCGAGAATACGGAATACATGGAATCCTTTGACAGGAGACCGGAAAACAATGAGTTCGTCAGGTTTGACTCCAACCGGCCGGAGGCCCGCTACGACAGCTTCGCTGTGGCGGACGAATACGTCAGCGACGAGTTCCTGGCGCCTTCAGAGGAAACGCCGGAGGAATCCGAAATCGTTGAGATGGACGACTGATGGAAAATTCAGTTGCAATCGGCGAATTGTTATGATAAACTAATCGGTAGTTGCGGTCATTCTGACCCTGAAAGAGGTATCAGGGTCAGTTTGGCTGTGAATATAAAATATCAGAAGAAAGGAGAAACGAATGCCTACTATTAATCAGTTAGTACGTCAGGGCAGAACAAGTTCTGTCAAGAAGTCCGACGCACCGGCCCTGGGCAAGGGAATGAATTCTCTGAAGCGCACCGCTACGGACAACAATTCCCCGCAGAAAAGAGGCGTCTGCACTTCCGTCAAGACAGTTACCCCTAAGAAGCCGAATTCCGCTCTTAGAAAGGTTGCCAGAGTACGTCTGACCAACGGTATCGAAGTAACGGCATACATTCCGGGGATTGGTCACAATCTGCAGGAGCACAGTGTCGTTCTGATCAGAGGCGGAAGAGTCAAGGACCTCCCGGGCGTCAGATACCACATCGTCAGAGGAACACTCGATACAGCCGGAGTAGCTGAAAGAGGACAGGCTCGTTCCAAGTACGGAACCAAGAGACCTAAGAAAAAGTAAACCGGACTGAACTCAGGAAAATGGGAACTTTAGTGTGCGCTTAAAGTCCTGCCGCATATTCCGACGGGACTGTACGTACTACAGAATAGTTTGTATTCGTGTACCATATAAGAGCACCGCGGCATCCGAAGGAGTGATGTCGAGTACCCCCGGACAGACTGGGCGGTCACATTAATTGCCGGGCCGCGCAGAGTAACCCGCGGTTTGCGGGCGAAGACAGTCGCGCAATTAGAAAATTCACAGGCAAGGAGGGAAGAGAAGTGCCAAGAAAAGGTAAGACACCAAAGAGAGAAGTACTTCCGGATCCAGTATACGGCAGCGTTACGGTCTCCAAGCTGATCAACAGCATCATGCTCGACGGAAAGAAGGGCGTTGCTCAGAAGATCGTCTATGACGCATTCGATACGATCAGAGAAAAGACCGGCGAGGAGCCGCTGGAAGTATTTGAGAAGGCAATGAACAACATCATGCCGGTATTAGAAGTTAAAGCGAGAAGAATCGGTGGTGCGAACTACCAGGTTCCGATCGAAGTGAGACCTGAAAGAAGACAGACTCTCGGTCTGAGATGGCTGACCAAGTACACCAGACTCAGAGGAGAGAGAACCATGTCTGACCGTCTTGCGAAGGAGCTGATGGACGCGGCGAACAACACCGGCGCATCCGTCAAGAAGAAGGAAGATACCCACAAGATGGCAGAGGCCAACAAGGCTTTTGCGCACTTCAGATGGTAATGGAACGGAGGAACAATGGCAGGTAGAGAATTTCCGCTTGAAAAAACAAGAAACATCGGAATCATGGCTCATATCGATGCGGGCAAGACAACTACCACAGAACGTATCCTTTTCTACACCGGAAAAACCCACAAGATCGGCGAGACTCATGACGGAGCCTCCCAGATGGACTGGATGGAGCAGGAGCAGGAGCGCGGTATCACCATCACGTCTGCTGCGACGACCGCCCAGTGGAAGGGCAACCGTATCAATATCATTGATACGCCGGGACACGTAGATTTTACCGTTGAAGTTGAGAGATCACTTCGTGTGCTGGACGGTGCTGTTACCGTTCTCTGCGCGAAGGGCGGCGTAGAGCCGCAGTCGGAAACTGTCTGGAGACAGGCAGAGGGATATGGCGTTCCCAGGATGATTTTCGTGAACAAAATGGACATCATGGGAGCGGACTTTTTCCGCGTCGTTGACATGGTGAAGGACAGGCTGAAGGCGAACGCTGTGCCTGTTCAGCTGCCGATCGGAAAGGAAGAGACCTTTAAGGGGATCATCGACCTGATTACGATGAAGGCAGAAATTTATGAGGACCAGCTGGGAACCCAGATCGACGAAGAGGCGATTCCGGATGACATGCTGGAGCTCGCCCAGGAGTGGAGAGATAAGATGCTGGAAGCTGTCGCGGAGTGCGACGAGGATCTTATGATGAAGTTCCTGGAAGGCGAAGAACTGACAGAGCAGGAGATCAAGGCGACGATTCGTAAACAGACGATCGCGAATGAGATGGTGCCTGTAATGTGCGGTTCCGCATATAAGAACAAAGGCGTCCAGATGCTGCTGGACGGCATCGTCGATTATATGCCGGCGCCGATCGACATCCCGCCGATTAAGGGAGTGGATCCGGAGACCGGAGAAGAGGTCGACAGACCTTCCGACGACAAAGCGCCGTTCTCCGCACTGGCGTTCAAGATTATGACCGACCCGTATGTCGGTAAGCTGGCGTTCTTCCGGGTCTATTCCGGAACGATGGATTCCGGCTCCTATGTCTACAATTCCACGAAGGGACAGAAGGAGAGAGTCGGACGTATCCTGCAGATGCACGCCAACAAGAGACAGGAGATCTCCAGAGTGTACTCCGGCGACATCGCCGCGGCGGTGGGACTGAAGAACACCACGACGGGAGATACTTTGTGCGATGAGGATCACGAGGTCATCCTGGAGTCCATGGAATTCCCGGATCCGGTTATCGAGATCGCCATCGAGCCGAAGACCAAGGCCGGTCAGGAAAAGATGGGCGTTGCTCTGGCGAAGCTGGCGGAGGAGGATCCTACGTTCAAGACCTACACCAACGCGGATACGGGACAGACGATTATCGCCGGTATGGGCGAGCTCCATCTGGAGATCATCGTGGACCGTCTGCTTCGTGAGTTCAAGGTTGAGGCGAACGTGGGCAAACCGCAGGTATCGTACAAAGAAACCATTACGGCTACCGCCGATGTGGATCACAAATACGCGAAGCAGTCCGGCGGACATGGTCAGTACGGTCATGTCAAGATCAAGGTTTATCCGAGAGAGCCGGGTTCCGGATTTGAATTCGTCAACTCGATTGTCGGCGGTGCGATTCCGAAGGAATACATCGGACCTATCGAAGAGGGAATCAAGTCCGCGATGGAAGTCGGACCGGTTGCGGGATATCAGGTCGTCGATGTGGGCGTAGAGCTGTATGACGGCTCCTACCATGAGGTCGACTCGTCCGAGATGGCTTTCAAGGTTGCTGCCTCCATGGCGTTCCGCGAAGCGGCGCAGAAGGCGAAGCCGGTGCTGCTGGAGCCTGTCTTCAAGGTAGAAGTCACGGTTCCGGAGGAGTACATGGGAGATGTCATCGGCGACATTTCCGGAAGACGGGGACGTATCGAGGGATCCGACATGAACAACGGAGCCGTTGCGGTCAGAGCGATGGTACCGCTCTCGGAGATGTTCGGATACGCTACCGATCTGAGATCGAGAACACAGGGCCGGGGCATTTATGTAATGCAGTTCGACCACTTCGAGAAGCTGCCTGACAGTCTGGTAGAGAAAGTCAGCAGTAAGTAATAAAGGAGAATTACAATGGCAAAACAGAAATATGAGAGAACCAAGCCGCATATCAATATCGGCACCATCGGTCACGTAGACCACGGAAAAACCACTCTGACGGCTGCGATCACCAAGGTGCTGCATCAGAGATACAGCCTGGGTGAGGACGTAGAGTTCGATCAGATTGACAAGGCGCCGGAAGAGAAGGAAAGAGGAATCACCATCTCCTCCGCACACGTTGAATATGAGACCCCGAACAGACACTACGCGCACGTAGACTGCCCGGGACACGCGGACTATGTAAAGAACATGATCACCGGAGCTGCGCAGATGGACGGAGCGATCCTGGTTGTCGCCGCGACGGACGGACCGATGCCGCAGACCAGAGAACACATCCTGCTGTCGAGACAGGTAGGCGTTCCCTACATCATCGTATTCCTGAACAAATGTGACATGGTAGACGATGAGGAACTGCTGGACCTGGTGGAGATGGAAGTCAGAGAGCTGCTGAGCGAGTACGACTTCCCGGGCGACGACACGCCGATCATCAGAGGATCCGCGCTGAAGGCGCTGGAGGATCCCGCAGGAGAGTGGGGAGACAAGATCGTCGAGCTGATGGAAGCGGTAGACAGCTACATTCCTGAGCCGAAGAGAGACAACGACAAGCCGTTCCTGATGCCGGTAGAGGACGTATTCTCCATCACCGGACGCGGAACCGTAGCGACCGGAAGAGTCGAGAGAGGCGTGCTGAAGGTCGGAGACGAGGTGGAAATCGTCGGACTGTCTGATGAGAAGAGAAAGGTAGTCGTCACAGGCGTAGAGATGTTCCGTAAGATTCTGGACGAGGCAGAGACGGGAGACAACATCGGAGCGCTGCTGAGAGGCGTACAGAGAAACGAAATCGAAAGAGGACAGGTACTGGCTGCACCGGGAAGCATCCATCCGCATACGCAGTTCAAGGGACAGGTATACGTGCTGAAGAAGGAAGAGGGCGGACGTCATACGCCGTTCTTCAACGGATACAGACCGCAGTTCTACTTCAGAACAACGGACGTAACGGGCGACCTGAAGCTGCCGGAAGGAACCGAGATGTGCATGCCGGGAGATAACGTTGTGATGGAGATCAAGCTGATCACGCCGATCGCTATCGAGGAAGGACTGAGATTCGCGATCAGAGAAGGCGGAAGAACCGTAGGCTCCGGCGTTGTAACCGAAATCATCGAGTAACAGATGGAACCCAGTCAAAAGACGCTCCAACGGGCGTCTTTTGTTGTATAAAACGGAGTGAAAAGTGAAACGGCAACGAGATAGGAGATGTCGCAAATGAAGGAAGTCAAAAGGCCGAGAAGGCCGATGATATTTTATTATCTGCTGATCCTCTGTGTGATCCTCGCGTTCAATATGTTCGCGCTGCCGGCCATGCAGCAGAGCCAGATTACCAAGGTGGATTACGGGACGTTTATGAAGATGACGGAGGACCGGCAGATTAAACAGGTCCAGATCCAGAGCAGCAAGATTATTTTCACCGATAAAAATGACAAGTACTATTCCACCACGCCGATGGAGGGGGATACGGGCCTGACCGAGCGTCTGTACAAGTCCGGAGCGAAGTTCACCACCAACATCACGAACAGCGGGAGCGCGTCGCTGCTGATTACCCTGCTGGGATGGATTCTGCCGATTATCATCTTCCTCTGGCTGGGACAGGTTCTGTCCAAACGTATGATGGACAAGGCCGGCGGAGGCCAGGGCTCCATGATGTTCGGCATGGGCAAGAGCAACGCCAAGCTCTACGTCCAGTCCACCGAAGGCATTCATTTCGATGATGTGGCCGGAGAAGATGAGGCGAAGGAGAACCTGATGGAGATCGTGGAATATCTCCACAATCCGGAGAAATATACTGCTGTGGGTGCGTCTATGCCCAAGGGCGTACTGCTGGTCGGTCCGCCGGGAACCGGAAAAACCATGCTGGCGAAGGCCGTGGCAGGCGAGGCGAACGTACCGTTCTTCAGCATCAGCGGATCGGAATTTGTCGAGATGTTCGTGGGAATGGGCGCCTCCAAGGTGAGAGACCTGTTCAAGCAGGCCAAGGAGAAGGCGCCCTGCATCGTGTTCATCGATGAAATCGACGCGATCGGAAAGAAAAGAGAAAATCAGCTGGCTTCCAACGATGAACGAGAGCAGACGCTGAACCAGCTGCTGACTGAAATGGACGGCTTCGAGAGCAATAACGGCGTCATTATTCTGGCTGCGACCAACCGTCCGGAATCCCTGGACGCCGCGCTTCTGCGTCCGGGCAGATTCGACCGCCGGGTACCGGTGGAGCTGCCGGATCTTGCGGGACGTGAGGCGATTCTGAAGGTCCACGGAAAGAAGGTCCGCCTGGCGGAGGATGTGGATTTCCATACCGTTGCCAGAATGGCCTCAGGCGCTTCCGGCGCGGAGCTGGCCAATATCATCAACGAGGCGGCGCTGCGGGCTGTCCGGGACAACCGGACCACCGTCTGTGAGGCGGATCTTGAGGAGAGCATCGAGGTCGTCATCGTCGGCTACCAGAAGAAGAACGCGATTCTCTCCGACGATGAAAAACGGACCGTCGCATATCACGAGATCGGGCACGCACTGCTGGCGGCGCTTCAGACCGATTCCGCACCGGTGCAGAAGATCACCATCATCCCCAGGACCTCGGGAGCACTCGGCTATACGATGCAGGTGGACGAGGGAGACAAATATCTGCTGTCCAAGGAAGAACTGGAAAATAAAATCGCCACCTTCACCGCAGGACGCGCCGCGGAGGAGGTCCGGTTCGGCCGCATCACCACCGGAGCGTCCAACGATATCGAGCAGGCTACCCGCCTGGCTCGCGCCATGATCACCCGGTACGGCATGAGCGACGAATTCGGCATGGTCGCGATGGAGACGGTGAACAACCAGTATCTCGGCGGGGACACATCGCTGACCTGTTCCGCCGCGACCCAGGAGGAGATTGACAAGCGCGTCGTGGAAGTGATCCGGGAGCAGCATCAGAAGGCTCTGAGGATGCTCCGCGACAACAAAGACAAGCTGGATGAGCTGGCCGAATTCCTCTATGAGAAGGAAACGATTACAGGAGACGAATTCATGGAGATTCTTCACAGGGACAGCATATCCGGGCAGAGTAACACAGAGTCTCCGGAGCCGACGCAGGAATGACGGTGCAAACGGCACGGGAGCGAATGATATCAGGGACAGTATATGAAACATATATTCATCATTAACCCGGCCGCGGGACGGGGAAAGGAAACGGAAACGCTGCGGCAGGAAATACTGAGAGAAACCAGGCTGCGTCTGATAGAGGCGGTGATCCACAGGACCAATGCGAGAGGCGACGCCGAGAGAACCGCCGCCCGCTATGCGGCGGAGCTGAAGGGCGAGGAGGCCCGGGTTTATGCCTGCGGCGGCGACGGTACGCTTAACGAGGTGATTAACGGCGTCGCAGGTTATCAGAACATTTCCGTCGGAATGATCCCCATCGGAACGGGGAACGATACTATCCGGAACTTTCCCCCGTCGGAAAAAGCGTTCCGCAGCGTTGCGGAGCAGCTGACGGGAGCACCGCGGCAAATCGATCTGCTGCGGTGCAGAGGCCGGCTCGGCGGTATCGATGTGAACCGGTTCTGTGTCAATATGATCAACAACGGATTCGACTGCAATGTGGTGGCGAGAGCCGCGCAGCTGAAGGAGCGTCCGCTCCTGGCCGGCTCTGCGGCGTATATGCTGGCAGTGTTTGAAAAGTTTGTGCGCAGGGAAGGCATACGGCTTACCGTGTACGGCGACGGCGAAAAGATTATCGACGGAAGCATGCTCCTCTGCGCGGTATGCAACGGCTCCTACTGCGGAGGCGGGATTAAGTCTGCTCCCCAGGCAAGTCTCGTGGACGGCATGCTGGATCTGAACATCATCAATTATGTGAGCCGGCGGCAGTTCCTCCGTTTTTTTCCGGATTTCGCCCGGGGAAGGCATCTGGAGAGAAAGGATGTCGGAGATCTTCTGATCACAAAGAAATGCCGCCGCGTCCACTTGATACCGAAGGACAGTGAGAGTTTTCTGACCTGTGTGGACGGTGAGATTGCCGATACTTCGGGGCTGGAGGTTGAAATCTGCCCCGGCGCGCTGCGGCTGATTATTCCGGAGCACTGAGGCTGACCGCGGTCACGCGTCCCGCAAAATTGAAATGTTGCGGGACGTGGCTTTTTTGTAGTATAATATATTATCTATGGGCAGGGACAGAGGAGACGCGCGAAATGCGCCGGCCTGCCCGGAGGCAGTATGAGCAGTATAATACAGATCAGAAATCTTATATTTGAATATGAGAAGGAAGAGGACGGAGAGCCGGTCCGCGCCATCGACGGCGTTACCTTGGACATCGAGGAGGGCAGCTTTGTCGCAGTCATCGGCCGCAACGGGTCCGGAAAATCCACGCTGGCCAAGAATCTGAACGGCCTCTTTGTTCCCACGGAGGGGACGGTCCTTGTAGACGGATGGGACACCCGCGACGATGAGCATATCTGGGAGATCCGCCAGACCGCCGGCATGGTCTTTCAGAACCCGGACAATCAGCTGGTTTCTTCCATTGTGGAGGACGATGTGGCGTTCGGCCCGGAAAATCTCGGTGTGGAGCCGTCCGTAATCCGGGAGCGTGTGGACATGGCTTTGTCGTCCGTGCGAATGGGTGAGTACCGGCACAAAGCGCCCCATCAGCTTTCCGGAGGACAGAAGCAGCGTGTCGCCATTGCCGGCGTCATCGCCATGCGCCCGAAATGTATTATCTTCGACGAACCGACTGCGATGCTGGATCCGCGGGGGCGGCGCGACATCATGAAGATCATACAGCAGCTGCATGAGGAGGGGATCACCGTGATCCTGATCACGCATTTCATGGATGAGGCGGTGAGAGCGGATCGCGTCATTATCATGGACAAAGGCAGGGTCCTGCTGGACGGTACTCCGGCAGAGGTGTTTTCCAGGCGGGAGCGTATGCTTGAGGTCAGTCTGGATGTGCCGGTGGCGGTGGAAATCGCGGCGGCGCTGCGCAGCAGAGGAATTGACGTTCCGGAGGATGTAATTACGCCGGAGGACATGGTGGAGTTTGTATGTCAATACAGGTAAGAAATCTTTCATACATATATAACGAAGGTCTGACCAGTGAGACTGTCGCCCTGGACAATATCAATTTCGATATCTATGACGGCGAGGTGGCGGGTATCATCGGCCACACGGGAAGCGGTAAATCCACGCTGCTGCAGCAGCTGAACGGCCTGCTGAAGCCTCACGGGGGCACGATTATCGTCGGCGGAACGGAGATTACCCGCCCGGGGATTTCCATGCGGGATGTGCGGCGTAGGGTCGGGCTGGTCTTTCAGTATCCGGAATACCAGCTGTTTGAGGAGACCGTCGCTGCGGATGTGGCGTTCGGCCCCGGAAATCTGGGACTGCGGAAGGACGAAATCGACGAACGCGTCCGTGACGCGCTGGAGCTTGTCGGACTGGACTACGGCGAGGTGGCTGAGCGATCGCCCTTTGAGCTTTCCGGAGGGCAGAAGCGCCGGGTCGCCATCGCCGGCGTCATCGCCATGAAACCGCAGGTGCTGATTCTGGACGAGCCCACCGCGGGGCTTGATCCGGGCTCCCATGACGAGATTATGGCAATGATCCGCAAGGTACATGAATCACAGCAGAATATCATTATTTTTGTCTCCCATAATATGGACGATGTGGCCGCGCTTTCGGACAAAGTGATGGTTATGGATCGGGGCAAGCTGATCACGGTGGGAACGCCGAAGGAGGTATTCCGTCAGCGGGACCGGCTTGCGGCGATTGCGCTGGATGTGCCGCCGGCGACAGAAATGATGTATCAGCTGAAGGAGAGAGGAATCGACGTCGATATCGGAGCGCTGACGCTGCGGGAGGCGGAGGAGTCGATTTATGATTATCTGAGAGGAAGCAAAGCGAAATGATCCGAGATATTACGCTGGGTCAGTATTATCCGGTGCAATCCTTTGTGCACCGGCTGGATCCGAGAGTGAAAATAACAGCGGCGGTTCTGTATATTATCGAGCTGTTTATCGTGAACGATTTTCCGGGATTCGCGGTCTGCGCAGGCGTGCTGGCGGTGGTCGTCGGGATCTCCAGAGTGCCGCCGGGGTTTATCATGAGAGGGCTCAAGCCGATTCTGATTATCCTGATTTTCACCTTCTGCCTGAACATTTTCATGATTGACGGCAGAGTGCTGTACCATATCGGTCCGCTGCGCGTGACGGATAACGGTCTGTATACGGCGGTGTTCATGAGTATCCGTCTGATTCTGCTGATCATCGGTACGTCGCTGCTGACTCTGACGACGACGCCCATCAGCCTGACGGACGGTATCGAACGCCTGCTGAGCCCGCTGAACAAAGTCGGGGTCGCCACGCATGAGATCGCCATGATGATGTCCATCGCTCTTCGGTTCATCCCGACGCTGATGGAGGAAACCGACAAAATCATTAAAGCGCAGCAGGCCCGCGGCGCGGATTTTGAGAGCGGAAACATTTTCGCCCGGGCGAAATCGCTGATTCCGATTCTGGTTCCGCTCTTTGTCAGCGCCTTCCGGATCGCGCAGGATCTCGCTATGGCGATGGAGGCCCGGTGCTACCGGGGCGGCGCGGGAAGAACGAGGATGAACGGAATGAAGATGGGACGGGCGGACGCACTGTGTCTGGCCGGGATGTTTTTGTTCCTGGGAGTAATCATAGGAATGCGCATTATGTTTTAGCGGAGGAAGCAGATTGAGGCAGAGAAAGATAAAGGATCTCGACAGTAAAATCGAGGCCTTCCGACAGTATTGCATTGACAGCCCCGGCGAATACAGAGGGCGCTGGAGAGAAGAGTTTGCAGGGAACCGTCCCTTCGCCATTGAGATTGGATGCGGCAAGGGTCAGTTCATCACGAGAATGTCTGAACGTCACCCGGACTGGATGTTCCTGGGCTTTGAAGGGCACAGGAGCGTGGCGCTTCACGCGCTGGAGAAGGAGAGAGAAACGGGAAGTGAGAACGTCCGCTTCGTGCTGCAGTATATCCGTTCTCTGGATGAAATATTCGCGGACGGAGAGGTGGACTGGATCTTTCTGAATTTCAGCGATCCGTGGCCCAAGGAGCGCCACGCCAAGCGGAGACTCACCAGCGGTGAGAAGCTGAAGGAGTACGCCCGTGTTCTCAGCCCGGGAGGAATCCTGGAGTTCAAGACTGATAACGACGGGCTGTTCGAGTATTCGCTGGAGCAGGTGCTGAAGCAGGGGTTCTTCGTCGTGGAGGAAGTGACGAGGGATCTGCATGTTGCGAAGGCGCCTTCGGAATATGTGACAACGGAGTATGAGGACAAATTCTCCGCCGCAGGCAAGAGCATCAGCTTCATGCGCCTGAGGAAGGCACTGTAGGACGAATCGGACGCGGCAGGGCAGAACCTCCGCTGAAAAACCCTCTGAACTCTTGTAAACCGGTGCGGTTTGGAATATAATAGAACAGAATTTTGTACAAAAACTATGCGCAGGGGGAGATTGCTATGTCAGATTTTATTATGGCTGCCGCGAACGGCAGAAACATTCCTAAGGAAGATGTGATCTTCGGCATCAGCCGCAGAGCCCGGGAAATGGCGGAGGACGTCGGTGAGGACAAAGTCATCAATGCGACTATCGGCGCTCTTCTGGACGATGAGGGAGAACTGCTGGTGCTTTCTTCGGTGGATGATACGTTCATGGGCCTTGAGCCGGTGGAATACGCCCAGTACGCGCCCATCGGGGGAACGCCCGAATTCCGGAAGGCGGCGATACGGGCGGCGTTGAGGAACTACGAGCCCAAGGGGCAGGTGCGCGCTGTGGCAACGCCGGGAGGTACCGGGTCGCTGCGGAACACCATCGCCAACTATTCCTGTCCGGGAGATCAGATTCTGACGACTGACTGGCACTGGTCTCCCTACAAAACCATTGCGGCTGAGCAGGGACGCAGCATTGCGACCTTCCGTCTGTTTGACGAGAATCACGGCTTCAACGCAGAGGATTTCCGCAAACGGGTCGGAGAAATGCTGGAGAAGCAGGACCGCCTGATTATCATTCTGAATACGCCGGCACAGAATCCGACGGGGTATTCGCTGACTGATTCGGACTGGCAGAAGGTGATCGGCATCCTGTCGTCGCAGGAACCGGAAAAGCGCATCGCGCTGCTGGTGGACACTGCGTATATTGATTTTGCCGGAGATGAAGACGAATACAGAAGCTTCCTTCCGTATCTGGAGGAGCTGCCTGCGAATGTCCTCCCGATTCTGGCGTTCAGCATGTCCAAGACGTTCACTCTGTACGGACTGCGGTGCGGAGCGATGATCTGCCTCGCGCCGAATGAGGAGATTGCGGACGAGTTCGTCCGTGTCTGCGAGTTTTCCTCCCGCGCGTCCTGGTCCAACAGCCCCAGAGTCGGCCAGAGCATCATCGCCAATATCTTCGCCGATAAGGATCTTCTGGATCGGGTCACAAAGGAAAGGAAGGAGATCCGCGACATGCTTCTGAAGCGCGGCCGCGCCTTTGAAGAGGAGGCGGCGCGGGCCGGTCTGCCGATTCTTCCCTACGACGGCGGATTCTTCGCATCGATTCCCTGTGATGATCCGGCTTCCGCCAGCCGTGAGCTGGAAGCGGAGGGCATCTTCCTGGTGCCGCTGGCCATGGGACTGCGCGTCTCGCTGGCGTCCGTCTCAGAAGAGAAATGCCGCAGGATTCCCGCCAAAGTAGTTGAAGTTTTGAACAAAAGATAGTATAATATCGTTGGCCGGTTTCACCGGCCGCATATGCGGGCGTAGTTTAGTGGTAAAATTCGAGCTTCCCAAGCTTGCGTTGAGGGTTCGATTCCCTTCGCCCGCTCCACGAAAAAAACGGCATCCTGAAAAGGAAGCCGTTTTTTTCGTGGGATAGAGAAAAAGGGAATCGAACCCGGGCCGTAGAGCGCCACGCGCTGAAGCGCTGCGCTCCTGACATGGGACCTGCCGGCGATTCACATGGCTCATCGGGCAGGTCTCCAAAAGGGCGCGAGCGTGAAACCCGTCAGTCCGGTGGACTGACGGGCAGCGAGCGGTGCAAGCCGACTGAAAGAGGAGGCGCAGGACGGCGGGTTGCGAGAGAAAGGTGGATTAAAAATGCATTTTTGATTTTTGGATGCCGGTGAAATCTGAGAAATAAAAAAGAACAAATGTTCGTTAAAGAGCGTTGAAAACAGGATTGAGTTATAGTATAATAACAGGAAATAAAAGTCTTGCAGGTAGGTGGAATATGCTGGAAAAAGTTATAAGACTTACAAACGAATATATAGACAGTATGCCGAAAAAAGAGCGTAAAAGGTATGGGCAGTTTTTTACAAGTATGGAGACTGCCCGTTTTATGGCTGATTTATATGATATTGATGAGAAGAAGAGTAGGGTAAGCGTACTTGATGCAGGAGCTGGTTCGGGCATACTATCGTGTGCTTTTATTGAAAGATTAGAAACTATAGACTCTGTCCAGAAAATTGAGCTTACCTGTTATGAGAATGATAATAATGTATTGCCATTGCTAAAGCGAAATTTGGAATACTGCAAGGCAAAATCCGAAAAAAAAATTGATATTAACATAATCGAAGACAATTATATCCTTACTCAATACCTTGATTTTAACCATATGATAGGTGGAAGTGATGATCCTAAGAAATATGATTTTGTAATTGGAAATCCTCCATATATGAAAATTTCTAAAGATGCTCCAGAAGCAACAGCGATGCCGGAAATATGCTATGGGGCACCAAATTTGTATTTTATTTTTGCTTCTATGGGGCTGTTTAATTTATGTGAGGATGGGGAAATGGTATATATTATTCCGCGATCATGGACATCTGGAGCATATTTTAAACGTTTCAGAGAGTATTTTCTGACAGTCGGGAAACTGGAACGCATTCATCTTTTTGTTAGTCGCAGTAAGGTATTTGACAAAGAAAGTGTACTACAGGAAACAATCATCATTAAGGTAAGAAAAACGGCTAAACCCCCGGAAACAGTTACTATTACATCGTCGAAATCAAATGGTGATTTTGGAGAAATAAGTTCATTGACAGTTCCGTATGATTTGGTTGTAGCTGGTTCGGATTATTACGTTTACCTTATGACTGATGAAAAAGAAGTGGAAGTTTTGAGGAAAATTCGCAAATTTGATAAAACGCTGCCGGCAATTGGCGTAAAAATGAAAACAGGATTAACAGTAGATTTTCGTAATCGTGAAATCTTGCGGGATGAGGAAGAAGAAGGAGCGATTCCTTTATTTTATGCACAACATATAGAGCATGGGAAAGTCGAATTCCCGATACATAAAGAGCATGAATATGTAGTGACAGGGCAAAAGGGGTTGATGCAGGATAATAAAAATTATCTATTTGTAAAACGATTTACAGCAAAGGAAGAACACCGAAGATTACAGTGTGGAGTATATCTGGCAAAAAGATTCCCACAATACAAAAAGATAAGTACACAGAATAAAATTAATTTTGTGGACGGTGTATTAACGGAGATGTCAGAATGTCTAGTATATGGTTTGTATGTGTTGTTTAATTCTACACTTTATGACGAATATTACCGTATTTTGAATGGGTCTACGCAGGTTAATTCAACAGAGATCAACGCAATGCCTGTACCGGATTTAGAGGCTATTCAGGAGATGGGAAGAAAAATGCTTAAAAGTAAGGATTATTCAGAGGCAAATTGTAATTTGATATTAGAGGGGTATTGTGGATAAGAAAATAGAGGAAACAAGAGGATTTCTGAGAACAATAGGTATGCCCAAGGCACAGCAAGCAGATATATGTTGCTATGTGATACTGGCAATGGCGGGAGTGAAGCCGGATATGTCATGGAGCGAGGCAACAAATGAATGGATTCGTATTCATGATATTATTCAGTTTGTTAATAGCTTTTATGGTATGAGTTATGCAGAAAATAGCAGAGAAACGTTTAGAAAACAGGCTTTGCACAGATTTCGGACCGCCGCATTGATAGAGGACAATGGGAAAACGACCAACAGCCCGAATTATCGGTACAGATTGACAGAAGAGACAGTCAAGATGTTGAGAACTATGGGGACATCGGCATGGGAAACCTCTGTAAAACGTTTCCTTTATTACCATGAGAAGTTAATTGATTTGTATGCTTCAAAAAAGAAAATGACAATGATGCCCGTACATATAAATGGTGAAAGTTTTAAGTTTTCTACAGGTAAGCATAACGAGCTTCAAAAAGTTATTATCGAAGAATTTGCACCAAGATTTGCTCCAAATTCGGAGTGTCTGTACGTTGGAGATACAATAGAAAAAGATCTGGTAAAGAATGTAGAAAAGTTGAAAGAGTTAGGATTTGAAATCACATTACACGATAAGATGCCAGACGTTGTGCTGTATCGAAAAGATAAGGACTGGATTTATTTTGTGGAATCGGTAACATCGGTCGGTCCGATGAATCCGAAACGTGTACTGGAAATAACGGAAATGACAAAAGATGTTACGGCTGGGAAGATATTTGTAACTGCGTTTCTGGACTTTAAAACATATAAAAAATTTGCAGAGGAACTTGCATGGGAGACAGAGGTCTGGATTGCTGAAATGCCGGAGCATATGATACATTTGAATGGGAATAGGTTTATGGGACCGAGATGAAGAACTGTGCGATAGGGCGCGGAGCAAACAGACATGACAATGCAGAAGGGACATTTTGAACAGATTATATTCCGGCTGCGATTGAGCAGTCGGTCAGAGACGGTGAGGCGTATCGCGGGAATTATCGTCGGGGGACTTGTTTACCGGCTGGTAACAAAACAACCGGTGAGGGGGAGCATTCCGCCGGTCGGGGTTGCGGACGACCTGCCGGGCAGCGTGACGGGAATGAACAAACCGGAGGAGCTGGGCGCTATGAATGTCAGGGTGCCTGACCCGGATGAGGACGAATATTATGACAAGCATCATCTGTGGATCGACAAATAATGTCCGTTGATTGCATTGATGGAAGGGAGCGCAGCAGGGATGATTGCGGCAATAATTGAGAAAATGATTATCCGGTCGGACGGCAATATTCACGATATAGACCATCTGATACGGGTGTGGACATACGCGAAGACGATAGGCGAACTGGAGGGGCTGGACGATGAATGCCAGTTTATCCTCGAAGTCGCTGCTGTGACACATGACATCGCCTGTCCTTTGTGCCGTGAAAAGTATGGGAATACTGACGGAAAGCATCAGGAGAAGGAAGGCGGGCCGCTGGTGAGGGAATTTCTGGCGAACACCGGGATGACAAAGACTCAGATTGACAGGGTCGCCTTTCTGGTTGAACATCACCATACCCTTGAAGGGATTGACAGCGCCGACTGGCAGATTCTCGTTGAGGCTGACTACATCGCAAACGCTTCCGAAAACGGATACTCCGGACAGAGTATCCGGAGCTTTCTGGAGAAGGCTGCGAAAACGCAATCTGGGAAGAAGCTGATAAAAGCGGTGTTCGGAATACAGTAGGCAGACGGAAAAGAGAGGGTTCATCGCAAAGGAACATTCACCCTGACCGCTGCCGTGTCGGCGGCATTAGGTGCGGCAATCGCCCTGCTTTTCGTCGTTTTCCGCGGAGCGGCCGGAGCAGACGGGAGCGGCGAAGCGGCCGAAAGCGCCGGGACCTTGGCAATCGCCGGAGCCGATATTGGAATATGGATCCTGATCGTGTCCGTCACCTTTCTGGTGTATGGGGCGGTTTTCTGGCTCGTGAATTTCTTTCTGTTCGGTAAGCGGCGATGAAGGCGCAGTATGAGTTGTGGATCGGAAAAAATGGAGAATATAGAAGATAACTTCGGATGGAGGTGGTACAATGGATATTACGAAATTTGAGAAGGACGGTGCGGTCTGTGCTATTGTAAACGGTGATTCGCCTGTTATTACAGACGCACAGTCTGCTTTGGATTTACTGATGACTGCGAAATACGAGATTGGGACGGAGAATATCGTGATCAGCAGTGCACTGCTTGCGGCGGATTTTTTTGTTCTCAGTACCGGTCTGGCAGGTGAGATCCTGCAGAAGTATGTCAACTACGGCGGCCGGATCGCTGTCTATGGGGACTATTCCAGTTACACAAGCAAAGCTCTGAAGGATTTTATTTATGAGAGCAACAAAGGAATCAACGCATTCTTTGTCGCCACAAAGGAAGAAGCGATTGAAAAATTGATTGGATAGCGTGAAGATGCCGCAGTCGTGTCGGAAAAGGAGGAAATTTTATTATGTACAATTGTCTGCTGGTGGGGTGCGGGGGCTTTGTCGGTTCGGTGCTCCGGTATCTGGTGAGTCTGATTCCGGTCAGGGAGCATACGGCTTTTCCGGTAAACACGCTTGTTATCAATGTGGCCGGCGCATTCCTGATCGGCTTTCTGGCGGCTATGGTAGCGGAGCACGAAAATTTCAGTCCGCAGATGGAACTGCTTCTCAAGGCGGGGCTTTGCGGCGGATTCACAACATTTTCGACTTTCGCACTTGAAACCAGCGAGCTTGTGGCGAACGGAAGGACGGCGATGGCAATTGTCTATGTGGCCGCCAGCATGATTCTCGGGGTTCTGGCGGTGGCACTGCCCCAGGTCGTATTCTCGAGGTAGGGCGCAATAAGCGTGGGATGATGATTTATAGTTCAGGCAAGGTTTGGAGGTATTTATGGCAAAGGTTCTGATGATTAACGGAAGCCCGGATCCCGCAGGCTGTATACATACAGCGATGGAGGAGGCTGCAGCGATTCTCGCGGAGCAGGGAATTGAGACGGAGGAGCTGCAGATCGGGAACAGAGACATCCGCGGGTGCATCGCCTGCAGAAAGTGCAAGGAAACAGGGAAATGCGTCTTTAATGATCTGGTCAACGAAACCGCGCCCAAGCTGGCAGAAGCGTCCGGCCTGATTCTTGGTTCTCCGGTTTATTACGGGAACCCCAACGGCACAATTCTTTCCTTTGTTCAGCGTCTGTTCTACAGCTGCGGCCTGGATCTCCGCATGAAGGTGGGCGCGTCCATCGTTTCCTGCAGGCGCGGCGGAAACAGCGCGACCTTTGAGGCGCTGAACCAGTTCTTTGGAATCTGCGGCATGCCGACGGCGCCGTCGTCCTACTGGAACGATGTGCATGGTTATACAAAAGAAGACGTCTACAGGGATGAAGAGGGACTGCAGACTGTTCGCAATCTGACATTGAATATGGCGTTTATGATTAAATCCATCGCAGACGGAAAGGACAGATACGGCGCGCCCGCAACAGCGACAGATGTCTTTACGGATTTCATCGGCGGCCGGTAGGCGGAAACGCCCCGCTTTTACAAAGATTTGACATTCCCTTTTTCTTTTTCGGGTAGATGAAGCTTCTCTGATCTGGTATCTTTCGAGAAAGGAGGAGATTTGTCATGTATAAAACTTTTGTTATCGATTACAATCCGCAGACCTCCAAAATGGCCGAAGCGGTGGAGGAAAAAGCGAATGAGATCGCGGGAGCGGGTTTCAAGGTGCTTTCGTTTTCCGTTACAAACAGCGGAAAGGCGATTATTCTCGCGGAGACTTCGGAGACTTCGTCGGAGGGGTGACGCCGGGCGTTCTTTTGGTTTTTCGAATTTCGAACCGCAGAATGCAATGCAGAGCCAGCAGGGACAGCCTTGCTGGTTTTTTATGTGTGTCGTGTTTTGTGCATGCCGCTGCTTGCAAAAAAGCATGTCGTGGGATATAATACTATGACTAAAGGGAGACGTGAAAGTATGGCAGACGCAACGGAAGTTGAGAGACCGACTGATACAGAACTGAAGACCAATCCGGAAAAAATGCAGAAACTGTTTGACATTACAGGAGGGACAGGGAATGACGATAATCACAAAAGTACTGGCGGCGCTGACAGCGCTGGAATTTCTGTATATCATGTATCTTGAGACCTTTGCGACGGCGTCGGAAAGAACGTCGAAGGTTTTCGGGATGGAGTTGGACGAGCTGGAACGGAAGTCGGTTAATACTTTGTTCAAGAACCAGGGTGTATACAACGGCCTGCTTGCGGTGCTGATTCTGCTGGCAGCGTTTCTGTTTGTCAGTAAAACCGCGGTCATGCTTCTGATGGGCTATATTGTGCTTGTAGCGCTCTACGGCAGTATCACCAGCAATCCCAGGATCATACTCATGCAGGGCGGACTGGCGATTCTGACGCTGATTTCCGGGCTTTTCTGAGCGCGGGCACAAAGGCTGAAAGAACTGCCGGCCGGCGGATACGGATATACGGCCGATAAAAGTGTTTTACATGGGAGGAACGATTATGCTTACAATGTTGTTTTCAGTAATATTACTGTTTGCTGTCGGGATGCTTATCTTTAAATTAATCGTGTTTCTGTTCAAGGCGGCGTATGTGGTGATGGGAATCCTGCTGGCTCCGCTGCTCATCATCGGCATGCTCGGACTGGGAATTTTTCTGCTCGGATGGATCGTGCTTCCTGTGGTGCTGGTGGCTGCCCTGTGCACGGCGCTGGTCTCCGCCTGACCGGAGGTGACGGAATGAGCCTGCATGAGAGCTTTGTGAAATTCTGGAGGACGGAGGGAAAGTATATGATTTCCCATAATCCGGAACGGTTTTATGATAATCTCGAACGAAGGATGGAGTGGTGGACAGATACCGTGCAGATCGATGAATATGTTCTGACGCTGCGTTCCCGTAAGGAAACCACCAGGGCGCTGATTGTCGCTTTTTATGATTATCTGCGGAGGACGGAAGGCGTTGAGGTCGAATCGCCTTTGTACGATGTGTCCTTCTACGATTATGCATTCATGAGACAGCTGGAGATGGCTAAATTTCTGCAGCAGAGGCGGACGCTGAGGGAGATCGACGAGCACTTTCATATCGACGAACGGACCAGACGGGAAGATCTGCAGGCGCTTGAGAACGGACTGGAGATTTTCGGAGCGGAGATTAAGATCACGAAGACCCGTGAAGACGGCAGAGTCTTTTACGAATCGACGCTGCATCCCATTTTCCTGCCGCTGAATCTCACAGAGGTATACGCAATGACAGAGTATCTGAAAAACGTGCTGCCTCCGGATGACCCTAATTCACAGCTGGTGTGGGATATCGTCCGGCGCATCGAGCTTCAGCTGTCCGACTACGCGATCGACAAGATCTGTCCGGCAGATGGACGTCCGGATGTGAGTAACGATTACAGAGACGACCGGTTCTTCTCCACCGACGACCGGCATGTGCAGATGTATCTGATGAAGCGCAGAAGCTCCTGCCGCATTCTGTGGATGGGGAAGGAATACACCGGGACGTTTGAACCGCGTCGATCCGGAGAAGGCAGGGGATATGTATTCCGGACGGAGAGCGGAGAGGTTCTTGACGCCGATCCCCGGGACATCGAGGTCATCCGAGAGTCCTTTGTGTACAAATGAAAAGCGGCGCACCCGTTGCAGGGTAAGCGCCTTTTTTTTGTGCGATAATGATGCCATAAACAATATCTGCTGATTGAGCTCCCGTCGGACATTACGGGCGCTGGTGGTACAAAGGAGGACCGATATGCTGAGAAATGTATTAAAGCTGGAGAGAAGAACTGAAGGAAATGTAGATACTAAGGAGATGCTGAACACTGTCAGAGAACTGGAAGGCTTCCTGCACTGGGCGCCGGATGCGACCGACCCCGTGTGGATGGCGGGAATCCGGAGCATCGTGGAATTTCAGAGGGAGGACGGCTTTTTCGCGCTGCTGGAGGATTTCTGGGTTCCGTCGGATGCGAGGGTGGATTTCATTTACATCCCGACTTACCTTTGTTCGGCGGTGCTGATGAAGGCGTACAGAACTGACCCCGGGCTGCTTGAGGGCGCAGTGGGAAGAGCGCTGGCGAGGAGCCTGGACTGCTGTACAGGAAGGGGACTGAGCGGCCATGGTTATGAGGGGCTGCGTGAGCAGATTCGCGCAGTCGATTTCTTCCTGACGGCGGGAGTGATGGATTTCCTGTCGGACCATCCGGATATGTCCCGGAAGTTTACTGAGATGTTTGACAGGATAGGCGGGCAGTTCGCGATGATGGTCCGTAAAGAGAATTTCCGCGGCGCATGGGGTGAGGACTACGAGGAGGATATCCGGCGCGTCGATGAGGCGCTGCATTATACCGTATTTGTGTACGGCACACTGCTGCGGGGGCGGAGCAACCACCGCGGTTATCTGCGGGGGTGTCCGTGCATCGGGCGCGGAATCCTGGAAGGGTTTGATATGTACGATGTCGGTAGTTTTCCTGCGATTGTGCCGGGTGAGGGGTGCGTCAGAGGCGAGCTTTACCGCGTGAGCAGGAGAACTCTGGAGCGGCTGGATATGCTCGAGGGTAACGGCAGCCTCTACGGCAGAAGGCGCGTGTGCGTGGCGGCGGAAGCATACACGGACAAAAGCCGCTGCGGGGACGGCGGCGGAGCCGCGGCGTGTGATGCCATCGTCTATGAGTATCTCTGCAGTGTAGAGGGGCTGAGAGAAATTCCTTTCGAACAGCAGCCGTATCGGGGTTGAGCACGGCTGCGTGCGGAGAGAGAGCCTCTATCCGACAACAAAGGTCAGCCCGTCGTCGGAGATGAACAGGGGCTCTCCGTTTTTCCGCATGAAATCCTGTATCCAGGCGGATACCTCCGCATTCGGTTCGTCAAGCGACAGGTCGAAGCCGCTGCAGGTGTCGTGGATGTGAATGTGCACATCGAAGCGGTGTTCGATTTCAAGCTGCAGGCGGCTGATGTCCATAACA